>NZ_JBRIIJ010000002.1:0-1461691 GCF_056934385.1 Haloarcula sp. H-hyl2 | reverse complement strand
CCCGGCGAGTCCACTCACATCCGTTCGTTCCCTCGCCGACTTCTCGCTCACTCCGTTCGCGGGAATCCCGGCGAGTCTATCGGCATTTTCTATCGCCCCGAAGGGTCGGCAAGTGACGATATCCATTGTGCTCGAGGCGGGCCGCTGGCTCCCGGAAGTCGTGGCCCAAAGTGCAACGTGCTCTCGGGCCGGCGAGATTACCGTATGGTCGTGCTCTGAGCGAAGTCTGGCTACGCCGGTTCAGGTCGCATTCCGACATCAGCTCCCCGGAAATATCCATAATATTACTTATATGTATCCTGAACAGCGGCAGTAACGGCACCGGTCCAGAGTCGGCTACGACAGGCGGATCGAGAACAGATAAATCGGTAGTATAGCCTCTCTAAACCGAGAAGTAGCAAGAAAGGGACGGTGTCAATTCGATGCGAAATATCAGGCAATTTCTATCCTGAACGTGTTCGCTATGTTTGGTAAGTTCATAGAAGGATTTTAGTCACTGGAATAGTAGGATAAAAATATGTATTTCGAGGGGAGTGCAGGAACCGATAATCGTGGGGTATCCAACGTCGTAGCAGCGGTGTTGCTTATCGGGATCACAATGGTCGGGATCGCTATTGTTCTCTTAGCAGGGTCAACTGTCGTGGAAGACCTGAACACAGACTCGAAGGAGGAGATTTCCGAGGAGACGATGCTGAAAGTGGATAGTGTTTTCCAACAGGCCGACGATGAGGGAAAAACGTTTGAGATCAGCGACGAAATCGACAAGGATGTCTCTATCAATCGGAACGCGACCTATAACGTGACACTCAACGAGAAACCGGCGTGTTCAACAGGACCACGACAGATGGGGACGATCAGACACGATGGGAAAGATGCGGTTATCGCCTACGAGGCAGGTGGCGTCTGGAAGATGACCGACGCAGGGGCGGTGATGAGTACACCACCTGACCTGAACTACGACAACGGTTCTCTCTCTGTGTCGTTCACCAACGTCACCGGTAACCTCACTTCGAGTGGGACGCTGAAGGCGACTTCCAACGTCACGCAAGAGGTTAACGAGCAGCGCGAAATGAGTCATGCCCTATACGGTAGCGGTGGCTGTTCGCCCGCAGCGGTCGAAAACGCCTCCTTGAAAATCAGCAATAGTACGTTCGCACGTGCATGGACTGACTGGGCCGAGAGCAACTACGACGACAAGCGAGTGAATGTCGCTGTCGAAGGCGGGAAACCCGCCGAACCCGGAGACAACATCACGGTACATTTCAAACTCGGCGATGTCTCCGACCCCGAGTTCAGAGCGAAGAACCTGACAGTGACTCCCACTGGGGGAGGAACCTACGATATCACCGCCGAAGTCACAAACACGGGAGGACTGAGCGCGACTAAGGAGGTCAGGTTCGTATACAACAATGGGACAGTCACGACCCCAAAGGACGTGACGCTCAACGGGAAACAGACGAAGACGGTCACGTATACGTTGGATGGAACCGATGTCGTTCACAGCGGGAGCCCTCCGCGGCCACGCAACGTTACGATCGTCACCGATAGAAGCGCGACCGAAAAGATCCAGTTCAACGGCGACAACGTATCGCCGAACGTCAAGTTCGCAGCGGATGATATTCCTGGTGGGACGACCGTCAGTAGTTCGACCGATGGGCATGTCTGGGTGAAAAACAACGGTGACATGACGAAGACGGCAACCCTCAAACTCAACGTCACTGGCCAACTGAACACGACCTGGAGTGCGACGGTTCACCCGGGCGAGAACGTCAGCGTCGACGTAAGCAACGCACTCCCGATCAATCGTGAAGGCAGGCATCAGTTGAACTTCAGTGTCGGCAGTGATTCGAAGCAGGTCCCGTTCGTCGTCGGCCCGCCAGGTCGCTTCAGTATCACTAACCTCAGCTACACCACGCCCACGCGAGGCGACAGCGAGACGTTGTCGGCAAAAATCAATAACACCGGTGACCAGACACTGACCGGCTACATCAACGCGACGATCCGGAACGAAGACACTGACACAATCGTCGCCAGTACTAACGCGACAAAAAAGCTGCGCGGTGACGAAAGCGTATCACGAGCAGTCACGCACACATTCTCCAATACTGGGTCGTACAGTCTGACCGTGGAGACGCCAAACCAGACCCGGCAGAGTACGTTCTACGTCACAGCCGGGAACACGGCACCGAACTTCGTCATCAAGCGTCTGGAGATCGATCCAAGCAGTGTCAGGGAGACCAACGACGTTACGATCAACGTGACAGTGACCAACAGCGGCGGAACAGCCGACGAGCAGACACTCGACCTCGACAACGAGAGGACAGACACCGATCTCGCGGAGTGGAATATAAGTATAGACCCCGAAAAATCAACCACCGAACGGTTCACGACGACCGTCGAGAACGGCTCGGATGACTTCAAACTGGGCCAGAACACGATCATGGCTCAGACCAAAAACGGTTCGCTGAGCCAGATTCTGGAGGTCAGCGAGGAAGGCTCCGGTGTCGAGGAGGGCGAAGACAGCGACGGCAGTGATTTCCTCGAATTTGCCGAGGACGCCCGTATCAAGATCGTCGCGGGTGGTTCGGAACTTGAAGGTATAGATGTGGACTATTCTTGGTGGACAGATGAGACGACCTATACAGAGATTGCGGGACCAACGACCGTCCAGACGTTCGTCGAAAACGATAGCGGATCGTACAAACAACCGCTCTGGACCGACGAGTATGATGGGAACATCAATCACCCGCACGCCGAACAGCGGATGTACCGGGAGAACATTCCCAACCCGTACACGAAACAGATGAACCTCAGTGCCGGGTCGCGGCTATCTATCTATGGAACGTCCTACATCTGTGGACTCCCGCGGGACGATGCCAATTACGTGCATTACAGATACAATCAGACGTTCAACGAGACGTTAGAGATAAATACAAGAACTTGTTCGGACGATTGGAAACACGACCATCGCTACGAGCGGATTCAAATCACCGGTAAAAAAAGCGAGGACAACGTCATAATCCTGCAAAACGACGAGGAGCCGCCGGCATTAGGACAGGCAGGCTGGTACCAGCTCGGACTGAATGGAATGCTTGACACCGTCAACGCGAGCATCGGTGAAGACGAAAAACTCCAGCTCGCGGAAGACCAGTTCATCTTTATGTACGAGCTCTCGAAACCGGGAGCCAGCGAGGAAAACGCCAGTGGTCCTGATGATCCGGACTACAACGACGCCGTTGTGTCGTTGAAAGTCGTCAGTACGGAGCGTGAAAACGTCCAGCCCGCGACGTTCAATATCACCGACGTGGACGCTCAAGCACGGATCGGCAGCGGTGCCGCGGGCACCGATGTCGACGTGACAATCAACAACACCGGGGAGAAAGCCGGACAGGCGAGCGTTTATCCGGCATTTGCGGGGTCTCCGCAGGGCGGTAAAAACACGGCTGTGCTCGAGCCCGGCGAAGAGACGGATATTACTATCACCCTTCCAACAGGCAAGTACGCTCCAGGGACGTACAACTGGGAAGTCGAGGTTACGGGGAGCGACGGCGAAGCCGATGATTCACAGAGCCAGCAGATCCGGATCGGAACTACCAGTGGGCCGTACTACCAGGTGACGAAACTGGACGGACCGACAGCTAGCGAGATCAATTCCAACCCCAGTGACGCTGATGACAGCAATCCTGTGGTTCAGGTACGCATCGATAACACCGGCAAGCAGCAGGGAACTGACATGGACGTGACGCTGGTCTACGAGAGCATTGACACTGGGAGCAGTGGCTCAGGTACCAAGTCCCTGACCATCGCTGATGGCGTTAATAAAGAGCTGACTTTCGAAATCCCTGCAAATCCGGACGACAAAGGGAGGTACAACTACTACGTGACCACACCCAACACGACGAGTGCGAACCAGTCGATCGAAATCGGCCACTCGTACGTGAAGCCGACGAACATCAACATCGGGACAAAAGACTACACGCCCGGGACGCAGATCGTCCGCCGCGGACGTATCTCGCGAATGAACGTCGGTGTCGAGAACACCGGCACAATCGAGGACGAACGGGAGGTGCGTCTCCGGATCAAATCGAAAGACGGGACGACGGTCGTTGACAGTACAAAGAAAGAGGTAGTGTACGACAACGCGGCCAAGCCGACGCAGTACGGCTTCGATGTCAGTTCGCTCTCCACTGGGAGTACGTACAACTACGAGATTCTCGTCTACAACGACACCCAGAGTGCACAGAGTGGACCGACAGTCACGAGGGGCGGCGAGTTGTTCCTCCAGAAAGTCCCCGATGGCGTCAGCACCCGGGAGGACTCGCCGGTTAACGTCGAGTCGGAAGTCGTCAACGTGACGGCTCCGTAGGCGGGACGCCTTCGAGTCCACTCTGACGGTTTCCGCTTCCGTTCGTGATGTCGCTACCGATTGAGCAGGAATCCTTTTGTGGTAGACACCTCAAAGAGCTTGATCTGCTACCCATCAAGGGTGATACGCAATCGATTCGACCCTGATATGGTGACTGAAAGTCGGCTCTTCCGGGAGCAGCACTATCACCGCTGTCCGAGAGGCAACGAACCTGGTCCAGCTGCAGCGGAGGCAAACCAGTCCATCCGCGTCTCAACGCGGCGCGGGACCACCGATGGGTTGGTGAGGACCGGGTCGAACTGGAGTCATCCTCACTCACACCCGATTGGACGGAAGGGCGACGATCAGTGTCTCAATCAGTTTAATTCGGACAATAGCGACACGCTCTCGTGAGTCATGTATCAGGCAACCAAACACTCGGAAGCGCCAGCCTTCCTTCGAAACGGTCGTGAAGCTGAGGTACAATAGTGTAGGAGGAAGCTATGATCAAACAGTTGGCCCCTGACAGAAGTTGGTTCTCGATCAGGAGATGGCCTCGAGACTGATCGAGGTATTCTCGACGACGGCCCGACCGATGCCGGTGCACTCGTAGTGTCCAGACGGCCCGGCCGACGACCACCCCAGATGGCGTTCGAACGTCCGTTCCCACGCGTCTTGATACTGAGTCCCGGTGACGTTTATAATCACGCTGGTTGACTTAGAACTCTGGGCATAGAACAGCGACCGGTTCTCAAGCGAACTCCGAAGCGTGAGTCGACCAGCTGACGACTCGTTGAGATCACCGGCTACCCGGAGGAACGACAGATGGGCGTCTGCACCCCCGCACCGGAGCGGCGGGGAACGGACGACACGCAGCCCACCGTCTTCCTGGACACGGAACACAGCCCCGCTGGTGTAGGCCAGTTCCGTCCCTGTGCTCGTGGTCCGGATAAGCGTTCCCGTAGAGACTGTCGTCGTCCGGGTCCCCGAGGCGTTCGTCACAGTCACCTCGAACGACGAGGGCTGCCGTGAGAGCGAGTGCCCCTGCAGTTTGATTGTCGTCTCGCGTCGTGGCGCGCGCTCGTCCTTGTGATCCGAAAGAGTCTCGGCATAGCCGACCATCGTCGATTCGGCCGTGTTGGTCTCGGCACCGTCCCTGACACCCTCGAGCGCCTCGAATCCCCCGAGTGTGACCAACCCGATGGAGCTGATGATGATACTGAACACCAGCGTGAACGCCACGAGGTCTGAGACACCCCGGTCGTGTTCGTCGAATATAGCACTCATAGTCAGTCCTCGATCTCGATGCAGTCGTCCCCGCTATCGTATCGGAGCGTGAGCATCCCACCGTTGGCGATACCTGGACACACCTTGCTCTTGTTCCGGAAGCGAACGACCGTCGAATAGTCCTTCCTCGTCGAGTTCACGTATATCTTCGTCCGACTGCTCGTCAGCACCAGTTTGATCCGGTACTGATCCCCAGCGATCCGTTCGGGGTACCGCGACGTGAACTCGATGTTCGAGTTGAGCGACGACGTGTTGAACTGGTCGAGTCTGACCAGATCGGTCGCGATACCGGAGCCGATGTCGATCAGCCCCTCGCGGGCGATGGATTCCTTTTGATTGTCGATGAGTGTCCCACCGCCGAGCAGGATTCCGGTGACCAGTATCGTCGAGATGCCGATGGTCAGCGCCTGTGTAACCGCTGGGGAGACACCGCGGGTATCGGAGAGCAAGTTGCGGATCATGTCGAGTTCTCCAATGTTATCGTCCGTTCGTAGCCGGTCTCCGGGCCAGAGTACGCGATGTCGACGGCCGGAGTGACGGCGTAACCGCCGGAGGTCCCACTCTGGAACGTGCCCGTCGAGGCGTACCAGAGAGTACCTCGAATTTTGTTCCCGAATTCGATCCGAATACTGTTATACGGTTTGTCCAGCGAATCTCCGAGCGGCGGTAAGGAAGTCGTCGTGCCACCGGCGGTACACTCCCCCGCCAACAGATCGACCTCGATATCCGAGCCAGCGGGACCGGTACAGGTTTGCGGACTCGATCCATGAGGGTCGACCTCGACCTTCCAGAGGTTCGTAGGGGGTCCAGTGTTGTCCACCACGAGTTCCCAGGTGTTACCGCTATCGCCTTCAGCGATGATTTTGAACGGCCCTCCCGATTTGACATCTGTCGCAGTGAAATTGAATACCGAGACCTGGTCGACGTTCGTTGCCATGGTCCAGGTCTTTGGACGGGGAGGATCAAGAGGCCGGAATCCGGCTCCAGGACTCGCTGGTGTGGAGATGAAATAATTCCCCTCCGAAGCGGACGTGTTCATCGTCACGTTCGTGTAGGTCCCCGACTGTGTACCGCTCACCCGCGTGCGGTACCGCGTGTAGTTCCGGAGCGTCGAATTGAACGTCGAGTTGAAGTTCGTAAACGTCGTGTTGTCCTTGACGGCCGCAGAGATGGTCGTGAGATCCCGTTCGATCGCCGTCTCGCGGTCTTCGACCGTCTCGATGCGGTCTGCGCTCTCGGGAGTCGCGGTGTACGTGGTCACGACGAGACTGTTGGTCAGGACGATCGAGAGCAGGAACACGATTGCGATAGCGATTCCGCCCACGAGCAGCAACTGTCCCCGTGTATCCGTGTCGGTCACCATACGATCAATCGCACCTCCACCAGATTGTACAGACGTGTCTCTCTATGCGCATCGGGGATATAGAAGCCCGTACTGCTGGATCTGGGTATGTCCTCGAGTTCAGGTCCCTCGTTCCCACACGCGTTCGACGAGTTTTGGTAACGAGTGTGCATCTCGTCGGTCAGTGCGACCGTCCGGGTCGCCACGGCAGCACCAGTCGACGGCCGGTTGGCAGAGCTGACCGAGTTCTCGGAGACCAGTTCGGTCACTCGTCTCTCGCCCGTGTCGTTGAGATAGTTGAAGTAGAGGTTGTACTGGTTCCCCCGTGAGTCGAAAGTCAGATTGAGCATCCGCTCGAACTCCGCTGGACGACTCGAGTGGTTCCCGTTGATACGTGCTCGTCCGGAGGAGTAACAGAGGATGGCCTTCTTCAGTGCATCCGTGTTCTTGCCGACGGTCAAGAGGTCGTCGGCACGGCTCTCCAATCGTCTCGTCTCTTCCTTGGTGCCGTCCTCCCACGCCCGCGTGTCGATGGACGTCAACCCGAAGACCGTCGCCGAGATGACAAGGATGGCGGCCAACACGCCCTCTAGCGTGTATGCCTGGCCACGCCTGCCCCTCACCATGCACGAACCACCAGCCAACAGACTGGCTCACAGACGTTGTTGTTGTCGTTGTTGAGCCTGATCACCCGGTTCGAGACCGAGGCACTCTGGTTCTCATACGGCGTTCCCCACGAGAGGTTGTGTACCCCCCTGTGTGGACGGAGTGTCCCGGACTGTAACGTGGAACTGTTGACGATACTCACGTTGAGCGTCGGATCTGTCCGCCGGGCTGACGAGACGTTAACCGCCGCCTGTTCGGTAAGGTTTGTCAGCGGTGCAGTGTCGTTCAGTGTTCTGTTTATCCCACCTGCCTGCTTGTAGCGAATCGTGTTCCGCTTGTTGCTGACACTGTAGTTCTCGACGAGATACGACGCGACGCGATCCGCCTGTGGTTGTTCGATCTCCGTCACTGGGTCCTCATAGACCGAGAGCGCACCGCCCTGGATGAAGGCGAACGTCCCGATGATCGTCACGAGCAGGACGCTCGTTCCGACTGCAAAGTCCTGTGGTGTTTGTCCCCTATCGTTCATATGACCACCCCCAAACAGACCGCTATCCCACAGCGATCCACACCGCAAGTGCGATCGTCTGCAAGACGACCGCGAACTTGACACCCGCTGCTATTTTCACCTCACGTATATATCCAGCGATGAACGACGACAGGAGTGCCTGCAGCGTCACCGCGTGGAAGAACAGCATCGACAGGGCAGCCGTGTCGACGTTGCCACCGAACTGCCCGCCACCAGCGCTCGAACCGCTCGATCCGGATGCCTGGGACGCCAGTCCCGACATCACGTCCAGGAACTGGGTCTTCAGCAGCGCCATCACACCCAGCAGCGTGAGATACGTCATCAGGATGATGACGACCTGCATCCGGGTGCGGGACTTGCGGTCCCGGTCGATGTCGTCCTGGTTCTCCGAGGCCTGTGCGGCCGTCGAGAGGACGTCCTGGATCTGGCTCGACGCCTCCTGTGCCTCGGCGATGAGTTTCACCGTCCGGGCGAGCCGTGGCACGTGGTACTTGTTGTTGAACTCACGCAGGGACTGTTTCAGGCTGGTCCCGTAGTTGACCTTCGCGTGGATGGTCTCGAACTCCTCTGAGAGTTTTCCCGAGGAAGTCTCCGAGACGACCTTGATCGATTCCAGCAGCGTCATCCCGGTGTCGTTCGCCGACGCCAGTTTGCGCAGGTTCTCCGAGAGGTTCTTGACGATCGCGTTCCGCGAGCGCTGGTTCCACTCGTAGAAGATCGTCAGCGGGATGAAGTTGATGTACATCGGCATGTACACCCAGAAGAACGTCGCCCGGACGGGGTTCTGGATGAATCCACCGGGGCCGTTCAACTGGAGGGGTGCGAAGCCAAGCAACACAGCAGCGACCAACGCGACGATCGAGATGGGAATCGTCAGCCCCAGTACCAGCAGCGGATGGTCACGGAAGAAGTAGTGCGGTTCCGTGAGGATGTTGACCAGTTCGTAGGTCCCCTCCCGGCTCTTGATGCGATCGAAGACGCTGAACTCGCCGGTGTACCGTTCGACCAGGCCGAGGTTGAACACGCCGACACCCTCGTCGACGACGATGTCCTCCTCGCCCGCGTTCGGACGGAGATAGCCGTCGCCGATGGAGTCCTGTGTGACCGTCGAGGTCAACACGAGGAACCCGACCCCGACCAGCGGGATGAGGACGTAGACCGTGCCGTAGATGAGCATCTGCTGGGCGTTGCCCATCATCGACATGATGACGAGGATGATGATGAGCAAGAGCGGGAACAGCGAGAGCGTCATGTACATCTCGCCGAACAGCTCCAGGGTCTCCAGCATCTTCTCCTGTTCCTGCCGGGCGGTCCGCATGTGTTTCTCCTTCTGGTCCTCGAGGAAGGAGGTCATGTCCCCACCGGAGTTGATGATCGAGAGCATGTCGGTGAGGAACTGCGAGAGTTCGTCCGAGGGCGTCTCTAGTGCCTGATTGCGAACTGCCGTCCGGTAATCGGTATCGAAATACTCCGTCTCGAGAACGATCGACTGGAACTCGCGGGCGACCTCCCCATAGGTGTCGTCGGCCTGTGCCATCGCCTGGAGGATCTCCAGTTGGTTCAGCCCACCCACCGAGAGCGCATACATGAACGAAACCGCGTCGGACAGCAGAACGTTGATCTCACGTTCACGGGCGTTCGCCCGGAAATACGGGATCGAGACCAGGGATCCGAAGCCGATCCCGAAGCCGATCGCACCGAACAACAGGCCGGTGATCAGTATCAGCAACGGGATCTTCAGCATGTTGATGATGTTCGCGAGCGAGTCCGAGACCGCGAGCCCGAGCAGTTCCAGACTCTCCCCGCTGAGGTTGAGCAGTTCGACCATCACCACGCCCAGGAACGTCCCGAGCAGCCACAGGGCGATGCCAGAGATGACCCCCACCGCAAGCGCGCGTGCGAGGAACATCTCGACGTTGTCGGCCATCCGGGCCTGGGAGAGCTTCTTCTCGACGCTGCGCACGAAGTCGCTGTCCTCGTTGAACAGCATCTGGTACGCCGGATAGAACGTGTCGCCCAGCGTCCCACTGTCACTTAGCTGTTGTTGCCCTCGTGTGTCGAGGCTCATCCGTCGTCTGCCTCCGTTCCTGCCTTGGGAACGAACTGTCCGAAGTCGACCTCGTCTTCCTCCTCTTCCTCTTCCTGGACGGCGTCGCCGTCCATCAGTGCCGAGACGATGTCGGGCGTCTCGCGGCTCATGAACTGATCGAACAGCGGCTGTGCGTTGTCGAGGATGTTCTTGCTCTCTTCGAGCATCTCCTCGGGTGCCTCCGGCCGCGGGACCATCTCCTCTTTCTCCGGATCGATATCGATCTGAACGGATTCCATCTCCCGGAGGTCCTCCAGCGAGACTTCGAGCTGGCCGTTCGCGATGAGTGTGAGGATGGTGTCCGGGTCGTTGATGAACGCCTGGATGGTCGCTGCGACCTCCGTGTAGGTGTTGAGCCCCTGCTCGATGAGATACGCCAGGACGACCTTCCGTTTGAACAGCTCTTCGTCGAGTTTGTCCTGGGTCCACCCGCGGTCGAACTTGACCTCTTCGAGGGTGTTGGAGTTACCCATCTGGATGTACTCGTCGGTCTCGGCGCGCCATTCGTAGACGTCCCGGACGTTGATCTCGTCGTTCTCGGCGGAGTACTCGTTGATCTCGGTCAGGGACTTGTTCCGGCGGACCTTGTTGCCGTCGACACGGGTCTGAGTCTGGATGGAGACCAGATCCAGCGCCGTGAACAGCGTCTTCGAGACGTTGATCGGTTCGGTCGTGAACCGCTTGATGACCTCGCCGACGGAGTCGGCGTGGAACGTCGTGTAGGTGGTGTGCCCGGTCGACATGACCTGGAAGAGGGTCCGACCCTCCTCACCACGGATCTCACCCATGACGATGTAGTCCGGCCGCTGACGCAGTGCGGCCTCCAGCAGGTCGAACTCGTCGACGTCGCCCGTGTCGTCCTCCCCGAACGACGGCCGGGTGACGCTTGCCACCCAGTTGCGCTGTGGCAGTTCGACCTCGCGGGTGTCCTCGATGGAGACGATCTTGGAGTTCGAGGGAATAAAGAGCGAGACCGCGTTCAGGCTCGTCGTCTTCCCCGAGGCAGTACCGCCGGCGAAGATGAGCGACTTGTGGTTCTCGATACAGAGCCAGAGGAACGCCATCTCGTCCAGACTGAAGGTGTTCCAGTTGATGAGGTCGATCGGCGTGAACGGGACGTCCTTGAACTGACGGATAGTGTAGTTGGTCCCGTGGTCGGAGACCTCACGCCCCAGCGTCAACTGGGCACGTGAGCCGTCCGGCAGGGTCGCGTCGACCTGGGGCTGGCGCTTGGAGATGCCCTTGCCCGACCGCTGGGCGAGTTTCACGACGAAGTCGTCGAGTTCCTGCTCGCCGTGTTCGACGTTGGAGATGATCTGCTCGTAGTCGGTGTGGTAGGCGAAGACACGGGAGTTGTAGCCGTCACAGGAGATGTCCTCGACGTTGATGTCGTGTTTGATCGGATCGATGCGGGCATAGCCGACGAAGTTCCGCTTGAGTTCGTACAGCAGTTTCTCGACCTGGTACTCGTTGAGTGTCGCCGGGTCGTCTTCGAGAATCTTCGGCTCCGGGCGCGTCGAGAGCCCGGTGAGTTCGCCGCCGGTCTGCTCGCTGTCGACGCCCATCCCGAGCATCTGCTTGAACGAACTGAACATCCCGCCACCTTCACCGGTCGAGTTCGCGACCGAACCGTCGTAGAGATCGTAGCGTGAGAGGAGATCCTCGGCCTCACGCTGGATGACCTGTGCCCGATCCTCGTTCGATCCCTGGACGATGACGTCGTCCTCGGAGTACTTGATCGCGGTCTTGAGCTTGCCAGAGAGGAACTCCTTGAGGTCGTTCTCGATCGGGTTGAGGTACGGTTCGACGACGTAGTACTTCTTCTCGTTCTCCTTTCGCGAGTGGAAGATGATGACACAGGCGTAGGGTTTGTTGACCCAGTAGCGCTCTATCTCCCGGAAGTGTGACTTCTTGTTCTCCGGGACGGCTTTCTCCAGATCGTACCGGTTGACGACCGTCGTATACCCCTCGCGCGTAGAGAAGAAGGCGTCCTCGTCGAGTTCCTCGTTGACGTCGACGGTATGTTCGTCGACGTAGTCGGAGAGTGCGTTAGCGATGCTGCCGGCCTCGCCGACGCGGTCCTCGGTGTCGTCAGGGTCGAACCCGAGGTACTGTTCGCCGTCGAACGGCTCCGCGTTGGCCTTGTTGGCCGGCGGCTCGCCGCCCTTGTAATGGTACTCACGTTTGAAGTGCTCCCAGCTGTAACGGTCTTTCGAGACCGGCGTCACCTCCGGGTCGAGTGACGCGTCGAGCGGTTCCTGAACCGTCTTTGCGACCGCACCACCGTCTTCGATCAGTTGTTCGAGATAGCGTGGTTCGAAGCCGAGATACTCGCTCCGGTCGAACCGCCCACCACCGTGGTACTCCTGTCGGAGGTCGTCCCACGTATACTCGCCCACGGCGGCCCCCCTGCCGTCGACACGCCCCATACTGCCGACGGACTCTGCCCCGTCCGTGTCATCAATTGCCATTGTAATTCATCCGTTGGTGTAGGTGAAAAAACTTTACGGCAGCAGATCCCGATACGATCGACTGGTCATCCGGTTGGACGACACTCCCTGACATGGTGTGGCCATGATACAGCCCCATCTGTACTGAAGCTTTCGGGTCGTATTTTATTATTGATAATTGGGTCGGAGTTTCCGTTCCTCGCCAGGGAGTTCGTCAAAGCCTGAAACGGCGAATCAGCCGAGGAACGACTCGATCCGGTCCATCGCCGCTTTCAGATCCGCCATGCCAGTCGCGTAGGACACTCGGAGATGCCCCTCGGCACCAGCGCCGAAGGCGTTGCCTGGGACGACAGCCACGCCCTCGGATTCGAGGAGTGACTCTGCGAACGCCTCCGCATCGTCCCAGGGACACTCCGGGAACGCGTAGAACGCGCCCGCTGCGGGAAAGCAGTCCAGCCCCATCTCGTTGAACCGCGAGAGGATGAACTTCCGGCGCCGGTTGTACTGGGTCGTCATCTCGGCCACCTCGTCCCGACAGTTGTCCAGGGCCTCGATAGCCGCGTGCTGGGCGGTCGTCGGCGCCGAGAGCATGGTGTACTGGTGGATACGGTTCATCGCCTGGATGGCCTCTGGGGGTGCCATCGCGTAGCCGAGGCGGAACCCGGTCATCGCGAACGCCTTCGAGAAGCCGTTGAACACGACCGTGCGCTCGCGCATCCCCGGCAGCGTCGCGATGGAGGTGTGCTCGTGCTCGTAGGTGAGGTCCGCGTAGATCTCGTCGGCGAAGACCATCAGATCGTGCTCCCGACAGAACGCTGCGACCTCGCGGAGTTCGTCACCGGTCATCGTCGCACCCGTCGGGTTGTTCGGGTAGCAGTAGATGAGCGCCTCTGCGTCCGCTGCGCCCGACTCCGCCAGCACCTCACGGGTGAGTTTGAACTCGTCTTCCGCACGCGTCGGCACGTCGACGACCTCGCCACCGGCGAAGGTCACGCCGGGCACGTAGGAGACGTAACACGGCTGTGCGACCGCCACGGCGTCGCCGGGATCTAACAGCGCACGGAACGCCAGGTCGATCCCCTCGCTGGCCCCGGCAGTCACGAGGATCTCCTCGTCGGGATCGTAGGTCAGGTTGTGCTCGGCGGCCTCGTAACGGGCGATCCGCTCGCGGAGTTCACGCTTGCCCCGGTTGGCCGTATAGGAGGTCTTGCCCTGTTCGAGCGACGCGATAGCGGCTTCGCGAGCCGCCCAGGGCGCCGAGAAATCGGGCTCGCCGACCCCCAGCGAGATGATGTCGTCCATCTCCTCGGCCAGTTCGAAGAACCGCCGAATCCCCGACGGTGGCACCGACTCGACGCGGGCGGACGGTTCGAATGTCATGGTGAAACCGAGAGTCGGTCGTCGTCGTCGTGGTCGTCGAACCGTATCCCCTGTTCCTTGTAGGAGTCCATGACGTAGTGGGTCACCGTCTGGGTTATCTCCGGGATGGGAGCGATCTTGTTGCTGATGAAGTGGGAGACCTCACGCATCGAGTCGCCCTCGACCTCCAGGTCGAAGTCGTAGTCGCCGCTGATCAGCCGCAGCGAGGTCACCTCGGGAAACTTGGCGATCCGGTCGGCGATGTCGGCGTAGCTGGTCTCCCGGTCGAGGGTGACGTTGAGTTCGACCGTCGCACGGACCCGCTCCTCGTCGGTCTCGACGGCCTCCCAGTCGACGACGGCCTGGTAGCCCCGGATGACGCCGGCCTCCTCGAGTTCCGCGATAGTCGACTCGACGTCCTCGGCCGACTGGCCGGTCATGTGCGCGATGTCGTCCGTCGTGTACCGGGCGTTCTCCCGGAGGAGTTCGAGAATCTCTCGGCGGCTGCTCATACTCAGACGGCGCGCGGCGGTAGACAAAAGCCTTGCTCCGTCGTGTGAGTGGTTCACAGCCATTCTCGGAGCAGCGTCCGCCGAGACAGTAGCTGAGACTGACGGTGGCTTTACTTTGGTGGGGGCCATGCACCAGAACGATGTACGACGAGGTCAGCGAGCGTCCCGACACCGATTCTGGGTGGGCCCACGTCGCGCGACACGACGAGTCAGCTGCCGTCATCGACGCTGCGCTCCGGCTTGACCCCGACGAAGAGTACACGAAGACCGAACTGAGCGACGCCGCTGGCGTCCCCTTGAAGACCCTCTATCTCGACGGGACACTGGACGACGTCGTCGATATCGGCTTACTGGAGAAACACGACCCCGACGGCGAGGAGGCGACCTTCGCGGTCGACACCGACAGCGACGTCTACGAGGCCGCCAGCGCCTTCGACGACGCCGTCGTCAAACACATCCAGACCCGGGGTTGAAGCCGAACCGCGACGGTTTTCACGGTCGCCCCGTCAGTGACGACTATCGTGGTATCGTCCACCCAGTCACGGCTCGTGGTCGGCCTGGTCGGCGGGTCCCACGTCGTCAACCACGCCTACTTCATGCTGTTGCCGCCGATATTCGGCCCGTTACAGACCGAACTGGGCCTCTCGGACGCACAGCTCGGCGTCGCGCTCGGGCTGGTCGGCGTCGTCGTGACGGCGCTCCAGTTGCCACTGGGGTCGGTCTCGGATTCCCGCGGCCGGACACCGGTACTCGCGCTCTCGCTGTTCGTCGGCGCGCTCGGGGCTGCACTGACCGCCACCGCGGGCAGTTACCCGCAGTTGCTGCTCGCCAGTGTCGTCGTGGGCGTCGGTATCGCTGGCCATCATCCGGCGCACTACCCGCTCATCGGCGCCGCGACCACGCCCGCGACTCGCGGGCGGGCCTACAGCGTCCACGGGTTCACGGGCGCGGTCGGATTCGCGGTCCCGCCGGCAGCGGTCGCCGCCGCCAGCACGCTCGGACTCGGCTGGCGGCTGGCCATCGGCGCGGTTGCGGCTCTCGGTGCCGTCTACGCCGTCGGCGCCATCTTCCTGCTATCCCGCCGCGTCGACGACGAGATCACCGGCCCGACGGCGACCGCCGGCCCCGACGACGAGCCCCTGCTCGTGCGGGCACGGCGGGAACTCCGCGAGGTGGTCTCCGCGCCACCTATCGTCGCACTCACCGTCCTCTGGTTCGTCTCCTCGATGGCCGGCTGGGGGATCAAACAGTACACTGCGACGCTGCTGACCGGCGGCTACGCACTCGCACCGGCGACGGCCAACGCCGCCGTCTCGGCGATGCTCGTCGTCGGCGCAGTCCTCATCTTCGGTGGCGGGTGGGCCACCGACCGGTACAGCCCCGGCCCGGTGCTCGTCGGCGGCTACGTCGCGCTGGTCGTCGTCGCCGGGCTCCTAGCGCTGGGGACACTGCCGGTAGCGGGCGCGCTCGGCCTGGTACTGGTGTTGAGCGCCACCGTCGACGCCAGCCGTCCGGCCCGTGCAGCGCTCGCGGACGCCTTCTCGCCGGAGGGCGCTGCCGGGAAGAACTTCGGCCTGCTCACCATCGGCATCTCCGGCGGTGGCGCGGTCGCCCCACCAGTGCTGGGTGCCGTCGTCGAGCGGGTGGGCGTCGATGCGGCCTTCTGGGCGATCACGGCGATCGGCGCCGTGGCCGTCGTCTTGACCGTCGGTGTCCTCCTCGTCGGCCAGCGACTCCCGAGCGCCGCAGCCAAGCCGAGTGACTGATCGGGCGCTCGCAGTGCTTTTGTCGCCGACGTGCCTAGACCGGCGTACGATGGTCGCTCTCGACTCCGAATCCGACGTCCTCCAGCGTGGCGACGCCGCACCGAACTTCGAACTCACCGGGACGGACGGCGAGACGTACTCGCTGGCCGACTTCGCCGACGACGAGGCGCTGTTGGTCGTGTTCACGTGCAACCACTGCCCCTACGCCAAGGCGAAGTTCGGCGAACTGAACCGGCTCGCCGCCGACTACGACGAACTGGCCGTCGTGGGCATCAATCCCAACGACCCAGAGCAGTACCCCGACGACTCCTTCGAGCGGATGCAGGAACTGGTCGCCGACGGCACCATCGCCTACGACGCGTACCTCTTCGACGAGTCCCAGTCGGTCGCGGCGGCCTACGGCGCCCGCTGTACGCCCGACCCGTTCCTGTTCGACAACGACGATGGGACGTTCCGACTCGCCTACCACGGTCGCCTGGACGACGCCACCAACCCCGACGACGACCCGACCGAGCGCGAGATGGCCGGCCACGTCGAGACGCTGCTCTCCGGCGAGGAGATCACCGCCGACCAGCAACCCTCCCGTGGCTGTTCGGTCAAGTGGCGCGAGGGCAACGAGCCCGACTACTGGAACGCGTAGGCCGGCGAAAGACGTCGACTGCGGGTAGCCGACAGTTAGCACTACGTTTTCACCGACGGCGAGCGAACAGCCGTGCATGGACACCGAAGCGATGTTCGGGGCCGAGACGCCGCTGGTCGGGATGGTGCATCTGCCGGCGTTGCCCGGCGCACCTGGCTACGATGGCTCACGCGAACAGATCCGCGAGCACGCGCTCGCCGATGCCCGAGCGCTCGAACGCGGCGGGGCCGACGCCCTCGTCGTCGAGAACTACGGCGATACGCCGTTCTACGCCGACGACGTGCCGGCCCACGTCGTCGCCGAGATGACAGCGATCACGCAGTCGATCGGTAAGACCGTCGACATCCCCGTCGGCGTCAACGTCCTCCGGAACGACGCCACGGCGGCACTGTCGGTGGCCACGGCGGCCGGTGGCCGCTTCGTCCGGGTCAACGTCCACACCGGCGTCCGCGTGACCGACCAGGGTATCGTGGAGGGACGGGCCGCCGAGACGATACGCCTGCGTGAGAAACTGGACGCCGATATCGCCGTCCTCGCGGACGTAGCGGTCAAACACTCGGCACCGCTTGGCGACCGGCCGCTGGTCCAGCAGGTCGCGGACGCCGTCGAACGCGGCCACGCCGACGGTCTCGTCGTCTCCGGACCGGGGACTGGCGAGCAGACCGACGAATCGACGCTGGCCGCCGTCGCCGACGCCCGCGACGAGGTCGATCCGTCGGTTCCTGTCTTCGTGGGCAGCGGCGTCACGGCCGAGACAGCGTCGGATCTGTTGACCGTCGCCGACGGCGCCATCGTCGGGACGGCGCTCAAGGTCGACGGGGTGACGACCAACCCGGTCGCGGCCGAGCGCGTCGAGCAGATAGTCGCTGCCCTCTCCTGACGGCACCGGTCACTGGTACTGACACATCAACGAAGCTATCTTTATCAGCGTGTGAGCCTATTGTCACCATGCACCATGAAGAAACTGATCAACGACCCGGACGACGTGGTCGACGAGATGCTCGACGGGATGGTCGCCGCGTACCCGGAACAGGTACGCAGACTCCCCGACACGCAGGTACTGGTACGGGCGGACGCGCCGGTCGACGGCAAGGTCGGCATCGTCAGCGGCGGCGGCAGCGGTCACGAACCGACACACGCGGGCTACCTCGGCGAAGGGATGCTGGACGGCGCGGCCGCCGGCGAGGTGTTCACCTCCCCGACCGCCGACGAACTGGAGGAGATGGTCGCCGCCTGTGACAGTGGCGAGGGCGTCCTGATGGTCATCAAGAACTACGAGGGCGACGTGATGAACTTCGAGACCGCCGGCGAGATGGTCGAGATGGAGGGCACCGAGGTCGCCCAGGTCGTCGTTGACGACGACGTAGCCGTCGAGGACTCGCTGTACACCTCCGGCCGGCGGGGGGTCTGTGGGACCATCCTCGTCCACAAGGTGGCCGGCGCGGCCGCCCACCGCGGCGACGACCTGGGTGAGGTCCAGCGGGTCGCCCAGAAGGTGATCGACAACGTCGGGACGATGGGGACGGCCCTGACCTCCTGTGTCACCCCCGAGAAGGGCGAGCCAACCTTCGACCTGGGCGAGGACGAGATCGAACTCGGCATCGGCATCCACGGCGAACCCGGCGTCGAGCGGACCGGGATGATGAGCGCCGACGAGATCACCGCGGAACTGACGACGGCCGTCCTGGAGGACCTCGACTTAGACGAGGGCCAGGAGGTCGTCACCATCGTCAACGGGATGGGCGGGACCCCCCTCTCGGAGCTGTTCATCGTCAACCGCAAGGTCCAGGAACTGATGGACGAGCACGGCCTGGAGACGTGGGACGCGATGGTCGGGGACTACATGACCTCCCTGGACATGATGGGCTGTTCGGTGACCGTCTGTGCCGTCGACGACGAACTGAAGGAACTGCTCGCCCACCCCGCCGACACGCCGGCGCTGAAGCGCTGATCAGGGGTCGAGCGTCGGGCGCTCGATGCGGCCCTCGATCTGGGGGTCGATGCCGACCGCGCGGGCGTACTCGACGATCGCGTCCCGTGCGACGCCACATTTCTCGATCACGTCGTCGGGCCCGAACACGCCGACGACGTGGTCCGTCTCGACGAGGTAGTCCGCGACGGCGAGCGTGTAGGTCCCGTCGGGGTCGACAGGGTCGCCATCGACCGTCGCCGAGCGCAGTTCCCCAGTCCCGTCGTCGAAGACGATCCGGGCACCGCTGAGGTGGCTACAGAACCGGTCGGGGTACTCCTCGCTGTGGGCGCCGACCGGGACCGCCGCCAGCGCGGCCAGCAACCGCTCGCCGGAGAGTTCCAGTAGCGCCAGGTCGTCGCCGTAGGGAGCGAGGCCGACCAGATCCGCGACCGTGACGTCGCCGGCGAGCGGGTCGCCCGACCGGAGCGCGCCCGTCGGGCTGATGGCGACGTCCGCGTCGGCGCGCCACCGGAGCGCGTCGGTGACGAAGTTGCCCGCACGGCTCTCGGCAGTCGTCACCGACTCCTCGGAGAGGTCGATGGGATCCGTGACCGTCGCGACCACCTCGTCGAGGCCCGTCGTCGCCAGTCGGTCCCGAAGCGTCGCCGCCAGCGCCTCGTCGCGGTGATCCTCGCCGACCTCGTGGACAGTGACGTCGGCGTCACTGCCCAGTCGGACCTCCGAAAAGTACCGCGCGGCGCGGCCCGGCCGGACGACGAAGGTGTCGGCGACCGTCTCGACGTGGACGTCGTGGACGTGCCCACCCAGGACGGCGTCGACGTCGGTCTCGCGGGCGATGCGGCTATCGCCCTCGCCACAGTGGGAGGCGACGACGACGAAGTCGACGCCCTGCTCACGCAGCGTGGCCGCCGACTCGCGGACCGCCGGAACCGGGTCGGCGAAGTCGACACTCGCCGCTGCAGGGTTGATCGTGTCGGTCTCGGGGTGGGCGACGCCGACGACGCCGACGCGGTACTGGTCGGTCTCGACGACCGTGTGCGGGATCGTCTCCGCGGCGGCGAACCGGTCGTCGTCGACGTGGGCGTTCGCACAGAGCCAGGTCTGTGGCGCGGCGTCGGCGAGTTCGCGGGCCCGCTCGGCGCCGAAGTCGAAGTCGTGGTTCCCGAAGGTGTCGACGTGGGGGTCGACCGCCCGGAAGAAGTCCAGTGCGACCCCGCCCTCGGTCGCCAGCGGGAGCGCTCCCGGCGCGGTGTTGTCGCCGGTACCGACGACGACGGTGTCGCCATCGCGACGGGTAGCGATGGCGCCCGCCAGGCGGGCACACCGCTCGGGGTCGTCAAGTGCCGTCTCGACGTCGGAGTAGTGGAGCAGTCGGAGGGACACTGGCGCTAGGTCCGCCAGCGGCGGCATCAATCCGTCGGAACTGTTTACTCGCTGAACGGCCATGGTACCACATGGCAGACGAAGCGACACAGCGGGCGGCCGTCCGCGACGCAATCGAGAACGTCGCGGCCCGTATCGAGAACGAACGGACCGTACTCACCGACCTCGACTCGGCTATCGGGGACGCCGACCACGGCGGGAACATGGCCCGGGGGTGGCGCGCGGCCGCCGACGCGGTCGCCGACCTGGAGGACGCCGACCCGGCGACGATGGTCAAGACCGCCGGCAAGACGCTGCTCTCGGAGGTTGGCGGCGCCTCGGGGCCGCTGTACGGCGGGTCGCTGGTGTTCGCCAGCGCGGAACTCGACGACGGCATCACCCCCGAGACGGCCGTGGCCTTCGCCGAGACCTACCTGGAGAAGGTCCAGGACCGCGGCGACGCCTCGGTCGGCGACAAGACGATGGTCGACGCGCTCGTCCCGGCGGTCCACACCTTCAAGAAGTCCATCGAGGTCGACGACCTCCCGCCGGCGGAAGCGCTGGCGAAGGCCGTCGACGCGGCCGAACGCGGGGTCGCCTTCACCGTCCCGATCCGTGCCTCGAAGGGTCGGGCGTCGTACCTGGGCTGGCGTTCTGTCGGCCACCAGGACCCCGGCGCGACGAGCACACTGTTCATCATGGAGGAACTGCTCGCCGTCGCCCGGAACGAACTGGAAGCCGATATCGACGCGCTCGACGCTACCTCGCCGACGGTTCCCGACGAGGAGCCCGCGGAGGACTGATGGTCGGACTCGTCGTCGTCTCCCACAGTCGGACCGCGGCCGAGGGTATCGTCGAGGTCGCCACCGAGATGGGCGGTGACACCGTCATCGAACCGACCGGCGGCGACGGCAAGGGTGGCCTTGGAACCGTCTCGGACGACATCGAAGACGCGCTGGCCGCCGCCGACGACGGGGACGGTGTCGTCGTCCTCGTGGATCTGGGCAGTGCCGTCATGAACGCCGAGGTCGCCATCGAACTGAGCGACGTGGACGCGGTCATCGCCGACGCACCCGTCCTGGAGGGGGCGGTCAACGCCGCCGTCGCCGCGACCAGCCCCTCGGCGACCACGAAGTCGGTCCGCGAGCAGGCCGAGGCCGCCCGCGACATCGACAAACTGTGAGCTAGTCCAGCAGTTCCGCTACCTCGTCGCGGGTCTCACACGCCAGCGCCGCCGCGGCGAGTTCGGCAGCAGCCTCGCTGTCGATCTCCTGGACCGCCCGCTTGACCGCCGGCACCGTCACGGCGCTCATGCTCAGTTCGTCCAGTCCAAGTCCCACGAGCAGTTCGCTCAGCGAGGGGTCGCCGGCCATCTCGCCGCACATCCCGACCCAGGCGTCGTTCGCATGCGCAGCCGTCGTCGTCCGGTCGATGGCCCGCAGGACCGGCGGGTGAAGCGGGTCGTGAAGGTCGGCGACCGCGTCGTTCTCGCGGTCGGCGGCCATCACGTACTGCGTGAGGTCGTTGGTCCCGAGACTCAGGAAGTCGAGCCGGTCGGCCAGTGCGTCGGCGACGTAGGTGGCCGCCGGCGTCTCGACCATCGCGCCCAGTTGCGGACGTTCGAAGGTAACGCCTTCAGCGTCCAGTGCCGCGGCGACCGCGTCGATCCGCTCGCGTGCGGCCGCGACCTCCTCGACACGGGCCACCATCGGGAGCATCAGCGCCAGGTCGCCGCCGTCCTCGGTCGCCGCGGCCCGGAGCATCGCACGCAGGTGCGTCTCGAAGAGGTCCGCGTGGGGCCCCAGCGAGAGCCGGATGCCGCGCTGGCCGAGGAAGGGGTTCGACTCCGAGGGGAGGTCGAGATACGGGACCTGCTTGTCACCGCCGATGTCCGGCGTCCGGACGACGACCCGGTCCTCGGGAAAGGCCCGCAGTGCGTCCGTGATCGCCTCGTACTGCTCGTCCTCCGTCGGCGGTTCCTCCCGGTCCAGGAAGAGGAACTCTGTCCGGAAGAGACCGATTCCGTCGGCGCCACGGTCGCTCGCGGGGGCCAGTTCGGCACCGCTGCCGACGTTGGCGGCCACCTCGACTGCCCGACCGTCCGTCGTCGAGACGCGCTCGGGGATCGGTTCGACGTCGATTCCGCTGTCGGACTCCCGGCGGTCCGGGCCGGGATCGACGACGACCTCGCCGCGCTCGCCGTCGACGAGCACCTCGGTCCCGTCGGTGACGACGCCCAGTCCCTCGCCGACGCCGACGACGGCCGGGATGGCCAGCGAGCGGGCGATGATCGCCGCGTGGGAGGTGCGACCGCCGGCGACCGTCGCGATACCCGCGACCGCGTCGGGATCGAGTGCGACCGTATCGCCGGGCGTGAGCCGGTCCGCCAGGAGGACAGTTCCCTCGGGAAGGGTCGCCAGATCGACCGTCTCGGCGCCCAACAGCGCCCCGAGGAGTCGGTCACGGACCTCCCGGAGGTCGTCCGCGCGCTCGGCCATCCGGCCGTCCATCCTCTCGAACTGCTCGATGGCGTCGCCGAAGGCGTCCGCGACGGCGTGTTCGGCGAGCGTCCCCGATCGGATGGCGTCCTCGATCCCGTCGACCAGTTGCGGATCGTCGAGGAACTGTTCGTGGGCGTCGAAGACCTCGGCTTCCTCCTCGCCGATCCGGTCGGCAGTTCGGTCGCGAGCCTGCCGGATGGCCGTCCGCGCGTCGTCCCGCGCCTGGTCGAACCGCGCTTGCTGGGCCTCGGCGTCGACCGTCTCGGGGTCCGGCCGGTCCGGGAGATCCAGCGCGGCGGGACGGTACCAGCGCGCCGTCCCGACGCCGACCAGCGGCGTGCTGCCGAGCCCCGAGAGCGTGTCGGTCACGACTCCCCACCGTCCTCGACGGGCGTCGTCAGCACCGCCTCCAATGCGTCGAGTGCTGCGGCAGCGTCGGGGCCCTCCGCGACGACCCGGACCGACTCGCCGTGTTTGACGTTGAGGCCGGTGACCGCGAGCATGCTGTGGGCGTCGACCAGGTCGTCGTCGCCGTCCGCGGCGTGTCCGACTCGGAGGTCGGCGTCGAACTCGTTGGCCCGCTGGACGAACTTCGAGGCCGGCCGGGCGTGCAGTCCGGCCTCGGGGACGATCTCGATAGTGCGTTCCATACTGACACGTAGCGCCGAGCGGCTATTACCGTATCCCCGCCCCCACCGTTTTGTACGGCCCTCCCGACTGGGCTGCTGTGAGTCGTCCGCTCGGTTACCTATCGCTGCTCCTCGCCCTGAGTTGTGCCGCCGGCATCGCTGCCGTCCAGCGCGTCGGCATCGAGGGGACGGTCGACGGTGTCGCCATCTCGTTCGTCCTCGTGAAGTTCCTCTCGCTGCTCGCGGTCGGATTCGCGACCTACGGCTGTTATCGACTCGTCCTGACGGCGTTCGACCGGGCCACCCCCGACAAGCGCCGGCGCCACGACGCCAAGAACGTCTTCCGCCTGGGCTTTGGGCTGGCCGGCGTCGCGGCCGCACTTGGGGTGGTCACCGAGCAGTGGCTCGGCCTCCTCTTTTCGCTCGGTGTCGTCGGGTTCGCTGTCACGTTCGCGCTCCAGCAACCGCTGTTCTCGCTGATCGGCTGGCTCTACATCATGGTCAAGCGGCCCTATCAGGTCGGCGACCGCGTCGCCATCGAGTCCTCGAAGGGTGACGTGGTCGCGGTCTCGTTCCTGGTGACGACCCTCTGGGAGATCAACGGTGAACTCGTCTCCTCGAACCAGCCGTCCGGACGCATCATCACGCTGCCCAACAGCGTCGTCCTCTCCTCGCACGTCAAGAACTACACCCGCGAGGAGTTCCCCTTCGTCTGGAACGAACTCACCATCCAGGTGGCCTACGAGACCGATCTGGACTACGCGACCGAGACGATGCGCCAGGCGGCCGACGATTTCCTCGGCGACGAGATGGCCGCGCGCATCCAGCGCTACCGGGAACGCCTGGCCGAGACGCCCGTGGAACTGGAGGTCCGGGACCGCCCGACGGTCAACGTCGTCCAGGAGCAATCCTGGGTGGAACTTCGGCTTCGGTACCTCGTCCACCCGAAGCGCGGCCAGCGGGTCCGGAACGAACTCTACGACCGCATCCTCGCGGCGTTCAACGACGAGCCAGAGCGGGTGCAGTTCCCGGTCGGTCGGAACCGTTGATCGTCACCGCCCGCGAGGATTTAACCGCCGTCCACGTGGAGTGGACGACATGAGCGAGGACCCGCTCCCGGACGTGACCGAACAGTTCGCCCGCACACTGTCGCCAGATCCGGACGAGATCATCGCCGAGATGGACGAGAAGGCCGACCGCGAGGGGTTCCCGACGGTCGGTCCCGCCGTCGGTGGCTGGCTCCGCATGCTCGCGCGCATGGTCGACGCAGAACGTGTCTTCGAGTTCGGCTCGGGCTACGGCTACTCGGCGTACTGGATGGCCCCGGCACTCCCCGCCGACGGACAGATCGTCCTCACGGAGATCGACGCCGACGAACTCGACGAGGCCCGCGAGTTCCTCGACCGCGGCGGCTACGCCGACCGCGCGGCGTTCGAACACGGCGACGCCATCGAGACCGTCGACGCCTACGAGGGACCCTTCGACGTGGTCCTGATCGACAACGAGAAACACCGCTACGCCGAGGCGTTCGAGGCCGTCCGGGAGAAGGTCCCCGTCGGCGGCGTCGTCGCCGCGGACAACGCCATCGAGGCCGGCCCACTCGATTTCGCCGACGTGCGCGCGCTGCTGGCCGGTGAGGACGTCGACGCCAACGAGATGAGTCACGGCATCGCCGACTACCTCGAACGGGTCCGTGACGATCCAGCGTTCGAGACCGGACTCCTGCCACTGGGTGAGGGGGTCGCCGTCAGTGTTCGGACCGGCTGAGGCAGACTGTCATTCTCGACTGCGAAAATCGGGGTGCATAGCTTATGTGGGAGCGCCAGCAAGTGGGTGCCAGTAGCTGTCCCAGTCATGAGTCTGATGATAGATATCCGGAAGCTCGGGTTGTTCAACAAGATGGCAAAAGAGGGTGGGAACACGGTGGCGAACCACCTGAGCCAGATGACGGGGATGCAGACGGAGATGGAGATCACGAAGATCAACTTCATCGACGTCCCCGACATCAAGACACACGTCGGCGACGAGAAGCAGATCGGTATCAGCATCGAGATGATCGAACAACCCCACGGACACATCCTCTTCCTGTTCAACGCCCAGAGTGCCAAGGAACTGGCCCACGGGATGATCGGCGACATGGGCGAGACCGACCCGAACGCCAACGGCTTCACCGACATGGAACGGTCGGCCATCCAGGAGATCGGCAACATCATGACTTCGGGGTTCATCGACGGCTGGGCGAACGTCCTGGATACGACCATCGACATCTCGACGCCGAACTTTACCTTCGGACCCGGCAGCGGCATGATCGACCAACTGGTCGGGGACCGAGACAACGAGATGGCACTGATGTTCGACTCCCGTGTCCACGCCCTGGAGTCCGACATCAACGTGAAGGTCTACACCTTCCCACGACTCGAAGAATTGGTCGACCTGATGCAACAGATCGAAGTGTAAACCGCCTCGGGGTCAAGCCCCGGGGCATTCGCCTCGACCGCCTGTAAATCGGTGGGACCTTCCCGATCCATCACTATTTTTTGGTGAGGTTTCTTGTACCGCCCGCCCGTGGGTTGGGCTATGCCAGGCGGGACCGATCAGACCTTGCAGCCGTTCCTGTGGCGTGCCGAGACACTGTATCCGGACACGGAGGTCGTCTCACGTACCCACGAGGGTATCGTCCGCTCGGACTACAGCGAGTACACCGACAGGGTCGCACAGCTAGCGAACGCCCTAGACGAAGTGGGGTACGGTGATGGGGAACGGATCGGTACCTTCTGCTGGGACCACCACCGCCACTTCGAGACGTACTTCGGGGTTCCGGGCATGGGCGCACAGTTACACACGATCAATCCGCTGTTGCCCGACAAGCACATCCAGTACATCGTCGAGAACGCACAGGACCGGACAATCTTCGTCGACCAGTCGTTCCTGCCGAAACTGGAGGGGGCGGTCGCCGACGACCCCGACCCGTTCTCGTCGGTCGAGCGGTACGTGGTGATGGGCGATGTGGTCCCGGAGACGGACCTGGACGCGGTCCCCTACGAGTCGTTCATCGACGGACAGCCGACGAGCTACGACTGGCCGACGCTGGAGGCAGAACGGCCAGCGGGGCTCTGTTACACCTCGGGCACCACGGGCAAACCCAAAGGCGTCGAGTACACCCAGCAGATGCTGTGGGCGCACACGATGGCGCTCCAGACTCCACAGGGTGTGCCGCTCGCAGACGACGACGTCATGCTGCCCGTCGTCCCGATGTTCCACGTCAACGCGTGGGGCCTCCCGTTCTCGGCGACAGCGGGCGGCGCGAAACACGTCTATCCGGGCCCCCAGCCCGAACCGGCCGACCTGGCAGACCTCATCGAATCCGAGGGCGTCACGGTCACTGCGGGCGTCCCCACGGTGTGGCTCGGCCTGATGGAGTACGTCAAGAACAACGACGTCGACCTCTCCTCGTTGGACCGTCTCGTCGTCGGCGGGAGCGCCGCTCCCGAGGCGATGATTCGCTTCTTCGACGACCACGGCGTCGAGTTGCTCCACGCCTGGGGGATGACCGAGACCGCGCCGGTGGGTACGGCCGCGCACCTGAAATCGGACCTCGAAGACGCCGACTACGAGACGAAACTGGAAAAACGAGCCAAGCAGGGGCTCATCGTCCCCGGCCTGGAGTTCCGCGTCGTCGACGACCACGGCAACGATGTCCCACACGACGGCGAGTCCTTCGGCGAACTCTACATCCGTGGCCCCTGGGTCACGACCGAGTACTTCGCCCGCCCGGAGGCGACCGACGCCGAGTTCGCGGACGGCTATCTCAAGACCGGCGACGTCGTCACGGTCGACGAGGACGGCTACATCAAGATCGTCGACCGCGCGAAAGACGTCATCAAGAGCGGCGGCGAGTGGATCTCCTCGGTCGAACTGGAGAACTATCTCATGGCTCACGACGACGTCGCCGAGGCCGCCGTCATCGGCGTCCCCCACGAACGCTGGCAGGAGCGACCCCTCGCGCTGGTGGTTCCGACCGAGGACCCGGATACCGACGCGCTGCAGGAGACACTCCAGGCGTTCGTCCGCGAGGAGTATCCGAAGTGGTGGGTCCCGGACAACGTCGTCGTCATCGGCGAGGTCCCCAAGACCGCGACGGGAAAGTTCAACAAGCAGGCGCTGCGTGAGGAGTACAGCGACGAATCGCTGGTCGAAGGACGCGTTCCGGAGGACGCCGCACCCGAATAGAGCAGGTTCGTTCGAAGGCAACGATTCGCCGGCGGGGAGAGAAAACAACTCCTGCGGTGTTTCTCGAAGTTCCACGAGGTATATGATGACACCGTTCATGTATGGGCCTATGGAGCTACTGTCCGACTATCCGGTCCCGGAACACGCCCGCGAGGTCAAAGAGGAGGCCCGCGAGTTCGCGGAGGAACACATCGCGCCCAACGCCGCCGAGTACTACGAATCAGGTGAGTATCCCCACGACATTCTAGAGGCGGGGATGGACGCCGGCCTGGTCGCACAGGATCTCGGCGAGGAGCTGGGCGGTCGCGGGCTGGACCTCCAGCAGGTCCTGGCTATCGCCGAGGAGTTCTACAAGGCCGACGCCGGCATCGCGCTGACACTCCAGCTGGCGAGTTTCGGCGCCGAGATCGTCGAAGAGCACGGCGCCGACTGGCAACACGAGGAGTTCCTGGAGCCGGTGGCCCAGAACGACCAGATCACCGGGCTGGCGGTCTCCGAACCCGAGACCGGGAGCGACCTGGCCGGGATGTCGACCAGCGCCGAGAAGGACGGCGACGAGTGGGTCATCAACGGCGAGAAGTACTGGATCGGCAACGGCGTCGAGGCCGACTGGGTGACGCTGTACGCCAAGACCGGCGACGACCCGAACAACCGGTACGGGAACTACTCGATGTTCATCGTCCCGACCGACGCCCCCGGCTACCACGCCGAGCACATCCCCGAGAAGATGGGCTTCCGTGCCTCGAAACAGGCCCACATCGTCCTCGACGACTGTCGCATCCCCGAGGAGAACCTCGTCGGCGTCGAGGGTGCCGGCTTCTACATGCTCGCGGACTTCTTCAACCACGGTCGCGTCATCGTCGGCGGGCACGGGATCGGTCTCGCCGCCGCGGCCATCGAGGAGGCCTGGGACTTCGTCCACGACCGCGAGGCGTTCGGCCGTACTGTCGACGAGTTCCAGGCGGTCCAGCACAAACTCGCCGACATGCACCTGGACTTCCAGACCGCTCGCTCGCTCACGTGGGACGCCGCAGCGCGCGTCGCCAACGACGAGAACGCCGGCTACTGGGCGGCCCTGGCGAAGACCTCCGCCACCGAGGCGGCGATGGACTGCGCCGAACGCGGGATGCAACTCCACGGCGGCCGCTCGGTGCTGACCGAGAACCGCATCTCCCGCGTCTACCGTGACGTCCGCATCCCCGTCATCTACGAGGGTGCCAACGACATCCAGCGCAACCTCATCTACCGCCAGGCGCCCCAGTAGCCGGCCAGCGAACCGGGTCCTCGCCACACGCGTTCTCCCGAATTTCGCTGTTCCAGAGCGGTTCGCGTGCTACCCTACCTGTTTGGGCCACTCCTTATTATGTCGAATCACGTACAACTGGTATGAGCGAGATCACAGTCACCTTCCTCGACCGCGGCCGGGTACAGGCGGATCGGAACTTCGTCGTCGACGGCACCAGCGTCGCCACCGCCTCGAACCGCGATCCCGACCACGAGTACGAGACCTACGTCGTCTGGAACCTCGTCGTCGAGACTCCCGAGATGACCATCCTCTGGGACACCGGCTCCCACCCCGAAGCCGGCGACGGCTACTGGCCCGAACCGCTGTACGAGGCGTTCGCCCACGTCGACGCCGACGAGCACCACCTCGGCGACGACCTCGGTACCGCCGGCTACGACCTGTCCGACATCGACGCCGTCGTGATGAGTCACCTCCACCTGGACCACGCCGGCGGCCTCGCGGAGTTCGCGGGCACCGACGTCCCCATCTACGTCCACCGCGAGGAACTCCCCTTCGCGTACTTCAGCGCGAAGACCGACGAGGGCTCGATCGCCTACCTTGCCAGCGACTTCGACCACGACCTGAACTGGCAGATCGTCCACGGCGACAGCTACCACCTCACCGACGGCGTCGAACTGCTCCACCTCCCCGGCCACACCCCGGGGCTCATGGGTGCGCTGATCGACCGTCCCGGGACGCCGCTGCTGGTCGTCGGCGACGAGGCCTACGTCGAGGCCAACTACGCCGGCCAGTCGATGGCGACCAGCCTCCTCTGGAGCAACGCCGCCTGGAAGGAGAGCCTGGAACGCTGCCGGAACATCCAGCGCGAGACCGGCGCCGAGGTACTGCTCGGGCACGATCTGTCGGTGTTCGAGTCGCTGTCCTGAACGGTCCGGGTACCACTACACTGGAGCCTACTGCCGGGATTCGGCCACCCAGTATCTCGACTCCAGATGGTCGACGATGTAGTCCACCGTCGACGGATCGTATGTCCAGAACCCGTAGAATGCTCGCGGGTCGCGCTCCTCGGCCAGCAGCGCGCACTTCTGCTCGTCGTCGCCGTCCCCGTCACCGGCTTCGCCGGTTGCCTGGGACGTCTGTGACGTCCCTCCGTCGAAGACGACGAACCACGACTCGGCGATCTCGGTCGCCCGGTCGACGTGCAGCGTGAACTGACTGTATGACGGGGACGCCTCGTCGGGGACCGCGTAGGCGTGGACGTCGACGCCGAGCTCTCCCAGCTGCTCGTAGCGGTCCAGTTCCCCCTTCAACGTCGAGACCGTCTGGAACCCGGCATGGAGTGTACCGCCACCGACGCGGGCCGCGCGGTCCTCTATCTCACGGGAGGCCGCGACCAGCTGGGAGATGGACCACGAGGTGAACATCGTCTCGTCTAAGTTGTCCAGAATCGGGCGATACGGCGCCTCCGAGAGCGAGACCTCCGGGCCCGCGATGGACTCCCGGAACGCCGACAGCCCGGTCGCCGTCACTACTTTGCCGTCGTCGCTGAGCGTCACGAACTCGCCGGGGCGGCCGCTCTCGGTCTCCTCGGCACGGACGCGAACGTTCCGGTCCGCGAACTGCTCGCGGAGGTCCACGACCGTCGACTCGTCGGCGTTGAACACCGTCAGCGTCTGCTCGTGGTCCTCGACGCCGGCGATCAGTTCCGAGAGCGACATCTCTCTCCGAACGGAAGAGCCCTGCCAGGATATGTCTTCCCCCAACAGCCGACGTGATGGCGTAATTTTAACACCACCAGAACCACAACCGACAGGCGTGTCACGCCGCCTGACAATCTCTCTCGTGACCGGCCTGGTCCTCCTCGCGCTCGTCGTCGGTGCGCCGGCGCTCGACACGCCGGCCAGCGGGGACAGTGCCGACAGTTCCGACGGGAATCACAATCTCAGTCCCAGCAGTGCCGGCACAGAGACACCGTCCGCGGGACCGACGCTGCTCGTCGTCGTCGTCCTCGGCCTGACGCTCACACTCGCGTACGGTCTCCGGCAGTACGGTACGGACGACTTCGTGCTCGCGGCGCTGACCTCGGTGGTGCTGTCCGTCGTCGCGGTCGTCATCGGCGTCAACCCACGGATGGGTGGGGGCGGGCTTCCGAAACAGACCGAGCAGTCACTCACGGAAGCGACCTCCGGCGCCGCCGACGCCGCCGGGTCACCCTGGCTGCTGGGCCTGGTCGGCGCCCTCGCGGTCGTCGTCCTCGCCGGCGTGCTCCTCCGGCGCGTGACCGGCACCGAGACGTGGACGGTAACCGACGACGGCACCGAGACCGAGGACAGCGACGCCGAGACCGAGGACGCGACCGACCTCGCGGATGCCGCCGGGCGCGCAGCCGACCGACTCGCCGCGGACGCGAGCCTCGACAACGCCGTCTACCGCGCCTGGAAGGAGATGACCGCGACCCTGGACGTCGACGACGCCGAGACGTGTACGCCCAGGGAGTTCGCCGAGCGAGCGGTCGCGGCCGGCCTCGACGAGGAGGACGTCGATACGCTGACCGACCTCTTCGAGGCAGTCCGGTACAGTGATACCCCGGCGACGGACACGCGCGAGCAGCGCGCCGAGTCGGCGCTCCGAAACATCGAGCAGTCCTACGGAGGAAGCGCGTGAGAGTCGTCAAGCGCCTCCTGCTGGCTGCCGGCGTCTGCTCGCTGCTGGCCGGCTTCGGCGTCGCCGTCGCCGGGGCCGGGCTGTCGATCGACCGGGGGTTTCTGGTCTTCGTCGGCCTGCTCGCGGCCGGCATCGCTATCTACGCCGGCTACCAGCGGTACGCCGCGACGCGACAGAGCCCAGCGCTCCCGGAGCGCACACAGCGGGACGTCTCACCCCCCGAGACCGCGACGGACGGCTACGGGGCAGCTGCCGAGTCGATGCTGACCCGCGACTACCGCATCGCCGACGACCTGCAGGCGCTGCTCGCCCGGGCGCTCGTCCGGACGCGCGAACACGACGAGTCGACCGCCGAGACAGCGATCCACGAGGGCAACTGGACCGCAGACGCGACGGCCGCGGCACTGTTTGCCGACACCGTCGACCGCGCCCGCCAGTACCGCGACCGGATCACTGCCCGGCTCTCGGGCCACAGTCGCTACCGCTACCGGGTCGAACGGGCGGCGAGTGAACTCCGGGGCGTCCTTGGAATCGACGCTGTCGACGAGGCACCCGCGGACGCAGCGTCGACGCCCGCCGCCGGAACCGTCGAGACCGGGCGCTGGACCGGGTTCTACACCGTCCCGCTGGCGCTGGTCGGCGTCGGCATCCTCGCGAAACGGCCGGGGCTGGTGCTCGCAAGCGCCGTCGCGGTCGTCGCGCTCGCGGTGCGGGCGGGGACCACCACGCCGGATCCGGCAATCACCGTCGACCGGGCCGTCTCGGACACCGACCCGACACACGGGGACGAGGTGACGGTGACGCTGACCGTCCGCAACGACGGCGACCGGACGCTGCTGGACTGCCGGGTCGCCGACGGGGTGCCCGACACGCTGGCGGTCACCGACGGCTCGCCACAGCTGGCGACCGCGCTCAGGCCCGCGACGACGGCGACCGTCGAGTACACCGTCCGGGCGACGCGCGGCGACCACGAGTTCGAGGCCCCCACCGTCGTCGCTGGCGACGCCGCCGGCGCGACGGCGACGGTCACGGAGGCGTCGGTCACCGGCGTCTCGGCCCTGTCGGTCTCGCTGCCTCAGGTCGACGCCGACGCGCCGGTCCAGTCACAGACGACCCGATATCGGGGCCGGATCGACGCCGACCAGGGCGGGGACGGCATCGCCTTCTACGCGACCCGCGAGTACCGCGCCGGCGACCCGCTCTCGCGTATCGACTGGAACCGCTACGCCGGGACCAGGGAGCTCTCGACGCTGGAGTTCCGCGAGGAGCAGGCCGCGACGGTAGTCGTCCTCGTCGACGCCCGACCCAGCGCCTACGACGCGCCGACGGCCCCGGACCTCGACGCGACCGTCGACCGCTGTGTCGTCGCGGCCCGAAGCGTCATCCAATCACGGCTCGACGCCGAGGACCGGGTCGGCCTCGCGGCCCTGGCACCGGACCGGCTGTTCGTCGGCCCGAGCGGCGGTCCGACCCACAAGAACCGCCTGGAGACGACGCTCGCCACCGACCCGGTCTTCTCGCCCCGGCCGCCCGAGGGCGAGTTCTACCCCGGGCCGACGCTGCGCTGGCTCCGTCGGGAGCTGCCGGCCAGCGCTCAGGTGGTCTGTTGCTCGCCGCTGGTCGACGACGACATCCGTCGGATACTGCGCTACCTGGCCGCCTACGGCCACGCCGTGACCGTCGTCAGCCCGGACCCGGGAACGGCGCCGACCGCCGACGGGACCGTCGACGCCGCCGACCGACTGTTCAGGATCAGCGAACTGCGCCGGGAGGGGATCCCGGTCGTCGACTGGCACCAGGACGAGTCGCTGCCCGCGGCCTTCGAGCGGGCACGGGAGTGGTCGCGATGAGACGCGTCAGACTCGTCGGCGTGGCCGCGCTGGTCGCCGCCCTGGTCGGGACGGCGGTCATGGCGACGACGACGGGCGGCGCGCCGGCCCTCGTCGGCGCGCTCGTACTGGCGGCCGGTGTGCTGGATACACGCCCGCGGGTGGTGACGCTCGGGACGGTCCTGCAGTGTGTCGGCGTGCTCGTCGCCGGTGTCACGGCGGCACCGGCCGTCGTCCTCGTGATTGCAGTGGCGGCGGTACTGCTGGCCTGGGACTTCGGACACCACGCCGTCGACCTCGACGAGACGATGGCCGAGGACGCCGTCACGCACAACGCGGAACTGGTCCGGGTCGCCGGCGGGACCCTCGTCGCGGCGCTGACCGTCGGCCTCGTCTCGATGGCAGGGCTGTTCGTCAACGTGCCGACGCTGGGGCCGGTCGCGACCGGGCTGTTGTTCGTCGGCGCGGTCTTCGCAGTGGCGGGACTGACCGAGTGAAGGGCTTCGAGGACTGGTGGCCGGGTCGCTCAGACCGTCGGCACCGGTACCTCGCCCAGCACGTTCTCGACGATGGTCGACTTGTCGACGTTCTCGACCCGTGCGTCCGGCGTCAGCACGAGCCGGTGGGCCAGCACGGGCTGGGCGACCCGTTTGATGTCGTCGGGCGCGACGAACTCGCGGCCGGCCATCGCCGCCATCGCGCGGGCGGCCTCGAAGAGGCGCTGGGTCCCACGCGGGGAGACGCCGACCTCGACGCGGTAGTCCTCGCGGGTCGCGCGGGCGATGTCGGCCATGTAGGTCAGCAGGTCGTCGTCGACCTGGACGGACTCGGGGACGGCGCGGAGCGCTTCGACCTGCTGGGGGTCCAGCACCGCCTCGACGGTCGGGCTCTGGGTGTCACGGCCGGCCCGCCGGCGGAGGAGTTCGACCTCGCCCTCGCTCTCGGGGTAGCCGATGGCGGTCTTGGCCAGGAAGCGGTCGACCTGCGCCTCTGGGAGTTCGAAGGTCCCCTCCATGTCGACGGGGTTCTGGGTCGCCAGCACGAAGAACGGCTCCGGGAGGTCGTAGGTGTCGCCGTCGACGGTGACCTGCCCCTCCTCCATCGCTTCGAGCATCGCCGACTGGGTCTTGGGCGGCGCGCGGTTGATCTCGTCGGCCAGGACGACGTTGGCGAAGATGGGCCCGCGCGTGAACTCGAACTCGCGTGTCTGCTCGTTGAAGACGTGGGTCCCGGTGATGTCGGCCGGCAGGAGGTCCGGCGTGAACTGCACGCGGGAGAAGGAGAGTCCGAGGGCGGTCGCCATGCTCCGGGCAGTCAGGGTCTTGCCGGTCCCGGGCACGTCTTCGAGCAGGACGTGACCCTTCGAGACCACGCCCAGGAGGACCGTCTCGAAGAATCCGCGATCCGCGATGACTGCACTCCCCACCTCGTCGAGGAGCTGGCTCGACAGCTCACTGGCTTCAGTGACGTCCATGGTCGTCCCTGTCACGCGTCCGGTAAATGTGTGTCGAGAACATGACGGCGACCGAATCGAAACCCCTAAAGTGAAACCACCGGAATACTCGGGTGAGCCGAGGTAGCCTAGCCTGGCCAAGGCGGTTGCTTCGAGAGCAACTGTCCTCACGGACTCAGGAGTTCAAATCTCCTCCTCGGCGTTCTCTGCAGCACAACCGACGAGCGTAGCGAGTCGACAGTGCCGGGTGACTCCAGACAAGAGCGGTAACACGTCCACTCAGAGCCCAGCGGCGATAAACACGAGGATGCTGACCGCCATCACCGCGAGGATGAACGCGGCGGCGAGCGCGCCACCCAGCGAGACCATCGCGTTGGCGGTCGACGCGAGCGTCTCGGTGCGGTCGTTGCCGAAGACGGTGACCTTCGCGCGTTCGCTGGCCATGCCGGCCTCGACCGGTTCGAGGTCCGCGACGGCGCGGTCGACCAGGTCGGCGATCAGTGCCGAAAGCTCCTGGTCGGGGATGGCCTGTCCGACCTGGTTCTCGGCTTCCATCGTGTTGACGATGTGCGTGTCACTGGTCATCACTTCGACCGTATCCACACCGTCGATGGCGTCGATGACAGTGTCGCGGAGTCCCGGGTCCATGTTGTTCCCGTCGATGAGGACGTAGGCGGTCCGCTGATTGGCCACCTCGAAGACACAGACGCGAATCCCGAGCGGGCCGATCCCATCTTCGGGCTCCCAGGGCGTCTCGTCCCAGGCGGTCCCACAGCGCAATCGGCCGGTCTCGGTGTCGCCGAGCAGTTCGCCCAGCCGGCCGGCGCCGTAGATCATGTCGAACGAGCGCTGGCTCCCGGGGACGACGTGACCCAGGTCCTCGCCCTCCAGCCCGTCGTTGCAGTTGTGCGCGTCGACGAGCAGGACGTCCTCGACGTCGCCCGAGCGGGCCTCGGACATCGCGGAGAGCCCGACAGCGTAATCGACGTCGTCCGCACAGCCAGGTGCATAGGTGGTGACGATGAGCGCGTCGTCGCCGAACGACTGGCCGGTCAGTGTCGCTTCGCCCTCGGTGATCCGGTGGCCGACGGTCGCCTCGTCGTCGTACTCGATCTGCTGGTAGGCGTCGTCGGCCGTCGAGAGGATCGTGTCGACCTCCCGCTCGGTGACGAGATTGAAGTCGTGACCGGCGGTCGCGTGCGGTGGGAACGCCAGCCCGTCCGCCTCCTCGGCGACCCGTTTGGGAAGGTTCCCGCCACCGATCTCGCCCATCGGCCCGGGGTGGATCATCGGGAGGACGAACCGGGCTTTCTCCTCGCCGTCGGGCCGACGGACCGACAGCACCGTCACCGGGACGATGGCCTCCTCGCCGATCTCCTCGAAGAACTCCTCTAGTTCCCGTGTCCCCTCGGCGATGTGGCCGACGAAGCCCCGCAGGAAGTCCAGCGCAGAGACACCCAGCGAGCGCCGCCAGGGCTGGTCGATGGCCACGAGGAAGAGCCAGACTGCCAGTGCGTAGATGGCACAGATGACCGCCAGGACGACGAAATCGGCCGGGATGAACCCCTGGATCTCCGGTGGCGCCTTCTCGGCTCGGGCCAGCCACTCCTGGAGGACCGGATCTTCGAGGATGAAGGCGGTCGTCCCGCTGTAGATAGCGAGCAGGACCGCAGCGGTGACCGTCTGGACACTCGCGGGGACGGCCGCTTTCAGCAGCGAGTGCCGAGAGATGGCCATCATGATGAGGATGCGGAACGCGAAGATCGAGGCCAGCGCCACGATCAGTGCGTCGAAGACGAAGTTCTGTCCGAGTTGCGGCACCAGCAGTACGACCGCACCCGCGATGGTGAGGATACCGATGGTGATGACCTCACAGACGAGCGCGAGTAGGGACGCGTGATTGGGTGTCAGTTGGCCGCCCAGTTGCCTGTCGACCCACGGCGTGACCGCGCCGGCGACGGCGGTCGGGATGCCGATGAAGAACACGCCCTGCCAGGCGTCGTCGAGGACGAACCGGGAGTCGAAGGCGGCGACGCCGGTGACCGCGGCGATACACAGCGCGAAGACGAGACTGGCGTACCAGTTGGGCGCCCGGAAGATGAACCGGGAGAGACTCGCCAAGTTCCCCTGTGTCGCCGTCATTTATATATCACACCACGCGGACCGTACTAAAGGTATTCACTCGCGACCGACCACCGCGAGTCACCGCTGTGTGACGGTATCGGGCTCGCAGACCGCCAGGAAGTTCTCGAAGACCGCCTCGCCTTCCTCGGTGTGGGCGACCTCCGGGTGCCACTGGACACCGTAGATGTCCGCGTCGGTGTTGCTCATCGCCTCGACGCCACAGACGTCGGACGTGGCGGTCCGTTCGAACCCGTCGGGGACCTCCTTGACCTCGTCGGCGTGGCTGGCCCAGACCCGCGTCTCGGGGTACAGCGAGCCGAGGAGTGGGTCCTGTTCGTCCAGGATCTCGACGGTGACGTCCGCGTAGCCGCCGTACTCGCCGCTGCCGACGCGGCCGCCGAGTTCCGCGGCGATGAGTTGCATCCCGAGACAGATACCCAGGACTGGGACGTCCAGATCGAGGTACGCGGGGCAGTTGCCGATGTCGTCCATATCCGGGCCGCCCGAGAGGACGAGCCCGTCCGCGTCGATCTCCTCGGCCGGCGTAGTGTTGTCGACGAGTTCGACGTCGACGCCCATGTCACGGAGTGCGCGCTGCTCCAGGTGGGTGAACTGGCCGTGATTGTCGATCACTGCGATACTGGTCATTACTGGAGACGATGCCGTGCGGGCGTATATATGGTTTGGAACTGGGCGCTACTGGACGTCGAGCCGGTTCCGGACCGTTCTGGTGAGTTGATCGAGACGCGTCCCGGCCCGGAGATCCAGCGTGACCACGTTGCCGTCGGAAACCCGGTCGACCCAGACCGACCCGCCGTAGCTCTCGATGACCCAGGTGACCAGCCAGAGCCCGACTCCACTGGCGTGGTTCAGTGGCGTCTCGCTGGCGCACGAGAACGCCGTCAGGTCCCGGTCCTGGATCGCCGGACAGTCGTCCTGGATGTGAACGTGGATCCGATCACCGACGGTCTCGACCGTGATGCCGACCCAGGGATCGGTCTCGGCGTGGACCACCGCGTTCTCCAGGAGGTTGTCCAGTACCGTCTCGAACTGCCAGTCGGCGTACGCGACCGCCTCGTCGGGGACGACGACGTCGACGGTCGCAGCCGGATAGGACTCTCGCAATGCCTCGGCACGGGCCTCGATGAGCGGGACGATGTCCATCGGCCCCTGTGAGTGTTCCTCGGCGGCGACGGCCGCGTCCACCTGACGTGCCTTCTCTGTGGTCGAGATCATCCGGTCGACGGTCGACGCCATCCGGTCGACCCGCTCGGCGGCGTCACCGGATGTCTCGTCTTCGAGGACGCTCAGATGGCCCAGGACGACGTTGAAGTCGTTGCGCATGTTGTGTCTGAGCACCCGGTTGAGGACGGCGTTGCTCTGCCGGAGTCGCTGTCGCGCCCGCCGTAGTTCCAGCAGCGACCCGACGAGGATGCCGACGAACCCGCCCATCGCGACGCTGCTGGCGAGCAGGGCAGGGACCAGCGACGTCGAGGGCACACCGACGACGAGGATACCGAGGTTCAGGAGGGTGAGAACCGCGACGCCGAGGCCGCCCCACTCCGCGACAGTCCAGATCTGATCGCCCTCGAGCCCGCTGCGCGGGAGCCAGTAGTTCGCACCCGCCAGCGACAGCGCGGGCACCAGCCCGGTGAGGATGACCAGTATACCGGACGGTCCCGCGCCGAGGACGGCCGCTGCGTGAGCGACGAGCGCGAGCGTCAGTGTCACGCCGATGGCGACCAGATAGCCCGTCCCGAGTGTCCCTTTCGACACTGTCGGGGTCTTCACAATTGGCTATACGTTCTGCGAGCAGCTACTTAGAGCCGCCCCCTTAGAGTATCACACTTGATAATTTGAAGTGGTAGCTACTCGTCATATCTGTCTGCGGCCGACTGGAACCCGAGTTCCGACTGCTCCCTAGAGCGACGGCCCTCACGTTCGGCCAGTGCCTCCGGGTCGGGACTGGCGTCGTCGTCGATACGGGCCCAGGACTGGTGGACCCTCGCGTGACACCACCGACAGAGATAGACCGTTATCTCGTGGTCGAGGTCGTCTGACGAGTCGTGGTCCCCACTGTACGAGAGATGGTGTTCCTCCAGCAGCGGGCGCTCGTCGGAGTGGGCCATCCGGCGCTCGGCGAGCCCACAGCGGACGCACTCGTTGTCGTGCTGGCGACACCGGAAGTGTTGGCAATCGGCCCAGTCCCATTCGGCGCCGTCGGCGTCCCCGTCGGGACTGATAGCCGCCGGACATCTGAACGCCTCGGCACTCCGGGCATTGGCGAACTCGGGATCGTGGTGGCCGTGTTCGCGCGCCCACCGGCACTTCCCCTCGTCCGTGACGAAGTCACAGCGGTCGACGTGGCTGTAGGGGTCGTCGACGCCGACGCTCGTCCCTCCCGGTGCCTTCTCCATACGACGTTGTGGGGCCGCGACACTATTCAATCTGTCCGGGCCCGGACCGGGACTCACTGCCCGCCCGTGGCAGTTGCATCGTCACGACGGCGCCATGTGACTCGCGGTCCGAGATCGTGACTTCGCCGCCGAGACTCCTGATCAACCAGTGGATCACCCACAGACCGATACCACTACCGTGCTGGAGTGCCGTCTCGGTCTCGGCGCTCAGCGGTTCTCGCTCCCGCACCGGGATACCGGGGCCAGTGTCCACGACGTCGATGACGACGTGATCCGTCTCGACTGAGATCTGCAGGGACACTTCCGGGTCGACACCGTCCGGCGTCTGCCGGCACCCGTGTTCGACAGCGTTCTCGAGTGTCTCGCGAACGGCGACAGCGAGTCGCTCGTCGCCAGCGACCGGAGCCACCTCCGGAATGTCGGCGGTGATGGCACAGTCAGGATACTCCTCGACGATGCGTCGTCGCTCCTGGCCGACCACCGCGACGGCGTCGATGACCTGGTCACCCGACGACGACCGCAGGACGTCGGTCACCTCGCGGGCCTTCTCGCTGAGCCGTCCCAGCCGTCGTGCACGGTCGACGATGCGCTCTGCCGCCGTGTCGAGTTCCCCGTCGTCGAGTGCCTCCGTGAGTATAGCGCCGTTGCCCTCGATGACGTTGACCGTGTTTCTGATATCGTGGCGCAGAACCCGTTCGAGGACAGCCAGTTGCTGCTCGCGCTGTCGCCTGTCGGTGACGTCCGCCAGCGCGATCATGTGCCCGGAGACCGACCCGTCGGCGGCGTCGGTGATCGGCGCCGACCAGACACTGACGTCGACCAGCGCACCGTCCGCACGCTGTCGTTTCGTCTCCACGCCCTCGATGACGTTCCCGGCGTCGACCCAGGCCTTGTGGCGCTGGAACTCGTCACGCCGGTCGTCCGGAACGAGCGGGTACTGCCGGCCACGGACCTCCGCCGCGGTCCAGCCGAACAGGCGCTCGGCACCGCTCGACCACGAGCGGACGACCCCCTGATCGTCGATCGCGACCAGCGCCACTGGGGAGGTCTCGAAGATCGCTTTGAGTCGGTTCTGTGACCGCTCGCTCCGGCGCCGCTCGCGTTCCCGGCGGACGTCGTAGACGCCCGTCAGCAGCCCACCGACCGCGCCGGTCCCGGCGACCCACGCGACGACGAGAGCCGGGTCGGCCAGCCCGACACCGTGTGCCCGCTGGTAGGCGACGACCACGAGTGCGAGCGTCGTAATCGGGAGCGAGCCGGCCAGCGACCAGCCCAGCAACCGCTGGACAGCGCGCGCATCGAGGTCACTGCGCAGGAGCCAGCGGGCGCCGACCACCAGCGGCACGGCGAGACAGACGAGTGCGCCAGCAGCGATGAATTGCACGTGCGCCGGCGTCGCCGGACGCCCCAGTCGGGCGGCGGTCGCCACGCAGACCAGCAGCGCCGGAGCCAACAGTACCCCGCTCCCGAGAAACCGCCACTGTCGGTCCGTCACCCGGGCGAACGACCGTGTCATCGCTGTCCAAACCGACTCGACACCGCGTTCCATCACGTAGATCCATGCCGTCCCCGGATATGAAAACGGACGGGAGTTCCCAGACAGTAGGAACGGCGGCACAACAGCTAACTGCCTCTCTGTCGTGGGTCACGACCATGCGCGTCGTCCACGACCCCGACGGGACCGCTCGCACCCTCGCGACCGAGGTCGACCGGGCGGAGTCGGTCCTCCAGCAGGCTCGCGGGCTGATGTTCCGCCGGTCGATCCCCGACGACTACGCCCTCGTGTTCCCGTTCGACGAGGCCGGCCGCCGGTCCATCCACATGCTGTTCGTGGCGTTTCCACTCGACGTGATCTGGCTGGCCGACGGCGTGGTCCAGGCCACGAAGACGATGCACCCCTGGCGCTCGGTCGGATGGGCGACCGCCGACACGATCCTGGAACTGCCCGCGGGCGCCGCCGACGGCGTCGGCGAGGGCGACACTGTGGTCGTCACCGAGTGAGCACGACGCATCCGCCACCTTTTAGACCATGAAGATTAGAGTAGTCACTACTATGTCGGAATACCCGACGGAGGATAGAGGAAGTCGCCGCAAGGCGGCTGGCCGAGAAATTCGTCCCGCTGTGTGATGGAAGAGGATTTTCTGTGAGTCAGAACCCATTGTTCGGAGGGCACCCAGCGACGCGTGCCCTCACAGATGTCGGTGAGGTACAGTTCCTGGATACGACTCTGCGCGACGGCGAGCAGGCGCCGGGCGTCTCGCTGACGCCCGACGACAAGGCCCGTATCGCACGCAAACTCGACGACGCCGAGATCGACGTCATCGAGGCCGGCAGCGCCTGTACCGGTCCCGGCGAGCGAGAGACCATCTCGCGGGTCGCAGAACTCGACCTCGACGCGACGGTGACCAGCTTCTGTCGCGGCATCAAGAACGACATCGACCTCGCGCTGGAGTGTAACGTCGACGGTATCGACCTCGTCGTCCCGGCCAGCGACAGGCACGTCGAGGACAAGGTCGGCACTTCCCGCGAGGAGAACGTCGCCGCGACGATGGACCTCGTCGAGTACGCCAAAGACCACGGCCTCTGGGTCGAGGTCATCGGCGAGGACGGCTCCCGTGCGGACCTGGACTACCTCGAAGAGCTTCTGGGGTCGGCGCTGGACGCCGGCGCCGACCGCATCTGCTGGGCCGACACGGTCGGACACGCGACCCCGGACCGGGCGCTGGAATGTGTCTCCCGGCTCGCCGAACTGGGGCCGGTCAGCACCCACACCCACGACGACCTCGGGCTGGCCGTGATGAACGCGCTCGTCTCCGTGGCCGCCGGGGCGGACCTCGTCCACGGCACCATCAACGGCATCGGCGAACGGGCCGGCAACGTCGCCCTGGAGGAGGTCGCCATCGCGCTCGACCACGGCTACGGCGTCGAGACGATGGCCCTCCCGGAAGTGTACGACCTCGCCGACCTCATCGCCAACCGGACGGGCATCCCGCTGGCCCCGAACAAGGCCGTCGTCGGACAGAACGCCTTCACTCACGAGAGCGGCATCCACACCGACGGCACGCTCAAGGACGACGCGATGTACGAACCGTACCCGCCCGAGAAGGTGGGTCGCGAGCGTCGCCTCGCACTGGGGAAACACGCCGGCCGCGCCGGTGTCGAGGCCGCGCTGGACGAACACGACGTCGAGGTGACCGACGACCAACTCGACGAGATCGTCGCTCGTGTCAAGGAGATCGGCGACCGCGGCAAGCGGGTCACCGACGCCGACCTGCTGACCATCGCCGACGACGTCACCGGCCAGGAGCAGGATCGCCGCGTCGAGTTGCTCGGGCTGACGGCCGTCTCCGGTTCGGACACCCCGACCGCGAGCGTCCGGCTGTCGGTCGACGGCGAGGAGCGCAAGGAGGCCTCGGTCGGCTCCGGCCCGGTCGACGCCGCGATGAACGCCGCCGAGGCAGCGCTCTCACACGCCGCCGACGCGTCCCTGGAGGACTACCACGTCGACGCTATCACGGGCGGTACCGACGCCGTCGTCACCGTCGAGATCGAGATGTCCCGCGGCGACGACCACGTGCGCGTCTCCGCCAGCGACTCTGACATCACCCGCGCGTCGGTGCGGGCGATGGTCGACGCGATGGACCGCCTCGTCGCCGACGACGACGAGCGGATCGTTGCCGACGACTGAGCGGACCGGACGTTCCGACGCTCCTCACCGCTCTGTGACGCTCAGTACCTTCCCGGCGGCGATGGTCTGTCCCATGTCCCGGACGGCAAAGGAGCCCAGTTCCGGAATCTCCGAAGAGGGTTCGATACTGAGTGGCTTCTGTGGCCGGACCGTCACGACCGCCGCGTCACCGTTCTCGATGAAGTCGGGGTTCTCCTCGGCGACCTCACCCGAGGACGGATCGAGTTTCTGGTCCAGGGACTCGATGGTGCAGGCGACCTGTGCCGTGTGGGCGTGGAAGACCGGCGTGTAGCCGGCGGTGATGACCGACGGATGTTGCATCACGACCAGTTGCGCCTGGAAGGTCTCGGCGACCGACGGCGGGTCGTCGGCGGGCCCACAGACGTCGCCGCGGCGGATGTCGTCCTTGCCGATGCCGCGGACGTTGAACCCGACGTTGTCGCCGGGCCCAGCCTTGGGCACCTCCTCGTGGTGCATCTCGATGGTCTTGACTTCGCCAGCCACGTCGCTGGGCTGGAACGAGACCCTGTCGCCCGTGTTCAGGATGCCCGTCTCGACGCGGCCCACCGGCACTGTACCGATACCCGAGATCGTGTAGACGTCCTGAATCGGGAGCCGCAACGGCGCGTCTGTCGGTGGCTGTGGCTCCGGGAGGCTGTTCAGCGTCTCCAGCAGCGTCTGCCCGTCGTACCAGGGCGTGTTCTCGGAGTGGTCGGCGACGTTGTCGCCCTCGAACGCCGAGATGGGCAGGAACGAGGCGTCGTCGACGGCAAAGCGGACCTGCTTCAGCAGTCCCTTCACCTCCTCGACGACCTCGCGGAACCGCGACTCGTCGTAGTCGACGAGGTCCATCTTGTTGACGCCGACGATGAGTTCCTCGATGCCCAGCGTCCGCGAGAGGAAGACGTGTTCGCGGGTCTGTGGCTGGACGCCGTCGTCGGCGGCGACGACCAGGACCGCGTGGTCGGCCTGGCTCGCGCCGGTGATCATGTTCTTGACGAAGTCCCGATGGCCGGGCGTGTCCACGATAGTGAAGTAGTACGCGTCGGTGTCGAACTCCTGATGGGCGATGTCGATGGTCAGCCCCCGCTCGCGTTCCTCGGCGAGGTTGTCCATGACGTAGGCGAACTCGAAACCGCCCTTGCCTTTCTCTTCGGCTTCCTCGCGGTACTGCTCGATGACGTGTTCCGGGACCGACCCTGTCTCGAAGAGTAACCGGCCGACGAGCGTGCTCTTCCCGTGGTCGACGTGACCGATGATGGCCAGGTTCTGGTGTGGTTTGTCACTCATAGGTCTCACTCGCTCTCGACGAGCGAGTTGCTCCAAGGTGATAATTCACATCCGCCAACAATAAAGACGTGCCTCGCCCGACGCGGTCACTCCGTCAGGTCGACCACGTCGTCCAGACCGCCGATATCGTACTCGGGCGTCACCGAGAGGTCGGTGTCGACCGTGTGGGGCCGTCGGAGGAACGCCGCGTCGATACCGGCCCGCTGGGCCGCCTCGACGTCAGACTCGCTGTCGCCGACGTACAGCGCGTCCGACACGCCGAGGTCGGCGAGCGCCTGCTCGATGTAGTAGGGCCGGGGCTTCTTGCGGTGCAGGCTCTCGATAGTCGGCGGGCGTGCGTGGACCGTCTCGAAGTGGCGATCCAGGTCGAAGTAGTCGAACGCGAAGTCGACGGTTGCCTGCTGGTTCGAGGAGACCACGCCCAGCGGGCCGTCGAGTCGGTCGAGGAGTCTGACGTCGCCGTACGGGCGTTTCTCGCCCGCGCGGATCGCCGCGCGCTGTGCCTCGGAGATCGCGCCGTCGCGGGCCGTCCAGAACCGCTCGGGATCGAGATCGTACCGCCGACAGACGTCGTCGAGTCGGTCGGGCGTGACACCGATCCGCATCGCTTCGAGGTCCTCGGGCCGTGGATCGACGACACCGACGCGCTGGAACGCCATCCTGGTCCCGGCCTGGTGGGTGTCCATGCTGGTCAGTGTCAACAGCACGCCATCGTTGTCGAAGATGACCGACTCGTAGCTCATCGCTCACTGTTGGTCGGTCGGCGGTGAGAAACGTTTCGCTCTTGCCCGTTTCAGAAGCCCGGGCCGTCGTCGTCCTCCGGTTCGAACTGCTCGGGCGGCCGGCCCGCCTGGTCGACGACCTCGTCGGAGACGATGATCGGGCAGTCGACTCGGAGCGCGATAGCGATGCTGTCGGAGGGCCGGGCGTCGAACACCATGTCGCGGCGCCGGTCCTGCGTGTACTGCTCGGCGTCGATCTTCGCGTAGAAAGTCCCGTCCGCGAGGTCGTCGATACGGACCCGGTCGATCGCGCCCCCGAACTCCGCGACCATCTCGACGAGCAGGTCGTGTGTGAGCGGTCGCTCGAACGGTTCGCCGTCGATCGCCAGTTGCATCGACTGTGCCTGGTCCGAACTGACGAAGATAGGGACTATCTCCCCACGCGCACGGAGGAGGACGACCGGCGTCCCCGTCCCCTCGTCGTCGACGCCGACACCGACGCCCTCGACCGTGGCTTCGTGTTCCATACTGTCGGGTTGTGCGCGAAGCTATGAAAATCTATACCTTGGCAGCGATTGACAGCCAGCCGCCCGGTCGCTGAATGTTACTACCCGCGCGAACGGGCGAGCGCGGTACTTTTGACGGTCGGCCACCAACGCGGGGGTATGGACGACGTCGCCGACACCGAGACCGCAGGCCGGACGACCGCGGACCTCCTGGCGGACGACGACGATGACGGGGTCGGTGTCGACCGCTGGCGCGCGGCCAAGTACGTCGCGCCGTTCCTCGCGCTGGGCCTGTTCGATCTCGTGCTGTTGCTGGGGTGGGGACTGGACCCGCTGTGGGGGTTCATGATCCTCCCGCCGATCCTGTTCGTCAGCGTGCTGGCGTGGATCGCCTTCCGGACCGGATTCGCCAGCGAACGGACCGGCGAGGAACGGCCGCAGGACTAGTTCTCGAACAGGTCGTCGACAGCCCCACGCGCGGCCAGCGCGGCGTCGTCGGCGACCTGTCGCTCGTCGGTCGTACTCTCGGGCGCGTTGACGTAGACGTCCACGTCGAGGATGCCGTCCTCGAAGGTGACGGTCACGTCGATGTCCTCGATTTCGCCGACGTCGAACCGAGAGAAGACGACGTCTTCGGCCGCGTTCGCGGCCGTCTCGACGACCTCGTCGTCGCTGGGCATGGCCTTACGCGCCGCCTGCGCCGGGACCGCCGGCCGGGCCGCCTGCCGGACCGCCGCCGAGCATCTGCTGGAGGTCGCTCTGGAGATCCTCGAACTGCTCCTGGACGCGCTCTTCCTGCTTCTCGAGGGTCTCGACGCGGACTTCCAGGTTGCTGACCTTCTCTTCGAGGTCCTCCTGGGCCTCCTCGAGGTCCGTCTGGACGAGCAGTTCACCGACCTCGCGGTACATCACGGTGTCGTCCTCGACGTCGTCGAGTTCGTCCAGCGCTGTCTGGGACTCCTGCAGGTCCGTCTCGGCCTGCTGTTTCTGTGCGGCGACCTGCTGTGCGGTCTCCTGCAGGTCCTGCAGTTCCTCGAGCTTCTCCTGTGCTTCGGGCGGAAGATTTCCTTGCATACTCCGACGGTCGAGGTCCGCACTGTTAAACCCACGCTTTCATGCTGACCCACACCACAGCCGTCACTCGGGATACAGTTCCTCCTCGCGGTCGATAGCGGCGATGCGCTCGATGTCGTCGGCGTCCAGTTCCAGGTCTGCTGCGGCCCGGTTGGCCCGGAGATGCGCCCGCGAGGACGCCTTCGGGATGGTGACGACGTTGTCGTGGGCGAGCACCCAGGCGATACTGACGGCGGCGGGTGTCGTGTCGTGTTTCTGTGCGACCGACTGGATCGTCGGGTCGTCGAAGACGGCGCCGCCGGCGAGTGGCGAGTACGCGACCAGCGGGTAGTCGTGTTCCTGTGCGTCGTCGAGCAGCGCTTGACGAGAGAAGAACGGGTGGAACTCGACCTGGTGGGCGGCGACGGGCGCGTCGAGGTGCTTGCGTGCGGTCGCCAGCTGCTCGGGCTCGAAGTTCGAGAGGCCGACGTGTGCGGTCAGGCCGTCGTCCCGCACGGCATCGAGCGCCGGGAGCGTCTCGGACGGCTCGTAGCCGTCGCGGGGCCGGTGGACGTAGAGGAGGTCGACGGCGTCGAGGCCGAGGCGGTCGAGGCTCTCCTCGGTTCCACGTCTGACGTCGCTGCCGGCCAGCCGATCCGTCCAGAGCTTCGTCGCCACGACGAGGTCGCTGCGGTCGATATCGGCGGCGACGATGCCGTCCCCGACCACGCCCTCGTTCTCGTAGATCTGTGCGGTGTCGAGATGACGGTACCCGAGTTCGATCGCGGTGGTGACCGGCTCCGGCGCCGCGAGTCCCATGGTTCCCAGGCCGACGGGTGGCAGGTGCATAGCCGTGCGTCGGTCGGCACCCAGATGGATGTGTCGGTCAGAACTCGGCGTCGTCGGTGACGGCATCGGCGTGCTCGGCCCACTTCTCGACGGTCGGTGACCCCCAGTACCGGACCGTCTCGCTCCGTTCGTCGAAGTCCAGCAGCCCCAGATCGTGGAGTTTCGGGAGATGGGTCTCGACCAGTTCCCGCTCGACAGCCTCGACCGTCGTCTCGTCGTCGGGAACCGAACTCGCTTGTCCCCGATCGCTGACCACGACGGCGAGCGTCCGTGCAGCGACTGCCGATTCCTCGGCCGTCGAGAGATACCGGCAGACGGCACGGCGTCGCCAGTCAGCGAGCGCGTCGAAGACGTCGTCGGCGATCGGCGTCGTGAACCCCCGGTCCTGTGGCGTCATCCCACGCCACTGTTCACTGTCGGGGCCGTCGCCACTCTGGTCGCTCATACGCGGCTATACTGTTGGCCCTCTCGATTATCAACGCCGTACCTAGACGACTAGGTGGCTACTCGTCGAACAGCGCTTCGAGCAGGTTCCGCTGTGCCCGCCGGAGGTGCTGGTGCAGCGTCGGGGAGGCGATATCGAGCGTCTCGGAAAGCTGTTCGGCGGTGGTATCGCGCGGCCAGGCGTAGTAACCGGCGAGATACGCCGCGCGCAGGACCTCGAGCTGTCGCTCCGTCAGCCGATCACCGAGTGCCAGTTCGTCCGTCAGGGGCGTAGGTGGTCGCTCCTGCTCGTGTTTCGCCACCAGTTCGAGTCCCGAGACGTGATCGGTCAGGACATCCCGTATCGTTCGCGGATCCGCGTCCGTCGGCGCCTCGACCGTGACGACGATACCGGTCGGCGTGACTTCGGCGGTCTGTAGCTTGGCGCCCACGTCGAGCAACGACCCCGCGAACGTCCGGGACGTCGTGAGTTCGATGACACCGCTGTCCCCGTCGTCACTGACGATACGGACGTCTTCGAGGCCCGCTCGGTCACGGATGGCGTCCAGAACGTCCGATGGCGACCCGTCCGTGACAGTGAGGTACTCCAGAAAGCCGTCCTGAACGGAGACCGACCCCGACACCTCGATGTGACACCCCAGTTCGCGTGCGACTGTGAGCAACGGGTCGTCAACCTGGGAACGGTAGGTGAGTTCCAGGACGGTGTCCTGTGACAGGAGTTGCCGGTTCTGGACGGCAGTCAGCGCGAAGCCGATCATCTCCCCGAGGACGGCGAAACTCTCGACGGCACGCTCACTGAACGCGTCGGCACGGGTCGCGTAGACGACCAGTACCCCGTGGACCACGTCGGTGTGGACCAGCGGAATAGCTGCTGCTGAGCGGTATCCACGTTCGAGTGCCTCGTCCTGCCAGTCCGACATCACCGGTTCGTCGGTGACGTCGCGGACGACCTGTACCTCACCCGTCCGGATGGCCGTCGTCCCCGGGCCACGCTCGCGGTCCTCGGCGGTCGCCCGCTCACGTACGGTCTCCAGATAGCCGTCGCCGTCCCCTGCAGCCATCCGTGTCGCAAGGCGGTTGTCACGCCCCTCCTGTTCGCCGACCCAGGCGAACTCGTAGAGGGTCGACTCGACGAGGCGACCACAGACGATCTCCTCGATCTCCGAGCGGCTCGCAGCGTCGCTCAGCGCCCGGATGACGTCCTGGATGAGCGAGTGGGTCCGGGCCAGCATCTCCAGTTCATCGCGTTGCCGCTGGAGTTCGCGTTTCTGCTCCTTGCGTTCGGTGATGTCCTGGTGGATCCCGACTGCACGGACCGGCTCGCCGGCTTCGTCCCGTTCGAACACTTTCCCGCTGTCGCGGATCCATCTGTACTCGCCCGACTTCGTCTGTAGTCGGAGGTCACACTGGTAGAAGTCGGTCTCGCCGTCGAAGTGAGCGGCCAGTTCGGTCTCGGCCCGCTCGCGGTCGTCCGGATGGATGCGCTGGGCCCACTCGCCGAGTTCGCCGGCGATCTCGTCGGAGTCGTACCCCAGTATCTCTGCCCAGCGCTCGTTTCGCGTGACCGCTCCGGACTCGATATCCCAGTCCCAGACTGCGAGCTCCGCGCCCTCCAGTGCGAGATCCAGTCGTTCTGTCGTCTCCTCCAGTTCCCGCTCGTGCCGGATCCGGTCGGTCACGTCCCGGTAAAGCCAGATAGTCCCGCGCCCGTCCGGCAGTTCGACTGGAACGGCACTCCGTTCGAAGATGCGGTCGTCGTGTAACTCCAGTGCCTCGTCGTGGCGGGCCGGGTGCTCGCCCGGGACGGCCGCGACGCCGTCGACGAACGTCTCGGGATCGACGAACAGGTCACACACGTCGCGTGCCTGTGCCACGCAGTCGGTCCCGACGATGTCCGCTGGCGTCCCCAGTAGCTCGAACATGTCCAGGAACCGGTGGTTGACGGTCGTGATCTCGCGGTCGCTGTCCTCGACGACAATTCCGAGCGGGAGTGTGTCAAGCAGCGTCGAGAGGAGCGTGTTGGAGCGTTCGAGTTGCCACTGGCGCTCGCGCTGCTCGGTGACGTTCTGTGCGACGGCCATCCCGGCGGCCGCGTCGTTCCCGGGAATCGGGATCGTCTGGACGTGATACCGGTTGCCCTGATACGTGTCTTCGAACGACGAGTGCTCGCCACGCAGCGCCGCCCGGTAATGATCTTCGAGGACGCTGGCGTTCTCGGACGGAAAGATCTCCGTCGGCCGCCGTCCGACCATCTCCTCGGCGTCGAGCCCGAGCGGGTCCAGCTCCTGGCCCCCGGCCTCGACGAACCGGAGGTCGTCGTCGAAGAGGAACACGCCACCGTTCGGGAAGTGCTCGACCAGACTCTCGAAGCGGGCCCGTTGCTGTTCCAGCGTTCGCTCGCGTTCGTGTCGCTCGCTGACGTCACGGACAGCTCCCATCAAACCGTGGTAGGTCCCCTCGGGACCCAGTAACAGCGTGTATCGGATCGAGAGGAGTCGGTCGCCCCCGTCGGCCCGGCGGAACCACAGCTCGACAGTCGTCGTCTGTCGCTCCGGATTGCGCAACAGTCGTTCGACGGTCCGCTGTCCCTTTGTGAGCTCACCGGGCACCAACACCGCCGCCGCATGCGTGCCGATCAGCGACTCGCGGTCGTAGCCGAGCGTTCGTGCGAACGACTCGTTACAGTCGTCGATGACGCCGTCCTCGTCCAGCGTGTACAGCCCGTCCTGTGCTCGATCCACGAGGAGGTCGAGGCGGTCACGCTGTGCGATCCGTCGGACCTGGTCCGAAACGTCCGCGAGGAGTAGCAGTTGTCCGCCCTCGGCTCGTTCGGGCGCGTCGTAGCGCCGGACGAGGAGTGAACGGTGCCACTCCCCGGCAGCCACTGGGAGCGTTACAGATGTCTCGGATCCCGTCCGGAACTGTTCGAGACTGGCCCGTCCCTCGCTGGCGACGACAGCGTCGAGGCGGTCGAAGAGCGAGTCCGACTCCGCGTCGTGCTCGGGGTCAGGAAGTACCGTCGCGAGCGGCCCACTCGTCCACGAGACCGTCTCGTCCGGTGCCAGCAGCACCGCCAGTTCGTTCTCGCTGGCGGCGCTGACGCGCTCGCGTGCAGCCGCCACGGCACTGTTGGTCCGGTCCGGAATCGCACTGACGACGCTGTGAATTTTCTCCGCCAGGAACGCCGAGCGGTCGGCCTCGTCGCCCTTCTCGACGATCGTCCGGGCGTGTTCGGAGACCCACTCACCGATAGCCCCAGGGTCACGTCCCGTATAGAGGACCAGCGGGCAGACAGCCGCCTCGACCACCGACGCCAGGCCGTCCAGTCCGTCGGGGTCGGCGACGAGACAGTCGATCGAGCGCGATTCCAGTCGCTCTGTGGCCGTCTCGACGTCGCCAACGTCGGTCACCGACAGTTCGTCCCGCCGGCGTTCGATCCCGGCCCGGGTCCGCTCACGTACGTCGGCGTCCGCGTCGACGTACAGCACGTCGGCCTCGTCGGCTGTCGCTGTCGGCGGCAGAACGCTGTCGGGATTGGACGTGCCTGTCGTCATCTATCAGAACTCGGTCGTACAGACACCTACGATGCTGCGAACCCACTATAGTGCTTCGGCGACGGCATCGGCCGTCTCGGCCGTCCCGACCAGCGTCAGCCAGGTGTTACAGCCGGCCCGCAGCGCGACCAGGTCGTCGGCGTGGACGGTCACCGAGAGCGTATCACCCTCACGGTCGAGGGACGCAGTGGTCCGGTCGCCGTCGATCGCGCCGATCTCCGGCCGGACGCTACGCTCGATGCGCCGGGCACGCTCGGGAGCGTCGAACGCGAACGTGAGAACAGTGCGGTGGGGGGCGCTCACTCGACGTCGACTTCTTTGATGTCGGGCGCACGCTCTTTCAGCAGGACCCGGTGCCCGCAGTACGGGCAACGGACGCCACCGTACTCGTCGAGCGTCACGTCACGCTTGCAGCGAGAACACTTGTAGCTCATACGTTGGGTGTACGGGTGGAGACTCTTTACTCCTCGTCTTCGGCCAGCGCGGCGCGGATCGAGCGGCGGACGGTCTTGCCACCGGGGGTCTCGGGCTTGTAGCTCCCGCCGGTGAACGTGTAGTCACAGTAGCTGCACTGCCAGATACCGGTTCCCTGGCGGTCGACACGGTCCTCGCCACAGTTCGGGCAGGCGTGGTCCTCGTTCATCTCCGATTCGATCTCGGCGACGCGGCGGCGCGAGACACGACCGTAGCGAGCACCGAATCGGCCGGCACTGCCGGTACGTCCCTTCTTCTTGGCCATAGTGTTCTGCTGTCCGCCGAGCGTCCACATAAGCCCTTCGAGACCGACCTCGCGGCCGATTCCGCTCGCCAGACACTCACATGGGGGCGACTGTCCCGAACGAGTGCGCTGGCGTGACGCTAGAGCGGGAGTTCCAAATCAATCCGCGAGCCGTACGCTCGAATTAACGTCAGACGATGCAAAATCGGCCACAGGCCCTAAACATCTGTATCGAGAACCGCCGGGTGCTATGGACGAAGCACTCGAAGTCGTCGACGTCGTCGCAGACTCTGGATTCGAGGGCGTCGTCACCTGGGCCCTGCGTCTCCTGGGGCTCGTCGTACTGCTCGCCGGGCTGGGGATGTGGCTGTTCACCGACGCCGGCCTCCTGGTCCTCCCGGCGCTGCTGCTCCTCGGCGGCCTCGTGTTGCTGGCCGTGCCGAGTGTGCTGCTCGTGCTCGCCGAATTCGCCTGAGGCGACGATTTACAGTCAGTCCTGCAGTTCGGCGTCTCGGAGCGCTTCGTTGAGGTCGGCACGGACGTGTTCGCCCAGTTCCCGGTCGCCGGCTGTCGTGACCACGCGGTTCTCCTGGACGGTGGAGCCGTCCCGGATGAGCACACGGACGTTGCCGTTGGTGTCCGCACGTGTCGCTTTCGCGCGGACGCCGCCACGCGCCCCGGAGCCGCTGGCGTCGATGGGACCCGGGATAACCTTCTTGACGTGGGGGTGGTCGGCGACGGTCTCCAGGGCGTGCTGGCCGGTCCGACCGCCGATGAGCGTCGAGTGACTCCCGCCGAGTTTCTCCGCAAGCGACGCCTCGACGACCTCCAGAGCGGGCTGGCCGCGACGTTCGATCACGCGCTCGACGGGGTTCTCGCCCTCGACCCGGAAGAACTCGTGGTGGAGTTGCCCGCGGACGGCCGCGATGACGGCCCGATCACCGGTGACGTACACCTCCTCGGGGCGCTTGCGCCGTACCTCGTCGGCGACGAGGCCGGCGAAGTTCCGCAGCTCCGTGACCGCTAGCTGGTCGCTCCCGTCGCCCTCGGGCGTGGTCGTCACCGTCCGCCGGCCGACCACCTCGTCGTCGGCGACACAGGATATCGTGGCCCGGTCCCGATCGAGTTCGAGGACGACGACCTCGGTGTTGGCAGTGCGACAGACCAGGCAGTAATCGCCCGGTCGGTCGAGTGGTGTCGCACACTGCCGGCAGTCCATATCCGTCCATAGGGGACCTCCGGCGGATAAACGAGACGGTTCACGGGTAGTTTCAGGCGCCAGGATCGCCCTTGCGGAACTCCCGCAGCAGGACCGTCGCGTAGCTCCCTTTTGGAAGCGCGAACGAGAACGTCAGGCCGTCGCCGTCGCGGTCGACATCGAGATCCGTCCGGAGCAGGACGGCCCGGCGCGTCCCCGCCGAGTCGAACTCGCCGGGCAGGTCGAAGTCCGCGGGGGCGAGGCCGACGTCGTCAAGCACTGCGCGCTCGATGTCGCCGGGTTCGCCGTCCGCGAGTTCGGTCTCGGTGCCGACCAGCGGGGCCGTGACGAACGCCCGCCCCCGCTCGCAGTGGCGCTCGACGGTCCGCAGTCGTCGCTCGGTCACCCGCTGGGTCCGGTCGGTGTCGGGCAGGCGGAGGCCGTCGGGTGCGTCGGAGTCGCTGAAACAGACCACGTCGCCCTCGACGGGGCGGTCGAAGGGAAGGCCGCGTTCCAGCCGCGCCGAGAGGACGCGGTTGAAGACGTACGACTGGGCGGCGTTGACGAACAGCGTCTGGAGGTTCGAGGGGAGCGTCTCCAGCGCGTCCCGGAAGTCCCCGGGGGTCGCCGCGCCGTTCTCGACGAGCCGGTGGCAGATCGAGCGCTCGTAGCCCAGCGCTCGCGGGAGTCGCTCCAGCGCGCCGGCCCAGTCGTGGGTCTCGTCGACGTACGCGCGGGCCTCGCGCGTGGCTTCGGGTTCGCGCTCGTGTGGGTTCCCGACGTAGGCCAGCACGGCGCCCTTCCACTCGTCGCGGACGATCTGGAGGCCGACCTCGTGGGTGACCGGCCGCCGCGACCCGAAGCGCTGCTGGCCGAAGAAGTTGGGGACGCCGACGGTCCGGTCCTCGTCGGGGAGCGTCCCGGCGTCGGTCCCGGCCTCTCCGCCGCCGAGGGCTGCAAGGTCCTCGACCACCGACGCGGCGTTCTCGGGCGCGTCGGCGTCCCGCACGACGATCTCGAAGGCGTTGCCCGCCAGGTCGCCGAAGAGGATCGGCCGGCCGGCCCGGCCGACGACCTCGATATCTGCGTCGTCGAGGTCGGGTACGTCCGTGGCGTCGATGCCCTTCACCGAGAACAGCTGGCGGGTGACTGCGCGCTTGTCCTTCGTCCCGGCCCAGGAGACACGCTCGCGGGAGATACCCAGCCGGTCCGAGAGCGCGCTCGCGAAGTCGTTAGTGTCCCAGTTCCGCAGGTCCACCCGCATGACGAGATGGGGGTAGGCCCCGGTGTCGGCATCGACGGGTTCGGTGTCGAACGCCTCCAGTTCGGTGACGCGGAAATCCGCCGGCGTCTCCCTGAGGTGGCCGCCCACACCGTCGGCGTCGCTGACGTAGTACTCCATACCGACCGCCTGCTCTATCGGGTGGGCCTCACGCATTCGTTACGGGACAGTTCGCGAGGACGGGTTTAGCGTTGGCGTTCCCCGCCCCGCTTGCCTGGCCGTCACAGCCCGGTCGATACTGGTTCGAACACAAGGCTTTTTCATAACGAGTCGACATATTATAGTGTGGATGACACTATTTCCGTGAGCAATAGCCCCCTCTCACGGTCCATCCTGTGGTCGCTGTACCTCCTTGCGCCCATCTTCGTGGCCGCCGGCGTCGTCCACGCGGTGAGAGACACCTCCGCACTGCTCATCCGTGGGATGGAGCTGGCCGTCGTCTGTGGACTCGCAGTCGCACTCCTGGTGTCGGTTCGCTACACCACTGACCGAGTCGCCCCTGCACAGTTCCACTATCTGGGCTACTCGACGATCGGGTTGGGCCTGACGACCGCATCGCTGTCGCTGGTAGCCTCCGGGATCCAGGTCCTGCAGGGGTACTCGCTCAACGAACCGCTGTACTACGCCATGATCATGGGCGTCGGCGGGACCGTTGCCGGCCCGTACCTCGGCTACTACTACGCACGCCTCCAGCGCAGTACCGCCGAACTGAACCGCCGCTACGAGGAGATGACCGAACTGAACCGACGGCTCGACGTCGCAAACCGCGTGCTCCGGCACAACCTCCGGAACAATCTCACCGTCATCGCCGGCGTCACAGACGAACTCGACCGGGAGCTAGACGACAGCCCGATGTCCGAACGGGCCACACTGCTCGGTCGCCGAGTCGAGAAACTGACCGACCTCTCCGAGAAGATGGCAGAGATGCGCCAGGTGTGGGGTTCGAACGAGCGCACCACGATCGAACTCGGTCCCCTGCTGGAGCGACTCCTGGCCGAGGTTCGGTCGACCCACCCCGAGGTGACTGTCCGTGCGGACCTGCCCAGTGCCGCTACGGTGACTGCCCACCCGAAGCTGGAGACGGCACTGCGAGAAGTGCTCCGGAACGCCGTCGAACACAACGACACGGAGACCCTCGACATCGACGTACACGTCACGGAAACAACCGCGGAGACCATCGAGGTTCGTATCGCCGACTCCGGGTCGGGACTACCCGACATCGAGCAGGCGCTGTTCTCCGGTGCCGAACCGAGTACGTCGGCGCTCGATCACGGTGTCGGCCTGGGGTTGTGGCTCGTGTACTGGATCGTCGACCAGTCCGGTGGCGACCTCTCGCTGGCGAACGACGACGGCGCTGTCGTCATACTCGACCTGCCGCGTGGCGACGGGGACACCAGATCGCTCCACCCGGAACAGACGTTGCGGGAACATCAGGACGCGGCTGTGACTGCCTGATGCCTACTCGTAGGCTTCGAACTCCTGGCCGAAGACGAGGAAGTAGGCGACACCGACCAGTCCGATAGCCGAAGCTGTGAGGAAGGCCAGTTGCGGGCCGGCACGGACGGTCTGGCCGGCGACGGCGAGTGCCCACTCGCTGCCGTAGAGCCAGCCGCCCAGCGCGGCGCTGGGGATGACGACGGTGTTGCGCACGAGGTAGTAGGTGCCGGTGACACGGCCGCCGGCGTCGGCCTCCGCGGGGCCGACGATCAGCGCCTTGTGGGCGGGCAGACCGGCGAACCGCAGCCCGGAGTAAGCGAAGAGCGCGACCATGAGCCACTGGTCGGCCGGCGCGAAGATCAACGCCAGCGGGAACAGTGCGTACACCGAGAAGCCCAGCGCCACGGCGGGCTTGAGGCCGGCGTACTCCGCGAATTTCGAGACCGGCGCCATCGAGACGATTGCGACGACCATCTCGACGCCGAGCAGGACCCCGAAGAAAGCGTCCGGGCGCAGTGAGAGCCCGAATCCCGAGAAGCCGACCGACAGGAAGTCGGTGACGACGATGACGAAGAAGACGTAGACCATCCCGTTGGCGAACCGGACGAACGTATCGGCGACCAGCAGCGGGCGAAGCGGTGCGGGCATCGACCGCAAGTCGGCGAGTATCTGGCTCAGTCCCTCGAAGGACTTGCCCAGTGAGTCCTCGCTGGCGTCGTAGAGAACGTGCTGGGCGACGGTCGCCACGAGCGAGAAGGCGATCGCGGCAAGCAGGATGAACTGGAAGCCACCGGTGAACGTCGGCGTCAGCGCCAGCAGGCCGGCCGCCAGCAGCGGACCGAGCAGGAAGCCGATGCGGCGGAACATCTCCGTGCTCGCGAATCCCATCGCCAGCCGCTGGGGCGGCACCGCCTGTTTGACGATGGCGAAGGTCGCGCCGAGCCCGAACGACTTCCAGGCCTGCGCGAGGAAGAGACCGACGAAGACCAGCCCCCACGCGGGCACCGTCACCGGCCCCAGCGCGATGTCGCCGACGACGGCCGCGAGGTACCACAGGCCAAAGCCCAGCGTCGCCAGCACGGCGAAGGCCGTCAGCGCCAGGCGAGACCCGATCCGGTCCGAGAGCGCGCCGCCGGGATACGGATAGACAGCGCTGATGAGGTTCCCGACGCTTCCGTAGAGGCCGATGACGCCGGCGCTGGCTCCCAGCACGCGCAGGTACTCCGGGACGTACCGCCCGGTCATCTGGAAAGCGAGGCTAAAGGCGAGCATCGACAGCGAGAGCACCAGCACGTCCCGTTCGAGCGCGAAGAACTGGCGGAAGCTATCGAGCAGGTCGACGCGCTCCTCGCTGTCGGTTGCCATCGGTGCGTGGTACGGTGGGTCCCCACTTAACTCCCGGAATACCGGCACAGAGCGGCTATGGAGCCAGCTGTTGCCAAACACCAACATACCGAGTGCCGACACGAGAAGGCACATAGTGCTCGGGCCCGAGCCACCGGTATGACCGAGCGGATCCGCGGGGAGGTCATCCACGTCGTCGACCCGGCCGACCTCGACGACTACGACCTCCAGCCGGAACTCGAAGAACTGGCCGAGTCGCGGTACGTCATCGTCTGCCGGGAGGGCGGGACCCCCTCGTGGTTCGAGCGACTACGGGCGTTCTTCCTGCGAGAGCCCATCGAACCGATCACCCTCGTCTCGGAACGGGGTGCCGACGAAGGCCAAGAAGTGACTGCACGCGTCCGGGAGACAGAGATGGCAGGCGTCTACGAGGCGACCCGACTCGACTGAGCCCCCGCTCACGACGTGAACGGACAAAATGTAGTCGGTGCCGTTCTCAGGCCGCCGACTCGTAGTCGTCGAACCGGTCGATGTCGACGCCGTCGCTGGTGATCTCGGCCAGAACGATGCCGTTGCCCGACCCGGTGTCGCGCTCCGCGGCCGCTTCGACCGCACGGATCGCCAGGGCGCGAGCTTCTTCGAGGCTCATCTCGGGGTCGTACTCGCCCTCGATGGTCCCCGTCGCGACCATGGTCCCGGAGCCGGTGACGGTGTAGTCGTCCTGCAGGACGCCGCCGGCCGGATCGACGCTGTAGACGTGGCTGCCTTCCTCGTCGACCCCGCCGATGATGGGGTTGATGGCGAAGAAGGGGCCGCCGCGGGCGAAGTTGCCCGCCAGCGTCGCCAGCGCGTGGATCGTCAGCGGTTCGTTACGGCGGACCTCGAAGAGGTTGGCCTCCGAGCGCAGCGATCGGATGAACGACTGGGCGCCGCCGACGCTGCCGACCAGCGTCATCGCCGCAGTCGGGTGGATCTGCTCGACCTTCTGGACCTGTTTGTTCGAGACGAAGCGGCCGCCCAGCGAGGCGCGCCGGTCTGTCGCGATGACGACGCCGTCGTCGGTGCTGATACCGACGGTGGTCGTCCCGGTCTTGGTGACCGTCTCCTCGTCGCGTCCGCTGTCGTCCGAGGGGATGGTGCCGACCTCGGGCTCGTAGGCGTCGGTCAGACGGTTGTCGGGGTCGTACATCACTCCTCACCTCCGAGTTCGAACTCGGCCAGGCGGTCGGCGATGTCGTCCTCCGAGAGCTTCTCGAACTGCTCGTGCTCGACATCGATGGTGGCGATGTCGACGCCCGTCGCGTCCAGCCCCTCGTCGTTGACCGACGCGAGCGACCGGAGCGCCAGTTCGACGCCGGCTTCCAGATCCATCTCCTCGGCGTACTCCTCTTCGAGGAAGTTCTGGATCTCCTCGCGGGAGCCACCGATGGCGACGGCCTGCCACTCGTAGGGCGTCCCCGACGGATCCGTCTCGAACAGGCGCGGTTCGCCGTTCTCGATGCCACCGACCAGCAGCGCGACACCGAACGGGCGTGCACCACCCGTCTGGGTGTACTGCTGAATGTAGTCGGTGATCTCCTTGGTCAGGGACTCGACGGAGGCCGGCTCGTCGTACCGCAGCCGGTTGACCTGGGCCTGTCGACGGGCCACGTCGATGAGCTGCCGGGCGTCGGCCACGTGACCGGCGCTGGCGATACCGACGTGGTCGTCGATCTCGTGGATCTTCTCGATGCTGTCCCGCTCGATGAGCGGCGACCGGGCGCGCCGGTCGGCCGCCAGTACGACGCCGTCGGCGGTCCGGACGCCGACACTCGCGGTGCCGCGCTTGACCGCCTCGCGGGCGTACTCGACCTGGTAGAGGCGCCCGTCCGGCGAGAAGATGGTTATCCCGCGGTCGTACGCCTGCTGTTCGTTACCTTGCATGATGTGTGCTCTGTGTTGTTCACCTGAGGTTAGTGGTACTTATATATAACCATACCGGTGGTATGGTCCCGCTGTCCTCAGTACAGCGGCAGGTCGCCGGTGACCCGGTCCACCAGTTCGTCCTCGGCGGGACCCACCGCGAGTGCGGTGACGGTCCCCGGGTCGAGCTGTGTGTGGCCGGCGTCTCTGACGACCGCATGCGGCAGGCCCTCGCGCTCGGCGACGTCGGCGAGTTCGAACAGTTCGTCCTCGCTCGTGGCCTTGAGCACGACCTTCTTCTGGCCCTCGCCCTTCCAGGCTTTCTGGGCCGACCGACCCGCGTCCTCGTAGGCCGACAGGGCGGCGTGCGCGACCTGGGCGGCGAGTTTCCCCTCGCCCATGCCGACGTCGGCCCGTGCGACGATGGCCTGCTTCATGGGTACACATGGCGACCCGCACTTAAAGCCCCCTCGGAGCACCCGACCGGTTGCACATACCACAGGGTACATACACCGTGGGCGAGGACTCTCCCAGCACACGCCAGATGGTCCGTCGACTCCTGTTCCGTCCCCGTCAGTTCTTCGAGGCCCGCAGCGACGGCATGAACGGCGGCATCGGTGCCGGCATCGCCGTCGTCTTCTCGCTCGTGCTGACCTCCATCGTCGGCGTCGCGCTCTGGGTGTTCAGCCAGCAACTCGGGGGCGACCTCAGAACACAGTTCTGGGGGGAGGTCACCAGCGCGCTCCCGCTCGTGTTCCTGGGACTGCTCGTCACGTGGCTTCTCCTCTCGACGGTCCTCTACCTCGGTGCCAAACTGGGCGGTGGCCGCGGTACCTTCGGCGCCACGCTCGAACTCACCGCCTGGGGTCTGCTCCCGACGCTGTTGACGGGGCTGGCCGGTGGCGTCGCTCTCGTCGTCTACGGCCTCCAGACCGATCTCGCCGTCGACAGCCTGCAAGCCCTCGGCACACGGGTCCAGCCGTTACAGACCGGCCTCTCCGGACTGACGATCCTGCTCGTCCAGATCGGCGTCGCCGCGCTGCAGGCGTTCATCTGGGCCGCCGGCCTGCGTGTCGTCCACGAACTCACGCGCTTCGCTGCCGTGGTGACGGCGGTGCTGGTCGCCGTCGCGCTCGTGATACTGGTGTGACCTGGGTCCCCAGACAGTGTCCAGTCAGGCAGACCAGGACGTGGATGTCCAGATACCACTGGCCGGCGCTCGGTAGTCGTGGCTGTCCAACTGTCGGTAGTTGGAGCGTCGCACTGTCAGCAAGCGATTCTGTCGTAACCACTGGGGTACGGCGTCTCTCGGACGGGACGACGGTCCGACTGACGTCCCGGAGCAGTAGGTCGGATACCGCCCAGAGAAAAAACGATAGTTCCCGATCCGGCCAGATCAGTCGTCCGCGACGGCCTCTTCCTGTTCGCTGAGGTACTCGAATATCTCGTCCGTGTCCGCGACGAAGTCGTCGTGTTCGTACTCGTTCCCGTGCAGTAGCGTCGAGAAGTACCTGGTCACACCAGAGAGGTTGACCGTCTCTTCGAGTTCGGCCTCCGACACGCCCGCAAATCGTGCCTCCTCCCTGTGGAAGTACGCGCAGTAGGGGCACTGCATCGCGGCGGCTGCACTCACTCCGACGAGAGCTTTCTCGCGTGGGGACAGATCAGTCTCCTCGAGGAGGAGATCCCGAAAGATCCCCCAACTGTGGTCACTTGCCGGCTCTGCGATGATCTCCATCCAGTCCGGAACCTGGCCGAGCGTTTCTTCGATTTCCTGAATCGTTTGCTGTGTCGCCATGAAGCACGCCTCGCCTTTGTAGGCTGTTAACACTCGTCACAAAATTGCATAGGCGTTCCGACAACAATCAGGGTATTTGATTGTCAGATATGTGTACACCCAGACCCAAATGACAGCAGGTTACCTAACTTGGGAGGGGGGATCGAAGGCACGTCGCTTCCACGCCAGATGCATATCTCCCAGCGGCGACGCCTGTTCGCTCCGTTCGGAGTATTCCATTCGTGCCCATCGTCTCCTGTAGCTCGGTCTCGCGCCGGGCATCCGATACAGTTCCCGGGTTCGCGACGGCTGCGAGACACCACCGCGCTCCGAGGCGGGAACCTTTAGGCGACGCGTTGCGCTACCTCGGGTAATGATACTCTCGGACGCGGACATCCTGCGACGCCTGGAGGAGGGCGACCTGGTCGTCGAGCCACTCGACGATCCCGACATCCAGATCCAGCCGGCCAGCATCGACCTCCGACTGGGACGGGAGTTCCTGGAGTTCCAGCACGCCAACATCCCCTGTATCCACCCCAACAGCGAACAGGAGGTCGCCGACTACGTCGAGGAGACGGTCGTCGACGCCGACGACGAGTACATCCTCCACCCCGGCGACTTCGTCCTGGGAACGACTCACGAACGCGTCGAGATTCCCGACGATCTCATCGCCCACGTCGAGGGGCGCTCGTCCCTTGGCCGTCTTGCGATCGTGGTCCATGCAACTGCGGGACTATGTGACCCCGGGTACGAGGGGCAGATCACGCTCGAACTGTCGAACCTCGGCACTGCGCCCGTGGCGCTCTCGCCGGGCATGCGCATCTCGCAGTTGACCTTCACGGAACTGAAGACGCCGGCCGACCGCCCCTACGGCGACGAGCGCGGCTCGAAGTACCAGGGCCAGAAAGGGCCACAGGCGAGCAAGATACAGGGGGATCGCGAGTTCGGAGGCGACCAATGAGGACGCTCGTGTCCGACTCTCGGCTCCGAGCGAGTGAGTTCGGAGGCGACCAATGAGCGACGCCGGTGTCGCTCTGCTGTCGGCGAGAAACGAGTCCGGAGGAGGCGATCAGTGATGCGGTTCGTCGAGGAGGTCGTCGTCGAGGAGTTCCTCCCGACGTTCCGGTCGCTCCTGGCCGAGGCGCTCCGCGAGCGAGGCCTCACACAGTCCGAGGTAGCCGCTCTCCTGGGGATCAGTCAGAGCGCGGTCTCGAAGTACGTCCACGGCGACGTCGACCGCAACGAGGACCTGCTCGACCACCGCGGGCTCTCGGAACTCGTCGAGCGACTGGCGGACGGGCTGGCGGCCGGCGAGATGACGTCGGTCCAGGCGCTCGTCGAGACGGAGGTGTTCATCAGGGAACTCGAACGCGGCGGGCTCCTGGCACAGCTCCACGAGGAGCGGGTCCCCGAACTCGCCGAGTACGAGGGCGAGTTCGCCGTCCACGATCCGGACTCGACGCTCCGGGCGGCCGAGCGGACCCTCTCGTCGGTCCGGCGTGGCCTCCAGGTCCTGGAGAACACGAGCGGGTTCGCGACGCTGATTCCGGCAGTGGGGTCGAACCTCGTGGAGACGCTGCCCGACGGCGACAGCATCGAGGACGTCGCCGCTGTCCCCGGTCGGATACTGGACGTGAAAGGGCGGGCGACGATTCCGGCCGAACCGGAGTTCGGCGTCAGCGAGCACGTCGCGTCGCTCCTGCTGGCCGCGCGGGCCGCCGGCAGCGACGCACGGGCGGCACTGAACGTCCGCTACGACGAGTCGGTCGTGACGGCACTGACGGACGCCGGTCACGTGACCGCCGAGTTCGACGCCGAAGCGGCTATCGAGACCGGCGTCGCCGACGCGCTGGCCGAGACGCCCGACGCGGACGTCCTCTACCAGACCGGCGGGATGGGCGTCGAGCCGGTCGTCTACCTGCTCGGCGAGGACGCCGTGGCCGTCGCCGAGCGAGCGCGGGACCTGCTGTGACGGACGTCCAGGCGTTCTACGGCCGGTGGGCGCGCGTCTACGACGCCGTCGCGTCGGTCCCGTTCGTCGGCTCGTGGCGAGCAAGCGCCGTCGAGACGCTCGCCCTCGCTCGCGGCGACACCGTCGTCGAGATGGGGTGTGGGACAGGCGCGAACGTCCCGTATCTACGACGACAGGTCGGTCCCGACGGCCGCGTCGTCGGCCTGGATCTGACACGCAAGATGCTCGACCAGGGCCGGCGCCAGGGTGGCCGGACCGGACGCAACGTCGACTACGTTCAGGGCGACGCAGCACGGCCCCCCGTCGACAGTGCCGACGCCGTCCTGGCAACGTTCGTCGCCGGGCTGTTTCCCGACCCCGAACCGGTCGTCGACCGCTGGTGTGACACCGTGGGCGCTGGGGGGCGCGTGACGCTGCTGAACTTCCAGCGCAGCGACGCGGCCGTCGCCACTCCGTTGAACGCCGTCTTCGAAGGGTTCGTCAGGCTCTCCTCGCCGGGGAGCCGTCTCTCCCGGACCTCGCAGGCCTCGGCCTTCGAACAGCGGGTCGCGGCAGCGCGCGAGCGCCTGACCGAGCGGACGGTCGACCGCCGCTACGAGACCTTCGCCGGGGGATACCTCGGACTGGTGTCCGGGCGGGTCACGTGACTCAGTCGCCGGACTCGGCTGCCGTCGTGCCGGCGGCCGTCGGGGGTGGCTCGCGCTCGACGCGATAGACGAGACAGCCGACGAGCGAGAGGAGGCAGCCGTACAGCACCGGCGTTCCGAGCGCGAACACCGGACGTAACGTCGCTGTGAGAGCGGTGGCTGTCTCGGCCGTCACCGGCAGCAGGTCGAGTAGTCTCGGGACGGCACCGAACGACAGCGAGACGTTCGCCAGGAGCGTGCCGGCGACGAACAGCCGACGGCCCCAGCCCCGCGGGAGGGCGTACAGCAACACCACCAGAGGGAACGTCAGGTAGACGTAGTAGAGCAACAGCGACGGGAAAAAGAGGAGCATGGCGACGAGCGTGCCGTACAGCGCGACCAGTCTGTCGGTGACACTCTGGACGTCCCAGTACAGCCCCGCCAGCACCGGTGCAAGCAGCGCAGCAGCACCGACAGCGTACCACGTCGGATCGACGGTCGGGAAGAAGACCGACAGCGGCCGGCGGAGCGTGACGTAGCTGACGGTCGGGTCGAGGCCGCCGACGAACGCCTCGCTGTCCCGGCGGGCGAGCAACACGTCGAAGAGGTACGTCCGGTAGGTGTCCGGTCCGAACGCGGCGAGTCCGGCAGCGGTGAGCGTGCCCGCCGTCGCGACGGCTGCGGCGATGGTCCGCCACGCACGCTTGTAGAGCAGCCAGAGCCCGACAGCGGCCGGGAACACCTTGACGAACGCCGGGACGGCCAGCGCGACGCCGGCCAGCCACTCGCGGTCCCACTCCAACCAGACCAGCCCGGCAGCGAAGGCGGCCACGAGAAAGTGGTTGACCTGCCCGTAGGCGAGCGAGGGGACAGCGTGGACCGACGCCAGCACGGAGGCGCCGATCAGCAATCGATCGCGACGCGGGACCCGATACCCCAGCGACTCGACGTACCGGGCCAGCAGCAGCGTCAGCCAGCCGCTCGCCACGACCGTGTGTAGCGTCAGCACCGCGTAGCCGACGGGCCAGTCGCCCAGTCGCGCCAGCGGGACGAACACCAGCACCGTCACCGGCGGATAGAGGTAGTGGAACTGGCTGGACGGCGGCGTCACCGCGTAGAAGTCACTACCGGCGAGAACCGCCTGCGCAGCGGCGTCGTACACGCGGTAGTTCAGACCGAACTTGACCGGCCAGGCCAGCGCGTAGTACGCGCCGAGGCCGAGGCCGAGGAGGACGGCGCTCCCGAGAGCGAGCCAGACGTCACGGCGGTGAGTACTGGGGGACATGGGCGGGCAAGCGGGGCAGGCGTCTCTCCGGGAGAGAGCGGTCACGATGCCGGGCTGTCGGCGGGCGGTGTAGAGGGGACGGCCCGGCACGTCGCGGAACGACTCCCCGAGTGACAGGTAGTGGGCTGCTTGCAGGACGGGGTTCTTCAGTGCGTCGGTCCACAGCGCCACGCGTCGTCGGGGCCGGTGACTGGGGGGCCCTCGCTGGACGGTACAGGTAGCTACGCCTCGGCTTCGGGGTCGACGTCGCTCGCGTTTCGTGACTCCTCGACCGCTTTCGTCAGCGAGACGTTGAGCCAGGCCATCGAGGCGACGCCGCCGACGATGGTGACCGCGTTCTTGACGGCGTGGTCGACGATGGCGATCGAGAGCGCGGTCGTCACGCCGACGGGGGTCAGCGGCGCGACGATGATCGTGAACGCGCCCTCGTAGAGGCCGACACCGCCGGGCGTGAGCGGCAGGACCTTCGCGAGGTTCCCGACGCTGACCGCGAAGAAGCCGACGGCGATCAGCGACGGCGTGGGGTCGTAGCCGAACGCGGCGAAGACGGCCAGCGCGGTCAGGACGTCCAGTGACCAGATGAGGAGGCTGCCGAGGCCGACGCGGGCGAACGTCGGGCCGTCCGCGGCGACGGTCTGGACGTCGCCGACGAACTGCTCGATGACGCCGGCCACGTAGTCGGCGTAGGAGTCGTCGCTGAGTCGGCCGACGGCCGTCCGGACGAGGTTCCGGTCGGTGCGGGCGCTGACGACGATGGTCGCGACAGCCGCGATAGCCGCGAGTCCGACGGCGGCGGCCACGACGACGGCGGTCTGGCCGCTGCTGGCGGTGTCGCCGCCGACGGCGTCGCCGGTCAGTGCCGCGAACAGCGCGTCCGCAGAGCCGGTGACCGCCAGCCCCATCAGGACGACGCCAGCCAGCAACGTGATCGTCAGCAGGTCGAAGACGCGTTCGACGGCCAGCGAGGCGAAGCCGGTGGGATAAGGGATCGACCGTCGGGCCTTCACGACGTAGGCACGGACGGCGTCGCCCGCTCGCGCGGGGAAGACGAGGTTCCCGGTCTGGCTGATGAAGACCGCGCCAGTGAGAAAGCCCCACCGTTCGTGAAAGTCCATGGAGTCCAGGATGTCCCGGTAGCGGATCCCCCGGAGCGGCCAGGAGAGCGCGTAGACCAGCGCCGAGAGCCCGACGACGGCCGGGTCGGCCTGGGCCATCCGTTCCAGCACCGTCCGGGGGTCGAGATACTGGGTCATCAACAGCAGCGCGACGACGACCAGGAGGATGCCGGCAGTCATCGACACCCTGCGGGTGATCCGCGGGCTGACAGACAGTTCCCAGAACGTCCGGAGGATCTGGCTGCCCATCCCGAAGACGTCCCGGACGATGTCGACCTTCGAGTCGCCCTTCGGCGTCCAGTCGACGGGGAACTCCTTGACCCGGAAGCCGTTGCGCTGGGCCTTCACGAGCAGTTCCGTGTCCCAGAACCAGTGTTCGTCCTGGACCATCGGCGCCAGCGTCGCCATCGCGTCCCGGTCGAAGGCTTTGAACCCACACTGGTGGTCCTGCAGGTCCGACCGCAGGACGGTCCGGACCAGCGTGTTGTAACCCAGGCTCGGGATGCCGCGTTTGGCCGGTCGGTCGGCGCGGTTCTCGGGGAGCCAGCGCGACCCGGTCGCCACGTCGTAGGCCCCCGACCGGACGCTCTCGACCAGCTCTTCGAGGTGGCGCATGTCGGTCGCCAGGTCCGTATCGAAGTACACCAGCGTCTGCCCGGCCGCTCGCTCGAAGGCGTATTCGAGCGCGCCACCGCGGCCGAGCCGGTCGTCGCTGTGGACGTGGCGGACCCGCTCGTCCTCGCGGGCCAGGCGGGTGGCGATCTCCGGCGTCCGGTCGGCACAGCCGTCCTCGGCGACGATGACTTCGAAGCTTCCGGCCGGGAGGAAGGAGGCGAGCGTCTCCAGGGTGACCGTGACGGTCTCCTCGATGGTGTCCTCCTCGTTGTACGCGGGGAGGACGACGCTCACCTCGATGTCGCTCATTGCAACAGGGTAGTCCCCACTGGACCCAAGAAGTTTCTGTTACGGCCGCTCGGCCGTGGCGAACTTCGAGAGGTCGACGTCCGCGACGCCCTCGACGGAGTCGTAGGGGCGGTCGACGACGATGTTCCCGGCAGTCTGGGAACCGATGCCCGGAATCGCCTGGAGTTCGTCCATCGAGGCGGCGTTGAGGTCCAGCGGGTGCGGAACACCGGTGACCGAGCGATAGCCGTGGTCGGTCACCGCTACGTCCAGCACCCGGCCGAGTTCACGCTCGCCGGGGATGGCGACCAGCAGCGGGTAGGTCCCCAGTTGCCGGCCGAACGTCTTGCCGTCCTGGTGGTACTCCAGGTGGACGTCGGGCAGGACGGTGCCGGGCGGCGCGACCCGCTGGAGCATCGGGTTGTCGATGGTCTCCCGAACCTCGCGTTTGTACTGCTTGAACAGTTTCTTGTGGTCCTTGGCGATGTCGGCCCCCGTCTCGGCCATGTCGGTCCCCTCGAAGGCCATGACCTGACGGATGTTGACACGGCGAAGCAGCAGGTCCGCGTCGTAGACGCGCTGGAGGAACCGCTTGTTGTGCTCGAAGGTCTCCCGCGTCTCGCCTTTCAGGCCGTGGACGAGGTTGATGCCAGGGAGCAGTTTCGGGAGCCGTGGCGCGGCGTCGTCCCCGAAGTTCGGTGCCGACCCGTCCGCGTCGGTCCGCGGGTCGCCGTCCCCGCCGGGGCGCCAGCCGGCCACCTCGTTGACGACCTTGACAGCCTCGAAGCACTCGTCGGCGGTGACGTTGAGGTTGTTGTCGCTCATCACCTCGGGGTCGGCCGACTCTAAACCGAACGCCGCCGTGTCGCCGGGCGTGTTGTGCTCGGCGATGATGCGGATCCCCTCGCGGGCCTTCTCGGGCCACTTGACGATGGTGATGGGGTTCATGTTGTCCAGGTGCAGCGTCTCCAGGTCGGGTGCGACCTCGCGGATGCCGCCGTAGAGTCGGCCGAGCGCGTCAGGGTTCGGTGCCTCGCCATCGCCACCGTAGGCGAGGATGTCGGCCTGTCGACCCAGCCGGAAGTGCTTGACTCCGCGGTCCGAGAGGGCGTCGACCTCGTCGACGACGCTCTCGGGCGGCCGGAAGTCCGGGTTCCCGTACATCGGTTCCGTACAGAACGAACAGCGGTACGGACAGCCCCGAGAGGTCTCCATCTCGCAGATGAGGTAGTCCGGGTGGTTGGGGTGTTGCTCGACGACGAACGCGCCGGCCCGCGCCCAGCGGGTCTCCTCCTCGACGGAGCGATAGCGGTCGTTGAATCCCTCCAGGCCGGACTCGACGAGGTCGTAGACGGCGGCCTCGGCGTCGGCCATCGCCAGGAAGTCGAAGTCGAGGTCGTCGCGGGCCGTCTCGCTGGCCCCCTCGTTGGCCTCGCCGACGCCGAAGCGGACAGGGCCGCCGATGATCGAGGTTCCCTCGGCGGTCCAGGCAAGTTTCCGGACCTCGTCGGGTTCGGCGGGGGTCCCGCCGACGTACTTGCCGGGAACGGTCATCCCGCCGACGTAGACCATGAGGTCGGCCGTCTCGACGTCCTGCCAGCGGCGCCGCTCGTCGCGGAGTTCGTCGATGGTGTGGTACGTGATCTGGTCACTCGGGACGCCCGCGTCGACCAGCGCACCGGCCGCGTACCGGGGATACGTCGAGATGTACGGCGGGACCCCGAAATGTGCGGGTTCGTCGACGTAGCCGTCGACGATGGTCACGGAGAGCGTCTCGGGGTCGGTCATGGCCCGGGATTGACGCTCGACGCCTAAAACGATGTCTTGTCTCGCTCGGCCAGGTCACGAGCGACCAGTTCGGCGTTCCGCGTGTTGGCCGTCCAGAGCGCGTCGAAGAGGTCCCCCACGACCGGAACGCTCCCGACCGCGAAGTCGAGTGCGATGTTCAGCACCATCCGCGTAAGGGTTCGCTTCGAGACACCCAGGCGAGCCGCCTCGACGACGATGTACAGCGAGAGGAGGGCAGCGACGGCGTCGCCGGCGACGGGAAGCACGCCCAGAACGACGTCGAACCCGACCCGATAGCGGGTTCCGGGAACGCCGATGCTCGCGTCGAGGAGCCGCGCAACCCGTCTGATCCGGGTCAGCCCCGCCGGTTCGGTGTCCATAGACGGCGTTGGGCGTCGGCGAAGAAAGTGATGACGCCTAGACGTGGATGCAGCCTTCAGTGAGGGGGCCGACGGGGGTCGGACTGGCACCGCTGGCGACCCGGCCCGTGGTGACGGCGGCCGCAAGCGAGTCCAGTGCGTCGTGGTTGTCGAGGTACTGCCGGCGGTGGGCGCCGACGAGGACGCTACACTCCGAGACGGCGTCGACGTTCGCCGCCCGGCGGTCGCGGGCACCGTCGACGTTCTTGTATCCCTCGCGGTAACAGCCCAGCCAGCCGAACGTGGCCGCCGGGTAGACCTCACAGACCCGCGTCGTCGTCTCGTCGGTCGGCTCCTGCATCGGGACGACGGCGGTGTCGGCCCGCTCGGCGAGTCGTCCGAGGACGTCCCGGACGCCGTAGAAGGTCATGCTCCGGGTCCGGTTGGTGTAGGGACACAGCGCGCCGCGCCGGAAGTCCGTCTCGCGGCGGATATCACGCTTCTCGGTGGCCATCTCTGCGGTGCGTCGGCAGCGTTCGGAGAAGGACCGCGGGTCGTTCGGGCCCTCGTCGCCGGCTAGCCACTCGACCAGGCCGTGCCAGCTACCGCGACACTGGGCGTCGAGGATCGCCTGGGGGAGGCTGAAGGGGAAATCGAGGCCGACGGTCCCGATATCATCGTCGGTGATACGGTCACAGAGGCCGGCGTGGGCCGCCTCGCGGCCCCCGCCCCAGCGATCAGTCGCGCGGTAACACTCGTCGACGCGCAGTCCCCGCGGCGTCCGTGTCGCCTCTGTCACCCAGAGTGCGTCGCCGGCGCCGCTCGCGCCGCTGAAGTCGACGCCCAGTACGCCCTCGCTCATAACCGCATGTTCACCGGCAATGGTATCAATGTTCTGTCCGGGGCTGGTGCGGAGGGTGTAGGTACGCGACTCCCGGTGTGAACAGCCAGAACGCGGGGGCTTTCTGGCTCTTGGAACTCTCGACTGTGACAGTAACCACTGCACCAGGGGCCTCCGAAAGCGGTTTGTCCCCGACGAACCAACGGAACGGTATGCCCGCCACGATGGAAGTCGTCTGCACGGACGACGACTGCGAACTCGACATGTTCGAGCTGCATTACACGTACGATATGCCGGACGGTGTCGGGGTCACGGACTTCACCTGCCCGTACTGTGGGGGGGTCGACTGTCTGGAGGAAGTCGAGTTATGATCCGCGAACTCGGCGAGTCCATCGAGAACGCGGTCTTCGAGAACGTGGGCCGGGCCTCGGCCCGCGTCCAGGAGCGCAAGCCGCTGCCGGCGGACCTGCTGGAATCTGACGACGCGTACCTCGTGGTGTTCGACGCGCCGGGCGCGACGGCCTCGGACATCCAGGTCCGCTACGTCGACGACCGCGTCGAGGTCCGCATCGACCGGTTCCGTGACTTCCACGACGGGTTCGACATGCGGTTCCCCGGCCGCGGCCTGGCACTCGATGGCTCGCTCACCCTGCCCGAGGACGCCCACGTCGACGCCGACGCCGCCTCGGCGACGCTGAAGGCCGACGGGACCCTCCACGTCACCGTCCCGAAGGTCGCCGAGAACGACCTCGACGAGGGTGACGTCGACGATAGCGACGCCTGACTGTTCTCACCAATCGCTCGTCGGGTCTCCCAGCGGGTCGAACTGCTCGTCACCGTCGAAGCGCGACGGGTCCGTCCGGTCCTCGAATCGCTCGCCCAGCGGCGACGCCGTCCCGAGGACGGCGCTGGCGACGTGCTCGGCGACGGCCGGGGCACGCATCAGCCCGTGGCCGTGCCATCCCGCCGCGACGTAACAGCCCTCTGCGACCGAACCGACCAGCGGGTCCCGGTCCGGCGTCGCGGTACACAGGCCGGCCCACGAGCGGGTCGCCGTGGGGGAACGCGTCGTCGCCGCGTCGACGCGGTCCAGCACCGACGCCACGAACGACGGGTCCGCGTCGGGGTTCCAGTCGTCAGGCGTCGCGGCGTGGGCGCCGTCGCCGACGAGGAGCCCACCGTCTCTGGGGCGCCAGTAGAACTCCGTGGTCGCGTCGTACAGCGCCGGCAGCGTCGCAGCCACAGACTCGGTACACAGCGCCTGTGCGCGGTAGGTACCCAGTGCGAGCGAGACGTCGATGTCCGCGAGGAGGGGCTTCGTGGCGTGACCGGCAGCGACGACGACGGCGTCGAACACCTCGGTCCCACGCGGTGTGCTGACGGTTCTGGGCCCGGCGAGTGCGACTTCTGTGTCCGTTCGGAGCGTCACTCCAGCGCTGCGGGCCCGTTCGGCCAGCCAGTCGACGACGGCCGTCGGGTCGACCAGGCCCGCATCGTGGGCGATACCGGCCGTGACGACGTCGTCGGTCGCCAGCGCGGGATAGCGGTCGGCCAGGTCGGCCGGCACGAGTCTGGCGACGTCCCGCCCGTTCGCCTGCATCCGGTCGACCTGGCGGTCGATAGCCCGGCCGTCGTCCTCGTCGCGGGCGACCCAGACGTACGGACAGTCCTCGAGGAGTCCCCACTCGCGGTAGCGGGCCAGCGCGTGGCCGGCGACGGCTGCCTCGACGGGGTCGGCGAACGCGTCGTAGCAGATACCGGCCGCGCGACCGGTCGCGCCGCTTCCAAGCTCACCACGTTCGTACAGCGTGACCGTGGCGCCCCGTGTCGCCAGGTCGCCCGCGACGACGAGTCCGACCGCCCCACCGCCGACGACAGCGACCCGCATCGGTCCGGTCAGTTCACCTCGTCGCGGACGCTGGGCGGCAGGTCGTCGTCCGGGCCGGCGTAGCGGTCCGGTTCCGGAGGCTGGCGCCAGTCGGTCGCGAGTTCGAGCAACTGGACGAGCATCCGCGCGGTGGCCCCCCAGACAGTGTAGCCGTCGACGTAGAAGAAGTGGAGGCGGATCTGGCCGTAGTGGGGGTGGTCACGCTGTTCGGACTCGTAGTTGTCCAGGTCGGTCAGGTCCGCGACCGAGAGACAGACGATCTCGGCGACCTCCTGATCGTTAGGGACGTACTCGCGCTCGGGGATCCGGGCGACGAACGGTCGCACGGAGTAGCGGGTGATCGTCCGGATGTCGTCGAGGCGACCGACGACGTTGGCCGCCCGTGGGTCGAGGCCGATCTCCTCGCTGGCTTCCCGGAGCGCCGTCTGTAGCAGGTCCTCGTCCTCGGGTTCGCGACCGCCGCCGGGGAACGACATCTGGCCGGGGTGGTCCTGGAGGTGGTCAGCCCGTTTCGTGAAGAGGATCGCCTCGTCGTCGCGACTGACGACCGGAACGACGACGGCCGCCTGGCGTGGCTCGTCGTCGACGACCAGCGGGTCGTGGTCACGTACCCGGTCGAAGTCCATACTGACTGTCAGTCACGGACCGCAATAAGTCGGATGGTACCGCGTGGACGGGGTGCAATTTAGTTTCCCACGTAGGTTCGAAAACTCAGCCCGCGTCGTCCGGGAGGATACCGGGCGCCGGCAGGCGCTCGGCTGCCTCGTACGCGGCCAGGAACGCCGGAATCGTCGTCGTCCGCTCGCCGTCGGTACACGGATAGACGCCGGCGAGTTCGTCGTCGGCGTGCGCGGCGAGCGTCATGACCGGGAGCCGCAACACCCTGTACGACGACCCGAGCAGTGGCGAGACCTGCCGTACCTCGAAGGGCGGTTCGACGCTCAAGCCGTGTTCGTTCGCCCAGTCCTGGAACCGCCCGAACGTGCTGACGACGTCACCGTGGGTCGTCTCACCGTCAAGTCGGATCTCGTCGGGCCAGGTCTCGACGTCGAACCCCTCGATCGCACCGCTCGCGCGTAACCCACTCAGTCGGTCCAGCACGGTCGTCCGCGTCCCACAGACCGGCTGGCGGGTCCACAGTGTCATCGTGACCCCCGCTCCGTCCTCACTCTCCTCCGTCTGCGGGTCGATAGTCGACTGTTGTGGCATGTGTTATGTGAACAAATACCCCTAAGTGGTTCATAATCGTTTTGTCTAGATGCATCTAGGTGTTGGTACATCCACTTATTCGAGAGATGGGTTACTGTTCGTCACTTCGCTGCATTAGGCAGCGTCGAGCCGGTCCCGCGCCGCGTCGAGTTCGACCGCGCCCCAGGCGTCGAGGTCGTAGCTCACGTCCAGCAGCGCCGCGATACGCTCGTCGTCGCCGGCGTCGATGGCCGCCGCCGCGTCTGCCCGGAACTGCCGCTCGACAGCTTCTACCACGCGCTCGCGGGATAGCGAGCGGTCCGGGACGTCCAGGATGTGCGGGAGATCGCCCGCACCGTCGGGGAGACTGGGGAACGCAGTCGGACCGACGGCCAGGAGAGTCGTGTCGGCGTCCTCGATCGCGACCAGATGGTAGGAGTCGACCGCCGCGTCGATATCGTCCTCGAAGGCCGCCGGCTCGGTTTCGGCGCCCCGTTTGAACGCGAGTTCGACACAGCCCCGGCAGAGTTCCGCCCGCGAGAGGGCACCGAAGAGGTCGACGATGCCCGCCAGTTCGTCCGCTGAGAGGTCCATGCCGGCCGTCGGAGCGCCGACGGCTTCAGCGTTTCCGAGCCAGTCACGCCTCCGCGCTGCTGGGGAGTCGGCCGTCGAGGTGCAAGACGAGCAACGCCCCCAGGACCACCAGCAGCGACCCGGCCATCAACTGGAAGATGGTCGCGAACGTGACGCCGACATCCAGCAGGACCCCGACGACGACGCTGCCCGGCGCCTGGACGACCATCATCCCGCCGCCGTAGGCCGCGTAGGCACTGGCGCGGTGGCGGTCCGGCAGCGACCCTAGGAGGTAGGTGTCGACGGCGGGGAAGATACTGTGGATGATATAGCCCGTGACGGCGCTGGCGACGGCGAGCGGCCAGAACCCGGAGACGGCCGGCAGGATCAGGATACAGCCGGTGAAGGCCGCGAGGATCGTCAGCAGGTACGGGACGTTCGGGAGCCGGTCGGCCAGGCGGCCACTGACGTAGAACGCCGGGACCCCGGCACCGAAGACGATCTGGAGCAGCGTCCGTCCGGTGGCCTCCGAGAGGCCGGTCGTCTTGACGTAGGTCACGTAGAAGTTGAACAGGCCGTTCCAGATCATCGTCGTCAACCCGAGCGCGACCACTGCCGTGAGGATGATCCGCCACTGGGTTCTGATCGCGCCCACGACGTCCCGGTCCTCGCTACCGGCCTCGGGGAACTCGGTTCGGCGGGCCAGGACGGTGAAGACAACTGTCGTCACCGCGGCCGCGGCTGCCATCCACTCGAGGACGAGCCGCCAGTTCCCGAGTGTGAGTGCGAGACCGACGAGCGCCGGCGCTGCCAGCGCGGCCGTCTGGCTCGCGACACCGTGCTGGCCCAGCGCGCGACCGGGGTTCGCGGGGTAGAGTTCGCTGATGAGTGTGTTCGCGGCGACGATGTAGACGCCGCTTGCCAGCCCCATCGTCAGCGCGCCGACCAGCAGCAGTCGCGGCGTCGGCGCGAACAGCGTAAAGAGCGTCCCGGCGGTCAGCACCACGCCGGAGCCGAAGATGGCCTGTGGCCGACTCACCCGAGTGAGCAGGAACCCCGTCGGGAGCCGCGGCAGCGCACTGCCGACCCAGACCATCGTCGCGAGCAACCCCAGGGTCGCGTCGCTGGCGCCCGTCGTCGCCCGGATGGGCTCGATGAGCGGGGCGAACACGACCCTCGCGAGGTTGATGAGGAAGACCAGTCCGAGGAGCGATCCGAACACCGTCCGGCGGGACACGGATTGCCCTGAGCAATCGGGGGAGACAAGCCTTCCGAAACGCCGCGGGCTTTTTACGCCCCGGTGACAACCGGTCGCATATGGACTCGGTCAGGAAGGCACTGCGGGCCGGCGACGTCGAGAAGGACAACTACGGACGACTCTCCTGTACCGCCTGCGAGGAGACGCTGACGACGGACAACAACCCAGACGACATCGGGAAGATACGCCGCTGCCCCGAGTGTGGCCGCGAGTGGAAGGAGCTCGGCTAGTCACTCGAAGACCGCGTCGAAGGCGTCGGCACCGAGCGGCTCGTACCGGCCCGCAGCAACGTTCTCCTCCGCGTGTTCGACAGTTCCGGTCCCGATCAGCGACGACGTCACACCGGGTGCGCTCCGTGCGAAGTTGATCGCCCGCTGGGCGTCCGTCTCGCCGTTCAGTCGTGCGGCCACGTCCTCGGGGATGGCCGTCGCCAGTTCGCCCTGCATGATCGAGGCGCTCGTGAACACGTCCAGGCCCGCCTCGTGTGCAAACCACAGCGCCGACTGTGCGCCCGCTGCCCCCTCGTGGGCGGCAACGGTGAACGCGTCGGCCATCCGGACGTTGAACGGCAACTGGATCGCACGGAAGTGCGTCGCGGCGTTGCCCGCGCTGTCGGCCGCCGCGCGAGCGCGTTTGACCACCTCGGGCACGGAGAGATAGCTGTCGTGGCCCTGCGGGACTCGGAACGCCTCCCAGGTCGCGACCCCGTAGTGGTCGATATCGCCGGCCGCCGCCCGTTCCTCCAGGCGCTCGAACGTGGCTTCGAGCTGGTCGTAGACGGCGTCACGGGAGCGCTCTGCCAGCTGTGTCTCCGGGTTGTGGACGTAATAGAGGTCGATGGTCTCCAGCCCGAGGTTCGACAGCGAGCGGTCCAGCTGGTCGTCGACGAACGCCGGCGCGATGCAGTGTTGTCCGCGAACGAGGTCCTCGCGGTCGATCAGTCCGGTGTCGAGGTACTCCGTCCGGACGAACGCGCCGGGATCGGCCGGTCGGTCGCCGTCGAAGGGGACGAATCCACCCTTCGTGGCGACGACTGCGGCCTCGCGGTCGACGTCGGCGTCGGCTATCGCCCGCCCGACGACACGCTCCGAGCGCTGATGGCGGTAGTTGATAGCAGTGTCGACGAGGTTGATCCCGCCCTCCAGCGCGGTGACGATGGCGTCGTGGTACGCGCCGTCTCGGTCGTCGGTCGGGTCGCCCAGATACGTCCCGACGCCGATGCTGGAGACGACCCCGTCGCCGAACCGCCGGTAGAACGTGCGTGCGAAGTCGTCGTGGTCGTCCCGATACGCCCAGGTCGCCTCCCGTGTGGCCATGTCGGCCCTTGCGGCTACCGGGTCAAAAGCGTCGCGTCACCGCTCGCCGCTCATGGCCTCGAACAACTGCTCGCGCAGTTCCTCCCGTGAGATGCCGTTCCCCGGCCCGATGCCGTTGAGGTAGTCCACCGAAAGCTGTCCGCCGCCCATCCTGGCGTGGCCGCCACCTTCGGCCATCGGAACGTCGTCGAGGACCGCCTCGATGACACGCCCGATGTGGACCCGGTCGTCGCGTGACCGGCCGGCCAGCCGGATGGTGCCGTCACTCTGGCCGACGACGACCACGGCCGAGACTCCCTCCAGCGTCTCCAGTTCGTCGGCAGCCTGTGGAATCGCGTCGGTGTTCGAGACCTCGCCGACGTCGCTGTAGGCGTAGGGCGCCCGGACCTCGCGGTTGGTGACCGCGCGGGCTTTCACTTCCAGTACCTCCGCGTCGACCTGGGGGTTCGCGATCCGGTTGAGCAGGTCGCCGTCGATGCCGCGATAGAGGAACGACGCCGCCTCGAAGTCGTCGGGCGAGCAGCCGTTGGTGAGCGACCGCGTGTCCGACTGGATGCCGTAGAGCATCCCGGTCGCGATGTGGGTCGGGAGCATGCCATCCGGGACGCTCTCCCCGTCGTAGGTTCCGTCGGCGACACCCATCTCGACCTCGTAGAACTCCCAGTCTAGCTCGTCGAAGTACTCCGCGAAGATGGTCGCACAGGCGCCGTCGTCGGTCCGGACGTCGGTGAACCGCGTTCCAGCACCGTCTCCGGGATGGTGGTCGACGACGGCGACTGGGTCGATGGTCTCGGCTCCGGGGAAGCCCCGGGGTTCGTTGTGATCGACCAGAACGACCGCCTCCGGCTCGATCTCCTCGACCGACTCGATGCGCTCGAAATCCAGGTCCAGAACGGTCTCGAACGCGCGGTTCTCCGGTCGGCGGATCTCGCCCGGATACACCATCGTCGCCGTGGTGTCGACGGCGCTGGCGAGTTCGTCGACAGCCAGCGCACACGACATCGCGTCGGGATCGGGATTGGGATGCATCAACACCGCGACCGCCTCGTAGTCGGCCAGGACAGAGCGTAACCGTTCGCCCGGCGACCGCCGGAGGTACCGCACGATCAACCATCCAGTAAAGAGAACGAGAACGAACAGCGCGACCACAGCTACAGCCAAAAGGGGGTTCTCCCTGGCGGCTGTCACAGCGGCATCAACTCGGGCGCCGAGTTGTGCCACCACCAGTGTCATACCACGTACATCCCGCGGGACCGGATAAGAATGTTCCCCCGGTCGCTACGCGCGGTAGGCCTCGACGGCCGCGCGGTATCCCTCGCGGAACGTCGGGTAGGCGAATTCGTAGCCGAGATCCCGCAACAGCGCGTTCGAGCAGCGCTTGCTGGTCCGGATCCGGCGTTTCGCGGTCGCGGAGAGGCCGTCGTCGGCCAGCCGCTCGTCTTTCGTCTGTTTCGGTGGGAAGGGGACGTCACACTGTTCGGCCAGCCAGTCGGCGAAGGCCCACTTCTCGACGGGTTCGTCGTCGACGACCAGCACCGTCTCCTCCCGGTGATTCTCTTCCAGCAGGAACCGGACCGCGCCGGCGGCGTCGTCACGATGGACCATGTTGAGGTAGCCAGCGGTGACCGGCCCCTCCAGATACCGGTCGAGCCGATACCGGTCCGGCCCGTAGAGACCCGCAAACCGAGCAACCGTCCCGTGGCCGCCGTACTCTGCCGGCCGCTCGCGGGCGATCCGCTCGGCCTCGGCGAGGACGCGAGTCTTCTCCGTCTGGGGGTCCAGCGGCGTGGACTCGTCGACCCAGTCCCCGTCGTGGTCGCCGTAGACGCCGGTACTGGAGGTATATACCAGGCGTTCGGGCGGGTCCGCACGGTCCCAGAAGTGATCGATCGCCGTCTCCAGCCCGTCGACGTACACCTCGCGAGCGGCCTCGGCACCGCGGCCCCCCGAACTCGCCGCGAAGACGACCCAGTCGGCGTCGGGGACCGCTGCCAGCGAATCCGGGTCAGTAACGTCTGCCTGGACCGGTTCCAGTCCGGCGCTCTCGGCGGCGTCCAGGCCGGCCTCGGAGCGGCGGACCCCCACGACGTCGTGGCCCGACGAGAGCTGTCGGCCGAGTTCCAGCCCGACGTAGCCACAGCCGAGAATCGCGACCCGTTCGGTCACTGTTGTTGCTCCTCGATGTACTGGTGGAGTCGCGCGTACTCGGCCAGCGTCACCGGATACCGCCCCTCTATCTTCTGCTGTATCTCCTTGGGGTCGAGTTCGCTGTCGATCCCCGATGCCAGTGACTCGACGTCCATCACGGCAGTCGTCATCCCCATCAGGAGGATGTCACGTGCCTCCGCCTCGATAGCGCCAGCGTCCGGGCGGTCCGGGTCCGTCGCGAGGACCGCCGCTGCGTCTGTGAGCGTCACGTCGGTAGCGTCCTCGTTCACCATCGACTCGACGAGGTCCCGGTCCAGTCCAGTCACCTCGACGACCGCGTCGACTCCGACGGCGTCGATCGTGGCCGCCAGGACCGACTCGTAGGCGGCGAGCAGCTCCGCCGGCGACTGCGTGGCCGCGTCCGGAAACTCCGCTCTGAGCATGGGACGAGCTACGGACGGGGGGTATTAGTCACTGTCACTCTCAGTTCCCCGCCGTCGGCCATCCGGAGGACTGCTCGACGGCGTTCCCGTCCTTGTCGCCGACGCCACGTGGCTTGGGCGGCACGACGACAACGATCCCCGTGTCTGCTCTGAACGAGATGCGGTCGGCGGTCCCCAGCTGTTCCGATCGGCCGTCGTCGTCGACGTCGAGTTCGACGACGTCGCCGTCACGCGCGTACGTCGTCATCGCACCGGGGGCCGACGGTGGTCCGTGGTTGGCCGTGACCGCGAACCGGCCGTACTCGCCGCCGACGGTGACCCACCAGACGTTCGTCGTCGCGTACCACGGCGTGAGCGGTGGCGCGACCGGCAACCCGGCCGGGAGCATGTCCGTCCCGAGTCGCTGTTTGGCGAGCTGTTCGGCCTTCGAGCGCGTGGTCTCCGCGAGTGCAGTTTTGATAGTCGTCTTCGCGACGGACCGCGTGGCCGAGGACGATTTGTTGACCAGCCCCGACCTCGGACGGGCCAGCGGGAACTTGAGCTGGCGGTGCACCGTTCCGGCCAGTCGCAGCCGCAGCCAGTCCCGTTCTGTCCGGGAGAGGTTCTGTCGTCGAGCGGCGACCGTCCCGACGTGCCGTGCTGCACGGCCGTCGGTCAACGCTGCCGCCGTCGCATGTGTCGTGTTCCATCTATCGAGCGCGTCGGTGACGATTGCTCTGCTCTCTCCGAGACTTGCGGACGTCTCGGCAGTGACGGTCGTCGCCAACCATCCCGCGAGGTAGGCGTTCGCCGTAGCGACGTTGTCCTGTAGCCGGTCACGGTGCGCGACGAGCGTCGCGTTGACCGGTTTGAACCGGACCGTGGTGGCGTTCTTGCCGGAGCTGTTGCGGGGCAGTGTGGTCCCGTTGGGCCGCAAGCGGGCGCTCGCGTTGGTGGGTCGTGCCGACCCGTTCGCTCGCGAGCGGTTGGTCGCGTTCGGTCTCGCGACGACCGTCGTCGTCCGCTGGCGGTCGATCGTCGCGTTCGTCGCGCGGAGTGTCGTCGCCGCCGTGGAGAGACGGGTCCGGTCCAGCGACGCGAGGATCGCGTCACTGACCGCCGACGCCGCGTTCCCGTACGGGAGCGTGAACACGTTGACGTTCCGCGTGACAAGCGGGTGCTCGCTCCCGTCGAGTGACGGATACCGTTTCTCCGTGAGTTCGGCGCGGGTCAGGTACGGTGGCCTGGCGTCGACACGCGTCCGGACCGGGCCGGCGATTCCCTCCGGTACCGGGCGCGCCCTCGGCACGCGTGTGTTCCGAGCCGTCAGTCCACGGCGGAGATCCCGGATGGATCCTCCGGTCCGGTTGCCCAGTTCGGAGGCAAAATCTGTCTTCCTGTCCGCTCGCTGTCTGGCCTGCTCGGTGAGTGTCTCGTTGACGGCTTCGAGATAGGCCAGTCGTGCCGCGACACGCGCTTTCTGTGCCGTACTGTTGTACGTCGACGGGACCGCGGCCAGTTTCGACCGCCGCGCGGCGAGCCGCTGCTGGAGGCGCCGCGGCGGGTTCGCTTCGAAGGTTCCGACGGCGCCCCGTTCGACTGTGACGCTGATGTTGCGCACCGTCGACCGCAGTCGCATCAGATCACGGTACACCCAGGCGCGGAGCCCGGCCGGGCGATTGGCCTCGATTGTCACCGGCTGCGTCGATAGCTGCCCGGTCGCTGCACGAGTCACGATCGACCCGTAGCCGCCACCGGTCGACACGAGTCGCTGTCTGGCCGCTGCTTCGACGTCGGCGAGGTTTGGCCCACCGAGCGGACTTCCGCTCGGCTGGTGTGCCGTCGTGATCGGATGGTCCGGTGCAAGCGACGGGCTTGTGTGCCGGCCCACGATGGCGACAGCGACCCGGTAGCGTGCGTTGCGGCGTGTGACCGTCGTCTTCGTCGCGGTCCCGTTCGACCACTCGGCGACCCGGCGGTAGCGAACCTCGACGTCGCGGGCGACGCCGTCGAGTCGATGCCAGCCCGACGGTGCGGTCGCGGTCCCAGTCGCGTTCGTGACCGTCGTTCGGTCGGTGAGGCGGTCGTCAGTGAGCGACCAGTTGGCGCCCGGAGACGGTGGCTTCGATGGCTTGCCGCCACTGAGGGTCCGGGTATTTGTCACCAGTTTCGCCTCGACGCTGTAGGCCGCTTCCGTGGTATTCTCCAGCGCCGACGGCGACGCGACCGTCCGGAAGGCCCGGTCTGCCGTCCGATTGACGCCGACCAGCATCGTCTCGTTCGGTGTCGGCGTCCCGGCCGTCGTGTTGACGCGGCTGATGTCGCTGGCCACCGGCCGATAGTTCGCGCGGTTGAGTACCTCCTTGGTGAGTTCGGAGGGGTTGCTCCCTCTGATGACGTCCTCGATGCCGGTTATCGCCGTCGCCTCGGTGAGCGCGCGTCGACCGTCGGGATCGCTCCGTCCGAACGTCGACCGCTGGACGCCCAGGAGCGCCCCGTTCGCGGCCAGTGCGACATGGCGGTTCGCGACGACGTTGTCGATAGGGGCACCGCCATACTGGGCATACCCACGAACCCACGCCATCGGGTAGAGTCGAGCAGTCAATCGCTGGCTGAAGCCACGTCTGGCGATGCTGTTGTTCAGGCGCCGCTGATAGGTCGTGGTCTGTTCGTGGAGCGCGAGCACCGGTGTCGCGACGACCACCGTGGGTGAGACCGTCCTGGTGTCGACGACCCGATTGTCCCGATGGAGCGTCAGCGTGACGTTCTCGACGGTCGCCCGGATTGCGGTGTCGTTCGGCCCCGCCCGTTCGATACTGACCTGGCGTTTGGCTCGACGCAGCGAACTCGTGTTCCCAACCGAAGGCAGGTCCGCCGTCACGGTGACACCCTCGCGTTCGTAGCCGACGCGCTGGAGTCGACGCTCGACCTGAATGTAGGTCCTGAGTCGGAGCGCGTCCCTGAACGGCGTCGAGTCGTTCAGGGCGCGTCCGGCCGTCGTGTTCGCCGGCGTCACGACCGGGTCGGCCGCGGCGCGCTGACTGGCTCTGGACACGCTGTCTCTGACCGCAGTCTGTGTCTCGGCGGTCGTCCGCTCGAAGGCACGCTCGACCGTCGTCTCGCTGAGGGACGGACGCGTCACGAGCGTCGGCGCGAGCGTGAGGCTGCTGACGAGCAACAGGACACCGAGCAGCGCGAACGGGACCCGGCCACGGTCGTCCATCACGGCGACCACGTCCTGACGGTGATACGAACGCAGTGTGTCGCTGCCGCCCGCGCCGCGGCCGTCGGCGAAGCGAAGCGCGACCGCAGGTCGGCGCGGAACCGGTCGGCCAGTGCGGCCGTCAGATTCCGGTTCAGTGCAGTGGGGTCGGCCCGGGTGAGCGCGAGTGGGCCGGCGCCAGTGGAGTTCGCCATCCGGATGTACCGAGCGGCCATCACCGCATCTGCAGGGTAGTCACCTCGGAGCGCGAGGGCCGTCCTGTCCGGCGGGAACAACCCCTCGACGACCGTGCGAGCGAGCACGGTCGCGACGCCGTCGTATCCCGAGGACCGTGCAGCGGCGAGTGCCGGGCGCGTCGCGTTGTCCATCCCGCTGGGAACCGTGACCGTCGCCGCCCTGACGTCCGTATCGCCGGGCGGTGGATCACCGACGCGGACCGTCCCTGCGACGGGCGCCCCGGGGTAGGGTTCCCAGCGAGCCCGCACGGCTGTCAGTCGCTCCCGGTGCTGGAGTCGACGCCGGGTCGTCGCTGTGATCTCCTGCTCGAATCCCGTTCGAGCACGGGAGAGACGCTTGCCGTCGATCATGACGGCAGACAGTGACGCGTCGCCGAGCAGTTCCGCGACGGTTCCGTGTGCCGACCGCTGTCGTCTGGCCGTGCCGTTCGCGACCCAGGACGGCGCTGACCCGTTGGGGGCGATCGCACTCGTCGAGAGTTCGTACTCGACGGTGGCGGTGCTCGTCGCCAGCAGTTCGGCGTCGACGGCCGCCGGATTGCCGACCCGCGGCGTCTCCGCGACGCTGCCGCTCAGGACGACGCCAGCGGCAGCACCGACGAACAGCAGGAAGACCGTCACGTCGGCGACGGTGCTTACGGCGCGGGTCATCGCCACACCGACACATGTAGTGTCCCACGGCGGACCACGCCGGGACTCGTCCGGACGTGTACCGTTCGCTCGGCTGTGTCGCTCCCCACCGGCGGCCTCGGTCCTGCACTCCAGTGCTGACCGGCATGGAGGCTCACGTTCCCGGAGTAACCGCCCGGAACCGCCGCCAGCGAGCGGTTGATACCTCCGGGATCGAGAATCCCGGCCGTCGACAGTCGCCGCTCGATCAGGTCCGCCGTCGGCGCTGCCCGGTTGCGGTCCGTGTCTGTCCCGGCAATCGCGTCGTCGAGAACGCCCGCGTACAGTGCGATCCCGACCGTGACAGCGAACACGGCGACGAGTGCGGCGAGCGGTTCGGCCGCCGCCCTATCCGACGAGTGTGACATCCACGTCCCCCCACGTTGTCCGGCGGACTGTCAGCCGATCCGGTGCCGGGCGCCAACTGCCGTTGGCTGCCCGCTGACGGGCCCTGGTGGCCGCACGACCGAAAGCGCTCGGCGACGAGAACACCGTGGCCGGTGACGTCCCATCGAGGACCGCCTGCAGCGGCCCACGCAACGCTGGTGTGACTGGCTGCAGGAAGGTCGCGTGTGTCGTCCCGCCGTCGTTTCTGAGACCGAGCTGGCGGGTGCCAGGCGACCAGAACTGTGCTCCGAGTGGCCGCTGCTGGAGCGAACCCGGCGGGCTGGTCGCGACCTCGTCGACTGTCGCCGCCGCTGCAGTGGCATCGGGCGGTGCTGCCGTCGGTAGCTGAGCGACCGTTGCGAACACCACCACGCCCACCGCCGCGATACCGGCCCAGAGGAAGACCGTCTCGACAGGTGGCTCGAACATGGCACGACCTGGCCTCGGTATCGGACTTAAATCTACACCAACAGTCCCGTCCCCAGAACGGACGCGAAGTACGCCGCAGTCGCCGAGAGCAGTGCCAGACCGACACGGTAGCCGACGAGGGCACGGTCCAGGCCACGGGATAGCCCGACAGACAGAGTCGTCAGGACCGCCGCCAGGACCAGCACGTACCAGCAGACGATCGGACCGAGCGTGTCGACGGAGACGGACGAGACCGGTCCGCGTGGACCGATCGAACCGGCCAGTGCGACCGTCGCGCCGCCGACGAGCGGGCCGAACAACACGGCGGTGTTCGTGAGCGTGCCCGTTATCTGGGCGAGATCGCGCCGCGTCTCACGCTCGACCTCACGGAGGTCAGCGAGGTGGTCCCCCATCGACGCGACGACTGCGCCGGCCGGGGGACCGACCGCGCCGGCAGCCGAGAGCAGGGAGGCAGCCTCCCCGGTACGTCGGCTCGGGATGGTCGCGAGCGGTCCGTACTCGCCGCCGAAGGCCTCCTCGATACCGACCCCGAGACGGCGTTGTCGATCCGCAGCCTCGGCCAGTACCTTCGAGAGTGGTGAGGACCGCTCGTCCGCGACGGTCGCTAGCGTGGCCTCGACTGCTTCGCCACGGGCGACCCGTCGCCCGATAGCCTGGAGAGCGTCCGGTAAGCCGGCCTCGACCGTCCGAACGTGGTCACGGACGGCAGCCATCGGACGGTAGGCGACGACAAACACTGTCCCTGTCCCGAACCCGAGTGCAGCACCGGGTACACCCCAGTCGGGGAGGAGCGTCGGTCCGACAAGCCAGCACACACCCACAACGACCGCGCCAGTCAGAACAGCCAGCCAATTGCTATCCGGGACATCCGGATGTGTCCGTGGGACGCTCAGCGGCGGGAACGCTGCCGGACGCCGTGCGAGGAGCCACGCAGCGGCGAGCACGAGAACCGCGGGGAGAACGAGAACGTACGCCACCAGCAAGAACGACTCGGAGACGGGGATGCTCGCCATTCCGGCTGCGGGGACGAGCGAGACGAGCGCCAGCGGGAGCAAGACCCCGAAGGCGTAGATGGCTGTCGCCGGTATCCGGAGTGAAGCGGCGAAGGACGCCATCTCGTCGCGCGTACCGTCGAGCATCCGCTGGCGAGCGTCGGCGAGCAACGCGTCCCGCTCGTCGGCCGGCGCAGCGGCCGCGCGTTCGACGCCCGCGATCGCTCGCTCCAGCGCGGGGAAGGTCTCGCCCCATTCCTCGGCAAACGCGCGCAACCCGCTCCGTGGTGTCCCACGTGCCCGCCGGCGGTGCTCGGCGAGGCGCTCGACGAGCAGCCCCGACCCTGTCTTGGTGGCGAAGGCCGTCGCCCGTTCGGTGTTCGGCCACAGTCCGACACCGAGGACGAGCCTGGTGACGAGCGACGGCGCCGTCCCGAGTGCCCGAACGCGCCTGGCACGGGCTGCCAGTTCGACGCCGTAGCGACCAGCAGTGAGCGCGAGGGCTGCGAACCCGAACGCCGCAACGACGATCACGACAGAGTGGGTTCCGACCAGCAGCACACCGCCGACAGCCAACCCAAACAGCGTCGCCGTGTAACTGGCTGCCAGGACCGTCTCCGGCGACTCGGTCAGATCGAGCAGCCGACAGGCACGTCGGTGTGACGCCGGCACCGACACGGGAAGCGGCCACACTGCTGCCAGTAGTGTGAACGGTCGGATCATACTCCCCCGTGACTGGCCCGGCCTGAGTGATCGCAGGCCCGGTCTTCGTCGAGCGTGCCTCTCCGCGTCGATATCTGTGACCGGACGTCGGCATAGGATTCGTCTGACCGGGCAATCTCGTCGAGGAGATAGCTGTTCCCGCGGTCGATTCTCCCGGTCGCCGTCGTCGAACTGCCGTCCCGCTCGAACAGTGGCTGGAACGAGACGCCGTCGCTCCGGGCGACGACCTCGTCGATCCGACGCACGAACCGGTCGCCGGACGTCTCCGCGCGGCCGAGCGTCACGATCAGGTCCGTGACGGCGAACGAGCGCTCCGGGACTCCGAGGTCGGTGACGAGCCGCTCTCTGACGGGCTCGGGACCACCGCCGTGGATCGTCCCCAGGACGGCGCCGTCGCCGTCACCGACACGCATCGCCTCGTAGAGGACTGCCGCTTCTTCGCCGCGGACCTCGCCGACGACCAGGGCGCCCTCGCCCAGCCGGAGTGCCGTCCTGAGTGCTTCGGTAGGGTCGAGGGCCGGCCCATCGGATGCAGTGGTTCGTAGCGCCTGGACGTCACGGTCTGCGGACTGGAGCTGTCCGACCGGGAGTTCCGGGGTATCCTCGATCAGTACGGTCCGGACCGACTGCGGGAGTTCCCAGAGGAGCGCACCGAGCGTCGTCGTCTTGCCTGCGCCCCGTGGACCCGCGACGAGACAGGCGCAGCCCCGCTCGACGGCCACGGAGAGCAGCCCTGCGACGTCGGCCGGCATCGTCCCGTTGGCGACGAGGTCGGCGAGCCGCCAGACGTCGCCGTCGTGGGCCCGGAACGCGAAGGCGAGCCCGTCGCTCACCGGTTCGGCGACTCCGGCGACACGGACACGGCGTCCACCGACGTCCGTCGTCGCGTCGAGCGTTGGACTGGCCTGCGAGAACGGGCGACCACTGGTCCGGCGGAACGTCGACGCGAGAGCCTGGACACCGTCCTCGGTGAGTCTGACGTTCGTCTCCATGGTCTCGCCAGCGACGCGGACACGGAGTTCGGTCTCGGTCGCAGGGGCCGTCACGAACACGTCCGAGACACGGGGGTCGGCAAACAGGTCTTCGAGGACGCCCAGACCGCCCGTGTGTTTCGCCAGCACGGACCCGACGGCGGCAGCGGTCGCACCCTCGTCGGCGACTTCGCTGGCCGCCTGATGAGGTGTCCGATCGCCGGCATCGGCGGCGAGGTGGTCGTACGCGTCGGCCAACTGCTCGGTAGTCGCCGCCTCGAAGCGGTACTCGCGTGGTTCGAGGTGGTAGCGATCCATCGCACCCTCGCGCTCGTAGCGGCGGACCACCGCGTCGGTCTCGGTCGTCCAGCGGTCCGCGAGGACAGCACCCTGTGGCGGGCTTTCGGCGATCAGTGCGTCGCTGACTGCCGGACCCACGTACGCACCGAGGGCTACCGCGTAGTCGGTGGCCGGTTCCGCGACGAGGGCGAGCCCCGTCTCGGCGGCCATCGTCGATACTGGACCGCTCCGGCCGACCGCTTCCTCAGCCGCCGCGAGTGGGTCCCTGGTCGTCCGGTCTGCCAGCCGCTGATCGACCGTACCGACGCGCTCCTGGAAGCAGCCGGCGGCGGTCAGCAGGGCAGCCGAGGCGTCGAGATAGACACGTTCACGGCCGCTATCGCTCGTGACCACGCTGTCGATCTCACGACTGTTCAGTGCAGTCACGACCGTCGCACGACAGGCTGGCTCGCTGGCGAGATCGCCTCCGCCCGGACAGTCGCTCGCATCGACGCGAAGCACCGCCCCATCGGCGGTGCACACGCAGGCGCAGTCCGGATCGGTCGTCTCCCCGAAGAGCAACTCACGCATAGGCCGGCCTGGCCGCGGCATCCGACTTAAACCGCCGGACGGTCACGACTCTGCGGTCGTCGACGAACCGGTACCCGAACACGAGTCGGTTCGCCCCCGGCGACCGGAGTGTCAGGGACCCGCCGTCGGTCAGGAGCGGCAGGCCGACCAGTCGACGGTGTGTCCACCCGTCGTCGCCGACGCGCCATCTCGCCACAGTACCGCCGTCGCTGCGCTCGAAGATCAGCCTCGTGACTGGGGCTTTGGTGAACGACCGGTGTGGTAGCGAGATGTCAGTCCGGAGCGACGCCCCCGGCCCGACTGCCGGATCGTCGCGCGACACCATCGCCTCCAGACGTTCCGAGAGCGTCTCCAGTTGCCGCGCGACGGTCGCGTCAGTGTGGTCGACCCTGGCACTGTCGATAGCGGGCATACTGGCACCGAGCAGTGCTGCCCCGATGACGACCGCGAGCACGAGGCGAACACTCACAGGAGCGACCGGATCCGAGCGAGGACGCCAGGCGGTCGCTCCTCGCTGCGTTCGCTGCTCGCACCACGCTGGCCGGCCCCATCACCGCCCACTGTGCTGGGTTGTTCGATTCCGTTCGCGGTCGATCCCGTACCCGCTTCGACCTCCGGGCCGTCGGTCGTTCCAGACCCACCGAACGCGGCATCGAGGGAATCAGACGTCGGATCGTCCGCTTTCGGGGTCGGATTGTCACCGTCTCGATGCTCTTTGTCCCCCGTGGGCGACTGCCGTGAGTATCCTGTTCCACGGCCGGCCGGGGACGAGTCACGCGCCCCGTCGGAATCCGAACGAACAGGCGCCGTGTCGTCGTCCAACCTGGATTCGAGGCGTTCGGCGGTCGCGATCGCGGCGTCCGCACGTCGTTCGACGTCCTCGTTGACAGCACGGATCGACCCGACGTAGCCGCGGAGCGCCTGTGTCGCAGCCTCCAGTTCCGTCACACGGTCGTCGAGTTCGTCGAGATAGGACTCGGTATCGTCGAGTCGGGTCTCGACGTCCGCGATGGAGCTAGCGTCGGGCAGTTCCCTCTCGCCGTCGGTCATCGCTCGTTCCACAGTGCTGACTCGCTCCGAGAGTGTCTCGCTGTCGGCCATGCGATCGGTTGGCGCCGTCACCGTACTTGAACCCTCGTCCGGGAGTTTATCAGGGATGGCGGGACCAGACCCGACGATGAACCAGACGGGAGATGTACCTGGCCACGCAGACCGCTCAGGGGACGCTACCGGAGAAGGGAGGTCCAGCCTGACCGACCCTGACGTCCGGGCGACCATCGAGGCGGCCATCCTCGCTCAGTCCTCGCTCGGTGCAGCGGTCGCGTTCCGGACGACGATCGGGCTGGACCGTCTCGAACGGGCCGTCACAACAGCCGAGGCTGTCGACGTCGAGTTAGCAGCCGCGGGCCGCAGGGCCCTGGCAGCATTCAGAGCGTACCGCGAGGCGGCAGCCGACGATCACTTTCACTGTGGTCGCAACACCTCTTTAGGCGGGGCCGGCTTACGCCCTGACGAATGACACGGGTGATACACACCGGCGACACCCACGTGGGGTACCAGCAGTACCACGTCCCGGAACGGCGCCAGGACTTCCTCGACGCCTTCCGGCAGGTCGTCTCGGACGCCATCGAGGACGACGTCGATGCCGTCGTCCACGCCGGCGACCTGTTCCACGACCGCCGGCCGTCGCTGACGGACATCATGGGCACGCTGTCGGTCCTCGAAGACCTCGACTCGGCGGGCATACCGTTTCTCGCCGTCGTAGGTAATCACGAGGCGAAACGCGACGCACAGTGGCTCGACCTCTACGAATCGTTGGGCCTGGCGACGCGGCTGGCCGACGAGCCGACGGTCGTCGGCGACACCGCGTTCTACGGACTCGATTTCGTCCCGCGCTCACAACGGGACGACCTCGACTACGAGTTCGCCGTACACGACGCCGACCACGCCGCACTGGTCACCCACGGGCTGTTCCAGCCGTTCGACTACGGCGACTGGGACGCCGAGGAGGTACTGACCGAATCGTCGGTGGCGTTCGACGCACTTCTCCTTGGGGACAACCACGCGCCGGGGAAACAGGAGGTCGCGGACGCCTGGGTCACCTACTGTGGTTCCACCGAGCGCGCGAGCGCGAGCGAACGCGAAGACCGAGGCTACAACATCGTCACCTTCGACGACGAAGTCCGGATCACCCGACGTGGCCTCGACACCCGACCCTTCGTCTTCGTCGACGTGGAACTCGGACCCGAGGAGGGCGTCGACCGTGTCCGGAGCCAGGTCGGCCAGTACGACGTCACGGATGCGGTGGTAGTCGTGAGCATCGACGGCGACGGCGACCCGATCGCACCGGCGAGCGTCGAGGAGTACGCACTCGATGCGGGCGCGCTCGTCGCGCGGGTCACCGACCACCGGGAGCTGGCGGCCGAGGCGGGAGGGACCGACGTCAGTTTCGCGGACCCGGACGACGCGGTCACCGAGCGGGTCCGCGAACTCGGCCTGAGCGAGGCCGCCCGCGACATCGACGAGACGATCCGGGCCTCGAAGGTCGCCGACGCGAACGTGACGTCGACGGTCGAACAGCGGGTCCGTGACCTCGTCGAAGAGGATCCCGACGCACTGGCGGCGGACGGTGAGAGTGCCGAGAGCGCGTCCGAGACAGAGGACGCTGGACCGATCGACGACGTATCGACGGACGAGACGACACAGGCAACGGCTGACGCTTCGCAGTCGACCGACGGCGCCACGCAGTCGGCAGACGCCGAGAGCCACGCCGACGGCGAGGACCAGTCGAGCATGGAGGAGTTCATCTGATGGAGGGTCGCCGATGAGGTTCCAGCGCGTCCGACTGGAGAACTTCAAGTGCTACGACGACGCGGACCTGCAACTGGATCCCGGCGTGACGGTCATCCACGGCCTCAACGGAAGCGGGAAGTCCTCGCTGTTGGAGGGCTGTTTCTTCGCCCTCTACGGGGCCAGAGCCGTCGACGAGACGCTCGACGACCTCGTCACGCTCGGGGCCGAGGACTGTACGGTCGAACTGTGGTTCTCACACGCCGGCGGGGACTACCACCTCACTCGCCGGGTGCGTGCCACGGGCGAGCGCGCGACGACGGCCAAGTGCGTCCTGGAGACGCCGGACGGGACCTTCGAGGGGGCTCGCGACGTCCGACACCGCGTCACGGAACTCCTGCGGATGGACAGCGAGGCCTTCGTCAACTGCGCGTACGTGCGGCAGGGCGAGGTGAACAAGCTCATCAACGCGTCGCCGGGCGACCGCCAGGACATGCTCGACGACCTCCTGCAACTCGGGAAGCTCGAGGACTACCGCGAACGGGCGAGCGACGCCCGCGTCGGCGTCGGCCGGGTCCGTGACGACAAGCAGGGCGCCCTCTCGCAACTCGACGAACAGATCGACGAGAAGGAGGACAAGGAGCTCCACGAGCGACTCAACGGACTGGAGACCGAGTTGAACGAGGTCCAGACCGAGATCGAACGGATCGAGGGCCAGCAGGCAACCGCCGAGGAGACGCTCGATCAGGCCGAGTCGGTCCTCGAAGAACACGAGGAGAAGCAGTCCGAGCTGGCCGAACTGAGCGAGGACATTCAGGAGCTGGAGGCGGCAATCACCGAGGCCGAGACAGAGCGCGACCGGCTCTCCGAGCGACTCTCCGAGCGGAAGTCGGACCGGGAGACACTGGCGGAACGCCTGGCGGAGACGGTCTCGGACACCGACCTCGACGCTGCCGATCCGGAGGCCGTCGCCGAGCGCCTGGCGACGCTCGAAGAGCGGGCCGACGACCTCCGGTCCCGGATCGAGACACAGAAGGTCGAAGCCCAGAAGCACAGCGGCGAGGCCGACAATCTGGCCGAGCAGGCCGAGGACCTCTCCTCACGTGCGGAGGCCAAGCGAGAGGAAGCCGCCGAACTGGAGTCCGAGATCGAAAGAGCCCGCGAGACGCTGGCCGACCGCCGGGAGAAACTGGCAGCCATCGACGACGAGCGAGCGACACTCGAAGAACGGTTCGAGGACGCCGACGTCGCCCGAAGCGAGGTCGAGTCCCACAGGGAGTCCATCGTGGCCGACCTCGAAGATGCCCGTCAGCGGGTGACCGAACTGGAGACCCGTATCGAGAGCGAGCGGGACGCGCTGGCCGAAGCAGAGGGGTTGCTCGAAGCCGGGAAATGTCCCGAATGCGGGCAGGACGTAGCGGACTCGCCACACGTCGACTCGATCGAGGACGACCGCGAGCGGATCGCGGAACTCGAAGCGGAACTCGACAGCGCACGGGAAACGGTCGAGACACTGGAGGCGGACCGCGACGCCGCCGAGGAACTGGTCGACACCGCCGACCGGCTGTCGACGCTCTCCGAGAACCGCTCGAACGTCGTCCAGCTCATCGAGGAGAAGGAATCCGGCCTCGAAGCCGACGAAGAGCGCGTCTCGGAGCTACGGTCCGAAGCCGACGAACTCGAATCCACGGCCGAGGAGAAGCGCGAGGCCGCGGCGGACGCTCGCGAGCAGGCCGCCGACTGTCGCTCGGTCATCGGCGAGTGCAACCAGGAACACCAGACAGTCAAGCAGTCGATAGCGAGACTGGAGGAGGTCGAGACGCTGCTCGACGATATCGACGACTGCGAGAGCGACATCGAGCAGGTGCGCTCGAAGCGGTCACAGCTCGCCGAGGTGAACGACGAACGGCGCGAGCGACTGACCGAGAAGCGGGAACGAAAACAGGAACTGGCCGACGCGGTCGACGAGTCACGCGTCGCGGAAGCCCGTTCGGAGAAACAGCGCGCCGAAGCCTATCTGGAGAAAGCAGAGGCGAAGCTCGCGGAGCTTCGCGAACAGCGCGACGACCTCCAGAGCGCCATCGGCGGGGTGCGAAACGAACTGGACGAACTGGAGTCGCTCCGGGACCGACGAGAGGCTCTCAGCGAGATCCTCGAGCAGCTCGACCAGCTGTACGACGAGGCCCAGCAGCTCCAGGAGATGTACGGGACGTTGCGTGCCGAACTCCGCCGGCGGAACGTCGAGACGCTCGAACGGATGCTCAACCAGACGTTCGATCTGGTCTATCAGAACGACTCCTACTCCCACATCGAACTCGACGGGGAGTACCGGCTGACCGTCTACCAGAAGGACGGCGACGCCCTGGAACCCGAACAGCTCTCGGGCGGCGAGCGGGCGCTGTTCAACCTCAGCCTGCGCTGTGCGATCTATCGGCTGCTGGCGGAGGGGATCGAGGGGTCGGCGCCGATGCCGCCGCTCATCCTCGACGAGCCGACCGTCTTCCTGGACTCGGGCCACGTCACGCAACTGCTGGATCTGGTCGAGTACATGCGCGACGAGGTCGGCGTCGAGCAGATACTGGTCGTCAGCCACGACGACGAACTCGTCGGGGCCGCGGACGACCTCGTCCGCGTCGAGAAGGACGCGACCACCAACCGCTCGCGGGTCGAACGCGTCGAGGCGACGGTCGCGGAACTGGTCTAGCGGGCCTCCAGCGACGCGAGCGCGTCGGCCGTCGTCTCCGTGGCGTCGTAGCCTGGTTGCCCGGCGACGCTGGCCTCCGCGACGAGTCCGGCCGCACGGAACTCCGCGAGGAGGCCGTGGAGGTCGCTCTCACAGAGGTCGTAGCTGTCCAGCAGGTCGGTGACCGCCAGCGGCCCGCGGGCGTCGAGTTCGACCAGCAGTCCGAGCGCCCGGTCGTCGTGGGCAGCGGTGAGCACGCGCCGAATCGGGGTCGGAACGGCACCCGCAGCGGTCTCCAGTGGTGACTCGCCCTCGACGGGTTCGAGGCGGTCGTTGGGGAGATGCGTCCGTTCCCCCGTCTCGGGGTTCCGGACCAGACTGGAGTCGCCAGAGGCTTTGAGCAGGAGATATCGGGTGCCCGACTCGTCGCGGACGGTTCGCATGGCAGACCGTAGTCGTCGTGCGCGGTTAGCCGTTGTGATGGATCACGCCGCGTCGTCGGACGGGTTCTCGGCGTCCACCTCGTCCGTGTCCGCAGCTTCGTCGGTGTCGTCCCTGGAGGCCATGAACCGGCGGTACCGGAAGTATCCGTAGCCGAAGGCGATGGCGCCGACGAGGAAGACCTGCGTCCCGCGGTCGACCTGGCCCTCGAAGTAGATCAGCATCGGGCCGACAGACAGGCCCAGGAGCGCGACGTTGAACACGACGACGAGTTTCCAGAACAGGCCGGTGGCCTCGCTCGCGGAGCCGTCCCGCGGCGGTTCGGGTGCCGACGGCGCCTCCGGGATACCGGGGCCGAGGCTGTCGGGGTCGAATTCGTCGGGCTCGTGGGCGCTCTTCTCGTTGATGACGCTCGGGCCCGAGTCGGAGTCGTCGTCGGGGATCTGGACCACACACGACGTTGGGCCCCGGAGTGAAAAAGCGTTCCTGGTCGGTACGAGTCGAGAGTGTCATCGCTGTCCGGGAAATGGCAGACAGCGGGCGACGACGGCCGGCGAGTCAGTTCACCTCGTCCAGGGGCATCGCCACGTCTGACTGGAGCCAGGCGAGCGGGTTCTGGGCGTCGTAGAATACTGTCCCGTTGTCCACCTCGTAGGTCTCCGTCGTCTGGACCGCGTCCGGGAGCGCGGGCTCCGAACGCAGTTGCTCCGACCGGTCCGCCTCGCCATCCGCGGTAGCATGGTGCGACATGGGACTTCGTAGTCCGGTATGCCACACCATGACATATACTTTCTGCCCACGACAAATTCGACCGCCGGTGTTTTCATCGGGCACCTCGAAGGGAGGCCAATGAGTGACGAGAGTCAGCGAGCCCTCGGGGATTTCACGGGAGGGAGCGCCAGCGACGACCGGCCGGTCGACGAGGCGAAAGCGATCGCAGGTAGCGACGACGGCGGCACAGACGTGGTCGACCTCGACGAACGGCAGTTCCCGGACGTCGAGGGGACCGTCGAATTCGTCGTGACGCAGGTCGACTACACCGTCGAGGGGCGGGGCGACGACGAGTTCCCCGTCGTCCACGTCTTCGGCCGCACCGCCGACAACGAGCCTGTCCACGCCGAGGTCTACGAGTTCACGCCGTACTTCTACGCGCCGGCGTCGTCGGTCGACGCCGACCGCCTGCGTCAGTACGACCGCATCACGGGCTGGGAGGAGACCGACGCCGACGGTGAGCCCTACGAGTCGATCCGCGGTGAGCGTCTGGTCAAGATATTCGGCCAGACGCCACGCGACGTCGGCCAGATGCGTGACGACTTCGACCACTACGAGGCGGACATCCTCTTTCCCAACCGCCTGCTCATCGACAAGGACATCACCAGCGGCGTCCGGGTGCCGGCCCGTGAGAGCGACGACGGGGCCCTGACCGTCCATCACAGGGAGATCGAGGCCGTCGAGGCCACCGCTGACCCGCGGGTCAACACCTTCGACATCGAGGTCGACGACCGCTCGGGGTTCCCCGAGGACGGCGAGGAGAAGATCATCTGTCTCACCTCACACGACTCCTACGACGACGAGTACGTCGTCTGGCTCTACCAGTCGCCCGAGGGCGTCGACGGGCCCGCGGCACTGGCCGGCTACGACCCCATCGGTGACGGCGACCTCGACGTCGACGTTCGGATCTTCGCGGAGGAGGAGGCGATGCTGGAGTCGTTCGTCGACTACATCGTCGAGACCGACCCGGACGTCCTGACCGGCTGGAACTTCGACGACTTCGACGCCCCGTACCTGCTCGACCGACTCGAAGAACTCCAGAGCTTCGACCACGACTACGACCTCGACATCGACCGACTCTCGCGGGTCGACGAAGTCTGGCGCAGCGACTGGCAGGGCCCCGACATCAAGGGTCGAGTCGTCTTCGACCTGCTGTACGCGTACAAGCGCACGCAGTTCACCGAACTGGAATCGTACCGCCTGGACGCCGTCGGCGAACAGGAACTCGGCGTGGGGAAGGAACGCTACACCGGCGACATCGGCGACCTCTGGGAACAGGACCCCGAGCGCCTGCTGGAGTACAACCTCCGGGACGTCGAACTCTGTGTCGAACTCGACCGCGAGCAGGATATCGTCGACTTCTGGGACGAGGTCCGCACCTTCGTCGGCTGCAAACTCGAAGACGCGACGACGCCCGGCGACGCCGTCGACATGTACGTCCTGCACAAACTCCACGGCGAGTTCGCGCTCCCCTCGAAAGGCCAACAAGAGAGTGAAGATTACGAAGGTGGAGCGGTTTTCGACCCAATTACTGGCGTTAGAGAAAATGTCACAGTTTTAGACTTGAAGAGCCTCTACCCCATGTGCATGGTGACGACGAACGCGTCACCCGAGACGAAGGTCGACCCGGAGCGCTACGACGGCGAGACCTACCGCGCCCCCAACGGGACCCACTTCCGGAAGGAACCGGACGGCGTCATCCGGGAGATGGTCGACGAACTCCTGACAGAGCGCGAAGAGAAGAAGTCCCAGCGGAACAGCTACGACCCCGAAAATCCGGAGTACGAGCGCTTAGACCGGCAACAAGCGGCTGTCAAGGTGATCATGAACTGCTTCACGCCGGATACCGACGTGTTGACTCCGGCGGGCATCCGGAACATCCGGGACCTCGAAGTCGGCGACCACGTGTACTCGTTGGACCCGGACACGAGGGAGATGGAGGTGAAACCGGTCGTCGATACACACGCGTACCCCGACTACCGCGGCGACCTCGTCGATATCGAGACGAGCAAGATCGACTTCCGCGTGACGCCGAACCACCGGATGCTCGTCAGAAAAAACGAGACGAACGGGATCACCGAAGACGAGTATCGCTTCGTGGAGGCTGGCAACCTCGACGACGCGACGAACTACGAACTGCCACACGACTGGGACGGTCCAGACGGCGAGCCACTGGAAACCGTCGACCTCACGGAGTTAGTGGACGACTTTGAGGCGTGGGTCCGTCCCGAGGTCCACGGACACACGTTCGCCGCAGAACTCGGGTATTATCCCGATACGGTACTGAAAAACGACATCAGCGCGGAGGGATACGTCTTCGATCCGGATTCGTTCGAAGCCCACAGGGAGTACATCGAGGAGGTGGCCGAGCAGACGTTCGTCCACGCCGAGGCAGGTCGAAAGTGGATTCCAAGAACCTTCGATGGCGACGATTTCCTCGAACTGCTCGCGTGGTACATCACCGAGGGGAACGTCTACACGTCCGAGACGAAGCAGTTCGGAGAAAAAAAGCGGGGCTCCGCCACGACCGTCAAGATTGCCCAGCAAGCACTCACAGACGGTGGCCAGTCCCACCACGCGGACATCGGTGATCTGCTTGACCGGATGGCACTGGATTACTACGTCGACGACCACTCCTACCAGTTCACCTCGAAGCTCCTCGGAGACCTCCTGCGTGACCTCTGTGGTGGTAACAGCTTCGAGAAGCGAATCCCGGAGTTCGTCTTCGACCTGAGCCAACAGCAGAAACAGCGGTTCCTCGACACGCTCGTCGCCGGTGACGGTGACCGGCAGAAGGGGTCGTGGCGATACACCACCTCCAGCGAGCGGCTCCGCGACGACGTACTTCGGCTCTGTACTCACCTCGGTCTGACGGCGAACTACAATCGGGATAGCGGCTCGTGGCGGCTCTACGTCACCGAAGACAGCAAGAACACCCTCCGGATGCACCGGAGCGGTTCGGAAAGTACCGCCGAAGACGGTGTCTACTGTGTCACTGTCGAAGACAACCACACGCTTCTCGCGGGTCGGAACGGGACGTTCCAGTTCGTCGGCCAGTCGCTCTATGGCGTCCTGGGATGGGACCGGTTCCGCCTCTACGACAAGGAGATGGGGGCCGCGGTCACCGCCACCGGCCGTGAGGTCATCGACTACACGGACGAAGTCGTCGAAAACGAGGGATACGAGGTCGTATACGGGGATACGGACTCCGTCATGCTCCAGCTCGGGGACATCGGTGCCGCGGACGTCGACGGCGATGTCGAGGTCACCGACGAGATGCGGGAGAAACACCCCGAGATGGACGAGGAAGAACTGGTGACCATCGCAGCGACCATCCAGAAGGGGTTCGAACTGGAGGAGACGATCAACGCCTCCTACGACGAGTTCGCGCTGGAAGAGCTCAACGCCCAGTTCCACCGGTTCGAGATCGAGTTCGAGAAGCTCTACCGGCGGTTCTTCCAGGCGGGCAAGAAGAAACGGTACGCCGGCCACATCGTCTGGAAGGAGGGCAAGGACGTCGACGACATCGACATCACGGGCTTCGAGTACCAGCGATCGGACATCGCGCCGATCACAAAGCGCGTCCAGAAAGAGGTCATCGACCGCATCGTCCATGGCGAGGACGCCGACAACATCAAGACCTACGTCGGCGAGGTCATCGAGGATTACCAGGCCGGCAACGTCGACCTGGACGACGTCGGTATCCCCGGCGGCATCGGGAAGAAACTCGACAACTACGACACCGACACCGCCCAGGTCAGGGGCGCGAAGTACGCGAACCTCCTGCTCGGGACGAATTTCCAGAGCGGGTCGAAGCCAAAGCGGCTCTACCTCGACCGTGTACACTCGGACTTCTTCGAGCGTGTCGAAGCAGAACAGGGTCTCGACCCGGCACAGGACCCGCTCTACGGGGAATTCCGCCGGGATCCCGACGTGATCTGTTTCGAGTACGCCGACCAGATCCCCGAGGAGTTCGAGGTCGACTGGGACAAGATGCTCGACAAGACGCTGAAAGGCCCCATCGCACGCATCCTCGAAGCGCTGGATATCTCCTGGGACGAGGTCAAGAGCGGCCAGGAGCAGACGGGGCTCGGGCAGTTCATGTGAGAACCGCCTGCGCCAGCGGCGCGGGCGGCTTTTACGTTTTTGCGTGACGGGTGGCGAGGACCGCGAGCCACCCGAGCGGAAAAAGGTGGACGGACAGGAGCAGACCGGGCTCGGGCAGTTCATGTAGGATCGGGGCCGCGTGCGAGAGTTTAATTCTAGATCAGCAGTGGCGTTATAATGGTGGCTTCCGATAGGGTGGTCGATGGCAGGTCCCGACACCGAAACCCGAAATACAGGAACAGACGACGCCGACAGGCCTTCGATCTACGAGCGGGCGCTTGGCGACGACTTCGAGGACCTGCATCCGAAGATACAGGAGCGGTTCGGGTTCACGAGCGCGGACGACGTGGCCTGTATCGGCCGCGGGACCATGGAGTACGTCCGGAACGGCGGCCCGCACGTCCTGCCGTTCCTCTGGTTCGGCGCGACACACAACACGATGTTCCCGGAGGAGAACACCGCGGTCCCGTTCACCATCCGGAACTACGCCTACGAGGACGCCTTCGGTCGTGAGACGGTGACGTGGCTCCGAACCTTCGATATGCCTCGCCGCCGCCGGTTCGACGCCGCCATGATCTACAGCGAGGACCGTGACCGCATCGTCGACTACCTCGGGATTCACCATCATCTAGCCGTCGATATCTACCTCTCGGTGAGCGAGGAGGGCGGGATCGAGATCCAGACCGGCGCACAGCGCCTCTACGTACTCGATCGCGGGACGTCGTTCCCGCTGTGGCTCTCCGCACAGGCCAGCGTCCACGAGTGGTACGACGAGGACGCAGAGACGTTTCGGATCAGTGTCGACGTGTCGAACCCCCTCCTCGGCCCGGTATTCGAGTACACGGGTTCGTTCGACGTCGAATGGATCGACTGCGAGCGTGTCCCGGACGCGGTTCGGCCGTCGTCACCGACGAGAGGTGAGTAGTCCCTCGACAGCGCCGGCGCCCTTGCTGCAGCCAAAATACCGGGACAGTAGTGGTGGTTTCCTATATCGAAACATCGCTTTCCGATTCGAAAACCGAAGCGCCAAAACTCGAAACTATTATCAGCGCCTCGGCCCATGTTTCGGTTGACCTAAGAGACTACCATGGCAGTACTCGAAATCAACAATCTCCACGCTGCAGTCGCGGAAGAGGACGGTGAGACGATCCTTCGCGGTGTCGACCTCGAAGTCGAGTCGGGCGAGATCCACGCGCTGATGGGTCCGAACGGCTCCGGGAAGTCGACCACAGCGAAGATCATCGCCGGCCATCCGGCCTACGAAGTCACCGACGGCGAGGTCCTCATCCACCTCGAAGACGACGAATTCGGTGACGACGTCGACATCCCCGAGGACATGCGTACCTGGGACCTGCTCGACCTGGAGCCCAACGAGCGGGCTGCGCTGGGTATCTTCCTCGGCTTCCAGTACCCCGCCGAGATCGAGGGCGTCACGATGGTGAACTTCCTGCGGACGGCCCTCAACGCCAAGCTCGAAGAACGCGAGGAACTCTTCGAGGACGAGGACGAAGCCGAGGCCGAGGGCGAGGACACCAACGAGGACGCCGCCGGCTACGACACCTCGCCGATGGAGGGCAACGTCGAAGAGGGCGAGATCGGCGTCGCCGAGTTCCAGGAGATCCTCCAGGAGAAGATGGAACAACTGGACATGGACGAGAAGTTCGCCTCCCGCTATCTGAACGCCGGCTTCTCCGGCGGGGAGAAGAAACAGAACGAGGTCCTCCAGGCCGCGATCCTCGAGCCCTCGATCGCCGTGCTCGACGAGATCGACTCCGGGCTCGACATCGACCGCCTGCAGGACGTCTCCAACGGCATCAACGCGCTCCGTGACGAGCAGGGTGCCGGTATCCTCCAGATCACCCACTACCAGCGGATCCTCGACTACGTCGAACCGGACCACGTCCACGTCATGCTCGACGGTGAGATCGCCAAGAGCGGCGGGCCGGAACTGGCCGAACAGCTGGAAGACGAGGGCTACGACTGGGTCCGCGAAGAGGTCTACGAGGCCGCGTAACGCCCATCAGTCCACACCACATATTCCAATCAAACCATGAGTTCAGATCAAGACCATCTCAAAGAGACCGACACCGAGGCCCGTTTCGAGTTCAAGAAGGAGGAGAAGGCCGCCTTCGAGACCGAGAAGGGGCTCACCGAGGAGACCGTCCGGGTCATCTCGGAAGACAAGGACGAACCCGAGTGGATGCTCCAGCGGCGCCTGCGTGCCCTGGAGCAGTTCCAGGAGATGCCGATGCCGACGGGCTGGCCGGGCGCGCCGGACCTCTCGGAGGTCGACATCGACCACATCGTCCCGTACATCCGCCCGGACATCGAGACACGCGGCGGCGCCGAGTCCTGGGAGGACCTCCCCGAGGAGATCCAGGACACCTTCGACAAACTGGGCATCCCGGAAGCCGAGAAGAACGCCCTCTCGGGCGTGGGCGCCCAGTACGAGTCCGAAATCGTCTACCAGAACATGCAGGAGCGCTGGGAGGAGAAAGGCGTCATCTTCTGTGACATGGACAAGGCCGTCCAGGAGCACGAAGAGCTCGTCAAAGAGCACTTCATGACGAAATGTGTCCCCCCGAGCGACAACAAGTTCGCCGCGCTCCACGGCGCGGTCTGGTCCGGCGGGTCGTTCGTCTACATCCCGGAGGACACCACCGTCGAGATGCCCGTCCAAGCGTACTTCCGGATGAACTCGGAAGGGATGGGCCAGTTCGAGCACACGCTCATCATCGCCGAGGACAACTCCGAGGTCCACTACATCGAGGGCTGTTCCGCTCCGAAGTACTCGGCGTTCAACCTCCACAGCGGTGGCGTCGAGGTCTTCGTCGGCGAGAACGCCCACGTCCAGTACTCGACGGTCCAGAACTGGTCGAAGAACACGTACAACCTCAACACCAAGCGCGCCATCTGCGAGGCCGACGGCACGATGGAGTGGGTCTCGGGCTCGATGGGCTCGAAGGCCACCATGCTCTACCCGTCGACGGTCCTCAAGGGACCAGGCGCGACGGACAACCACATCACCATCGCCTTCGCGGGCGAGGGCCAGGACATCGACACCGGCGCGAAGGTCTACCACAACGCGCCGGACACGAAGTCGACCATCGAGTCCAAATCCATCAGCAAGGACGGCGGCCGCACGAACTACCGCGGCCTGGTCCACATCGCCGACGGCGCCGAGGACGCCTCGACCTCCGTCGAGTGTGACGCGCTGATGTTCGACAACGAGTCGACCTCCGACACCATGCCGTACATGGAGATCCAGGAGAACAAGGTCGACGTCGCCCACGAGGCGACCGTCGGCAAGATCGGCGACGAGGACGTCTTCTACCTCCAGAGTCGCGGTCTGGACGACGACGACGCGAAGCAGATGATCGTCGCCGGCTTCATCGAGCCGATCACGGAGGAACTGCCCATCGAGTACGCCGTCGAACTGAACCGCCTCATCGAACTGGAGATGGAGGGTTCGCTCGGATAACAATGAGTACGCAGGTACACGCGACACTGACAGAGGAGCAGGTCGAGCAGATCTCCGCCGATCTCGACGAGCCCGACTGGCTGCTGGAGACGCGACTGGAGGCGTTCGCGGCGCTCGAAGACCTCGAGATGCCCGACGTCATCCGGACGCCCGGCCGCCAGTGGACCAACCTCGACGCGCTCGACTACGAGACGCTGGTCGATCCCCTGGAGTACGCCCAGGACAAGGACCGCATCGACGCCGAGGGCGTCGACGTGCTCTCGTGGTCCGAGGCACTCGCCGAGCACGGCGACCTGATCGAGGAGCACTTCGGCAGCGTCGTCGATCCCCAGCGGGACTATCTGACCGCGCTGTCGACCGCGCTGTTCTCGGCCGGCACCGTCGTCTACGTCCCCGAGGGCGTCGACGCCGAGGACGTGAAGATCCGGACGACGATGAACAGCAAGTCGCTGTTCAACTACACGCTCGTCGTCGCCGAGGACTCGTCGTCAGTGACGATCCTCGAACGCCAGACGACAGGTGATTCAGTCGAGGGCGAGCGCTACTACTCCGGCGTCGTCGAGGCCGTCACCGGCGAGAACGCCTACGTCCAGTACGGCGCGCTCCAGAACCTCTCGGAGGAGACCTACAACTACCAGGTCAAGCGCGGCCACGCCGACACCTACAGCACGGTCGACTGGATCGAGGGCAACATCGGCTCGCGACTCACGAAGACCAGCGTCGAGACGCGGCTCCTGGGTGACTCCAGCGAGTCCCAGATCGTCGGCGCGTTCTTCGGCCACAACGACCAGCACTTCGACATCGGCTCGCGGGTCTGGCACGAGGCCGAGCACACCGTCGCCGACCTCGTTACCCGCGGCGTGCTCGACGACGAGGCCCGCTCGGTCTACGAGGGCGTCCAGGACGTCGGCACCGAAGCCTGGGACACCTCCTCGTACCAGCGTGAGAACACGCTCATGCTCTCCGAGGAGTCCGAAGCCGACGCCTCGCCGAAACTGATCATCAACAACCACGACACCGAGGCCTCCCACTCCGCGACGGTCGGGCAGGTCGACGACGAGGACATGTTCTACATGACCTCCCGCGGTGTCAACCCCGAAGCGGCGAAGAACATGCTCGTCGAGGGCTTCTTCGTCCCCGTCCTCGACGAGGTCGCGGTCGACGAACTCCGCGAGGATCTGGACGACCTCATCGTCCAGCGGTTGACCGCATAGGTCCTCTACGGGCCATCTTCCGTTCTGCTGTCGCTCTCCAGAGAGATCCACATCAGCGGGCGCATCCTACCTGGAGAGAACGAACTGGTCCGACGAGTGGGCGCACCCTGCCTACTGTACGGACGGACTGTTCTCAGTCCCAGTCGCTCTTGTCACCGTGCAGCCAGACGTAGTCGTGGGGGTCCAGCAGGAACGTGACGCCGCCGTCTTCGACGTGGTAGCCGCCGGGGCCGAGTTCCTTCGAGGTGTCGGCGTCGGGGACTTCCCACTGGAGGACCGACTCGCGGTAGTCGTCGGCGAAGTTGTGTGCGAAGATGAACGCGTGGTCGTGCGTGTCCACGCGGTGGACCATCACGTCCTTGTGTCCGGTGTCGGCCATGTGGAAGTCGCCGTCACTGAGGATCGGATGTTTCTGGCGCGCGTGGACGATGTCCTGGACGCGCGAGAGCAGCGACCCCTCCTGACCACGCTGGTCGGCGACGTTGATGTGCTCGTAGCTGAAGTCGTTGCCGACCATCGGCGGGTTGTAACAGTCCTCCCGGTCGGCCGTCGAGAAGCCGCCGTTCTCGCTGTCGTCCCACTGCATCGGCGTCCGGACCGACTCACGCTCTTCGAGCCAGAGGTCCGAGCCCATGCCGATCTCGTCGCCCGAGAGGATGACAGGCGTGCCGGGATACGAGAACAGCAGGCTGTGGGCCATCGCGATGCGGTCGTGGTCGCCGTCCAGCAGATCGGCCAGGCGCAGGCGGTGACCCCGTCCGAAGATCCACGAGGAACCGTCCTCGGGCCCGAACTGCTCACGGGCGTGTTCGAGGGCGTCGTTCGGGAGCTTCAGCAGGTTCCACTCGTCGTGGTTCCGCAGGAAGTTCGCCCACTGTCCCACGTGGGAGATGTCCGGGAGAAGCTCGTCAGCGTGGTGGAGCGGCCAGGTGTCTCTGACGCCGAGGCCGTAGGTCATGTGGGCGTTCAGGACGAAGTTGAACATCAGGTCGAAGGCGTTGCCGTCCGCGAAGTAGTAGTCGAGTTCGTCCGGCTGGTCGTCGGCCTCTGCCAGCAGGATGGCGTGGTCCTTCTCGGCGCGGACGATGTCTTTCATCTCCTCGAACATCCAGACGCCCTCGGTCGTGGCGTTGTGGCCCTTCGCCTGGAGCATCGGGTGGGCGGCGTCGATACGGAAGCCGTCGGCACCCTGGTCGAGCCAGAACCGCAGGACGTCGTGCATCTCGTCGCGGACCTTCGGGTTCGAGACGTTGAGGTCGGGCTGGTGGTGGTAGAACTGGTGGAAGTAGTGTTTGCCCGCGACGTCGTCGTAGCTCCAGACGCCGTCCTCGTACTCTGGGAAGATGTTGATGGTGTTGTAAGCGTCGTGGACGTCGCTGGTCCAGAGATAGTAGTCGTGGTACTCCGATTCGGGGTCCTCGCGGGCCCGCTGGAACCACTCGTGGTCCATAGAGGTGTGGTTGAACACGAGGTCGGTCAGGACCTTGATGTCCCGTTCGTGGGCCTTGTCGGTGAACTCCCGGAAATCTTCGAGCGAGCCCAGTTTGTCGTGGACGTCGCGGTAGTCGGCGACGTCGTAGCCGTTGTCTCGGAGAGGGCTGGGATAGAACGGGCGCAGCCAGAGACAGTCGACACCCAACTCGTCGAGATAATCCAGCTTCTCGATGAGGCCTCGGAAGTCGCCCCAGCCGTCGCCGTTGCTGTCGTTGAACGTCTTCACGTCGAGCGTGTAAATGACGGCATCCTCGTGCCAGCCTGGGTCAGTCATCTCTTGGCCTACATCATCGTGGCCCGGATAGTGAGCGTTTCGACTCGGTGGAGACGAAACCAGGGACCGACTGCAGTGTCGTCAGGTGGTCCTATGACGCGGAACGCCGAGGCGTACCCAGCAGAACTCGGTCGGCGGACAGTGGACGCGGAGCGTCTCGTCGTCGAGCGTGGCCGCAGCATCGCCGTAGAGGTGGGTCATAGTTCCGGTGTCACCCCCCTGGAGGTCCGAGACGTCGATCGCGACGTTTGCCTCGGTCTCCCCGATGTTGTGGACGGTGACGAGTGTCGCGGTCCCCAGCGTGCTCCGGTTTGCGAACACTCCCTCGGGGTCGGTCTCGACGACAGCGTGCTCGCCACGCCCCAGTTCCGGACAGGTGCGCCGGAGCGACGCGAGGTCCGAGACGACGTTCAACAGCGAGTCCGGGTCGGTCAACTGGTCGTCGGCGTTGATCCGGTGGTAGCCGAACGGGTCGTCGTCGACGACCGGCCGGAAGAGGTCGTCGGCGTCGGCCGTCGAGAACCCAGCGTTGGGTGACTCGTTCCACTGCATCGGCGTCCGGACCGCCTCGCGACCGGGGAGCGAGAGGTCCGCCCCCATCCCGAGTTCGTCGCCAGCGACGACGATGGGTGTGCCGGGCAACGCGAACAGGAGGCTCTGGGCACAGGCCAGCCGGTCCGTCTCGCCGTCGAGGATGTCCGCGATCCGCAGGCGGACGCCACGGTGGAAGATCCGGGAATCGGCGTCGCCGATGCGCTCCATCGCCGTCTCGAACAGCTCGTCGTCCTGGAGGGCAGCGAGGTTCAGTTCGTCGAAGTTGCGCAGGAAGTTCGCCCACTGGCCGTGCGGGACGATGTCGGCGTGGTCGGGCAACAGGTCGAACCCGCGTTCGACGTAGCCGGCGTCGCCCGTCTCCAGCGCGTACACGAGATGAGCGTTCATGACGAAACTCAACAGGAGGTCGAACTCGTCGCCACTGTCGCCGACGTACTTCCGGAGTTCCGCGGGTTCGTCGTCGGCCTCGGCCAGCAGTATCGCGTCGTCACTGTGTTTGCGGACCGTCGTCTTCATCTCGGTGAACAGCTCGTGTGGCTCGTCGATGGTGGTCGGTCCGGCGCCCTTCGGCGAGATCATCGGCGTCGCCGCGTCGATACGGAACCCGTCGACACCGAGGTCCGTCCAGAAGGCCAGCACCTGGCGCAGTTCCGCACGGACCGCCGGGTTCGCGACGTTCAGATCGGGCTGGTGCGAGTAGAACTGGTGGAAGTAGTACGACTCGGCTTCCTCGTCGTAGCTCCAGACGTCGTCCTCGGCGTCGGGGAAGATGTTCGTTCGGTCCGGCGCATCGGCCGGGTCGTCGGTCCAGAGGTAGTAGTCGCGGTACGGCGAGTCGGGGTCCTCGCGGGCCCGCTGGAACCACTCGTGGTCGGTCGAGGTGTGGTTGAACACCATGTCGACGAGCACCCGCATGCCCCGGTCGTGGGCCGCGTCGAGTAGGTCCCGGAAGTCACCAAGCGAGCCCAGTTTCGAATGGATGCCGTAGTACTCTGCGACGTCGTAGCCGTTGTCCCGCCAGGGACTCGGAAGGACGGGCAGGAGCCAGAGACAGTCGACACCCAATCTGTCCAGATAGTCGAGTCGGTCGGTGATGCCCTGGATATCGCCCACCCCATCGCCGTTGCTGTCGTTGAACGTCTTGACGTCGATCTCGTAGACGACCGCATCACGGAACCAGTCACGACTGAAACCCATGCGATGTCCCGCTGTTCGGCCGCATCCCTCATAAGTGTGTGACCGACACACACGGCGTGTCGAGACAGGGAACCGCTTAAGTCGCCGCCTCCCCGAACTGCTCGTATGATTGTCTCGGCACGTGAGCACCGGACGGGGTGGGCAGCGTGAGCCTCCAGGCACCGATCGCTTCGGACCACCAGCTCGCCCGGCTCCTCCAGATCGGGGTCGTCCTCGAGGAAGTGGTCGAGGCTCGTGCCCAGAAGCACGCTCAGGCGAGCGACGACCCGCTGGACCCGGCCGTCGCCGAACTGCTGGATCACGCCGCCGCCGAATCAGCGGACCACCGCAAGCGCCTGGAGACACTGGTCGACGACCTCGACGCCGATACCGTCCCCTTCGACGAGATCGAGACGCTGGTCGAGGCCCAGTACGAGACCGACGAAGACTTCGACGGCATCCTCTACGACCAGCTCTGTAACGAGGAGACCGCCTACAAGTTCTACGACGACCTCATCGAGGCTATCGAGACGTCCGACGCGACGTTCAGTATCGAGCGCGAGCGACTCCTCGATGTCCTCCGTGGCATCCGCGAGGAGGAGGCCGAGGGCGTCGAGGAAGTGACCGAACTCATGGAGGACCACGGATGAACACACAAGCGCAGTACCTCAAGGCGATCTATCTGGTCCAGGACCAGTCGGACGGACCGGCATCGACGGGCGACGTCGCCGACCTGCTCGACGTGAGCCCGGCCAGTGCCAACGAGATGATCGGGAAACTCGAGGAGCGTGGCCTGCTCGAACACGAGAAGTACAAGGGCGTCGATCTGACCGACGACGGTATCAAACAGGCCAGAGACGCGCTCCAGAACTACTGTATCATCGAACGGTTCCTCGTCGAGGTTCTGGAGGTCGAGGAGTTCCGAACCGAGGCCAAACAACTGGAGGGTGTCATCGACGAGACGGTCGCGGAACGGCTCGACACGATCATCGACCGCGAGCCCCAGTGCCCCGACTGCTTCGACGCCGAGGACGACGTCTGTGGCCTCCTGGAGACCGAAGCCGAGGTCATCAGCGACTGACACTCGAAGCGTTCAAGTACGTTCCAGCGGTTTGTTCTGGTGCTGCCCAGTCCCGTGGTGTAGTGGCCAATCATAAGGGCCTTTGGAGACAGTCGGTTCGCGCCGGGTGTCGAAGACAGCCCTTGACGGCGGTTCGAATCCGCCCGGGACTACTTCTCGCGAACGAACGTGAGCGAGAGTCGTCCCCATAGGATTCGAACCCTGGAAGACGAACGATGCGCGGCGCGTGCGCCGCGCTGGCGAGCGGTGAAACCGCGAGCCGAGTGAGTCTTCCTTCGGTTCGAATCCGCCCAAGCGCCGAAGAACAACCGGCCGTGTTCGAGCGCGGCTACGACCGGCGATCGATCTCGAACCCGTGTGCGGCGATGTCTTCGAGGGTGGCGTCCCAGCCACCGACGGTGAGATCACCCTCGGAAGTTTCGATGGTGAACTGAGCGATGTCGGGCAGTATCGCCGTCGACTCCAGATCACTCGGGGCCACGTGATGGTCGACGATCGGCCCGGACCACCCACCGCGGTAGCCGGTCTCTGTCTCGTGACCTTCGATAGTCGCGACGAGAGGCGACTCGGCGTCGAAACGATCCGATAGCGCAGAAAGTGCCTGCCAGGGAGTGAGATACCGCCGCGGGAGGTCGAAATCCGTCCGAATCGGCGTCGAGCCCAGCCAGAACTGCTGGCTGTACCGCCGGAACATGTCGATGATATTGTCGTCGTTGGTTGCCAGCGCCGGGCGGTTCACGGACACACCGATACCGCGGAAGACACCGTACTCGCGGTCTGCAGCGACGATGGTGTCGGCCATGGTCCGGTAGCGAACGACCAGCCCGTCGGGATAGGCGAGGTTCTCGACGGCGGCGCGATCACTGGACTGGAGCAGGAGTCTGACTGTCACACCCCTGTCGAGGGCGACTTCGATCTCGGCCTCGATGTCCTGGTACCAGGAGAGTGGGATCGAGAGATAGAGCCACCAGTCGGCGCTCTCGACCGCGCTCACGACGTGTCGCCTGACCGATGCTTCGTGTGTGAGGAACGTGACGAATCCGCCGGAGGTCGACACCTCGTCGAATCGTTTCGTGAGCTGCTCGGTGGCCGTCTCGAAGGTAGATTCGAACTGCGCCATCCGCTGGCGCTTGAGTGCAGCGAGGCCCTTCTCCGGTGGGACGGCGACGGCCTCCTTGGCCTCACTGCCCTCGTGGACCTCTACCAGGCCGGCGTGCTGGAGGTCGTCGACGACGTCGTAGATCCGCTGTGTCGGGACGTCAGCGTGGTCGGCGAGCTGGACGAGTTCCGCCGTTCCCAGGGTCACCGAGGCGATGTAGGTCCGGGACTGGTACTCGGTCAGTCCGATCTCGCTGAGGGTCTCGACGAGGTTATCGTCCATCTACGTCCCCTCCCGCTCTGGGTCGGTGTTCGAGCCACCCCTGCGATACCACATAGCAGAAACTCACTGTGCTGGCTAAAATAGCTTCGGCCGGCCCTGGGAGCGAGGCGAGTCGCTTCACCATCGTCGGTGGTGAAGAATTGATGTCAGCGAGGACTTATGTAATACGAGACTGATGGTTACCCTATGTATTCGGGAGAGTCGGTGGTTCGAGAAATCGTCGAGCGGGTAGCAGAGCGGGAGGGGGCCGACCCGGTAGCGCTGGACCCGCCGTTGCATTCGGCGATCGATACGGACGCACTGACATCGCTGTTTACCGATGGTGGACGCGAGAACGATTCGGAGACTGTCGTCCAGTTCACGTACCAGGGCTATCAGATCACGGTCGATAGTTCCGAGTCAGTCAGTGTGAGTGAACCGGTCCGGGAACCGGATACACTGCTGTGAGCGGCCAGCGGGACGACAGTCCGGACCCGGTGATGTAGTAGCCCCCTCGCCCGTACCGAGCGACCGCGCTGTTTTCACAGCGTGGGAACGGGTCATCGGCTTTTTGTTCGAACGGGAGCGACCGCTAGATATGCAACACGAGGGACTCCAGACAGTGGTCGACGGCGGGCCGATCCCCGCACACCTCACCACGGGCTATCTGGTCGGTGACGTGCTCCTCGGTATCGGTGTCGCGGTGGCACTGTTCGGTCTGTACTACTGGACGGTACTCAGGCCAGCGCGCCAGCGGTCGTCACGGCCGAACCGATCGGGCCGGAACGATACGACAGACTAGAGGTACGCCGCGTCCCACCGGATCGGTTTCCGGACGTTGCCGCAGTTGTCACACTCGATGCGGCCCATCGAGTCCATAGCGTTCGCCAGCGTGTTGCAGTTGCTACAGAAGTAGCCGTATCTGTTCTCCCCGTCCTCGTCGGCGAAGACCACGTGGAACGGGGCGATCGATCCCCGCTCGTGGTTGTCGTGGTCGACGAAGACCGTCCGCCCGGTGTCGTCCTCGATCGGTTCGCGGCCCCACTGTTCGGTCTCCGAGTAGATGTTCTCGACGTACGTCCGGCCGTCGATCTCGACCTGTTCGGTGCCGACCTGTTCGAAGTCCCGCTCCGCGTAGAAGGTGTTGCCCTCGACGTTGTCCTCGAGGACGCGGCCGTGGAGGTGTGAGACACCACGGTCTTCGAGGTGGGTCCGGGTCGCATCGAACAGGTCCGAGGCCAGCCCCTCACCGCGATGCGCCGGGTCGACGTGGAGCCACAGGAGCGTGCCGGTGTTGTCGGCCGAAACGACGCTCTCGGAGAACCCCACGACCTGTTCGTCCCGCTGGACGACGAGCAAGAGGCGGTCGTCGTCGGCGAGGGTCTCGGCGAGTCGATCCTCGTCGTACCACTCCTCGATCGCACTGTTGATCGCCTGTGGGCCGAGCGAGTACGACGCCTGGAGCGACCGTCGGGCGACGTCCCTGATCGCCGGTCTGTCGGCGGGTTCTGCTGGTCGGATATCCATATGTCAGTGGTCGACACGAACCGGTATAAACGTACAGCCCGGTCGTCGGTCGATAGGAGAAGAAGACCCACTCACTAGTACGTCCACAAATAGATTATATTCTTAGAGTATTAGCCGGGAAAGCCTTTTGTATGTGTACGAAATATCAGTGATTGTCCCTGGAGGTGAACAGATAGGAGAATTGCTGACTGTCCGACGCCCCCTGACTCCGGTGTGCCAGTACTGCCTGTCCGTCCGACTCGTCGAGCTGGGTACCGCCGCTCGCTCAACCATCGTGCTGTTCGGTACCCTTTCTGAAACTGTCCGATAGCGAACACCGCCCAGCGACGGTGTGACTATGCACGTATTCTCACAGGAGACTGTCGTAACGCTAAAGAGTCGAACGTACCTTCCTAGTTATAAGATGAATATCGGAATCTGTCGGCGGAGGTGGTTCTGTGGGCGTCGAAATTAGGGAGTCACCAGTCTCGGACGAGGAGTTCGAAGCGATGCAGGAGTTCGTCCACGACTACCTGGCTGCCAGCGTCGAGAACGAGGAGGAGGGCGGGCGCATGCGATGGTACCCCTGGCACTCTGCGGAGTACCGCTTCAACCACATCCTCAACGTCGTCGACCTCGCGACGAAGATCGCTCGTCGGGAGGGCGCGAACGTCGACGTCACGCGCGTCGCGGCCCTCTTCCACGATATCGCGAAGCTAGAGGCCGAACAGGACGTCCACGCCGAGGCCGGTGCCCGTATCGCACGTGAGTACCTCCACACCCACGGTGAGTACCCCGAATCGTTCGTCGAGCAGGTGTGTTCGGCCGTCGAGGACCACTCCTATCAGGGAGATCTGACGGACCTCCCGCTGGAGACACAGTGTCTCATCGAGGCCGACATCCTGGATAAGGTCGGTGCCAACGGGACGGCCCTGATGCTGTTGCGGATGGGCTACGAGGCACGGACCCACATGGACGCCGCCGAGATGGTCGACCGCGTCATCGAGCGCGGCTACGACGCCCGCGAGCGCGTCGAGAGCGATACAGCCGAGACCATCGTCCACAAACGGCTCAAGCGGACCCGCTGGTTCCAGGAGTGGCTCGAACTCGAAGTCGCAGAGATGGACGCCGAGGAATCACTGGACGACGTCGCCACCGGAATGGGCGATTCATAGAGCCTGGAAGAGGAACAGGATTCCAGACGACGCGAGCACGAGCGCGCTCGCCCACGCGACGACCGGTGCGAGACGCTCGACACGCCGACGCGCGGCGACGATAGCCGCCGGGAACCCCGTTATCCAGACGACGATACCACCGAACAGCCCCGCGAGCAACACCGGATGGCCCGTCTGGACGACCAGGAGTCCCGACAGCTCCGTCCCGACCGCCGGGAGGTACGACAGCACGTCGATACGGCCGTCGTCCAGCAGGCCGATACCGACGGTGAGCCAGAACGCGACCTGGTACGGGTTGGTCAGCGCCAGCACGAGGGCCTTCCGGAACCCCTGGCTCTCCTCGTCGACGTCGGTGTCCGCGTTCGAGAGGGCGTTGGCCTCCCGGACGGCACCGTAGGCGAACCACACCATCAGGAGGCCCCCGCCGGCGATCATCAGTCGTCGGAGTCCGGGCGTGTCCGTGACGACCGTCGCAGCGCCCAGCACGGCGAGAACGAAGAAACACGCGTCGGCCGTCATCGCGCCGAGTCCGGCCGTGAACCCGGCTCGCCAGCCACGGACCGCACTCTCCTCGGCGATGACGGCGTTCATCGGCCCCGGTGGCGCGGCCAGTGCGAGGCCGAACAACACACCACCCAGTGCTGTCGGAACGAGCGCGACGATGCCGGTAGCGAACACCAGCAGTGTGACGGGAGAGAGATGCATCTATGGTGTCGGAATCGAGAGAGAAGAGCGCTCGCAGATTACAGCTTGCCGGCCTTCTGCAGCTTCATCAGGTCCTCGGTGTCGAGGGTCTCGCCTTCCTTGAACTTCTGGTAGATCTCCTCGGCCTCCTCGCGAGCGGCTTCCTGCTTCTCCTCGCGCTGGGACCGTTCCTCTTTCTCCTCTTTCTTGTCCAGTTCCCGCAGGCGCTTCTGGACGCGGACGAAGTCCTCGTGGTGCTGGTCGGCAGCTTCCTGGGCCTCGACGAACTCCTCGTGCTTCTCGTCGGCCTCGTCACGGATCTCGTCGGCCTCGCGGTAGGCCTCGATCATCTGGTTGTGGTGCTTCTGGGCCTCGTCGGCGAGCTCCGTGACCTTCTGGTGGTGCTTGGAGGCTTCCGATCGGACCTCTTCGGCCTCCGCTTTGAGATCTTCGAGGTCGTCAGTCTGGTCGAGTTTCTCCGTCTTCTCCTGGAGCTTCTCGCGCTTTTCCTCGATCTTCTCGATGAGCTCTTTCTCGTCCTCCGAGGAGAGCACCTCGGTCTGTTGCTTGAATTCGAGATCCTCGATCTCGTCTTTGAGCTCGTCGACGGACTTGCCCTCGTCGAGTTCCAGATCGTTCTTGAGACTGTCGACCTTGTCGAACAGCTCGTTGGCCTTCGCGTTGAGCTCGTTGCGCTGGTCCTTGTGCTCCTGGACCTGCTCGTTGAGCTCGTCGCGCTTCTCGCGGTGCTCCTGGGCCTCGTCGACCTTCTCGCGCGTCTTCGCGTTCAGGTCGTCGCGGCTGGAGGCCCGCTCGGAGGCCATCTGGTTCAGCTCGTTCCGTCGGTCGCGGAGCTGCCCGGCGAGTTTGATGAGCTCGCCCTTCGATTTGTTTTCAAGATCCTCTTCGGTTACTGTGACGTTTTTCGATTCGTCTATCGAGTCTGCCATTGTTGAAACCTCTATGCCATCACCGCTTCCGGGTAGACAGTCGATCCGCTAGTGAGGGGCGGACGCCAATAACAAGGGTTCCCTCTCATGTTGGGCGGAAAGCGATACTGCCTGAACGCGGAAGCGTTCTGGTACCTGAACATACCGGGGGGAGTTGTTTAAATATTCCGGTGCAAATGATACCGTGGTTTGGCCTCACACACCCGCTAACGGGCGCGTGAAGGATTGACACGGGTTCGGAACAATATATAAAGCTCAATACTCTCCGGAGTTCAGTTTCACTTTCACTCCGGGGATGGCTCGCATTGACGTCGGTAGCCCTCCAACTGAGAGATATGCTGGACGAACTCGACGACGCGGCGAACCCGACCTGCGAAGACGAGACCTGCAACCGGACGCTGGACGTGCCGGCACTGGTCTTCGAGACCGATGGCGGTCGCCGGGCGGCCTACGAGTGTACGTGTGGTGCGGTGACGGTGACCGTCCTGTGTCCGAAGTCCGCGCGCTGAAGTGTGCTGCCCGGCGAGGAGTGGGTATGCAAGAAGTCGTTCACGCACACGGCCACGAGAACGTCAGTGGCGAGCACACGAGCACACTCGAAGTAACCAGCGACGACTTCCTCACGCCGGCCGGTGACTGCATCCTCGCCGTCGAGGCCGACCGCGTCCCCTGCGAGTTCGACGACGAGTTCGTCGCGGCCTGCCAAGACGCCGCTACAACCATCACCGCGACGTTCGAGGCCGACGGCCACACCGTCACCGTCGAGGGACGGGGCCACCCGGACCTCACCTTCGAGAGCGACCGGAGCCACGTCCTGCGGACCAGTGACTACGTCGACGACCGGACCGTGATGGTCGATTCGGACGCTGCAGCCGCTCATGTCGACCGAGACATGGTCACCGCGCTGGCGGCGGGCGCCGACCTCACGATGACGCTCCGTGCCGGCAGCAACTGAGTCCGATCGCGAGGGGCGACTCGAAGTGGAGTGTTTTAGCCGACGGCGTCCCAGTGGTCGACCATGGAGGACCCGGAACCGGATCGCAACATCAGTGGGGGAGCGGCGGGCGGCGGCCAGGAGCGGACCTTCGCTCCCGGCAGCGCGGGGACCCGTGCCGAAGCCGTCGTCGACGCACTCGGTGACCTGTACTGGCAGAAGCGCTACGGCGGCCGGGACGGCTTCGAGTGTCTCGTCCGCACCATCCTGAGTCAGAACACCAGCGACACGGCCAGTCAACCGGCCCACGACGCACTGCTGGAACGGTACGGCGGCGGCGATCTCGCGGCCGCGCTCGCGGACGCAGACCAGCAGGAACTGGCCGAGACAATCTCCGCGGCGGGGCTGTACAACCAGAAGTCGGAACGGATCGTCGCCATCGCCGAGCAGATCTGTGAGACCTACGACGGCGAGGACGGCTTCGACGCGTTCGTGAAAGACGAAGATTCGGCGACGGTTCGGGAGACGCTGCTGGCCTACGACGGCGTCGGCCCGAAGACTGCCGACTGTGTCCTGTTGTTCGCCGGCGGCCGCGGTGGCGTCTTCCCCGTCGACACCCACGTCCACCGCATCGCCCGGCGGATGGGACTGGCACCGGCCGACGCCGACCACGAGACGGTCCGGGAACACCTCGAACGGGACGTCCCGGCCGAGAAATGTGGTTTCGGCCACACTGCGATGATCCAGTTCGGCCGCGAGTACTGTTCGGCCCGGAAGCCGGCCTGTCTGGACGACCCCGAGGCCTGCCCGCTGGCGGGCCACTGCGACCAGATCGGTGTCTATCCGGCCAGCGGCGAGGTCGTCGACCCCGCCGAAGCGGGCGACTGAGATCGCAGCCCACTCAGGCGATATCCCGGCTCGTGTCGATAGAGACGGTCTTGCCGAGATTCAGTTCCATGACGCGGTCGTCGTCCGCGAGCGTCACTCCACCGGCCTTCGGGATCTCCAGCGTGTAGGTCAGTTTACTCCCCCGGCGCTGACACCGGAGTTGCCAGACGAACTCCGCCGCCGCGAGCGTGAACTCCCGGTTCGCCGGCGGGTCGTCCGTGTCCAGACAGTGGAGGATGCCGACGGTGTCGGTCTCCTGGCGGCGCTTGCCCACGTGGTTGAGGAAGGAGACGTACTCGCTCTGTGTGGCTGCCGCTTCGAGCGGGTCCAGCACGCTCACGATGACGTCCTGGCCCGGTTCGAGTGACTCCAGTTCCGAACGGATCGCGTCGAGTCCGTCGTCGACGCCGATATTTGTGATGGACGCGATCTTCGGTTCGGTCAGGAGACGGTCGAGTTCTTCACGGACGGTAGCAGGGTCCCGGAGCGTCGTGAAGTAGTGGGTCGGGCGCTCGTGTAGGCCCGCGTGCAACAGCGGATCGACCTGTGCCTCGGGCGGCGAGGTCAGCACCACCAGCGACCCCTCGGGGAGCCCACCGCCGAAGGTCCGGTCGACGGCGTCGATACCGGTCGAGAGTGTCATCGACCGGACGGAAGGCGGACAGGACCAAAAATACGTGTGTCCTGGTGACACCCAGCGTACTTCGGACGCCTACGACGTCCGGTGGCCCCAGCGCCGACCGTCCTCGGCGTAGCGGGCCGAGACGATCCGGTTGAACTGTGCGTCAGAAAGCGAGATGTCGATCGCGCCCACGTTCTCGTCGAGTTGGTCGACGGTGCGCGCGCCGACGATGGGAACGCAGGTGAAGTCCGGTTGCTCGATGAGCCAGCGGAGCGCGACCTGTGCGGGCGTGGCATCGAGTTCGTCCGCGACGGCACGGAGTTCGTCGAGGACGTGCCAGCCACGCTCGGAGAGGTAGTAGTCCTGGAAGGAATCGTAGATGTCGCCGCGGGCGCCTTCGGGCCCCTCGAACTGCTTCGGGTCGTCGGGGTCGGCGCGCTCGTACTTCCCGGTGAGGAACCCACCCGCCAGCGGCGAGTACGGGCAGACGGCCATCTCCTGGTCGGCGCAGACGTCGAGATAGTCCTTCACGTCGTCGCGGTAGCCGGCGTGGAAGAGTGGCTGTGTCACCTCGAACCGCTGGAGGTCCTCGACGTCCGATTTCCAGAGGGCCTTCGTCAGTTGCCAGGCCGCCATCGTCGAGGCGCCCAGATAGTGGACCTTCCCCTCGTGAACCAGGTCGTCGAGCGTCGAGAGGGTCTCCTCGATGTCGCTGTCCTCGTCCCAGCGGTGGATGTAGTAGAGGTCCAGATAGTCCGTGTCCAGGCGATCGAGCGTCCCCTCGATCTGGGCGCGGATGTGTTTCCGACCCAGGCCGGAGTCGTTCGGACCCGGTTCGCCCCGGCCGTCGAAGGGGAAGTACACCTTCGAGGCGACGACGAAGTCCTCGCGGTCGTGGTCGTCGAGCCACTCGCCGACGTACTCCTCGCTGAGGCCGTGGGGCGTGCCGTAGACGTTGGCGGTGTCGATGAAGTTGATGCCCCGTTCCCAGGCGGCGTCCAGCAGTTCGTGGGCCTGTTCGCGGTCCGTCTCGACGACACCACCGGTCTCCCGGCCGAAGCGCCACGTCCCGAAGCAAAGTTGCGAGACTGTCGTTCCCGTCGAACCGAGTCGTGTGTACTCCATAGTCGAACGCAGGCCCGGTCGAGCCAAAACCGTTGTGCTCGCTCAGTCCTCGACGGTACGGACACCAGTGATGTCGAAGCGTGTCCCCTGCCCACCATCCGAGAGCGAGAGGTCCCAGCCGTGGGCTTCGACGATGCTCTGGACGATCGAAAGCCCGAGTCCCGTCCCGTCGGTCGCGGTGGTGTATCCCGATTCGAGGACCCTGTCGCGGGCCGCTTCCGGGATGCCGGGGCCATCGTCGACGACGTAGAACCCCTCGTCCAGCCGGCCGACGTGGACCTCGACATCGTCACCACAGTGGTCGATGGCGTTGCGAAAGAGGTTCTCGAGCAGTTCGACCAGCCGTTGCTGGTCGGCCAGGATCCGACCCAGCCCGTCGTCCGTCGTCAGCGTCGCCTCGCTGGTCTGGACCGTCGACCACGCCTGGACGGCCACCAGATCGAGGTCGCACTCCTCGAACTCGCCGACCGTCTGGCCCTGCCGCGCGAGCGTGAGGAGTTTGTCGATCAGATCCGCCATCCGGTCGTGGGCCTCGGCCACCTTCTCCAGATGGGAGAGGTCGCCGGTCTCGCGGGCCAGTTCGAGCTGTCCGTTCGCGATGTTCAGCGGGTTGCGCAGGTCGTGGCTGACGACGCTGGCGAACCGCTCCAGTTGTTCGTTCTGGCGTTCGAGTTCGCGCTGGCGCTCGCGCTGCTCAGTGATATCCGTGTATATCCCGTACCCCTCCGCGTCGCCGGTCGGCGTGACGACCGTGATCCCCCGAAACAGGAGGTCACGGCGGTCGCCGTCGGCGGTCACCCGCTGTATCTCCGTCTCGACCCGGTTGCCCTGGAGTGCCTGTCTGTCGAGCTGTTCGGCGCTCGCTCGTTCCTGGGGCGGGACGATGAACTCGTTTATCGGTTCGCCGACGATGGTGTCGGCATCGTAGCCGAAGACGTCCTCGAACGCGCCGTTGACCGTCCTGACGATCGGTTCGTGGTCGACGAAATCGACGATGAACGCGGCGTCGGGGATGTGCTCGAAGAGCGCGTGGAACCGTTCCTCGGCCTGTGTCCGGACGAGCAGGTCCTGTGCGATGATCTCCACGTAGCCGTCGTAGTCGTTCCGGATCGTCTCACAGATACTGATGATCGCCTCCCGGTCCAGTTCGTCGCCCTCGGCACCGACGCTCTCGACCGCCTCGTCGACGATCTGGGTCGCCTTCTCGACGCCGACGCTCTCGCTGAAATGTTCGATGAGATCGACGCGTGCAGTCGAGTCGCTCATCGTGGGAGGACCATCACCACCGCGGTCGTGTTGTGGTAGCCGCTGGTCTGTCCGCGCTCCATGCACACCTCGCCGTACGTTTCGAATCCGGTGTAGGGAACACCGAGTTCGTCGCCGATGGCAGCGACGGCGTCGTCGAACTCGTCTTCGAGGATGACGGCTCGGCAGACACAGTCGTAGACGAAACCACCCGCAGCGGCACCCTCGTCCAGTTGGTCACGGGCCTCTCGTGCGGCCTCTCGAACAGCGTCCTTCTGTGCCTCGTTGGGACTGTGCATGACGCGGAAGACGGTCCCCTCGGGGACACCCATCGCGAACTGGAGCGGGCCGTCAGTCTGCTCGGTCAGCCCCGGCCACCTGATCTTGTACGCCCGCCCCTGGTCGATCCCGAACTCGTAGCGCGTCATGAACTTCGTGAGCGCCTCACTCCCGGGTTCGAGGTCGTCGAGGTCGTAGCCGAACTGCTCGCGGGCGTCCTCGGCGGCCGCCTCCTTCCAGACCTCGAAGGCCGGCCGGCCGTCGAGTTCGTAGACGGTGTCGCCGTCCGCCTTCGTGACCGTGACGGGCTCGGAGATGGGAGTGTGACCGTGATTGACCGCGATACCGACCGGTTCCTTCGAGGCCAGGAGCGCCATCGCCGTCGCGTCCTCGGCGACGGTCCGGCCCTCGAAGACGTGGGTCGCGTCCATCTGCATGTCGTCACCCGCGGACCCACCGGCCAGACTGACCTGGGGACCGAGTTTCTGCTGGGAGACGACCGCGAGTTGCTCGCCGACGCCACCCAGCCCGTCGTGTAGCGAGATCGCCGACTGGAAGGGGTACCCGTCGACCTGGTCGGGGAACTCCCTGATCGCCTCGCGGACACACCCGTTCACGTCGTCGCGCAGGCCCGTCCCGAGACCGCTGTAGAACTGGATGGTGTCGCTGGTTACGAGCGCGAGCGCGACGCTGTGGTCGTACGCCCCCTCGTCGGTGAACTCACCCGACGACGAACAGCCGACGAGCGTCGTCTCCTCGCCGACGACGTCGAAGACCCCGTCGAGAACGGCCTCGTACTCGTACGCAGCCGAGCAGAACACCTGACAGAAGTCGACCCGGTCGGTCCCCAGGTCGTCTCTCGCCGCCTGCGCGGCCCGTGTCGCGGTATCGTGCCCGTCAGTACCGGTCGCGATACCGGTCGTGAACTTCGTTTCCATCGGTGTATTCTGGTCAGGACGCTGTCGTCCCGGATGGACACAAATACAGCAGTCAGGACGATAACGCTATGGGTGAGCTATCAGAATTAAAAATGATCCATTCACGACATAGAAACCAGGTATCACTCTCGGGCCGGGAATCCGATCGTCGCGCTGGTCCTCTCAGTCACGACGAGGAGCCCACGTGTATCCGACGATGCCTGTCACGAGCAGGAACGCCAGCAACGAGAGGTTCGGAATCGTCAGGACCCCGAACAACCGATACTGGACGGTCGCACAGCTGATAACGCCGACCGAACAGGTCGTCTGTGTCACCTGGAGCCACGAGTGATAGGTCGCCAGGACGACGCCGAACACGGAGAGCGGGAGGACGGTGCGAGCGACGCCGGGGCGCCGCTCGACGGCGGCGACGCCGAGGACGACGACGAGCGGGTACATGAGGATCCGCTGGTACCAGCAGAGCCGACACGGGGTCAGCCCCAGACCCAGCGAGAACGTCAGACTCCCGACCGTCGCGACAGCGGCGACGACCGTCGCGACGGCCAGCAGCGACCGGGGGGAGGCCGGACCGGCGTCGGCACGGGACATATCCGTGCTGTCGGCCCGCGGGGCAAAAGCGTTCCGTGGTATCGGCGCCACAGCGAAGGGGCCTGCCGTCGAGTATAACGTATGCAGGTCACGAAAGCCGTGGTCCGCGAGGAGTACGCGTGGACTCGCGAGCGTGCGGCCGTGGTCGTCCCGCTGATCAACGAAACGCGGGCCCGACTGGGCGAGCAGTTCGACGTGTCGGTCCCCGAGATATCGGTCGCGGAGTACGACGCCTGTGTCGAGTCGGTGTTCGACGACGGCGACCGTGCGGTCAACGTCGCCGCGCTGACGCGGCTCCTCCGGGACCTCGACGTCGCGGACGACTATCCGGGGTTCGTCGTCGACGAGTTGCTGGGTCGGGAACTGGCGGCGATGATCGCCGGCGAACAGCCGCTTCGACTGCTGGCGGAAGCGACCTTCCACGTCGCGGACGTCCACACCCACGGCACCGAGGGCGACAGTGCCGGCGCGGACGACCTCGACGCGGCGCTCGCGGCCGGCGTCCAGACACGACTGCCAGGCTGGCCCTGGCGCGAACAGGCGAGTCCGTTCGTCCTCGATTGACGCGCGCCCGTCCAACCTTTTTGTCGCCCCCCTGCGACCGCCCGATATGGATACGATTGGGTTCATCTGCGAGCGCACCCATCCGGTCTTCTGGCCGGTGGCCGAGCGACTCGCAGCGCGGGGGTTCGACGTCACCTTCTTCCGGCCGGGTGAGACCATCACACGGGCGGCGATCGGTGACCTCGCGGCGCTGGTCAACAAGAAGATCCGGCCGCAGTCGTTCACCGCACTCCACTACGCCGACCGCATCGGCGTCCCGACGTGGAACGGCTTCTTCCCGACGACTGCGCTGTCCTGTCGACTCGTTGCACTCAACGCGCTGGAGGCGGTCGGCTGTACCGTGCCCGAGATCTCATTCGAGAAGCCGACCGGCGACTACGTCGCGAAGGGACGGTACAGCTGGACCGGGACGCCGACGCTAGGGGGCGAGGGCGACTTCTACCAGGAGCGCATCCGGGCCGAGCCGGTCGATTACAAGTACTACGCCGTCGACGACGGCCGCGAGACCCACGTCCGGGTGCTGACGGCGCGCTCGAAGCTCACCGAGCAGAAGGAACTCATCGGCGAGGGCGAGGTCGACATCACGCTCGCCGCACAGGTCCGTGAACTGCTCGACCAGTTCGAGGCGCGCGCGGTCGGCGTCGACTTCGTCCGGAGTGACGACGACGAGTTCTACGCCGTGGACGTCAACCCCGCACCGAGTTTCACCGGGACGAACATGGAACGCCGGATCGCCGACTCTGTGGCCTCGCTGACGACCATCGGTGCCTGAGTTACCACTCCACCCGGCAGATCTCCCCCTCTTCGCCGTCGCGTAGGTCGTGATAGTGGACGCTGGCCACGCCCGCGTCCGTGTCGATGTCGAGCCAGCGGAGGTCGCCGTCGTAGTCGGGATCGCTCTTGCCGAAGTGGCGGGCGAGGACGTGCGTGACACCGCCGACCTCGCGGGTCGCGCGGCCGCGGTCCTGGGAGTAGTGGCCGCTGTTGACCAGGACCGTCTCGCCCCGTTCCAGCCGGCGCTGGACGGCGGGATAGTTCAGCGTGTACCGGTAGGCGCCGGTGCGCCCCTGGTTCCAGTCGTCCATGCGCGGGTACTGCGTCAGTGGTGTGTGACAGTAGACGAACGTGGGGATCTCGCTGTCGGCGTCGAACAGCCGGTCGAGCATCGACAGTTGTGGTGCGGTGACGAAGTTCTGTGTCTGGTAGAGCGCGTGGTAGCCGGCATTCGGGTTCGGATCGAGGAAGACGTGTCTGACACCACCCTCCCGGGCAGCCCAGAAGCGCGGGTGCTCCTCGGGGTCGAAGACGTCCTGGAACACCGATAGCGGGCGGTCGTGGTTGCCACGGATGACCCGATACGGGGCGTCGAGTTCGGTGTCGAGCAGGTCCTTCACGCGGCGGAAGTCCGCCCGGTAGTACTGGTCGTCCGCGTCGCCGTGCCACTCCCCCCAGTCGACCCGTTCGGTCGTCTTCGAGGCCAGCGAGCGCAGGTCGCCACCGACGAGCGTCCAGTCGACGCCCTTCTCGTTGAGAACCGCACAGCCCCGTCGGGCGCGCTCGGCGCCGTCGTAGGCCCGGCGCTGGCCGCTCGTCACGTGGATGTCGAAGATGAGTCCGACCCGCATGGTCACTCCGAGAACAGTTGGACCGCTGTCGCTCGGTCGACCGTCGCGGTGCCGTCCTCGACGCGAGCGCGCACGTCGAACCCGCCGTAGACCTCGCGCCCGTCGCGCACTGCCTCGGGGTCGTCGGGCGCCACCTCGACCATCGGCGTCTGGAAGTCGCCGGTCCGCGTCAGGTCCACCTCCACCTCGTAGTGGTCGCCCTCCAGATGCCGCTGGGAGAGCCAGAGCGACAGCGTCGCGCCCGTGTCGACGGAGACGTGGCCCACGACGTTGAGGTACATGGGGACGTCGTCGTGGCCGCCCAGATACGGCAGTGTGAACCGGCTCCGCTGGAGCGTGACGTACTCGCCGGTCTCGACGGTCCAGTCGGCGTCGTCGGCCTCGGTGGCGTCGGGCGCCGGCCCGAGCGGCCAGGACGTGACCAGTTCCGGCCCGGCCCGGCGCGGTCGGTAGTCCCGCGAGGCCAGCCCGGAGTCGCTAGCGGCCAGCGGCGACGGGCGCGTGCCGTCCTCCGGAGTCATGTTGTGTTCTGTCATGCAACTCACTCCGTGCGCACGGCTTTTCAGTGTAGGGTGCGGCGCTGAAACGCAGTGGGTTTGTACCCCCCGTGTCAGAGTACGGGTATGAGCGGCGAGCAGGAACTCGGTATCACCGAGTCCAAGGAGCACGCGACCGGCGAGTGGTACGCCGAAGTGGTACAGAAGGCCGGCCTGGCGGACTACGCGCCGATGGGCGGGTTCATCGTCACACGACCCCGCGGATACGCCATCTGGGAGCACATCCAGGACCACCTCGACGGCTGGTTCAAGGACACCGGCGTCGACAACGCCTACTTCCCGCTGTTCATCCCGGAGTCGTACCTGGAACGCGAGAAGGACATCGTGGAGGGGTTCGACCCCGAGGTGGCGTGGGTGACCCACGGCGGCCACGACGAACTCGAAGAGCGACTGGCGGTCCGGCCGACCAGCGAGTCCATCATCGCGCCGTTCATGGCCCAGTGGACCCGCTCGCACCGTGACCTGCCGATGCGTCTCAACCAGTGGTGTTCGGTCGTCCGGTGGGAGGCCACCGAGACCAAACCGTTCTTCCGCACGAAGGAGTTCCTCTGGCAGGAGGGTCACACCGCCCACGCCGACGAGGACGGCGCGTGGGACGAGACGATGACCCGTCTGGACCAGTACGCACGTCTGTACGAGGACGTGATGGCGATGCCCCCGCTGAAGGGACGCAAGCCCGAACACGACAAGTTCCCCGGCGCACACACGACGACGACCGTCGAGACGCTGATGCCCGACGGCAAGTCCGTCCAGGCGGCGACCTCCCACTACCTGGGGACCTCCTTCGCCGAGGCGTTCGACATCACCTACGCCGACGAGGACGAAGAGGACACCGCGGCCCATACGACCTCCTGGGGGCTGTCCTGGCGGGCGATGGGCGCGCTCATCATGACCCACTCCGACGACCAGGGGCTGGTGCTCCCGCCCGCCGTCGCGCCGACCCAGGTCGTCGTCGTCCCCATCTGGCAGGAGGACACCAAAGACGACGTCGTCGAGTACGCGGCCGACCTGGCCGCCGAACTGGAGGAAGCCGGCGTCCGCGTCGAACTCGACGACCGCGAACACCGCAACCCCGGCTTCAAGTTCAACGAACACGAGCTCAACGGCGTTCCCCTCCGCGTGGAGATCGGGCCCCACGAGGTCGAGGACGAGGAGGCGACGCTGGTCCACCGCCCCGACGGCGAGCAGGAGACCGTCGCTCGCGGGGGCATCGCCGAGACCGCCCAGGACCACCTGGATACGGTCCACGCGAAACTGTACGCCAGCGCCGAGGAGACGCTGGACGGCGAGATCCGCGAGGCCGACTCCCGCGAGGAGATTCTGGGGACCATCGGCCAGCACGGCGGCTACGTCAAGGCCGGCTGGTGTGGCGACGAGGCCTGTGAGGAGCCCATCAAGGACGCCATCGCCGCCGAGATCGTGATGGTGCCGCTGGACCGGGACGAGGAACCGATCCACGACGAGTGTGCCATCTGTGGCGAGGACAGCGAGGAGACTGCGTACTTCGCCAAATCCTACTAACCCACCTTTTTCACCCGGGGTTCGCGCTCGCCGCAGGCTCGCGTCCGGTGATCTGCGGGAGTATCGCGACAAGAGACTCGTCAGAGGTTTGTTCTGACGGTGACACCGCGCCTGCAGCGGGATTCACGAGATGGGGCGTCAGGACTCGCGCCACTTGTGGCCGCACTCGACGCAGGTGAACAGCCGAACCTCGTATGAGCCGCCCGGATTGGGCAGCATCTCGTAGTAGGCCCGGTCGCTGTCGCAGTCCTCGGCCGGACAGGGCTCCTGCATCGTCTCGGTAGAGTCCTGGGTCCCGTCGGCTACGGCGGGTGCTCCGTCGTCCCGCTGTCCGTCCTGGGTCGTCATCGCCGCTTCTGCCTGTGAGTCCCGCGGCGCCTCGTTCTCGCAGGAGCGACACACCCACGTCTCGCCCTCCGTGTGCATCACCGAACCGCAGTCGTCACAGAATTGCATATAAAGTCCGGATACACGGGTGTCGGATATATGTGTTAACTTCCGGTCCGTCGTGGATTGCAGGCGACTGCTCGTGCTGACTGTACTGGAGCACCGACAGGCGACGGTCGATCTTGCCCGACAGCTATCAACTGGCCACTGGGTGTCGTAGATGTGGCTCGGGATCTCACAGCCCCAGCCCGGTACTGTATTCCAGCGTTCCGAATCCGGTCCCCATCGACTCCTCGTCGATCTGTGTGCCGCCGACACGGCCGGCGAGACCGGTCATCCGAAACATGAACTCGTTGTAGCTCCAGTGAGACGGGATCCGGCCACCGAGTCTCGGGCGGTCGAGCCAGTTTCGCGCGCGGCCGTACGTCCGGGCGACGAACCGCACGTAATCGCCAGCGTCATTCTCGACGCGAACGTCGAAGTCTGGCTGCTCGCCGGTGCCCAGCAGTGGCTCGACGGTGATCCTCTCGAACTCGACGTGGCCGTCGTTCGAGCCCCAGTTCCAGAACCCGGACTGTCGGAGGGGGATCGTCAGGCGTTCGAGTCTATTCGAGGAGAAGAACTTGTAGCCCCGCCGGAACAGCTGCGGCCCGAGAAACGGGATCAGTGCGGAGAACGAGGTCCCGTCGGGGAAGATCGCCCAGATCCACTTCCAGGGGAACAGCGGCATGTCGAAACAGACGCGCTGGAAGTAACACGACCCGGACAGCGTCTCGGGGCCGTCGGGCAGGTCGAACACCCCTTCGAACTCCATCTGACGCCAGGCGACGACCTCGGCGCCACCCAGCGGTGTGTCGATATCCAACGAGTGGTGTGGTGCGGTCATCTTCGAGTCGAGGGCGCCCCAGGCCTCGAACTCCGCCTCGGCGTCGTCGCCGATGACGTGGGCCCGAAGTCCGAGAGGGCGATCCGAAAGCGCGGCCATCTCGCTGCCGCGTCTGGTGCCGTCCGCGCGCTCTGCCCAGGCTTCGAGCCGCTGGTCCTCGCGAGAGAGCATCGCCTGGGCTGGTTGCCTGACCACGTGGTCGTGGACCACGTCGTCGTCGCCGGTCCAGCCGACCGTCGTCGCGTCGAACCTGTCCACCCCATCGGCGACTGGACGGTCTGCGTCCATCCCCTGGGGCGGGAGGTCGTTGATACGGGACTGGTCGCCCACAGCGGCAGCGATCGAGAACATGAGCTGTCGCGGACCGTAGCCCTCCTCGCCCTCCGGAAACAGGAGAAAGAACCACCAGGACGAGGACGTCCTGTTCTGTCGCTCGGGGTTCTGCCACCAGATCTTCTCGAAGACACGCCGGTGCTCGGCGAGCGTCCTGTCCGCGAACGCGTCGGTCATTGGCGTACCTCCCGCTGGGCCGCTCAAATAAGCCGCGCATCGGTCGCTGGAATCGTGTGTCTTGCCCAACACGACCGCGCGATTCCGGTCGTCGTCGGAAGAGTGCTCGACAGACCGTGCAGCCTGCGGGCTGATCGACTCCCGATTCTTGCAGGGGATTGCGGTGGCCGGGAGCGACCTCCGTGCCGCGTGCCGGGGGAGGCCTGCTTCGGAGCATCCGGCGAGCGACGCGAGCAGGATCACCGAAAGACTCGCTGCGCTCGTCGTTCGAGCTGCGTGGAAATCGAAGATTTCCAGCATGACGAGACGGCGGTGCCGTCTCGAACCATCCCGTTCGCTTCGCTCACGAGAACCACGTTTTTCGAGTCGAGCGGGGCCTCCGACCCCGCTGACCGTGCGAACGGGCGCTTCGCGCCCGTGAGCAGAGAGCGGTGTCAGAGCGGCGCGAAGCGCCGCGAGGACACCCGACGATGAAAAAGGTGGTATGTAGTGAGCGGTCACTTAGTCGTATGTCCGACTCAGTGCCGGCCGACGCCAAAGCAGAAGTGGCACAGGCGGTACGGGCCGCTCTCGCCGAACACGGCTACGCACGGCTCACGACGGCCAAGATCGCCGACGAGTACCCTAAAAGCGAGGCGGGGCTGTACTACCACTTCGATTCGAAAGACGAGATGATCGCAGCGTTCCTCGAATTCGCAGCCGGCCAACTGGCCGACGAACTGGCCGCGATCGAGACCGCCGATCCGGAGACACGGCTCCGGGCCGCCTGTGAGTATCTCTTTCGTTCGCCGGGCGAGGAGGGCGCCGGCGTCCACGTGGCCGTCATGGAACTGCTCTCGCACGCGCCGCACAACGAGACACTCCGGGAGCCGCTGCTGACGCTGGAATCGGCCACACTCGAGACGTTGACCGATATCGTCGAAGACGGCGTCGAACGGGGCCTGTTCCGCCCGGTCGACCCACGGGCGACGGCCGCGTTTCTGCTGGCCGCCGCCGACGGTTCGACTGGGTTCCACGTCGCCCTGGAGATGGACGTCGGCGACGACATCCGGGCCGGGTGGGAAGCGTACGTCGATGGCCTGCTGGCCGACGAGTGAGTTCGGTAGGCGAAACGATTCGCGTTGCCTGGCCTTTCAAGTGAGCGCTTACTCAGTAGATTTATTGTGCTGGTCACAGAAAGAGCGACAATGAACTCGGAGACCCTGCGATGTCACTGACCGAAGAACTGACTCTCGGCGTCCACATCGTCGCTGGGTTCGTGGCACTGGGAGGTGGACTCGGTGCGTTCGTCACCGCGAAGGGTGGGCGTCGCCACCGCCGATTCGGGATGGCCTACGTCTACGCGATGGCGGTCGTCTCGGCGACGTCGCTGTTCCTGTACGCGGTCGACCCCGTCTCGTTCCGACTCTTCCTCTCGCTGGTCGCCGTCTTCAGTTTCTACTTCGCGTACTCGGGCTATCGGGTCCTCTCGCGCAAGCGGCCGGCCGATGCGCCCGGCCGCGCGGACTGGATCGCACTGGCGCTGTTCGGCCTCGCCAGCGTCGGCCTCCTCGTGGTCGGCGGGTCGTGGTATCTCGACGGCAGTGGGTTCGCGCCGGTGATTCTGGTGTTCGGCGGCCTCGGGACGGTGTTCACCGCAGGCGACCTGCGGTCGTTCAGAACACAGTCAGAGCCCGGCGAGTGGGTCGGCCAGCACGTCACGCGGATGGGGGCCGGCTACATCGCCGCCGTCTCGGCCTTCTCGGCGGTGAACTTCCTGTTCTTGCCCGCCGTCGCGCGATGGCTCTGGCCGACAGTGCTCGGGACACCGATTCTGGTCTACCTCGGTCGGAAGTACGAGCGCCGGTTCGTACCATCGGGATGAAAGGACAGAAACTGTGGGGTAGGGAGCGTGTGACCTTCTCCATGCCCCCAGAGGCTACTCACCCCCGATAGTACATAAAGTGGCGTCAGACCCGAGTCATACAAACGGAAGACGGCGAACAGATTTCCGGTGAAACAGTCATCTGAGTTTCACATATTCAGTCGGCGCGGTCATCGTCTGGCCGGGGATCGAGTGGCACCCTGAGCGGACGTTTCCAGCAAATGACTGGGAACTAACAGGCGACAATTTTAAACCCGGCCCCATGATACCGACCCGCATGGACGATATCTTTGTCGGCCGACTGATGTCCTCACCTGTAACCACCGTCTCCGCGGAGGCCTCCGCGGAGTCAGTTGCCCAACAGATGCTGGACGAGGGGATCAGCTCAGTGGTGGTCGTCGATTCGGAGAACCATATCGAGGGGATCCTCACCTCGACGGACTTCGTTCGGATCGCCGCTCAGGGCGGCCGGACGAGCGACGTGACCGTCGCCGATCACATGACGACCGAAGTCGAGACCACCACGGCGAACGACTCCATCGAGCACGTCGCGGACCTGATGATCGAACACGCGATCCACCACGTCCCGGTGGTCGACGACACCGAGGGCGTCGTCGGCATCATCACGACGACCGACCTCACGGCCTACCTCTCGGGCATCGAAGATCCGTCGCCGACCCGCGTCGCGAACTGAGATTCGACGCGGAATCCCGGCTCGCCCGCTCGTTACCAACCGTGAAGAAGCGGCATTTATCGTGTAGAATATATATGTCCTAATGTGCGGTTAAAGAACACTTATACCTTGAGGGACACCCTCTTGTGCTCGTTATCCGGACACCTATGCACATATGGTTGAGCGACCTACTGGCGAGTCTGCGAGCGAGGCCGGGCTCGCGGACCCCACGGACGCGCGGTCGAACTGTGGCGTCGGGGTAGTAATGGACCTCGACGGCGACAGCGACCACTGGGTAGTATCGGACGGACTGGACCTCCTGGAGAACCTCGAACATCGAGGGACGACAGGGGCCGAGGAGAACACCGGTGACGGCGCCGGCATCATGCTACAGACACCACACGAGTTCTTCGTCGATGAAGTCGACGCCGACCTCCCGGCAGCAGGCGAGTATGCGGTCGGAACGCTCTTTCTGCCACAGGACGAGACCGAAGCGGCCGACCTGAAAGATCTCGTCGAGTCGGAACTAGCGGACGAGGGTCTGTCGGTACTAGAGTGGCGGTCGGTCCCGACGGACAACGACGGACTTGGCGCGACGGCCCTGGAGTCCGAACCGAACGTCGTCCAGTGTTTCGTCACCTCCGAGACCGATGCGACCGGGACGGCGTTCGACAACCAGCTGTACGTCGGCCGACGCGCGCTGGAGAACACGGTCGAAGCCGAGGAACCCGCGGGCCACGAGCGGTTCTACGTCGTCTCGCTGGCGACCGACGTCGTCGTCTACAAGGGCCTGCTGACGGCAGAGCAACTACCGGAGTACTATCCGGATCTGGCGGACGAGCGACTCGACTCGACGTTCGCGATGGTCCACGCCCGGTTCTCGACGAACACGCTGGGCGCCTGGCACCTCGCCCACCCCTACCGTCGGATCATCCACAACGGCGAGTTCAACACCATCCAGGGGAACATCAACTGGATGCGCGCTCGCGAGACCGACATCGCGAGCGACGACTTCGGCGACGACATCGAGACGGTCAAGCCGATCATCGACGACCCGGGACAGTCCGACACCGCCAGCGTCGACAACGCACTCGAACTGCTCCTGCAGGGCGGCCGTGACCTCCCGCACGCGCTCCGGATGCTCATCCCCGAAGCGTGGCGCGGCGAGATGAACAACGTCGACGGCGACCGGCGAGAGTTCTACGATTACCACGCCTCGCTGGTCGAACCGTGGGACGGCCCGGCACTGGTCGCAGCCACCGACGGCGAACGCATCGGTGCTGTCCTGGACCGCAACGGACTCCGCCCGTGCCGGTACGACGTCCTGGAGGACAATACGCTCGTGATGTCCTCCGAGGCTGGCGCGCTGGACCACGACACGAGCGAGATCACCGAACGCGGTCGGCTCCAGCCCGGCCAGTGTTTCCTGGCAGACCCCGAAGAGGGCCGTGTCATCCCGGACGCCGAGGTGTTCGACGAGATCACCGACGAGAGGTACGGCGAGTGGGTCGACCAGGAGCAGGTCGACATCGAGGACATCACCGACCGGACCGACAACACGCCACAGGGCGAGGTCGGCGGTCTGCGGAGCCACCAGGCGATGTACGGCTACACCTACGACGAGGTCGACCACCTCATCGAGCCGATGGCCGAGAAGGGGAAAGACCCCGTGGGCTCGATGGGCGACGACACGCCGCTGTCGGTGCTCTCGCAGTTCAACCGCCCGCTGTTTACCTACTTCAAACAGCTGTTCGCACAGGTGACGAACCCGCCACTGGACTACATCCGCGAGGAACTGGTCACCTCGATGGAGTCACGGCTCGGCTTCCAGCGCAACCTGCTCGACGAGAGTCGCGAGCACGCTCGCCAGCTCGTGCTGGACTCGCCGATCCTCACCGACGAGGAGACCCAGGCGATCAAGGACATCGACGAGAACGGGATGTCCACGAAGGTCCTCGACATGACCTACGATCCGGACACCGACCTGGAGACGGCCGTCGAGGACTTCCGGGCGGCCGCCGACTCCGCCGCCGAGGACCACGACATCCTCGTGCTCTCGGACCGGAACGCCGGCGAGGATCGGGTGCCGATCCCGTCGCTCCTGGCGGTCGGTGGTATCCACCACCACCTCGTCCGCAACGGCCTGCGCAACCACGTCGGACTCGTCGTCGAATCCGGTGACCCGCGTGCCGTCCATCACTTCGCGACACTCATCGGCTACGGCGCGGGTGCGGTCAACCCCTACCTGGCCTACCAGACCATCGAGGACCTGGTGGCCGGCCCGGACGGTGCGGACCTGGCCAACGCCATCGACGCCTACGTCGGTGCCGTCGAGGACGGTCTCCTGAAGACGATGGCCAAGATGGGTATCTCCACCGTCGAGTCATACCAGGGTGCACAGATCTTCGAGGCCGTCGGGCTCTCTTCGGACTTCATCGCGGAGTACTTCGAGGGGACGACCTGCCGGACCGAGGGGATCGGTATCGACGACATCGAGGAGGACCTCCACCAGCGTCACGACGTGGCCTGGAGCGAGGAGGAGCCCGAGATGCCCCGTCAGGGCGAGTACGAGTTCCGCTCGAACGGTATCCACCACCAGTGGAACCCCGACACGGTCGGGAAGATCCAGCAGGCGGTTCGGATGGGCGACTACGAGACCTACAAGGAGTTCGCCGGCCTCGTCAACGACCAGAACGAGCAGCTGCAGACCCTGCGTGGGCTGCTCGACCTCGACTCCGACCGGGAATCGATCCCCGTCGAGGACGTCGAACCCGTCGAGGAGATCGTCACGCGCTTCGAGACGGCCGCGATGTCGCTTGGCTCGCTCTCGCCGGAGATGCACGAGAACAACGCCATCGCGATGAACCGCCTGGGAGCCAACGCCAACACCGGCGAGGGTGGCGAGCCGCCCGAGCGGTTCGGCACCGAGAAGGAGTGTACGACCAAGCAGGTCGCCTCCGGTCGCTTCGGCGTCACCTCCGACTACCTGGCCTCGGCGAACGAACTCCAGATCAAGATGGCCCAGGGCTCCAAGCCCGGTGAGGGGGGCCACCTCCCCGGCATGAAGGTCAACGAGATGATCGCGCACGTCCGGTACGCGACGCCCGGCGTCGGCCTCATCTCGCCGCCGCCGCTGCACGACATCTACTCCATCGAGGACCTCAAACAGCTGATCCACGATCTGAAAGCGAGCAACCCGGAGGCCGACATCAACGTCAAACTGGTCGCCGAGGACGGCATCGGCACCATCGCGGCCGGCGTCGCGAAGGCCAACGCCGACGTTGTCCACATCTCGGGCCACTCCGGCGGCACCGGTGCCTCGCCGAAGACCTCCATCAAGAACGCCGGGCTCCCCTGGGAGCTGGGCGTCGCGGAGGCCAACCAGATGCTGCGGGCGACCGGCCTGCGTTCGCGGATCAAGATCACGACCGACGGCGGGATGAAGACGGGCCGCGACGTCGCCGTCGCGGCGCTGCTCGGTGCCGAGGGGTACACCTTCGGGACCGCCTCGATGGTCACCTCGGGCTGTGTGATGGCCCGCCAGTGCCACGAGAACACCTGTCCGGTCGGCGTCGCCACCCAGAACGAGAAGCTGCGCGACCGGTTCCCCGGCGAGCCACAGCACGTCATCAACTACATGACCTTCGTCGCCCAGGAGCTCCGTGAGCTGATGGCCGAACTGGGCTTCGAGACAATCGACGAGATGATCGGGCGCGCCAGCGTCCTGCAGATGCGCGACGACGTCGAACAGCCCAAGGCCAAGAAGCTCGACCTCTCGTCGGTCATCGCCGAACCCGCCGGCGACGACGGGCGCTACAAGCAGCGCGAGCAGACCCACGATGTCGACGAACAGCTCGACTGGGAGCTGATCGACGCGGCCGAATCCGCTATCGAGAACGGCGAACCGGTCGCCATCGACGCGGAGATAAACAACGTCGACCGCGCGGTCGGCGCGACCCTCTCGAACCGCATCTCCCGCGAGTACGGCAAGCAGGGCCTCCCGGACGACACCATCCGACTCGACATGAACGGGACCGCCGGGCAGTCCTTCGGTGCGTTCCTCGCGAAGGGTGTGACGATGGAACTGACCGGGACGGCCAACGACTACGTCGGCAAGGGGCTCTCGGGCGGGAAGCTCATCGTCAACACGCCCGCGGAGGCCTCCTACGAGGCCGACGAGAACATCGTCATCGGGAACGTCGCGCTCTACGGCGCGACCCGTGGCGAGGTGTACATCAACGGCCGGGCCGGCGAGCGCTTCGCGGTGCGCAACTCCGGCATCAAGGGCGTCGTCGAGGGCGTCGGCGACCACGGCTGTGAGTACATGACTGGGGGCGCCATCGTCGTGCTGGGCGACACGGGCAAGAACTTCGCGGCCGGGATGTCCGGCGGCGTCGCCTACGTCTACGACCCCGACGGCTCCTTCGCCGAGCAGGCCAACACCGGCATGGTCACCGTCATGGACGACCTCGAAGGGAAGGACCGCCAGATGATCACCCGTCTCGTCGAGAACCACGCCGCCTACACCGACTCCGACCGGGCTGCCGAACTGCTCGAGGACTGGGACAGCGTCGTCGACGACTTCACCAAGGTGATGCCCGACGCCTACGCCGAGGTCATCGCCGACCGCGAACGTGACGACGTACGCAACGAGCCGCCGAAGTCGGCCACTGCGACGGCCGACGCCGCCGAGGCCGACTTCGCGGCGTCGACCGACGACTGATCGACACGGCGTTTTTTCTCACTGGGAGCGGAACGCGGAGGCATGTCCCCCCTCCCGTCCGTCTCCGAAGACGGCCGTCACCTGCTGTTCGTCGGCGTCACCGCACTCGCGAGCATCGCGCTGGCCTACGACTACGTCACGAGCACCGGCGAGACGACGACGTTCCTCGCGATGCTGGGCGCCGGAGCGGTCCTGGCCGGATTGGTCGCGCTGCCGGTACTCGCCGACACCAGCACGGATTGACCGACCGAGCGGCGTCACCGCCACCCCACTCGTTTTGTCGGCCCCGGTCCTGGAACCGGTATGGAGACCGCTCTGGTCATCGGCGGCACGCGATTCATCGGCCGCTATACCGTCGAGGAGTTTCTGGACGCCGGCTACGACGTGACCACGTTCAACCGGGGTCGCCACGACAATCCGTTCAGCGGCACGGAGGGCGTCTCGCAGTTCGAGGGCGACCGGCGTGACCGAGAGGACCTCGTCGCTGCTCGCGAGGCCGTCGACCCCGACGTCGTGGTGGACTGTGTGGCGTACTTCCCCGCGGACGTCCGGACGGCGACGGACGTCTTCGCCGACAGCACGTACGTCTACGTCTCCAGTGGCGCAGCGTACGGGGTCGACCGAACGCCGAAACGAGAGGGCGAGACACCGCTCGCCGACTGCTCGCCGGAACAGGCGACGACCGATAGCGGCGAGACCTACGGGCCCCGGAAGGCAGAGGGCGACCGCGAGGTGTTCGCCGCCGCTGCGGCGGGCGTCCAAGCGATGAGCGTCCGTCCGACGGTCGTCTACGGCCCCCACGACTACACCGAACGGTTCGCGTACTGGGTCGACCGGGTCGACAGCTACGACCGGATCGTCGTCCCCCAGGACGGCCTGAGCCTCTGGCAGATGGTCTACGTCGAGGACGTCGCGAGCGCGCTACGCGTGGTCGCCGAGGAGGGGACGGCCGGCGAGGCGTACAACGTCGGCGACGAGCACGCCCCGACGCTTGGCGAGTGGGTCGATCTCCTGGCCGAGACCTGCGAGACCGACGTCGAGGCGGTCGGTGCCAGCGCCCGCGAACTCGCGACCGAGGGGGTCGACCCCGAGGATTTCCCTATCTACCGGCGGCCGCCACACCTGCTCTCGACGGCGAAACTCCGGTCGCTGGGGTGGTCTGCGACACCACACGCGACCGCACTCGAACGGACCGTCGCGGAACACCGCGAGAACGGTCGGACCGGCCGGGAGTACGGGCCGGACCGCGCGGTCGAGGCGTCGCTGATCGAGGCGCTGGCCGACTGAGGCAACCGGGTCGTCGTCACAGAGAGGCCGGAGGCGAACCCGGATCGGCCAACCCGCGGGAGGACAAACCGTTTTCCCACCGGGGGGACGACAGGCAGGTATGTTCGACAAGCGCACCTGGATACGGCTCCCCCGCAACGTCGTGGTCGGCCACGACGTGCTCGGCGAGACGATCGACGCCGTCGAGGAGTTGCATCTCTCCGGGCGGCCACTCGTCGTCTCCAGTCCGACACCGCACGAGGTCGCCGGCGAGCGCGTCGTCGCACAGTTCGCCGACCAGGGGTACGACCCCGCCGAGATCGTCATCGACGAGGCCAGTTTCGGCGCCGTCGAGACGGTCATCGACCACGCTGAATCGGTCGAGGCGGGGTTCCTGCTCGGTGTCGGCGGCGGGAAGGCCATCGACATCACGAAGATGGCCGCCGACGACCTGGGACTGGGCTTCGTCTCCGTGCCGACCGCGGCCAGCCACGACGGTATCGTCTCGGGTCGCGGCTCGGTCCCGGAGGGCGATACGCGCCACAGCGTCGCCGCGGAACCGCCGCTGGCTGTCGTGGCTGATACGACCATCCTGGCAGAGGCCCCCTGGCGGCTGACCACCGCGGGCTGTGCGGACATCATCTCGAACTACACCGCGGTCCGGGACTGGGAACTCGCCCGGCGGCTCCAGAACGTGGAGTACTCCGAGTACGCCGGTGCGCTCGCACGGATGACCGCGGAGATGCTCGTCGAGAACGCGAGTTCCGTCAAGCGCGGCCTGGAGGAGTCGGCCTGGGTCGTCGTGAAGGCACTGGTCTCCTCGGGGGTCGCGATGTCCATCGCCGGCTCCTCGCGGCCGGCCTCGGGCGCCGAACACCTCTTCTCACATCAACTGGACCGCTTGGTCCCGACGGCGGCGCTGCACGGCCACCAGGTCGGCGTCGGCTCGATCATCACGGCGTACCTCCAGGACGGCGAGAAGGGGATGTGGCGCAACATCCGTGACGCGCTGGACCAGATCGGCGCACCGACGACCGCCGAGGGGCTGGGCATCGACGACGAGACGGTTATCGAGGCGCTGACGACCGCCCACGAGATCCGGGACCGCTACACCATCCTCGGGAACGGGATGAGCGAGGAGGCGGCCATCGAGGCCGCGACGGTCACGGGCGTCATCTAGAGTGGCGCGTCGACGGCGTAGGCCGGTTCCCAGCAACTCTCTTCGTGTGGGCCGTTCGGATCGGCAGCGTCGGCCACGTAGACGACCGAGAGTCGATAGACCGCTTTCGCGTCGGGGTCGTCACTGTTGCGGACGCCCGAGATCGTCGCTTCGACGGCCTCGCGCGGGACGCACTCGATGCCGGCTTCCGCCTGTGCAATCCGCCGTGCGGCCGTGTCGATCGGTTCGCCGGGGTCGGTCTCACCACACGGGAGCGCCAGTCCGTCCTCCGCCGGTGTCAGCAACACCTCGTCGGCCTCGTTGGTGACCGCGACACGTATCCGGAAGATGCCGTCGAGCGACTGGTCGATCGCTCGCCGGTACTGTGCTGCGTTCGCCACCACCGTCTCCTGGTTGACCGTCGGCGACCGCTCCCCCGCTGTGAGCCGGTCTAATCGCTCCTGAACTCGGTCTCGCGCCCGGTCGACCCCCTCCATGTTGTTCGATAGTGCGGCCGCGCCGACATAAACCCGCCCCGTCGTTTTCACGGGTTGAAACGACGCGGACCGGGGAGCGACAACGGTCTAGACGTGCTGGTCGAGGAACTCGACGACGCGACTGTACGCCGCGATGCGGTTCTCACGCTTGCTGATGCCGTGGCCCTCGTCGTCGAAGATCAGTTTCTCGACGGGGACGCCCTGTTCGCGTGCCTCCTCGGCGATCTGTTCGGCCTCCCCGACCGGGACCCGCGGATCGTTCGCGCCGTGGAGGACGAACAGCGGCACACTGATGCGCTCGACGTTGTTGATCGGCGAGATGGATTCGAGGAACGCCCGATCCTCCGCGAGCGAGCCGTACTCGGCCTCCCGCAGGGATCTGCGCCAGTCGCCGGTGTTCTCCAGGAAGGTGACGAAGTTGGCGATGCCGACCACGTCGACGCCGGCCGCCCAGAGGTCGGGATACTCGGTCAGCGCCGACAGCACCATGAACCCGCCGTAGGAGCCTCCCATCGCGACGATTCGGTCCGGATCGACGGCGTCCTGCTCGTGGAGCCACTCGACACCCGCCCGGAGGTCCTTCACCGAGTCCAGGCGCTTCTCGACGTCGTCGAGGTGGGTGTAGGCCTTGCCGTAGCCCGTCGACCCGCGGACGTTTGGCTCGAAGACGGCGTAGCCACGCGAGAGGAAGTACTGGGTCAGCCCCGAGAAGGAGGGGCGGCGCTGGCTCTCCGGACCGCCGTGGATGTCGACGATCACGGGCGTCTCGCCGGCCGATGCGTCGGCGGGCACCGAGAACAGCGCGGGAATCTCCCGGCCGTCGAACGACTCGAAGCGGACCACGTCGGGTTCGACGAAGGTCTCGCTGGGGATGCCGGCCGTCGAGGCGCGGGTCCAGCGCTCGCGCTCGCCCGTCTCGGTCTCGACGAGGAAGACGTTCGTGTTCACCTGGCGGCCGGTGACACTGACCGCGAACTGCGCGGCGTCGGGGCCCCAGGAGACGCCGCCGGCCAGGCCGCCGGGGAGGTCCGGGGTGGGGAACTCCTCGATACTCCGGGGTCCGGTCAGCTTGCCGACCGTGAGTTCGTTGTACCCCTCGACGTTGCGCGAGTAGGCGAGTCGTCCCGAGTCCTGATCGACGGCGACGCCGTCGATGTTCCACTCGCCGCCCTCCCGGACCGTCTCCAGGGTGCCGTCCAGGCGCAGGCGGGCGAGATACAGCGTGTCGCTGTCCGCGTCGGTGACGAGGTACAGCGCCTCGCCGTGGGGCCCCCAGGAGACGCTCGTGTACCGGACCGTCCCCTCGTGAGGGGTCAGATGGTCCAGATCGCCGCTCTCGACGTCCAGCACGTAGATGTCCTGGTCGAAGCTGGAGTGAGCCTCGCTGACGACCAGCCTGTCGCCGTCGGGCGACCAGCCACCGACGGTGAACCAGCCGTCGCCCTCGTAGAGCAGTTCGGCGTCGTCGCCGTCTCGGTCCTGGACGTAGACGTCGAAGACGGCCTCGTCGCGTCTGTTCGACGCGAAGGCGAACCGGTCGCCCTCGGGGTGCCAGCCGCCCCAGCGGTGTTTGGCGCCGGGTCGCCCGGTCAGGTTCGTCACGCGGCCGTCCGCGTCGAGTCGGTAGAGCTGCTGGCGCTCGTTGCCGCCCTGGTCCATCCCGAAGACCAGTTCCGGTCGCGTCGGCGAGTAATCGACGAAGCTCACGGGTTCGTCGGCGAAGGTCCGCTGTTCGGGCCAGCCACACGGCTCGTCGAGCGTCCAGACCTGGGCGACGCCGGTCGTGTCCATCAGGAACGCGACCTGACCGTCCGGGCCCAACGAGGCGCCGTAGGCGCTCCGGACGTTCAGGTAGCGTTCGAGGTCGTACTCGTACACGCGGGAGTCGAGGAGTCCGACGAGCAAAACGCTTTGTGGCGAACGGGTGGCTTTTTGTCCGGGCCCCGTGTGCCGACGGGTATGCGTGTCGCGGTCGTCGCCATGGAGACGCCACACCGCCGTGACACAGCGGGCCGACGCCGGCTGGAGCGGGTGGCGACCCACCTGGCCGAGGCCGGCCACGAGGTCACCGTCTTCTGCGCACAGTGGTGGGACGGCCAGAACAGTCGCTTCGAGCCCGAAGACGTCGCCTACCGCGCGGTCACGATGTCGCCGACGGAGCCGTCGTTCTGTGTCAGGCTCCCGCCGATGCTGGCCAGCTACAACCCCGACGTGATCCACGCGCTGTCACATCCGCCCGGTATCGCGCTGGCGGCGGGGCTGGGCGGGACATTCGCGCGGGCGCCGCTGGTCGTCGACTGGTTCGGGGACCAGCGGCTCCCGCAGTCCCGGACCGCTGGCCTCGCGTTGCGGTGGGCCGACCGGATCACGGTGCCCGCACAGATGCAACAGACCCACCTGCGCGAGCGGGGCTACGACGACGACCGGACGGCCATCGTCCCCGAGAGCATCGACATGGAGACTGTCCGGGAGACCGATCCCGCCGAGGACATCGACGTCGTCTACGCGCACCCACTGGACGAGAGTGCGAACGTCGAATCGCTCCTGCTGGGCCTGGCCGAACTCCGCGACCGGGACTGGTCGGCGACGATCATCGGCGACGGGCCCGAACGGCCGACGTACGAACAGGAGGTCGCCGACCTCCGTATCGACGACCGCGTGAGCTTCGCCGGTGAGTGCGACCGGGAGGAGCGCGTGGCCATCTACAAGGGCGCCCACGTCTTCGTCCAGACGGCCATCCGCGAGCAGTTCGCCACGGAATTGCTGTGGGCGATGGCCTGTGGCTGTCTGGGTATCGTCGAGTACCAGGCCGAGTCCAGCGCCCACGAACTCGTCGAGCAGCGCGAGCGAGCCTTCCGTGTGACCAACCCACAGGAGATCGCCGACACCATCGTCGCCTCGGCGGACCGCGAACGGCGCGACATCGACGAGTCGTTCGCCGAGTTCGACCACGATGCCGTCCGCGAGCGGTACGAGGAGCTCTACGAGGCCGTCGTCGCCGGCCACGGGTTGCTGTGAGGCGCAACGAAACCCGTTTCCCCGTCCCGCCGTAACCGGAGACAATGACCGCCGACGAGACGCAGGCAGCGGACCCGCCCGTTGCGGAATCGGGCGAGGAGGAGACGACCGACGCGGCGTCTCCCGACGACAACCCCGCCCTCGAACTGGACGCGGTGTACGACGCCATCGACGCCGTCGGGCGCCCCCACCTGACGGCGACGGAGCTCTCCAGAAAGACTGACCTGACGCCCGACGAGGCTCGCGACGCCCTCTCGGCGCTCGCCGACGACGGTGCCATCCAGCGTCAGGACGTCAGTGACGTCGAGTCGATCTGGTACCCCACCGACGTCGCCGAGGTGACCGACCGCGAGCGCGTCGTCCTCTTTCCCGACCGTCGGGAGATCGTCGTCGAACACCCCGACCAGTTCACGCGGGCACAGCTCTCGCAGTTCGCTCGCCTCCAGGACAGCAACCGCTCGGGCGGCTACGTCTACGAACTCCGCGAGGAGGACATCTGGGCGGCGCCCCACGAGTCCCTGGACGACCTGCTGGCGACGATGCGGGACGTGCTGGGCGAACGGTCTCCCCATCTGGAGGAGTGGGTGACCAGCCAGTGGGAACGGGCCCGGAAGTTCCGGCTCTACACCCACGAGGACGGTTACGTGGTGCTGGAAGCCGAGAGCGACGACCTGATGGGGAACGTCGCCCGCCAGAAACTCGACGACGACCTGCTGCGGGCGCCCATCTCGGACGCGGAGTCGTGGGTCAACGCCGACGCCACCGCCGAGGTCAAGCGCACCCTCTACGAGGCCGGCTATCCCGTGCGTGACGACCGCGACCTGGAGACCGGCGACGCGCTGGAGATGGACCTGCGCCTCCGACTGCGAGACTACCAGGCCGACTGGGTCGAGCGGTTCACCGAGCAGGGGTCTGGCGTGTTCGTCGGGCCGCCGGGGTCGGGCAAGACCGTCGCCGCGATGGGGACGATGGCCGCCGTCGGTGGCGAGACGCTCATCCTCGTGCCTTCGAGGGAGCTGGCGTCGCAGTGGCGGGACGAACTGGTCCGCCACACCACGCTGACCGACGCCGACATCGGCGAGTACCACGGCGGCGAGAAGGACATCTCGCCGGTGACCATCGCCACCTACCGGACCGCCGGGATGGACCGCCACCGGAAACTGTTCGACCAGCGCAAGTGGGGGCTGATCGTCTACGACGAGGTCCACCACGTCCCCAGCCCGATCCACCGGCGCAGTGCGGACTTACAGACGAAACACCGGCTGGGACTGACCGCGACGCCGACCCGCGAGAGCGACGACGAGGAGGAGATATTCACCCTCGTCGGCCCACCCATCGGTACCGACTGGGGCAAACTCTTCGACGAGGGCTACGTCGCCGAACCCGAGGTCGAGATCCGACTGGTCCCCTGGGGGACCGACGAGGAACGTAGCGAGTACGCCTCGACGTCGGGTCACGGCCGCCGGCAGGCCGCCGCCGAGAACACGGGGAAGATCGAGGAAGTTCGCTACACGCTCGAAGCACATCCTGCGGCGAAGGCGCTCGTCTTCATCGAGTATCTGGACCAGGGCGAGGCCATCAGCGAGGCGCTGGACGTGCCGTTCATCAGCGGCGAGACGCCCCACGCCCGCCGGGAGAAACTGTTCGACGAGTTCCGCCGTAGCGAGCGGGACACGCTCGTCGTCTCGCGGGTCGGCGACGAAGGGATCGACCTCCCCGACGCCGAACTCGCCATCGTCGCCTCCGGACTGGGTGGCTCCCGCCGCCAGGGCGCTCAGCGGGCCGGGCGGACGATGCGGCCCGCCGGCGACGCCCGGATGGTCGTGCTGGCGACGCGGGGAACGACCGAGGAGGACTTCGTCCGCCGGCAGATGCGCCACCTGGCCTCGAAAGGGATCAGAGTCAACGAGACGGAGTCCGAGGTCGTCGAGACCCCGGTCGACGAGGAGTGAGCAGGCAGCGAGCTACGCCCGCGCCCGGAAGAACGCGAAGGCTCCACCGAGTTCGTCGTCGACGGCCTCGACGTCGGTGATCGCGAATCCAGCGTCGGTCAGTAGCTCGCGGTTGCGCTCGCGACCGTGGAAGCTCCAGGCCATCTCGGTCCCGGTCTCCAGCCAGTCCTCGTTGGTACCCTCCCACGGTTCGTTGCCCAGCGCGGCCAGCAGTCGACCGTCGGGTTCGAGGACACGCTCGAACTCGGCGAAGACGGCGGCGTGTTCGGCGCGCGGGACGTGGATGACCGCGTGCAGGGAGACGACCGCGTCGAACGTGTCGTCCGCGAACGGCAACGACGCCAGATCGCCCTGGCAGAACCGCGAGTCGGGGACCCGCTCGCGTGCCGAACGCAGTTGCTCCCGAGAGATGTCCAGCCCGGTGACGTCGTGGTCGGCGGCGAGGACGTCCATCGCCGGCGTGCCGGCGCCACAGCCTGCATCGAGCACGCGGCTTGCGGCGGACAGGCTGTCGGCCAGGTCTGTGACGAGGTCACGCTCGCGGCCGTCGCCATCGCGCTCGGCGGCGTAGGTCGCGGCGATGTCGTCGTACCCCTCGCGGACGATGTCACGCTGGTCCATACGCGGTGCTCTCGACAGTCCGGAATAGCTCTTGTGGAGGGATGCGAGGCGCTACCGTGCGTTCAGTCCTCGAACCGGCTCGGATCTTCGGCCGCCGCGACGACGTTCACAGCGGCGACGTTCTCGGGCACGTCGTGGACGCGGACGATGTCGGCACCGCGTTCGGCAGCCAGTGCCGTCGCCGCGACCGTCGCCTCGGTGCGCTCGTCGGCGTCCTTCCCGACCAGGCCAAAGAGGGACTTGTGGGAGTGGCCGACCAGCACCGGACAGCCAAGCGCCTGGAACTCGTCGAGGCGGTCCAGCAACGCGAAGCTCTCGGCAGCGGACTTCCCGAAGCCGATGCCGGGATCGACGATGATCTGCTCGCGGTCCAGGCCGGCCTTCTCGGCCAGCAGTACCCGTTCGGTCAGGTAGTCGATGCAGTCCGTGACGACGTCGTCGTAGTGGATGTCGCTGTCGGGGTCGACTGGGACCTCGATGGAGTGCATCACGACGACGGGGACGTCGTACTCGGCGGCGACCAGGCGCATCTCGGGGTCTTCCAGTCCGGAGACGTCGTTGAGGATGTCCGCGCCGGCATCGAGGGCTGCCCTTGCGACGCTGGCCTTCCGGGTGTCGACGGAGATGGCGACGTCGAGGTCCGCCAGCGCCTCGATCACCGGGACGACGCGGTCACGTTCGTCGTCGGCCGGGACCGGGTCCGCGCCGGGACGGGTCGACTCCCCACCGATGTCGAGGATGTCGACGCCGGCCTCGATCATCCGTTCGGCTCGGTCGACGGCGTCGTCGATGGCGTTGTACTCGCCGCCGTCGTGGAACGAGTCCGGCGTGATGTTCAGGATGCCCATGACTGCGGTGCCGTCCGACCAGGGGTGGTCGCGGTCGGCGGCCGGTTGCTGGATGTCGAGGGCTGCGCGGAGTTCGTCGGCGAACGTCGAGAGGCCGTAGGGTTGGCCGTCGAGTTTGTCCGCCAGGCGCTTGAACTGGGCCATCGTCGCCATCATGACGACGTCGACGTTCTCCTCGTTCTGGTCGTTCAGGCCGGAGACGGCACACTCCCCACCCAGCGAGAGCAGTTCCTCCTTGAGATACTGGCCCTGCCGTGGCTGGACGCGGGTCCGGAGGACCCGGTGGACGCCCTTGCCCCGCATCCGCCAGGCGCCGGCGTCGGTGACGTGGGCGTCTTTCAGCGTCTGGTGCGCCTCGGGAATCGAATCGACGCGTTTCGGGACCATCGGCCGGGCCCACCGTGTGCGGGCCTCCCGGACCGCGTACAGCGATCCGGTGACCAGCACCGCGTCGTCCTCGTCGGCGGCGTCGAGTGCCATCCCGAGCGCACCGGCGACGTCCGAGCGGGTCTCGACGGTCGCGTCGGTCGCACTCCGGAGCGCCTCGGCGACCACGTCCGAGGATTCCGCACGATCGATGTTCGGGTGGCAGGCGACGGCGTAGTCGAGGTCGGGCAGGGCCGCCGCGATGCGCTCGTGGTCCTTGTCGACCATCGCGCCGACGACGACGTGCAGGTCGTCGTAGTCGAAGGTGTCGAGCGTCTCCGCGACACGCTCGACGCCACCGGGGTTGTGGGCGCCGTCGAGGACCACCAGCGGGTCCTCGCCCATGATCTCGAACCGACCCGGCCAGTGGGCGTTGCGCAGTCCGCGTTCGAGGTCGGCCGTCGAGATATCCGTGACCTGTCGGCACAGCGTCGCCGCGACGCCGGCGTTGGTCGCCTGGTGGGCACCCAGCAGCGGGAGGTGGGTGTCGACCGTCCAGTCGGGGCCCGCGACGGTAACCGCGCCCTCCAAACCCTCCCGGCCGCCGTAGCGCACCGTCACGTCGGCGTCGGCCTCCCCCACGGTCACGACGTCGCCGGCCACCTCGCGGACGGCGTCGAGCGCGTCGCCGGTCGTGGCGGTGACCAGCGGTGCGTCGTCGGGCGCCACGTGGGCCTTGTCGGTCGCGATCTCGGCGACGGTATCGCCGAGGATGTCGGTGTGTTCGAGCGTCACGGAGGTGACGGTGCTGGCGATCGGATCGACGACACTCGTGGCGTCGTACTTCCCGCCGATGCCGACCTCCAGAACGGCGACGTCGACGTCCTGACGGTCGAACTCCCAGAGTGCCAGCGCCGTCAGCGTCTCGAAGAAGGTGGGCGACTCCCCGACCGCGCCCTGTTCGGTGAGGTACGGTTCGATGGTCTCGACGTACTCGACGAGCGCTGTCTCCGGGACCTTGCGGCCGTTGACGCGGATGCGCTCGCGGACGTCGTCGAGGTGTGGCGACGTGTAGAGGCCGACGTCGAGTCCGGCTTCCCGCAGCGAGCGTTCGACCATGCGGGCGGTCGACCCCTTTCCGTTGGACCCGGCGATCTGCACGCAGTCCAGGCGCTCGTGTGGATCGTCGAGCGCCGCCAGCAGCTCCCGCGTGGCGTCGGTACCGGGCCGGGAGGGGAACCGGCGCAACTCGAAGAGGAAGTTCGCGGCCTCGTGGAACTCCATGCTCGCGGTAATCACGCCGTCGCGCTTTAGCCTGTCGGACCTATGCCCCGTCGCCCCGGAGCCAGCGGACCAGCGCACCGGTCAGCGCGAGGAACGCGACCCCGAACAGCGGCGCCCGGTCGACCGACCCGTTCTCGCCGGCCAGCAGGTGCTCGGGACGCTGTGGCTCGTCGATGTCGTCGCTCTCGTCCACCTCGGCCTCGTCGTCCAGTACAGTTTCTGTGGCCTCGTCCACCGCTCCTGCTGGCCCGTCGTCCGTAGCTTCCTCGTCCCTCTCGCTTGCAGTCGCCTCGGCCTCGCTCGAATCGTCGTCTGCGGTCGCCCCCGTCTCGGCGAGTTCGGTCGTCGATGTCGTTGGCTCGTCGGTCCCCGGGTCCGCAGTGGCGGTATCGTCGACCTCACGGTCCTCAGCCACGTCGCCGATCTCGCGGTCGTCACCCGGGACGCCGTCGGGGTTCGGCACGGGCTCCCGACCGGCCACACCGCGGTCGAGCCGTTCGGACGCTCTGCGGGACCGGCTCGGTGGCGGGGTATCGCCCCAGGACTCCGTCCCGGGGCCCTCGTACCCGGGTTCGTCGTACCCGGGTTCGTCGTCGCGGTTGCGGCGGCGGTACCACCACAGGCCGGCGGTCGCCACGCCGGCGCCGATCAGGGCGACACCGGCGCCGAGGAGGCCGTACTCGCGCACCAGCGATCTGATCTGACCCCCACGACCGGTCGTGTCGCCAGGAGCGGGTTCGTCGTCAGTGACGTCGTCGTCCCCGGGGAACGGTGTCACCGGGCCGAACCGCCCCTCGGATACCTCGTCCGCTTCGGGGACCTCGACACCGGGCACCACCCCTGCAGCGCGCCTGACGACGTCGCTATCGACCTCGAGCCGGAGGACCGTGATATCGCTCATACGCTGGCTTCGCAGCCGGGGAACTAAAAGGAGTCCCCGCAGTACGGGTCAGAGCGAGTCTGTCGCCGAGAGCACTACGTCTCGGTCTCCGTCTCGCGGCTCCGTTCGCGGTCCGTGGTCGCCGTCGACCGTGCGTCCGCCTCGGTTTCGGACTCGCCGGTCGGGACGCCGGGGTCGCCGATCTCGGGTTCCCAGCCGGGGCGCTGGTCGTCCTCCTCGTCGAGCAGCGCCCTGAGCCGGCGCTCCAGTTCGGCTTCGGTCAGTTCCCCGTCGACGTAACGCGCTGTCAGCGCCTCCCGGCGCTCCTCGATGGTCGGCTCGGGCGGTTCGAACCGGTCGGAGAGCCCCAGCGACGACAGCGGCGGGACGAGTCGTTCCAGTCGCCCCAGTCCGTCGGCGACACGCTGGCTCTTCGGGAGGGAAGCAGCGGCCGCCAGCGACGAGATAAGGCGGACACCGAAGACGAGACTCAGCCCGAACAGGAGCAGCGAGCCCAGGACCGTGACTGCGAGGAGGCCGAGGATGGGCCCGCCGGTGACCAGCACCGACAGCGTCGTGACCAGGCCGACGACGGCGACACCGACAGCTCCCAGTCCGGAGAGGACGGTCGCGGCGAACAGGAGCCAGTTGCGGTTCTCCCTCAGCCAGTGCACGTAGAGGAGTAGTCGCAGGCGGGGGATATGGGTTTGGGAGTCAGTCGTCGCCGTGGCCGTTGACCGGGACGTACGACCGTCCCGATTCCGAGAACGGGCCCAGCACCCACTCGCGGACGGTCAGTTGGCGCTTCCGGCCGCGGGCGCTCTCCAGGCGCCGCTCTGTCGTCTGGAAGTAGTTGACGACGGTGACCAGCACCACGCCGCCGATGGAGTTGCCCAGCAGGACCGGCAGGACGAACTGGGTCGTCCCGACTAACAGTCCGAGTTCGCCCAGATAGACCAGATACAGCATCTCCGTCGCGGAGACGACCACGTGATAGAGGTTCGCGAACGGGATCGCGAGGAAGGCCATGTAGACGAGCACCAGCCTGGAGATGCTGTCGCGCAGTGAGTAGTCGACCCAGACGACGCCGGCCACGATGAGACCGGCGAAGACGGCCTTCGAGAACAGCGTCCACCACGGCGTCTCGATGGCCTTCTGTGCGAATCCCTCTGCTGCCATCGCTGCGTCGGGCGAGAGGACCCCCGTGGAGGCGAGCGCGAACGCGCCCAGTGCCCCGCCGGCGAGGTTCGCGACGAGTACGAGCCCCCAGATACGGAACAGGGAGGGAATGCTGGCCAGTCGTTCCAGCGTCAGTGCGACCGGCGGGAGCGTGTTCTCGGTGTAGAGCTGGTAGTCCCCAAGGATGATGAACACGAACCCCAGTGGATACAGGAGCGCGCTCAGTACCGGGTCACCGTCGGTCGAGGCGTACAGCGACGCGTACAGCAGGAATGTGACGGTGATGGCGAAGCCGGCCGCCAGCCCGCTGGCCAGCAGTTCACGCCGCGTCGCGGTCACCTCGTGGTCTGCGGCGACGATGATCCGCTGGAATATCTCGTCGGCGGAGAACCGGTCCCTGATGACGTGGCCGCCGGCGGGAGCGCCACTCTGTGAACGGTCGACCGCGTCCCTGACCGCCCGTTCGCGGTCGGTGTCGTCTGCCATAGCCGATGGCTTGACTGGCCCACGGCAAACAGCTTTCGAGACCGGACAAGCGTGCGGGCCGACCGGTGGTGCTGTTCAGTCGTGCCGGAAGGAACGCTGCCCGGTGAACACCATCGTCATGTCGTGGTCGTCGGCTGCCTCGATCACGGAGTCGTCGTTCTTCGAGCCACCGGGCTGGATGACCGCCTCGATGCCGGCGTCCGCGGCCTCCTCGATGCCGTCCGGGAACGGGAAGAAGGCGTCCGAGGCCATCACGGCGCCCTCGGCGTCTTTCCCCTCGGCGTGTTCGTCGGCCTTCATCGCGGCCAGCCGGACAGCGTCGACCCGCGATACCTGGCCCATCCCGATGCCGACCGTCTCGGTCCCCTTCGCGAAGAGGATGCCGTTGGATTTGACGTGTTTGAGCGTGTGCCAGGCGAACAGCATCGACTCGATCTGGTCGTCGGTCGGTTCGCGCTCGGTGACGACCTCCAGGTCCTCTGCGGTAAGATGCTGAGTGTCACGCTCCTGGACGAGACGGCCGCCCACGAGTGGTTTCTCGGTGAGCGTGTCGGTGACCTCGAAGTTGTCGTTGACATCGAGGACACGGAGATTCTCCTTCTCGAAGAGGACGTCCAGCGCGGCGTCGGTGTAGCCCGGTGCGACGACGACCTCCTTGAACGAGTCGATGATCTGTTCGGCGGTGTCGGCGTCACACTCGCGGTTCAGCGCGACGATGCCGCCGAAGGCGCTCATCGGGTCCGTCGAGAGCGCGTCGGCGTAGGCCTCGGCCAGCGTGTCGGCGGTCGCACAGCCGGCCGGGTTGGTGTGTTTGATGACCGCCGCGGCGGGCTCGTCGAACTCCTTGATGAGGTTCAGGGCGCCGTCGGCGTCGTTGTAGTTGTTGTACGACAGCGCCTTCGCGCCCTCGTTCAACTGGTCGGCGTGGACGACGCTGGCCTCCGAGACAGTGCTGTCGGCGTACAGCGCGGCGTCCTGATGGGGGTTCTCCCCGTAGCGCAGGTCGGCGGCGCGGTCGTCCGAGACGATGCGCCGGGCCGGGAAGTCGCCACCCTCGTCGCCCTCGACGGTGACGGTGCCGTCGTCCGCGACGGTGACCCGGTCCTCGGCGAACCACTTCACTGCACGCGGATAGGCCGTGAACTCGCCCTCGTAGAGGACGCGCTGTTTCAGCGCGTCCTCGTCGTCGCCCTCGAAGACCGGGATCGGTTCCTGGGTGACGATGGGGCCGCCGTCGACCGTCTCGTCGACGACGTGGACCGTACAGCCCGAGACCTTCACACCGGAGTCGAGGACCTGCTCGTGGGCGTCCATGCCCGCGAAGTTCGGCAGTAGCGACGGGTGGACGTTCAGTGTCGTCGGCGCGGCGTCGACGAACGTCTCGCTGAGGATACGCATGTAGCCGTCGAGCGTGACCAGATCGAAGTCGTACTCCGAGAGCGCATCGAGGACGCGCTCTTCGTGGGCCTCGCGGGCCTCGTCGGGGTCACGCTCGACGACCTCGGTCGGGATACCCCGTTCGGCGGCGTCTTCCAGGACCGGTGCGTCGGCGTCGTTCGTCAGTACGACCGCGAACTCCGCCCCACCCGGAGCGCGGTCGGCGATGTTCAGCAGGTTTCGGCCACGGTTGCTGGCCATACCGGCGAGTTTCATATCTGAGTGGCCGATGGGAGCCCGCAAAGTAGTTGCGAAACGAACGTTGCGAGTGGTGACACTGTCGACAGCGACTCGACGGCCGCCACAGTCCCGCGTCGCCGTCTCGCTGTGGCCGGCCTCGTTTGTCATCGCAGCCACAGGTTCTCCAGGGGCGTCCAAACGGGGACGACTGGCGGGCGCTACTGTACCCCTCCGCGACAGCGTACCGATGTGACGGTAATCCCGTGCATGTCGACCACCTCGCACAGTACGGAATATGTGGACTCGTCGTCCCACCCGTTCTCGTGACGGCCCGTCCCGTTGGGTTGTCGAACTGGTATAGCGATAACCGGGCCAAGCAGTCCTTACTCGACGACGGGGGACGGCGGTCCAGTCGTACAGTAACTCCCCTCGTATCTGGCTCCGATTCGCTGGCTCGAACAGTCTGCATCGCTTACCAGCCGACAAGTCGGGACTAGTCCCACCAGTCAGAGCTGGCACTTCCAGTAGACACGATCGAGACGGCGGACGCCCTCGAAAAATGGCAGGGTAGGATGCTATCTGCCCAGGTACAGCGTCGAATACTGTGGCGCCATCACCCCACGTCAGTTAGCCCCCAGACCGGCTGTAAACGTCGGTCGCGTTGGGTGCGAGATATGGGACGAATAACAATACCGAGAGTTCGCGTAGCAGTGCTCACTATGCCATCGGTAGAAACGGTCGTGCTGCAGATAGATAGCGGACTACTCAGTGAGATCGTCGCGGGCTTCGTCGACTTTCTCCCGCAGTTGGTCGGCGCGGTACTGATCCTGGGTATCGGCTGGATCGTCGGCCGGCTCGTTGGTGGTGTCGCCCGTCGCCTGGTCGACCGGACAGATATCGACCGCCTGGTCCTGAAGACGCCACTCGGTGGTGCACTCGGTGGGAGCGAGACAGCTGTCTCGTCGAGTCTCGGCAAGATAGGGGCCTTCTTCGTGTATGCCCTGGCAATCCTGGCGGCAGCGGACGCGCTCGCCATCGAGCTACTCTCACAGTGGATCGCCGAGGCAGTGTCGTACCTGCCGGCGTTCATCGCCGGCTTGCTCATCATCGTCATCGGATTCGTCCTCGCTGATTTCCTCGCTGACGTCATCGCCCATACGGAGTCGGTGACCGACACGGGCTACACCGACGTGTTCGCCGACGGGATCCGAGCGTTCCTCTATTTCGTCGCCGTCATCATCGGCCTCGGGACGATGGGCGTCGACGTGCGGATTCTGAACACCTTCGCCCAGGCAGCCGCCTGGGGCCTCGCGGCCGGCGTCGCGCTCGCGATCGGCATCGCCTTCGGACTCGGTGGCCGTGACTACGTCGCCACGAATATCGGTAACTGGCTCCCCGGCAGCGCACCGGAGAGCACCTCGACAACCATCGGCCAGACCGATGGTGGCGAGGAACCGACCGACTGAGGACCGGTCGTCGTATTTCGGCGCGATCTGCGTCGTGTCGATGTCCCTTAGTACCCGGACCGACGAGACGCCAGTATGGCGAAAGGACGGAGTCAGTGGGCGGGCGCAATCGCGGCCCTGGGTGGACTCGTCTGGACCGGGTGGGCAGCAGCGACCCACTACCTCGACCAGACACCCGACGCGCTGGTCGGTGCCATCGTCGTCTCGGCGCTCGGCGTCGTCGCCGGCTGTTACGCCGTCGAGGAGTTCTACGGCCAGCGGATGAAACGGCCGGGGACGGCCGGCGCCTGGCTGGGCGGGCTGGCCGGGCTCGTGTTCGCGACCGGCCAGGCCCTCAGACTCACCTCCGGTGGCGGCGATGCGGTCTTGGCACTGGGCGTGCTCGGACTGGCCGGCGGCTCCTTCCTGATGGCTGCTGGCCTCGTCCGGACCCGCATCCAGCCGCCGTGGCTCGGCGTCCTGCTGGCGGTCGGGACGTTCGGGTTCCTCCTGTTCGAGGCGGTCCCCGCCGCAGCGTCACTGTACGGCCTCTCGTGGATCGCGCTCGGCCAGGACTTCTACCGGCACGACCCGCCGGACGGCCGCTTCGGCGATGCGACCGGCGACTACGGCTGGCTCTCGTGACAGGTCTTTGATACGGCTGCGGGTGACGGTGTCGAGCGAATAGCTATACCGTGTGCCACCCCAACAGGAGACATGATCGACGAGACGGTCCGCGAGATAGAGGAGATGGACACCCAGAGCGCCTCCATCGTCGCCGTGAAGGCCGCGAAGGCACTGGGTGATCTACTCGACCGCGAGGCCCACAGCGTCGAGGAGTTCGAACGGATGCTCGAACGCAACAGCGGTGCCCTCCAGCGGGCGAACCGCTCGCACGCGCCGCTGTACACGACCCAGCAGCGTATCGTCGAGGACGTCACCGGTGCCGACGTCGACAGCGTCGCGGACGCCAAAGCACGACTTCGTGAGGCGATCGACGCCGTCGTCACCGAGGTGGAGTCGAGCAAGGCCGCCGCGGCCGAGCGGGCGGCCTCGCTCATCGAGGACGGCGACGTCCTGCTGACACACGAGAACTCCTCGACCGTGATGGCGACACTCGAACACGCGCTCGACGACGGGACGACCTTCGACCTCTACGTCACGGAGTCCCGTCCCCGCTTTCTCGGTCGGCGGACGGCCCGGCAGTTGAGCGACCGCGACGGCGTCGACGTCACGCTCGTGGTCGACGGCGCGGCCGGCCACGCCCTGCGGGAGTGTGACCGAGTTCTCGTGGGGATGAACTGCCTCATCGACGACCGCATGTACAACCGGATCGGGACCTACCCTATCGTCGCGACGGCCAACGACCAGGACGTGCCCGTCACCGTCGTCGCCGCCTCGGCGAAGTTCATCGGCAGCGGGTTCACCTTCCAGAACACCTTCCGCTCGCCCTCCGAGGTCACGCTCGAACCGCCGGAGGGGTTCGCGGTGCTGAACCCCGGCTACGACGAGATCCCCACGCGGCTCATAGACGTCGTCGCGACCGAGGACGCCATGCTCCAGTTCTGAGTCCGGTCGGAACAGCCGTCTCGAACTCCCGGCCGCCGAAACCCTCACGTAGAAGGCTGCGCACGTCTCAGGTGTGACAGACGACCAGACCGACCCGGTCAAGGCGGCGCTGTCCGGTTCGACAGATCTCTACGACATCGCGGCGTGGGACGCCCGGTCGGCGCTCGACCGGCTCTCGATGTCGCTGTACGGGTTCTTGCACGCCTCCCGGCGGTGGCTGCTGATCGCCGTCGGCGTCCTCCTGTTCGTCGCCCAGTTGGCCGCGACGGTGCTACTGGTCTTCCGACAGCCCTCGGTCGGCGTGCTGGCGGCGCTCTCTGCAGTCCCAGCGCTCGCCATCGTCGGCTACCTCTGGTACGAGGACCCGACGATACGCGAACCGATCGAGCCGCTGGCGATCACGTTCGTGCTGGCGATCATCTTCGCCAGCATCGCCGCGCTGGTCAACACGCTGTTGCAACCACTGTTCGGGTTCGTCCCGGTGATCGGGATGGCACTGTTCTTCTTCCTCGTCGTCGGCCCCATCGAGGAGACGGTCAAGTGGCTCGGCATCAGGGTCGGCGCGTTCGACACCATCGACGCCGTCGTCGACGGCGTGGTCTACGGCGCCGTGGCCGGCCTCGGGTTCGCGACCATCGAGAACCTCCTGTATATCTCGCAGGGTTACCTCCAGGCCAGTTCGGGACAGACGATGGAGCCGGTGCTGGCGGCGGTCCAGACTGCGACGAGCCGGGCCTTCGTCGGCCCGGGCCACGTGCTGTATTCCTCGTTCGCGGGCTACTACCTCGGCCTGGCGAAGTTCAACCCCGAGAACAAAGGTCCCATCGTCGTCAAGGGTATCCTCATCGCCGCGCTCATCCACGGACTCTACAACACCTCTGTGACCTATCTGCCCGGCCTCGTCCCGTGGAACCTGGTGACCTTCGTCGGGTTCGTCGTGGTCTTCGACGCGCTGGTTGGCTACGCGCTCTACCGGAAACTCTCCCGGTACAAACACCACTACGACCAGCTCGACGACGGGCAGAAGCGCCAGGAACGCACCGAGTCGGTAAGCGAGTCGTAACGACACGCTTTTTCGCGCCTCTCGCGCACACTCTCGCATGACCGAGAGAGGGCCACTCGCCGCCGTGTCGCCGCTCGACGGGCGGTACGCCCGCTACACCGAACCGCTCGTCCCGTACGCCAGTGAGCGGGCGCTGATGGGCGCCCGCGTGCAGGTCGAAGTCGAATATCTGCTCGCGCTCGCCGACCTCGACGCGACGCCGCTGTCCGTCGACGACGGCCAGCGCGCCACGCTCCGAGCACTGTACGAGGAGTTCGACGACGAGGACGCCAGCGTCGTCAAGCAACTCGAGACCGAGGGGTACGGCGAGTACAGCGCCACGAACCACGACGTCAAAGCTATCGAGTACTTCGTCCGGCTGGGGATGCCCGACGGGCTGGACGCCGACCACTGGATCCACTTCGGGCTGACCAGCGAGGACGTCAACAACCTCGCCCACCGGCTGCTGGTCAAGCCCGCAGTCGAGACGGTACTCGTCCCGGAACTGCGCGAGGTCAGGGACGCACTCGTCGAGATGGCCCACACCTACGGGGACGTGCCGATGCTCGCCCGCACACACGGCCAGCCCGCGACGCCGACGACCTTCGGCAAGGAGATGGCCGTCTACGCCTCGCGGCTCGGAAAGGCCATCGGTCGAATCGAGCGCGCCGCCGACGACCTCTCGGGGAAACTCGCCGGCGCCTCCGGGACCTACGCGGCCCACCACGCCGCCTATCCCGCGGTCGACTGGCCCGCCTTCTCGAAGGCATTCGTCGCCGACCTCGGCCTGGACCACGAGCCACTGACCACACAGGTCAACCCCTGTGACGACCTCCAGACCGTCTTCGACGCGCTCCGTGGCGCGAACAACGTCCTGCTGGACATGGACCTGGACATGTGGCTGTACGTCTCGGACCGCTATCTCGGCCAGGAGGCCGTCGAGGGCGAGACTGGTTCCTCGACGATGCCCCACAAGGTCAACCCCATCGACTTCGAGAACAGCGAGGGGAACCTCTCGAAGGCCAACTCTGATCTCACCTTCCTCGGGGACTACGTCACCAAATCACGCCTCCAGCGTGACCTCTCGGACTCGACGGTCAAGCGCAACATCGGCGCGGCGTTCGCACACTGTCTCGTCGGCTACAGCAAGTGCCAGAACGGCCTCGCGAAGGTCGTCCCGAACGAGCAGGTGATGCGCGCGGAACTGGAGGACACGCCCGAGATAATCGGCGAGGCGGTCCAGACCATCCTCCGACGTGAAGGATTCGAAGACGCCTACGAACAGGTCAAGAAGGCGACCCGCGGCCAACAGGTCACCATGGACGACTTCCAGGCGATGATCGACGACCTCGACGTGAGCGAGGACGTCCGCGCGGAGCTGTCGGCCCTGACACCGACCGGTTACACCGGCATCGCACAGCAGCTAGCCGAGGACGTGTAGGTCGGGAACAACTGTCGGTTGTTGCCCAGGAACACCTGGAGGGTGGCGAGCAGTCGTCTCTGCACTGTACCCAACACTTCGCCAGGAGCGGAACTCTCACGGCGGTCCCGGCCGAGGCTTCGGGTAGATGGTCCTCGGAACCGACTCGCGGGTCCTGACGCTGGCCTTTGCCCGGATGGCCGACGCGCTCGGGAACTCCTTTCTCATCATCGTCCTGCCGCTGTACATCGCCAGCGGACAGGTGACACTGACCGGCATCGTCGGGGCCGAGGTGTTCGGGTTCGTCCTCCAGGAGGAGACGCTGATCGGGTTGGTCCTGTCGCTCTTTGGCCTGCTGAACAGTTTCGGCCAGCCGTTCACCGGACGGCTCTCCGACCGGACCGGCCGGCGGCGCGCGTTCGTCCTGACCGGCCTCGTCCTCTTTGCCATCGGAAGCGCGGCCTACCCGTTCCTGTCGAGTTACTGGGCCGTTCTGGGTGCCCGAGCGTTCCAGGGCGTCGGCGCGGCCTTCACCATCCCGGCGACGGTCGCGCTCGTCAACGACTACGCCGAGAGCGACAGCGAGCGGGGCGGGAACTTCGGCGTGTTCAACACTTTCCGGTTGATCGGCTTCGGATTCGGCCCCATCGTCGCCGGCGTCGTCATCACCGGTGGGCTGGCGGCCGAGGGCGTGGTCACGTACGATCTGCTCGGGACGACGCTCTCGGGGTTCAACGCGGCCTTCGCCGTCGCGGTCGCCGGCGCCATCGTCAGTTTCGGGCTCGTGGCTGCACTCATCAGGGACCCGCCGGTTGCCGCCGACGCAGCGAGCAAGGACCTCTCGATCGCCATCAGAGACCCAGACGGACGGGGCCTCGACTCGGTGTTCGTCCTCGGCGTCGGAACCTTCCTGATGGCGACGACCATCGCGCTCTTTGCCACCCTGGAAGGGCCGATCCGGACGCGACTCGACGAGTCGACGTTCATGTTCAGCGTCCAGTTCGCCGCCGTCGTCATCGCCAACGTCCTCCTGCAGGTCCCCATCGGCCGGGCGAGCGACCGGTTCGGTCGCCGGCCGTTCGTCGTCGCCGGATTCGTCGTTCTCGTGCCCTCTGTGTTCGCCCAGGGAGTCGTCACCGACCCCTGGCTGATGCTCGGGGCGCGGTTCGTCCAGGGGATCGCCGTCGCGCTCGTGTTCGCGCCCTCGCTGGCGCTCGCGGGCGACCTCGCGGGCGAGCGTGGCTCGGGGACCACCCTCTCGGTGCTGACGATGGCGTTCGGCCTCGGCGTGGCCGTCGGCCCGCTGGCCTCGGGGCTCCTGTTCAACCTCGGCAGTTTCTCGACGCCGTTCACCGTCGGCGCCGCCCTCGCGCTCGTCGCGCTGGTCCTGACCTACAGCCAGGTCACGGAGACACTCACCGACGAGGACGGCCGCCGGACGCCGGACCCGCAGAACTGACCCGAACTGCTAAGCCTGTCAGCCGGCTATCTTGTCGTATGTTCACGAACCGCACGTCGGCGGGCGAACGGCTCGCAGAGGAACTCGCTCGTCGCGATATCGTGGCCGACGTCGTGCTGGCCATCCCGCGTGGCGGGCTCCCGGTCGGCCGACCCGTCGCGGACGCGCTGGGCGTTCCGCTGGACGTCGTCGTCGCCAAGAAGATCGGCGCTCCCGGCAACGCCGAACTCGCGGTGGCTGCCGTCGCCGACGACGGGACCCTCTGGCGCAACGACTCGCTGATCGGGGCACTGGATCTCACAGCGGAGTACCTCGCGTCGGCCCGCGAACGCGAACAGGCCGCAGCGAAGGAGAAGTTCGACCGTTACCGCAGCGACAGACCGCCACTGGACCTGACGGGCAAGCGAGTCGTGATCGTCGACGATGGACTGGCGACCGGCGCGACCATGCGAGCCTGTGTCCAGCGTGTCCAGCAGGGTGGCGCGAGCCGTGTCGTCGTCGCGATCCCCGTCGGGTCGCCGGACTCGGTTGCGGAGCTGGAGAACGCCGTCGACGAGGTCGTCGTCCTCGAAACGCCGGCGAGTTTCCGGGCGGTCGGTCAGTACTACCGTGACTTCTCGCAGGTCAGCGACGAGGCGGCGATGGGGTACCTACAGTAACCGCTCGACGGTCTCGCGGACCGCACGGGCTGCCGCCCGGACCTCGGAGAGCCGGACGTACTCCCGTTTCGAGTGGGCGACCGCGCCGGCCTCGTCGCTCAGTCCCCCGGGTCCGAAGACGACGGTCGGCCCCTGCTGTGCGAAGTACGACGCTTCCGTCGCCGCGCCGAACGGCCGCACCGCGCCGCCGCTTGCCTCCCGGAGCGTCTGGACGAGCGACGTGTCGGGTTCCGTGGCGAACGCCTCGGGGAACGGCGTGTCGGGCCGGATAAGGTCGACCGAGAGGGCCATCCCGTCGGGGAGCCACTGGCCGAGGTGGTCGGCCAGGTCGGCACAGAACTGGTCGCTGGTCTCGGGCGGGACGCTGCGCCGGTCGAAAGTGATCGTACACTCGGCAGGCACCTGGTTGGTCGCCTCGCCGCCCTCGATCATCGAGGCCGTGAGGATCGGCCGTCCGAGCACCTCGTGGTCGTCGGGGCCGCGTTCCTCGTCGTAGGTCTCCATCGCCTGGAGGATCGGGGCGGCAGCTCTGATGGCGTTCATGCCGCTCCCGGGGTCCGCGGCGTGGGCGCTCTCGCCGTGGATGGTGACGGTCCCCTCGAACTGGCCGCGGGCCGCCGTACAGACATCCAGGCTGGTCGGCTCGCCGACAATGTAGCCGTCGGCAGCGACCGTCTCCGCGAGGTGTGCGCCGCCGGTCTGTGTCGTCTCCTCGTCGGTAGAGATCGCCAGCGTCACCTGCCCGTCGTCCGGCGAGACGGTGAGGAACGCCTCCAGCAGCGCTGCCAGTGGGCCCTTCGCGTCACAGGCACCACGGCCGCAGACGACGTCGCCGGACGGGGCGTGTGGCGTCCCGTTCTCCTCGTCGCCGCTGCCGTCGACCGCCTCGTCGGGACCGGGCGGGTCCGCGCGGCGCTCGTAGGGCAGGTGTGGCGGGACGGTGTCGATGTGGGTGTTGAGCGCGAGGTGGGTCCCGTCCCCGGTCCCGCGGGAGGCGACGACGTTCCCCAGGTCGTCGACCGTCGGGTCGACGCCCGCCTCTGTCAGCGTCTCGACGAGCAACTCGCGCATCTCGTCGACGTCCTCGTGGGAGGGGGTCTCGACCGCCTCGCGGTGGAAGGCTTCCAGATCGAACGACAGCGTCATCGCTCGACCCGCGTCACGTCTGCCAGCGTCTCCCGTTCCCGGACCACGCGGGCCTCGCCGCCTTCGATAGCTACCTCCGCCGGGCGGGGCTGAGAGTGGAACTGGTTGGCCAGTTCGTAGCCGTACGCCCCGGCGTTGCCGATGGCGAGCAGGTCCTCGCGTTCCGGGCGAGCGACGGGCCGGTCGGTACAGAACACGTCGGCGCTCGTACAGCAGGGGCCGCCGACGGAGACCGGTTCGGCCTCCCGGTCGGGCGCGCTGACGTTCCGGATGGGGTGGTACGAGCCGAACATCGCCGGCCGGATGAGCGTCGCCAGGGAGGCGTCCACGCCGACGACGGTCGCCGCCGGCGTCTCCTTGATGGTGTTGACCTCGGTGAGGATCAGTTCCGCGTCGGCGACGACGTAGCGGCCGGGTTCGAGTTTGATCTGTGCGTCGAGGTCGCCGACGGCGTCGCGGACCTTCTGGCCCACGACGTCCATGTCGAGTGGCGCCTCGTCCTCGCGGTAGGGGACGCCGAAGCCGCCGCCGAAGTCGACGAACTCCAGGCCGCCCACGCGCTCCTCGACGGTCCGCCCCATCTCGGCGACCTTCGCGATGGCCCGGCAGTGATCGTCCAGGTCGTCGTGGAGGACGCCGCTGCCGGCGTGGGCGTGGATGCCCACCAGGTCGAACCGGTCGTCGAGTCCCGCCGCGAGGTCGGGGACCTCGTCGTAGGGGATGCCGAACTTCGCGTCCTTGCCCGTCGCGACCTTCTCGTGGTGGCCCGTCCCGATACCGGGGTTGATGCGGATGGCGACCCGGCCGTCGTAGCCGCGGGCTTCCAGGCGGTCGAAGGTGTCCCGGGCGCCACCGGTGATGGTCAGCCCGGGGTTGTCCACGGCGAGGTCGACGGCGTAGTCGAGATCGTGATCCGGCGGGTTGACAGCGGTGTACTGGAGCGTGTCCGGGTCGGCGCCGGCATCGATGGCCCGCTGGAGTTCTCCCCAGGCGGCACACTCGATGTCCGCGCCCGTCTCCAGCAGTTTCGAGAGCACCGCACGGCCGGTGTGGGCCTTCGCGGCATACATGACGTGGGCGTCCGGGAACGCCGACGCGAACCGCTCGTAGTTCTCGGTGACCCGGTCGAGGTCGACGACGTACAGCGGTGTCCCGTAGTCGGCGGCCAGTCGCCCCAGGCGGTCGTGGTCCCAGTCCGCGAGACGGCGGACCGGCGGCGAAGTGTGACTCATTGCACCAGACACGGTGGCGCCGAGTAACAAGGGTTCCGCTCTCGGGCCGTTGGTGAGACGACACCGCCGCCCGGCGACACATACTTATCAGTGGAAAGATAGTAGTCTGCCAAGAGCAGACGCGCCGCGACCCGTCGCTCCCGAGTCCATGCCACCGGAGATCCCACAGCGACCCCCACTGGAGATCGTCAAGCAGGGACGGGTGTATCTCGTCGAAGCGTACCGCCGCGGCGCCCGCGACGGGGAGACGTTCTCGTCGCACGACGAACAGATCGACGCCGTCCGCAGCGCGAAATCGAAGATGGACGCCGACAGACACCCGTGTACCGTCCGCTGGGACGGCCCACGGAGCGTCAGCGAGGTGTACTGGAACCCGCTGTTCGAGTGTCTGGTCGTCGAGTACGACGAACTGGTCGGCGCCTGGACGGTCGTTCCGGAGGCCGGGACCTGCGCGATGGCCGTCCACGACTCCCGCACCGAGGCCGGCGAGCGGGCCAAACAGCTCCAGCGCGCCTACGACTTCAAACACCTCCACGCCTACGACCGGCACGGGCAGACCTACGAGGAACGCGAGCACCGCTTCCTGCGCCACGACGTCACCCGGTCGGGCGTCCGGTTCAGCAAGGAGGCCATCGAGTCGGTGCCGCCGCCCGAACAGGACGACGATCCGCCCGAAACCGAAGCCGAGACGACCAGCGACCAGACCGAGGTCGACTACGTCGGCCCCGCGAGTCCGGGCCAACTGGGCGCCTCGATCCCCGACGTGACGAAAGTCGAGTTCATCGACACCGACGGTGTCGTCCACCGGTACGCGACGCCGTGGGACGGCGGCACCCACGCCGAGATCCTCGCGGTGTCGAGCAAGCACGGCAGCGACGAGGGCGTCCAGCCGGCCTTTACCGACCGGCTCTCACAGTGGGAGGCCGTCGACGACAGCGCCCACGTGGCGACGGTCCACGAATCCGGGACCGCCCCGACGCCGTGGGTTGCCTACCGTGTCGGCAAGCACACCCTGGGCGAGATCGGCACCGACCTGCCGGTCCGGACCCGGATGGACATCCTCGGCGACGTCGTCGAGGCCGTCAGCACGGTCGCGGACCCGTCGTTCCAGGTCTGTGGTCTCTATCCGGCGAACGTCCACCTCAAGGGTGGCGACAGCGGCTGGCGAGCGACGGTCTCGAACTGGGGCATCGAGTGGGCCGTCCGGGAAGCACTGGGCGTCGACCACGGAAGCCCCTTCACCGCGCCGGAACAGCTCGACGGGCACCTGACACAGACGACGAGCGTCTACCAGCTCGGCGCCATCGCCTACTGGCTGCTCTGTGAGAAGCCCCCCGTCGAGGAGACGGCGACCGGCTCGCAGGCCGCCGTCCGAACCGGCCGCCTCCGAACCCCCGACCTCGTCGACGAGGTCTCGCAGGCCGTCGAACCCGTCCTCCGCCGGGCGCTCGCACCCGATCCGTCCGACCGGTACGGCTCGCCGATCGCGTTCTATCGCGATCTGACGAACTCGTTGTGAGCGGGACAGCCAGTGGGCTCTTCGGTCGACCTCGGTGCTCGCGGGTCGTTCCTCCCCGCTCCGATACGGGATTCTTCGCTGCGCTCAGAATCTCGCTGCTCGCGGGTCACTTCGTTCCCCGCTCGCTCGCTAGTCCCGAAGCGCGTCTTCTCTCTCCGTCGCTTCCAGCGTCTCCTCCTCGACGTCCGTCGCCACCACAGCGGGCTTGTAGGCGCCCCCGTCGAACAGATCGTGCTCGCCGACCGAAGAGTCGACGAACCGCTGGAACGCACGTCGTTCCGGCGGCAGTTCGCCGTAGAGGATCTCGTCCTCGACGAGGTCGTAGACGGGGATACGGGGCGTCAGGAGCGTGTTCTCGCCGACGATACTCCCCTCGCCGACGATGAATCCGCTCGTGACGCGACAGCCGGCGCCCAGCGCCACGTCGTCCTCGACGATGACGGGCGCGCTCTCGACCGGTTCGAGGACGCCGCCGATGAGGGTGTTCGCGCCGAGTTTGACGTTCTCGCCGATCTGGGCGCACGACCCGACAGTGTCACAGGAGTCGATGAGCGTGCCGTCGCCGACGTGGGCACCGATGTTGACGAACGAGGGTGACATCATGATGCAGTCCTCGCCCAGGTACGCCCCCCGGCGGATGGTGGTGCCGTCCGGCGTGTTCCGCGTGCCGCGCTCGCCCAGGTCGCCGGTGTCCCGCAGCGGCAGGACGTCGTGGTAGTCGACGTCGCCGTAGGTCCGGCTGTAGGTCTTCCGGAACGCGAAGTTCAGCAGGATCCCCCGCTTGACCCACTCGTTGACCTGCCACTCGCCCTCGACCTTCTCGGCGGCCCGGACGTCGCCGTTCTCCAGGGCCGTCAGAAAGTCATCGAGCGTGTCTAGCTGGGGCGGTTCGACGTCCTCGACTGTCGCCCCGTCTTCGTAGGCCGTCCACAGGTCCCCGATGTTCCGTTCGAGGTCTTGTCCGAGCATCGTATCCGTCGGTATCCACTCCGGGAGTATAGCCGGTGGGGTTTCCGTCGCTCGCGAGCGCGCGACGGTCAGTCCGGGTTTGACCGTTCCCTGCCTCTAGCTGCAGCGGGCCCGACACTGTGGATATGCGACGCCGAACGCTGCTGGGTGCGCTGGGCGGGGTGCTGACGGTCGGGGTTGGGTACGGTCTCTGGGGCAGAGGTGTCACCATCGAACCGGACCGCGACCACCTCGACCGGCCCGGGCCGCTCGCGTTCACGCTGACGAACCGACAGCTCTCGGCGGCGGAGGTGATCACCTCTACACAGACAATCGAGACGCGCGTCGGCGAGACGTGGCAGCGGGTCCCGCGCCGCCGACAGGACGCGATCGGCGTCGCGGAGATTGGCCCCGGCCAGTCGACGCGACTCGGCCTGTCGACACCGGAATCGGACCGGCCAGACGCCAAATCGGTCACCGTGCTCCCGTTCGGTGCCGGCGAGTTCCGGTTCGTCGTCCCCGAGATCGAGCAGGACCCGCTCCGGACACGGTTCAGCGTCGGTGGCGAGCCACTGTCGGTCTCGCCGCCCGAGCGAGTCACGACCGAGCGGATCGGTGATCGATTGACGGTCCGCTCGGGGAACGTCGACGCCGACGAGGTGACCCACGCCACCCAGTACGACCTCGACGACGGGGCCAGCGATCCGGTGCAGGTCGCACCCGAGGTCGTCGCGACTCACCGGGGCGTCAGCGCGGCGACCTTCCTCCAGCGCGTGGATGTCACGTCTGTCGTCGTCGAATCAGCACAGAGCTACTTCCGGACGCCCGTGGAGTGGCTCGAAGCCGCGGGTGTCTGGGCCGGGACGGACGCGACCTACGACCTCGGTGGCGTCCCGGCAACGGTGACCGAGGCGAGTCAGTCGGGCTGATCAGGCGTCGACGACCTCGCCAAAGGAGTACCAGCCCGCCTCGCGGCCGTCGAGCCAGGCTGCCGCGTCGAGCGCACCGGCGGCGAACACGCCGCGGTCCTCCGCGCGGTGGGACAGCGAGAGTACCTCGTCGTTGCCCGCCAGGATCAGTTCGTGCTCGCCGCGGATGTCGCCGGCCCGTCGGGCGAAGACGCCGATCTCGTCGTCCTCGCGGGGTGCGTGGCCTTCCCGGCCGTAGACCGGTTCGACGTCTCGTTCTTCCTGAACGGTCTCCAGAAGGGTGTTGGCGGTGCCGGAGGGTGCGTCGACCTTCTGGTTGTGGTGGGTCTCCATGAGTTCCAGATCGTAGTCGTCCAGCGTGGCGACGGCCTCGCTGACGAGGCGCTGGAGCACCTGGATACCCTGCGAGAAGTTCGTCGCCTTCAACAGCGCCGTCTGCTCGCTCACGTCCCTGAGCTGGGCCATCTCGTCCTCGTCGAAGCCAGTGGTTCCGACGACTAGCGCCGTCCCCGTCTCGGCACAGGCCGCGGCCAGCGGGAGCGTCGAGGCCGGAATCGAGAAGTCGACGACGACGTCGACGTCGTACTCGTCGAGTGCGGCCGTGATGCCCTCGCTCTCGACGACCGGGACACCCTGCACCTCGCCGGCCTCGACGTCGAAGCCGACGACGGCGTCCAGGTCCGCCCGTTCGGCGGCCGTCTCGATGACCGTCTGGCCCATCCGCCCGGCGGCGCCGTTGATCGCGACGCGCGTCATCGTTCCACCTCCGCGTACTCGTCTTCGAGGTCCTCGTCGGCGAGCACCGCCAGCACGTCACGGAGTTCGTCCAGGTGCTCCTCGGAGAGACGCGTCAGCGGCGACCGGACGTGTGCCGGCCCGTAGCCGCGGATGCGCATAGCCTCCTTGACCGGGATGGGGTTGGTCTCGACGAACAGCGCGCGGAACAGCGGGCCGAGTTCGTGGTGGATCGCACGGGCGCGTTCGTAGTCCTCGGCCAGCGCCGCCCCGACCATCGCACACGTCCGTTCGGGTTCGACGTTGGCGGCCACCGAGATACAGCCACTCGCACCGACCGAGAGCATCGGCAGCGTCATGCCGTCGTCACCAGAGAGCACCTCGAACTCCATGTCTCGGGTGCGCTCGATGATCTCCGAGATCTGCCCCATGTCACCGCTCGCGGCCTTGAACGCCGCGATGTTCTCGTGAGCGGCGAGTTCGACGACCGTATCCGGTTCGGTGTTGCGGCCGGTCCGGGAGGGGACGTTGTAGACGATCTGCGGGCAGTCCACCTCGTCGGCGATTCTGGTGTAGTGGTCGATCAGGCCCTGCTGCTCGGGCTTGTTGTAGTACGGCGAGATGAGGAGGAGGGCGTCGGCGCCGGCGTTGGCCGCACGGCGGGAGAGGGAGAGTGCCTCGCGGGTATTGTTGCTGCCGGTACCGGCGATGACCGGCACGTCGTCGACGGCGTCGATGACCGCGTCGACGACCTCGATGTGTTCGTCGTGGGTCAGCGTCGCGGACTCGCCGGTCGAACCGACCGGGACGAGGCCGTCGACGCCCGCCTCTTCGAGTCGCTGGGCGTCTCGCTGGAGTGTCTCGAAGTCGATACTGCGTTCCTGATCGTCGTGGAACGGCGTGCACATCGCGGGATACACGCCGCGGAAGTCGATGGCTGTCATTGCTGGATGTGTCGTAGTGCGTCGGGATATGTCGTCCGGTTGCCGGTGCAGCGACGGAACCGGCCCGAGACGGGAGCGCCACGCCCGCCACGAGCCACTAGAAGGCGTGTTTGCGTTTCGGCGCGGAGACGACCCGCTGGGCGGCCGAGAGAGTCCGACCGGCAGGGAGTCGTCGCATGGTCGCATGACAGTCCGAGAGGGACTTAGCTGTTGTGTTCCGCGGCGCTCGCGCGCCCCGAAAGGCTATTTCCACGGGCCGGACAACACCCGGTATGCCAGTCTCTCATTCTGGACAGCGCGTGACCGTCCTCGCGGACGCGCAGAACCTCTATCATACGGCACAGAGTATCTACTCGCGGAACATCGATTACTCGTCACTGCTGGACGGTGCGGTCGACGGCAGAGAACTGACCCGCGCGATCGCGTACGTCATCCGGGCCGACTCCCCCGAGGAGGAGACGTTCTTCGAGGCGCTCGACGACATCGGCTTCGAGACCCGTATCAAGGACATCAAGACGTTCCAGGACGGGTCGAAGAAGGCCGACTGGGACGTGGGGATGAGCCTCGACGCGGTCACCCTGGCGAAACACAACGACGCGGTCGTCCTCTGTACCGGCGACGGCGACTTCGCGCGGCTCTGTCGCTATCTCCGTCACGAGGGCTGTCGCGTCGAAGCGATGGGCTTCGAGGAGTCCTCCTCTGAAGACCTGAAAGAGGCCGTCGATATGTTCGTCGACCTGAGCGAGGACACCGACCGGTTCCTGCTCTAGACCGCGCGGCCGTCCTCGGAGGTGCCGACGAGCAACGCCCCAGCGGCCAGTCCGAGGGCGGCGACCGCCCCCGCGTAGACCGGAACGTTCAGCGAGATCTGTCCCGTACCCAGGATCAGGACGCTGCTGACGAACAGCAGCAGCGCACCCAGCGCGACCTTTCGTGTGTCTGTTGTCATGGAAAGTGCTATGGATTCATCCGGTATAAATTTCCCCAAAAACGCCCGAGGGCTGTACGATAAATCATGATAAATCCCCCGAATATTGTGGGCATACCACACGCTCTCGGACCGAAACACCGTTGTCCATCGGCCGTCGAGAGCGACCATGACCGACCGAGAACTGCGCGGGCTCAGGCGTTCTGCCGACTACCAGTTCGGCCGGGACGCCGGGACGACCCTGTTCCCCTCGCCGGACGTCCTGGAGGTGACACACACCTCGTCGGGACGGCCCCGGCAGGTCCACGACGAAGACGGCCGCCTGGTCACCTACGGCAACGACGGCCGCTTCAGACTGGGGCCGGCCGGCGGCTACCGCCTGGCCGACGGGTTCGACGCGCCGCGACACCGCGTGGTCGTCGGCGACGAGAGCGAACCGTTCGTCCGCGAGGGCCGCAACGTCTTCGCGAAGTTCGTCCAGCAGGCCGACGGCGGACTCCGCCCCGGCGACGAGGCGCTCGTCGTCCACGCCGACGGCGATCTGCTGGCGGTGGGCCGTGCTGAACTGCCCGGCGACGGGATGGCCGACTTCGAGACTGGGATGGCCGTGAAGGTCCGGCAGGGCATCGAGGACTGAGCACGATTGCGGGCGACAGGACGGGTCGCTATATTTTTCCGCGCGGAACGCGCACCCCAGAGTATGTTCGGCGGAGGCGGCGGGATGAACCCGCGCAAGATGAAACAGATGATGGAACAGATGGGCATCGACATGGACGATATCGATGCCGAAGAGGTAATCATCCGCACACCCGACGAGGAACTCGTCTTCACGGATGCGGAGGTCCAGCTGATGGAGGCCCAGGGCCAGAAGACCTACCAGGTCGTCGGCGAGCCCGAGTCCCGCGAACTGGGTGCGGGCGAGGACACCGACGACGCTGCCGACGACACGGCCGACGCGAGCGACGACGGCGTCGACCCCGACGACGTCGAACTGGTCGCGATGCGCGCCGGCGTCGACGAGGACACTGCCCGCGAAGCGCTCGTCGAGAACGACGGCGACCTCGCCGACGCGGTCGACCAACTGGAGTAACGTGGCCTACCTCTTCGTCCACGAGGACCGCGAGTACCTGCTGGAACCCGGCGAGCGGTTCGAGTCCGACCTGGGTATCCTGGAGGTGCCCGAGGACGTCTCACCCGGCGACGTCGTCGAGACGCATCTGGGCACCGGCTTCACGGTGCGTGCGCTCCGGGGCCCGGATCTCTTTACCCACCTCGAACGGACCGGCGCGCCGATGATGCCCCGCGACGTGGGCCTCGTGCTGGGGAAGACGGGTATCTCGGCTGGCGACCGCGTGCTCGACGCCGGGACGGGAACCGGCATCCTCGCCGCCTACATGGGCCGGGCCGGCGCCGACGTCGTGACCTACGAGCAGGACCCCGAGTTCGCCGAGGTGGCCCGTGAGAACATGGCCGTCGCCGGCGTCGCCGACACCGTCGAGGTCAGGACCGGCGACGTCACCGACGATCTGGACGACCTCGCGGGCTTCGACGCGCTGACGCTGGACACCGAGGACGCCCCGACAGTCGTCGAGCGAGCGCCGACGCTGCTCGCCCGCGGTGGCTCCCTGGCGGTGTACTCGCCGTTCGTCGAGAACACGCGCGAGGCCGTCGCCGCCGCCCGCGAGGTCGGTCTGGCGGGCATCGAGACGCTCGATACCATCCAGCGCGAGATGGACTTCGACGACCGCGGCTCGCGCCCCTCGACCGGCGGCGTCGGTCACACCGGCTATCTCACCGTCGCACGCCGTCCCTGACCGCCGGTCGGGGCGGGGTTTCAAACCCTTCTGGCCCCTATGGTCGGGTACATGAGCGAGTCACCCGAGGAGACGACGACCTGGCCAGAGCTGGCTATCGGACTCTACGACCGGCTGACCGGTCGGAACGCCGAGATCACCTACGAGTTCGAGGAGATGGAGGTCGACGTCCCGAGCCGAACCGGCGAGAACCCGGAACACGCCCACTGGCGAATCGACGGAACAGTGACGGTCACGACCCGAGAGAAGGACTGAGCCAGTGACGACCACCCAGCGACCGACCGGCGAACCGATCGAGACGGTCGCAGAGCTGCTTGATGTCATCGAGCACCGGCCGTCGCTGGCGGTCGACGCCGACCTCACCGTCACCGTCGACGGCACCACGATCACCGTCACCGGCTACGACGACGTCGTCGCCGCCGACGTGGCCTCGTTCGGCCCCGTCGTCGCGCTCTGGCGACAGTACGGCGACCGGACGATGGACGGGGCGGCGGCGCTGGCGTCGGTGGGCCTGACCGCAGAACTCCGTGTTCGTGGCGTCCCAGTCGCCCGCCTGGGGTCCGACGCCGACCCGAGTCCGCTGGCCCGCCGACTCGGCCTCGGGCCAGTCGAACTCGTCCCCGAGGGCCCTGTGCTGGCGGCGATCACTCGACGGCGCGGATGAGTCCGAGCAGTTCCTCCCGGTAGTCCTGGCTCGACCGCTGGAGTGGCGCCGGCGGCGAGTCGACGTCGAGGACCTCCGCGACCGGCCGATCCGGATAGGCACCGGCGGCGATGCGGAAGCCGTCGCCGTTCCAGACGGCCACCCACCCTTCGATAGAGAGCGTCGCGTCGACGTCTGTCAGCGGCATCGAGGCGGTGTAGCTGCGGAGCCGTGCTCGGTCGCCCGTCCCGACCCGGATACGCTCCTTCCGGCCGCGGTCGACGTCCTCGAAGCCTCTGTCTCGCAGTTCGTCCGCGAAGGCCGACTGGGCCTCCGAACGGACCGTCGGGAGGATCATCGCCGGCCCGATGCCCGGCGACAGCGGTGGTGTGAACGTCAGTCGCGTCGCGAAGAAAAAGCGCCACTGTCTGTCGACGCCGGTCGCCGTCGCCGCTGCCTCGCGCGTGCGCACGTCGTCGTACAGTGCCGTCGCACCGTCGACGCGGGCCGTCGGAAGCTTGAACACCGTCTCGACGCTCTCGTCGACGAGTTCCCAGCCGCCGTCTGTGAGGTCCTGCTCCGGCACGGCCGGAAACGCGGCGTCGTCAGACACAGTATCGCCTCAGTGGTCGTCCTCGCGCCACTTGTGCTCGCACTCGGTACAGGTGAAAAAGCGCGTCTCGGACTCGTCGGCGGCCCGGATCTGCTTCATCTCGTAGTAGGCGCGCTCGTTGCCACACTCGGGACAGCGCGCACCCGTGGTCGGGCCCATGTCCTCGGCGTCGACCTCGGAGGTGTCGACGATCTCCGATTCCTCCTGGCCCTGTGTCGTCACCGCCATCTCCTGTTCGGCCGCCTCGTCGCGTAGCTCCTCGTAGCCACAGCTCCCACAGACCCAGCTGTCGCCCTCGGTCTTCATCATCGAGCCGCAGTCGTCGCAGAATTTCATTCTTGCTCTCCTGTACGCCGCTGGGCAGTGTTAAACGCCGGGGTTCCCGTTGATAGTCAGTATTGGAGATTATTTCCGGAAAGCGCCGACCCGGGGTCGGCGCGTACCTGTAAATCGCTCCAAGACTCACTATCAGTCGTTCTTCGTCCAGGCCGAGCAGGCGTCCATGTCGTCCATCAGGTCCTCGTGGAACCCACAGTACGGTTCGATGTCGCCGTCGTGCATCACGTACTGGAAGTGCCGACAGTTCCCGCAGTAGGTGTCGGGCTCGCCCCGTCGGACCGCGGTGTCGGTGATCGGATCGCCCGAGACGCTCGCGGTCCCGCCGTCGGCCGAGGCCGTCGACTCCGGGCCGGCCTGTGCGATGTCGCTGTCGATGGCCCCTTCGGACGGCGTCTGGTGCTGACTCCCGCCGCTCTCGTAGCCGTTGCCGACCGAGGCCCGCTCCGTCCGCTCGGGCTGTGCCGTGCGCTGGGGGCCGGGCTCCGAAATGTCGGGGCCGCCGGTGTCCGCGCCGGACTGGACGCTCTCGCTGCCACTCCCATCACTCCGGGCCGCAGCCTTCCGGTTGGTCTGGGTCTCGACGTCGCCGTCAGGGTCGCCACCGAACAGGCCGACGCCGCCCATCGAGGGCACCGACTGGGCCTCCTCTACCAGGCGGATGGTCCCCTCCTCGGTGACCTCCATCCGGGCGGTACCACCGGGGTCGTTACGGGTCTTGAACGTCGCGACGGCCGCGAACAGCGCCCAGAACGCGGTCACGATGCCGACGAAGTAGACGGTACTGACCCCCAAGGCCAGCAGCGGTCGCGCCTCGACCCAGGTGTAGGGGTAGATGTTCCGGAACAGCGCCACACCCAGCACCGAGATACTCGTCCCGAGGGCGGCCGCCGCCCGCGTCCGCCGGCCGGACGGCAACACCGTGAAGACGCCGAGGATGACCGCCGGCAACCCCAGGCCGGCGACCGTGCCAGCGACCTCGCGGGCCGCGTACTCGCTGAGCCCGAACCGCTGGCCGACCGCGGTGGTCGCGAACGCGATGGCCGCGACCAGCCCCGCGGCGCCCAGCAGGAACAGCCCCATCCCGACGACCTGTTGACGGCGTGATGCGACGCGTCCGACCTCCCCATCGTACACGTCATTCAGACTAGTCATGGAAGGCTCTAGCACCGCAATCGTCAAAACACCCCGTCAGACATGCGCATGACGATGGCGGCAAGCGGCGGACACCGAAAACACTAATCGAGCCCACTGGCACAGTCCAGATATGAGCGACGACGAGGAAGACGAGGCGCCAGCCGTCGAACTCGGCGAGGGCCCCGACGTGGCGGGCGCGCCGCTGGCACGTGTCTCCGCGCGGCTGACCTGGGGTATCGAGCACAGTACGATCGTCGAGCGCGAGGGCGAGACGACAATCCGGACCCCGGACGGCCCGCAGGAACTGGCCACCGTCCTCGAGGACGTCGACGTGCCCTACTTCGCCGACCGGCGCGAGTTCGAGGAGGCGGTCCGCGAGGCTATCGGTACCGGCCCGGTCCCGACCGAGTAACTCACTCGCCGTTCTGCGCTCGTTCGGACGCCCCAGCGCTCGCTTCGTCGTCCGTATCGGGCGTCCCGAGACTCCCCAGATCATCGGAGAGATCCTTCTCGACGGTATCTTTCCGGTCGCCGGTCCACTCGTCACGGGTGATGTAGAGGGCGACACCCAGGACGAGCAGGACGGGGACCACCATCGCGAGAAGCAAGAACAGGATCACGACGATGTCGCCCAGTCCAGGACCGGCCTGTACGAGCAGGAACATACCGCGTGCTGGTCGCCGGGTCGAGTAAAGTGTTCGGACAGCTACCGCATGTTCTCTAGTGCACAGACCGTATCGGAGACCAGCCACTCCGTCTCGCAGTCTCGGCCCTCGATGCTGAGGGCGAAAAACGAGTCCCGTCCGTCATCGACGGTGATCTGGTAGGCGTGGCTGGTCAGTCGCTCGGGCATATCGGGGCCAGTTCGCTCCGGAGACACATCTAACGCTCGCGGATTGCCACCGATAAACCGAACGGTTCGCCCCGGAACAGGGCTATCGAGCGTGAATTCGACCGCCGTCGTTCACATTCCGCACCAGGAGAGCAGGATGAAACGCTACGTGTTTCGGCTGGCCTCGTCTTCGGCCCGCCCCCGTCGTTTGCCGAGCAGGTACGCGCCACTCGCGGTGCCATCGGGGACCAGCAGGAAGGACACGAGGCGGAGCAACACCACGAGCAGTTCGGTCGGACCGGGGATGCCTGGGAAGAGGAGTGGGACCATGTCCGCCGTTTTCTGTCGGCTGCCTGTGGTTTTCCAGTCTCAGAAGTCCGAGAGCTGTGACTGGAGCCCGGCGACGAGCTGTGACTTCCGGCGCAGCGGGCCCAGACCCACCGGTAACTGCTCGGCGATGGCGCCGAGCGTCTCGCGGAACGACTGCCCGACACCGGGCTCACCCTCGAAGGCGTTGCGCACGCCCTCCCGGACCTGCCAGACGCCGACGGGCGCCCAGTAGTCGTCGGTGATCTCACGCAGGACCAGACACTTGGCCTGTCGGCCCCGCTCCTGGAGGTGTTCGAGGACACCCAGGCGGGCCGCGTAGTACGCGCCTGCTGTCTCCTCGACGTAGCCGGTCCGGCCCTCGTAGCCCTCGTAGGCGCTGGCGAGGTAGTAGCCGGCACCCGGCCGCGGGTTCCAGACGCTCTCGGGGGCTTTCATCTCGACGAACTCGAACTCCCAGCGGCCGGGTGCCAGCAGGACCCAGTAGCGGTTCCCCATGTACTCGTTGTACCAGACCTCGGGCTTGTCGATTGTATCGGCCGTGCGGAGGCTCCCACGGAGGTACTGGCCGACGGTGTCGTCGACGGCGGTGATCGACCACCGCGTCGGGACCAGCGACCGCTCGCTGGCCTGACCCAGCGCCCCCGCCGAGAGGATGGTGTTGATGTCGTAGACGTCGAATCCCCGCCGGTAGAGGTAGGTCATCGCTCCCTCGGCGGCCCAGTCGTCGTCGTCCAGCGTCTTCTCGACGGGCCGTGGGACGTGGGGATTCTCGGTGAGGTCCGCGCCCGTGGCGTTGGCGCGCGGGCCGGTCGGCGTCCGGACGTCGTCGAAGCCGACGTCGATCTCGGGGGTCCCATCGAGGCCGACCTCGACGTCGACCGGGTGGTCGGCGATAGCGACCTCGCGCTGGACGCCGACGAACCCGTCCCAGACGTCGTGGGCGCCGCCCCGTTGCTGGACCGAGTCGACCGCCAGTGACTGGGCGGAGTTGAGCAGCCCCGTCCGGCGCTGGAGGACGTCCTCGATGCCCAGTCCCGACTCGTACCAGTCGCTGCTGGTCGCGAACCCCTCGGCCGCGGCGTCGCGTTCCACGGGCGAGAGCAGTCCCGTCGAGACGTTCGGATAGCCCGATCGGCCGACGAATATCTCCGGAGCCGTCGAGCCGACGAGCGTGTCGTCCTGGACGGCCTGCTCGACCTGGCGCTCTACGTCTTCGAGGTGGTCGGTGATCGCGTAGGACTTCTCGGCGGCCAGCCTGCGGCGCTCGGCTGCCTGGTCACGCTCGAACTCGTCGATGAACTCGTCGAGCCGCATTCACCCGCGGTAGGTCCCTGGTGTGCAAGAAGTTGTCCCCACGAACCTCAACAACTATTACGTAGGTGGGCTGACTAACCACAGGTGTAATAAATCATGTCCGAAGCACGAACCACCGCACTCAAGTGGGGGACGGTAATCGCGACGCTGCTCAGCCTCGGTATCATCGCGCTGATAGCGATGTACAGACCGCCACACGAACAGTCGCTGATCAATCTGCTCCTGGGAGAGATCGGTGCCATCGCTATCGGGCACTCGGCCTACCGGATCTCCTCGGGGAAACAGGCGAGTCCGCTGGCCGCAGGTGCGGCTATCTTCTGTGGGCTCGTCCTCGCAGCGTCGCCGTTCGTGCTCGCGAACTTCGACCCCTTCTTGACCATCCAGCTCGTCCTGAGCCTCGTGCTGGGCGTCGCGGGCGCCGCAGCCCTGGCCGAGCGCTACGTCGGTGGCGAGGAAGGCCGTCGGACCGGTGCAGAGCGGATCGCGAGTCGTTCGGGTAACTGAGTCCGCTGCGTTTCTGGACCACACTCCCCGGTCCGCCACGGTGACCACAACCGCTATACCGGCAGGTCGGCCAGTCACAGACGATGCCGGTCATCGAATGCGACGAAGCAGCCGCACGCGAGCGACTGGAAGCCGCGGGTGTCCCCGTCGAGTCGGGCAACACCGACCACGAGCGGTGGCGCGCCGAGTACGAGGGGGCGACGGCCGTCGCCTACGAGGACAAGGTCGTCGTCCAGGGAAGCGATACAGCCCGCCTGGAAGGGATCCTGCAGGGCGGCGGTGGTCGGGTCCATCTGTACTCCGACGGCGCAGCGCGTGGCAACCCCGGCCCGGCCGCCATCGGCTACGTGCTCGTCGACGACAGCGGTATCGTCACCGAGGGGGGCGAGACCATCGGGCGGGCGACCAACAACCAGGCCGAGTACGCCGCGCTGATCCGCGCGCTGGAGGTGGCCGCCGACTACGGCTTCGAGGAGGTCCGCATCCGCGTCGACGCCGATCTGCTCGTCAAGCAGATCCGCGGGGAGTGGAACACGAACGACCCCGACCTCCGCGAGCGCCGCGTGACGGTGCTCGAACTACTCCAGCGGTTCGACGACTGGTCGATCGAACACGTTCCGCGAGAGATAAACGAGCGGGCCGACAAGCTAGCCAACGACGCACTCGACGATGACTGATCTTCCAGACGACGTAATCGAGGAGGCCGAACGCCTCACCAGACTCGCACGCGAGGCCGTCGACCAGGACGAAGCGGCGGCCTACCGGGCGGACCGCGAGCGCCTGCTCACGGACCACGACTACACGGCCCGCGTCCGCGAGGACGACACGGGCGAGGTGCTCGTCTGTCACCCCGCCGAATGGGTCGAGGGCGGCGTCATCCGGCCGGAGCGCGTCGACGATGTCGACCGCGGCGTCGAGCGACAGCTCTCTGGGCCGGGCGACCCGGACGAGTGGTCGGATGTCGCCGAGGCCAACGAGGCGGTCGCCGAGGCAGTCACAGACGACCACGGCGACGTCCACGGGGCGACAGCCAGCGCGCTAGCCGAGTTCATGAGCAACCACTACGCCAAGCGGATCGCGGACGCGACGGCCGCGGAGCTCACGGAGTTCAAGGCCGAGTACTTCCCGCGCAATGCCTGGCCGTCCGAGGAACAGCAGGCGCTGCTGGACGAATCGATCGAGTTGACCGTCGAAAAATCCGGTACCCGAGTGCCGGAACCGTAGTCTTACTGCTGGGCCGACACGAGGTCGCGCAGTTCGTCCGCGCGGCTCTCGTCGGTGACGAACTTCGAGAACACCCAGCCGAGCTGGTCGAGAACGGCCTCCTTGCCGTCCTCGGTCAGCGAGTACTGGTTGGTCCGCTTGTCGAGTTCGCTCTTCTCGACCAGCCCCATCTCGACGAGGTCGTCGAGGTTGGGGTAGAGCCGACCGTGGTTGACCTCGTCGTCGTAGTAGGATTCGAGTTCGCGCTTGATGGCGAGCCCGTAACGTGGCTCCTCGGCGAGGATGACGAGGATGTTCTGTTGGAACGCGGTGAGTTCTTTCGCGATGCCCGGCGTGCTGCTAACTGTTTGTGCCTCTGACATGGGTATAGACATGTCGTCAAACTATTTAACACTTGTTAACTCAAGGATCCTATAACGATTTTTTGCCGGACAGCGCGATTCTGTCGGTGAGACCGCCCCTGTCGGAAGAACGGCTAATAACAGGTGTTGTTACTGAGTACCGAACGAGACAGCGGGGACGTGGATGTCGTCTCGCTAATACTCTGGGATGGCTGAAGAAATATCTTGTGTCATCCGCCGCGACGATGACGAAAGTGATTTTTGACGGCGCGGCGCACTCGCGGGTGATGACGAACCTCTGGGAAGACCTCGAAACCGGACCGAACCCACCCGAAGAGATCTACGCCGTCGTCGAATGTCTCAAAGGTGAGCGCAACAAGTACGAGTACGACAAGGACATCCCGGGTGTCGTGCTGGACCGTGTGCTCCACAGCAACGTCCACTACCCCTCCGACTACGGCTTCATCCCGCAGTCCTACTACGACGACGAGGACCCCTTCGACGTCCTCGTGCTGGTCGAAGACCAGACGTTCCCCGGCTGTGTCATCGAGGCGCGCCCGGTCGCACTGATGAAGATGGACGACGACGGCGAACAGGACGACAAGGTCATCGCCGTCCCCACCGAGGACCCCCGCTACGACCACATCGAGGACCTCTCGGACATCCCCCAGCAGACGCTGGACGAGATCGACGAGTTCTTTTCGACCTACAAGAACCTCGAGGAGGGCAAGGAAGTCGAGACGCTGGGCTGGGAGGACAAGCAGGCTGCGATGGACGCCATCGAGCACGCCCAGGACCTCTACGACGAGCACTTCTGACTCACGCGGGATCCGTCCGGCCCCATGTTCGACGATAATATCGGCGGGTGTTGCCGATGATTTATGAGCATGGGTAATCTTTTCACGGTACAGTCGGTAGTACTGGATGTGATGGCGACCGACCAGACAGACGCCGTACTCGACCACCCGACGGTCGTTCCGGAGCGCGGAGACAGTGAGCCACCGGGAATCGACCACCTGACAGTCGTCCCCGAGAACGCGGCCCGCTCCGAGTGACAGCGTCGCCCGTTCCTCGATTGCCGCTTCTCCCGACAGCATTGCGAAAAGAAGCTTCTTGTCCCCCTCACCAGTAGAAACCGGCATGGGACTATTCGACCGTCTAAAGGGCGACGATGCCCCCCGAGTCGCGTTTTTCGGTATCGACGGCGTACCGTACAGCCTCATCGACCAGCACCCCGACGTCTTCCCGAACCTGACCGAACTGGCGGCCGACGGGAGTGCCGGTCCCATCGACAGCATCGTCCCGCCGGAGTCCAGCGCCTGCTGGCCCTCGCTGACGACCGGCGTCAATCCGGGTCAGACCGGTGTCTACGGCTTCCAGGACCGCGAAGTCGGTTCCTACGACACCTACGTTCCCATGGGCCGGGACGTCCAGGCCGACCGCCTCTGGGACCGGATCACCCAGGACGGCCGTGACGCGACAGTGCTGAACGTCCCGGTGACGTTCCCGCCCCAGCGCAACGTCCAGCGGATGGTTTCGGGCTTCCTCTCGCCCGGCGTCGACAAGGCAGCCTACCCCGACGAACTGCGTGACCGCCTGCAGGAGACCGACTACCGCATCGACGTCAACGCGAAACTCGGCCACGACGACGACAAGACCGAGTTCATGGAGGACGCCCACGAGACCGTCGAGAAGCGCTTCGAGACGTTCAAACACTACGTCCAGCAGGACGACTGGGACCTCTTTTTCGGCGTCTTCATGACCACCGACAGGGTCAACCACTTCCTGTTCAAGGACTACGTCGAGGAGACGGACAACCGCGAGGCGTTCCTGGAGTTCTACAGCACGGTCGACGACTACCTGGGACAGCTCCGCGAGATGCTTCCCGACGACGTGACGATGGTGGTCGCCTCCGACCACGGTTTCACGGCGCTGGACTACGAGGTCCACTGCAACGAGTGGCTCCGCCAGGAGGGGTGGCTCGACTTCGAGGACGACGACCACTCCGAACTGGGCGACATCAGCGACGACACGAAGGCGTACTCGCTCATCCCCGGCCGCTTCTACATCAATCTGGAGGGCCGCGAACCCAGCGGGAGCGTCCCCCAGGACGAGTACGAGCAGGTCCGCTCGGAACTCAAGAACGAACTCGAAGCGCTCGAAGGCCCCGACGGGAACCCCGTCGCCGACCGCGTCGTCACCAAGGAGGACGCGTTCCGCGGCGACCACGACGACATCGCGCCGGACCTGGTCGTCGTCCCGAACCACGGCTTCGACCTCAAGGCCGGCTTCAAGGGCTCCGAGGACGTCTTCGGCGTCGGCCCGCGCAACGGCATGCACAGCTTCGACAACGCGACGCTGTTCGTCGAGGACGACGACGCACGCATCGACGACGCCGACCTCTACGACATCGCGCCGACCATCCTCTCGCTGATGGACCACGACTTCGATCGCTCGGAGTTCGACGGCGCGAGTCTCGTCTAGAAGAGCGGTCGTCCCCGACCGTCAGTAGATCAGGTCGTCGTCGTTCTCGACCATGTACAGCGTCCGCGCGGCGATGTTGACCGCGTGGTCGCCGACGCGTTCGATGTCGCGGATCGTCAACAGCAGCCGCGAGACGTCGGCCATCAGTTGCTCGACGTCGGTCTCGCTGGACGCGGCGTCGATCTGGCGCTCGATGAGATCACGGACGACCGCCTCGGAGGCGTCCTCACACTGCTCGTCGATGACGTCGTCGGTCTGGGCGATCGTGTAACACAGCTCCGGGTCCTCCTCGCTGTAGGCGGTCATCGCGTCCTCGATCATCTCGATGACGGCCGCACCGATCTCCTGGATGTCGACCTCGGGAAAGACGTCGCGTTCGGCCTCCAGGGAGTACTCGCCGAGGTTCGTCGCCAGGTCGCCGACCCGTTCGAGGTCGGTGATGATCTTGAACGAGGCCGCGATAAAGCGCAGATCCGACGCGACTGGCTGCTGGAGCGCGAGCAGGTCGATACAGTCCTGTTCGAGGTCGAGATACAGTTGGTTGACCTCGTCGTCACCCTCGATGACCTCCCAGGCGAGGTCCTCGTCTTTCTGTTCGAGCGCGTTCAGTCCGAGACGGAAGCGTTCGAGGACGACTTCGGACATGTAGAGGACGTCCTCGCGGAGCGTTTCGAGTCGCTCCTGATACGATTCGCGTGGCATGGTCGGGACTGTGCCGGACGGACCTATCAGCCTTTCCTTTCGCTCAATACCCACCTATAGTTCTCAAGAGGTCGGCGACATGGTCCCGGCGGAGATACGCCGCGTCGATCCCGGCTCGCTGGGCGGCGAGCACGTCCGTCTCGGAGTCGCCGACGTACAGCGCGTCCTCGACGCCCAGTTCCGCCAGGGCCGTCTCGATGTAGTAGGGCGCGGGTTTCCGTCGGGCCATCCCGTCGAGCGTCGGAACGCGGCCCAGCGCCGTCTCGAAGTAGTCCCCGAGGTCGTAGTGGTCGGGGATGAACGAGACGGTCTCGTTCCGGTTGTTGCTGACCAGGCCCAGCGGCGCGTCGATGTCAGCGAGCACCGCGACGTCGTCGTACAGGGGTTTCCGGCCGTTCCGGATGGCAGTCCGCTGGGCCTGACTGGCGAGCGCCTCTCGGAACTTGACCGGTCGCTGTACGGCCACGACGACCCCGGCGAGGCCTACGTCGTCGGCCTCTTGCTCGACAGTATCCGCCGGACGGCCGAGTACGGCACCAACGTCGCCGGGGTGGCGATCCAGCAGACCGCCCGGGCCGAGATCGACGGCCAACTCTGACGGTTTTAATAGCCCCGCGGTCGCCAGTCGGCCTGTCACCGCCGGTGTCACAGGGAGACGGATACCGGCACCGTCCGCACGAGGGCGGACGTGAAGACGGACTCAGCACCGATGTTCGAGACCGCTACGTCGCTGGCCGGGGAGTGTCGCATCGCATGAAGACTGTCGTGAACTGGCGCACGAGCGTCGCGCTGACGGGGACCGTCGTGAAGTTCCTCGCAGTCGCGATGGTGATACCGCTAATCACCGCGCTCGTCTACGGCGAGGACATCGCCGTCTTCGGCGTCACCATCATCGTCGCCGTCGGCGGCGGGCTGGCGCTGGAACAGCTCGACACCGACGACGACCTCCAGTCGCGCGAGGCGCTGCTGTTCGTCGCGCTCGCGTGGTTCGTCGTCGCCGCGGTCGCCGCCGTCCCGTACGTCCTGGCGGGCTACGGCACCGCCTCGACGCTGGGCGACCCCGTCAACGCCCTGTTCGAGTCGATGTCGGGTATCTCGACGACCGGCGCGACCGTGATGGGCGAGATCAGTACGGATCGACACTCCCACGCGATCATGCTGTGGCGCCAGCTCACCCAGTGGCTCGGTGGGATGGGGATCATCGTCCTGATGGTCGCGATCCTACCCGAACTGTCGGTCAACGGGGCACAGCTCGTCAGCGAGGAAGCGCCGGGCCCGACCTTGGAGAAGCTCACGCCACGGATCGCCGAGACGGCTCGCATCCTCTGGCAGGCGTACTTCGCCTTCACCGTCCTGCTGGCGGTCCTGCTGTACGGCCTCCACGTCCTTGGCTACGCCCCGGAGATGGATCTGTACAACTCGATCGCCCACGCCTTCTCGACGCTGCCGACCGGCGGGTTCTCCACGAAGGCAGACAGCATCGCCGCCTTCTCCGTGGCCGTCCAGTGGGTCATCATCCCGTTCATGGTCGTCGCCGGCACCAACTTCGCTTTGTTCTGGCACCTCTTCGACGGCGACCTCGGTCGCCCGCTCCGAGATCGGGAGTTCCGGGCCTACGCCGGCGCCATCGCCGTCATGACGGCCGTCCTCACGGGGATGCTGTTCCTCGGTTCGGCGCCGACGGTCTCGCCGGGCGGGACCACCCAGGGCGTCTTCTGGAACGCGCTCCGCCAGGCGGCCTTCCAGGTCGGCTCGCTGATGAACTCCACCGGCTACGCGACGAGCAACTTCGCGGAGTGGAGCACGCACGGCCAGCTCGTGCTCGTACTCACGATGTTTATCGGGGGCTCTGCGGGCTCGACTGGAGGGGGTATCAAGGTCATCCGCTGGCTCATCGTCCTCAAGTCGCTCCGCCGCGAGCTGTTCCACGCGAGCCATCCCGAAGCGGTCCAGCCGATCCGACTGGGCAGGCACGTCGTCGACGAGGAGGCCATCCGCGGCGTCGTCGGCTTCACGCTGCTGTACTTCCTGCTCTTTGGCCTGGGTGCGGTGTTCATCGCGCTCGACGCCGGTCGGGTCGGTATCGAACTGACCGCGCTGGAGGCGGTCGGTGCGAGCCTGGCAGCCATCGGGAACATCGGCCCCGCGTTCGGCCGGCTGGGCCCCTTCGGCTCGTACCTGCTGCTCCCGGACACGACGAAGATCCTGATGATCCTGCTGATGTGGGCCGGTCGGCTGGAGATCATCACGGTCCTGGCGGTGTTCACGCCGACGTTCTGGCGCCGCTAGGACCGCCAGTACGACCGAGTCAGCAGGACGAACAGCGGGATGATCTCCAGTCGGCCCGCCCACATCAGCAAGATCATGTAGAGCTTGCTCGTCGGCGCGAAGTCGATGTAGCTGTTCATCGGCCCCACGACGCCGAAGCCGGGGCCGACGTTCCCGAGTGTCGCCGCCACCGCCGACATCACCTCCAGGACACTCACCGCGTAACCGATGCGGACCGCGTCGACGAACAGCAGCGCGACGCTGACGAAGAAGATGACGATGTACAGCAACGTAAACGCGTAGATACCGCGGATCGCTCGCTCGTCGACGACAACTCCGGCCAGCGTCACCGGCGTGACCGCTTCGGGGTGGACGGTCGTGAACAGCTCCCGACGGAGTGATTTGAGGATGACGAGCCAGCGGATGACCTTGATCGCGCCGCCGGTCGAGCCAGCGGAACCGCCGACGAACATCGCGAACAGCAGGAGGTACTTCGTCGTCTGGCTCCAGGTGTTGAAGTCCATCGACGCGTAGCCGGTCGTCGTCACGATAGAGACGACCTGGAACGCGCTGTGGCGGACCGCGCGCTCGACCTCCCCCGGAATCGCCGGGACACCGCTCGGGACCGATTCGAGGCCGGCCCCGACGCCAGCAAAGAGTAGCCCGGCGATCACGGCCGTGAACGCGGCCATCACGCCGGTGTAGAACCGGAACTCGCTGTCCGCCGGGAGCGCCAGTGGATCCTCCCGGAGCGCGCGCCAGAGCAGCGCGAAGTTGGTCCCGGCGACGATCATGAACGGAATGATGATCCACTGCGCGACCGCAGAGAAGGCCTCGATCGAGCGGGCCTCCGGAGAGAACCCGCCGGTCGGCAGCGTCGTCAGGCCGTGGGCGACGGCGTTGTACACGCCCATGTTCGGCGCGAACCCGAGCAGGTGCGCACCGTAGAGGAGCGCGATCTCGAGCACCGTGAACCCGAAGTACGCGAGCCAGAGGACCCGCGCAGTCTCGGCGATGTGGGGCGTGAGCTTCTCGATACCCGGGCCCGGTGCTTCGGCGTCCATCAACTGCGCGCCACCGACCGACAGTTCGGGCAGGATCGCGACCGCGAGGACCACGATCCCCATCCCACCGAGCCACTGGGTGAGTTGGCGCCACAGCAACAGCGCGTGGGTGTGTCGCTCGAACCCGATCGACCCCATGACGGTCGCGCCGGTCGTCGTGAACCCCGACATCGACTCGAACAGGGCGTTGATCGGGTTCGCCAGCGTCGAGGCGGTCCCGTAGCCGGCGATGAGATAGGGGAGGGTCCCGACAGCGGCGACGGCGATCCAGGTCAGCGACACCATCAGGAACGCCTCGCGGGTGCCCAGATCCGGCTCCGGGTCGACCTGTTCCAGCCCGAGCCCGAGCAGCACCGTCACGACGATGGTGACGCCGAAGGTCGTGATGCCGTCGCCGTAGTACAGTGCGACCAGCAGCGGGAGCACGAGCGGGACCGAGAGGTACTTGACGACGCTCCCGACGAGCGAGACCGAGGCCCGCCAGTCCACGCGTAGCTCTCGGCGGGTCGTGACCGCACCGAGGGGGGTCATAACTGCGCGCTGGCCTCGTCGAGCGACGCAGCGTCGACGAACACGACCACGTGGTCGTCACGTTCGATGATCGTGTCACCGCGCGGGATGACGAGGTCGCCGTTCCGGGTGATCGCCCCGATGACGACGCCGTCGGGGAGGTCCTGAACGGAGTCGCGGATCGGCCGGTCGACCAGGACGCTGCCCTCGCCGACCTCGATCTCTAGAACCTCCGCGCGGTCGGACTGGATGATCGCGACGTTCTCCGCGCGGTGTTCACGGGTGAACCGCGTGATCTCCTCGGCGGTGACCTCGCGGGGGTTGATCGCCACGTCGATGCCGACAGCTTTGAACAGGTCCACGTACTCACCGGCGTCGACGATGGCGACCGCCCGGTCCGCACCGAGACGCTTTGCCAGCAGGCCCGCGAGCAGGTTCTTCTCGTCGCTGTCCAGGGCCGCCACGACGGCGTCGACGTCCTCGACGTGTTCGCGCTGGAGGAACTCGCGGTCGGTCGCGTCGCTCTCTAAGACGGTGGTCCCGCTGAGTTCCTCGGCCAGTTCGCGGGCCCGGTCGTGGTCGCGCTCGATGAGCCGGGGTTTGAGCCCGCGCTCCTGGAGGAGTCTGGCGGTGTGGTAGCCGATGTCGCTACCGCCGACGATGAGGACGTCCCGGGCCCGATCCTGCTCGGGCGAGACCTCGTGAGCGAACGACTGGACGCTGTCGCGGCTCCCGATGACGATGACGTCGTCGCCGGTCTCGATGACGGTGTCACCGCTCGGGATGACGACGTCGTCCCCGCGGATGACCGCGGCGAACGTCAGTGACTCGTAGCGGTCGGCCTCCTCGACGGTCTGGCCGGTGACCGGACTGGACTCGATGATCTCGAACTGCGCCATCTGGACGACGCCGTCGGCGAACGTCTCGACGTCGTTTGCCGCCGGCAGTCCGATGACGCGGCTGGCCGTCTCGGCGGTCATCAGGTTCGTCGCGACCATGTAGTCGACTCCGAGGGCGCCCTCGGCGTGTTCCCAGGTGCGCAGGAACCGCGCGCTCTTGACCCGCGAGATGGTGAACACGTCCGCGACGGTCTTTGCCGTCCCGCAGGTGACGATGTTGGTCTCGTCGTTGTCCGTACTGGCGATGACCATGTCCGCCCGGTCGATGCCGGCGTCCTCCAGCGTATCCAGATCCGCGCCGTCGCCCTCGACACCGAGGACGTCGACGTCGTACATCAGCCGCTCGACCCGGTCGCCGTCGATGTCGACGACGGCGACCTCGTGGGAGTCCGCGAGACTCTCGGCGATAGCAGAGCCGACCTCGCCGGCGCCGACGATGATCACGTACACGGGCGACCCTCCGCGTGGTACATGTCTGCTGGCTTGCGCGGGCCACGTGAAGTGTATTTCCATCTCACGGGTCAGGACAGACGTGAAGGTTAATAACCATCCAGACCTCCGAACGGATATGAATCGGTCAGCCGCGGTGTGGTCGCCGGATCGCCACGAGCAACGGCTTCCAGACTGGAGGGTGTACCATGGCTGACCTGCTGGATCGGGTGTTGCTCCCGGTCGACAGCGAGGAAGACGCCGAGACCTCCGCACAGGCACTCGCTCGCCAGGACTACGGCGAGGTCGTCGTCGTCAACGTCGTCGAGAAGGCGGGTGGCGCACCGGACAAGGCAAGCGTCGAACAGCGCGAACTCGCCGCCGAGGAGATGTTCGAGGCGGCCCGCGCCGTCCTCGGTGACGTCGAGAGCGAGGTCTACTACGGGACCGACGTCGTCGAGACCATCTTCGAGGCCGCCGCCGACCACGACGCGACGGCCGTCGTCGTGACACCGCGTGGGGGGAGTCGCCTGGTCCAGTTGATCACCGGCGACGTGGCGCTCCGACTGATCACGGAGAACGACCACCCGGTCGTCGTGCTGCCCGACGAGGAGACAGCGGAGGTGGACGCGGACGATGGGTGACGAGGAACTCGCGAAGGACCTCGGCCCGCTTGCGGCGCTGACCATCGGCGTCGGGACGATGATCGGCGCAGGTATCTTCGTGCTGCCGGGCGACGCCATCATGAAAGCGGGGTCGATGGCCGCCGTCGCGTTCGTCCTCGGGGGCGTTATTGCCATGTTCACCGCGCTGTCTGCGAGCGAACTCGGGACGGCGATGCCACGCTCCGGCGGTGCGTACTACTACGTCAACCACGCGCTCGGCCCGCTGTTCGGGTCGATCGCGGGGTGGGCCAACTGGCTCGGGCTCGCGTTCGCGAGTGCCTTCTACATGGTCGGGTTCGGACGCTACATCGCCCGTATCTTCGGCCTCAGCGGTTCGGTCGGTGCCGGCCCGCTCTCGCTGACCTACATCCAGTTGATCGCGCTGGCCGGCGGTGCGTTCTTCGTCGCGATCAACTACGTCGGCGCCAAGGAGACCGGGCGGCTTCAGAACGTCATCGTCGTCATCCTGGTGGCCATCCTGGCCGTCTTCACACTCCTTGGGACCCTGCGTGCCGACCCCGGGAACCTGCCGCCGGCACGGGACGTCGTCACCACGCTGGAGACGACCGGGCTCATCTTCGTCTCGTATCTCGGGTTCGTCCAGATCACGAGCGTCGCCGAGGAGATCAAGGAGCCGGGGAAGAACCTCCCACGAGCCGTCATCGGTAGCGTCGTCCTCGTGACGGTGATCTACGCGCTGGTGCTCGTCGTGATGAGCGCTGCCGTCCCGCAGGGGTTCATCGCCGACCTGTTCGTCGACGTCGCGCCGAACGAGCCACGCCCGATCGCCGTCGTCGAGATCGGGCAGTACCTCCAGGGCGCACTGATGGGCGGTGCACTGCTGTTCGGCGGCCTGCTCGCGACGGCCTCCAGCGCCAACGCCTCGATCCTGGCGTCCTCGCGAATCAACTTCGCGATGGGCCGTGACCGGATCGTCACGCCGGCGCTCAACGAGATCCACGACCGCTTCGGGACGCCGTACCGTGCGATCGGGATCACCGGTGCGCTCATCCTGCTCTTCATCGTCGCCGGCGACATCGCACTGCTGTCGGGCGCGGCCTCGGGCCTGCACCTGATCATCTACGGGCTGTTGAACCTCGCGCTCATCGTGATGCGAGTCGTCGCGCCCGAGGAGTACAGCCCCGACTTTACGGTCCCGCTGTTCCCCGTCCTGCCGATCGTCGGCGCTGTCCTCTCCTTCGCGCTGCTGGCGTTCGTCCCGAGCCAGGCACTGTTGCTCACGTTCGGTATCGCCGGGGCTGCGATCCTGTGGTACGTCGTCTATGCGCGCACGCGAACGGAGAAAGAAGGCATCCTCTCGGAACACATCCTCTCGCGCTCGGAGACGATGCCCGACGCCGCGGTCAACGCTGCCGCCAGCGTCCAGCCCGACGGCGGCCAGTACCGCGTGATGGTCCCACTGGCCAACCCCGAACACGAGAAGGACCTCATCACGCTCGCGAGCGCCATCGCCAAACAGCGTGGCGGGACGGTGGTCGCGACCCACATCGTCACCGTCCCCGACCAGACCGCGCTGGCCGGTGCCGCCGAGCGGGCCGACGAGATCGACGAGACATCGGCCGGACTGCTCGAAAACGCCCGGCAGGACGCCGAGACGTTCGGCGTCGACGTCGAGACCCACACCATCATCTCCCACCGGTCGTTCGAGGAGATCTTCGACGCCGCCCGGACTCACGACGCCAGTCTCGTCGTGATGGGGTGGGGCCCGGACGCCCATGGCTCGCCGGGCCGGGCGGAGTCGGCCATCGACGAACTGACCCAGTCGGTCCCCTGTGACTTCCTGGTGTTGCGCGACCGCGGGTTCGACCCCTCGCGCATCCTCCTGCCGACCGCGGGCGGTCCCGACTCGGACCTCTCGGCCGAGGTGGCACAGATGCTCCAGGCCGAGTACGGCTCGGAGGTGACGCTGCTCAACGTCGCGACCGACACCGAGGCCGAAGCCAGGGACTTCCTCGACCGCTGGGCAGCCGAACACGACCTCGAAGACGCGACACTCCAGGTCGAGACCGGCGACGTCGAGACGGCCATCGAGACCGCCGCCGAGGACGCGACGCTGATCCTCATCGGCGCCACCGAGGAGGGGCTGCTCCGGCGGCTCGTCTCGGGCTCGCTCGTGCTGGACGTCGTCGACGACGTCGAGTGTTCGGTGCTGCTGGCCGAGAAACACCGGAGTCGAAGCCTGCTCGAACGGCTGTTCGGGTAGATGGCCGCCACCGACAGGATTCACGCGTACTACGACGCGCTCCGGGCCGGCGAGCCGCTGGCACCGTTCTTCGCCGACGACGACGCGGTCGTGAAGTTCGGCATCTCCGAGCGGCTGGTCGGCGGGGACGCGGTGGCAGCGGGTCTGCGAGACCAGACCGCGTCGACGACCGACTGGACCGTCCAGAGCCGGGCGCTACGCGTGACCGACCGCGACCGATACGCCTGGTTCAGCGACGACGTCCGATTGGCCTGGACCGACCGCGAGACCGGCCAGCGACGCGAGTTCGAGACACGCTGGAGCGGCACGCTCGAACGTCGCGGTGACGACGACGCTCCGGCAACAGACGGAGCCTGGCTGTTCGTCGGGATGCACGTCAGTACGGCGTCCGCGCTGGAGTAGGGGGCGCGACCACACCTCTATGGGGGAACGAATTATGCCACGGGCCGCCGTTGGCCCGAACAATGCCGGAGCTATCCATCACCGAATCCCAGCGGGAGCAGCTCGAAGCGGTTCGAGAGGACGTCGAGGACGCGTTCGTCGATACGTACGGCCACACGACGGTGGACGACGCACTGGACTATCTGCTGGACACGTACACCCCGCCGACCGAGCAGGGCAGCGCCGCCAGCGGGCCCTACGACCGGATCGCGTCGGCAGAGTATCCCGAACTCCAGCAGATCGCCTCGACCGTCGAGGATATCCCCGGCAGCGGTATCGGCGCCGACGAGATGCGTGGGAAGCTCCTCGCGACGCTCGGCCCTGACGAACTGGCTCGGCGCCTCGACGGGGTCGACGTCGAGGACGAGGACAGCACGACCACATCGGGCAACGGGATCATCGGATCAGAGTCGGATGGCGAGTCCACAGCGTCGGTGAGTACCGAGACGGACGAGGGAAACGGAAGCGTCGACGCTGGCACGAGCAAGAGCGAGACCACCACGGCCGACCAAACGACCGCAACGGACGACGACGCCGACGACGCCAGCACTGAGGCGGCCTCGACGGGAGACGGATCGACCGACGGCGAAGACGACGCGGACGAAACCGGCGACGGCCCAGGTGGGGGTCCCGGCGGCGTGCTGGCAGCGGCGAACCGCCTGCTCCGTGAGCACGACGACAAGTGGCGCAAGAGCGAGACCAGCGAGGAGCCCTACGAGGTCGACCTCCCCGATGGAACCACCACGGGCGTGCGGACGAAAGACGACGTCCGGCAACTCCTCTTTCGACACTACTGACCCTGCCCACAGCTATTTCTGCGGTCGCTCGGTACGCCCGAGTGTATGGTTCACTGCCCTGACTGTGAGACGACCCTCGCCGAATCGGCGGACATCGAGTTCGTCGAGATGGACGCCACGACCGGCTTCCTGGCCGCATCGAAGCGGTTCTACACCACGAACTGTGCGGCCTGTGGCGCGACTATCGGCAGCGGCGTCGCCGGCGCGAAAGCCGGTGGCGGCGGTGCCGTCTGAGAACTGCCCGCCAACCGCTCTGAGACCACCACAATGGTTCACTGCCCCGAATGCGATACGACCCTCGAAGCACAGGACGACGTCGAGTTCGTCGAGATGGACGCGACCACCGGCTTCTTCGCCGCCTCGAAACGGTTCTACCTGGTCGCGTGTACCGAGTGCGGCGCCGCCATCGGGAGCGGCGTCGCCGGCGCGAAGGCGTAACTACAGCAGTACCGTCAGCGGATCCTGACGTTCCCGTCGGGCTGGAGGGTGACGTGATACCCCTCGATCTCGAAGGAGAACGAGACTGCACCGTCGGCCCCCAGCGCTGCCTCGATGACTGTCGCGTCGACGTACTCGTGTAGCTCGCCGACGTCGCCCACCGAGAGTTCCGTCTCCCTGGTGACTGCGTTGAGGACGGCGTCCTCGACGGTGAGGCGCCACTCCCAGCCGTTCTCGTCCTCGGCGATGACGTACACGGACGAGAGGTCCGCAGTCGATTCGATATCGCCCGTCAGCATCGTGTTCGACGGGGTCGAGTACTCCACGACGGTCTCGTCGGTCTGTCCGGGTCGCTCCAGTTGCTGGCCAGTCGTTCCACCGGTCGCTGCCGGTTCGGTACGCGAACGGTCGGCGCTCTGCTCGTTCGACGTCGGGTCGGTGGTCGGTCCCCCGAGGTTCGCCGGCAGCACGACTTCCGCCTCGAACTCTGTCGCTGCCGACTGGAGTCGTTGCTGTGCCGGCTGCCCCAGGACCGACACGTATCTATCGACGAGCGTCCCGATGACGTCGCGATCGTCGTCTGCCACGTCCGTGACGTTGCCCCCAGCAGTGACCGTGAGACCGTCGACGTTCTGTGCGATGTCGACCGCTCGCTGCCCGAGGAGTGATCGCTGGGTCTCGATCAGCCGGCCGGCCAGGTGTTCGTAGCTCATCTCACTCAGGCGAAGTGGCTACTGGTCGTCTCGTAGAGCATGTAGAAGCCAGCGAGCAGCAGTATCGTCACGACGAGGTTGACGACACTCCCCGCACTGGCCGGTGGTTGCTGGAGGCTGAGCAACTCCGAGGCGCCCGCGAGCAGTTGCCAGATGGCGAAGATAATCACTCCGCCCCCGACCACGAACAGCGCCTTGCCGATCTCACCACCGTAGGCACGTGCTGCCAGGACGACGAAAGAAACGGCGGCGATCGAGAGCATCACCTGTGCAATCTCACTGGTCGCGAAGAACAGCCCTGGATTCTCGTTTGCCGGTTGTGCCACAACGGTACCCGCAAAGGTCGTCCCGACGACGAGCCACCCCAGCAACCCCGCGATCCACCGGCGAAATACACGTTCTGATATCATCTGTGATAACTACAGAGAGTGGTTACATAAAGATTGCCCAGCACTACTAATCCACTAATTCGGGCATTAAGGCGCATCTGGACCCAATATACAACATCCAGCCCATAGCAGCTATCCCAGCCGTCACCTACTGCCCGATACTGTTATCAAAAAATAAATCTGGATCGGATATAATCGGGCCCCATCGATCGGACGATCGGACAGTGACTGTGGACCGCTTCGGGCCCCAAGATTCCACACCCTAAGGTTTAAATTAAATTGTCGTGCAAACGCCCTCAAGATGCACACGCGAGGGGGGAGCGACGGAGTCTCCGAGTCGACAGTACCGTCTCCAGTGCCACCGGACGACCCCGATGCCTGGTACGCACAGTCGGTCTGTGAACAGGACGAGGTGTATTCCAGCGTCGTCGTGACCATCCGGTCGACCGACGAGGACTTCCGCTACGAGGTCCGCGAACCGTCTCTCGGGGCCGAGGAAGCGACGGCGCTCTCGACCATCGAGAGCTACTTCGAGACGGCAAAGCGCCAGCGTCCGCGGACCCGTCAAGGGGCCATCGAACGGATGGAGGAAGGGTTCGACCCGAAACACCAGCGGGTCATCGACCGGCTCGTGGACTGCTCGCCAGCGGGCCGACGCCGCGTGGAGTACCACGCCCTCTGTTCGCTGGCGTGTCTGGGTGACCTGACTCCCTACGCGCTCGACGACCGGATCGACGTCGCGGACGTCGACGCCGACGGTATCGTGGTCCACACAGCCGACTACGCACCCGCGGAGACCTCACTGGGGTCGGACCCGCCGTACATCGACCGGTTCACGAGCGAACGCGTCGAGCGCCACACGGTCCAGTTCCACGAGTTCGAGATTCCCGTCGTGGTCTACCGGGAGCATCTCCTCGGTTCGGACCCGTTCACGACGAAGTACGCCGTCAGGGAACCGTCGCTGCTGCCGGGCGACGAGGAACTCATCGAGGAGTGCAAAGAACGAGTCTGGGAGACCAGCGTCGACGGTCTCGTCGAGGACCGCGTCTCCTTCGTCCGCGACCGGGCGCGGTCGTTGCTGGCCCGGCAGTTGACCGTCCGGAACACGACCGAGTGGCTGGACGCCGTCCGGTATCGGCTCCGGGCCGCACTGGCCGAGTTCGACCTGGCGGTCCCGCCGGTCGACCGCCGCTTCGCCGACGGCCGGCTGGACGACCTGCTCTACTACGTCCTGCGGGACCTGGTCGGCTACGGCCAGTTGACCATCCCGATCCGCGACCCGACGCTCGAGGACATCGAGGCCAACCGGGTCGGCGAGCGCGTGAAGGTACTGCCCAGAGCCGACCTCGGGCACGACGGCCGCGTCCCGACGAACCTCATCTTCGACTCCGAACAGAGCTTCATCAACGTCGTGACACAGCTCGCGGCCGACGACGGCACCGAGCTCAACGCCTCGAATCCCAGCGCGAAGGTCAACGTCGACCCCGATAACGGGACCGTCCACGACGCCGACGAGACCGTCCGCTGTGCGGTGGCACTGCCGACCATCAGCGAGGGCGGCCCCCACATCTCAATTCGGAAACAATCAACCGACGCACTGACACCGGTGGACCTGGTCGAACGCGACTCTATCCCCACCGAACTGGTAGCGCTGCTGTGGCTGTTCTACGAATCCCACGGCGTCGTCCTGTACTCGGGAGCTACCGGCGTCGGCAAGACGACGCTGATGAACGCCCACATGCCGTTCATCCCGTACCGTGACCGGCCGATCAGCATCGACGAGGGATCCCGTGAGGTTCGGATTCCACACGAAACCGGGGTGTCGCTGACCACGCGAGACCACGAGCGTGACCATCGGCGGGTGACGATGGCAGATCTGATGACCCAGTGTAACTATCTGAACCCCGACACCGAGGTCATCGCCGAGATCAACACACCGGCCTCCTTCGAAACCTTTGCCGAGACGCTCAACACGGGCCACGGCGTCATCGGGACGACTCACGCCGACGACATCGAGACGCTCGTCAACCGCATCATCGAGAAGGGCGTTCCGACCTACCTCCTCGAAGAGATCGACCTCGTCGTGTTCCCGCGGCACGTCGACGGTGACCGCTACGTCGGCGAGGTCGTCGAGTTCGTCGACGAGCCATGGGACGGCGACCGGACCGGCTCGATCCGCAAGGACGGGACGGTCGTCCACTACAACACCCTCTGCTGGCGGCGCCCCGACGGAACCTACGCGTTCGGCTACGACCATCCCGCACTCGGTGACGACGAGCGCCAGGTCGAGACCGACGTGTTCGAGCGCCTCGGACGGCTCCGGGACGAACCGGTCGAGTCGGTCGAGGACCGGTTCCACCGCCGACACCGATACGTCAAATATCTCGTCCGCGAGGGCTGTCGGGACTTCGAGGAGTTGTTCGGCGTCCTGGCCGATCTCCAGACCAACGAGGCCGCGACTGTCGAGCGACTCCGGCGACAGGCCGACGCGATGGGGAGTGGGGCCGATGACGACTGAGGGGCCGTATCTCGGGCTCCTCGACAGAGGACTGTACGCCCTGTTCGCCCACCACGCCGACGATCCGCGCCACGCCCGGACCAGGGAGCGCTACCGGGCCGCGAACCCGGACGTCGGGTTCGGCGTCTACGTTGCTCGGCTGTACGCCCTGTCGTGGGTGGTCTGTCTCATCGGCGCGTCGCTCACGGGGACGATCGCACTGCTGGTTCCCGCCGACGCCTTCGACGCGTTCGCGGCGGTCGCCGGCCGGAGTCTGCCGGTGCTCGACAGACTCCAACTCCCGACGCTACCGCGTCTAGTCGTGGCGCTCCTTGCGAGCGTCCTCGTCGGTATCGTCCTCCGGTGGCTCGTTTTTCGCCTCGGGAGTCGCTACCTGGCCTGGGTGGCTGCGGCACGCCGGGCCGATATCGCCGCGACGTTACCGGGTGCGGTCCGGTATCTCAGAGTACTCGCTGCAGGCTCGCACGACCAGCGTGCAGCACTGCGAGCGGTCGCCCAGCAGGACGCCTACGGCGAGACGGCAGTGGCGTTCCGGCGAGCGCTCAACCGTGCCGAACTGACCGGTAGCCTCGACGAAGGGCTCGAACGGGTCGCCAGCGACACGCCATCACGTGATCTGCTCGCCCCGTTCCTGTTGAAGTTCCGTGAACACGCCAACCAGAGCGCCGAAGCCCTTGAAGGGTATCTGGAGATGGAGGGTCGGCTGCTCTCTCACCAGCAGAGCCGCCGACACGAGCGGGCGACCGGCTACCTCGAACTGCTCGCGGAACTGTTCGTCGTCCTGCTCATCCTGCCGGCGCTGGTCGTCCTCATCGTCACCGTGATGAGCGTGCTCGCGCCGGGACTGTCACGGAGCGTCCCGACACCGCTCGGCCCGGTGACCGCACAGACGGTGGTCGTCGTTGGGAGTTCCGTCTTCGTGCTCGCGGCGGGTGCCCTCTCAGCGGCGGTCGTCGTCACGCTGCGACCGCACAGCACCGCGATGCCGTCGTACGGTCGGCCCGACGACCTGCTGTCGGTACTCTCGACGGCTGTCTCGAATCCGGCCAGCACAGCCGTCATCTGTCTCCCGTTCGGGTGTCTCGTCGCCGTCGGTCTCTGGCTGCTGCGGTACGATCTCCTGAACGTGGCACTGCTCACCTACGCCGCGGTCGGTATCCCCATCGGACTCGTCTCGCTGCGCCGGGCACGCCTCGACGACGCAAAAGACCGCGAGATACAGGATTTCGTCCACGCGGTCGCGGGCCACGTCGCGCTCGGGCGCCCGTTCCCGGCCGCCGTCAAACGCGTCGCGAGCGACGTCCAGCTCGGTGCGCTGTCAAGTGACGTCGAGGCGCTGGCGTTCACGCTCGAACTCGGTGCGAGCCCCGACGACGCCGCGGCCGATCGGCGAGCGGCCGCACTCGATCAGTTCGTCGAGCGCGTCGGGACGCCACTGGCCGAACAGACCGTCGGCCTCATCGTCGGTGCGCTGGACGCCGGGAGCGACGCCGAGGAGATCTTCGAGACGCTCCAGACCGAGATCGGAAAACTCTACCACCAGCGCAAGGCGCTGCGGTCGGCGCTCCTGGTCTACGTCGCCGTCGGCTGGACGACGGCGATCCTGGTCGTCGGCATCACCGTGGCGGTCAACGTCTACGTCCTCGAACGGTTCGCACAGCTCTCGGCCGTCACGGGCGGCCAGAGCATCGCCCTGCACCCCGCGGCGATCGATCCGGTCCGGGCGCGCCAGCGGTTCTACCTCGTCACGCAGACGACGATGGTGTCGTGTGGCTGGTTCGCCGGAACGGCGAGCCGCGGCGTCTACGAGGCACTGCTTCACTCCAGCCTGCTCGTGGTGCTGGGCTACGTCGTCTACGCTGGGGTGGGACTCCTGTGAGCCGCGGCCAGTCACACGTCGTCGGCGTCGTCCTCCTGCTGGGTGTGACCGTCGTCGCGCTCGGCGGACTCACGGCGACCGTCGGGAGCGTCGTCGACGGCCAGACGGCAGCGGCCGACGCGACCAGGGTCGCCGACGCCTTCGAGACCGGCCTCCGCCCCGTCGAACAGACCGGACACTACACGACACGGATCAGATTTACCGAGGGACGACTGACGACCGTCGATCGGGACCTCCGTGTGCTGAACGCCAGCGGTGTCGTCGAGACCGTCCCCATCGGTGGATTGGTCTACACGGCCGGGACCGCGCGGACCGCGTTCGTCGGTGGTGCAGTCGTCCGTGGCCCCCCGGAGAGCGGGTGGCTCGTTCGGGACCCACCGGTCACTGTCACGCAACGTAACGGGACGCTCGTCGTCGGCGCGCCGCGGGTCAACGCGAGCGGGCAGACAGTCGCTGGCACCGACGTGGCTGTGCGGCTCCGGACCAACGTCACCCACGAGCGCCAGCGACTGCCCCGCGACGATTACCGCATCGCCATCGAGACGGCGACGCCGGGGGCGCTCACACGACACTTCGAGCGCCTCGATATGACGACCCGAACCAGAGATCTCGACGGCGACGGCGTTCCAAGTCTCGTGGTCGGCGTCGGTGGCCAGGAGACGGTATATCTGGTCGTCCACGACATGCACACGGAGGTCGCCCATGGATAGCCGGGGGTTCACGACCGTCGTCGAGAAGCTCCTGGGACTGGGCATCGTCGTCCTCTATATCGGACTGTTGACGACGACGCTGTACGGCGGTGTCGTGCCGGAGTACCAGTCCGCTGTCGGGGCGGAACTGGGCGAGCGAACCCTCACACAGGCGGCCGCGCGGGTCGAACAGGCGGTGCCGCCCCGAGCGCGTGTCGTGTCGGCACGTATCCACGTCGACCTCCCCGCGACCATCGACGGGGCAGCCTACACCATCCGTACGAACGGGACCGAGCTCGTCCTGGATCATCCGGACCCGCGGGTCGGTGGCCGCGTCCGCCCGATCCTGCCCGAGCGCGTCCAGCGCATCGACGGGGCCTGGGAGAGCGGTGAGCGGACGGTCGTCACCGTCACCGGCGGGACCGACAACGTGACAGTGCGGCTGGAGGGGTCGTGATGGATCGGGAAGCGGTGGATACGGGTATCCGAGCGCAGACGACACTGCCGGCGCTGGGTATCGCGCTGGTGCTCCTGACGGCCGTGACCGGACTGGCGCTGGCGGTCGCCGATGGGACGCTCGCCAGCCACGACCGGACGCCGGAGGAACGACGCCTCGCCGCGACTACCGCGGAGACGCTCGTCAGTCCGGACGGGCCACTGACCGACCGGGGGAACGTACTGAACGCGAGTCGCGTCGCGAACTTCGACCGAACCGACCTCCAGCAGGCGGTACCCCCCGCACGCAACGCGACGGTCGCGGTACGGCTGAACGGGACGCGCCTCGCTGCGTCCGGGACACCGTCCGGTGGGGCGACGATCCGGCGGCTCGTACTCGTCGAGGAGCACGAGCGACGGACCATCACGCCGAATCTCACGAGCGGTGGGACGGTGACACTCCCTCGCCGGACGGATACAGCGACCATCACCGTCTCGACACCGCCGGGGACGGAAATCTGGACGGTCAGGGCCGACAACCGAGTCGTGTTGCACAACCGGAGCGGGCTCGACGGGACCTTCACCGTCTCGCTGGTCGCCTACGAGACGACGGAACTACGCTTCGAGGGGGCCGGACGCGCACCGATTGGGTCGGTGACGGTCAGCTACGCCGCACCGAGGACGACGAAGGCAACGCTGGTGGTGAGCGCCGATGTCTAGGGGACAGCTCCCCCTGTCGTTGCTGGAGGTCGCCATCGGGGCAGTCCTGATCCTGGGGGTCACGGTCGGGTTCGCGCTCGGTCCGCCGGCGCCCGACAGACAGTCCCCACAGCTTGAGGCGTACGCGACCGACGTGGCGACGGTGCTCTCGAACGAGCAACCACGTCACAACGGATCGACCCGTCTACAGGAGGTCGTCGCGAGCGACACGTCCTTCGCTCGCGAGCGGCGAGCACTCGAACGCCGTGTCGAGCGGATCCTCCCACAGAACGTCCTCTTCCGGGTCGAGACACCCCACGGTGCCGTCGGTATCGCGCGGCCACAGGAGACGACGACCGGGACGGCCGTCGTGCCGACCGGCGCTGGACCCGTCAGAATCGAGGTGTGGTACGCGTGACCGGGCGTGGCCAACTCGTCCTCGTGGCGGCCGTGCTGGTCGCTGTGGCGCTCGCCCCGCTCGTGCTCGCGTCGCTCCAGCTTGGCTATCACGACGACGTGCGTGCGACGGCCGAGTACGATGACCCGACGGCCGAGACACTCCGTGTACTCGACCGGGCCGTCCCGACAGCCAGCGCAGACATCCCACAGGACTACCCCTGGGCTCGACGCGGCGCTGCAGTCAGTGACGTCCGGACAGCCCTGCGACCGAAACTCGACCGACTCGGCACCGCCAGCATCGACGGCGGCACCGTCCGGAACGTGACGTACAACGACACCGCGGCGGCTAGCTGGCGAACCGGGAACTGTCCAGACGGTCCCGACCGTGACTTCGGGGCCTGTCGTACAGACCGTGGTGTCGTCGTTCAGGAGCGGACGGGACGGACCCACGTCCTCGGTGTCGGGTTCGACGTACGAGTCACCACGAGTGACGGCGAGACAGCGGTCACCGTCGTGGTTCCGGTCGTAGACTGAGTGTCAGGGACGAATTCGACGGAGCCACTAAATACCACCCGGCCCCTGATTGGGAGTAAGGATGAGGGATTCCGTCCACGGGGATATCCAGTTCCTGACTGGCTCACCCCAGCGGTTCGCCGTGCTGTCCGCGCTGGCGGCGGCACCCGCACGGCCAAGTGAACTGTGTGAGATGGTCGAGGCGACACGGACGACCATCCAGCGCATCCTCGCAGGCTGTAGTGATCGCCGGTGGGTCAGGAAAGTCGACGGCCAGTACCAGCTGACACTGACTGGACGGCGCGTCTTCGAGCAGTACGAGACGCTCGTGACCGAGGTCGAGCGAGCGGACGAGTTCGGTCCACTGGCCGAACACCTCGGCCCCATCGGTGATGAACTCCCGAACGGAGTGCTGGAGGCCGGGACCATCACCGTCGGGAGCGAACAGTCACCGCTGGCACCGCTCGACGAACTCACGAACTGGTTCGCCAATGCCGACGGGGACATCAGGACAGTCTCACCGATCGTCGCCGGCGTGTTCAACGAGACAGCGGCGTCGCTGCTGGAACAGGGCAGACAGATCGAGTCGATCATCGACCACGGCGTGGTAGAGCGATCCGCCGAGGAGTTCGACGACGCGCTCCAGCGGGGGCTCGATCACGAGAACATCGAGCTCTACGTCCACGAGACGCCGCTGGACTTCGGCCTCGTCGTCGACGACCGGGGCTGCTGTCTGGGTGCGTACGACGACGCCAACAACCTTCGCGTGACACTGACCGTCGAGGAGCCAGCAGCACGAGAGTGGGCGCTCGAACAGTTCGAGGCACACCGCGCAGACGCGATGCCACTGGAGACAGTCGTCTCGGCGGCCGAGTAAAAGGCGGTGGGGCAAGGGAACCGGTACCGACGACCAATGGGGGGCCGAAGCGTCGGATACCGACACACGATTGTGCCGTTCCGGAAGGGCATCAGTCACTAACTGTGGAATCCACCTATACCTACCTCCCGTATACTGTTACAGCACCGAAAACGTGTTACAGCACCTGTAACACATGTCCGAACGAGTAGATCGGTCGGCGTGGTGGCGGGCAGCCCCGTCACTGGTGCTGCTCAGCGGTCAGGAACCGTTGTGTCACGGTTCGCCGTGCACTTTCTATAAGTAGCAGGACAGCGTCGGTGTATATATGTCACCACCCGGACGGGAAGTGCAGTACACTGAATCGGACGTCATCGAGGTGTTCAAGCAACGGTCGGACTACGCAGAACCCCTGACAGCGTCGGAGATCGCCGAACGACTGGGCTGTTCCCGTCGGACGGCGCTGAACAAACTCCACGCGCTCGAAGACGAGACGGACATCACGAGCAAGAAGGTTGGCGGTCGCTCGCGGGTCTGGTGGATCCCCGTTCGAACCGACTAGAGATCCCACTCCGCGGCCCGTTCCTGAGCCTCCGTACGGGCTTGCTGTCGGATCGCTTCGATCTTCTCGTCGTTCTCCAGAAAGGCCTCGACGGCACCGGCCGTCGACGCCTCGTTCGACTCGGTATCGGCAGTCGTCTCGTCGACCGACCGCTCGGCCGGCGCAGCGCGTCTCGTACTCGTCGCCAGTGCGGGGTCCCCGGCGAGTCGTTCGGCGGGCATCCCCGGCGGGATAGTCAAGTCCCCACTGTCGGCGAACACGGAGAGCGCCGTTCGCTCGACGACGTACATCGCGACGTGGTACGGACCGGGGACGGCGAGATCGGCGAGCGCCGGCGGTCCACCGCGTTCGGTTCCGGTGTGGTAGGCTCGTCTCGGGATCCCGTCCACGAACGTCAGGATGCCACGGCCCGCTGCGTTCAGCAACAGGGCATCCTGTGACTCGAAGACGGCGTAGCCCGTAAACGAGCGGTCGAGCGCATCGGCCAACGTGTCCCGCGGGTCGGCGACGACCCTGGACTTCCGCAGATGTCCCTCCGGGAGGTTCATGGCGGTTCGGGGATGACTGCGCTCCGGACGCGGTCGGCGACTACCTCTGCGGAGACGCCCTGGACGTCGATCGCGTCGGCCCCCCGACGGAACGCAGCCGCCGCCGGACAGTCGGGAGCGTGGGCGAGCAACGGTCGGCCCGCTCGGCGTGCCTCACGCGCCCGGTCAGTCTCGGGGACCGTCGCCAGCGTCGGCCCGTCGAAGTACCGTTGGGTCTTCTCCGTGACCGTGTCGATGTCCTCGTCGGCCCGGACCTTGTTGAAGAGCAACCCGGCGACGTCGGTACCGTAGGAGGTGGCGTACTCCTGGACTTTCAGCCCGTCCGATATTGCCGGGATGGTCGGCTGGAGGACGACGACCACTCGGTCCGCCATCACCACAGGCAGGACCGCAGCGCGGCTATCCAGGGCCGGCGGCGAGTCGAGCAACAGGACGTCGGTGTCCGCCGCGAGCGTCGCGACGGCCTCACGGAGCCGATCCGGGTCCGCGTCTCGGAACCCGTCGAGGCTCGTCCCACAGGGGACGACCGTCATCCCGAACCGCTCGTAGGTCGCGTCCCTGACCTGACACTCGCCCGCGAGGACGTCGTGGAGGGTCGTCTCCGCGCCCGAGAGTCCCGCGTGGAAGAGCAGGTTGGCCATCCCGGTGTCGGCGTCGACGACCGTCACGTCGTAGCGGTCGGACAGTGCCATCCCCAGCGCGACCGTGCTGGTGGTCTTGCCGGTCCCACCCTTCCCGCTGGCGACGGCGAACACTTCGACCATGCCGGCTCTGGCTGCCCCCTCGTATAAAAAGTTCGTGGAATAGCTGGTCGAAAAAAGCTACGTGAGCCCCAGCGTGTCGAGGTCGACGTGTTCGGCGACGAGCGTCGCCGCGCGGTCGTAGGGATCGGAACGGTCGGCGTCTACCGCCGACGGTGTGGTACAGCCCGCAGCCTCGAACGTATTTTTCACGAAGGCAACTTTCGCGACCTCGTTGGCGAAGAGGTCGTGGAGGTACGTTCCCAGAACCTGTTCGTTTGCTGCGCCGCCACCGTCGAATGGTGCTGCGACATCGTCGAGCGCAGTCGTCTCGCCCATGTGGATCTCGTAGCCCTCGACGATACCCGTCGCACCCGAGAGCGGGCCCACGCCGTCGATGCGTCGCCGGACGTGTTCGACGGTCTTGTCCTCGGAGAAGGTCGTCTCGACCGGTAGCTGTCCGAACCCGTCGACTGTCTCGCGGTCACCGGTACCCTCTACGTCGGCGTTGGTTATCCGCTGGCCGAGCATCTGGTACCCGCCACAGAGACCGACGACGGGGCCCTCGAAGTCTGCGAGTGCCGTGCCGAACGCTGCTTCTTGAAGTGTCAGTATATCGTCGACAGTGTTCTTGCTGCCGGGGAGGACGACAGCATCAGCGTCGGTCAGCGGGTCCGACGGCGGGACGTAGGCGACGCGGACACCGGGGGTCGCCGCAAGTGGCTGGAGGTCAGTAAAATTCGAGATGTGTGGGAATCGCGGAACCGCGACGGTGACGGCCCCCTGGTCCGGGACGCCGTCGTCGGCCCCGCGGACCGCCCGCTGACCGACCGGCGGAAGCGCGACGCTGTCCTCCTCGGGGAGGCCGGGGTCCTCGTAGGGAAGCACCCCCAGGACGGGGACGTCGGTTCGCTCCTCGAAGGCGTCGAGACCGGGCGAGAGGAGCGCCCGGTCGCCGCGGAACTTGGTGATGACGACGCCCACCACCTGTTTGCGGATGTCGTCGGGGAGCAGTTCCAGCGTCCCCACGAGCGCGGCGAAGACGCCACCGCGTTCGATGTCCGCGACCAGCAGGATATCCGCGTCCGCGAAGCGCGCGGTCTCTATGTTCGCCAAATCTCTGTCGTGGAGGTTGATCTCGGCGATGGAGCCTGCGCCCTCCGCGACGACGACATCGTGGTCGGCCGCCACTTCTGTGTGGGCGTTCCGAGCGGCATCGAGCGCGTCCGTCCAGTAGCGGTCGTAGTACTCGCCGGCCGGTACGTCGGCCACGGCGCGCCCGTCGACGATCAACTGGGACTCGCCGTCGCCGCACGGTTTCAGGAGGACCGGATTGTGATCGGTCGTCGGCGGTACCCGCGCGGCGCGTGCCTGGACGTACTGGGAGACGCCGATCTCGCCACCGGGCGTCGCCCGAGCGTTGGTGCTCATGTTCTGTGCCTTGTAGGGTGCGACGGAGACGCCACGGTCCGCGAGGTGCCGACAGAGGCCGGCCGCGACGGTACTCTTTCCCACGTGGGAGGCAGTTCCGGCGACCAGTATCGTCCGTACGTCGGCCATCTGTCGGTCCTCCGGGCCCGCCGGACAAGAGTGGTTCGGCGTCGGGCTTTTCGCGTCGGCGGGCCAACCGACTGTCGTGAGCGAACGCGACCGGCAGCGACTGTACGACCACCTCGCCGCGACCGGCGAGCGGCCCGTCGAACGGACCGCGAGCCTGTGGCTCGGCGAGGCCGAGGCTATCGCTGGCGACGTGGCGCGGAGCGACCTCGATCCGGATGTCCGCCGAGAGCGCCTCGCAACGGTCGCGAGCCTGCTTTCAGAGGTCGAAGAGACCGCCGACCCGGTGGCGGACGACCACCTCGAAGCCGCGCGAGCGCTCGTCGAGGACCTGCTGTCGGAGTGAATCAGTACTCGGTACCTTTCCGGGCCGAGTGGCCGGCTTCGAGGGGGTGTTTCTCCTTGCGCACCTCGGTGACGAGGTCGGCGTGGTCGATGACGTACTCGGGGCGTTCGTGGCCACCGGTGAACACGAGTTCGAGGTGGTCCGGTTTGGACTCGACGAGGTCGACGACGTCCGTGGGGTCGATCAGCCCGCGGTTGGCGGCGTACAGAATCTCATCGAGGACGAGCATGTCGACGCCATCCTCGGGCGGTGCGTCCGCCGCGAATGGGTCGTCGGACGCCGCGTCGGCGGTCCCGTCGACGATGGTCCGTGCGCGTTCCAGCGCGCCCTTCGCGCGGGCGGCGTGCTCGTCGTCGTCGCTACCGTCGAGGAAGCCGTGCCAGCCGTAGTGGCCAGCGTTCTCGTAGGAGAAGCCCGGCAGCGTCGCGATGGCGTTGTACTCGCCGCGGACGTCCTCGACGGTGCCGGTCCCGCCTTTCATGAACTGCAGGAGGTGGACCCGGTAGCCGTGGCCGACGGCACGGGTCGCCATCCCCAGCGCGGCGGTCGTCTTGCCCTTCCCGTCGCCCCACCAGATCTGGACGAGCCCGAACTCTTCGGGGCTGCTCGGTTCGATCGGTTCGGCGGTGGGACCGGCGGCGTTGTCGCTCATACCCGCGTGTTAGGGCCGGTCGACATCCGTCTGGCGGTCGGTGACGACGCCGTGGTCGGTCTCGGCGGGTGCCGGCACACCATCGTCGTAGTGGGCGTCCAGACTCGCCGCGACGGCGTCCCGCACACACGCTCGCGTCGCGGCGCCGACGGCCGTCGCGCTCCCGGCGAACGCCGCACGCTCTGTGCCGGGGTCGGTCCCGACGAGGACGGCGTCGGAGGTGGTGCCGGGGACGCCCGCGATGGCCTGGAGCGTCGCGGCCTTGGCCTCGACGGCGGTCGCGAGCAGCGTCGCCAGCGCGCCGTCGTCGAGTGCCCGCTCGACGCCGACGAGGAGGTTGACCGTGCCGGGTCGCCACTCCGTGGTTGCCGGTCGCTCCGGGCCAGCGTCTCCGGCGACGGGGAGCGCGGCGGGGTTCGAGAGCCCGGCGGTGGCGACGACCGTCACCGGCCCCGACCGGGCGCGTCGTGCGTTGTCCATCCAGACACCGGTCAGCAGCGTCGGGCCGACCGGGAACCCCGCGGCGTCGAGTCGCTCGTCTCGGTAGGCGTCCAGATCGGTCCGCTCGAAGTCGGTGGGGACGGTGACGTTGTAGCCGGCGTCGGCCCGTCGGTAGCCGCCGTCCCACGCCGTCGACAGCCAGCGCGCGCCCGGACAGTGGAGCCGACAGATGTCGTCCCGGACGGTCGTCTCGAAGGTCACGCGTCCAGCGCCTCCAGGAGCCTGTCGTTCTCGGCCGGGGTGCGGACCGCAACGCGGACGTGACTCTCCAGGTCGCGGAAGGTTCGGGCGTCACGGAGCGCGATACCCGCATCGCGGGCCCTCGCCAGCAGCGAGTCGACGTCGCCGTCGGTGACCCCCAACAGGAGGAACGGCGCGTCCGACGGTGCGACGTCGAAGCGGGTCGACAGGCGGGTCCGCATCCGCTCGCGCTCGCGCTCGACACGCTCGCGTGTCGCCTCGACGAACTCCGTCTGGCGGTAACAGTGGGCACCGACGGCGGCCGCGGCGGTGCTCATCGACCACGCGCGACGCGCAGTCGACAGCCGATCCAGCGCGGTCCCGGTGGCGACGGCGTAGCCCATCCGCACACCGGGGAGTCCGAACAGTTTCGTCAGCGAGCGAGCGACGACCACGCCGTCGCGGCCGGCCAGCGACGGGTCCGGTGTGAACCCCAGGAACGCCTCGTCGACGAGCAGCGCCGTGTCGGCGGCCCGACAGCGGTCGGCGAACGCCCGTAACGCGTCCGGGTCGGCCGTCTCGCCCGTCGGGTTGTTCGGGTTGCAGACGATGGCGAGCGAGTGGGGCGCAGGGTCCGAATCGAGGACGGCGTCGTGTGCCACGAAGGACGGTTCCCCGCCCTGGAGGCGAACCTCGCGGGCGTACTCGCCGAAGCTCGGTCGCGGGACCAGCACCGAGTCGCCGGCCCGGACCGTCGTCTGGATGGCGAGCCTGATCGCCTCCAGCCCGCCGGCGGTGGGGACGACCTCTCCGGGCTCGCAGTCGACGAAGGCCCCGACGGCCGCGCGGAACTCGGGGTAGCCGTCGTCGGGGTAGGTCCGGGCCTGTTCGACGGCGTCCGCGAACACGCTGGCCACGCCCGGCGGCGTCTCGGGGTTGGTGTTGGCGCTGAAATCCAGCACGTCCGGGTCGTCGCTGCTCCCGTGTGGCACGCGGCCGTCGGGCCCGATAGCACCCTCCGCGTGGCCGTGTTCGCGCAGCGCCGCGACCGTGTCGGGGTCCATGCCCACGGGGACGGCCGGCGACGTGGAGAAGCTTTCGAGCTACAGTCTGTCCTCGGCGATACGGGCGTCGGCGAGCGTGTTGACGTTGACCGCCAGGCGCGGGTCCGCGAGGACGACTGTGTCGTCCCCGTCGTCGGCGACCACGTTGACCCCGGTGGGCGCCACCTCGCGACCGTCGCGAACGAAGGTGGTGTCGTCGCTGACACAGAGGTCGCGTTTCAGTGCCGCGGGGACGCAGACGGTCAGCGACCCCGTGTCGTGGGCGTCGAGCACGCGGTCGAGTATCGCACCGTCCAGCAGCGGCAGGTCCGCCGCGACGGTGAGGATTGGCGTCGAGAGTCGGTCGTCCGAGAGTGCGGCGTCGAGGTCGGCGACGTAGCCCTCACCGGGCGTCTCGACGGTCGGGACGGAGAGATGCGCGCGGGTCTCGGGCGCGTTGGGAGAGGTCGCCGCGTACACCTCGTCGACGCGACTCTCGCGAAGCGCGTCGACGACCCGGTCGACCATCGGTACGCCGTCGACACGAAACAGGGGCTTCTCGGTGGCGGCGTCGAGTCGCGTCCCGCGACCGCCACACATCACCAGCGCGTCCACAGCGGTACCTCCCCGAGGAGTGACGTGGCCACGACGCCGGCGTGCAGCGCCGCGACCCGCGCGAGTTCGTTGGTCGCGCCCAGCACGTCGCCGCCGACGCCGTCCAGCCGAGCGCGGGCCCACCACCGGACCGAGACGGCCGTCGCAAGGCTTGCGAGAGCCGCTGCAACCGTTCCGGGAACGACGAGCACCGCGGCGGGAGCGGTGGCAACCAGCGGCCCGAGCAGGTCGGCCGGGCGTTTGTCGCCGACGACCGTCGAGCCGAACCCCTCGTGGCTCGGCCGGCCGAGACAGGCCACCGTCGCCATCGCGATTTTCGCGCTCACCTCCGCAGCGACGACGAGCGAGACAGCAGTCAGCGGCGACAGCGCGGCCACCGCGAGTGCCGCGAGCGCGAGCGCCGCGATGACGACACCCAGCGCGAGGACGGCACCCACCCCGACGGTCGTGTCACGCATCACGTCGCGTCGTTCGCTCGGGTCGCCGTGGACCGCTGCGGCGTCCCCGACGTCGGCCAGTCCGTCGGCGTGGTTGACGCCGGTCACGAGGACGACGCTGGCCAGGTAGCCCGCGGCGGCGACGGGAGCAGGGACCGTCCCAGCAGCGAAGAACGGGAGCGCCACCAGCGCACCGACGACGTAGCCCGCCAGGGGGAACGCCGTCGGACTCGCCGTGAACGCGTTCCAGGCGGCCTCGCTGTGACCGACCGGAAGCCGCGAGAGGAAGCCGAGTGCCCCCCGGAGCGCCGTCAGGACCACGCGACCACCCCTGCGAGCGCGTAGGCGAGGACGCCGGCGACACCGACCCGGCGGATGCCGCGCCGGGCGGCAGCCACCGACGGCAGGTCGGCACTGGCGTTGAGGACGTAGACGCCGGGCTTCTCCAGGCGGACGTCCAGCGCCGCCGCCGCGACGCCCATCGGCCACCCGGAGTTGGGCGAGGGGACGCGGTCGAGCCAGCCGCGCGCTCGGGCGAGACTGGTCGGGTCCAGAAAGGCGACGGCGAGCAACAGCGCGCTGGCGCGGGCAGGGAGCCACATCACCGCGTCGTCGAGTCGCGCCGCAGGCGTCCCGACGCGCTTGTCGCGGTACCCGAGCATCGAGTCCATCGTGTTGACCGCCTTGACCCAGACCGCTGCCGCGGCCGCCGTCGGGAGCACCGGGAGGCCGACAGCCGGAGCTAGAACGGCGCCGAGGACGAAGGCGCCGAGCGACGCGACCAGGCCGTCGGCGAGGTTCTCGGCCGCGCTCTCGGCAGCGGCGCTGCGAAGGTGACCCGCCGAGAGGTCGCTGGCGTCCCGGCCGGCCAGCGCGAGCAGTCCGTCCCGCGCCGCAGCGACATCACCCTCGGTATCGGAGACGACCTCGGCAGCAGCCGAGAGTAGCCGTCGAAGACTCGTCGTCAGGAACAGCGCCACACCGGCGACGAGAGCCCCGAGCAGCGGCGCGACGGTTCCGGCGACCGCGACGAGGGTAGCGACGGCCAGCGCAGCTCCCAGCGGGAGTGTCGCCGTAGCGAGCGTACCGACCAGTAGCGGGCGGTTCCAGGCGCGGTCGACCGGCGCGACGAGCGACCCGAACCAGGCGACCGGATGGAGCCGCGTCGGGGGCTCGCCGAGAAGCGCCTCCAGCGTCGCCGCGACGAGTACCGCGACCGCCGGGGAGAGAATCACAGCTTTCCCTCCCTGAGCCGGCTCGCAACCGTCGCGAGCGGGGTCTCGTCGATCAAAACTGTCCGCGCGCCGACCCGGCCGGCGCCGCCGTCGGTGCGCGCGTCGTCACCCACGTGGACCAGGTCCGCGAGCGGGACACCGAGCGCCGCGGCCGTCCGGGCGAAGATCTCCCGGTGGGGTTTGCGCCAGCCACAGTCGACGCTCGTGACGACGGCGTCGAACTCGGACGCGAGCCCCGCGCGGTCGAGCGTCCGCTCGACCAGTCCCGGGACACTGCAGTTCGAACAGACAGCCACCGGACCATGTTCGTTGGCGTCGGCGACCACCTCGTGCGCACCGGGTCGGACCGATATCGGAACGTCGAACGCTGCCAGGACCGAGTCACGGACGGCCTGTTCGGATGCGTCGACGTCACGACTCGCCAGCGCGAGGCGGACGTGTTCGTCGAGCGGTGCCTCCCGCCCCTGCTCGTACTCGCGATGGGCGGTCCGGTACGCGTCCTCCCAGTCCTCGGGGACCGTGACCCCGCGGTCGGCCAGCGCGTCGGCAACCGCGTCCCACGGCGCACCGGGACGGTCGGCCTCGACGAGGGTCCCGAACAGGTCGAGAGAGACTGCCACGTTCGCGTAGTTACTGCAATCGTACTTGAACTGTGCGGTGCGAACGGCGGCGTGCGAATACATATCCATTCTGGTAGTTTTGCGCAGTACTCTTATTGGAAATCATTAATATTCTTCGGGACTAACTACCAGAAATAGTATATTTCTATTGGCGTTTACAGTCAGATATATTACCTAAATCGCAATACTCCGGTGTTACAGCTGTGGTCATGGGACCAGAGAAATGGTCGGATTCAGTCGGTGGTAAACGGATCGAAAACTGATACGTAAACTGAGAGTAATCGTCACCAGCGATGGTGGACGGCGTCGTATACGTGCGCCTCGTAGACGTCACGCACCGCGCCGTGGGTCTGGTGTGAGAGGGGGTCCATCCCGCTGACCGCCGCGTTCGACTCGATGTGTTCGGGGGTCGTCGACCCGGGGATGACCGCCGACACCGCGTCGTGATCGAGGATCCAACGCAGTGCCATCTGGGCCATACTCATCCGGTCGGGGACGTGCTCGCGGAGGTCGTCGACGGCGTCGAAGCCGGCATCGACCGGCAGGCCGGCGAAGGTCTCGCCGCGGTCGAAGGCCTCCCCCTCGACGTTGAAGTTCCGATGGTCGTTCTCGGGGAACTCCATGTCCCGCGAGAGCTTCCCGGTCAACAGGCCCGATGCGAGGGGCACCCGAGCGATGACGCCGACGTCCCGCCGGGCAGCCTCCTCAAGGAACAGGTCGGCCGGTCGCTGGCGGAACATGTTGAAGATGATCTGGACCGTCTCGACGCCGGGGTACTCGATGGCCTTCAGTGCCTGTTCGACCTTCTCGACGCTGACCCCGTAGTGGGCGATCTTTCCCTCCTCGCGAAGCCGTTCCAGTGCCTCGAACGTCTCGGGCTGGTAGTACGCCTCGGTCGGCGGGCAGTGTAGCTGGACCAGTTCGAGCGTGTCGGTCCCCAGGTACTCCCGCGACCGGTCGACGAACCGCGAGAGGTTCTCGTAGTTGTACCGCTCGGCCGTATGCGGGTCGAGTCGGCGACCGGCCTTCGTGGCGACAGTCACCTCGTCGCGGACGCCACGCTCGTCGAGGACCTCCGCGATGCGTTGCTCGCTGAAGCCGTCGCCGTAGACGTCGGCCGTGTCGATGAAGTCGATGCCTGCGTCCAGTGCCGCCCGCACCGCCTCGCGCCCTTCCTCGGCGGAGACGTCACCCCAATCGCCGCCGATATTCCAGGTGCCGAAGCCGACGTCTGTCACGTCGTAGCCTGTCGAACCGAGCTGTCGGTGGTGCATACCCCCGGCTAGCTGGTGGCTCTACTAATGCCTTCCCACGTACGTATCGGCTATCGAAAACGGGCGTGAGCCCGCTGTGCGGGTCGCGGCGGACGTGCCATGTGGACGCCGACAGCTACTCGACCCACTTCGCCCGGCGAATGTCGTAACCGCCACAGGCCGGACAGGAGTGGTACTGGATCTCGAAGGTGGTCCGGCAAGACAGACACAGATACGGATGTCGCTGCTGCTTGCCCAGACCGGAGACGACCTTCGCCTTGTCAAAGACACCCATCGACGACCACGTCAACCGTACACACCACCGCCGTATAAAAGCGATAGATAGTTCAGGACATTTTACGCCCCCAGCGTCTCCCGATTCCCGAGGCGGTCCCGATCCCCCTCCCACGAAGTAACCTTCTGTTGTCCAGATAGGAAGTAGAACAACCGTTTTGTAGACCCACTCCCGTCCCATAATATGAACAACTACGCGGACATGTTCGGCCAGGGAGGGCTGAACGATCAGGTCGATGCCGACGAGCTGTTGTCCGATATCGGGCTCGACGACGACGAGATCGACTGGCGGAAATCGTTCATCGGGTTCGACGAGGACGACGTCGACCGACTACGCGACCTCCGACCTACTTTCGAGGACTACGCAGAAGAGATCGGCGAGCGGTTCTACGACAACCTTCTGGAACACGACCAGACCGTCGAAGTCATCGAGCGCTCCCCCAAAGCCGTCGACGCGCTCAAGCAGACCCAGGAAGCGTACTTCGCGACACTCGCCGGTGGGGAGTACGGTCCGGAGTACTTCCGGAACCGTGCCCGTATCGGGAAGCTCCACGACGTCCTCGAGATGCCGATGAAACACTACATCGGCCAGTACGGCGTCTACTACGACCTCGTCCTGCCCCTCCTCGCCGAACAGTTGGAGTCTCGACTGTCCGAGCGACTGGCCCAGTCCTGGCCGGACGCTGCCACTGACGGTGGTACCGCTTCGGCAGCAGGCGAGGCGAGCGTTCCCGACGCCGTCGAGGCGGCCATCGACGAGGAGATCACCGAGTTCAGACAGAACCTCCTGGCCGTCCTGCGAATCGTCAACCTCGACATGCAGGTGGTCGCGGACACTTACATCCACTCGTACAACCAGAAGGTCCAGGCGGAGGTCGAGCGGCGCGAGCGCCTAGCACAGGAGGTCGAGGAGGATCTGGAGGCACCGCTGGCGGAACTCAGACGCTCGGCCGACGACGTCGCGTCGAGCACCCAGCAGATCTCCGAACTGACAGACGAACAGTCCGACCGCATCGACGCCATCGAGAGCGAGGTCTCCAGTATGAGCGCGACCATCGAGGAGGTCGCAGCCAGCGCGTCCCAGGTCGAGACGAACAGCACGCGGGCCCAGAACCTAGCCGAAGACGGTCAGTCGGCGGCCGACGACGCCATGGGCGTGATGGACGACGTCGGCGATGCCGTCGACGAAGTAGCTGACGACGTCGACGACCTCCAAGCCCGCGTCAGCGAGATCGACGAGGTCGTCGAGGTGATCAACGACATCGCCGAGCAGACGAACATCCTCGCACTCAACGCGTCCATCGAGGCCGCACGCGCGGGCGAGGCCGGCAGCGGCTTCGCCGTCGTCGCCGACGAGGTCAAATCCCTGGCCGGCGACTCACAGGCGCGCGCCAGCGAGATCGAACAGCTCGTCGCGGACATCCAGGCCGACACAAGCGACACCGTCGAGAGTCTCGACGAGACGACCGAACAGATCGAGCGCGGTATCGAGCGGGTCGCCGAAGCGATGGACCTGCTCGACGACATCACCGAGGCGGTCCGGGAGACGGCCGAAGGGATTCGCGAGGTCTCGGCGGCGACCGACGACCAGGCCGAGAGCGCGGAGGCGATCGCGGGGATGCTCGACGAACTCGTCGACCAGGCCGACATTGTCGTCGCAGAGGTCGAACAGATGGCCGCCGCGACCCAACAGCAGGCGGCGACGATCGAAGAGGTCTCACAGACGGCCGGTCGGCTGACGGAGTGAGCAATCCGAGAGGGTGACTGTTCAGTACCCTATCGGGATGCATCGGACGGTAACCCAGTATTTCACACAGATGGCAAACTGCGCTATCGGGTCACGAGACAACCGTAAACAGTCGTCTGACCCCGTACAACGCGAACCGGAACGAACGTCACTTCGTACCGGCCGCCGACTCGTTTCTGTAGTACCTTCCAGGCCCTCGTTCGCCGTTCCGGGACTGCGACTCTCGTGTTCAAATCGTGTCGGTTGACGTGCTTTCCGCTCACCGAATGGTTCGCGGAAAAGCAGTCCGCCCTCCCCGATTTGAACACCGGAAGACGTGCTCGCTGCGCTGCGCACGACTTCCGAGCCCTCGTTCGCTTCGCTCACGAGGAGGGGGGACAAGTCGATCTACAGTTCGGCTACGATCGACTGAAAACCAGTCCGCCCTCCCCGATTTGAACGGGGGACAAGTCGATCTACAGTCGACTGCTCTACCAGTCTGAGCTAAGGGCGGTCGTACCAGAACGGTCCCGCCGTCCAGACTTAAGGGTTATTATTCGCACGGGGTGCGGCGACCGGTCACACGGGAGAACAGTACAAAAGAATATACTGGAGGTGGTCATAGACGGAGGTACGGTGCTCGGGGACTGCCCATACTGCAACGACCGGCTGACCAACGCCAAGAAGTCCGTAACGTGCGATCACTGCGGCGAAGGGTTTCATATCGAATGCGCGCGTGAGGTAGACGGCTTCGAGGTGAACGTCGAGTCACATCTCCTCAGATCTGACACCTACTCGATCACCTGCCCCAGCTGTGGGGACACCTGGGAGGTCGGATTCGACCCCAGAGAGAACTGACGACAGACAGCCGTCAGACAGCGCGGGAAGATTTAATTACCCGGGAACCGTCGTGTCCGACGAGTCAGATGAGCAAGATCACGTTCCGTGCGGACGACGACCTCGTCGCACAACTCGAGGAGTTCGACGCCTCGAAGAGCGAGGTCATGCGGGAAGCTCTCAGGGAGTATCTCGGAGAGAGCTCTGCCTCGTCCGACGGCAACGTGTCTAACACGACCGCCGACACGGAGAGCATCGACGAGTTCATCGCGGACCGTGTCGACGCCATCATCGCAGACAGACTCGACGACAGAGTGCCGCGTCGACGTGCACAGGACGTGAACGTAAACATCTCGTTAGACAGCGATACAAGCTCTGTATCACCCGATTCGGACATCGAGTCGGACACCGAAGACGACGTGTCTAACGAACCGGCACGCGACGTGTCACACGACCCAGCGGGTCGTAAGACGAGCGCGGGGGACGGTGAAAACACGGACGCAGGCACCGAGCGCGACTGCGCCCAGTGTGGCGAGACAGTGTCTGCATCCCACGTTTACTGCCCGAACTGTGGGGAGAAGGCCTCCCGACGTGTGTTCTGTGACTGCGGTGACGAGCTCCGGTCGGACTGGGGATTCTGCCCGAGTTGTGGCCGTCGGACCCCGGCCGCCGACGTTCTCGACAAGCCGTAAACAACGATTACACCAGTAAGAAAGTCCCTACCTCCGGAAATACCCGAGTGTCATACATCCGGGGAAAGTTTTAATACATAACGGTCTGTGGTACAGGATGCGTAAGACGGCTTGTCTTACGCGGCGGTCGTCAGGGCGGCAAGGACGTCGCTGTCTGGCGGTTTCGCCGTGTAAACAGTCGGGCCGGCTCGCAAACAGGACCGGTCCGAGTCGTCTTACCCAAAGGGGAATACCAACATGGAGCGTGTGACACTACGGATTCCGAAACAGCAGATCGAAGAGGTCGAACAGATGGTCGCGACGGGGGAGTACCCCAACCGGAGCGAGGCGATCCGGGCCGCTGTTCGTGAGATGCTCGCCGAACAGGAGAACTCCGAGCGGACCGGTAACCGCAAGCGGAGCTGGGCGAGGGCGTAACGATGCAGGATATCGTCAACGAGGCCCTCGAACGCGACGAGCAGGAACAGAAACAGCTGTCGGACGAGGATGTCGACGGGTTCGGCGACCCCCGGATCGTCATCGTCGGCTGTGGTGGTGCCGGTAACAACACCGTCAACCGCCTGTACAACATCGGCGTCGAAGGTGCCGACACCGTGGCGATCAACACGGACAAGCAGCACCTCAAGATGATCGAGGCCGACACGAAGATCCTCGTCGGCAAGTCCCTGACCAACGGCCTCGGTGCCGGTGGCGACCCCTCGATGGGCGAGCGGGCGACCGAGATGGCCCAGGGGACGATCAAGGAGGTACTCGGCGACGCCGACCTGGTGTTCGTCACCGCCGGGATGGGTGGCGGGACCGGGACCGGTGCCGCCCCCGTCGTCTCCAAGATCGCCAAAGAGCAGGGTGCGATCGTCGTCGGCATGGTGTCGACGCCGTTCAACGTCGAGCGCGCCCGGACGGTCAAGGCCGAGGAAGGCCTGGAGAAGCTCCGCCAAGAGGCGGACTCCATCATCGTCCTGGACAACAACCGCCTGCTGGACTACGTCCCGAACCTGCCGATCGGCAAGGCGTTCTCGGTGATGGATCAGATCATCGCCGAGACGGTCAAGGGCATCTCCGAGACCATCACACAGCCGAGCCTCATCAACCTGGACTACGCCGACATGACATCCATCATGAATCAGGGTGGCGTGGCTGTCATGCTGGTCGGCGAGACCCAGGACAAGAACAAGACACAGGAGGTCGTCAAGGACGCGATGAACCACCCGCTGCTGGATGTCGACTACCGCGGCGCCAGCGGTGGCCTGGTCCACATCACCGGCGGCCCGGACCTCACGCTGAAGGAGGCCGAGGGCATCGCCCAGAACATCACCGAGCGTCTGGAGGCCTCGGCGAACGTCATCTGGGGCGCCCGTATCCAGGAGGAGTACAAGGGCAAGGTCCGTGTCATGGCGATCATGACCGGCGTCCAGTCCGCACAGGTCCTGGGGCCGACGACCCAGAAGCAGGCCAACAAGTCCCGTGAGGCCATCCAGGAGGTCGGCGACGACACCTCCTTCGACGCCAGCGAGAACGTCGAGACCGGCAGCGCGAGCACGGGCAATGCCGGCGGACACAGTAGCAGTGGCCACAGCGGCGGTCACTCCGCGGGCTACGGCGAGACCGACGGCGGGCGCAACGAGGTCGAGACCAACAACGGCCTCGACGTCATCCGGACCAACGAGTAACCGTCGACTCCCGACCCCCACTTCTCTCCGTTTCGCGCCGATCAGCGGCCGCTCTCAGGCGACACCGCTCTGGCAGGCGTCGAGTAGAACAACGGAGCGACTTCAAATAGCGTCCAGGGCGTCCAGCAGGTTGCACTTCCGGCACCGATCCCTGGCGGTCGGCGCGCCACAGTGCTCACACTCGCCGAAGTCGGTGTCGGAGTCGTCGCCGCCGTAGGCATCAGCAGCTAGCGCGGCAAGTTTCTCGTAGCCGGCCATGATCGAGTGACGGGTCCCTGGGTGGTTCTGTTCGAGCCCCAGCATGAGGTCCTGAATCTCGCCGCGGTAGGCCTCCTCGGCGTGGGGACACTCGGTGATGTGGGCCGGCAGGTCCCGGAAGCGTGCGTACAGCGCGACCTCCTTCTCGGGGATGTCCCGCAGTGGCTTGGCGCGTGGGACGTGGTGGTCCTGTGACTCGCGGGCGCGGTCGGCCACAGCGTCTTCGGCGTCGAACGGCCCCAGCGAGGCGTCGAAGTGTTTGGCCATCTGGGAGACATCGCCCTCCAGGAAGTTCATCAGGGCCGTCTCGGCCTCGTCGTCGAGATTGTGGCCGGTCAGGAGTTTGTCCGCGTCCAGTTCCTCGGCGTAGCGTGAGAGGACGTCCCGGCGGAAGACGCCACAGTAGGCACACGCGGCCATCCCCTCGGGGTCGTCCTCGACGACGTCGTCCATCTGGACGCCGAACTCGGACTCGTAGGAGACGACCTCGTGACGGATATCGAGGTCGTCCGTGAGTTCCCGACAGGCGTCGAGGCTCTTGTCGCGGTACCCCTCGATGCCCTCGTGGATCGAGAGCGCGACGAGTTCGATCCGGGGGTCCTGCTCGAAGATGTCGGTCAGGATCTCGGTGAGGACGACGCTGTCTTTTCCACCCGAGAGGCCGATGACCCAGGTTTCTGGGTCCTCCGGTGTCGCGTGGTCCGGGACCAGGCTGTCTTCGCGGATCCGACGTCGGACACGTTTGTCGACGGCCCGACAGAGATGGTCCTCACAGAGATGCAGCCCGGAGTAGGCCGCGTGGAGGACCGCGTCCGCACCGCACTTGTCACACTCCATTGCCTGTGGTTTCGTGTGGACCGAGGAGAGAGTTTCGTCTCGAATCGAAACCTCGGGAGAGTTGTTTCAGAATGGAAACCGTCATGCGTGTCCAGGCCCGTCGTGGGTGTAATGGGCGAGTCGCTGCGGACCAGACTGGAGCGTGTGGTGTTCAACTGGTGGCCGTCGTACCTGGGGACCGGCGGTCGCGTGGCCCACATCGAGGACGACTGGTCGGAGATCCGCGTGAAACTCCCGCTGTCCTGGCGGACACGGAACATCGTGGGTACCATCTTCGGTGGGAGCCTCTACAGCGCCGTCGACCCCTTCTACATGGTGATGCTGATGCGACGGCTGGGCGAGGAGTACGTCGTCTGGGACAGGGACGCGGCCATCCGTTTCCGCAAGCCAGCCACAGAGACGCTGTACGCGACCTTCGAGATGCCCGACGAGGAGGTCGACGCCATCGAGACAGCCCTCGAAGACGAGGACTCGGTCGACCGGGAGTATAGGGTCGACCTCACCGACGCCGAGGGGGACGTCTACGCGACGGTCGAGAAGACGGTCCACGTCAGTACCGACGACGACAAGCGGGTCTGAGACAGCGTCCGACTCAGAGTGCGTCGGAGCCGTGTTCCAGCGCGTCCAACACGGTATCGATGTGGCGCTCGCGGCTCGACGACGAGAACAGTTCGTGGCCACCCTCGTACAGTCGGATTCGGTCGGCGGAGAGTCGACGGCCGATGGCCCGCGGGTCGACTACCTGGTCGGTGAGCGTACAGAACGCGACGGCGTCCTCGCGGCCGGGTGGCAGGCGAGCCTGCGCGCGACGGGTCGTCCCGAGGAAGGCCGGCGACGCATTGTCGGGGCCGTCGGCGAGCTGTGCCTCGGTAGCCAGGTCCCCGATGGCATCTCCTTCCAGCTCCCCGGTCGGGATGATCGGTTTCGAGACCGGGAGGCTCGCGATGGCGTCGACGACCGGGCCGGGGAGCGGATAGTCGCTGCCCCACCACGGGCTCAGATAGACTCGGTTCGTCACGCCCGCGACGTCGAACAGCGCGGTCGTCAGCCCGCCTGCGCTGTGGGCCAGGATCGGGAACGAATCGAGGTCGGCCGCGTACGCGCGGACTGGATCGACCCATTCGCGGTGGACATCGGTAATGTGGGTCGGTAGCTCGACGACGTGGGTCCGGTAGCGGGCGGCGACCTGATCGACGAGCCACTGGACGTTCGCGTGACGACAGCGGTTCCCCCAGCCCAACACGAGCAGGCAGTCTCGGTCAGCACCAGCGTCGTCGTAGACCCGGATCTGCATGCGTATCGTTCCGGATCGGGGCGGCAAAAAGCCGTGGCCTCGGCGGAGAGAGTCAGCGTTTTGCCCGCCGGCGCGCTAGCGTCGACAATGAGTATGGACCGTTCGGCGGCCGTCGAGCGCGTCGAGGAGATCGTCGCGACCGTCGAGGAGGAGACGATGCCGGTGCCAGTCCGCGAGGTGTGGGTGTTCGGCGACGTCGCACTGGGACTGGACCCCATCGAACGGCTCGACGTCTACGTCACCAAGGACATCCTGTTCAAGGACGCCCCCGAGCGCGCCGAGGAGTTCCAGCGCAGCCACGGCGTCGACGGCGTCGGCAAGACCGTCCGTGCGGCGTGGGCCGACGAGTTCCCCGAGTACCTGCGGGCCAACGCCAACGGCCACGCTGCCCCGGAGAAGTGTCTGGCCGCCCACCTCCTGCCCGACACCGACGAACCGATCCACCTGGAGGTGTGTAATGCCTCCTTCGACGACAACGTCACCCAGCGGCTCAAAGGTGCGATGGCCCGCGAGGACTACGAGCAGATCCTCGACCCGCGGGGGGCCTGCCTCTGGGTGGAAGGACAGCGGTCGACGGAGGCCTTCGAGAAACTCCGGAACGGCGATTTCGTCCTGCCGACGCTGTCGGGCGCCCTGGAGATGCTCGGTCTCGACGAGGACGACGCCGCCGAAGCCGCCGACACCGTGCGCGCGTATCGGGAACGGCAGGACGGGCCGTCGGTACGTGGGGACGTGGTGTAGGGACGACCCAGCACTTTTATTTCGGCCTGCGTAGGGTCGGCGATGGTCCAACTGGTCTCTCTCGCGATACGAACCCTCCACGTCCTCGCCGTCGCCGTGCTGGTCGGCGGGACCGTCGCCCTCTGGTACGGCTACCGGTCGAGCGTGCTCGCCACCCTGCAACCCGCTCGAACCTACGAGTGGCTGTTCTGGGCCGCACTCGGCGTACTCGTGCTCACCGGCGTCGGCAACCTCGGCGCGCTCGGCGCTCCGGGACCGGCGACCGACTGGGGGCGGACGCTGCTCGCGAAACTCCTCCTCGTGCTCGCCGTCGTCCTCGGTTCGGCCGTCCGGACGCTGGCGGTCGTCAGGACTGGAGACCGGCGGGTCGGCCGTCCCGGTGAAACCGACCCGCGGCCGTTCGGCCGGGCGTACGGCGTGACGGCCGGTGCGCTGCTCGTGCTCGTCGTCCTCGCCGAGGTGCTGGCTCATGGCTGAGTCCCCGCTCGCAGGCCGGCCGTCGCTACTGGCGTGGTGCCTCGGGACCCTCGACGTCGTGCTGTTGGTCGTCGTCGCCGTTCTGGGGCTCCACGCGACGAGCGCGCTCGCGGACCTGCTGGCCGGCCTGAACACGCTCGTCGGAGTCGTCGCCTTCCTGTTGCTGTGGGCGCTGTTCGTCGTCGCGGTCGGGTGGGTGTTGGCCGACGCCTCGCTGACCGAGTCGTCGCTGTCGACGCTCGCGATTCGGGGCGTCGCAGCAGGCGGCGTGTCGGGCATCGCCACCGTCTTGGCCGTGCTGGGCGTCGCTGCCGTCCCGGCCGCAGTGAGCGGTGACATCGGTCCCCGGACAGTGCTGTTCCTCACGCTCATCGGCGTCGGCGTCGGGGGTATCGTCGGGAGTGTGCTCGGCCTGCTGTTCGGCCTCGTCGACCTGGCGCTGTTCCGAGCGGCCGGTCCGCTGGTGCCGACCGAATGCGAGCCCCCGACGGCTACAGCCGACCGACAGTGACGAAGAACGGGACCGTCTCCCGGCGCTCGTACTCCCGGTCGCTCATCTGACCGACGACCGCTCGGCCCATCTCGCGCCACTGCTCGCGGAGCGCGTCGAACTCCTCGGGCGTAGTGTCGCCCGCCAGTATCGTCTCGCGGTCGCTCGCCAGCCCCTCGCCGGTGGCCTTCCGGCGCGCGGACCGGATGGCCTGGTCACCGTAGGGCGGGGAAATCTCTCGGACCTGGTCGTACCGGTGCGTCGAGACGACCGACAGCCCCGCCTCACGGAACACGTCGGCGGCGTCACGACCCAGCGTCACGTCGGTGGTGACGCCGTCGAGGAAGAACCGCCGCGCACGACGGGCCAGTGGGGGTTCGTCCGCGACCGTCGACTCGACGGTGACCGCGGCGTTGTTCGGCTCGATAGCCGCGACCCGGTCGCTGGCGACGCGGGCGAACTCCCGGACCGCGGCCACGGGATCAGGGAGGTTGATCAGCAGAGCCTGGCAGACGACGAGGTCGAAACTGTCGTTCGAAAACGGGAGTCGCGTGGCGTCACCCTGGACGGCCGGGTCGCCGACCGACGAGAGCAGGTCGGCGTCGGCGTCGAGGCCGACGACGGTCCCGTCGGTCTCCTCGCGGAGGACGCGGGTGAGTTCGCCGGTGCCACAGCCGACGTCCAGTACCCGCTGGCACGCCCCCAGGTCGAGGTCGGACAGGGCGTCGCGGGAGTCTGCCCACATCCCGGTTCTGGTGGTCTCCAGGTAGTCGGCGGAGAACTGTCGCACAGTTACCTTCGAGGGTTTTATTCGCGAAGCTCTCTGACGCGCTGGATGTTCCACTCGTAGCTCTTACCGTTCTCCGTCGGCGTCTCCAGGACCAGTGGAACGTCCGCGACGGCGTCGTGGGTGAGGAACGCCGCCATCCCGTCCTCACCGATCTCTCCCTCACCGATGTGGGCGTGTTCGTCCTTGTTGGTCCCACACGCGTGTTTGGAATCGTTGAGGTGGATACAGGCCAGATCCTCCAGGCCGACGACCTCCTCGAACTCGGCGAACGTCTCGTCGACGCCCTCGGGGGTCGAGAGATCGTAGCCAGCGGCGAACGCGTGGGCGGTGTCGAGACAGAACTCGATGTCGAGGTCGGTCCGTTCGCGAACCGTCGCGAGGTGTTCGAAGTCGCCGCCGAGTTTCGTCCCGCTGCCGGCGTCGGACTCGATCAGGACGGTGACGCCGTCCGGGACCGACAGTTCGTCCAGCACGGAGGCTGCGTTCGAGAGGCCGCCGTCGACGCCCGCGCCGGTGTGGGCACCCAGATGGACGTTGACGTAGTCGATGTCGAGTTTCGCGGCGGCGTCGACCTCCTTCTGCATGGAGTCGATGGACTTCTCGCGGAGATCGTCTTTCGGCGTACAGAGGTTGACCAGATACGAGGAGTGGATGACCCAGGGCCCGACGTCGTGCTCGCTCGACCGGTCGCGGAACTTCCGGGCCTCCTCGTCCTCGATGTTGGGGTCCTGCCAGACCTGTGGGGAATGGGAGAAGATCTGTCCACAGTTGCCGCCGTAGTCGACCTGCTCGTCGACGGCGTTGTACGCGCCGCCTGCGATAGAGGTGTGTGCACCCACTCTGAGCATGTCGCTGGGTCGGGTTCGGGCGGGCAAAGAGGTTCCGGACCGTCGCGGTCAGACCGGGCCGGCGTCGGTACCGACCAGGTCGGCCATCACGCGGGCCTCGGCCTTCCGGAGGTGTTCGGCGGCCGTCCCGGGCGCACAGTCCAGTTCCTCTGCCACGTCCGTGACGCTTCCGTCCCGGGGGTTGTCGTAGTACCCCGCCTCGACGGCCGCCGCGACGGCCGCGAACTGCCGGTCGGTCAGCGTGCTGCCGGTGTCGAGCCGCCGGCTGTCGTAGGTCCCGACCTCCAGTACGTCGACATCGATGGGGTCGGGCACGGCCTCGACCGCCCGCTGGACGGCCTGTCCCGGCCCGACGAGCGTGAGTTCGACGGTCCCGTCCCCCAGGTACGCGACCGGCGAGACGATGAGCAGGCGCGCCTGTGTGAACGCGTCGACGAGCGCCATATCTGCCTCGCGCGGTTCGTCTTGGACGTAGACGTAGAACGTCTCGTCGGGACACGTCGAGATGGCGTACTCGACGACCGTCTCGGCCTGTTCGAGGGCTGCCCGGTATGGATCGGGGGGGTGACCCTCGACGTGGAACAGCATCGTCTGGAGTTCCTCGCCGACGTCGGTCCCCCGCAGGAGGTAACTGGCCTCGAACCCGTCGGTCTCGACGACGAACTGGTGCATCGGATGGCGGGTCGCGCGGTCCATCGCCAGCGAGAGCCTGACGTACTTCACAGCGGGGCTTCCGGAGCCACGTATAAATGAACCTCGTATCCGAGGCAACAGTTCGAGGGGGGTCGCCGACGTGGGTACGTCTATGTCCCGGACAGTCGCCGTCGCCGAGCACCAGGGGGACTCGGCACTTATCGAGCCGATCCGCGAGCACGTGCTGGAGATGGACGACCACGAGAACGCGCCCGCCGTCGTCGTCCGCGCCGACGAGGTCCAGACGGTCCTCTCGACGCTGAAGACCGAGACCGGCCTCGACCACTGTGCCTGTGTCACGGCCCAGGCCTACGAGGACCGCTACGAGACCATCTACCACCTCCGGAGCTACGACGATCCTACGAAGGAACTGTCGGTCGTCGTCCCCTCGCCGACCGACGATCCACGCAACGAGTCGGCCGCACCGATCTACCCGACCGCCGGATGGCACGAGCGGGAGGCCTACGACCTCGTGGGGATCGAGTACGACGACCACCCGGATCTGCGGCGGATCCTCCTGCCCGAGACCTGGCAGGGCCACCCGCTCTCGCCGGACTACGACCAGAACCAGCCCCAGATCGTCACCTACCGTGAACACGAGCGGATCCTCGAAGACCGCCGCGAGGGGCCCGACACCATGCACATCAACATGGGACCCCACCACCCCTCGACCCACGGCGTGCTCCACCTGAACGTCACGCTGGACGGGGAGCAGGTCGCCAACGTCGATCCCGACATCGGCTACATCCACCGCTGCGAGGAGCAGATGTGCGAGTCCGGTACCTACCGCCACCAGATCATGCCCTACCCCGACCGCTGGGACTGGAGCGGTGCCGGCCTCTGTAACGAGTGGGCCTACGCCCGCACCATCGAGGACATGGTCGACATCGAGGTCCCCGAGTACGCTCAGGTGATCCGGACGATGAGCGCCGAGTTCTCGCGCATCCTCGGCCACATGCTCGCCGTCGCGACATACGCGCTGGACGTCATCAGCGAGTTCACCGCGGTCTTCCAGTGGGGCATCCGGGACCGGGAGATCGTCCAGGACATCCTCGAAGACCTCACCGGCCAGCGGCTGATGTTCAACTACTTCCGTGTCGGCGGGGTCGCCTGGGACCTCCCGGAGCCACGCCAGGCGTTCTTCGACAACGTCCGGGAGTTCCTCGACTCGCTGCCCCGGAAACTCACGGAGTACCATGACATGCTGACCAGTAACGAGATCTTCCAGATGCGGACCGTCGACACCGGACACCTCCCGGCCGAGACCGCCAAGGCCTACGGCTGTACCGGCCCGGTCGCACGTGGCTCGGGCATCGATTACGACCTCCGGCGGGACGATCCGTACGGCTACTACGACGAACTTGAGTGGTCGGTCGCCACCGAGGAGAGCGGCGACAACTTCGCCCGCGTGCTGGTCCGACTGCGCGAGGTCGAGGAGTCCGCCAAGATCATCGAACAGTGTGTCGATCTCCTCGAAGAGTGGCCCGAGGCGGACCGCGAGATCCAGGCCAACGTCCCCCGGACGCTCCGGCCCGATCCCGACACCGAGATCTACCGCGCCGTCGAGTCCGCCAAAGGGGAACTGGGCATCTACATCCGCTCGGACGGCACGGACAAACCGGCCCGGTTCAAGATCCGCGGCCCCTCCTTCTCACACGTCCAGGTGCTCCCGGCGATCGCCGAGGGGGAGTTCATTCCGGACCTGGTCGCCAGTATCGGCAGTCTCGACCCGATCATGGGCGACGTCGACCGGTGAGTCCAGCGTCACGGACCGTCCATCTCCTTTTGTAGCTCGCGCGCGTACGCGAGGTCACGATGGAACAAGCGACGTTCGCGGGCGGCTGTTTCTGGTGTACCGAGTCCGTCTTCAAGCAGGTCAAGGGCGTCGAGGACGTGACCTCTGGGTACGCCGGCGGCCACGTCGAGAACCCCAGCTACGAGGCGGTCTGCCGGGAAGAAACCGGTCACGCCGAGTGCGTCCAGCTCACCTTCGATCCGGACGTGGTGAGCTACGAGGACCTGCTCGCGGTCTTTTTCACGACCCACAACCCGACGACGCTGAACCGCCAGGGCAACGACGTCGGTACGCAGTACCGCTCGGCAGTGTTCTACCACGACGAGGCCCAGCGCGAGACCGTGGAGGCGTTCATCGAGGAGATCCAGCCCGGCTACGACGACGACATCGTCACCGAGGTCGAACCCCTGGAGACGTTCTATCCCGCCGAGGAGTACCATCAGGACTACTTCGAGAAGAATCCCAACCAGGCCTACTGCACGATGACGATCCCACCCAAGATCGAGAAGCTCAAGGAGAAACACGCGGAGCTACTGGCATGAGTTTCGAGTTCACGACGGAGGTCGCCGTCCGCTACGACGACTTCGACACGTACGGCCACGTCAACAACGTCCGGTACGGGACCTACCTGGAGGAGGCCCGCATCGACTACCTGACCGAGGTGGTCGGCGACGGCGACACCGGCTTCCTGACGGCCACGGGCGGCGAGACCGGCATCGTCATCGCCAACCTGGAGATCGACTTCGAGCAGCCGGTCCAGATGACCGACAGCGTCACCGTCGGCGTGCGCGTCCCGCGACTGGGCGAGAAGAGCTTCGTCTTCGAGTACGAACTCCGCGACGACGGGACCGTCGCTGCGACCGGCGAGACGACCGTCGTCACCTACGGCCGTGACGAAGCAGCACCCGTGTCGATCCCCGACGACTGGCGGACGTCGATCGCCCAGTTCGAAGGGCTGTAGCTCCGAGCCGCGGTTTTTCGCTGGTTGCTGTGTCCACCACCCTGGTCTGTACGTCTGACGCTGTACACCCGATGTCACGATAGAAAACGCCCGGCGGTGACCCACAGTCGTGTGGGTCCAGTCGCCGCGCTGTGTGCCGATACCGACGATAGTACCCCACACCTTGAACTGCGAGTGGCGGGCTAGTGAGACATACGCGCATGGACCACCGACTGCGAACGGTTCGGAGGAGGTATCGGAGCATCGACCATCTACGGTGCGAAGCGGTCCAGGCGGTGACCGATGAGTAGTCACGGCGAACGCGCCCCCGAGGCCGAACTCGGCCTGCTCGACGCGACGATGATCGGGATGGGAGCGATGATCGGGGCCGGTATCTTCGTCCTCACGGGGCTGGCTGCCGAGATCGCGGGCCCTGCAGCATTGCTCGTGTTCGTCCTCAACGGGGTCGTCACAGCCTTCACGGCGCTCTCGTACGCCGAGTTGGCCTCGGCGATCCCAAAGAGCGGCGGCGGGTACGCCTTCGTCAGGGAGGTGTTCGCCGACCTCCCGTCGTTCATGATGGGGTGGCTGCTCTGGTTCGCCTACATGGTCGCCGGGGGGCTGTACGCGCTGGGGTTCGCACCGAACTTCCTGGAGTTGCTGCACGTCTACGGCATCACGGCGGCACCCGGTGAGGTCGGGTCGGTCGCGATTCCGGCTCTCGGTGTCGGTGTACCCGTCGGCGTCGGACTGGCGTTCGCCGCGGTCCTGCTGCTGGTGTCGCTGAACGCCGCCTCGACGGCCGCCAGCGGGAGCGTCGAGACGATCTTCACGGCGATCAAGGTCAGCATCCTGGTCGTGTTCGTCGGCTACGGCGTGACCTCGCCGCAGTTCTCCGGTGCGGAGTTCCAGCCACTGTTTCCCGGCGAGAAGACCGCGTTCAGCATCCTGCCCGCGATGGGGCTGACGTTCATCGCCTTCGAGGGGTACGATCTCATCACGACGGTCACCGAGGAGGTCAAGAACCCGCGGGAGAACATCCCCAAGGCCATCTTCATCAGTCTGGCCGTGACGCTGGTCGTCTACATCGCCGTGGTCAGCGTGGCGATCGGGACGCTGGGACACGTCGACCTGGCCCGTGCGGGCGAGGCCGGTATCGCGGAGGCCGCGACGAACTTCATGCCCACGTTCCCGGTGATCGGCAACGGCGGCGCTGTCATCGTCTTCGGGGCGGTGTTCTCGACGCTGACGGCGCTGAACGCGGTCGTCATCGCCTCCTCGCGGGTCGCGTTCTCGATGGGCCGGGAGGGACAGCTGCTTCCCTCGTTCGGGCAGCTCCACCACCGGTTCGGGACCCCGTTCGTGGCGATCCTGGCCAGTGCCGTTGTGATGCTGAGTTCCGTCGTGTTGCCCACCCAGAGCGCGGGGAACATGTCGAGCCTCTTCTTCCTGCTCTCCTTCGTCATCGTCAACGGGTCCGTCATCAAACTCCGCCGTGAGCGCCCTAACATGGCACGGCCGTACGAACTGCCGTACTATCCGGTGCCACCGATTCTCGGCATCGCACTGAACCTGCTGTTGACGGGCGTGCTGGTTGTCTATCTGCTTCAGACGGACGTGCTTGCACTGGTACTCAGCATCGGCTGGGTGGGGCTCGGTATCGTCGCCTACTACGGACTCAGGACGTTCCGGGAATCCGAAGAGGAGACCGGTCAGAAGACGGCGGTCGCGGAGGACGATTAACCATGACGCAGGACAAATCAGTACTCATCGTCGGCGGTGGACGTGTCGGCTTCCAGACAGCGGAACTGCTCGCTGACCGCGGGCACAAGATCACGATCGTCGAACGTGATCCCGACGTCTGTGAGAGGCTCACGGACGAGTGGATGGCGACAGTCATCCAGGGCGACGCGACGAATCCCGACATCCTCACGCAGGGCGGACTGGAGAAGGCCGACGTCGTCGCCGGCCTGACCGGCCTGACCGGTGTGAACCTCGCGGTCTGCATGATGGCGACACGGCTGTCGCCCGATACCCGGACCGTCGCCCGGATCGACCACGGGAACGGTGCCGGCTACGAGGGTTTCGTCGACGCCATCGTCTACCCCGAGCGGGCCGGAGCCAGGGTGGCTGCAAACGAGATCATCGGCAGCGACGTCCAGACGCTCGCGGACGTGACCGGGACGCTCGACATCATGGAGGTCCTCGTCGAGGAGGGTGCACCGGCCGCCGGCAAACAACTCAAGAACGTCCGGTTCCCCGCCGGGACGCTGGTCATCTCCGACGACGACGGCGAGCGGGTCGCCCAGCCGGACACCGAACTGACGCCCGGTCGTCGCTACGTCGTCGCCGTCGAGCCCGGTGTCGTCGACGAGGTCATGAACCTCCTGCGAGGCTGAGAGGCTCTCGAACGGCGGTTTTCTGCTACTCCGCGTTCGCTCGTCGAGCCGCCACCGACCCCATTTTCTATAGCGAGATACGATTTATCTCGACGATCCGGCCGACGCGCCGAGCTTTTACCAGTCCGGCGAGTACCGGCGTGTAATGGTCGAAAACGTCGCGTCCGTGGTTGCCGAGCTGGAGCAGGACGACATCAACCTGCTGTCGGGCGTCGAACACGGGATGCGGTTCTCGGAGTACGTCGCACGGGAGAAACTCGTCGAGTTCTCCCGGCTGACCGCCGAAGACGTCGACTACCGGCTCGATCGCTGTGAGGACCGTGGGCTCGTCGAGCGCAAGACGATCCAGTACGAGGGGTTCAAGCTGACCTTCGAGGGGTACGACGCGCTCGCGTTACACACGTTCGCCCAGCGCGAGACCATCGAAGGAGTCGGCGCACCCCTGGGTGTCGGCAAGGAAAGCGACGTCTACGAAGTCCGGTCCTACAAGCCGCTGGCGCTGAAGTTCCACCGAGAGGGCTACACTAACTTCCGCGAGGTGATGAAAGAACGGGAGTACACGGCCGACCGCGAGCACGTCTCCTGGCAGTACACGGCCCGGAAAGCGGCGGAACGAGAGTACGAGGCCCTGGAAACGCTGTACCCCGACGTGTCGGTTCCGCGGCCAGTGGACACGAACCGCCACGCCATCGTCATGGAGAAGATCGACGGCGTGGAGCTCTCCCGGACGAAGCTCTCGGACGAGCAGGTGGTCCCGGTCCTGGAACTGATTCTGGACGAGATGGGGACAGCCTACGACGCGGGGTTCGTCCACGCGGACATGAGCGAGTACAACGTCTTCGTCACCGAGCAGGGCGTCGTCGTCTTTGACTGGCCCCAGGCGGTCCCGACCGACCACGAGAACGCACGCGAACTGCTGGCCCGTGACGTCGAGAACATCGTGAACTACTTCAAGCGGAAATACCCCTCGCTGGTCGGCGACGTCGACACCGACGCGCTCGCGGCAGCTATCGCCGCCGACGAGTTCGATCAGTTGGCCGAATTCGCCGGATAGAGCGGTTTTCTGGCTGTATCCTGTGTCTCAGTGGGCGTTGCCGCGATTCCAGAATAAACCACATATCGCGATATGAAATCCGGCAGTACCTGTCTGGCACTCCACGAGAGACGAATCGACGAACGCGCCGGTAACAGGAAAGTGCGTAGAGAAGCGCGAACGCGGGGCGACGCTGCGCGTTACGTGTCGTTTCGCAACTGCCGAACTCTGGCTTCCAGTTCGCCGATGGCCTCGGTCTGCTCGTCGGTCGCTGCGACGATGTTGTCCGCGGCGTCCTCGGTGTCCTCGGCGTGCTCGCGGGCCTGTTCCAGCGTCGAGGTGAGTTCCTCGACCGTCGCCGCCTGGTCGTCGGTCGCACGCGAGACGTCGCTGATACCGTCGGCGGCCTGGTCGATGGCCGTCGCGATATCCTGGAAGGCCCGGAGGACGTCGTCGATCTGATCGCTCGCCGTCTCGATCTGCTGGTGTGATTGCTCTGCCGAGGTGACGGTCGAATCGGTCTGTGCCTGCAGTTTGTCGATGTTCTCGGTGATCTGTTCGGTGTGCTGGCGTGTCTCGTCGGCGAGGTCTTTCACCTCGTCGGCGACGACGGCGAACCCGCTGCCGGCCTCACCGGCACGGGCAGCCTCGATGTTGGCGTTGAGCGCGAGCATGTTGGTCTGTTCGGCCACGTCGGAGATGACAGCGACGACATCCTCGATGTCGTCCATCCGTTCCCCGAGGTCGGTGACCGACTCGACGAGTTCCTCGCCGATCTCGGTGACCTCGTCCGTGGCGACGTGTGCGTCCTCGGAGGCGTCGAGGCCCTCTCTGGCGGCTTCGCGTGCCGTCTTCGCGGCCGAATCGACCTCTTCGGCGGTGGCGGCGACCTCCTCCATACTCGCGGAGAACGAGTGCATCTCGTCGACGCTCTCGACGAGCAAACTGTTCTGGTCGTCGACGTTGCGGGCAATATCGTCGGCGGCAGCGACCGCTCGCTCGACAGACTCGGCGAGGTGGTGTGCCTGCTGGTCGACCCGGACGACGATGTCCTGGAGGTCCTGTGCCATCTCGTTGACCTCGTCGACGACACCGAGCAGCTGTGGGTCGATGGCGTCGTTGTCGTCGGTGAAGGAGGCGCGGGCATCGAGGTTCCCGGACGTGAGTCCCTGGAGCGTCCCCGATACCTCGTCGACCAGTGCCTCTGTCGCCTCCTGTCGCTGTCGCTCCTCGGTCAGGTCCTGGACCATCTCGACGGCCCCCTGCAACTCGCCGCCCTCGTATATCGGCATCACCGTCACACGGGCGTAATGCTCGACGTTGCCGCTGTGGTCGGCGACGCGGTCCTCCTTGACGTAGAGATGCCGCGACTCGTCCTCGACCGTCAGCCCGTAGATCTCGTCGGCCGTCCTCGGTGCGTCGAGGACCTGCTCGATCATCGTCTCGTCGCTGCTATCGTAGAGGAGCATCCCGATGTCGGATCGTCCGAGCGCATCGTCTTCAGTGATGCCCGTGAGCTCCGCCATCCCGTGGTTCCACGCCTTGATCTGTCCGTCAGACGCGGTCACGAAGGCGGCCTGTGGGATACCACCGAGCAGCGTGTGGGCACCGACGTCGAACGCCTCGTCGCCCGTGTCGTCGGGGGCTGGTTCGGCCGGCGTCTCCGGGTCATCCGGGGTTGGTTTGTCCTCCGGAGCCACGCCGGAACTCGACGTCTCGACCGTCCCGCCGTCCGCTCGGGCGCCGTGACTCGTCGTCTCATCGTCCGCCAGACGCGAGCGGACCGACGACAGCGGATTCAGACGCATGCGTTTGCCCCGTTCCTATGTCCGGTCGACGTACCGATCGCGAAAACGGTGTCAATCATGCACAGACCTCGTTTTGGAAGCGTAAAAATGGACGTGCCTCACTAGATTGGTTCGAGAACCGATATTCCGGCAGGGCCCCAGACGAGAACTGTGTGCCGAGCAATCGTCCAGTTCTCCTGTTGCTCGGAACAGTTAGCCCTCCAGCGTCGCGAACACGAACTCCGTGCTCGAACCCAGCGGATCGTCTGCGGTCGTCGTCCGAACCTCGCCGAAACCGGCCTCGCGGAGCCAGTCGAGCGTCTGCTGGCGCCCCGGCGAGGAGAAGAACATCTCGCCGCCCATCCAGCCACGGCGGACCGTCTCGAACCGGCCCCCCGGAAGCGTCATGAGGAGCACGCCGCCGGGACGGAGGACGCGGGCGAACTCCTCGAAGACGCCGCGCTGCTGGTCTCGCGGGACGTGGAAGACGGCGTGATAGGATGTGATTCCGTCGAAGGCATCATCGGTCAGCGGCATCGCGGTCATGTCGGCCTGGAGCAGGCGTGCCTGGGGGGCAGTCTCGGCGGCGAGGTCGAGTCCGGCTCGCGAGAAGTCCAGGCCGACGCTGTCCGGCGGCAGGTTCGTGAGCGTGCGAGCACCGTCTCCACACCCGACGTCGAGGACGAGCGGGTCGGCAGGTAACAGGTCGAGCAGGTCGTCGATCAGCGCCGCGTCGGAGCCGCTGGGATCACGGGAGGTAGCGTAGGTCTCGGAGACGTCGTCCCAGGCCGTTCGGATGTCGCGTCGATCCATACGGAGCGTAGGGGCGCGACGGTGGTGAGCCTTTGGCGACCGGGGTACCTATCCGTCTGCGGTCCAACTGCGCCTATGACCGACGACGGCAGTGACAATCGGCAGGCTGGGATCGGCGCACTCGCACGACGGGAGTACGAGACGGCCGGCGACGAGTACACCCGCGCGGCCTGGCACCGACTGGCAGCGCCTCGCGAGGGACAGTCACCCTTCGACGCCGACGAGAAGGGGTGGGTCGGCATGGGACTCCAGTTCTGCTGTGTCGCCGCCGTTGCCTACCGGGTCGCCGGGAAGCCCTCGCGAGCGACCCGACGCGGGGTCGAAGGTGCTGCGGTGGCGAAGGATCTGAAGACAGCCCTCGACGAACCAGTCCAGCGAGCGTGTCTGGAGGAGTTCGTCGCGGACTGCCGAGCGGTCGGTGACATGGACGGTGTCGAGGACGCCTACCGGACCGCCGAGGCAGCCTACGAGGACGCCGGCAACAGCGTCGACAGCCCGCAAGTGGTCGGGACGACGCCGCTGTTCGAGGCCGCCGCGGCACCCCTCAAACAGGTCGCACGGAGTCTCGACGACGGCGAGATAGCAGTCAGGTGGGAGGACCTCCACGGGAGCGATCCCGCCGACGCAGGCGCGTTCCTGGCCCACCGCGCGAGCTACAAACGCCGCCGGTTCCCGAGTCTGCTCGACCGGGTCGTCGAGTCGGGGTATCTGGCCGCGCCGCGCGGGACGACAGAATACGGGAACGCCAACCACCGCTGTCCGGAGTGCGGGTCGACAGACGTCAACTGGGCCGGCGGACACACCCTCTGTCTCCGCTGTTCGACCCCGGCCGAGCGCATCTGATCAGTCCAGCAGGTCGTCCAGCCCCTCGCCAAGCGACAGGGTCGGTTCGTAGCCGAGTTCCTCGCGTGCCCGCGAGATGTCGGGCAGACTCTCTCGGATGTCGCCCGGTCGCGGGTCGGTGTGGGTGATGTCGGCGTCCGGGTCGATGCGGTCGCGGATAGCCTCCGCGAGTTCCCTGATCGTCGTCCGCTCGCCGGTCCCGACGTTGTAGGCCCGGCCGACCGCGTCGGTCGTCGCCGCGAGCACGTTGGCCTGGACGATGTCGTCGACGTGGACGAAATCCCGGTACTGCTCGCCGTCGCCGTCGACGGTCAGCGGGCCGCCGTCTCGGGCCTGGTCGGTGAAGACGTTGATGACACCGGCGTAGTCGCCGCCGGTCTGGCCGGGCCCGTAGACGTTGAAGTACCGCAACGGCACCGTCTCCAGGCCGTAGAGGTCGTGATAGAGCCGGCAGTAGTGGTCGCCGCTGAGTTTCTCCAGTCCGTAGGGCGAACTGGGATTCTTGCGGTCGTCCTCGGCGATCGGGATCGACTCCGGGGCGCCGTAGATAGCCGCGCTGGAGGCGAAGACGACGCGGGCGTCCTCACGGCGGGCAGCCTCCAGGATCGAGAGCGTCGCGTCGACGTTGGTAGCGTGACTCGTCTCCGGATCCTCGACGGACTGGGCGACGCTGACGACGGCGGCCTCGTGGAAGACGATATCGACGCCGGCCATCGCTTCGTCGACCGTCTCTTGATCCCGGATGTCCCCCTCGACGATCGTCGCGTCGTCGGGACAACGGCGCCGGGACCCCGACGAGAAGTCGTCGAGGATACGGACGTCGTTCTCCGGGAGCAACGCCGAGGCGATGTGGCTCCCGATGAACCCACCGCCGCCGGTGACGAGGACCTGCTTGCCAGTCGGTCTCGAACTCATTGGCTGGAGATGTATCGGGACGGATAAATACCCCGTGGACCCGGCGCCGGTCGGCTGTGCGTCACCGACGCCTGCGGAGGCGGCCACGGACGAACGGTCTGACCGGCGTCACGGCCAGATTGAACCGTTCGAGTTCGACGACGTCGAAGGCTGGGTGGGAGGCAAAGAGCGTCGCCGTCCGGCGGGTCAGGTGACACCCTCCGGCGAGCCGTCGCCACAGCGGCGCGAGGAGCTGCTGGGCGCGTTCGCGCCAGCCGTCGTCGGCGACGTGTTCGAGGAACCGGAACTCGCCGCCGGGTCTGAGTACCCGTGCAACCTCGTCGAGGGCGGCCCCGGGGTCGCCGATAGTGCAGAAGACCATCGACGCGAGGACCACGTCGAACGTATCGTCGGCGTACGGGAGGTCGGTCGCACCCGCCGAGCGGATCTCGACGTCGAGGCCGGCCTCGGTCGCGGCGTCGACCGCCTGCTCTCGCATGTACGCGTCGGGTTCTATGGCGTGTACGGTCGTGTCACTCCCCGCGAGATACGGGAACATCGCGCCGGTGCCGGCACCGAGATCGAGGACGCTCCCCTGGAGATCGCGGGCCAGGTACTCGCGGTGTGGGCGCAACAGCGTCCGCTCGGCGATTGCCGTCACCGGGTCGTAGATGGCCGCGAACAGCGGGTGTTCGGGGTCGTCGGTCGTCCCCGACATCTCACTTCTCGGCGAGTCGGTCGACGACACGGTCGACCGCCGTCGCCTGCGGGTCGCTGAGTCGGTCCCCCGCAGTCGTGACCGGGACCCAGTCCGACGCCGTGTGCTCGTCGCTGATGGTGACCGAACGGTCGTCGACGCTGCAGTGGTAGTAGACCGCGAACCGGTCCTCGTCGGCGTCGTTGCGCCACGAGACCGCGTGGACCGGTTCGTGGACCGTCGTATCCAGGCCCGTCTCTTCGCGGATCTCCCGACGGAGGCCGTCGGTCACGTCCTCGTCGTCGGCGTTGAGCCGTCCCCCGGGCAGTTCCCAGCCGCCGTCGCTCGCACGCCGCAGGACGAGCGCGTCGTTGTCGGGCGTACAGAGGACGCCCCGGAGACTCACCGTCGCGTGCAGGTGCCGCTCGGTCATACGCGGAGATATACCGAACGTCCCCTGAACCTGTCGGTGTCCGGGAGACAGCGGGCGCTCGACGCATCCTCCGCCCAGGCCAATTTAAGGTTCGGGCCGCCTTCCTGCCCGATATGTTCGGAACGAGCGGTGTCCGTGGCCCAGTCGGCGAGACGATTACCGCGGCGGTCGCGCTGGATATCGGCCGTGCGGTCGGGACCGACGCCGACAGCGTCGTCATCGGCCGGGACGCACGCGACTCCGGGCGGATGCTCCGGGACGCCGTCGTCGCCGGCCTGCAGGAGACCGGGACGGACGTCTTCGATGCCGGCCGGGCAGCGACACCGACGGTCGCACGCGGTATCGCCCACCGCGACGCCGACGCGGGCATCGTCGTCACCGCCTCGCACAACCCCTCGCCCGACAACGGCCTCAAACTGTGGACGCCGTCGGGACAGGCGTTCTCGACCGCACAGCAGGACGAGATCGAGGCCCGTATCGCGGACGGCGCGTTCGACCTCGCGCCCTGGGACGAGCAGGGGGTCTGTCGCTCCTGGCCCGACGCGAGCGCCGTCCACAGGGATGCACTCGTCGACGCAGGCCGGCGTGCCGCCGACGAGGCGGGCGTTTCCGTCGACGGTCTCTCCGTCGTCGTGGACCTCGGCAACGGGATGGGTGGTGTCAGCGCCGACGCGCTCCACGAACTCGGCGCCGACGTCGAGACGCTCAACGCACAGCCCGACGGCCGGTTCCCCGGGCGTCCGAGCGAACCGACCGCCGAGACCTGCGAGACGCTCGCCAGGACCGTCGAGGCGGTCGACGCCGACCTCGGAATTGCCCACGACGGCGACGCGGATCGGATGATGGCCGTCGCCGACGGCGGCGAGTTCGTCCCCGGGGACCTCCTGCTGGCGATGTTCGGGCGGGAGGAGGCCGGCGACGGCGAAGCGGTCGCCGCACCGGTCGACACCAGCCTGGCGGTCGACGACGCACTGGCCGCGGTCGGCGCAGAGGTCGTCCGCACCCGCGTCGGCGACGTCTACGTCGCAGAACGGACCCGCGACGAGGGTGTCGCGTTCGGTGGCGAACCGTCGGGCGCCTGGATCTTCCCGGACGAGACGTTCTGTCCGGACGGCCCGCTCGCGGCCGTGAAACTGGCGGTTCTGGCGGCGGCCGACCCCCTCTCGGAACGGATCGCCCGCATCGACCGGTACCCGATCCGCCGGGCCAGCGTCGAGACCGACCGGAAACACGCGGTGATGGACGCCGTCGAGACACGGGTGCGCGAGCGCTACGACGACGTCACCGACCTCGACGGACTGCGGGTCGGAACCGACGACGGGTGGTTCCTCGTGCGCCCGTCCGGGACACAGCCACTCGTCCGGGTGACCGCCGAATCACGGGACCCCGACACGGCCGACGACCTGCTCGCGGAGGCCCGTTCGTTCCTCGACGACGCGATGGAGTGATCCGTACGAGAGCCGCGTTTATGAGCGCGCCGCGCTAACCTCCGGATGTGTACTCGCGGGATCACGCGCTCCTGTCGTTCGCACTCGCTGTCGCCCTCCTTGTCGCCACTGAGCCACCCGGCCACCCCGCAGTCCTGGTCGCGGTCGTCGTCGTCGTCGGTGTGGGCATCGACTTCGATCACTTCCTGGTGGCCTGGCTCGTCACCGGGTCGGCGAAGAACGTCCGGCGCGTCCTCGCGGACCCCCTCCTGGTCGTGACCGGCCAGGACCGTATCTTCGACGAGAGCGACCTCACGCCGCTCCAGCGGTTGCTCAGTCACGTCCTCATCGGCGGCCTCGCCGTCGGCGGACTCGTCGCCCTGGGAGTGACAGCCTGGGCAGTGATCGTGGGGCTGACGCTGTACGTGCACGTGCTCTCGGACCTGATCGCCGACGTGCGAAAGGAGCGATATCAGGCCGACGCTGGGAGGCTTTAACTCGGCGCCGGTCGACCGGCCGGTATGACACTCGAACTGTTGGGTGACGCTGCCCTCGATCCGGACCCGGGGACAGTCGTCGACGCGGAACTGGCCGTGACCGACGACGTCCTCGTGAAGGCGTTCGCGCTCGGACCCGGTGCCAGTATCGCCCCGCACGAACACGCCGACGCGACGAACGTCTTCCACGTCCTCCAGGGGACGGTGACTGTGACCAGAAACGGTACCGAGGAGACGGTCACGGCCCCCGGCGTCGTCCTGAACGAGCGGGGGCAGGTCCACGGCGCACGCAACGAGACCGACGACGTGGCGGTCCTGACGGCGAGTCTCTGTCCGCTCCCCGGACAGTAGCGCCGTGTCGATGCGGTTATTATCTCCAGCCGACATGATTAGCTATGGCGCGACCACAGCGGACCAACGGGCTCCGGGAGCGACTAGAGAACGGTGGCGTCGCACTCGGCATCCTCGACAACACGTACAACCCGACGCTCGTGGAGTTCTACGGCGATCTGGGCGTCGATTACGTCTGGCTGGACCTCGAACACGGCGGTCCCGACCCCTGGGACGCGGAGACCATCGAGAACCTCCTGCGCGCGGGCGAGCGCAGCGGCGTCGAAATACTCGTCCGCCTGCCCGATACCGACCCGACCCTGCTCCGGAAGGCCCTGGATATCGGCGTCCGGAGCGTCTTCCTGCCACGTATCGAGACGGCCGACGAGGTCGAGCGGGCGGTCCGCTCGGCACGGTTCCGCTACGACGGCGAACCCGGCGACCGCGGGCTGGCCGCGCCACGTGCGCGACGGTGGGGGCTGGCCGGCGACTACGTCGAGACGGAGGACGCCCAGACGCTCGTCGGCGTGACCGTCGAGACGGCCACCGCCGTCGAGAACATCGACGATATCCTTGCCGTGCCGGACCTCGGGTTCGTCTTCATCGGCCCGCTCGATCTCTCTGTGTCGCTCGGACATCCGGGCGAACTCGAACATCCGGCGGTGCTGGACGCTGTCGAGACGATCCGTGCGGCAGCCGTCGAGGCGGACGTCCCCGTCGGCGGCCTGGGCTTCGGGATGGACGATGTCAACGAGAAGGCGAACAACGGCTACCAGTTGCTGAACCTGGGGACGACCACTGGCGCACTCCAGCGGACCGTCACGGCCTGGTTAAATTCCTACGAGGGCGCGTAGCGACTCAGGCGCCCTGTGCCTGTGCCTTGGCCTCGGCGAGCCAGTCCGGGTCCTCGACGCTGGTCGACCCGACGTCGGTCAGCGTGTAGGACCACGTGGCCGAGACGGGTTTGCCGTCGTCGGTCTGGCCGGAGACGGTCCACTCGGTCGAGCGTGCCAGCCCGTCCTTGTCGACCAGCACGACGACGGTGAAGTCCGTGACCGTCACGTCCTCGTCGGAGCCCCAGGCTCCGGCGCCGTAGTTCCGCCAGACGGTCGGGTCGGAGTACTCGTAGCGGTCGACGGTGACGCCGTCGAACTGCTCCGTGCCGACGAACTGCGCCTCCTCGAACTCGTCGTAGTCGTACAGCGCCCGGTCACGGGCGTTGTCGAAGACGGTCGTCTGCTGGGGCATCACCTGGTAGAACGATTCGCTGCCGTCACCGTACTTCGTGTAGGTCATGCCGTCCGCGAAGAACGACTCGTAGGCGATGCCACCGTCCTCGCCGGTGGTCTCGAACGCTTCGTACGAACGGTTGTCCTCGAGGTTGACCTTGTAGGAGTTGGTCACAGTGCTGGTGTTCCCGTTGCTCTCGGTGATAGCGTACGACCAGTCGGCGGTGAAACTTCCGGCGTCTCTGAGGAGTCTATCGCCGTCACCGACGGTGAACTCGTCGTCCGCTGCGTCGTCGCTACCGCCGTCGCCCCCACTACTCGACGCACCGTCACTACCGCTACTCGATGCGCCATCACTGCCACTATCGCTCGCGCTACCGTCGCCACCACTCGCCCCGTCGCTACTCGATGCGCCGTCGCCGACCCCGACCCCGCCACAGCCGGCGATGACGACGGTCAGCACCACGAGAAGTGTAGCTAATCGTATGTGTTGCATGACGATACTGACGCGTCGCTGTGATATAAGTTAGTACGTTTGATACGCCATCACGTACCAGGGAGAAATCCCGTGCTGACAGACGGCGGCGTCGCCATCACGTCGTCACAGCCAGTCGGTTTCGGGGTCGATCCGGTCCGGTGGCGTCTCGCCGGCGAAGGACGCACGCAGGTTCGCGGCGACCGTGCCGTTGAGTTCCTCACGGGCCTCGACGGAGTACCAGCCCGCGTGCGGCGTGACGATACAGTTGTCGAGCCCGACCAGCGGGTTGTCGTCCGCGGGGGGTTCGTCCCGAAGGACGTCCAGTCCGGCAGCGGCGATCTCACCCTCGGTTAGTGCCGCGGCGAGGGCCTGCTCGTCGATCAGGCCGCCGCGGCCGGTGTTGACCAGGACGGCGTGGTCCTGCATGGCCGCGAGGGCGTCAGCATCGACCATCCCCTCGGTGTCCTCGGTCAGGGGCGCGTGCAGGGAGACGTAGTCGGACCGCTCGTAGAGGTCGTCGAGGTCGACCTTCTCGACGTCGTCGTCGGCCATCTCGTCGGCGTCGACGTATGGGTCGTACGCGACGATATCGAGGTCGAATCCGCGGAGCTGTTCGCGCGTCCGGCGTGCGATGGGACCGTAAGAGACGAGTCCGAGCGTCCGGCCGGCGAGCCGGTGGATCTCCCGGCCACGGTTCCAGCTCCACGTCCCCGCCCGGACGTCCCGGTCGTAGGCGGCGACGTCGCGGATACAGTCGAGCAGGAGCGTCACGGTGTGGGTCGCGACCTCGTCGGTACAGTAGGTCGGGACGTTCGTCACCGTGATATCGTTACGAGCGGCTGCCGGGACGTCGATGTTGTCGATCCCGACACCTGCGCGGGCGACAATCTGGAGGTGGGACAGCTCGTCGAGCACGGCAGCAGTCACCGGCGTGTTCACGTCGACGACGACGGCGTCGGCACCCATCGCCGCGTCGCGGAAGGCGGCCTCGTCAGTCGTGTCGGCGGCGACGACCTCGGCGTCGAGTTCGTCGCGGAGCAGGTCTACGTCGATCATCGGGTCGTCACTGGCGACCACTCGTGGCATATCCGGTACATTGTGTCCCCTGCATATAACGGCCCCCCGTGTTCTCAGCCGATAAGAACCCGCCGACAGACCACTGATTCTGTCAAGCGGATCGAGGCGATTCGACGATCGGACCAGAACCCGTATTTATCGGCCAGTGCCAAGCCCTCCTATGGATCGCCGTACGTTCCTCCGGGCCGGCAGCACCGCGACGCTCGCGGCGGTCGCCGGCTGTCTCGGTGGGCTCGAGACACAGAGTACCCGCGCCCCACCGCTGGTCGAGGACCGTCCCGACGCCATCTACTACCCGACCCACGTCGAGGGGATGGAGATGGTCGGGACGACCGAGTCCGGCGACTACGCCTTCGGGCTCATGTACAGCTACCCACACCGGTTCTGGAACATCAACGGCAGTTCCGGCTCGATGACACCCATCGGCTCCGACGACGACGTCCACCTGATGTCTGCGGTCTGGGACCCCGAGACCGGCATGGTCCTCCCCGATACGGGGCTGACCGTCGAGATATACCAGGGCGAGTCGCTGGTCTCCCAGGAGGCCATCTACCCGATGCTCTCTCAGCCCATGGGCTTTCACTACGGGGCGAACTTCGGGCTCGACGGCGACGGCGACTACCGCGTCGTCCTCAGCGTCGGGGCAATGTCGACCCGTCGCACCGGGTCGTTCGCCGACCGCTTCGCGGAGCCGACGACCGCCGAGATCCCGTTCACCTACAGCCAGGCCACCCGCGACGAGATCATGTATCGGACCCTCGACAACGCCGGCGAGGCCGGTGCCCTCGAACCGATGCAGATGGAGATGCTGCCGGACTCGCTGGCCCCGACCGAGGCCGAACTGCCGGGGACGGTACGGGGGAGTCCGATGAGCAACGACGCCAGGCTGGTCGTGACCACGCTCGAAGCGGCCCCCGAAGGTCTGGACGCGTCGGGGCCGTACGTCGCCGTCTCCGCACGGACCCGGTACAACGGGATGGTGATTCCGGCGATGGGGCTGTCGGGGACGCTGAAAAGCAGCGGCGAGACGGTGTACGACGGCCGATTCCAGCGGACGCTGGACCCGGACCTGGGCTATCACTACGGCGCAGTGGTCGACAGCGTCGCGTCGGGTGACGAACTCGCGCTCTCCGTGACGGCACAGCCACAGACCGCCCGCCACGAGGGCTACGAGATGGCCTTCGGCGGCCTGCTGGGCGAGATGCCCGACGTGTCCGTGACGCTCTCGTGAGCGGCTCGTAGTGAATATTGTAGCACTGTACCGGTACGCGCCGACCGGCCGGTCGGCGCTATCCGGAGATAGACTACAATACTCACTACCACACCCGCGCTGGTTCGAACATCTTAAGGGCATCAACGGGGAACAGCCGATAACTCGCTGGCGGACGGGCACCAGCGGGCACCTGCATGTGCAGGTCGGGATGTGAGTCCCACTCGGGACTTGAACCACACAACGCCCGTGGTGAGATATCCATGGCACGAAGCGCATACTCCTACATTCGAGACGCCTGGAAGAACCCAGGCGACGGAAAGCTCGCAGAACTCCAGTGGCAGCGACAGCAGGACTGGCGCGAAGAGGGCGCCGTCGAGCGCATCGAGCGCCCGACCCGCCTCGACAAGGCCCGCTCGCAGGGCTACAAGGCGAAACAGGGCGTCGTCGTCGCCCGCGTCTCCGTCCGCAAGGGCGGGGCCCGCAAGCAGCGGTTCAAAGCCGGTCGCCGGTCCAAGCGACAGGGCGTGACCCGCATCACCCGCCGGAAGGACATCCAGCGCGTCGCCGAGGAACGCGCCGCGCGCGTCTACCCGAACCTCCGCGTGCTCAACAGCTACTCGGTCGGCCAGGACGGCCGCCAGAAGTGGCACGAGATCATCCTCGTCGACCCGGAGCACCCGGCCATCCAGAACGACGACGACCTCTCGTGGATCTGTGACGACGACCACACCGCCCGCGTCTTCCGCGGCCTGACCGGCGCCGGTAAGCGCAACCGCGGCCTCGGCACGAAGGGCAAGGGCACCGAGAAGACCCGCCCGTCCCTGCGCGCCAACCGCGGCAAGGGTAAGTAACGACGTCCCGTTTTCTGCCGTCTCTCAGCACGACGACCAGACACCTTGCTCCTGTTCGGTCCGGACGGACTACGACCAGACGCCTTGCTCCTGTTCGGTCCGGACGGATTACGACCAGACGCCTTGCTCCTGCTCGGTCCGGACGGACTACGACCAGACGCCTTGCTCCCGATCCATCAGTGTCACCACGACGACGTGGGGCAGCGTGACGACGGCGACGAACACGAGATAAAGTGCGACGGCCTCCGGGACAGTCTCGGGCGGGTTCGGAACGGCGACGGCGAGGCCACCGAGCAGCGCCAACGACGCCAGCGTCAGCGGGGCGGCGTCGCGGGCGAACCGGCGGAACGCACCGACGACGTCGCCGGCCGCGAGCGAGTCGGTCGCGCGCTCGTCGACGGCGAGCAACCGGGCGACGTGCCGCAGCGAGTGCCAGAGGCAGAAGTATACGCCGATGGCCAGCACCGGCGGGACCACGGCGAAGTACGCAATCAGCCCCAGTGTCTCGCCCGCGTCGAGGAGCCAGGGCCGACGCTCCGTCGCTCTGGCGTATCCGACCGCCAGCGTGACGACCACGAACAGGCCGTATCCGACGCCCAGGGCCGTTCTGACACCGGGCTGGAACACCCACTCGATGGCCGCGACCGCGCCCGGTGCGAACAGCGCGACGAGGTCGGTCGCGACCTGCCGATACCACGCGGGGAACGCCAGCAACGGGACGAGCATCGGCAATCCACCCCGGACGACGACCGTCGCGAGGCGCTGTGCGGTCGAGCGGAGGTGGTCGGCCCCCGCCAGTGCCACCAGCGCGTAGAGGTCGCCCTGTCCCCAGTGGAACCACGTCAGCACGATGAAGCCGACGAACGAGAGCGCGGGCGCGACGAACCAGGCGACCGCGTAGGCACCACCGAGGACCGCGTAGAGCGCCACCACCCGTGCGATAGCTCGCCAGTCCGGTCGCTGCCCGCGCGCACGGGCGACCGCGAGGTGGTCGACCGCACCGTGTGGCAGTCCCAGAACGACGACACTGACCACCAGCGGGACGTACTGAGCGATTGCCGGGACCGACAGCCCTGCGAGGAACGGGAGCGCTGTGGCTGCTATTACCCACGAAGGATTCATCCCCACGCGTCGAAGCCGATCCCGGACGGGCTGGGAGGAGACCGCCGTCAGGACCATCTGTCGACCACCCAGACGTAGAGCACGAGTCCCTGGACGACGAACAGCGACGTCAGGAGGAAGAAGACGGCCTCCTCGATGGGAAGTCCGAGGCCAGGGAGGACGAGTCCCGTCGTGTGCCGGTCCGAGAGCGACCAGATGTCCAGTGCGAGCGCGACGCTGTCGGCGAGCCAGAGGTACACGGTCGGGACGACCGTCCCGACGGCGACGGTGCGCCACTCCCGGACGAGGAATGGCCAGCCGAAGGTCCACTGGATCGCCAGGATCGGTGCTCCCCACGCCAGCAGCGAGCCGAGATACAGGCCACCGGGGCGTCCGAGCAGGAGTATCCCGAAAGTTCCTACGAGGGCTGCCCCCACGAGACCGACAGCTCTGACACGGGCTGGCGTCCGAAGCGGCCGCGTCGTATCCACGCGGAAGCGAGCAAGCCAGAACCCGACCAGGAACGGTTGCAACAGGAAGAACAGGTACTCACCCAGTGGCGCTCGAAACCCACGGACCAGGACAGTTCCCTCGCCGTACCACCAGACGCCACGGCCGATGAGGTAGTTGTCCCAGGGCGTCGTGTACACCAGCGCGAGGAAGGCGAGCAGGGCCGTCCCCGAGACGACCGTCCGTCGCTCCCCGAGGCGGTAGCTCGCGGTCAGTGCCAGTCCGACCAGCACCGGGACGACGAACAGTGCGTGGAACTGGAGATAGGTGAGTCCTGCTGTCATCGGCCCGGTGGACGTCTCGGAACCGCCTCAGGTTGGGTGGCTGTGGCTCGCGATCTCGGTTGGGACCGTGCCGGGCGACTGCTCGGAGACGGCGCTGACCGCGTAGAACGTCGCCTCGGGGTCGCCGTTGCGCCGCCAGTGCCACCAGGTGCGAGCCAGCAGCCACAACCGCCGCCGCCGGGTCAGTTCGGGTGTCTCCGTCAACACGTCGTATGCACGGTCACGGATGAGCCGGTGGTGTTCGGCGTACAGGACCGCCGACAGCAGGACGCCGAACTGGCAGTCCTCGGGGAGATACCTGATGCCGGCGACGCCCTCGCGGTACAGTTCCTCGGTGCGAGCCAGTTCCGTCTGCATCACCGCACGGAATCCGTCGTCGACCTCGGCATCGGCCAGTTGCTCCTCCGTGACGTCGTGGTGTTCGAGCGTCTCCTGTGGGAGATACACCCGGCCGTAGTCGTGGATATCCTCGCGGACGTCCCGCAGGAAGTTCGTCAACTGGAACGCCTCGGCGAGCGCCTGTGCATGCGGGAGTGCCGTCTCCTTCTCCGGGGGGTCCATCACCATCGTCATCATGTTACCGACGGCGACAGCGGACCCGCGCATGTACTCCCGGAGGTCCTCGAACGTCTCGTAACGAGCCTGGGCGATGTCCATCTCCATCGCGTCGATGAAGACGTTGATCTCCTCGTCGGGAATCCCGTGTTCCTCCCGGAGTTGCTGGAACGCCGCCAGGACCGCCCCCTCGTCCGAGTCCTCCGGTGGGCGATTCCCCAGTGCCATCTCGCGGAACTCCTCGAGACGTTCGTGCTGGACCGTCGGTGGCGGCCCGTCGCGCTGGTCGACCACCTCGTCGGCCACGCGGAAGAACGCGTACATCACGTAGGTCGGGTGACGGATTCGCTCGGGAAGAACTCGCGTGGCGAGGTGGAACGTTCGGCCCGTTCGTTGCTGGATGGATTTGCTGGCCTGGATATTGTCAGATTGCATTGAATTATAGTATCAGTTAGTACGCAAGTAGTACTTCGGACCTCGTCGCCGAGGGAGTCCGTCGGGGAGTCGAGGCGGTTGCCCACAGCGGTCTCGTGGTGTTTCTGGACCCGGCGACCGCGGCGTTTGGGTCTCGAACTCGGCGGCACGGGTCGCTGGAACCCAGATGACACGTCATCTAGGTACCAATAGTGCCAGTATGACTTTAAGCTGTGTACCCAACTACTTTGGACGGCGGCGACGACGGCGGCTCACCCGGTCTCGAAGACGGCCGCGAGAAGTTTCCGTTCGCCGGCACGTAAGTGCTGATGGAACGTCGACGGCGAGATGTCCATCGAGTCCGCGAGTTCGTCGCCCGAAACCTCGCGTGGCCAGTCGAAGAACCCACCGAGGAACCCCTTCCGGAGTGCCGTCAGCTGTCGGTTGGTCAGGTCGTCTTCCAGCGAGGCGAGGAACGCCTGCCTGGTCGCCGGTGGCTCGTCGCGTTCCCGGACCGAGAGCAGTTCCGTCTCGGGGTAGTGGTCCCGGGTGTGTTCGACAACAGCACGGGTCGCTGTTTCGGCGGGCAGCGTCGTCGTAAACGTCGCCTGGCCGGGTTCGGCGACGATATCGTGGGTCTCAGCACCTCTGTCGGCCAGCAGCGAGACGACCGGTGGGTCGGCGACCGTGAACTCGAACAGCGCGGTCTCCTCGCCGGTCGACACGTGGGTCACGGCCGAGACCTGCGGGTGGTCGGCCGCGACAGCGCACACCGCGGACGGATCGTCGGTCGTGACGTTGAAGAACATCACCGTCTCGTCGTAATCGGCGACGCTGCCACCGTACTCCATCCGGCAGCCCAGTTCGGTCGCCACGGCGACGAAGAAGATGTCCTCGTCGGCGACGCACAGTTCGAGTTCCGTCACGTTGTCCGCCGTCAGGACCCGACTGGTCTCGATGGCGTCGATGGCGGTCGACGCAGCCTGGCCGACGAGTCCGAGGATCGCCTGCTCTCGCGAGTCGAACGCGTCGGGGTCGTCGGCGTAGACGGTCAACACACCGTAGAGCGATTCCCCGGAGACGAGCGGAACGGCAGCGAGCGAGCCGGTAGCGACACCCGCCAGCGTCGCGTGGACGCCGTCGAACGCCCCCGTCGTCGTCTGGAGCGTCTCGGTCCGAGCGGCGGCCGCGACCGGATCCTCGTCCTCGATATCGACCGTCACCGTATCGATCCCTGCCCGGTCACCGGATGCGGCGGCCAGTTCGAGGGTCTCGCTGCGGATATCGAACGCCGTGATCCAGGCGAACTGGTAGGAGTCGACCGCCGCGAGCCGATCACAGATCGTTCGCTGGACCTCCTCGCGTGAATCGGCGGTCATCACGTCGTCGAGGACGGCCTGGACGAGGCCATCGATCCGACCGAGCAGGTGCTGGAGGTTCTCCCGTTCGGCTTCCAGTTGCTCGTTCCGTCGCTCGGCCGCCCGTTCCGCGAGTTTCCGCTGTGTGATGTCGATGTGGGCGACGACAACGCTTCCGGTGTCGTCCTGTGGGAGCGGGACCACACGCATGAGGAACCACTGTTTCTCGTCCGGCGAATGGCAGGGATACTCCAGCGTGAACAGCTCCCGGTCGCCGGCGATGACGGACTTGATACCCGCGACCGCCTCCGCCGCGTACTCGTCGGCCTCGACGTCGGTCGACTCGAAGTAGTCGGCACCCTGTAGCTCCTCGTCCTCCATCCCGGCGAACTCCCGCCAGGACCGGTTGGTAAAGAGGATGATCCCGTCCTCGTCGAGGACGGCGATGTTCATCGGCAGTGTGTCCAACGTCGAGTGTGCGAGTGTCTGTGGTGCCCTCATTCCAGGTCCGGCCACCGGTGTGGCGATACTGACACTACCGTACGCTGGTGGATAAACGTGTGGCCTGCTCTCAGGCCACGGGGGAAAGGCTATTACCCGGCAGTCGCTACCGACGAGTATGTTCGGGTCCCGGACCGACCCGCAGACGGTGACCTGCATCGGGTGCGGTGAGACCGTCGCACGGTCGGACGCCCGCGAGTACGACAAGCACGGGAACCGGTGGGAACGCCGCGAGAAGGAGTTCGAGTTCTTCTGTACGGACTGTTTCGGCGACCTCTGTCGGCAGCCACGCGACGGCCTGGAGACGACACTCGACGCCGCCGGCGCCGGCGAGACCGACCGCGAGACGTTCCTCGAACGGTATCGCGAACTCTCCGAAGAGCGCAACGTCGAACGGTAGCGCCCCGACAGTCCTAACTACACCCTGGTCGTAGCCGGCCTCATGACTGACGACGACGCCCAGGCGGCGGCCGGCACCGCCGAGGGGCAGGGCCCCGTCGAGATCGACGAGGAGATGGCCCGCCACCTCGAGAACAAGCGCGAAGAGCTGTTCGAGAAGTTCGGGATCCGCGACGAGTTCCCCCAGGAAGTGCTCGACGAGGCCGAAGCACGGACCGAGGACGTCGAGAGCGAGATCCAGTCCGAGATCGACGAGCGCGAGGACCTGCGGGACATGACAACCTGGACGACCGACCCCATCGACGCCCAGGACTTCGACGACGCCATCTCCGTCGAGGAGCGCGACGACGAGTACGTCCTCTGGGTCCACATCGCCGACGTCACCCACTACGTCAACCCCGAGACGGCGATGTGGGAAGAGGCCGTCGAGCGCGGGAACACCGTCTATCTCCCGGCCTATACCATCCACATGCTTCCCCCGGTGCTGGCCGAGACCGTCTGTTCGCTGGTCCCCAACGAGGAGCGCCTCGCCCACACCGTCGAGATGCATCTGGACAAGGAGAATCTGGGCTACGAGAACATCGAGATCTACAAGTCCGTCATCGAGAGCGACGCCCGCCTGACCTACACCGAGGCCGAGCGGTTGCTCGACGACCCCGACAGCGCCGCGGACCTGCTGGAGGACCAGTCGGTCGATCTGGCCGAGAAGACAGAACTGGTCTGGCAACTGGCCGACCGGATGCACGAACAGCGCAAGGAGGACGGCTCGCTCGTGCTCAACCCGGCCCGTGACCGCGCCCACACAATCATCGAGGAGTGTATGCTCAAGGCCAACAAGGCCGTCACACACGAGCTGATGTGGGACCGCGGGGTCGAGGCGATGTACCGCGTCCACCCACAGCCCAGTCCCGACGAGTGGGACGAAGCGCTCGTCGAGATCCAGGAACTCGACGGCGTCTCGATCCCCGGCAGCACCTGGGACGACCCCCGGAAGGCCGTCAACGCCACGCTCGAACAGGCACCCGGCCGTCAGCTGGACAAGATCCAGTGGGCCGTGATGAAGGTGATGCCACGCGCGAAGTACATGAACGACCCCTTCGGCGGCCACCACGCCCTGAACTTCGAGATCTACGGACATTTCACCTCGCCGATCCGCCGGCTCTCGGACCTCATCAACCACTGGATCGTCTACACGAACGACGTCCCCGAGGACCTCGTGGCGCTGTGTGACCGGGCCAGCGACCGCCAGAAGGACGCCGAACAGTGCGAGCGCGAGTACAAGAACTTCCTGCAGGAGGTCGGGCTGGACCCGTCGGCAGTCAACAACCGTGGGATCGAGATCGTGGACGACGACGGCGACGACGGGGCCGAAGAGGAGAGCGAGGACGAGGCGTCGGCCTGAGCTACGGCGTGGTATCGACGGTATCGAGATGCTCGCGGCTCCACTCGCGGAGGTCGTCGATGACCGGTTCCAGTTCCTCGCCGGCGGCCGTCAGCGAGTACTCGACCCGGACCGGTTTCGCCTCGATGACCTCGCGGGCGACAAGCCCACGCTCTTCCAGTTCGTCCAGACACTCCGAGAGCACCTTGTCGGAGATGCCGTCCAGTCGCGTCTTCAGTTCGTTGAACCCCAGCGGCCCGTCGGTCAGTAGCGTCGTGATCAGCAGTGGATGCCACTTCCGACCGAGGATGGCCATCGCCTGGCTGATTCCGTCCCGGTCTCGCAGGTGGCTGTCTCTCGTCTCCCCCTCACCGGCCATACATCAAGTTCCGGGCCGTGCGTAAAATAGGTGCTGTTGTCGCCGAGAGTGATACTGCAGGCTATCCCTTCGTGACGGTTTTTGTCACTCTGTGGTGGCAAAAACCGTCACGTGCGTATAGCCGGTAGTATGAGCAAGACATTTGCAGCACCGGACCCGGCGTTGCGGTATGGCCGCCCCCGAGTCCGAACGCCCGCCGGCTATCGAGACGGTGGAGCTGACCAAACGCTACGGTGACACTGTCGCCGTCGAGGACCTCGATCTGACGGTCTCCCAGGGCTCCGTGTTCGGCTTCCTGGGCCCCAACGGCGCCGGCAAGACCTCGACGATCCGTATCCTGACCACGCTGACCGACCCGACTTCGGGGACCGCACGCGTCGCCGGCGAGTCGGTCACCGACCGGGCCAGCGTCGTCGAGCATATCGGCGTTCTCCCCGAGGAGCCGCCGCTGTACGACGAACTCACCGGCCGGGAACAACTGGAGTACATCGCCGGGCTGCGCGGCTACGACGACTGGGAGCGCGTCGAGTCGTTGCTCGACCGCTTCGACCTGCGCGAGGACGCCGACCGACGGGTCGAGACCTACTCGAAGGGGATGAAACAGAAGCTCGGACTCGTCCAGGCACTGTTGCACGAACCGAGCGTCCTCTTTCTGGACGAACCGACCAGCGGGCTCGATCCGCGAGCAGCCCGAACGGTCCGGGATACCATCGACGAGGTCGCGGCCGCCGAGACGACGGTCTTCCTCTCGACACACATCCTCCCCGTGGTCGAAGAACTGGCCGACACTGTCGGGGTTCTCCACGAGGGGGATCTCGTGGCCGAGGGGTCGCCGGCAGCTCTGACCGACAGCGTCGAGTCGGGGTCGACACTGGAAGATGTCTTCCTGGCGGTGACCAGTGACCGGCAATGAGACGGCCCGACCCACGCCGCGTCGGCCTCGTCGCCCGGACGGAACTGCGCCGCACAGTGCGAAACCTCAGGGGGAGCACGCGGGGGGTGTTGCTACTGCTCTTCGGCGGACTGGGCCTGCTCGTCTACAGCCTTCTCGGTGCCGGCGGTGCCTTCTACTTCGGCCGGTCGCTGGCCGGCGACGGGTTCGACGCGGCGCGACTCGTCCTGACGGGGGTACCGCTCGGCGTGTTCGGTATCGTCGTCTTCTCGACGGGCCAGCACAGTCTCAAACGGACTGCAGAGCCGGACGCGCTCGACGGGCTGTTGACGACGGTTCCCTACGAGGACGTCCTCGGTGGCGCCGTGGTCGCCGAACTCCTCCGCGTGTTGTTTGCCCTGGCCGTCCCGCTCGCGGCACTTACTGTCGGTTTCGCTGCCGGAGCCGGCTCCCCTGCCGCCCTCCTCGTCGTCCCGGGCGTGCTGGTTCCCGCCGCAGTACTCGGAACACAGGTCGGGTTCGGGCTGGGACTGCTCGTGAAGCTCGTCACCGGACAGGTCCCGTTCGTCGCCAGACACCGCGCGAGCGTAGGGCTGGTCGGCTCGTTGTGTCTCGCCGTCGGCTGGGTGGCGCTCTCGACGATGCCGTCGGTCCAGGCCCGCGCGCTCCAGGCGGCGACCGAGTCGCCGCTGTCCTGGCTCGCCGACGCGGTGTTGCTGGCGGTTCCCGGTGCCGGCGGCGACCCGACCGCCGCGGTCGTGTCGGTCGGGACAGTCGTGACCGCCGTACCGCTGCTCGCGGTCGGGCTGCTGGGCCTGGCCGAGCGGGTCTGGTACGCCGACCCGGTCCAGCCCGACCACGAGTTCGATCAGGACGAACAGACCCTCTCCGACAGACTGCTCGCCGGCCACGTCTCACAGGCGACTCTGGCGGTCACACAGAAGTCCTGGCGCCGGGCGAGACGCGCGCCCATCACCGTTCAGTTCGCGCTGGTCCCGTTCTTCGTGCTCGCGTTCCAGCTCCAGGCGCTCCTCGACGGGCGGGTCCCGCCGACACTACCGCTGACCGCGGGCCTCGCGAGCGGTGCCACGGCTGGCGCGGCGTTCACGCTGAACCCCCTGGGCGGCGAGGAGGGCGTCCTCCCGTTGACGCTCACCGCCAACGTCTCCGGCCGCGCGTTCGTCACCGGGCTCGTGCTCGCGGGGCTCCTTCCAGGTGTCGTCGCGACGACGCTACTCGTCGTCGGTCTGGGTATCGCCGCCGGCAGTAGCCCTCTCGCACTGGGCGTCGCGCTCGTCGCCGGCCTCGTCGTGACGGTCACGGCGCCGGCGATCGCCGTCGGTGCCGGCGTCGTCTTCCCGAAGTTCGAGTCCTCGTCGGTCCGCGACCGCGAGGTCGTCGTCCCCAGCAGCTGGGCGTTCGGACTGTACTTCCTGGTCCTGGGGACCGCCGTCGCGCCGGTCGCCGGTGCCTTCCTGCTGGTCGTCGGGCGCCCGCTCCCCGTCGCCATCCCGCAGTCACTCGGGCTCGTCGGCGGGCTGATGGGCACCGTCGTCCTCGCCGCCTGTGCCGCCACGGCTGGCTTCCTCTACGCGGCCAACCGGGTCGCGACATACCGACTCGACTAGCAGATCGGCTTCGGGTCCAGTCCCAGCTCCGCGAGCGTGTCGGCATAAGCAGCGTAGGCGACCCCGACGCCCTCGATAGCCGCGTCGCGTGCCGTCTCGCGGTCCGCTTCCGGGAGCGCTCCGAGTGCGTTCCGGGCGGCCTGCAGATCGCTGGCCCCGCTACGGAGATCGCGTGCCAGGTCGGCGCCGGCCTCGTCTGCCTCGTTGACGAAGAAGCTCACCACCTGCAGGTAGAACCGGTCGAGCACGAGTGCGGCGGCGACGAGGCCGGCCCCGACACGGGACGCGTCACCGTCGAGCTGCTGGAGGTACTCCCCAAAGGCGTCTGGATCGCCCGGCGCAGCGTCGACCGCCATCGCCCGCTCGGCGGCCGCATCCGCCGCCTCGGCGAAGGCTGTCCCGACCGCGCCGTCGGTCTCGTCGGCCCACGCGTCGAGGGCCGTCGCCAGCGCGTGTTCGCGCGTCGCGGCAGCCTCGCGGACCGCGTCGGCTTCGAGTGTCGCCCCCGTCGCGGCGATGAGCACCTTGTCCGAACCCAGCCGGTCCAGTTCGGTCGCCTGCTCGTCGCGAACGGTCGTGATGACTTCCTCGACGTCCATACCATAGCTCCGGCCGGCGACGGCAAAGACCCTCCGCCCGTTTTATCGCCGTGAGGCTCCTACGGGGAGTATGGGCGACTCGAACCCCGACCCCCCGACGGACGCCCCCTCAGTTACCCCAGCAGCGCTCCGTGCGCAACTGCAGGCCGGCGACCCGATCCGACTGCTCGACATCCGCGACCGCGACGAATACGAGGAGTGGCACATCGACGGCCCGTCGGTGACCGCCACGCAGGTCCCGCTCTCGAAGTTCATCCAGGCCTCGGTGACCGGCGACGTCGACCCCCTGCTCGCGGACCTCCCGGGCGACGCCCCCATCACCGTCGTCTGTGGCCGCGGCGAGGGGAGCGCCTTCGTCGCCGGCCTCCTCGAAGACCACGACATCGACGCCCGGAACCTCGCCGACGGGATGGACGGCTGGGCGCGCCTCTACGAGACCGCCGCCGTCTCGTGTGACGACGCGACCGTCCACCAGTACCAGCGCCCCTCATCGGGCTGCCTGGGCTATCTGGTCGTCAGCGACGGCGCGGCCGCCGTCGTCGACCCCCTCCGGGCCTTCGCCGACCGCTACGTCGCCGACGCTCGCGACGACGGCGCCACGCTCGAATACGCCATCGACACGCACGTTCACGCCGACCACGTCAGCGGTGTCCGCCGACTGGCTGCCGACCACGACGTCGAACCGATCCTGCCCGCCGCCGCGGTCGACCGCGGGGTCACCTTCGACGTGGCCGCGCTGGCTTCCGACGAGACGCTCACCGTCGGCTCGGCGACGCTCCACCCGGTTCCGCTGCCCGGCCACACGACCGGGATGACCGGTTTCCGCGTCGGCGACGTCCTGCTGGCCGGCGACAGCGTCTTCCTCGACAGCGTCGCCCGCCCGGATCTGGAGGCCGGCAGCGACGGCGCCGCGGACCTCGCTCGCGACCTCCACGAGACGCTGACCGAACGCCTCGACGCACTCCCGGCCGACACCCTCGTCGCCCCCGGCCACCACGGCGAGCGGACTACGCCGGCCGACGACGGGACCTACACGGCCCGGCTGGGCGACCTCCGTGACCGGCTCCGTGCGTTCGGGATGGCCCGCGAGCCGTTCGTCGAGTGGATCTGTGCCGACATGCCCCCACAACCGGCCAACTTCGAGCGCATCATCGACATCAATCTCGGCCGTGCCGAGACAGACGACGACGAAGCGTTCGAACTCGAACTCGGTCCGAACAACTGTGCGGCGACGCCGGCCGACGACTGATACTGTCGCTGGCCAGTGTGACGGCCGCCAGTGGCCAGCGACCGGACGGCGACACACCGACCTACAGCGGCAGCCGCCGTCGTAGCTGTTCCAGTAGCGATTCGTCCTCGTCGGGCGAGGGCGTCCCGATGACGTGTTCCTCCGGCCGGATGACCGTCCGCTCCCCGTCGTCGTCGACCTCGATGAGCCCGTCCGCCTTCAGCGCGGCCAGTGCCCCCTCGATCTGGTCGATGTTGACGTCCGCGCGCGACCGGAGTTCGAACACCGTCATCCCCTCCTGGTGGCGGTCCGCGAGGGCATCCAGTACCGCGACCTCCGCGTCGTCCCGGTCGCGATACTCCGGCTTCGCTCTCATACGTGCCTGTATAACTGGCTAGTTCTTGTCTCTGTCCCTCGTCCAACGGCGCGGTTCCACAGCGCGAGTGGGACAGAGGTGACAAGTGAGCGGGATGCTCCCGGCCCCTATATCCCTTCCTCGGGGTGTGCCGGGCCGGGTTTCGCCTCGCCGATGTAGAAGAACTGGTACTTACGTTCGGAGATCTCCCCGTTCGCTCGCCATAACCCCCACTTGTACTTGATGTATGCTCGTTCGTACAGTCGGCCGTCTTGCGTTCGAACTGTGACGTTTATCGTGCGAGGGACCCAGGAACGGTCGACATGTTTGAACGTTCCCTCGTCTTCTGCATAACGATCAATTATTCGTTGATATGAATACAGCAGAAGTTGTTGTTCTAGAATATATTTTGTGGTGTTGTTTGTCGGAGCACGATGAACGACTCGAATTCTACGGGCGTCAGGGTCAATATCCACAGTTTCAACAGAGATATTCAGTGTGTCATTTAGAGATCCGATATAATTTTTAGAGAACTCTTTATATTTCACGTACCTTTCTCCGAGCGTCTCATTTCGTGATTTAGTCTTTATTTCAGTCTTTTTCGCAGTAGTGGAGGTGGGTGTTTCAGTATTTTTTATCGTTGGGGAAACGGTATCAGGAGCTGGGGTAACAGTGTCGGGTGTTGGAGGAGTCGAAGTAGGATGATTCGTCTGCGTCGACGTTGGAGTATTAGCTTCTAGCCCTACTCCACTGCAACCTGCTACAGAAATCATCAGGACAACAGCAACCACTCGAATGGCCATTTTCATAGTGATTAAGGTTTCCCCTTACACCAGATCTCCGAAGGCAGGCACCCATCACCATCATCTGATTCTCCACTATCGGTACTTGGGGGAGACGTACTGCAACCCATAGCACCGCAATCACCATCATCTCCTGGTTTAAATTCCGGCCCAGGGTTATAATTTGGTGAATTTCTATCGGGGGAATTCACATCTGGAGAGTTATTTTCTATATCACGATCGACGATTTTATTCTTTTCTTTTTCAACCACTTCTCCAGGAACTTTACCACCGAACGAATCGACTTCTGTTTCGTTCATGATTGTCACGGTCATGTTGTTGCGTGAGATCTGCAGTCCGTCCTTCCCGTTCGCGTCGATCCAGACATCCTCGCCGTCGTCGCTGTAGTGGATGTCGGTGCTGTTCGCGTCCAGACAGCCGATGACGTTGCCGTCGTCGTCGGTCCAGACGTATCCACCGTCGCAGTTCGAGCCGGCGTTCCCGCCGCCACTGTCAGGGGTTGGCGGGACGACAGTGATGTTTCGACTCCGGAACCGCGAGCGGATCTCGAATTTCCGTTCGAAGGCGCCACGGTGTTCAATGTGCTGATTCCGGAACGTGAGCGTCTTCCACGTCCCGGGGTAGAACACCGCGTCGGTTTTCGTACCGACCTTGTCGCCGCCGATATACAGCGGGATGTCGGTGAGTCGCGGTTTCGTGTCGACGTTCCGCACGGTCACGTCGACGTCGAACCGCTCGCCGCTCTCGACCGCCTCCGGGGCGTCGATGTCAGTGACCCAGACGTCACGGAGGTCGGCAACCTGTATCGACTTGGCGCGCGAGCCGACACGGACGGTGTGGGTACCCTCATTCGAGAACGACCGGGCGAACCCGATCCGCTTGGTCCCACCGGGCCGGAGCCAGCGTTGCTTGGTCGTGACCGCGGTGCCGTCGACGAGTAGCGTCGCTCGGTACCGTCCGGCTCTGTCGCCGGTGTTGCGCACGTCCGCGAATATGGCCCCCGTCTCGCCGACATCGAGCGATCGGTTGGGAACTTCGAGGCGGGTGACCTGGAACTCCGGCGGGTCGATGGGCGCCGCGACCGTGACCGTCTCGGACTCGTTTTCGATACTGACGGTCCGTTGCCCGGTCGCGTCGAACCGGTACTCGAAGTCGACGAGCGCGGTCTCGCCGGGAGACACCGTGACCGATCGCGTTCGGTGGGTCCAGCCGTCGATCGCGAACGTCGCATCGAGTGTCCGGACCGTGGTGTCCGTGTTGACGACGACCCCGTGAATCGTGGTCCGGGTCCCGCGCCGAACCTGGCTGGGGGCCTGGATCGAGTCGACGAATATCCGCCCGCTGCCGTTGGAGATGGACCGCACCACACGGACGGTAGTCGATCGGTTGCCGACGCTGACCGTGTAGTTGCCCGGCCGAGCGAACGCGTGGTCGAAGGCGAGACTCTCCGAGTCACCGGCATCGACGGCGATCGTCTGGCTGGCGATCGGTGTACCGTCGACACGGAGCCGGGCCGTGTACCGTCCGTCGGCGCCGCCGGCGTTCTCGACGATGGCCGTAATCGGGACGGCCGTCCCTGCGGTAGTTCGATCCGGCGCAGTCAGCGACGTCACGCTGAGCGACGGGCCCGGACCACCCGGCCCCGGGCCGGGCGACGGTGCAGACGGCGGTCCAGGCGACGGTGTAGACGGCGGTCCCGGCGAGGGTGACGGACCGGGAGCCGGTCCGGGTCTGGGCGACGGCAGGCGACCGGATGGAAGGACCGTCACCCGGCGTATGGCGCTACCCTGACGGCCGGCCGAGTCGTAGGCAACCGCCCGGACGGTGGTCGGTCCCGTTGCGGTGAATCGCTGGGAGAGTGTCGACGTGGTGCTGTTCCCGGCAATGGAGTTTCGACGGACGAGCGTGCCGTCGACGACCCAGGCGAGCGTATCGAGCTGTGTGGTGCCGGCGGAGACGACCGCCCTGTACGTCGTCGAGGTCCGCAAACTCGTCGTCTTCGGGCCGGTCACCGAGACAGTCGGTCCGCCGTCCGGTTCGACGAGGACCCGAAGGGTGTCCGACCGCTGGTGTCCGTCGTCGTCGGTGACCCTGAGCGTGACGTTGTACTGGCCGACAGTCGTCGGTGTGAACGTCGTCTGCCGACAGGACCGACAGTCGGGTGTGGCCGAACTCCCTGCCGGCCCGTCGATACTCCACTGGACAGACCGTATCTGTCCATCCGGATCGCGTGAGCCGTTCGCATCGAGGTGTACCGTCGTGCCCGGTGTGACAGTCTGATCGAGGCCGGCATCGGCCAGGGGCGGGTCGCTCGCCACCGCGGTCGTGGAGGCGAGAAGCACCCCCGACAGCCCAGTCACGAGGACGACGGCGACAACCGTGATCGTGCGCATCGGTAGATTGTCGCCGCCTCCCATGTTATAAAATTTCGTCTCTTCAGTAATAAATATATATTTCTATCTGAGAATCCCAATGCGATCGTGCCGGCAGTGTCCCCCGACGAGCCGTCGCGAACCGACCCGACAGGGAGGGTTTAAGTACGTCACGAGAGGAGACACTGACAATGGGTCTCAAATGCTCCGTCCTCGGGCACACGTACGGTGAGACCACCGTCGATCGCGACCGAGAGGAACAGGGGAGCGAAGTCGTCATCACAATCCAGGAGACGGAGACCTGCACGCGCTGTGGGCACACACGCGTCGTCTCCGAGAACAAGGAAGTGACGGCGATCGAAACACCGTCGGATATCGCAGGCGACGTGGTCGACGAGGAGACAGAATCGGATGCAGCCGAGCAGGGGGCACAGAGCGAGCAGATGACAGAGACGACGGACACCGAACCGGTCTCGCCAGCGCCGCCAGGCGAAGACGACGCCGAGATCATGGAGAGCAGCGACAGCGTCGAGAGCGGCGACGCCGAACTCGACGAACCGGCGACGACCACCGAGGTCCCCGACGCGGAAGGGAGCGCACCGACGCCGGACCCCGATCCCGAGGAGGACGACGCGGTCATCCTCGACGGCTCCGACGGGGACGACTCCGACCGCGCACCGGGCGAGTGGCCCGGGGACGCCGAGAGCAACGAGGAACAGGCCGACGAAGACGGGCAGTCCGAGTGGGAACCAGTCTCGCCGGAGGAGACAGACGATGGTCCCGACGTCGAACCACTCGGCGGGACGGCCGTGACTGTTCCCGAGGGGCAGTTCCGGTGTCCGGAGTGTGGCTTCACGACGGACGTCGAAGCCTCGTCGCTCCGCGCCGGTGATTTCTGCCCCGAGTGTCAGAAAGGTGCACTAGTCACAGAGCACACCGACTGAACACAAAGGGTAAGACGGGGCCTCGCAAAGTCCAACCCATGCGAGAGTACAAGATGCGACGGGGCGAGCATCTGGAAGACCGCGTCCCGGATATGGAAGCGTTCGTCGAAGAGCACTTCGGCGAGGTGACCGACACAGAGGAACACAACGGCAGCGATCTGCTCGTCGTCGACGAACCGAAGAATCCTGTCTTCGAGCGCGTCGTCGCCGGAACCGTCTCATACAGCGGGAAGAAAGACAAACTCGCGCTGCACATCGACGAGCGGCCGGCCGAGGAGGTCATCGCCGAGGGGCACGTCGACGCGGCAGAGGACGCCGTCACAGTCAAGAACGACTTCCTGGAGTCGGCGACGGGGCGTGACGCGAAGGCACGCCGGGACTCGATGAAACGAGACGTCGAGGACGACGCAGACAAGCCAGATAACGTCTGAACCGCCAACTCTGTTTTCGAATCGCGACGCAATGTCGATAAGTGACGTCTGTCTGATTGTTTTGGTCGCTGATAACGTGGCCGTCAAGGCTAAATGCGTACGTGCCGTCCGTTCACATACGCCACTCCTGGAGGCGCTCACAAATATCCGGGACAGTGGCAGCAGGCACTGCCACGTCATGTGTTGATGACCTCACCGGAGGGTGGCTCCCTTCGGCCTTCAGTCATCTCAGTCGACTAATCCGTAGCCTCGCCTGACCAGTTCGACGTCGAGAGCGACGACTGCGACCGTCAGGCCGGTCAAGACGAGCAGCGAGACGTCCGGCGGGACCGCAACAGTCTCCGGAACCACGCCGTACCTGACGCCGTTGACCATGTAGACCATCGGGTTCAGCAGCGTGATCTGTCGCCAGATGCCGTCGAGCGCGCTGAGTGGGTAGAAGACCGCGCCGAAGAACACTAGCGGTCGGATGATGAACTGGTTCATCACCGTCAGGTAGTCGAAGTCACGCGCCCAGAGGCCGCCGATGACGCCGAAGGCGGCAAACAGCGTCGGGATGACGAGCGTGAACGCGGCCAGGTAGAAGGGATTCGCGACCGTGACCGGCGTGAACACCAGCCCGACACCCCAGATGATGAGGCCGACGACGATACCACGGAGTGCTGACGCCGAGACGTACGCGAGCACCATCTCGGTGTGTGACAGCGGCGACGTCTGGACCTCGTGGATGTACTCGTTCCAGCGGCCATGGAAGATAGAGAACGACGCGTTCTCGAAGGCGTTGGAGATCATCCCGAGCACGACCAGTCCCGGCAGGATGAACAGGATGTACCCCGCCCCGCCGAAGGCGTCGGGGTCGCCGCCGCTGATACGCTCGCCGAGAACCACGCCGAAGACAGTGAAGTACAGCACGTTGGTGATCATCGGCGGGAGGAACGTGTTCCGTGGGCGGCGGACGAACCGCAGTATCTCCCGGTGAAGCAGCGTCCACAGTCCCACGATCCGTGCCCGGAGCCCGGTGGGTGCCTCGCTCGTCCGGCTGTGGCCGCCGGCCGCCCCGTCGGAGCTCACGCCGACACCTCCGCGTACTCGCGTTCGTCACGCGTCATGTCGACGAACACCTCTTCGAGGGAAGCCCGACGGATGTCGAGCGACGTGACCGTGTGGCCACGGGCTTCGAGTTCGCGAAGGACCGCCGGCGCGGTCTGGCTCCCGCCCGAGGCGGTGACGCTGAGGCCGTCGTCGGTCACGACGACCTCGGTCACACCCTCGATGTCCAGCGTCGGCGCAGTTCGGGGCGGATCGGCCAGTTCCACCGCGATGGTGTCGGTCCCTCTTGCCATCAGGTCGCCGGGCGCGGCGACTTCGACCTTGCGGCCGTCGTCCATGATGGCGACCCGATCACAGAGCCGTTCGGCCTCCTCGATGTAGTGGGTCGTCAACACGATCGTCGTCCCGGCGTCGTTCATCCGATTGATGATCTTCCAGAGGTCGTGGCGCAACTGGACGTCGACCCCGGCGGTCGGCTCGTCGAGGATGAGCAGGTCGGGATCCGAGACCAGCGCACGGGCGAGCATGAACCGGCGTTTCATCCCACCGGAGAGCCAGTCGAAGCGGGTGTCGCGTTTCTCCCAGATACCGACGGTCTTCAGGGCCTCCTCGGCCCGGCGGGTGGCCTCGGGCTTCGGGATACCGTGGTAGCCGGCCTTGTGCTCTAGAACTTCGAGGATCGGGAAGAACCGATCGACGTTGAACTCCTGGGGAGCCAGGCCGATACGGTCGCGAGCGGCCCGGTAGTCGTCCTCGACGTCGAAGCCAAACACCTCGGCAGTCCCACTGTCCTTGTGGACGAGGCCGACCAGCGTGTTGATGAACGTGGTCTTGCCCGCCCCGTTGGGGCCCAGCAGGCCGAAGAACTCGCCGCGCTCGACGGTCAACTCCAGCCCGTCGAGTGCCTGGACGTCACCGTACTGCTTGCGTACGTCGCGGGCGCGAATCGCCGGCTCGGTCATCGTCTAGGCCAGCGCTCGCAGGCCGAAAAACACGTCGAAGCCGGACGGCAGCGGTCGACCCTGGACCGCGTCGTCCTAGCGCCCGAGCCGTTCGCGGGAGATGCCCACGCCCGAGGGGGTGATGATGAGCTGGTCGTCGTCCTTCTGGACGATATCCCCGCCCACTTCGTTGGTCACCTGCTTGAGTTCGTCGCTGATGTGTTCCATCGTCCGGTCCTGCGTGGAGTGGCGGATGATGTCGGCGATGACGATGTCGCCGTCGTAGACGGCGTCCTTGATCTCGATGACGTCCTGCGTGTCGCTGATCTGTGCGATGCGGATCTGCCGGTCGACGTCGGCACCGGACGTGTCGAAGTCGTCGGCGTTCAGCTCGACGTAGTCGTCGGTCTTGCGGGAGGATCCCGACTCGCCGAGGATCGAACTCATGAGTCCCATGTCCCCCACGGCGTGCCGTGACGATTTAGGTCTTACGTCAGACGCGATTTAGTTCGCTCGGTACTGATGTGGACGAAAGTCGTGAAACCGTGGTCGAACTCCCTACACCGAGAACTCGAACAAGTCGTCGCCCACGTGGTGGACCGACGAGACGACCTTGCCGCTGTCCCCGACCATATCGGCGCCGTCGGTCATCGCACGGCCGATCGCCAGCACCTTCCCGTGGGACTCCTCGGCGATGGCGACCAGGTCCCCCTCGGCGATGTCGTCGTCGGCCTCGGTGATGCCGGGGCGCATCACGTCCGCACCGTCCGAGACGAACGAGATGGCGCCGGCGTCGACGGTGACGACGTGTTTCTGTGGCGGATAGTCGTTTGCGCCCTGGACGGTGAGGAACGGCTCGCCGTCGACGTACAGCACGAGCGGGTCGCCGTCGACGAGGACGACGTCCCAGTCGCTGTCGTCGAACTCGACCTTCTCGAAGCTGTCGGCGTCCAGTTCGACGCCGAGGTTGTCGGCCAGCGCCGTCGTGATGGCGTCGACCTCGTCCGACCGGAGGTGGTGTCGCGATTTGACGTTCATGTACGTCAGTCCGGTGCCGGACGGCGTAAGCGTAACGACCTCGTGTGAGCGCGAGCGGAGCCTTTAGTCGGCCCCGTCCGTAGCGGGGGTATGCGCGTCGTCACGCTCCTGCCGTCTGCCACCGAGATCGTCTACGCACTCGGGGTCGAACCCGTCGGGGTCTCCCACGAGTGCGACTATCCGCCGGCAGCCCGCGAACGCCCGTCGGTGAACCGTTCGCGGGTCGATCCCACCGCATCGAGCGCCGAGATCAACGCCCAGGTCGCCGACGCCGAGTCGGGTGACGGCGTCTACGCCATCGACCGGACGACGCTCGCCGAACTGGACCCGGATCTCGTGGTCACCCAGGGCGTCTGTGACGTCTGTGCTATCGACCACGTCCAGGTCGCGACGGCCGTCGAGGACCTGGGACTCGATACCGACGTACTGACACTGGACGTCCACAGCCTCGACGACCTCTTCGCGTCGATCCACGAGGTGGGGGCCGCCGTCGGGCGGGACGAGCGTGCCAGCGACCTCGTCGCGTCGTTGCGCGACCGCGTGGCTGCCGTCGAGACGACCGCAGCCCGTGCCGAGGCCGAACCGCGGGTCGCGGTACTGGACTGGCTCGACCCGATCATGGTCGCGGGCCACTGGGTTCCGGAGATGGTCGAGCGGGCCGGCGGCCGCTACGGACTGGAACAGGCGAGTGGGGACTCACGACCGCGGGAGTGGACCGAGATCCGCGAGTACGACCCAGACGTGCTCGTGGCTGCACCCTGTGGCTTCGACGTCGACCAGACCAGAGAGAACCGCGGCGACCTGACCGAGCGGGCCGGGTTCGAAGAGCTGACAGCGGTCCGCGAGGGGCGGGCCTACGTGATGGACGGCCACCACTACGTCAACCGCTCGGGCCCACGGCTCGTCGACACGATGGAGTTCCTGGCGGCGCTCGTCCACCCCGAACTGTTCGACACACCGCCACGGGATGCCGTGGTCGAACTGGGGACCGTTCGGGTCTGATCAGGGGGCCGCGGCTACCAGGCCGACGTAGACGTTCCCCAGCACGACGAGTGCCCCCGCGCTGACGACCGCCAGCAGCCAGGCGCGCCACCACGGGAGGCTCGTGACGAATCGTCGACACTCCAGCAGGACGATACCCACGTACAGGACCGTCGCGCCCTTCAGGAGGATGACCGCCATCGGCTGGTGGTGCAACAGCAGTCTGATCCAGGGGTTGACTTCCAGATGTGCGCCCGCGAACCGGGCGGCGAACAGTGTCGACAGCGCGTCGCCGAAGCCCCAGATCAACACCAGCGCGAACACCAGTTCGACGTAGCCGGGTTTCTGGAGGCGGAAGGTCAGCGCCCGAGCGAGTGGATGCTGGCGGTCGGTACCGGACATGTAACTGCTATCCATAGCTGTCGACTACCCCGGCATAAGCGTCCCTGCCGAGCTATCAGCGGTGAGAACGTCGGAGCGGCTGCCGGCAGTATCAGTCCCCGGTCAGCGAGCAGCGCCCCTCGTAGGTGGCGTCGGTGACACGCTCGATAGCGGGGTCGCCCCCACACACCGGACAGTCCGGCGCGGGGGCGACCGGCACCTCGTCGACCGACATCTCGGCGGCGTCGTAGGCCAGCAACCGGCCGTCCAGCGACTCGCCGTAGCCCATCGCGAGTTTGACAACCTCGGTCGCCTGCAGGCAGCCGATAGTCCCCGGAAGCACACCTAGCACACCCGCCGTCGCGCAGTCCGGGACCGTCCCTGCTGGCGGGGCCTGCGGGAACAGACAGCGGTAACACGGCCCGTCACCAGTGAACGTCGTCACCTGGCCCTCGAACTGGAAGACGGCGCCGTGGGAGAACGGCGTTCCCGAGAGCGTACAGGCGTCGTTGACCAGGAACCGTGTAGCGAAGTTGTCCGAGGCGTCGACGACGATGTCGTACTCCTCGACGAGGTCAGCAGCGTTGTCGGCGGCGAGCCGTAGTTCGTGGGTCTCGACATCGACGTCGGGGTTCAGCCCGGTGACGAACTCGCGGGCGCTCTCGACTTTCGGCCGGCCGACGTCGGCGTCGCCGTGGACGACCTGGCGCTGGAGGTTCGACCGCTCGACGGTGTCGTCGTCGAGGATCCCCAGTCGACCGATGCCGGCGGCCGCCAGGTACTGCAGGACCGGCGACCCCAGTCCGCCGGCACCGACGACCAGGACCGCGGTGTCCAGCAGCGCCGCCTGCCCCTCGGGCCCCACGTCGTCCATGATGATGTGCCGCGAGTAGCGGTCGAGCTGTTCGGGGTCGAGATCCGGACGCATGACCGGAGATTGACGCCCGGGAAAGATAAGGAGCGGGATGGCCCAGAGCGGTCATACGGTCGAGGCGGTGACCGGTACTCAGATACGCACGACCGTATCAGTTGTTCCGTTGGAGATCCTCGACGAGGCCGTCCATCTTCTGGTTGATACCCGCGATCTGGTCGGTCTGTTCCACGGCCTCCTCGGCGATCTCGGCCGTCGAGTCGGCGATCTCCTGAGCGGCGGTCGTCGACTGGTCGACCATACTGGCGACCTCCTCCGTCGAGGCGGCCTGTTCGTCCGTGGCGGTCGCCACCTCCTCGATGCCGTGGTTGACCTCGGTGACCGCGTCACCGATATCGTCGAGGATTTCGGTGGACTCCTCGACGGTCTCGATCCCCTCGTCGATCTCGGTGTTGCTCGCCTCTAAGCTCTCGACGGCGTTGGCGGTATCGTCCTGGATACCGTCGATCATCTGCTCGATGGTCGTTGCCTGGTCCTGTGACTCCTCTGCGAGTGATTTTACTCGTCGGCGACGACGGCGAAGCCCTCGCCCGCCTCGCCGGCCCGTGCGGCCTCGATGGAGGCGTTCAGTGCGAGCATGTTCGTCTGGTCGGCGATGTCGTTGATCACCTCGACGATCGCGTCGATCTCGTCGACCCCCGCCTGGATCGTCCGGACGTCCTCGGCGACGCTCTCGGCGGCGGTCTGGATGCGCTCCATGGCCGCGTGGACGTCCTCGGCGTTGTCCTGCCCGCGGTCGGCGAGTTCCTTCGCCTCCCGGGTCGCGGCCGAGACCTCCTCCGAGGAGGAGGCGATCTCTTCGACGGAGGCCGAGAGGTTCGATACCTCGCTGGCGATCTCCGACATCGCCTCGTACTGTTCGGCGGCCTGTTCCCGGATGTCGTCGGTCTCCTCGGCGATCCCGACCGATGAGTTCTCCAGTTCGGCGATGAGTGTCTGGATCTCGCTGGCCTTGTCGTGGTCGTATCCGGCCTGGCGGTCGATGTCCTCGGCGATATCGTCCTCGATATCGGCATCGATGTCGTCGTCGATGTCGGCCTCGGCGGCTAACTCACTGTCGTCGAGTTCTCCCCTCGACATTGTGTAGCATACACATCGAACTATTGGTATAAAAACGGTATACCCAACTATTTCGTTCTCGAAAATTGCAACCAAGTGGTAGGTAAAGAATTATCTCTGTTCAGCAGTTTCGAGGCGGAGCCCCCGGCCTCAAGCAGCGAGGGCTTCCGACTGATCGGAAGCACGAAGCGAGTAGGCCGGGGAGGACAGCGCGGAACGGTAGTTCCGCGGGCCGTGCGAGCGGGCAAAGCCCGCGCGCAGAAGCCGACACAGAGTGACGCAAACCACAAGACAGTAGCCGACCGACTCCCAAATTAATAAGTACCGTCGAAATAACATCTGAAACATAGAGGTCAGACCATCGGTGTTCGGTTAAGCACTGGATCGCCTCGTGAAGGCTTCAGATACTCGTTCGCTGAGTAAGAGGCGTGATCTCTCTGGTTGACGGGCATCACGGAACATCAACTCCGGCAAGTTCGGCGGTGGATGGCCGAACGACTGTGCCAAATCTTCGAGAATGAGCTGGGCGAGAGACCGGAAGGTCTTCGCCCAGCGCTCACGCGGGAACACCGTCTCTGGGAACAGCTCTTGAAACACGCCCAGCAAGGCTCTGCTGACCGTTAGCGTCAGCAGAGCCGCCACCACCAGCAGGTGAACGATTGCTGGATCACTCGTCTGGAACTTCTCCAGCCCATACAGCGACTTCAACTCCCGGAACAGCAACTCCACTTCCCACCGCAACCCGTACAGCGCCCCGACCTGTCTCGGAGTGAACTCATCGGGCAAATTCGTCACGTACAGGTGGTAGTCGTCGGTGTCCTCGTTGCGGACACCGACGACGCGAAACTCCATCGAATCGATTGACTGCTTCCCAGCGTATGCCCGTCGTTTGAACTCGATCTCCACGGTTACGTCGATAATCTCCCGAGTGAGATCTCCCAGAACGTCCCGAAGATGACGCTCCGGCAAGGAAATGGCGCGCCCGCGCCATTTCCGTCGCTCGCCGACGATCAACGGATTCGCGTTCGACTTCAGCCGAGTCAGAAAGAAGCCGCCGTTCTCTTCAATCAACGCGAATCGGCGAAAACTGTAGAAGCCCAGATCGAACAGTAACAGCCGGCCTCGCAGCCAGCTCCCGGTGCGGAGCTGGCTGCTCTCGTGGGTGCGTTCATCGGTGAGCTGGAACCGTTCAATCGTCTGCGTCGTGGCGTTCTGCACGAGGTGAAGCTTTGCGCCGGACTGGTCCGAGTGAGTCGCCGGGAACTCGCTGAGGAGCCGATGCAACCGGAAGAGTGATCACTGTAACCTCTGAATATTGTTGGGAAGAAACGTCTCGATCCAGTCAACAGCGAAGCTAAGCTTGTGACTCAGCCGAAGGAACGTCTCGGTGACGAACTCTCTGAAGTGGTCTTTCCCCTCGAAGATGGTTGGTGAAATCTCGCGCTTGAGGTCTTTCCACAGCGGTTCGATCGCGTTCAGCGTCGGTGAGTACGGCGGGATGAAGACGAACTCGATGCCGAGTTCGTCGGCCCGTTTCTGCGTGAGCTTCGCGTGGTGCGAGCCGTAGTTATCGGCCACGAGCAGAATCCGACCCCGCGGATTCTGCTCGCGGATCTCTTCAAGCGCCTCAACGATCGTTTCCTTGATTAACCGCTCTTTGTACGTGATCACGCTCCGGCCAGTCAACGCATAGAAGCCAATCGACCGCCACGGCACCGTTACTAACGGTTTCTCTATCTGGACGGTGCGGTCGTACGACCACATCCGCTGAGAGTTCTCGAACGGCTGTGGCCACGCCTCATCGAAAAAATCCCAGCACGACAGGGTCTTCGTCCTCCTTTTCGTCTTTGTCTGTGTCCTCGCCGAGCGCCTCGGACAGGCGCTCGGCGAGAATCGCCTCTGCATCGTCGGGACTGCGGGGGTCCATCGGCCGTGGTTTGGCGTAGTGCATGCCCGAGGCCCGCAGTTTTCGGGCGAGATGGGTCGGGTGGTAGGTAACGCCGTAGCGGTGTTCGATGAGTGCGTGAATCTCGCGTGGCGTCCACGGTTGGCCCTGTTCAAGGACTGCGCAGAACTCGTCCCACTGTGCCGGGGTGAGCTTCGGCGGCCGACCGCCGCCGAAGCGTGGGCGTAGCCCCTCGATCCCGTTATGATTCCACGCGCGTGCCCAGCGACTACTCGTCGGCTGAGAGACGCCGACAGCTGCTCCAGCCTGCTGTTGGGTCTTGCCTTCATAGAGGTTCTTCACGAAGCAGAGTCGCCGGACGAGATGCGTCTCGTCCGCCTTCTGGGCGTCATCGATCGCTTGGTCCAGCTCCGCGTTCGACAAGTGCTCAACGACTTCAAACCGACGTGATCCGTCCATCACAGAGAATACGCTATCTGAGTATTCATCCGTTGCGCTGATCACTCAGACGGTTGCATCGGCGATCAGCACCTCACGGAACAATTCGAACTGTGGCGCGATTGTGTGAGGAACCGCGACCCCCTCGAGAGCGTGCTCGAGGAGGTCGCTCAACAGTGCTGCGAGGGCTGGCGTGAACCGATCGTAGAAGCTGGAGCGGGCAACGGTCTGGTTGGTTGCTGCGGAGTATGCACGTTGAAATCCGGCGATGGTACGGGCTTCGCCATCAACGGCGAAGCCCATGATCAGCGTCCAGACGAGCATTGTGATGTCAATCTTCCGGTCACGCTGGACGACATCGCGCTCGCGCGCGATGTCTTCGATTAGCTCGGCTGGAAACAGGGAAGTCAACCGCCGTCGTATGAGGTTCGGGGAGAGTTGCTTGAACACATTCTCTCCCCACGCGGTCTACAACGATAGCTTCGTCACCAGAGCGCTGCCTGTCGGTTTCTCCGCCTAACCGAACACGGATGGAGGTCAGACGAACTGCGCCGGTCAAACTCGTTGTTCCCGACAAATACCACGACGACCTCCACGAAACTGCTGACCAGTTCCTCTACTGCGCGAACGAGGCGAGTGACTACTGCTGGGACAACACCGACTACGCAGACTGCGTCACCTCGAACGTGAAAGCCAGAGATGCGTTGTATGACCGACTCCGCGAGTAAACCGACCTGACAGCGAATCTCGTCCAAGAAGCTATCCGGCGTGCCGTTCACGCCGTCGATAGTGGTGTTGACCGCTGGAAGAAAGGCAAGCGGACGAACAAGCCAGAGTTTACCTCTTGGAGTATGGTCTACGACAAGCGGAGCGCGACATTCTACCGCAACAAAATCTCACTCTCGACGGTGAACGGACGCATTGAGTGTGACTTTGAACTCCCAGCGGACAGTCCAACACCATACGAGGAGTACGTCCTTGCGGAAGACTACGAGTTTCGGACGAGTACACTCCAGTACGACCAAGCCACTGACGAGTTCTACTTTCACGTCAAAACGCGGAAGGTACATAAGGATGCTGAGGCTGTTGAAATCGAGGATTCGGACGATACCGGGCACCAGACGGTCCTCGGTATCGACCTCGGCGTGAACAGTCTTGCCGTCGCCAGCACGGGCACGTTCTGGAGTGGTGACGAGTACGACCACTGGATACAGGAGTTTGAAAAACGCCGAGCAGAGATGCAACAGCGTGGGACACAAGCCGCTCACAACGCCTTGTTGCGGCTTGGAAAGCGAGAGCGAGCATGGCGCAAACAGTATATCCACACAGTCGCCAACGAGATCGTTGCGGAAGCGGTTGACCACGAGTGCGACGTGATCGTGTTCGAGGACTTGACCGATATCCGTGAGCGACTGCCTCACGCTGACTGGCATCACATCTGGGCGTTCCGTCGTCTTGTCGAGTACGTTGAGTACAAAGCGCCAGACTGCGGTATCGCGGTTGAACAGGTCGAGCCAGATCACACAAGCCAGCGATGTTCACACACTGACTGTGGCTTCACTCACGAGGATAACCGCGACGGCGAGCAGTTCAAGTGCCTCAAATGCGGGTACGAGATCAACGCTGACTACAACGGCGCAAAAAACGTCGGCCTGCGGTATATGCGGAAGCGACAACACAGACTGCGTTCCTCGCCCACGTCGAGGAGCGCAGACGCATCAGTAGACGTGCGTATATATGGTGGGACGTTGAACGGCGACGGCTATCGGCCAACCGCCGACAGTTGATCGCCGGGAGTCCACATCAAAGCCACCGAAAGGCGAAGCCTTTCGAGGCCTCGATAGAGCCCTGCTCTATCGGTGGCTCCACCCTCAACGAGCGAACCCCTTGTGGGTGAGCGAAGTAGGGTGGGGTAGTTTACCAGTCGTACAGCGCGCGGTACTTCTCGTCGGCGTAGTCGAGGAAGTAGTCGGCGGTGAACGACTCGCCCGTGGCCGTCTCGACGAGGTCGCCGGTGGTGTAGCGCGCGCCGTGCCGGTGGACGTGCTCGGTCAGCCAGTCGTGGACGTCGTCGAACTCGCCCGCCCTGACCTGCTCGTCGAAGTCGGGGATGGCCTGGCGGACGTGGTGGTCCAGCTGGGCGGCCAGCACCGACCCCAGCGTGTAGGTCGGGAAGTACCCAAAGGAGCCGTGGCTCCAGTGGATGTCCTGCAGACACCCCTCGGCGTCGGTGTCGGGCCGGATACCCAGGTACTCCTCCATCTTGTCGTTCCAGACCTGCGGGACCTCCGAGACATCCAGATCCCCGCGGATGAGGTCGCGCTCGATCTCGAACCGGAGGATGATGTGCATGTGGTAGGTCAGTTCGTCGGCCTCGACCCGGATGAGGTTGTCCTCGTAGACCTCGTTCGCGGCTTCGTAGAACGCACGGGGGGTGGCGTCGGTCCCGAGGTGGTCGTTGGCCGTCTCGGTGAAGAACTCCCAGAACGGCAGCGAGCGGCCGACGTGGTTCTCCCAGAACCGGGACTGGGACTCGTGGACCGAGAGGTCCCGGTTCGAACCCAGCGGCGTCCCGTAGTGCTCCTGTGGCAGCCCCAGGGTGTAGGTAGCGTGGCCGAACTCGTGGATGGTCGAGCCGAGCGCGTCCAGCGGGTCCTCGGGCGTGAACCGCGTGGTGACGCGGGCGTCGAACTGCGTTCCAGTCGAGAACGGGTGGGGGGCGGTGTCCAGGCGACCACGGTCCCAGTCGTACCCCAGTACGTCGAGTGCCGCCTCGACGAGGCCGTGCTGGGTGTCGTCGTCGTAGGTGCCCTCGAAGGGATCGGAGAGCGTGACGTCGCTGTCGGCGATGTCGTCGATCAGCGGGACGAGTTCGTCACGGAGGCGCGTCAGTACGTCCTCGGCGGTGTCGATGCCCAGGTAGGGTTCGTACTCCTCGAACAGCACCTCGTAGGGGTCCCGGTCGGGGTCGATGGCCGCGGCGTACTCCCGGCGGAGTTCGACCAGTTCCTCGAGGGTCTCCTCGTAGGCCGAGAAGTCGTCCTCTGCCTTGGCCTCCTTCCAGACTGGCAGGGCGTTGGAGGTGGCTTCGGAGATGCGTTCGACGAGGTCCGAGGGGACTCTGACAGCGCGCTCGTAGTCGCGGCGTACCTCGCGGACGACGGCTGCCTGCTCGTCGTCGAGGTCGCTCTCTTCGAGTTCGTCGAGCCACTCACCCAGTTGCTCGTCGGTCAGCAGGTCGTGGTGCAGTGTCGAGATGGCCGAGGACTGCTTGGCCCGTGCCGGCGTCCCGGCGTCGGGCATCATCACTTCCTGGTCCCACTGGAGGACGCCGCCGGCGTCCTGGACGTAGTGGAGCTGTCGGACGTGGTCGAGGAACTGCTCGTAGGTGGAGGACTGTCCGCTTGCTTGTGCCATGCCGTCCCGTTAGAATTGACACGGTAAATCAGCATGGTCGGCGGTAAAGGGTGTCAGTTCCGCGACCCGTCCCAGTGCGTCGCGACTCGCTCGTAGATCGCCCGGCACCGCTCCAGCACCGCGATGGAGACGCTCTCGTCGGCGGTGTGGGCCTCGCCGGGTTCGGCCGCGCCGACGACCACGCAGTCGGTTCCAGCCTGTGCGAGCCATCCGGCGTCAGTCGCGTGGGGTTTGACGACCTGCTGGGGAGTGTCGTCCTGTGCCGCGGCAGCGGCCGACTGGACGGCGTCGGCGAAGGCGGCGTCGCCACAGGCCATCGGCAGCAGGTCCTGATCGACGCGCCAGGTGACGCCGTCGATGGCCTCGACCTGCTCCAGGGGCGCCCGCTCGCCGGGGACGGTCCGCTCGTCGACGGTCGCCTCACAGCGCTCGGGGATGACGTTCCAGGCCGACCCGCCGTCGATCTCGGTGACGGCGACGCTCCCGGAGAGCGTGTGGCCCAGCACCTCCGTCACGGGGAACGACAGGTCCCGGACGACGTCGACGGCGTCACAGGCGCGGTAGACGGCGTTCTCCCCGGCCTCGGGTTCACTTGCGTGGGCGGCCGCGCCCTCGGCGACGATGGTCGAGCCACGACGGCCCTTGTGCGCGACGGCGACGTCGGTGACGCCGGGCGCGGAGTAGCCGGTCGATCCCTCGCCGACCACCGCGTAGTCCGGGGCGAACCCCGCATCGATGGCTGCCCGACAGCCGATGCCGCCCTGCTCCTCCCCGACGAACGAGGCGAAGACGAGTTCGCCGGCCGGATCGGCCGCGGCGAAGGCCAGCATCGCCGCCGCGACACAGCCCTTCATGTCGGCGGTGCCACGGCCGTAGAGACGGCCATCACGGCGCTCGACGACGTAGTCGCCGTCGGCGTCGATCTGTGACTCGTCCGGCGGGACGACGTCGTGGTGGCCCACGAGCGCGAGCGACGGCCCCGACCCCTTCCGGGCGACGACGTTGCCCGTCTCGTCGCGCCGGACGGTCGCGTCGGTGTGGTCTCGCAGCCACGACGCGACGAAGTCGCCGGCGGCCCGTTCGTCGTGCCCGTCCGCCCGGTGGCTCGGGATCGCTACCAGTTCCTGGGTGAGATCCGCGACGTCCATAGCGGCCACTGTCGGGGCTGGCTCATAGTGATTGTCACGCGTCCGTGGGCGTCGCTGTCGGGCCACAGCCCCGCAGCCAGAAGTCGAAGTACGAAACCGCGTCGTGTTCGTAGGGACCGAACCGGAACCTGTTGTCGCCCTCCTGGAGGGGCCTGAACACCTGTGTCCGCTCGTTCTCGACCTCGATGTAGCCGACCATCGACGGCGGGTCGGTCACGTCGACGGTAGCGACGATGGTGAGGTACGACTCCGGTGTGTCTGTCGCTCCCTCGTGCAGTGTCGGTTCGTAGGAGAACGCGTCGCAGGCGGGTGTCTCGGTGCTGTCCGTCGGTGTGGCAGCCGTCGCGGTGGCTGTTCGGTCCGCAGCCGGCGTCCGGTCGGCCGCCGACGGTGTGCGCTGATCGGCGAGCAACGAACAGCCAGCCAACGAGCCCGACAGTCCGAGTCCGACCGTCCGGAGGAATCGACGACGCGTCGGCAGGGGCATAAGCCAACTGGCGTCCGGGCGAGGAAAACGTCTTCCGGACGGTCAAACGTGCGTCGACCGTCCGTCTCGCGGACGGCAGGGTCGGCCGTAGCGGGGAAAATTATTACGTCACGTAGACATAATAAACCTGGAACATGCCGGTCTCCGGTGGCGTCCTCGTCGGTTTCGTGCTCGGTATCGGTGGCGTCGTCGGACTCGGCGTCGGCTACGCAGCGTGGCAACACGACGACCATCCAGCGGCCGCCCCACTGGCGAAGACGTCCGCGCTCCCGGGCGTCTCCTCGCTCGCGTTCGGCGCGCTCCTCCTGTTTCCGGACCCGCCGATCAGCCGGGTACTGTTCGCGCTCGCACACGTCTGTCTGTTCCTCGCGTCCGCGTACTTCCTGCTGTTCACCGTCGCCTACACCGGTCGGGACCGGTGGCTGCGGGGCGGTCGCAAGCGAGCGTTGATCGGGCTCTACGTCGTCGCCTCGCTGGCGATGGTGATCGAACCGCTCGTCCTCGCGGAGGTGACTGTCCGGAACATAAACGGCGTGACGCTGCCCGTCCTCGGGACCAACCGGGTTCGGTTGCTGGCGACACTCCTGTTCGTCTATCCGGCGACCCTCGGGGGGCTCGCCCTGCTGGGCGCGTTCTTCGTCTCGCCGCGAAACATGTACCGGACCCAGACGGGCGTCATCATCCTCGCAGTGCTGTTCACCGTCGTAGGGAACGTGGTCTTCGAGGCCGGATTCAGTCCCCATCCCGGCCTGAACCTCACGTCGGTGTTCTTCGGTGCCGAGGCGATCATCATCGCGCTCGCGCTGTTTCGCTTCGACTTCTTCCGGGTCAAACCACTCGCACCGGGCGTGGTCCTCGAGGAGATCGACGATCCCGTGATCGTCCTCGACGAGGTCGAATCCGTCGTCGATCTCAACCCGTCGGGCCGGCTGCTCGTCGCAGTCGCCGACCCGATCGGTACCCCTGTCGAGCGGGCGTTCCCCGGGCTCCTGACCGCGGCCGCGAAGGACGAACGGTACGTTCCGGGGGACGCCGACCTCAGTTCGGACGGCGGTGAGATCGAGGTCTACGACATCAACGACGCTCCGATCACCGACCAGTACGAACGGAATCGAGGGACCGTCATCGTCCTCCGGGACGTGACGCTCCAGCAGCGGCGCGAACGGACCTTCGCGAGTCTCCAGTCCGTGAGCCAGCAATTTCTCACGGCCGAGACCAGACAGGAGGTGCTCGATATCGCTGCGACGACTGCCTACGAACTGCTCGGCTACCCCTATTCGGGCGCGATGGTGTACGACGAAAGCGAGGACGTGCTGCGGCCGGCATCGTTCGCCGACCCTCTGACGGCCGCCTACGAAGACTCGGAGTACGATGGCGACCCGGTGATCGAACCGGGCGAGGACGACGTCTGGCAGGTCTTCGTCTCCGGTGAGGCGATGGTCGGGTCGCCGATACAGGCCGGCGGCGGTGACGAGATTCCGGTCGACATCGGTGGCTCGCTCATCTACCCGCTCGGCGACCACGGAATCCTCGGCGTCAGTGCCGGGCCGGACCACGACGGGTTCAGCGAGGACGACCGCCGGTTCGTCGACATCCTGGCGACGACGACCGAGAACGCGCTGGACCGGGTCGAGAAAGAACAACAGTTACGCGAGAGTCGCGAACTGTTGACGAAGCGGACCGAACAGATCGAGTTCTTCAACAGCGTCCTCAGACACGACCTGCTCAACGGGATGCTGGTGATCCAGGGCCACACCGAGGAACTGAAGGACATCGTCGACGGCGAGGCCGCAGAGCACGTCGCGATCATCGACAGGTGGAGCGAGGACATCACGTCCCTCGCCACGAAGGTCCGGTCGGTCACGAAGACACTGACCGGCGAGGAGCCGGTCGAACTGACCGCGGTCGATCTCGGGGCGGCGATCGAGGAGAAGGTCGACAAACTCCGGAACGGGCACGAACGGGTGTCTGTCGACGTCCGGACCGACACGCTGCCGCCGGTACGGGCCGACGACCTCCTGCCCGCAGTCGTCGAGAACATCCTCTCGAACGCCATCGAACACAACGACACAGCCCACCCAGAGATCACGGTCGACGCGACCGTCGAGAACGGGACTGTCACCGTCCGTATCGCGGACAACGGCCCCGGCATCCCCGACGAGATGAAGGACGCTGTCTTCGACGAACAGGTGACCTCCGAGGCGTCCGGGTCGGTCGGGTTCGGGCTCTACTTCGTGCGCGTGATGGTCGACCGCTACGGCGGCGACGTCTGGTTCGAGGACCGACCGACCGACGACGGTGTCGACACCGGTGCGGTGGCCGTCCTCGAACTCCAGGTCGCCACCGAGGCCTGACACCGGGCACGCCCGGTTGAACATCCTTATCAGGCGACGGGACCGTACCGTCTGTATGGAAATCGTACCGGACACGAGCGTGGTCATCGACGGCCGCGTGTCCGAGCAGGTCGAAGCCGACGCCGACCCCGAGGCGACGGTCGACGGCAGGGGCTTTGCCGGCGCGACGGTCGTCGTGCCCGAGGCCGTCGTCGGCGAACTCGAAGCACAGGCCAACGACGGCCGGGAGACCGGCTGGGAGGGGCTCGAAGAGCTCCAGCGACTGGTCGATCTCGCCGACGAGGGGACCATCGACGTCGAGTACGTCGGTCGCCGCCCGGACGCCATCGAGAAACGCGAGGCCGGCGAGGGCCAGATCGACGCGCTCATCCGGGACGTGGCACAGGACCGCGACGCCACGCTCGTGACCAGCGACGACGTCCAAGCCGAGGTGGCTCGCGCGAAGGGGCTCGACGTCGAGTTCGTCGAACCCCGCGGGCGCACGGTCGACCGCCTCCAGATCGAGAACTTCTTCGACGAGGGGACGATGAGCGTCCACCTGAAAGTGGGGGTCAAGCCCTTCGCGAAGAAGGGGTCGATCGGCGACATGCACTACCAGCCGATCCGGGACGAGATCGCGACGGAGGACGAGATCCGCGAGTACGTCGAGGACATCGAGGAGGCCGCCCGGTCCTCCCCGGACGGCTTCGTCGAACTCGACGAACCGGGCATGACCATCGTCCAGTTCAAGGACCTGCGGATCGCGATGGCCCGGCCGCCGTTCTCGGACGCCCGCGAGATCACCGCCGTCCGCCCCATCGTCAAGACCGACCTCGACGACTACGAGCACGCCGACGAACTCCGGGACCGCCTGACCGACCAGCAGCGGGGCGTCCTCATCTCCGGGTCACCCGGCGCCGGGAAGTCGACGTTCGCCCAGGCCGTGGGTGAGTTCCTGGTCGACGCCGATTACGCCGTCAAGACGATGGAGAAGCCGCGGGACCTCCAGGTCGGCCCGGACATCACCCAGTACACCGCACTCGGCGGCTCCATGGAGAAGACCGCCGACTCGCTGCTGATGGTCCGGCCCGACTACACCATCTACGACGAGGTGCGCAAGACCGACGACTTCGAGGTCTTCGCTGACATGCGCCTGGCCGGCGTCGGCATGGTCGGGGTCGTCCACGCGACCCGCGCCGTCGACGCGCTCCAGCGACTCATCGGCCGGGTCGAACTGGGCCTGATCCCCCAGATCGTCGACACCGTCGTCTACATCGAGGCCGGCGAGGTCCACACCGTCTACGACGTCTCGACGGAGGTCAAGGTCCCCCAGGGCCTGATGGAGGAGGACCTCGCGCGCCCGGTCATCGTCGTCAAGGACTTCGAGACGGGTCGTCCCGAGTACGAGATCTACACGTTCAACCGCCAGGTCGTCACCGTCCCGCTCAACGAGGACGACGACAGCGAGGACTCGGGCGTCGACCGCCTGGCCAAACAGGAGGTCGAGCGTGAGATCCGCTCGATCGCACGCGGCCACGTCGAGGTGGAACTCCGCGGTCCCAACACCGCCGTCGTCTGGGTCGAGGACGACGATATCTCCCAGGTCATCGGCAAGGGCGGCGGCCGCATCTCCGACGTCGAGAACCGCCTGGGCATCGACATCGACGTCCGGACCTTCGAGGACCGGCCGACCGGTCCCTCCGGTGGGCCGGAGACCGACAGCGGCGGTAAGCGCGGCGAGATCGTCACGCCGGAGGTCACCTCCCGGCACGTCATGATTCCGCTGGACGGCCACGCCGGCGAGACCGTCGAGGTACTGGCCGACGGCGAGTACCTCTTCACCGCGACGGTCTCCCGTGGCGGCGAGGTCCAGGTCTCCCGTGGCTCGGGCATCGCCGAGGAACTCGAACGGGCCATCGACCGCGGGAAGACGATCACGGTCGCACCGTCCTGAGCGGACTGCGGTCGAGGTACACTCACGAGTCCGACCGTTTTCCCCGCTACAAAGTGGTCAGTCGTCGTCGGTCTGAACACTCCCGCTCGGCCCGCCCGAGAAGACGAACTCGTGTTCCTCCTCGGTGGCGAACTGCTGGAGGATCTCCGACAGCGGCGTGACGTAGCGGACGAGTTCGTCGGCCCGCCGGGAGACCTCGTTGAGTTCGGCGGCCTGTTCCTCGGCGGCGCCGGCGACGTTCTCGGATTCGGCCATCGTGTCCTCCGTGCGGCCGCTCACGTCGGTCAGTGTCCGCGTGACCTCGTCGAGGTGGGCCTGGGCGGTGTCGGTGTCGCCGTCCTCCAGCGCGTCGACGGCGCCGTCGACCCGCTCGACGGCGGCCTGCAGGTCCTCACGCTGGGTGTCGGCGTCGTCGGAGATCCGCTGGATCGATTCGGCGACCTGTTCGGCGGCATCCTTGACGCTCGCGGCGCTGGAGCCGACGACCCGCCCGGACTCCTCGACCTGGTCCGAGAAGCTCTTGAGCTGGCCGACCGTCTTCTCCAGTTCCGCGATCATGCCGTTGAAGTCGGTCGCGATAGCGTCCATGGCGTCGCTCTCGCCGTCGGTCTCCATGCGCTTGGTGAGGTCCCCGGCCGCGGCCGCCTCCATGACTTCGGAGTACTCGGCGGCCTTGTTCTGGAGGTAGGCGTTGGTCTCCATGACCTCGTCGCGGGCGACCTGTGCCTTCTTGCGCTCGCGTTCGGCCTCGTCGATCTGGTCCTCCAGTGAATCACGCATCGCCGCGAACCCGTCGTAGAGCCGCCCGATCGTGTCGATGCGGCCCGACTGGATCGTCACGTCGAGATCGCCCTCCTGCATCCGTTCGGTCTTGCGGGTCAGGCGGTCGATGGCACGGGTGGTGTTGCGTCCGAGGACGACGCCGATGATGCCGATGGCGGCGACGCCGAGCAGCGTCGCGTACAGTCCCTGATTGGCGACCTGCCTGACGGTCCCGTAGGCCGACTGGACGTTCGTGTGGACCAGCACCGTCCAGTCGGTGTTGAGCACCTGCGCGTAGCCGACGACGTAGTCGTTGCCCGCCAGGGAGGCCGTCTCACCGAGGACGCCCTGGGTCGAGCCGGCACGCATGGCGCCGGACTCGGCGGGGCCGAGGTCCCGTGCCGCCGCGGGCGCACCGTTGGCCTCGCCGTAGGGCTGGAGGAGCAGGGCGTTCTGCTTCTGATGGAAGAGCACGCGGTCGTTACCGTCGACGAGCATCGACGTGCTGTCGCTGGACCCGAAACTGGTGCCGGTAAAGGTCCGGAGCGGGATGGTGTAGACCACGTAGGTCTCGCTGTCGGGCCCGACCGGCGTGACGTAGGCGATACGGTGGCGCGGGTCGCCGAGCGTCGCCGTACTCGTGTAGGCGTTCGTGGCTCGCGTTCCGGAGCCATCCCGGATCGCGGCCAGGAGCGTCTCGTTGAGGACCGAGACGTCCTCGCCGTCGTAGTTCGACTTCGAGGACGCGGGGATCGTTCCAGTACTCATGTCCACGTAATGGAGGTTCGGCTGGCTGTCGTCGGCGTAGTCACGGCCCCGCATCTCCGCGTTGAAGTAGTCGTGGATGGCCGCGGCGTCGCCGGACGTGACCGGCCCGGACCGGGCCATCGTCTCGACGTAGTCCATGTTGCGCTGGTTCCAGGACGCCCGGCTCTCGGCGGCCTGTTTGGCGATGTTGGCGTGCTCGCTGAGTACCTGCTGTTCGAACTCGCCCCGTACCTGCTGGGTGCCGTAGATGCCGACCCCACCGACCATGAGGCCGATACACAGCAGCGCGATGAAGAACTTCAACGCGAACCGGCGCCGGACGAAGTCGGGCGTGACGGTCCGGATCGTACGTAATGCCCCGTTGGGTTGTGTCCCATCGTCCGTCATCGGTCGTCAGCCCTCCTGCACTGCCGTGTTCGCCCTCTCGGTCTGTCCCCGGCCGCTACCCCCGGACGCACTACTGAGATCGTGTGTGCCATCGCTACGCAAATATTCTTGAACTACTATTTCATAATACTTTTGCGTCTTTCGGCGTTCGAGTCGTCGAACCGGCCGCGTCGACGACCCCCCGGAGCGACTCTCGGCGCGAGCGGACCGATGGGTAGATGCCTGTCCCGACCTACGTGTCCGGTATGACCGCTGCAGTCGTGGGGCGACTGCTCGATCAGGAGACGCTGGCGGACCACGTCGCCGCCGGGCGGGCACCCGACTGGGTCGGGGCCCACTGGCGGACGTTCCGTGACGGACTCGTCGGGGAGCGCAACGGGTCACCGTTCCCCTGTTTCTTCGGCGCGGAGTCGGTCAGAGACGGCGACCCACTGTACACTGCCGTGCCGTCGATGACCGACCGGGATGCGCTGTTCGCCCTCGGCGAGACGCTGCGGGCGTATCTGGAGAGCTACCGAGATCACAGCGACCGCGCGTCGCTGGTCACGTTCTTCAGGCCACCCGAACGACCGTTGACCGAGGCCGAGTACCACGACGCGCTCTGGCACGTCCTCCAGTTCCTGCACGTTCACGACCCCTCGCCCTGGCCCGAGGAGATTCCGACCGACCCCGAGGACCCCTACTGGGAGTTCTGCTTCGACGGCGAACCGATGTTCCCGACCTGCCGGGCGCCGTTCTACGACACCCGCAAGAGCCGCTACTGCCCGGTCGGCCTGGAGATCACCTTCCAGCCGCGGGCGCTGTTCGAGTCCCTGGACGTCACCGCCGACACCGCCGCAGGTCAGCACGCTCGGGAGGTCATCCAGGACCGACTGACGGAGTACGACAGCGTCTGCCCGCACGCCGATCTGGGCGACTGGGGTGTCGAGGGCGACCGCGAGTGGCCCCAGTACATGCTCTCCTCGGACCGCGAGCAGGCCCCCGACGAGTGCCCGATCACCGTCACGCGTGAGCATCCGAAATCGAAGTGGCTCGTCGGCGAGCAAGTGACGGCGGAGCCGGCCGACTGAGATGAGCGCACCCGTTCTCGTCCTCGTGGACTTCCAGCAGGGGTTCGACGACGACCGCTGGGGAACCCGGAACAACCCCGGCGCGGAGGACAACGCCCGGCGACTGCTGGAGAGCTGGCGCGCCCGTGATCATCCAGTGGTTCACGTGCGCCACGACTCGACGGAGGCCGACTCGCCGCTGCGGCGCGACCGCGACGGGTTCGCGTTCGAACCCGGACTCGACCCCCGCGACAGCGAACACGTCGTCACGAAGCACGTCAACGGTGCCTTCGTCGGGACCGATCTGGACGACTGGCTCCGCGAGCACGGTGCCGAACGGCTCGTCGTCTGTGGTCTGACGACCGACCACTGCGTCTCGACGACGGTCAGGATGGCCGAGAACCGCGGGTTCGCGGTCGAGGTCGTCCGGGACGCGACAGCCACGTTCGACCGCAGGCTGGACGACGAGGAGTTCCCGGCCGAGACGGTCCACCGGACGGCACTCGCACAGCTGGCCGGCGAGTTCGCGACCGTGACCACGACGGCGTCGCTGGTCGCGGACGGAGCAGGAGAATCGGGGTAGGAGAACGAGAGGGGGTCGGCCGGGCGCTCAGTCCGAGACTGCCGCGTCGGCTTCGGCCGGCTGGTCGGTGATCTCGTAGAGGTTCTGTCGCGCGTCGGCGAAGTAGACGTCCTCCTCGATGACACCGACCTCGTCGAGGCGTTCGAGTGCGTAGCGTACCGTCCGCGCCGAGAGCATGGACTCCTCGACGATGCCCTTCTGCGTCAGCGGCCCGTCGTACTCCAGGACTTTGTACACGAGCTTCGCGCTCGGTGGGAGATCCGCGATGTCCTCCCCGTCGGATTCCGTCATTATCTCCACCGAGAGGCGCCGGATGCATAAAGATTGAGGAGTTGGTCCGAGAGACGGGCCCTCGCGGGGCCAGCGACGGGGGAGAGCGACCTCTCGCAGTGGAACCGGGCCCCTTTTGACCGTGGGTAGTCCAAGTGCGCGTATGGCAACGGACACGGCGGACGGCATGAGTTCTCACATGCGAGGGCTCACTGTCACGACGATCACGGCGGTGGCCGGTATCGCCGGCGCGTTCGCCTCGAACGCCGTCGCGAGCAGCGCGACCGACATCATCGGGGTCGCCGTCCTCGCAGTCGCCGTCCTCGCACAGTTTCCGGTTCTCCGGGTTATCGGCATCGGACCCGACGACCTCTCGACGAAGGACGTCCTCTACATCGCGTTCATGACCTTCGCCCTCTGGTTCGTCACCTGGGGGATCCTGCTGACGACCGGGGTGTAACCATGGCGGACGACAGCATCGCGGTCGTGGACCTGGAGCGGTGCCAGCCCGACCGCTGTAACTACGAGTGCATGAACTACTGCCCGCCCAACCGGAGCGGGAAAGAGTGCATCGTCAAACGCGAGGACAAGTACGAGGAGGACGAACCGTTCGAGGGCAAACCCGACCAGGTGAGCATCTCCGAAGAGATCTGTCTGGGCGAGTCCTGTGGCATCTGTGTCACCAAGTGTCCGTTCGACGCGATCGAGATCGTCAACCTCCCCCAGGAGTTGACCGAGGAACCCGTCCACCGCTACGGCGAGAACGCCTTCGCCCTGTACGGCCTGCCCGCGCCCGCGGAGGGCCAGGTGACCGGCATCCTCGGTCCGAACGGCATCGGGAAGACGACCGCCGTCCGCATCCTGGCCGACGAGATGGCGCCCAATCTCGGCCAGTACGGGGCCGAGCCGAGTTGGGACGAGATCCTGGAGGAGTACCGCGGGACCGCCCTGCAGGACTACCTCGAACAGATGCGCGACGGCGACATCACCGTCGCCCGCAAACCCCAGTACGTCGACCGCATCCCCGACCAGTTCGACGGGAAGGCCCGTGAACTGCTCGCACAGACCGACGAACGGGGCGCGCTCGACGACCTCGTCGAGCGGACCGGCATCGGCCCGGTCGTCGACAACCACATCGACGACCTCTCGGGCGGCGAACTCCAGCGGGTCGCCCTGGTCGCGACGCTCGCGCGGGACGCGGACTTCTACTTCCTCGACGAGATCACGCCGTATCTGGACATCGGCCAGCGGATGACCGCCGCGCGGCTCATCCGCGAACTCGCCGAGGACGGCGACCGCTCGATGCTGGTCGTCGAGCACGACCTGGCGATCCTGGACCTGCTCGCCGACAACATCAACGTCGCCTACGGGACCCCCGGCGCGTTCGGTGTCATCACCTCGCCCAAGTCCACGAAGAAGGGCATCAACGAGTACCTCTCGGGGTATCTGGAGAACGAGAACATGCGCGTGCGCCAGACCGAGATCGAGTTCGAGGAACACGCGCCCCGGACGGCCTCGACCGGCGACGTCGTCATCGAGTATCCGAACCTCACGAAGAGCTACGGCGAGGGCGAGTTCTCGCTGTCGGTCGACTCGGGCACCATCCGCGAGAGCGAGGTGCTGGGTGTCGTCGGCCCCAACGGTATCGGGAAGTCGACGTTCGCGAAGATGCTCGCCGGTCGGCTCGAACCGACCGAGGGCTCCGTCGACGCGGATCTCGACATCGCCTACAAGCCACAGTACATCGAGATCGACCAGCCGATGCGGGTCGACGCGTTCCTCTCGACGATCACCGACGACTTCGGGACCTCCTACTGGAACACCGAGATCGCCCAGCCCCTGCAACTGGAGTCGGTGATGGAACAGCAACTCACCGACCTCTCCGGGGGCGAGCGCCAGCGGGTCGCCATCGCGGCCTGTCTCTCGAAGGAGGCCGACCTCTACCTGCTCGACGAACCCTCGGCCCACCTGGACGTCGAACAGCGGGTGCTCGCGACCTCGGCGATCCGGCGCTACGCCGAGAACCACGACGCGACGGCGATGGTCATCGACCACGACATCTACATGATCGACCTGCTGGCCGACCGCCTGCTGGTCTTCGAGGGCGAGCCCGCGAAGCAGGGTCACGCGACCCCGCCACAGGGGATGCGCGAGGGTATGAACGAGTTCCTGGCGAACCTCGACATCACGTTCCGCCGCGACGAGCGGACCTCCCGGCCCCGCATCAACAAGCCCGGTTCGCAGCTCGACCGCCAGCAGAAGAACGCCGGCGAGTACTACTACTCGCCCTGAGCGGCGTCGGCGAACATCCGACGGATCCTGCGGTCGCGGTATCCTGTAGACCACCGAACGCGGCGCGACGCGCCGATTCCGGCTTTTTCCTCACGCACCGAGTCGAGCATACCGCGCCTCCGGCGCGGTTTCATGGGACCGAGCGAAGCGACGGTCCCGCTTTTTCGCCCACGTTTTTCAAGGAGAGGTCGCCTCTGGCGACCCGACGCAGAAAAAGGTGGTCTAGGAGAACTTCACGCCCAGATCGTGCAGGCCGTCGTTGTGTCGCGCGACGTTGATGAGCAGTGGCGTCAGCCCCTCGACTTCGGCGGCGTTGGCCAGTGGCCCGCCGTCCAGCGCGCGCAGGCCGTCGATGCCTTCCGCGAGGTCACGGACGGTCCCCTTGGCGTCGCCGTCGTCGCCGACGACGATTGTGTCCCAATCCAGATCAGCGTCCAGATCCGAGAGGCGGCCGGCCGCGAGGTTGTGGAAGGCGCCGACGACGGGGGTCTCGTCGGGCGCGGCGTTGGCGGCAAGTTCGGTGACGCTGCCGACACCGGGGCGGTTGTAGTGGAAACCGTCCTCGTCGCGTTTCATGCCGACGGCGGGCGCGACCAGGATGGCGTCACCCAGGTCGTCGGCGACCGACTCGACGGTGTCCGTGAGGTGGTAGGCCGGGACGGCAGCTACCGCCACGTCCGCGCGGGCCGCCGCCTCGGGGTTGGCCAGTCCCTCGATAGTGACCTCACGACCGTGGTCGGCGAGTGTCGCCTCGTACTCGGCCGCGCTACTGGCAGCCTTCTCGGCGTCCCGAGAGCCGACGGTGAGCGTGTGGTCCGTGTCCCGTGCCCAGCGGAGGGTGAGCCCCTCACCGATGTCGCCGGTGCCGCCGAGAATCGCGATTTCCATACCGGGAGCGTAGGCCGAGCGCCGAATAAGCGTTGTGCGACCGGCCGTGCTTGCCTAGGTGTAGCGCTCCCAGACGTACTCGAAGCCACCGCCGTAGGCGACGTAGAGCGCGGCCGCCAGCCCGGCGATGAACCCGAGTATCTGGGCGACGATAGCGAGCAGGGAGGTGTGTCCCACGAATGCGTTTGCGATGGTCACCAGCGGGACGGTCGCGACGAACAGCGCGAGGATGAAAAGCAGCATCCGTCCCGGCCGGTGTGCGTCCTCCAGGGCCGCTTCGTTCTGCCGGATCGTCCAGTAGGTCGCTCCCAGCGCGACGAGCTGGAAGGCGACGGCGTACAGCGGAACGTACCGGACCGCTGGCTCGTAAACGGCCGCGCCGCTGACGATGGCCGTCCAGATGCTGATCAGTACCGACCAGCCCAGTATCGTCAGGCGGCGCATGGGAGAGGGTGGGACATCGCCGGGCAAAGGCGTGGCGCTCTGAGAGCGGTCATTCCAGAAGATCGGGGAGATCGTTGACCGACTCGACGACGGCGCTGGCACCGACACCGACGAACTTCCGGCGGCCGTCCTCGCCGGTGAGCCCGCCCGTGAGGACGCCCACGCCGTAGTAGACGCGGTCGTCGACCTCGTCGGCGTTGACCGCTGTCGTCACGTCGTCGAGCGTGTCGCCGACGAACGCGACCCGCTCGGCGTCGAACCGTTCGGCCAGCGTCACGAGCGCGGCCGGGTGAGGTTTGCCCTGCTCCCAGTCGTCCATCGTGAATCGGTGCTCGTCGGGGAGGTCTAGCCCCGCCCGGTCCAGCGCGATGTCGGCCTCGGCGGCCGGGCGACCGGTGACGACGCCCACGTCGTAGCGCTCGCCCAGCGTTGTCAGCGTCTCGGGCTCGACGATGACGGGTTCGTCGTGGATGTAGCCGGGCGCGTCGAAGACCGGCTCGCCGGCTTCGAGGTCCCGGTACAGCTCGCTACCTAGGTACAGCGTCTGGAAGACGTCCCGGAGACGGTTCGGATCCCAGGCGTCGAGGACCCGCTGGGCGGCAGACGCATCGAGGAGTTCCTCGACGACGGCTTTCGCGGCGTCCAGCCCGCCGCCGCGCTCGGCGATGGCGTCGGTGAAGGCCGCGATGTCGGCCACGTCGGCCTCCCGCCTCGTGAGGACGAACAGCGCCGCGGCGTCGGTGACCTCCCAGTCGTTGTTGAACCCGCCGGCGTCCTTGAACAGCTGGATGTCCGCCCGTGAGATCGTCTCGCCGTACACGCGCTCGACGGACTCGACGACGGCTCGCCGGTAGGAGTCCGCCACGTCCACGAGCACACCGTCGACGTCGAGTACGACCGCATCGACCTGCATACCCGCCGGAAGACACCCCGGCCTCAAGCGTGTTGCTATCCCCGCTCGGTCGTCCGGTACAACGTGATACCGGCCGGCAACTGTTCCCGGTCGACGGGGACCGCCGGCGGGTCGCCCCCGAGCGTGGTGAACCAGCACGCAGCGCCGACTTCCCGTGCGACGGCCCGCATCGGCCGGTGGAGTTCCGGCGGGAGGTTCCGGGCGTAGACGACGTCGGCTCCCTCGTAGACCGCTCTTCGTGGATCGGTGACGTCGTCGACGACGAACTCGACTCCGTCGGGGACCGACCGGCGCTCGATGTCGGTCGCCGTCACCACCACCCCTCGGTCGGCCAGCGCCGCGGCGACGGTCGGTCGGTTCCCCACGCCGACCTCGACCACCGACTCGGCGGCGGCAGCGAGACGGTCGGCGAAGGCCGTGTCGGGATTGCTCACGTCGGGATATTTATGGGACGGCGGCGCATATGCGTTGGCATGCACGTCGACATCGTACCGGTCGGTGAGGTCTCTGCGCAGGTCAAGCGCGAGGCCTCCGACGGGCTGCGGGCGACCTACGAATGCGAGGTCTCCATGCACGAGCCCCAGTCCATCCCGGCCGGTGCGTTCGATGCCGATCGCGACCAGTACCGTGCCGAGGAGTTCATCGATCTCGCCCGCCGTGTCGGCTCCGGCGACAAGAACATCGCAATCACCCCGATGGATCTGTTCTACCGCCGCCGCAACTACGTCTTCGGCCTGGCGTACCTGGGTGGATCGGGGAGCGTCATCTCGACGTACCGCCTCCAGACCTCCTCGGACGGCGGCTTCTCGAACCGCTCGGCCAGCGAGATCTTCTCGGCCCGCGTCCGCAAGGAGGTCGTCCACGAGATCGGCCACACCCTCGGCCTGGAGCACTGTGACAACAAACGCTGCGTGATGAACTTCTCGCCGACGGTCCGGCAGGTCGACGTCAAGGAACCCTCGCTGTGTGGCTCCTGCCAGCGCAACGTCCTGTGAACCGCCTCGGGGTCAAGCCCCGAGGCTTCCCGTGGATTAGTCGGACACGCCTCGGATACCATCGGGATGATGCCCTCTCGCGGTATCCAAGGCCACGGTCGGGGCGTCCACGGCCCCCGATGCCTGCCGTCGCACCTTCCTGACTTGGGGAAGGCTGTTGAGAGCAGGCACATTCCAGTCTTGATGCATCTCGATACCTTTCATGGCGACGTTGACACTTGCACCTCGGTCGCTGTGGTCTTGATGCTCACAGTCCCGGCACTTGAACCGCTTTTTGTTGCGGTTCGCCCGTTCCGTGTGTCCACAAATCGGACACCGCTGGCTGGTGTACTCTGGATTAATCCATCCAGTCGGAATCCCATCGAAAGCGGCCTTGTACGATGTGTAGTATTGGAGCGCACGGAACGGCAGGTGGTGCAGGCGTCGGTTCATCCGAGTGCCGTAGTCGATACTCTCACGCATCTCTTTGAGGTCTTCAAAGACGATGCACGGTGTCTCGAACTGTTGGCACCACTCCACGATGTACCGACTCACCTTGTGGAGCCGGTCACGGACGAACCGTTCTTCCCGTCCTTCAAGCGTCTCGTGCATACTCGGTTTCTCGGCGTTCTGCACCCGCTTTCGCATCGTAAAGTAGCGGTGGCGCTCGAACTTGATTTCGGGGAAGTCGATAACCAGCGTATCCTCAACGCCATCTGCTGACAGTGCCGACAGTGCCACGTTGTCTTCGTTCACGTCCACGCCGATGACCGTCCAAGAGTCCTGTTTGTCTCGAACAGTCTGCTCGGTATTCGTGACGTTGACGTGCAATTCGGGCGTTCCGTCGTGGAACAGTGCTTCCGCCGTTCCGATGTTCCACTCGTCGCCAGCGAGTGCCGCCCGAAGAATGTCGAGATGGGCGTCGTCACCTTCCAGCACGCCTTTGACGTGCTTGTAGGGTTTCGCGCTGATACGGAACCCGATAGTGCCGTCGTCTCGGAGCGTGAGGTTGTAGCCTTCCTCGTAGTTGGCTCGAAGCGGGTACGCGCCGTCTTTGGTGTGGCTTGGCTGGTTGAAGTCGTCGTACTCGTGGTAATTTTCCATCGCGCCGAGTGCTTTGGCAACGACGCGCTGTGTCGTATTTTTCACGAGGTCGGCGTCGTCGGCTACGCGGTCGGGGATTTCGTCCCAGTCCACGCCCTGCTTGGCGAGACGGATGGTTTCGTTGTACGCCCATCGGGATTCGAGCGTGGCATCTTCCAACAGACTCTCGTTGTCGCTCTCGATGTTCAGTTGGAAATCCAGCGTCTTCACGAGAGTCTGTACGTCAGTCATTCTTCGGATTCGTTGAGCCAGTCTTTGACGAGTCCACGCACGACTTCGGATTTGGTTTTCTCAGCGTCGATGCATTGCTTCGAGAACTCCTTGTATAGCTCGTCCTCGAAGTCAACGGTGAGTCGTTTGGTCATCCGACACGTATTGCTTATTCACTGAAATGCTTAAGTCTTGTCCACGATAGGTGACTATGGGCGAGAAGCGGTCAAACCACACGGTATACAACGTCAACTACCATTTCGTGTGGTGTCCGAAGTACCGACACCCGATACTGGGTGTGATAGAAGAATCGCTGGAATCGAGTTTTCGAGAGGTGTGCGACGAGTACAACTACGAGATACTGTCGTTGCACATCTCACCCGACCACGTACACCTGTTCCTGTCGGCACATCCCAAACACGCACCGAGCGAGATTATACGGACAGTCAAAAGCATTACAGCACGAGAGATGTGGCAACGGCACGAACCGCTGTTACAAGAATACCTGTGGGGCGGCGGCTTTTGGGAAGAATCGTACTACGTGGGGACGGCTGGTGATGTTTCGACCGGCACGATTGAACAGTACATCGAGCGAACGGAACACGTTTAGCGGAGCTTACGGCCTTCACCCTCGGGGTCAAGCCCCGAGGCACTCGGCCTGTTCCGCCTGTAGATCGCTGGCCCGCACCGTACCTAACGAGTTAGGACGACTCGATAATATCCCGTAGGTGGTAGCTATGACTGCGATGAGCAAGAGTCAGTCCCCCGACCGAGCCGAGGAACTCGGTGACATCTTCGTCTCGGTCACCGGCGGCGAATCGGTCACCGAACACCAGGACGACGCCCCGTCCGACCGCGAACTCCGACCGGACGACGAGTTCGATCCCGACGAGGTGGCCGACGGCCTCGACGACGCCGTCGCCGGTTCGGAGACTGGCGATACGAGCGACCCTGCAGCGTGACGAGCCAGTAGTTACTCCTTTGCCATTGGTGTGCGAGCGACCAGACCGGCCGCTCACTCCTCGATTGTCCGTAGAAACGTCTGAAAGAGTCTACGCGGCCGCTTTCTGCAGCGCGTCTTCGAGGTCGTCGGCCTGCGTGACGCCGACGAAGCGCTCGACGATGCCGTCGTCGTTCTCGATGATCAGCGTCGGCAGCGAGCGTACCTGGTATTCGTTGGCGACGTCCTGTTCCTCGTCGACGTTGATCTTCTCGAACTCGACGTCGGTCCACTCCTCTTTGAGTTCGTCAAGGATGGGGTCCTGCGTCTTGCAGGGGCCACACCAGTCCGCGTAGAAGTCCTTGAGTGTAACCGTCATGGTCTCCTCATCATAACCTATGCGACCAGATAAGGGTTATCCATGTGCGACGGTGGAACACGACCGAAGCCGAAAGGCTTACTCCGGGCCACGAGACACTGTGGTGCATGAGCAGTAGCGACAGCGGCGGACTCATGTCCAGTGCCGGCCTCGTCCGGTACTTCGACGCCGAAGACCAGAACACCATCCGTATCGACCCGCGAACCATCGTCGCCTTCGGCGTCCTGTTTGGCGTCCTGATGCTGATCCTGAACGCGACTGCCGTATAACCGACCACCTTTTTCTGCGTCGGGTTCGCGTCGCCGCTTCGCGGCGCGCGAACCGCTCTCTGCTCACGGGCGCTTAGCGCCCGTTCGCACGGTCAGCGGGACCTTCGGTCCCGCTCGACTCGAAAAACGTGGGCGAAAAAGGCCGGAATCTCGGCCGTCGGCCTCGATTCCGGGGTCCTGCGGGAGCACCGCGACCGCAGGGCTCGAAAGACGAGCACAGCGAGTCTTTCGGTGAACCACCTCGCTTCGCTCGCCGGATGCTCACCGCAGTCAAACTCAGGCAGCCCTGCCCGTCCCCGTCTTCGCGCGGGCGCGACTGCCGTCGCGCCACGCGCTCACGGCCACCGCTGTTGGTTCGTGAGAAAGTCGCGACGTTTTTCCGCGCTTACCGCCCACCAGCGGGTATGCACTTCACTCAGCGCGAACAGCACGCGCTCCGCGAGGCCGGCGTCGACCAGGCGACCATCGAAGCGGCCTCGGACGCCGTCGTCGAGGCGACGGTCGACGCGGCCGCCGACCTCGAAGCGTTCTTCGCGGACGCGGAGACGGTCTACTCCGACATGGATCGGGCACACAGCGCCAGCGATATCCAGGAACACACCGTCGAGTACTGTGACCTGTTCACGCACGCGGACGACATCCGGGGGTACCTCCGGTTCGACCGCTGGGGCGTCCCCGTCGAGGGCGGCCGTGTCCTGCGCGACGAGGTCGTCGAGTTGACGCTGGGGCCGACCGTCGACGACCGGGTCCGGTTCGCCCACGACGAGGACGCGCTATGACCGTCAGGGTCAGGGGCATCTACACGACGGCGCTGACCCATCTCTTGAGCGAGGCCGGCGTCGAGGTCGTCCAGGCGTCGGGACCGATTCAGGAGCGGTTCGACACCGAGTTCGCGACCGAGCGGGCCGCCGTGACCGTCGCGACGACCGACGACCGCCAGGGCGTCGGCATCAGCGGGGACGGCGAGACGGCCGCGACCGTCGTCGATATCGTCACCGACGTGGGACGGGACACGCTGTGGTGGACGGACCCGACACCCGAGGGGGCCGTCTACGCCGGCGCGGTGACCGAGACGCTGGGCAGCGGTGCGGTCGTGGACCTCGGTGACGGCGAGGGGTTCCTGCCGTACTCAAACGCCGACGACCGCGTCGAGACCGGCGACCGACTGCGCGTCCAGGTCGTCGAGGCCAGCGCGCCCTGGACGAACGGACGACCCGTACTGTCGACGACCGTCGCCGTCCGCGGATCGCTGCTGTCGCTCGTCCGCGGTGGGAGTGCCGACACCGGCGGCGTCGGCGGCCCGTCGATGCTGGACCTCGTGGCCGCCGACCCCCGCGATGGGTGGGGCGTCGCCTGGGAGCAGGCCAGCGACGACGCCGACTTCGACGCGCTGGCGGACGCACTCTCCGCAGCCAACGACCACGCCGAAACCATCGACGACGCACTCGCAGAGGCTGAATCTCCGGACGAGGTCGCCCCAGAATCCTACTGGGGGGGAGCGGCGACCACGTGGGTCTGGTTCGGCCGCGAGAGCCGGTTCGAACTCGACGACGCGCGGCGGGCGGTGACGACGACGATGGAAGGCCACCACCGGCTGAAAGCAGGTCATCGTACCGCCAGCGCCGCCGTCGACTACGTCGAGGCGCTCTGTGGCGACCCCGGCGGGGAGTTCCCCTTCGCCGTGACGGCCGAGCAGTTCGGCCCACGCGAGGGCGGGTCGCTCTCGATCGGTCACGGCAAGCCCGACGGCCGTCTCATCACGCTGGGTAGTGGCGAGGTCCAGTCCGTCGACCTCGACGGCTCGGTGACCATCGAACGGGGGATGTCCGCGGGCGGCGAGTACGACGCGCTCGGGGTCCCGAAGGAGGCCGGCGACGTCGCCGAGACCACGCTGAAGGAGGGGCGCTGGTGGTACCCGACGACCTACCGGGACAGCGACGGGACCGCCAAGGGGACCTACGTCAACGTCTGTACGCCCGTCGAGATCTTCCCGGATTCGGCCCGCTACGTCGACCTGCACGTCGACGTGGTGCGCCACGCCGACGGGACCGTCGAACGTGTCGACGACGACGAACTCGACGCTGCCGTCGCGGCCGGGACGGTCCCCGAAGAACTGGCAGAACGCGCCCGTGGGGTCGCCGCCGCCGTCGAGAACGCCCTATCGTGAGCGGCGGGCGTACCACGCAGTCAGCCCCAGCGCCGACAGCGCCGCGAGAGGGCCGAAACCGTCACCCGACGCCCCGGAGACCGCCCGGTCGGCTTCAGTCGGCGTCGCCGTGGGTGTGTCCGTCCGTGCCGGAGGGTCCGGGAAAGTGTACAACCCCGGCTGGACCTCGGTGCCGCCGGTCGCGTTCGTGCTCGTGGCCACGTAGCAGTCGCTGGCGCGCTGTGCGGTCCAGAAGGCAGTATCGTCGCTGTCGCGCCAGCCGGCGACCTCGACGGGGTCGGCCGGGTCACTGACGTCGTGGACCCGGACGCCGCCGTTGTACCAGGCCGAATAACATCGGCTACCAGTCAGCTCGAAGTTGTGTGCAGTCGTCAACACGCCACCGGGCGTCGGATCGCTCGTCGGCGGTGGCGCGATGGTCGAGACGTGTCTCGGTTCTGTCGGGTCGGCGATATCGTAGAGGGCGATACCGCTGGGGCCGCCACTGCCGTCGTCGTCGAGGTCCCACGATTCGGCCCCGACCCCGAGCAGCGACGCACTCTCGTCGACGGTGACGAAGTGGTCGTTGCCGGGCGGTTCCGACCGCTCCCTGTCGGCGTCCTCGATGCCCGCCAGCGTCGCCGGCGACCGGCCCCGGATACGCGACAGGAGTGTCGGCGTCGTCGGGTCGGCGACGTCGAGGACCCACGTGCCGGCGTCCCAGTAGGCCAGGTACGCCCGGCCGGCCTGAACCCAGACGTCGTGGAGCGGGCGGAGGCCCGTCGGCACGTCCCCCCAGCGCTCGTCGGCGTCGGTGAGTCGCCACGCCGCCACCTCTCGGCCGGTCTCGGTGTCGACGACGAGCAACGGGTTCCCGTCGCGGCCGTTCGCGGTCAGGTAGGCGTATCGCCCGTCGAAGTCGCAGTTGTGGATCGGCGTCTCGACCAGTGCAGCCCCCACGCGGACGGGTGCCTGACGGTCACTCACGTCGAAGACGACCAGCCCGTGGGCGCCGTCGGCCGGGTGGGCCGGCCCGACGACGAGGAGTCGAGTGCCGACGAGCGCGAGGTCCTGAATCCGCCGGATCGGTCCGGCCTCCGTGTCCGCCAGCAACTCGGTTCGGGTCGCCAGCAGCCGGGGCCGGGTCGGGGTGACGACATCGACCACGGCGACTCCCTCGCCGGTCGCCACGTAGGCTGTGTGTCCGTCGGGACTCGTGATAGTCTCGAACGCGCCCGACAGCGCGAGAAAGCCGAGCGGCCCGTCACCGGTCGGCGTCTCGGCCGGCGGTGTCGTGCCGTCGCCCTCCGGTAGTGGGTGGGCGGCGGCGGACCGGGTCGTGAGACCGACACTGGCGAGGCCGAGAGCCTGCAGGAACGCCCGGCGGTGCATACCCACGCTCGGGGACAGACGGCAAGAAGCGTTGCGGTGGTCTCAGTTGCCCTGGATGGCGTCGATAACCATGGCGGCGGCGATGATGACCTCCTTCGGGACGGAACTGGCGTCGTCGATGGTGATGTCGTAGCGGTCCTTCATCGAGAACTGGCCGTCGATGTTGCCGACGTGGCCGCCGTCGCTGTCGGTGATCTCGTACTTGTGGGGGATCCACTGGCCGAACGGCAGGAAGTGACGCGCGAGCGTGATCGCAGCACCCTGGGAGTCGATCTGGGCGATAACCTCCTCGGTCTGAGCGTCACGGATCCGCCAGGTGTCCTGGAGGATCGAGAAGTCGTTGTCGAGGATGACCAGATCCTCGCCGGTCTGGGAGTCCGTCAGCGTGTAGTTGCCGGCCACGTCGAGCATGCTGCCGGCGTTGACCTCGAAGACGTCGTTGTCGTTCGCGTCGACGAACGGGAACGACTCCTTGGCCTTGAACATCTTCTGTTTCCCACGGAGGACGACGGTGCCGTTCTTGTCCATCGCCTTGTACTTGTTCCGGACGAGACTCTGTTCGACCGTGTAGGTGTCGTCGGTCAGGTCCAGCCCCGAGATGTCGTATTTGCTAGTCGTACTCATATGCTGGAACCTGCACACACAGTTACTTAACAGTGATGGAACTGACAGATGAAAAATATATAGCTAGCAGTACCAGTGGTGTGCCCACGCTGTCACCGCTCGATACCCCTGAACTCGGACCTGGCCCCGTCCGTGTCACGGCCAGTTGATGTCATGCATCGGTAACTTTCTGGACGACGTCCGCGACGAGTAGAACCGACAGGGTTTCACGGCCACCGTCCTTGGGAACCCCATAGATGAGCAAGGACGTCATCGAGGTCCGCGGTGCCGAGGAGCACAACCTCAAGGACGTCGACGTGGAGATTCCCCGCGAGGAACTCACCGTCGTCACGGGGCTGTCGGGATCGGGCAAGTCCTCTCTCGCGTTCGAGACGGTCTACGCGGAGGGCCAGCGACGCTACATCGAGTCGCTGTCGGCCTACGCCCGGAACTTTCTGGGCCAGATGGACAAACCCCAGGTCGAGAACGTCGAGGGGCTCTCGCCGGCCATCTCCATCGACCAGAAGAACGCCGCCAACAACCCCCGGTCGACGGTCGGGACAGTCACCGAACTCCACGACTATCTCCGCCTGCTGTACGCCCGCGTCGGGACACCGCACTGTCCGGAGTGTGGCCGCGAGGTGGGCGAGCAGTCCGCCCAGAACATGGTCTCGCGCATCCTCGAACTTCCCGAGGGGACCCGTCTGAAACTGTGTGCCCCGGTCGTCCGCGACCAGAAGGGCGCCTTCGAGGACCTGTTCGACGACCTCGTCGGCGAGGGGTACTCCCGCGTCGAGGTCGACGGCGAGGAGTTCGATCTGACGCTGGACAGACCGGACCTGGACGAGAACTACGACCACACCGTCGACGTCGTCGTCGACCGCGTGAAGGTCTCGCCCGAGGCCCGGTCGCGCATCACCGACTCCGTCGAGACCGCGCTGGAAGAAGCCGACGGGACGCTGAAGGTCGTCGTCCCGGACCCGCCAGCAGGCGCCAGCGAGGCCCTGGGCGGGTCGACGGCGCGGTCGACCGGCGCACTCGGGGATAGCGAGGCGCAGAGCGCCTCGGATGCGAGCGGGCAGGGCCCGCGAGCCGAGGACCGCCTGGTCGTCGAACTCTCCGAAGATCTGGCCTGTACCCACTGTGGGATCGACATCTCCGAGATCGAGACCCGCTCGTTCTCGTTCAACTCGCCCCACGGCGCCTGCCCGGAGTGTGAGGGGCTGGGCGAGACGAAAGAGGTCAGCGAGGACCTCGTGATCACGGACCCCTCGAAGCCGCTGAAACACGTCTTCGAGCCCTGGAGCTACGACCGGACCTACTACTCCCGGCAACTGGACAACGTCGCCGAGCACTTCGGCGTCTCGCTTTCGACACCGTTCGAAGAACTGGACGAGTCGATCCAGCGGCAGTTCCTCTACGGCACCGACAGTCTCGTCCACTTCGAGTGGCGGACGAAAAACGGGACCCGCGAGAAGACCGAGCGGTTCGAGGGCGTCATCCCGAACCTCGAACGCCGCCACGTCGAGACGGATTCGGACCGCGCCCGCGAGCACATCGAGGAGTTCATGGCGACGACGACCTGCCCGGCCTGCGAGGGCACTCGTCTCAAGGCCGAGTCCCGCGCGGTGCTGGTCGACGGGACCGCCATCACCGAGGTCAACGAGATGTCCATCGGCGACGCGCTGGCCCACTTCGAGGCGATGGAAGCGAACCTCTCGGAGCGGGACACGAAGATCGCCGAGGAGATCCTCAAGGAGATCCGCGCCCGTCTGGGCTTCATGCAGGAGGTCGGGCTGGAGTATCTGACCCTCGACCGCGAAGCGGCGACCCTCTCCGGCGGCGAGAGCCAGCGAATCCGCCTGGCAACACAGATCGGATCCGGACTCGTGGGCGTGCTGTACGTCCTCGACGAACCCTCGATCGGCCTGCATCAGCGGGACAACGACCGCCTGCTCAACACGCTGGAGGAACTGCGCGACCTGGGCAACACGCTGCTCGTGGTCGAACACGACACCGAGACGATGCGCCGGGCCGACAACGTCATCGACATGGGTCCGGGGCCGGGCAAACAGGGCGGCGAGATCGTCGTCAACGGCCCCCAGGAGGAGTTGATAGCCGCCGACGAGTCGATCACGGGCGACTACCTTGCCGGCGAGCGACAGATCCCGGTGCCAGAGGAGCGCCGCGACCCCGACGGCCACCTCACCGTCGAAGGGGCACGCCAGCACAACCTCGCCGATCTGGACGTCGAGTTCCCGCTGGGGACGTTCACCGCCATCACCGGCGTCTCCGGGTCGGGCAAGTCGACCCTGATGCACGACGTGCTCTACAAGGGCCTCGTGCGCCGGATGAACGACACCGACGTCAACCCCGGCGAACACGACGCTATCGAGGGGCTCGACCAGATCGAGACGGTCCGCTTGATCGACCAGTCCCCCATCGGCCGCACGCCCCGGTCGAACCCCGCGACCTACACCAACGTCTTCGACCACATCCGCGAACTGTTCGCCGAGACCAGCCTCTCGAAACAGCGCGGCTACGAGAAGGGGCGGTTCTCGTTCAACGTCAAGGGCGGCCGCTGTGAGGGCTGTGGCGGCCAGGGCACCGTCACCATCGACATGAACTTCCTCTCGGACGTCGAGGTTCCCTGTGAGGACTGCGATGGTGCCCGCTACAACGACGAGACGTTGGACGTCGAGTACAAGGGCGCGACCATCGCCGACGTGCTGGAGATGACCGTCGACGAGGCCTACGACTTCTTCGAGAGCCACAGCGGCATCCGGCGCCGCCTGGAACTCCTGAAGGACGTCGGGCTGGGCTACATGAAACTGGGCCAGCCCTCGACGACGCTCTCGGGCGGGGAGGCCCAGCGAATCAAACTCGCCGAGGAACTGGGCAAGAAGGATTCGGGCGAGACGCTGTATCTGCTGGACGAACCGACGACGGGACTCCACCCCGCAGACGAGCGGAAACTCATCGACGTCCTCCACCGCCTGACCGACGACGGCAACACCGTCGTCGTCATCGAGCACGAACTCGACCTCGTGAAGAACGCCGACCACATTATCGACCTCGGGCCGGAGGGCGGCGAACACGGCGGCCGACTCGTCGCCGAAGGGACCCCCGAAGCGGTCGCCCGGACCGAGGAGTCCCACACCGGCCAGTACCTCCGTGACCTGCTGCCCGGCGTCGACCTGGAGGGGCCACGCGCCGACCGAGACACAGACGAGGTCGCCGCGAAAGCCGACGACGACTGAGTCGACGCCGTCCCAACGCTTTTTGTGACTGTCGACAGACACGGCCCGTATGGCGCAGTCGACGGCCGAGTCGACGCGGAAACGGGGTATCGGTGGGCTGGCCCAGCAGGCGAATCCAGCGTTCGCCGCGGGGGCGGTGGCGATTCCACTGCTCGCGTTCGCCGCGGCACTCGCCAGCGGTCGGATCCGAGCGCTGACATACGTCCACGTGATGGCCGGCGTCCTCTGGACCGGGATCGACCTGTTCATGGGGCTGGTGCTGGGGCCGGTCCTGGGCGGGCAGGAACCGGAACAGCGCGCGTCGTTCTTCCAGTCGTTCACGCCGAAGATGACGTTCCTGATGCCGGCACTGGCGACGGTGACGATCACCGGGGGGATCATCCTGGCACTGCGGCTCGGGAAGTTCCCGAACGCCGACCCGTGGCTGGCGCTGATGACCGCGGCGACGACCATCCCGGTCGTCCTGCTGATCGGCTCCCAGTTCGACGCCCTGGCCGACCCGAAGACGCTCGTCGCGCTCGCCGCCGCCGTCGTCGGGTCGGGCCTGTACCTCTGGACCGCCTTGCCCGAGTTCGCGATGACCTCCTGGTGGATCGTCGCCGCGCTGGCCATCGTGACGCTGCTCTCCATCCAGGGCTTCGGCGTCATCCTGCCCGGCGAGGTGCGGATCTACCGCCAGGTCGTCTCCGAGAACCCCGACGTGGATCTCATCTCCGAGATCGGGATGCGAAACGCCCGCCTGGGCGGCCTCCAGGGACTGCTCCAGTTGGCTATCGTCTTCGTGATGGTCGGCCTGCGGTGGGCGTGAGACTGCCGCAGGCAGAAAGCATATTTTCGCGTCGTGACTGGGTAGTAAGGTATGCCCGACCCTGAAGCCGACGACGTACTGGAGGAACTGGCGAGTCTCCCGACAGTTGCACACCCGACGGCGTCCCCGGACGGCAGCGAGGTGGCGTTCTACTACGACGCCAGCGGCCGCAACGAACTGCACGTCCTCGACGTCGAGAGCGGCGAGCATACACAGTGGAGCGACGGCGAGGTCCCCCGGAACGCCCGCTGGTTCGTCGAGTGGAGCGCCGACGGCGACCGCGTCTACTTCCATCTGGACGACGACGGCAACGAACAGAACGACATCTACGCCATCGACCGCGACGGCACGGTCGAACCCGTCGTCGAACTCCCCGGCCAGACCGTCCTCGCGGACGTCGGGGAGGACGGCGAGACCCTCCTGGTCGGATCGACCCGCGACGGGCAGATGAACCTCTACAGCCACGATCTGGCGAGCGGCGAGACGACCAAGCTCACCGACTACGACCGGGCAGTCCACGGCGGCCTCCTCTCGCCCGACGGGGACCGGATGGCCTACACGACAAACGAGTCCGACGACTTCGACAATCTGGACGTCTACGTCGCCGACACCGACGGGAGCGACGCTCGGAACCTCGAAATCGGGACGACCGGCGCGGAGGCGACGCCCGTCGACTGGGGGCCCGAGGGCGAGCGCCTGCTCGTCTCGGACAACAGCGCCGATCTGACCCGTAGCGGTGTCTACGACCTCGACACAGACGAGGTCACCTGGTTCGGCGGCGACAGCGAGGAGGAGCCCGCCTTCGTCATGCCCGACGGCGAGCGCTTCCTCGCGGTCCGGACCCGCGAGGCCGCCAAGATGCCCGTCGTCTACGATATCGACGCCGGCGAGTCCCGCGAACTCGATCTCCCGGAGGGCGTCGCCGGGTTCGGCCTGGCCGGCGACGCCGTGCTCGCCGACGACCGCGTCCTGCTGACCCACACGACGCCGACCGACCGCCCGGACCTGCTGGCGTACGACCTCTCGACCGACGAGACCGAGACGCTCGTGGCCGCCGAGTACGGGCCGTTCTCGCCGGCGGACTTCGCCGACGCCGAGTATCTCACCTTCGAGTCCGACGGCGTCCCCGAGACGCCACAGGCGGCCGTCGAGCACGATCCCTACGATACCCTGGAGATCGGCGGCCTGCTGTACGACTCGGGCGAGCGGCCCTCGCCGCTGATCGTCAACCCCCACGGTGGCCCCCGCGGGATGGACGACAAGGCGTTCGACCTCTACACGCAGTTCCTGGTCCAGCAGGGCTTCTCCGTGCTCCAGGTGAACTACCGGGGGTCGACCGGCCGGGGCCGCTCGTTCGTCCGCGAACTGTACGACGACTGGGGCGGTGCCGAGCAAGGTGACGTCGCGACCGGTGCCGAGTACGTCCTCTCGGAGTACGACTGGCTCGACGCGGACCGCGTGGCCGTCTTCGGCGGTTCCTACGGCGGCTACTCGGCGTACTGGCAGCTGGTCCAGTATCCGAACCTCTACGACGCCGGTGTCGCCTGGATCGGCCTGACCGACCTCGAGGAGATGTACGAGACGACGATGCCCCACTACCGGACCGAGTTGCTGGAGAAGAACATCGGGACCCCCGAGGAGAACGGCGACCTCTACCGCGAGCGCTCGCCCATCGAGTACGTCGAGAACCTCGCGGCGCCGCTGTTCATGCTCCACGGCGTCAACGACCGCCGAGTCCCCGTCTCGCAAGCCCGCCTGTTCCGGGACGCGCTAGACGACTTCGGGTATACCGAAGACGAAGAAGGTGATTACGAATACACGGAACTCGGCAAGGAGGGCCACGCCTCCTCGGACATCGACCAGAAGATCCGGCTGTTCCGCCTGCTGGCGGACTTCCTCGACCGACGACTCGGCGTCGCGGCCGCCGTCGCCGAGGACTGAGACGGCGGCCTGTCACTGGACACCGGTGATCGGCCGACTGTGTGTCGGCGATCCCGGTTCGAGACGACAGGACTCCGTCTGTGGCGGACCGCCGGTACCTTTCTCAGCGGCCGTCGCGTAGCTCCGGTATGGACACAGCCTACGCCGGGCTCTCGGACCGCGTCCTCGTGGGCCCGGACCCCTGGAAGGACCGGCTCGTGAGCCACGATATCCAGTGTGTCGCGGCCCATCCGGACGCCCCCCAGCGTGCGTTCGTCGGCACCGTCGACGCCGGCCTCCAGTACACGACCGACGGCGGCGGGTCCTGGAGCACGGCGCTGGAAACGCCCGACCGCGTCACCGCCGTCACCGTCGACCCGCAGGATCCCGACGTGGTGTGGGCAGGCACCGAACCAAGCGCTGTCTACCGGTCGACAGACGGCGGGCAGACCTGGACCGAACGCGAGGGGCTGACCGACCTGGAATCGTCGTCCCGGTGGTCGTTCCCGCCCCGTCCTCACACCCACCACGTCCGCTGGCTCGCGGTGGCACCGGACGACGCCGATTGCCTCTACGTCGCCATCGAGACCGGTGCGTTCGTCCGGAGTCTCGACGGCGGGGAGACGTGGCTCGACCATCCCGACGGCGCCCGTCGGGACAACCACACACTGGCGACCCACCCCGGCGCGCCCGACCGAGTCTATGCCGCCGCCGGTGACGGCTACGGTCACTCGACCGACCGGGGCGAGACCTGGACACATCCGCAGGACGGCCTCGACCACCGCTACGTCTGGGGACTCGCCGTCCATCCCGAGGACCCCGAGACCGTCGTCGTCTCGGCTGCGACCGGGCCGCGGTCGGCCCACTCCACGACCGGCGAGAGCTACGTCTATCGCTCGACCGGCGACCGCTGGGAGCGCGCGATGGGCGGTCTCCCCGGTCCCGACGGACTGGCACGGCCGGTACTGGCCGCCGGTGAGGGCGCCGTGTTCGCCCTGACGAACCACGGGCTGTTGCGCTCGCCCGAGGGACGTGAGTGGACCCAGGTCGGCCAGTGGACGACCGACTACAATCAGGTGCCACGTGGGCTGGCGGTGGTCTAGACCGCCCCACCGACCAGGAGGAGCGGGACCGCGGTCACGGCCGTCGCGACGGCCGACAGGAGGACGATCTGCAGTGCCTTCCGGCGGTCGGCGCGCACCGCCTCGGCCTCGGCCACGGAACCCGTTGAGCCACCCGATCCCGAGAGGTCGTACCGGGCCAGCGCGCCGAAGGCCGCACAGAACCGGAAGTAGTCCTGCAGGACGCCGATCCACCCGCCGAAGACGAACGGGACGGCGCCCCAGAGGACGGTCGTCGGAACCACATCGAAGACGACAGCGACGACGAGGGCCGCCGCAACGACGAAGGACCCGACACCGGCGATCCGTCGGCGACGACGCTCGACCGTGCCGATGTTACAGACTCCGGGCTGGTACTCTGTCATACCGGCGGCAGGGACTCCAGCGGCATATGGCGTCCGAAACGCGGGCGCCAGCGGTGACCGGTGAGCGAGAGACGCGTCGGGAGGTTTTATTACCGGCGGCTGTCAACTCCCGCACATGACCCGAATTGGTCCCCTCCACGAGTTGAGCGACACCTGGCGATACGCCCTGCTGGGCGGCGCCCTCTCCATGCCGTTCACGCTCGTCAGCTACTGGCAGTCCGGTACCGAGATGTCACTGAGTTCGGTGTTCCTCGCGGCCATCGTCGTCGGCTACCTCGCGAAGCGACGCGGCCTCCGGAGCAGTGCCGTCGGCCTCCGGACGGGCCTCGTCGGGACGCTCCCGGCGCTGTGGATCGTCTGGGACATGGCTGCGGCCATGACCGCCCTGGACGGTCCGCCGTGGTTCATCGCGGGCGGGACGCTCGCAGTCGCTACCTTCGTCGTGTTCGCACTCGGGTTCGTCGCCGGTATCTCGGCGCTGTTCGGCTCGCTTGGCGGCCGTCTCGGCGGCTGGCTCGCCGAGCGGAACGAACCGCGACCGCCGGCCGCCGGCCACTGATCGTCGCGAATCGAGAAGGTATTTCCCTCCTGACACCCTGACGACGCGTATGCACGACGTCGTCGTCGTCGGTGCCGGCCCCGCGGGCTCGCGGTACGCCCGCCAGGCGGCCCGGCAAGGGCTCGACGTGCTCGTCTTCGAACAGGGGACGGTCGGCGAGCCACTGGCCTGTTCCGGCCACGTCAGCACGGACGTCTGGGAGTACACCGATGACGCCCGTGCCGACCTCCTCCAGAACGAGGTGTTCGGCGCCCGGTTCCACACAGGCGGTCCCGGCAGCGGCGACTACCCCTTCTACAAGGACGAGCCCGTCTCGAACGTCATCGACCGCGTCGGGCTCGACCGCCACCTGGCCGAACTGGCTCGCGCGGCCGGTGCCGACGTTCGCGAGGGCCACACCGTCGTCGGGGTCACCGAGGACCGCGACGGCGTCACCGTCGAGGTTCGCGGGCCGGACGGCGTGGAGACCCACCGCGCCCTGATGGTCGCGGGGTGTGACGGCCCCAAGAGCCGTGTCCGGCGCGAACTGGGGCTACCGGAACCCGACGAGTTACTCCACGGCGTGCTGGGGTTCGACGAGACGACGGACCACGGCGACTTCGTCGACGTCCATCTCACCGTCCCGCGGTTCTTCGCCTGGCGCATCCCACGGGGCGAGGCCGGTGTCGAGTACGGTCTGGCGGTCCCGCCCGGCGACGACGCCCCCGGCCGGTTCGACGCGTTCGTCGACGGGTACGGCGCCGACGTGACCCGGCGCTGCTCGGGGCTGATTCCGGTCGGCCCGCCCAGACGCGTCACCGGCCGGCGCTCGTTCCTGATCGGCGACGCCGCCGCCCAGACCAAACCGTTCACCGGCGGCGGGATCCTCTATGGCATGACCGCCGCCGACCACGCCGCGAGCGAGATCGACCCTTCCGACCCCGCGACACTGGGCGACTACGAGCGCGCCTGGCGCGCGGAGTTACGGACCGATATCAGACTCGGCCACGCCGTGCGGGCCGGCTACTCGGTCCCGGAGCCAATCCAGCGAGCGGGGATGAAACTGTTCGAAGGAGAGATCGGCGTCCACATGGACCGCCCGACGACGGTCTTCTCGCGCGAACAGTTGAAGGCGCTGCTGTCGCGGTCCTGAGCCCGGTTCGAGCGGCTCTCCGCACGAGACAACTCAGTTCGTGAGCTTCGCCGAGATGGGCACCAGCACCCGCTGGTACCCCAGGAGGTAGACCCCGGCGTACAGCGCGATGGCACCCATGAACAGTTCCCAGCTTCCGAAGACCGATTGCCCGGCCAGCAGGTCCGCCATCCCGGCGTTCTCCGTCAGCGCGCCGACGACGGTGAGGACGCCGGCGGCGACCGCCGAGAGCACCAGGCCCAGCAGTTCGACCAGCGATTCCGAGAGCAGTCCGTTCATCGCCTGCCCGTAGACGAGAGCCAATTATAATCCTTTCGTCGAATAGAAACCGTCTTTACGCCGAAACGATGGTGGAAGTATATGGTGCAGACACAGAATATCGACCACGCGACGATGGCCAAGCGGGGGTTCCTCCTCGGCGTCGGCCTGTTCGTCGTCGGCCTCCTCGGCGAAACCGTGGGGGCAGCAGTCGCCGGGCCACTGCCCGGCTGGGAACAGCTCCTGTTGACCAACATGGAAGGGTTCGGTATCCTCATCGGCCTCCTGTCACCGCTCGTGTTCGGTATCATCCTGCCGCTAATCGAGTGAGTCGCTCGCGTCGTTGGTAGAAGCTATTTATCACTACTCCGGGTAGTCCCGGCCATGCAGGCTTCACGGTTCACCGCGGCGGCGGCCGCCGTTGCACTGCTTGGCTGTCTGGTCGCGTTCGTCGCGCCGCTCGCGCTGGGCGCCGGTCCGGGCATCCGGGGTAGTGTCACGCTCTCGGCCGTCGTCGGCGCTATCTTCGCCGCCAAGAACGCACAGACGATCCGTGACCGGGGCCGGCCCCGGTTCGCGGCGGGCGTGATGGCCACGGCACTGGGTGCCTGGCTCATCGTCGCGCCGCTGCAGTACCAGGACGTCAGTGCGGCACTCACCGCGACCACGCAGTTCGGCGGGATGTGTCTGGCGGCGTTCTCGGCGTACACCGCTCTCGTCGCTATCGAGGGGTACATGGGCGACGCAGATACGCCGGGCGACGATACCGGCTACTCGTAACGTGGACACCGCGCGGAGACGGCCGATCCGTCGACGAACGGCAGGTCGGCGCGGACGGCGTCGACCTCGCGCCCGTCGACGCGAACCGTGAGCGATTCCTCGGGGAGTTCCCAGTCGACGGTCGCCAGCGCGATCGGCGCCTCCAGCGTCGGGCTCTCGACGGCACGGGTGACGCTCCCGACGTGGTCGTCGCCCGCGAAGACGGCGGCCCCGGCGTCGGGCACTGCCTCGGCGCGGAGCCCGACGAGTCGCGTACTCGGGTGCCCCCGGTTCTCGATGCGGGAGACGACCTCCTGGCCGACGTAACAGCCTTTCTCGAAGTCCAGCGCGGTCCGGAGTCCGAGGTCGTTGGGCAGTGCACCCTCGATCTCGGTGTCGAACAGCGGTGTCCCGGCCTCCAGGGTCAGCGTCTCCCAGGTTCGGTAGCCAAAGGGGACGGCGTTGAGTCCGCGGTTGACGAGCGTGTCGAAGACGGCCTCGGCGTCCGCGGCCGCACAGACCACGTCGAAGCTCTCCTCACCGGCGAGGTTGTCGGTCCGGACGACAGTGACACCAGCGTCGCCCAGTTCGCCGCGGACGAACGAGAGTGGAGCCTCTGGCGTGCCACTCTGGTGGAGGACGCTCGCGATCTTCTCGGTCGCCTTCGGCCCGTGGACGCCGAAGACGGCGAAGTCGTCGGTCGCGACGTCGATCTCGACGTCCTGGATGAACGTCTTCTCGCGCCACTCCTCGGCCAGCGGGCCGGCCCGCTGTGGCGGCGTGAACACCAGCAGGCGCTCGCCGGCGTTGTAGACGTACATGTCGGTCTCGACGGCACCCTGTGGGTCCAGCAACAGCGCGTAACAGCCCGCGCCGTCGGCGTCGGGCACGCGGTTGGAGACGGCGTTGTCGACGTAGTCGACGCGGTCCTCGCCGGTGACGACGAGGACGCCGTAGCCGAACTCACAGACGCCGACGACGTTGCGGACCGCCCGGTGGGTCCGCTCGGGCCGCCCGTACGTGTCGACGACGCGGCGCCCGCCGACGGTCCGGAACGTGGCTCCGTGGGCCTCGTGGACGTCCTCGAGAACAGTCATCGGTCACCGATGGGAGCCTCTGGGGGAAAAGGGTCCCGTTACCGCTGTCGCATGGCGAGCAGGGTCACCAGGACGACCGCGACCAGCGCGATCACGGGCGTGAAGCCGGGCCCGTCGACCTCGATGAGTCCACCTGGTTCCTCGGTGGGCGTGGGGGTAGTCGTCGGCGGCGGCGGGGCTGGCGTCCCGGTCGGCGTCGGGGTCGGCGTCTGTTCGTTGCCGGCTTCGACCCCCTGGACGACGATGCTCGTCGAGAGCGATCCCGAACGGGCGGAGAACTCGACCGGACCAGCACTCGGTATCTCGGCCGTCAGGACACCGTTCGCGTTGGTCGTCCCGACACTGCTCCCGTTGCGCGCGATGGACGCCCCCTCGACCGGGTCGCCGTACTCGTCGCGGACCGTCAGTCGCGCGGTCTCCCCGACGACGATCCGGCGGTTGTCGGAGGTGAGGTTGAGCCGCGGGGTCCGCTGGATGGTCGCATCGAGGGACGTGTCACTCTCCCGGACAGAGAGGATCTTGCGAGTCGTCTCGTAGCCGTCCTTGGTGACGGTCGCGCGGTACTGGTCGTTGACCGGGACCTGAAGCGTCGCTTCACCGTCCGAGAGGGTCTGGACCGAGCCCACGCCACCGACGGTGACAGTCGCGTTCCGGACGGGTTCGGGGTCGTCGAAGTGGTCGTCGGTGACCGAGAACGTGACCAGTGCCGACCCCTCCTCGATCGTAATCTCACGGCGCGGCTGTCCTTCGAAGGTCCGGTCGACGCGGGTGTCGAAGTAGCCGGCCTTCGAGACGGTGACGCGGTACTCGCCCTCTTCGATGCGCTGTGAAGTCATCGTGCCGTCCGAACCGGTCCGGCGATCCGTGACGAACTTCCCGGAGCGGTACAGGGTCACGCGAGCGTTCTCGACCGGGTTCCCGTTGCCGTCGACGGCAGTGATCGTCGCGACGGCCGCTTCCGAGACCTCGATCCGGACCTCCTGGCTGGACGCGCCGTCGATCGTGACCGGGACGTTACGGACGTACGTATCGTCGTGGACCGTGATCGTGATATCGGCCCCCTCCGGGACGTCGACGAGCGCCTGCCCGTTCGCGCGTGTCGTCTCGTTGACCGGGCCGCCGTCACCGTCGTTCCAGGTCGTCGAAACGGTCGCGCCGCTGACCGGATCGCCGTCCTGGTCGACGACAGTAACAGTGAGTGTCACCTGCGACTGTGCGACAGCGGGCGCGGGAACGAGCGCAGTCGTCAGCGCTACCACGACGAGAGCGACCGTGAGCGACTGCCACGGTGTGTGCATAGTGGAGGAGTCACATGGCACCCGTAAATCTCTGTCGGCAGTGTGAGATTATCGCCGTCCGGACGTTTCCGAGTCGACGAGCCGGGATACCTCGTCGGCCTCGATGGGGACCAGCGGTCCCGGCATCGTCCGGGCCAGTGCAGCGGCTGCCGCGCCGTGGAGCAGCGCATCGTCGGTCGCACTGCCCGCAGACAGGCGGTCGATAACCGCACCGACGAGCGCGTCGTGCTGGCCGGAACTGTCGACGATGTCCGTCTCGATAGCGTCCTGTTCGTGGACGACGCCGTCGTGGTAGGCGACCGCGCCGCGCTCGCTCCGGGTCAGGAAGACGTAGTCGAAGTCGTAGGTGGACGCGAGCGTGTGACTCAGTTCCCGGGGGGTTCCGGACCGGTTGAACACTGCCGTGGCCTCGTCCTCGTTCGCGAAGAGGATATCGACGGCGTCGAACAGGTCCTCCAGTTGTGCGAGCGCGGTGTCCGCGTCCCACAGCCCGGGATGGAAATCCAGATCGAGCGCTCGCGTCCCGGAGGCGGCACGCATGAGCGCACCGAGCGTACTCGCGGCGGTGTCCGACAGCGCGGCGGTCGAGCCGGCCGCGAACACGACGTCCGCGGCCTGGATCGCCTCCATCGGGAGCTCTCCCGGTGTCACCGTCGCCGCGGCGGCCGCCGACCGGTCCTGAATCAGTCGGTCCTCCCGCGGCGGCGTCGCGTCCTCGTAGAAGGTCAGTCCCTGTCGTCCCTCGCCGCCGTCGGCCCAGACCACCTCGGTCTCCAGCCCGTGTTCGTGGAGTTCGGCGACGACACGCCGTCCCAGCGGTGTATCGGGAAGCTTCGAGAGCCAGACTGTCTCGGTCCCCAGCCGACTCGCCGTGGTCGCGACGTTGCTCGCGGTACCGTCGGCCCGCATGGACACCTCGCGTGCCGTCTCGAACCGGTGCCCCTCCGGCGGAGCGAACCGAAGTGCCGTCTCACCGAAACTGACCAGTGTCATACCGTGGCAATCGGTAGTATCCGACTTAGTTCACACGCCTCTATCGATGAATCTGTCGGGTCGGCCTGTCGAAGGAACCGGCGCGGTCAGTCCCGTCGACCGCCGTGGCCGGGATAGTCCCGCTCGAAGCGGTCTTCGAGTTCGGTCCGGTCGATCTCGATGACGGTGGGACGGCCGTGCGGACAGGCGTAGGGGTTCTCGCAGTCGTCCAGCGCGGCGAGCAGGTCCCGCACCGACCCCTCGGCCAGCGAGGTGTTGCCCGTCACCGAGGGGTAACACGCCAGGTCCCCCAGCAGTTCGTCGGCCGCCGCCTCGACCGTCGCGGCGGCCTCGTCGGCACCCTCGACGAACGCACCGAGGACGTCACGGACGATGTCGGGGCCGGCGGCGTCCGCGATGACTCCCGGGAGGGTGCGGACCTCGATGGTCCGTTCGCCGGTCCGGGCGGTGTGAAAGCCCAGGCTCGCTAGCGCGTCGGCCCGGTCGGCCAGGACGGCCGCCTCGCGGGCGGTCAGTTCGAGTGCGACCGGCTCCGCAAGGGCCTGTGTAGTCGTCTCGCCCTCGAACTCGGCCTTCAGGCGCTCGTAGTTGACCCGCTCGTCGGCGGCGTGCTGATCGAGCAGGACCAGCCCGTCGTCGGTCTCGGCGACGACGTAGGTCTCGTGGAGCTGGCCCAGGATGCGCATCGACGGCAGCGTGTCGTGGTCGGTCGAGGGCGCCTCGCCGAGGCGGTCCTGCTCGTGGCCACCCGTGAACTTCCGCTCCGGGTCGGTCGGTCGACGGTCCGCCCGCGCTGTCGTCTCGGTACCGCCGGCGGTGTCGTCGCCGTCGGTCCCCGCCCCCCGCGTCTCGCCGCTGTCTGCGGGAGGCCGCGACCCGTCGCCACCGGTTCCTGCTGATCCACTCGTCCCGGCACCGGACGGCTGCGAGCGGTCGGTTCCACCGGAAGCGCTCCCCGCACTGTCGACCTCGGGCGTGGCATCTGCCGGTGGTGGCGTGTCTCCGGCCCCCGTTCCACCCGAAGCCGGGGTGCCCGCGGTGGCGGCGTCTCCCCCCGCGTCCTCGCCACCGGCGCCGCTACTGCCCGGCGTGATCTCGGTCTGTTCGGGCTGTGAGCGACCCCGTGGAGCCGACGAGCGCAGCAGGCCCTCCCGGAGCAGTGCGTCCTCGACGGCAGTTCGGACCTGTTCGCGGACGCCCTCGTCGTCGGCGAACCGGACCTCCATCTTGCGGGGGTGGACGTTGACGTCGACGTCGCCGGCCGGGACGTCGAGAAAGAGCACCGCGAAGGGATAGCGGTCGGGCGCCAGTTGCGTCCCGTAGGCGTCGATTGCGGCGTCCTGGGCGGTCTTCGCGCGGACGTAGCGGCCGTTGACGTACGTCGAGAGGTACTCGCGGCCGGCGCGGGTGGTCTCGGGGTGCGAGACCAGGCCGGAGACCCCGTCGAGTGGCCCGTCCGGGAGGTCGTCGCCGTCGACCGCAATCATCGACGTCGCGACCTCGCGGCCGTAGACCGACAGGACGGTCTCACGGAGGTCGCCCTGCCCCGTCGTCGCGAACGTCTCGCGGCCGTCGTGGGACAGCGAGACCGCGACGCCCGGGTTCGCCAGCGCGTAGCTCGTGACCACGGTGTTGACGTGGGCGAACTCCGTCGACGCCTGCTTGAGATACTTTCGGCGGGCCGGGACGTTGTAGAAGAGGTCGTCGACGGCGATGGTCGTCCCCTCGGGACAGCCCGCGGGCCCGACGTCGGTCACCTCGCCGCCCTCGACGACCAGTTCCGTCCCGACGTCGCCACCGCGCGGTCGCGTGGTGATCGTCAGCCGCGAGACGGCGCCGATGGCGTGCAGCGCCTCCCCGCGGAAACCCAGTGTCCCGACGCCGGCCTCCAGGTCGGCGATGTCCCGTATCTTCGAGGTGGTGTGTTGCTCGACGGCCCGCTGGACCGACTCCCGGTCCATGCCGATACCGTCGTCGCGAACCCGGACGCCCTCGGTGCCGCCGGCCTCGACGGCCACCTCGACCCGGTCGGCGTCGGCGTCGATGGCGTTCTCGACCAGTTCTTTCACGACGGAGGCGGGTCGCTCGACTACCTCGCCCGCCGCGATGCGTTCGACGGTCCGCTCGTCGAGTTGCTGGATGTCGCTCATGTGGCTCCCCACGTGGTCATTGTGGCCCGATAACGGACGGAGCGACTTGAGCGTGACTGGCTCGCGGTCTGTCAGCGTTGGTATGGAAATAGTTAACACGGCACAGTACCCACCACCGAGTGGGTGAGTGACGATGTGTCACCACAGAGGCCACGACAGAGAATGGACGACAGCGAGTGAGCCGCTGGACGACGAGGAGTCCGAAACCGAGGACGAGCCAGGACTGCCGTCGTTCCTCAACGAGACGGCGACCGATGAGGACGTCGACATTCTGACCGACGGCGGCGACGAGGCGTAGCGACCAGCCGTTTTTTCGCCCCACAGCGCCGACCGGGTGAGTGAAGTAGCACCACGGCGACTGGGGGAGTACGATACCGATGGAACAGTACGACCAGCTCTATCGGCTGTACGAGGAGATGGACACGGCGACGTTACGTGCCTACCAGGAGTTCGTCGATCTGTTCCCACCGCTCGACTCGCCGATCACGCTCGAACAGTGGGGCGAGATCAAGGAAGAACTGGAGGGTCGGAAGGCCGTCGTCGCCGAGCAGTTCCCGGCGACCGGCGAGACCTACGCCGAGATCGCCGCACGACTCACCCGCGACGAGGCCTTCACCGCGCTGGACCTCTACACCAAACACGACCGGGCCGTCAACGTCCTCGTGCTGGACGTCGACGAGACGCTCCGGTCGGCCGGCTACACCGACAACGAGATCCCCCGTGACACGCTGCACCTGCTGACCGAGTTCCACGAGGCGGATGTTCCGATCGTCGTCTGTACCGGCCAGACCCTGGAGAACGTCAAGGGGTTCACCATCCAGGGGCTGGGCAACGACCTCGTCTCCTCGGGGTCGGTGAGCATCGTCTACGAGTCCGGCAACGGCGTCTTCACCCCCGGTCACGGTCCGGACACCAAACGGCTCCTCTACGACGACCTGGATCCCGCGATCGTCGCCGTCTTCGACGCCGTCCGCCGGCGTGTCCTCTCGGAGGCCCCCGAAGGGTTCGCCCACCGGGTCCACCTCCAGGGCAACGAGTTCAACGTCACGCTCAAACCGAACGCCGAGATCGGCAGCGAGACGGCGATCGAGGTCATCGACGAGGGACTCCGCTACCTCTGTGGTCTGGTCGGCCGCGTCGTCGCCGACGAGACCGACACTGCCCTCGACCGCCCGGCCGCAGCCGCCAGGACGTACTTCAGCCGTGATCCCGAAATCCGAGCGGTGTTCGAGGCCGGGGGCGAGGCAGTCGACGTCGACCTCGGCGAGGTCCCCGAGGCGTTCCTCGACGTGCTCGAACGGATCGACCTCGGCTACTACGAGGGCGACGCCGCCGAACTCGTCAGCCTGGAGCTGGACAAGGCTGCGGGTGTAGAGGCCGCACTAGACGTACTCGGCATCACGGACCCGTTCGCACTCGTGATGGGCGACAGCAAGAGCGACCTCCGCGTGATGGAGTGGGTCGCCGACCACGACGCCGGTATCGCCGCCGCGCCCGACCACGCGTCGGCCGATGTGCTGGCCCACGTCGAGTCCCACGACGACCTGATCTTCGAGGCTGGCGACGCTACCTCCGTGCTGCGGGTCGCCTACGGGAGTCGACTGCTGGCGACGCTTGGCGAACGCAGCGTCTGACCACGCCAAAGGATTAGACGCTTCGAGACCAAACGGCGGGGTATGTCTCTGGACTCGGTGTTCGGGAAGGTCCCGGACCCACAGTCACACTCGTTCCCCAGTTACTCGCTCCCGCAGGGTGAGCCGGTCAGACCCATCGCGGTGACTGCCGACGAACTGTCGACGCTGCTGGACCTCTACGAGGCGTTCGCCGCCGTCGACCCGACCGGCATCGACAGCAACCCGTTCCTGCGTGCGACGAGTGATTTCCTCGAACAGACCTTCGGGACGACCCTGGAGCGCCCCGACGAGCAACTGCACGACGACATCGCGTCGATGCTCAACGACTTCGCGGACGCGCTGGACGGCGCCGACGTCGGTGTCGTCGACGCCACGGCGGCCCACCACCGGACGCTGTACTTCTTCCTGACCGGTTCGAAGGGGTACCACGTGGCCCCACACATCCGGTTCGATCCGGACCCGGCCGCCGTCGAGACGCTGTTCGCGGTCTTCCAGCGGGTCCTCGACCAGGAGTTCTACCTCAGGCGACCGAAGTCGGTCCTGGAGTAGGGGCGCCGGAGCGTATTTCCAGTTGCCGAGCCTACACTATCGTATGGCACTCGACGTTATTGTCCCGGACCCACCCACCCTGTCGGGGCCACAGCCACGGGACGAGTACGAGGCGATCGACACGCACGAGGAAGAGCCCGAGGACGACTACCGCCGAGCGGAGATCGCAGGCGTCCTCGCCGAGGGTGCCTGGCACGACGCCTTCGAGGAGTGGACCACGCAGACCGGTCTGACGGAGACGGAGTTCGACGTCGTCGTCGAGTTCGGACTCGTCGACGCGCTGGACTTCTTCTGGGACCCCGCGTCGGGCGAGGTCGGCTACCGAGCACCGACGCTGCCGGCCCCGGCCCGCGCGGATCTCGACCGCGCGGACGCCGACGAGATCGAGTCGGAACTGGACTCACTGGGCCGGATCGTCTCCGAGACGCTGGAGAACGACTACCTGGTGCGCGACGAGGAGACGTTCGGGTTCTTCGCCGACCAGGTACCCGAGGAGACGTTCGACTACGACGATACCGAGGAATGAGTGCGTGACAGCCCAGCGCCGCCGGAACTGGGGCTCGATCGTCGTCGCGCTGGGCATCGTCCTGCTCGGCGTCGGTGTCCTCGCCGGATTGGTGTACGCGGACCTGACGACGACGGTCACCAGAGCGGACTACAAGACGTTCCAGGCGGGCTGTGACGACCTCGACGGACAGACGCGTCTCGTCGACGGCGGCCTCGGGATGGAGCCGGTCGAACTGAACGAGACGCACGTCCAGCAGTGCCGGAACACCTCCTACGCCGAGTACAGGCTGGGGCGTCTGCAGGCGATGGACAGCGCACCGCTGAACGCACGCCAGTGGGTGCTCTACGGCGGTGCCGGGCTGGCGTTCGTGCTGGGCGGGAGCGTACTGTTGCGCCAGGAACTGTTCCCCGACCGGTGAGTCCGAGGCCGTCGGGAGCCCCCGTGGCCGGCGGCGGGGCGTATCGGCGACCACTCACTCGTCGAGGTCGGCCTGCCACTGCTGGACCTTCGCCATCAACTCGACCGGTGGCGTCTCGTTGACGTCCAGGTCCGCAAGCGCCGCGAGCACGTCCTGGGCGTCCTCGCCGAAGCGGTCGGCAAGGGTGTCCGTCATCGTCTCGGCCGCCCCGCCGTCGGCGCTGGCCCGCTGGTCGTCGCCCGCTCGATCGGTGCCACCGGCGAAACTGCCCGACGAGAGGTCGAAGACAGCCTGTTTTGTCCCGCTCCCGCCGCTACCCCCCTTCGCCTCGATGGCCTTCTCCTCGCGGAGTCGGTCCAGTACCTCCTGCGAGCGGTCGACGACCGGTTCGGGGACGCCGGCCATGTCGGCGACGTGGATACCGTAGCTCCGGTCTGTCGGGCCGTCCCTGACCGTCCGGAGGAAGGTGACCTCGTCCTCGCCCTCGTCGGGGTCGCCGGCGACGGCGACGTGGACGTTCTCGACGCGACCGAGGTGGTCCGCCAGCGTCGTCAGTTCGTGGTAGTGGGTCGCAAACAGCGTCTTCGCGCGGACCTCGTTGTGGAGGTACTCCGTGGCCGCCCACGCGATACTGATGCCGTCGAAGGTAGCAGTCCCGCGACCGACCTCGTCCAGGATCACGAGCGACTCCTCGGTCGCCGAGTGGAGGATGTTCGACAGTTCCTGCATCTCGACCATGAACGTCGAGCGGCCCTGTGCGAGTTCGTCCAGCGCGCCGACACGGGTATAGATGCCGTCGACGACGCCGACAGTGGCCGAGCGGGCCGGGACGAAACTGCCGACCTGTGCCAACAGTGTCAGCAACGCCGCCTGGCGCATGTAGGTCGACTTCCCGCTCATGTTGGGGCCGGTGACGATCAGGAACTGGCGGTCCGCGTCCATGAAGAGGTCGTTGGGGACGAACTCGGTGGTCTGCTCGACGACGGGGTGGCGGCCGGCCTCGATGGCCAGTTCCCGCCCGTCGGTCAGTTCGGGGCGTGTCCAGTCGTTCTCGACGGCGTGGACGGCCAAGGAGGCCAGTGCGTCGACCTCCGCCAGCGCCCGCCCGACGTCCTGCAACAGCGTCGCGTGCTGGGCGACCCGCTCCCGCAGGTCCTGGAACCGCTCGTACTCCATGTCGTGGCGCCGTTCCTCCAGGCGGAGCACGTCCCGTTCTTTCTCGTCGAGTTCGGGGATGGTGTACCGTTTCGAGTTCTTCAGCGTCTTGATCTCCTCGTAGTCGTCGGGCACCTGGTCGGTCTCTGACTTCCCGACCTGGATGTAGTAGCCGTCCGTCTTGTTGCGGTCGACCGAGAGGTGGGTGATGCCGGTCCGCTCCTTCTCGCGGTCGGGCAGGGTCTCCAGCCACTCCAGGGCGGCCTCGTGCTCGTCGATGAGGTCGTCGAGGTCGTCGTCGTAGCCCCGGCGGAACAGGCCACCCTGGGTGACGGTCCCCGGCGGGTCTTCGACGAGGGCGTCGTCGAGGTCCGCTGCCAGGGCAGCAGCAGCGTCGCGGTCGGCGCCCGCCAGCGCGTCTGAAAGGGGCGAGTCGGCCAGTCGCTCGGTGTCGGCCACGGCGTCGGCGATGGCCGGGAGCAGCGCTAGCGTCTCCTGGGCGGCCCGGAGGTCCCTGGCGTCGGCGCTCCCCGACGTGGCGCGTGCGGCCAGCCGTTCGAGGTCGTAGGCGTCCCCGAGCGTCTCGCGGATGGTCTCGCGGACCATCGCCTCACGCGTGAACGCGGCGACGCTGGCCTGCCGGCGGCGCAGTTCCCCGCGGTCCCGGCGCGGCCGCTGGAGCCAGCGCCGGAGGAGTCGACCCCCCGCAGCGGTGACGGTGTGGTCGATGGTATCGAACAGCGACCCCGAGGTGTCGCCCTGCATCGTCTCGGTGAGTTCGAGGTTGCGCTGGGTCGTCGCGTCCAGGTCGACTGTCTCGCGGGCGCCGTAGGCCTGCAGGCGCGTGACCGCCGCCAGCGTCCCGACACCGGTCTCCTCGACGTAGGCGAGGATGGCACCCGCGGCGGCGATGGCCGCGTCGTCGTCGGCGACGCCGACGCTCTCCAGGGTCTCGGCGCCGAACTGCTCGCGCACCCGGTGGCGCGCCCGGCCCGGCGCGAACGACTCCGTGGCGTGCAGCGTCAGCGTGGCGTCGGTCCGTTCGCGCAGCAGTTCGAGGAAGTCGTCGTCGGTCCGCAGATCCGGCCCCGGCAGGATCTCGGCGGGTGCGAACGTGTACAGCTCCGAGAGCACCTCCCCGATGTCGGCGTCGTCGAGCTGTGTCACCTGGAACTGTCCGGTGGTCACGTCGGCGAACGCGAGGCCGTAGGTGTCTCCATCACGAACGACCGTCGCGAGGTACTGGGCGGCGTCGTCCCCAGTCTCGACGTGCGTGCCTGGCGTCACCACGCGGGTGATCTCGCGGGCGTGGCCATCAGCCGTCTCGTGCTGGTCGGCCACCGCGACGCGGTAGCCCCGTTCGACCAGCGCCGAGACGTACGGCGTCAGGTCGTCGACGGGGACGCCGGCCATCGGATACGAGGAGCCATGTGAGGACTTCTGTGAGACCTTCAGATCGAGTTCGTCGGCCACCAGTTCGGCGTCCTCGTCGAAGAACTCGTAGAAGTCGCCACACTGCATCGCCAGCACGTCGGCGTCGGTCTCCTCCTTGAGCGCGAGGAACTCCCCGACGATACCCGTCGCCTCTGTCATATCCCCCTCTGTGGCCGTCCACGGGGTAAGGATTGCGGGTGCGGACGATAGCCCGCCGACGACCCGATCGGGGCCACTCTAAATGGGCGTACTGACGGCTATATAGACTGATTTCGACCGAAGCGGCTAAATGAGCGGTTGTTCAATCGGGACTATGGCCGATAGTTTCCACGTCGCCTTCGTCTGCGTCCAGAACGCCGGTCGCTCGCAGATGTCGACCGCCTTCGCCGAACAGGCCGTCGACGAACGCGGCCTCGCGGACCACGTGACCGTCCACACCGGCGGGACCGACCCGGCCGACCACGTCCACGAGGAGGTCGTCACGGTGATGGACGAACTCGGGGTCGACCTCTCGGACCGCGAGCCACGCGAGATCCCGGCCGACGAACTGAACGACTGCGATCTGGTCGTCACGATGGGCTGTTCGACGCTCTCGCTGGAGGCCGACGTCGAGATCCGTGACTGGGCGCTGGCGGACCCAGACGGCCAGGACCTCGACGCCGTCCGGGCCATCCGTGACGACATCCGTGGCCGAGTGGGCGACGTCTTCGACGACATCGAGTCGCGACTGGAGTCGACTGCCTGACAGGACCGGGCGACGGGGCGGGTGTGCGCGGCGGGCGAGCATCGGTCAACTATTTCAACCGTGAGCCGGTACCATGTGCCAATGGACGGGGCGCGCCGGTGGAGGGTGGCCGCCGGAGTCATAGCCCTGCTCGTTCTGGTGGTGTTCGTCCCGGTTGCCACGGCATCACCGGACGACGCTACCCACCGAGTGGGTCGGTTCGACGCCACCGAGGGCGCCAGCAGCGCGAACGCCAGCCCGTCCTCGTCGGAGGTGTTTCCTGCCCAGGAAGGAACGAACGGTGGCGATGTCGGGCAGGTCGCCGACGGCGACACCATCAGCGTCCTCCAGTCGTTCGACCGTACGCCCAACGAGACGGGGAGCGTGTCGATCCGGCTAACCTACACCATCCCGGACCGCGTCCGCACGCTGGAGACGACACTGCCGGAGAACGCGACGGTGACGCGGGCGGCCGGCTTCGACCGCCTCAACGGGACGACCTACGAGTGGGACGGTGAGTCCTCGACGCCGGTCCTGGCGTACCGTCGGAACCCGAACGAGACGCTCAGCCGGGACGGTCCCGAGGGCGCCGACGGTCGCTACATCGGCGTGGACGCCGCCGAGTGGGCCCTGTTCTCCCGGAAGGCGACACCGACGGAGTGGACGTACGTCGGCGCCGATCCGGTGCGCTTCGAGCGGGCTATGCGGACCGACGGGCCGGGGGCGACCGGCGAGTGGCTCGTCTACCTCGGCGCGGTCGAGACCGTCGAGCGGACGACCAACGGCCAGACGATCCGGCTGGCGGTCCCGGAACGGGCCGCGATGGCAGCCTCGCCGGACGCGGTCCTGACGTCGCTGTCGAACGCCTCGAACGCGCTCCGGGTCGGCGACCGCGACGAGTCGGTGTTCGTCGTCGCTGCACCGACCGAGAACGTCTCCTGGGGCGCCCGCGGCTTCCAGATCGGCGACGCGGACATGTGGGTCCAGGACACCGAGCGACTGGACACGCCCGAGAACATCTGGCTGCACGAGTACGTCCACACCAGACAGGCGTTCAGACCGACCCAGCGGACCCGCTGGGTCGTCGAGGCCAGCGCGGTCTACTACGCGGCGGCCCTGACACTCGAACAGGAACGGATCGACTTCGCCGCCTACCGGTCGCGCCTCGGTGCCGGCGCGGAGCCCGTCTACGACGAGGTCGTCCTCTCGGACCCGACGACCTGGCAGGAGAGCGCGAACTACTACCGCGGCCCGCTGGTGGCCGGCCGTATCGACGAGCAGATCCGGCTGGCGACCGACGACGAGCGGACGCTCCAGGACACAGTTCGCCTGTTGAACGGCGTGAACGGCCGCGTGACACAACCACGCCTGCTGTCGGCTGTCGAGCGGGCCGGTGGGCAGGAAGCCCGGTCGCTGACGGCCAACTACACCGAGACGAACGCGAACGTCACGATGTGGAACGAGAGCTACCACGCCGCGGTGTTCGGCCAGTTGCCAGCCCGCATCGGGTACGCGCTCCCGTCGACGGCGAACCGCTCGGCCTATCGGGTCAGCGGGCCCTACCGGGTCGGGCCGGTCGGCGGTGGGTCGCCGGTCCGGCTTGCCGTCGGCGAGACGCTGACCGTCGACGCCGTCGTCAGGAACGCCGGCGGCACCGGGGGCCAGTACAACGCGACGATGAGCATCAACGGGACGACGGTAACGACCGAGGGCGGCCGTATCGAACCCGCGACGGCCCGGGCGGTCCCCCTCTCACACACCTTCGTGACGCCCGGCCAGTACACGCTGAGTCTGGACGGTGACAACATCACCGTCGTCGTCACCCGACCGGCCCGGACGCGGGTGACGGACATCGACGTCAGTTCCACGACTGTCCAGGCCGGCGGCGAAGTCGTCGTCACGGCGACGGTGACGAACGACGCCGACATCCCCGCCCGCGGACAGGTCGTGTTCACGCGTGACTTCGAGGCCGTCGCACAACGACGGGTGTACCTCCCGCCCCGGAACACGACAGAACTGTCGACGGGCGTCCCCCTGTCGAGTCCCGGCGACGTGCTGCTGGCGGCCGGGAGCGCCGAACCGGTCACCGTCACCGTCACGCCCGCCGCGACACCCAGAGTGACACCGACCCCCTCGCCGACGCCGTCGCCGACGCCCGTGACCACCACGACGAGCGAGGACGGGCCCGGCTTCACACCGCTCGTTGCCCTCCTGGCGCTCGCTCTGGGTGTCCTGGCCGCGCATCGGCGGGCGTGAGCCACGTGATAGCCACCGATTAGTACCACCCGCGAATATACAGTAGTATGACAGACCTGGGCAAGATCGACCGCGAGTTCTTCGACGAGTTCGTCTATCCGAACCTCGGCGCCGACCGGGAGGACGTGACGCTAGGGCCCCAGCACGGGGTCGACTTCGGCGTGGTCGACGTCGGCGGGACGGCGGTCGCGATGGCGACCGACCCCGTCTTCGTCATGCCGTCGCTGGGCTTCGAACGGGCCGCCTGGTTCGCGTTCCACATCCTCATGAGCGACGTCGCCGTCTCGGGACTGGCACCGACACACCTCTCGGTGGACCTGAACCTGCCGCCGGAGATGACCGACGACCAGTTCCAGACAGTCTGGGAGACCGTCGACGCGGAAGCCAGCGACCTGGGTGTCTCGGTCGTCACGGGCCACACCGGCCGCTACGCGGGCTGTAACTATCCGATGGTCGGCGGCGGGACGGCCGTCTCCGTCGGCGCGTTCGAGGACCTCGTGCGCCCGGACGGCGCCGAGGTTGGCGACCGGGTCGTCGTCACCAAAGGCCCCGCCATCGAGGCGACGGGACTGCTCTCGATCCAGTTCGAGTCGCTCATGCAGGACGAACTCCCGGCCGAGACCATCGAGGCGGCGACCGACCGCTTCTACGACATGAGTCCGGTCAGGGACGCACTGACGGCCGCAGCAGCGGGCCCGGTCCACGCGATGCACGACGCCACCGAGTGTGGCATCTACGGCGGCCTCTACGAGATGGCCCGCGCCGCCGGAGTCGGTATCGAACTGGAGACCGACCGCGTCCCGGTCCAGCCAGGTGTCCGAGAGGCCTGCGAGTTCTTCGGCATCGACCCCTGGATCTCGATCAGCGAGGGGACGCTGCTGGCCGCGGTCGCGCCCGACGGCGTCGACGACGTGCTGGATGCCCTCGACGCCGAGGGCATCCCCGCCGCCGATGCAGGCGTCGTCACCGAAGGCTCGGGACTCGTCGTCGACGGCGAGCCCACGGACCACCCCGGCGTGGACCCCTTCTGGGGGACCTTCGAGGAGTACATGGGGAGACTCGACGGCTGAGCCGTCGGCTCTCGGGTCGGAAAGAAATCGCCGAAAAGAGCGGTATCAGGCGCTTGTTCGTTCCGAACTGGCACCGACGTCTACGGCATAGTTCGATTGGAGCCATGCCTCCGGGTTCTCCCGGTCGTAGATGACGACGTCGCCGCCGCCCGTGGTGAAACTGCCGTACTCTGCTGGGGATTCGTTCGATTCGTCCGGTGCCGATTCCATCGTGGTACTCAACTGTAGGCCACTGCCCCCTGATAAGCGTTTCTCGAATGTGATATGGAGTATTATTAGCATACTAGGATTGGTCGGGGACCAGCACCGATTTTTGTCCACCGGCCGATCACTCGACCATGACACGCGCAGACGCGCCGGTCACCCCGCCAGTCGTGTTGACCATCGCCGGCAGCGACTCCGGCGGCGGGGCCGGCATCCAGGCCGACCTCAAGACCATCGAAGCCGGCGGTGGGTTCGGGACCAGCGCGATCACCAGCGTCACCGCCCAGAACACCACCGGCGTACAGGGCCAGCATCTGCTGCCCGTCGAGGATATCGAGGCCCAGATCGAGTCGGTACTCGACGACTTCGACGTGACAGCCGTCAAGACGGGGATGCTCGGGACGAGCGAGGTGATCGACCTGGTCGTCGAGTACGCGCCGGAGTTGCCGAACCTCGTGGTCGACCCGGTGATGGTCGCGGCCTCGGGCGACCGTCTGCTCGACGAGACGGCCGAGGACGCCTACGAGCGGTTGCTGGCGGAGGCGACGCTCGTGACGCCGAACGCCGACGAGGCGGAGGTGCTGGCCGGCCATGAGGTCGACGACCCCGACGCCGCCGAACAGGCCGGCCGAGACATCGTCGAGATGGGTGCCGACGCCGCGCTCGTCAAGGGTGGCCACGTCCCCGGCGACGATGTCGTCGACACGCTCGTGACCGCCGAGGACACGACCGTCTTCCGGCACGAGCGCGTCGACACCGAGGCGACTCACGGCTCTGGCTGTACGCTCTCGTCGGCCATCGCCACGCGCCTGGCCCACGGCGACGGTCGGTCGGCGGCCGTCGCGGCCGGCACCGACCTCCTGGCGCGGGCGGTCCGGTACCACCACGACGTCGGCGAGGGACCGGGCGCCGTCCACCACATGGTCGAGGTGCGCAACGAGGCCAGCCGGACCGAGACCGTCGAGGCCGTCGAGCGGATCGTCTCGGCGTGTGTCGGGATGGACGTCTCGCCGCTGGTCCCCGAGGTCGGGATGACCGTCGCCGGCGCGACGCCGTACGCGGAGACACCGGACGAGACCGCCGCTGTCGAGGGTCGCATCACCCGCACGCTCGACGGCGTCCGACCGAACCGGGGCGTGCGCTACCGCGCCGCCGGGACCGTCGGCCGGTTCCTGCTGGCCGCCCGCGAACACGACCCCAGCGTCCGGTTCGCGGTCAACTGCCGGCTGGACGACGCCGTCGAGGCCGCACTGGACGAACTCGCGGGCTCGGTGTCGGCGTACGACCGGGCCGACCACCCGGCGGACGCGGCGGCGGGCGCGACGGCGTGGGGCGTCGGGCAGGCCTTCGACGCGAGTGCTGAGACCCCCGTCGCCGTCGTCGACCGCGGCGAGGTCGGTATCGAGGCGAGTGCGACGCTGCTTGCCGGTGACGCCGACACGCTCGTCCGGCGCCTGGAGACGGTACTGGCGGCCGTCGAGAGCTGATCAGTCCGTCTCGCCGCCGCCCTCGATGGCCGCCCGACGAGCGATAGCCGCCTCGAAGAAGCTCTCGGGCAGGCTCTCGATGTCGCCGGCCTGGACCGTCCAGAGGTTCGCGTAGAGCCCGTCCGCGGCCAGCAGTTCCTCGTGGGTCCCCGTCTCGACGACGCGGCCGCCTTCGAGGACGAGGATAGTGTCGGCGTCCTTGACCGTCGAGAGCCGGTGGGCGATGGCGACGGTCGTGCGGTCGGTCGCCAGGTCCCGCAGGCTCCGCTGGATGATGGCCTCGGTCTCGGTGTCGACGTGGCTCGTGGCCTCGTCGAGCACGAGGATAGCCGGTGCCTTGAGGAACGTCCGGGCGAGCGCGATCCGCTGGCGCTGGCCGCCCGAGAGCCTGACTCCGCGCTCGCCGACCATCGTCTCGTAGCCGTCGGGGAGGTTCTCGACGAACTCGTGGGCCGCTGCCCGTCGGGCGGCGGCCTCGATGGCCGCGTCGTCGGCGTCGAAGGTCCCGTAGGCGATGTTCTCCCGGACGGTTCCATAGAAGAGGAACGGTTCCTGTGCGACGTAGCCGACCGCGCGTCGCAGGCTCTCGATGGAGAGGTCCCGGACGTCGTGGCCGTCGACCCGGACCGTCCCGCTGTCGGGGTCGTACAGGCGGACCAGCAGTTTCACGAGCGTCGACTTCCCGCTGCCGGTCGGGCCGACGATGCCGACGGTCTCGCCGGGGTCGATGGACAGCGAGACGTCCCGGAGCACGGGCGAGTCGTCGGCGTCGTAGCCGAACGTGACGTCGTCGTACTCGACGGCACCCGCGACGGTCCCCAGAGCCAGCGTGTCCGCTCCGTCCCGGACCGACGGCTCGGCCTCCAGCAGGGCGTAGACCCGGTCGCTGGAGGCCCGGGCACGCTGGTAGTTGTTGACGATCTGGCCGAACTGGGCCAGCGGCCAGATGAACTGCTGGGTGTACAGCATGAACGTGACGAACGCACCCGGGGAGACCGCCGCCGCGAACGGCGTCGGCGGCCCGTTGAGCACCCAGAACGCCCCGACGGCGAAGGTGAGCGCGAAGCTGAGTCCGGAAATGACCGACAGGCCAGGGAAGAACGTGATCCGGGTGCGGATGGCGTCCCAGTTGGCCTCGTAGTACGACAGCGAGGCCTCGCGGACCCGCTCGGTCTCGTAGACCTCGGCGTGTTCGGTCTTGATGACCTCGATGCCGCCGACGTTGTTCTCCAGCCTGGCGTTCAGGTCGCCGACGCTGGCCCGCATCGCGGCGTATTTCGGCTGGATACGCCGGACGAACACCGCCGTGAACACCCCCAGGACCGGGACGGCAAGCAACGAGACAAGCGCCAGCCAGGGGTTCAGCGAGAGCATCACCGCGCCGACGCCGACGACGAGCGCGACCATCCGCAGCGACGAACTGACGCCGTCGGTGAGGAACGACTCCAGTTGGTTGACGTCGTTGTTCAGCACCGAGAGCAGTTCGCCGGTCCGGGAGCCGTCGAAGAACGAGCGGTCCTGTGCCTGGAGGTGCTCGTAGGCGTCGGTCCGCAGCCGGTGCTGGATGTTCTGTGCGAACCGGTTCCAGCCGTAGTTCTGGAGCCAGGACCCGACGGCACCCAGCAGCGTCGCCCCCACGAGGATGCCGACGGTCAGCCAGAGCTGGTCGGCGGGGGTCCTCGGGAGCCACGCAGTCGGGAGCAGCGGGAGCGAGAAGGGCCGAGTACCGAGCAGGATCGCGTCGATAGCGACGCCGAGTGCGAACGCCGGGACCAGCCCGGTCGCGCGGGCGAGCAGCGCCATGACCGTCCCGAGCACCGCGTGGCCGGCGTTCTCGCGGCCGTAGGCCCCGTAGAGGCGCCACATGGACCCGCCGTCGCTGGGCGTGAGCGTCTCGGGTGTGTCCGGCCCCGCCGTCATTCAGCCCTCGTGTGGCCGGTTGGGGGCCGTCTGGCAGTCCCGTCACGTCTGGGGCGCGTCGCGGATGGGCCGAAAACCGGTGTGGCCGGACCCTGGTCCGGCACGGTGGGTATCATGCACCCACTACGGTTTCTGCAGTCATGACTGTAGCGGCACTGTCCTGTCGGCCGTCAGCGGGCACCGGTCCTACGCGGATTCTTTCAGGTGGACCTCGTCGTCCGATATCTGTGCGACCATGTCGCTGTCGAGCGTGTAGTCGTCCTCGTCGACGTTCTCCCAGCCGAGCCGGGACATGATCTTGTCGGTGATTCCGGGATCCGGGTCGACGTACGCTTTGCCGCCGCGGAAGCCCGATATCATGCCGATCGTCTCGCCGTCTGCGTTGAGGACACGTTTCCCCTCGTCTTTCTCTGTCAGTCTGGTTCGTGCCATCGCATCTCCCCATGGCCATGGGGGTGCAATTGTTATATTGCCACAACGTCGACCCGGCCGGACTTACCGCGTGGATAGGGTCGTGTTAGCACAGTCGGTCGGTACCAGAGTCACGCCAGTCTCCCCCCGGCCTGTCAGTAAGCCAGAGGGAGGCGGAAAGTTAATGCATGCGTTGGACCTGATACGGTAGTATTATCGCCGAGATGTCGAGCGACGACGTACAGAGCGACCCCCGCCTCAGTCCGGAGTACGTCGAGCGAATCCGGAGCGACGACGGCGATGTCGTCCTCGTGGGGACCGTCCACGACCACCCGGCAAGTGCCTACCGGGCGCGGACCGTCGTCGAACGCGAATCCCCGACCGTCCTGGCACTGGAGGCCCCGCCGCTTTCGGTCCCGCTGTTCGAACACCACGCTGCCACCGAGCGAACGCCACCGCGGTTCGGCGGCGAGATGAGCGCCGCGGTCCAGGCGGCCGACACCACCCGGGTCGTCGGCATCGACGGGCCGACCGCCTCGTTCCTCGGGCGTCTCCTCCGTCGACTGTGGCGCGAGCGGGCGTCGCTGGAGACGATACGGACCACCGGGCAGGCGCTGACCGGGGCGACGAAGGCCGCTGTGCGAGCTCGGCTGGCCGCGACACTCGTCACGCTGACGACGTTCCAGGTGGCAATCGACACACCGACCGTCTACGACACCGACCGAGACGACGACCCGGACAGCCAGGCGGCAGACGAACACGACCGGGTGCGGACGGCGACCGCGATGCTGTCGGCATTCGAGCCACCGCCGGCAGCCGTCGTCCGCACGAGTACCAGAGAACAGTACATGGCCGACAGACTGGCCACACTCCGGGAGACGGGTGACGTGGTCGCCATCGTCGGGATGGCCCACCTCGACGGCGTCGCGTCGCGCCTCCGCGAGCACTCCTGACCATTTCGAGTGTGCACCCACGACACACGACCGCCAGTCCCTCATTCCGGACGAGAGAGTAGACGGAGACAGATGAGCGAACACCAATCCAGCGAGCGGATCACGGTCTACTCGGACTACGTCTGTCCGTTCTGTTACCTCGGGCGCGAATCGCTCCGGCAGTACCAGGCGACACGGGAGACGCCAGTGGCGATCGACTGGCACCCGTTCGACCTCCGGAGCGGGAAACGAAACCCCGACGGCAGTATCGACCACACCGTCGACGACGGCAAGGACGACGAATACTACGAACAGGCCAAACAGAACGTCCGCCGCCTCCAGGAGCAGTACGGCGTCGAAATGGATCTGGACATCGCGACCGACATCGACTCACTCGACGCGCAGGTCCTCTCGTACTACCTGAAAGAACACCACGACTACGAGACGTGGCTGGCCGTCGACGAGGGGGTCTTCGAGACGCTCTGGCAGGACGGCCGTGACATCGGCGACACCGAGGTCCTGCTCGACATCGCGACCGCGGCCGGTGTCGACGCCGCCGAGGTCCGCTCGGCGCTGGCCGACGAGACGCTCCGGGACGAGGTCCGCGAGCAGTTCACGGCCGCCCAGCGAGCGGGCGTCACCGGCGTCCCGACGTTCGCCTACGACGGCCACGCCGCCCGCGGCGCGGTCCCGCCCGAGCACCTCGAACGCCTCGTCGAGGGTGTCTGAGCGGTCCGTTCACCGACCGGTACCCACGGTGCAGTCGCTACCCGAACAGAGAACGCGAGAACGATGACCGCCGCTCAGTGCTGGCGACCGGTACGGGCTTGGACGCGCATCTCGACGTACCGACCCGCCCAGTGCTCGAAGTGGTCTCGGAGTGTGCCCAGTACCGGGATAGACAGCCCTGTCGGCGGGTGATCTTCACTACCGTCGTCGTATGCTGCCTGCTCGGCCGTCTTGGGTCCCTCCTGGAGACTCATTACGCTACACACTACCATACCCCTGCCAATAAACATTAGGGATTCGGGACTCGTCTGGAAGTACTCGCGGGCCCGCGCGAGGAGTCTAACACGAACATTGCTCGGAGACGAATCCAGACAACAAGGCCCTTATACCCAAATTCCCAACAGCGTTCTCAAGCTTCAATGACCGGTTCGCCATCGTCAGGGAGCGTACAGAAGACCTTCCTCAAGTACCAACACGTCTTCGTGTTCCTCGCGCCGCTGCTGTTCGTCGTGGGTGTCTACACGGCAGCACCGGTCCCCGAGAGCGCGGGGACCGACTACTGGCTGGAGTACTGGTGGCTGTTCCTGGCGTTCATCGTCGGGGCGACTATCGTCAACACTGTCGGAATCAGCGGGTCGGCACTGTTCGTCCCCTTCCTCATCTTCCTCTTCCCGGTCATCGCCGGGGAGACGCTGACGCCGGAGACGCTCGTGAAGGTCGGCCTCATCAGCGAATCGTTCGGCCTCTCCAGTTCCGCGCTGGCGTTCATCCAGTACGGGCTGGTCGACCGTCGGCTGGCGCTGTCGCTCGTGCTCGGTGGAATCCCCTTCGTCGTCGCCGGCGCGTTACTCTCCTTCGTGATCCCGGCGTGGCTGTTCCACGCCCTGCTGGGCCTGGCGCTGATCGCGGCCTCGTTCCTGCTGTTCAAGGCCGACCTGGGTCACGAGGAACCCGGTGCGAGCGGTGACGAAGCCAGCACCGCGACCGACGGCGGGACGACCGGCCTCCCGAACGACGACGACAAACTCGGCCCGGCCGGCGTCGAGAAGGCAGAGGACGGCACCGTCACTCGCGTCGACCGCGACGGCAACGACTACACCTACTCCCACGGCGGTTACCTCGAACGGTTCGCCAACTACAGCATCGGTGGTGTCTTCCAGGGGCTGGCCGGCTTCGGTATCGGCGAACTGGGTATCATCTCGATGCTCCGGACCGACGTCCCGGTCCGCATCGCAATCGGGACGAACCACATCGTCGTCGCGCTGACGGCCGTGCTGGCCTCGCTGGTCCACGTCTTCGGCGGCGGCCTCGTCGGCGGCCACACCATGAACCTCGCTTCGACGCCCTGGAACATGGTCGTCTGGACGGTGCCGGCGACGGTCACTGGCGGCCAGATCGCACCCTACGTCTCGGCCACACTGGACACGGGCCTCATCAAGAAGGGCGTCGGCGTGTTGTTCGCTATCATCGCGGTCGCGCTGTTCCTGATGGCGTTCGGTGGCTTCTAATCGTCAGGGCGCGTATCTCCCCGTATGTACGACGAGATCCTGCTTCCCACGGACGGGAGCGACGGCACCGCCGAGGCAGCAAAACACGCCGGCGAACTCGCCCAGCAGTTCGGAGCGACGATCCACGTCCTCTCGGTGGTCGATACGCGCAACCGCTTCGAGAGCCCGACCGGTGGCCTCTCGGACGCGGCCTGGGCAGAAGCCGAGCGCGAGCGGGCCGAGCTAGCCGTCGACCGAGCGGTCGGGGCGTTGCCCGAGGGTGTTCCGGTCGAGACGACTATCGTCAGGGACGTCCCGACGACGGCGATTCTGGCGGCTATCGACGACGAGGACATAGACATGGTCGTGATGGGGACCCACGGCCGGACGGGACTGGACCACTACCTCATCGGCAGTGTCGCGGAGAAGATCGTCCGGCGCTCGCCGGTGCCGGTGGTGACCGTTCGCGTCGAACAGTAGTCGCGAAAGGCGATCGAACCCCATATATAACCATTGTGGCCGAATCAGGGTTCGACTTCTAGCGCACAGCTAACCCCCGGTGAGCATACCAGTAGACATGGAACCGGGGGACCTCTCGACGGGCGAGAATGCGGGTGTAAGCCCTGTTATCGGTGTGGTGTTGCTCACGGGTATCGTCGTCGTCCTGGCCACCCTGATCGGTGGTGCAGTCGTCGGGTACAGTGACTCGCTCAGATCGCCGGCACCGACGGCCTCCTTCACGGCCAGCGTGACGGAGAGCGGTGGGTTCGAGATCGAACACGAAGCTGGCGATTCGCTGTCCGGGACCGATGTCGAGGTACACGTCGACGACGGGGGGACCGCTCGGACGCCGAAACAGTGGACGGCACTCGGTAGTGCTGCATCGACCATCGGCGCGGGGTCGACAGGCACGATCGGCTCCGTCAACGGCGACGAGACGGTTCGACTCGTCTGGCGACCAAGCCAGGACCGCTCGGTGATACTCCAGGAGTGGGACGTTCGGTCGGTTACTGCCCCGACTGCAGCCGCGAGCGTGACCGGGCCACGACCGAACTGGGCCGAGCTGGACCCGAGTTTCGGCACGGTCGCGTGGCGAACACACGGACGGAGCGGGAGTCGAACCCCGACGGGCGATCACGAACGGGCGCTCGGTACCACACTGAGTAGTCCGAGTGCAACCGGGCAGGGGACGTGGACCAGCGGTACTGGCGTCCCGTTCACGCTCAGCTACGACGGGACGACCGGCGACGGCACGCTGACGATCGACGGGCGGAGCACGACTTACACCGTCGACCCGTCGGGGACGACCGGTGATACGATCGGGCTCACCATCGTGACTCATACGTCGGGGCATACGGTCGACGCCGAGAACCTTCGGCTGGACGGACAGCCGCTCTCGACCGCGTCGATCACCACGAGCAACGGGAACAACCGGTATCTGCTCATCTCGGACGACGACATCAAAGACGGGTTCGTACTCACGGGAACGGTGACGTTCTCCTGGAGCAGTACGCCACCGAGCGGCTCCGAGATGCAACTTCACTTCGCGATCGAAGCGGACGGAACTGGATCGAGTTGAAGGAGTCGGTTGTTCGACGATGCAGAATCGACAGAACGGACCAGACACACCTCCTGACGAAGCCGGACGGGTCCGCCTGCGGTGCCAGACCAGGATATCCACTCAGAGCGCCGTCGTCGCCGCCCCGGTCTCGTCGGGCGTCCCCGGCTGGGACCCACCCGTCTCGGCGGCCCGGAGCTGTCGGAACGCCACCGAGATAACCGCGAGCGAGACCAGCGACGTCGGAGCCTGGATAAGCGTGATTCCGAGCTGTGTCAGCGACGGCGGAAGCAGGAGCACGCTGGCGACCCCGACGACGGCGCCGAAGACTGCACTGACACCCACCAGCAGGACCAGCAGTCCGAATAGCAGAAAGCGGTTCCCCTCGGTGAGCCGGTAGCTCTCGGTGAGCGCGGCCACGAAGTTACGGTCCTCGACAGCGACGAACGGAACCAGGAAGACGAGCGTGACGTACAGGAAGATCCCGGGGATCACGAGGAGCAGTGATCCTGCGAACACGAGGATCCCGTAGACGAGACCACCGACCAGCAGATTCAGGACGGCCAGTGGGACGTTCCGGGTGAACGCGTCGTCGGGGAAGCTGTCCTGTGTGTCCGCGACGAAGGTCCTGACGGCGACGATGGAAGCGTACGCCGAGCAGAGAGTAGTGACGAGGACACCGCCAGCAGCGAGCCCCGTCGGGATATCCAGGACGAGCGGCAGCATCGCGGCCGCCTCGGAGAGGCCGGCTTGACTGTACAGGTCTGCGAAGATCGTGTTCATCACCGACTGCGTCGCGATCAGCAACACCGTGTAGATCACGAGCAGGGCGGCACCGGTGCGGCTGGCGAGGCTATCGAGCGCTCCGCTGAGCACGGAGCCGATCCGGAGGGACATCGCGTCGGTGTTCTCGCAGGGAACGGAAAAGAATTCTCCCAGTGTGTCAGCCGTTGAAACAGCAGTCACTCACCCTCGACGAACGCGACCAGGTCGGCGGTGGGGACGAAGCCGTCGGCCCGGCGGGCGACCAGGTCGCCGTCGACGAACAGGAGGAACGTCGGCACCGAGCGCACGTCGAAGGTCGCCACGGCGTTCAGGTCCTCGCGGGGGTTGAACACCACGACCCGGGCGTCGGTCGCACGGGCGACGTTGTCGAGGATGGGCTCCATCGACTGGCAGATGGCACACCCCTCGGTGCGGACCATCACGAGGACGCGCTCGGCGCGTTCCAGCACGTCGTCGAGTTCGCTGCGGGTCTGGACGGTCGTCGGTCGTGCGGTGCCGGCATCGGACATGTCCCCGTGTACGTTCCCGCGCCCGAAAACCGTCGCGGTCGGGTTGACGCTCCCGCTCGCGAGCGGAGCGCCTATACCGCCCGAGATGCTGGACCCGCCCATGGACGCAGCGCTTGGCCCACCCGAGAAGATGGCCGAGCTGGACGACGACCTGACGCCGATGATGGCGCAGTACTTCGAACTCTGTCGCCAGTACGACGAGGCGCTGGTGCTGTTCCAGGTCGGGGACTTCTACGAGGCATTCTGCGAGGCCGCCGAGCGGGTCGCGCGGCTGTGTGAGATCACGCTGACCCAGCGGACCGACTCGACCGGGGAGTACCCGATGGCCGGCATCCCCATCGACAACGCCGAGTCCTACGTCGAGACGCTGCTGGACGCCGGTTACCGGGTCGCCATCGCCGACCAGGTCGAGGACCCCGACGAGGTCAGCGGCGTCGTCGAGCGGGCGGTGACCCGTATCGTCACGCCGGGGACGCTCACCGAGGCCGAACTGCTCGGCGGCGCGGACAACAACTACGTGGCGGCGCTGGCCGGCGGCGAGGAGTACGGGCTGGCGCTGCTGGACGTCTCGACCGGGGACTGCTACGCGACGAGTGTCGGCGCCGAGACCGCCGTGACGGACGAGCTGAGCCGTTTCGGGCCGGCCGAGGCCATCGTCGGCCCCGACGTCGACGTCGACGAGGAGGAGGTCTTCGGGCCGTCGTGTCTGGTCTCTGCCTACGATCCGTCGGTCTTCGAGCGCGAGGCCGCCGCCGACCTCGTCGAGCGGTACTTCGGCCCGCCCGACCGGTTGCTGGCCGGCGAGAGCGAACGCCGGGCCTGTGGCGCGCTGCTGGCCTACGCGGAGTACACGCGGGGCAACAGCGGCGCGGTCGGCCCCGACGGCGAACCGACCGGCGAGGACGATCCCACGGAGACGCTGGACTATCTCAACCATCTGACCCGGTACGACCCCCGCGAGTACATGCTGCTGGACGCGGTGGCCGTCGAGAGCCTGGAGTTGTTCGAGCGCCGTTCCGTACGGGGCCACGAGAACCGGACGCTGGTCGACACGGTCGACGAGACCGCCTGTGCGCTGGGTCGGCGGGAACTGACCGACTGGCTCCGCCGGCCGCTGCTGGACGAGGACCGTATCGCCGGGCGCCACGAGGCCGTCGCGGCGCTGAAACGGGACCCGGCGACCCGCGAGCGACTGCACGACCTGCTGGCGGACGTCTACGACCTCGAACGACTGGTCTCACGGGTCTCGCGCGGTCGGGCGAACGCCCGTGACATGCGCTCGCTCGCAGCGACGCTCTCGGTGGTCCCGGACGTCCGCGAGCAGGTGGCCGACGCCGACGCACGCCTCCTGGGGGACCTGCACGCGACACTGGACCCGCTGCCGGCGGTCCGCGAGGAGATCGAGGCCGCGATCCGCCCGGACCCGCCACAGGAAGTCACCGAAGGCGGTGTCATCCGCGAGGGCTACGACGCCGACCTCGACGAGTTGCGCTCGACCGAGCGGTCGGGCAAGCAGTGGATCGACGACCTCGAATCGACGGAACGCGAGCGGACCGGCATCGACTCGCTGAAGGTCGGCCACAACAGCGTCCACGGCTACTACATCGAGGTGACCAACGCCAACCTCGATTCGGTACCCGAGGACTACCAGCGCCGCCAGACCCTGAAAAATAGCGAGCGGTTCTACACGCCGGAACTGAAGGCCCGCGAGGAGGAGATACTGCGGGCCGAGACGGCCGCCGACGACCTGGAGTACGACCTGTTCTGTGCGGTCCGTGACGAGGTCGCCGCCGAGGCCGAACGGGTCCAGGCGCTGGCCGACCGCCTGGCACGGCTGGACGTGCTGGTCTCCTTTGCGACCGTCGCCGCACGCTACGACTACGCCCGGCCGACGGTGGGTGCCGACGGCATCGACGTTACGGCGGGTCGACATCCCGTCGTCGAGCGGGCCGAGGACGCGTTCGTCCCCAACGACACCCACCTCGGTGCCGTCGGGGACCACGCCGACGACGACTACCCACCACAGTTCGCGGTCATCACCGGCCCCAACATGAGCGGGAAGTCGACGTACATGCGCCAGGTGGCCTGTATCTGCCTGCTGGCACAGGCCGGGAGCTTCGTCCCCGCCGAGTCGGCGTCGCTGCCGGTGCTCGACCGGGTCTTCACACGGGTCGGCGCCAGCGACGACATCGCCGGCGGCCGCTCGACGTTCATGATCGAGATGAGCGAACTGGCGACCATCCTCCAGGACGCCACGGCCGACTCGCTGGTCCTGCTTGACGAGGTCGGCCGGGGGACCTCGACGGCCGACGGCCTGGCTATCGCCCGCGCCGTCACGGAGTACCTCCACGACGAGGTCGGCGCCTACACCCTCTTTGCGACCCACCACCACGACCTGACCGACGCGGCCGACGACCGTCCCGGTGTGGTCAACCGCCACTTCGAGACCAGTCCCGGCGCGGCGGTCGTCTTCGACCACGAACTCGCCGCTGGCCCGGCCGCGGCCTCCTACGGCGTCGAGGTGGCCGACATGGCCGGCGTCCCGGACCCCGTCGTCGAGCGGTCGCGAGCGCTGCTGGACGGGGACGGAGCAGTCGACGATAGCGACGCTGGCGAGACTGATACCGACCCTCCGACGAACGGCCACGTCGAGGCCGGCGAGACCGAGAGCACGGAGACGGCCGAGGCGGCCCCGGAGTCGGTCCGGGAGATACTCGCGGAGACGGACGTGGCGACGATGACGCCGCTGGAGGCGATGAACACGCTCGCGGACCTGACAGACCGGGTCGAGTGATCAGTCGTCGGGGACCGGGTCGTCGCGTGGACAGGCGAGCAACGCTGCGGCGAGTTTTCGCTCGGCCGTCCGGAGGTGTTTATGTAGTGTCGGCGCGGAGATGTCGAGTTCGTCGGCCAGTGCTTCGGCGGTGGTCGCTCTGGGCCACTCATAGTAGCCTGCCCCGTGAGCGACGGCGAGGACCTCCCGCTGTCGGTCGGTCAGTGCGTCCGTCAGCGCGGCGTAATCTTGGAACCCGAACAGCGGCGTGATCGACTCGCGCTGCTGTTTGGCCGCCAGTTCCGCTGCCGGGTGCTCGTCGAGAAACGACTCGATGACAGCGGGCGTCTCCGTCGCCGACGGGACGTCCGCCACGACCGTGCCGTCACCGTCGGTCCCCCTCGCGGTCCGCGGGATAGCACCAGCATCGGCGAGGGTGACGACCGGACAGTCCTCACGGACGTCGACCTCGACCAGGCCGCCGTCCTCGGCCCGGTCGAGCAGTCGCGTCTCGATACCGTCGGGTTCGGCGGCCCGTTCGGCGAACCGCGCCGGGTCGGCGCCCTCGACCGTGAAGAACTCGGCGTAGACGCCGTCGCTGCGGGGGAGACACTTCTGGAGGAGGATCGTACAGGAGACACGGTCGGAGACCGCGACGAACGGGTACGTGCTGGCCGAGAGATCGAACTCCAGGCGGGTCGCCGACGGGCCGATGTCACCCTGGGTGACCATACCAGACGGTTGCAGAGCCAGTGGCAAATATGTTAGCACACCTGAGAGTAGGCGGTGTTTAACCCGCTAGCCATACGGTCCTTGTCCGTCGCTCTGGAAGGCACGAACGAGGATCCAATCAGTGACCGAATCCGTTCGTCCCCTCGCGGAGAGCGCGATCGACGAGCAGTCGGCCGTGGAGACGGTCGTCCAGACGGTATCGGCGGTCGACGGGCGACCACCCGATTCGCTCCCACCACTTGGCAACGCTGTCGACACGGACGCTCTCACGGCGCTCGTCGGCGGATCGGCCACCAGCGGGTTCGTCGTGTTCGACTACGCTGGCTACCGCGTCCGCGTCGACCTGGACGGGGTCGTCACCCTCTTCGAGTAGTCCGCGCTTATCTCGACCGAAACCGACAGACCGCTCGGAGATTGTCGGCAGTTTCCTGTCATACACCTATACTGTTAGGTACAGTTAACTTACTAGTGAACGTATAATTGGAGGTATGGCACAGCACCCGCAGCAGGCCACCAGCGAGCGCCCACTAGCCGAGTGTGAGAGCGAGGAGAACGAGCCCATGCCACAACTCGTCGCACGGACACTGGCAGCAGTCGAGGGCGTGCCCATCGACGAACTGCCGCCCCTGAACGACGAGATCGACACCGACGCGCTCGCGAGTCTGTTCGGCCCGAACTCGACCGTCGACCACCTCTCGTTCGAGTACCAGGACTACCGCGTCGTCGTCACCGCCGACGAGCGCGTGGCGGTCTTCGAGCGATAGGTCAGGGCGGTTCGAGCGCGACGAACTCCAGACCCTTCTCGGCCAGCAACTGCCGTGCACGGTCTGTCACAGACGGCGCCACGAGGATGCCACGGATCTCGGAATCGGCGTGGAGGTCCCGATCCAGCGCTGTGACGTAGCGGTCGAGTTGCCCGACCGCGTCGGGGCCGACACGCCGCCGTTTCAGTTCGAGGACGACCGTCCGTCCGGCCGCGTCCTCGGCGTAGATGTCGACCGCGCCAGCCGGCGTCTCCCGTTCGGTCGCCAGCGGCGTCAGCCCTTCCTCGACGAGGGCGGGTGTCTCCAGGATCCGGTCTTTCAGATCGGCCTCGGTGCCAGTGAGTGCCAGGTCTTCGGGGTCACTGACGTCGAAGGCTGCCGCGTGTGCCACCGTCTCGAACCGGATCTCCAGTTCCTCTGTGGGTGTCTCGCGGGTCGAGCGAACGAGCAGCCCTGCCTCCGTGACAGACACCTCGTGGACACACCCCGGTGGCTGCCAGTTCACGGGCTGTTGGCCCTCGTCGGTGTGGACCAGCGCCGTACCGTCGGGTTTGAGCGTGACGTGGCGGTCGCCCGGTCCGAGCGAACTGGCCGCGCGCCCCTCGTACTCGACGGCACACCGACCGAACAGGGTCACGAGAGCCCCACGGTCGACGCCCCGCTCGACGAGGTCGCGGGCAGTCTCGGGCGCCGGATAGCTCAGCGTCTCGACGGCACTCTCGGCTGTCACGGCTGGCGGTTAGCGGTCGGTGCGTAAAAAGGGCGTGTCGTCGTGCGGGGCGACAGTCGGTGCCCGCCGCGCCAGTGCCCGCGCGAGGCCGGCCCGGACGGTCGCGGGAGACCGACGGGCGAGGTCCGCACACGCTCGGCTCTTGGTGTCGACCCACCACGCCCTGAGCGCGTCGGGATCGGACGCACTCGCCAGCACGACGTCCGAGAGGTTCGACAGCGTCGGGTCGAGCCAGCAGACGCAGTAGGTCTCGACAGCCCCATCGACGACGACCACGCGGTCGTAGGTGGCGTCCAGTTCGTCCCAGACCGCGCGTGGCGTCCAGTCGGTCTCGAGCGGGCGCGACTGTGCGACCGGGTCGGCGTCGACACCCCACTGTGCGAGACGAACGGCGACGTACCCGTCCGCTCGCGGCTGGACGACGAGCGTTCGCTGTCCCATCATCGAGACTCCGTGGGAAGCATACCGGGCCTGGTCCCGGCATCGTATTTGAACGGTCGGTCACGCCGTGGGCAGTGAGACGGTGATGCGGTTCCCGTCGTCGCCGCGGGCGAAGGCGATCCGGCCACCCGAGAGGTCGACACACCAGTAGACCAGCCAGAGGCCGAGTCCGGTCGTGTGTGTCGTGTCGTCCATCTCCTGATCGCCCGTGAGCACCCGGAACTCCGCCTCCGGGATCGGCGGACAGTCGTCGACGATATCGACAGTGACCCACCCCTCGTCTGCCGAGACAGCTACCGACACCGTCGGCGCCTCGCGCTCGGCGTGGACGACTGCGTTGTCGAGCAGTTCACCGATCGCCGTCTTGATCTCCCGGAGGGCCGTCACCTCGGCGGTCGCCGGGAGCTCCGTCTCGACGGTCACGTCGGGATAGGTCGCTTCGAGCGCGTCGACCTCCGCCCGGACGAGCGGCACGACGTCCCTGGACTCGGGCACGCCGTTGTCGGTGAGGAGGTCGATGATCCGGCGCTGGGTGTCCGCGCTGTCCAGCAGCGCCTCGCCGACACGCAGGATGGTGTCGACGAAGGGCGCGACGGTCTCGTCGGCCCGGTCCGCGATCAGTTCAGCGTTGCCGACGATTGTCGTCATGTCGTTGCGGAGGTTGTGCCGGAGGATGTTGCCCATCACCACGAGCTGGCGCTCGCGACGCCGCCGGTCGGAGACGTCGCGGGTGAACCCGGCGATACGGTCGACCACGCCGTCCCTGACGATGGGCGTTCCCTGGACCCAGACCCACGTGCTGTAGTCCCGCTGTGGGTTCACCCGGTACTCGACGTCGACGGTCTCGCCGGCCGAGAGCCGGTCCATCGACTCGACGACGAGGTCGACGTCGTCGGGGTGGACGGTCGCCAGAAACGCGCTCGGGTCGGCCCGGAGTGTGGTAGTCGACTGGCCGTAGACCGTCTCGTAGGCCGGGTTGACGAACAGGACCTCGCTCCAGTCGGCCTCGAACAGCCAGAGGACGTCGCTGACCGCCGTCGAGAGGTCCAGGAGTTGTGACTCCACTTCGGCGTGGTCGCGCTCGGCCTCGATACGGTCGGTGATCGCACGGGAGCTGACGACGTAGCCACCCAGGTCGTCGTCCGCTCGGTTCGAGAAGCGGCTCTCCAGGGACACCCACCCACCGTCGCTGTCCCGGTGGCGGTAGGTGACCGTCTCGGCGGTCGGGTCCGGGGTGGCGATGACCGATTCGAACGCGGCCCGGGTCGCGTCCCGGTCCTCGGGGTGGATGTAGTCGAAAGCGTTGTCGCCCACCAGTGTCTCGGGGCCGAATCCCAGGATACGCCTGGCAGCCGCGTTGACGTACAGGTACTGGCCGTCGGCGTCGACCAGGACGACCTTGTCGAGTACCTGGTCGAGAAGGGTCCGTGACACGTCCCCCTCGTCGGAACCCATTATCCCGGACTGTATGCCCCGAGCCAGCAAGAGTGTATCTCTACGACCGTTGCCATGAGGGCGATACTCGACGTGCGACTCGCGGGAGACTGGCTACAGGGGAAGCGGCCCGGTGACTCGGAAGACGAAGAGCAGGTAGTACAGCGAGACGGCGAGCAGCAGCCCACCGGTCAGGCGGTTGATCGCCGTCTTGTGAGACGTGAGGAGAGCGATGATGCGGTCGCGCCACGGCTCGGAGACCACCGCCAGCCCCAGCAACGGGGCGGCGATACCGACGCCGAAGGCGGCGAAGTTCGCCAGACTGGCGACGGGCGAACTGAACAGCAGCGACCGGGCGAAGAAGATACCGATGAACCCGGGGTTGCAGGGGACGACGATGGCGCCGAAGAAGAGGCCGTAGCCGACCGCCGACAGGGACGGCGCACGCGTCTGCGGTGGCTCCGCGGTCGGGACGTACTGGGAGACCGGGACGTCGGCCAGCAACAACAGCGAGAGCAGGGCGAGCAGACCGAACGCGACCGGCGAGACGACGCCGATGACACGGGTCAGCGACGTCTCCAGCAGCGTCGTGAACACCAGCCCCAGCCCCAGCATGAACGTGAGGACGCCGGCCCCGACGAGGACGGCCAGTCGCGCGACCGAGACCTCCTCGGACTGGCTCGCCAGATACGCCAGGAACCCGGGGTACAACGGGATGACACAGACGGCAGTCAGGGGTGTCGCGAGACCGAGCCCAAAGGAGGTGACGATGTCGGTGAGCAGCCCCATCAGCAGTCGAGGTGGTCGGTGAGGTAGTTCGGCGACTTGACGCCGGACTTCGCCAGCAGGGTCGCCGACCCGCCGGGACACGCGACGACGATGGGCGCCGAGGGGGGATTGACGATGGTCGTCCCGAACTGCGCCTTGAGACTCTCTGTCACTTCGGTCGGGGAGATGACGAACCGCCAGTCCAGCTCTTTCGTCCTGGCGTACTCCCTGACCGCCGCGGCGTCTTCGTTGGGGTCGACGTTCATGCTCACGGTGGTGATGTCGTCGGACGCGTCGTCCCGGAAGCCGTCGAGGTGGCTGTGCTGGCGCTCACAGACCGGACACCACGTCGCGAACGTGTGCAACAGGACGGGACCCGACTGCTCGTCGACGACGAACGACTCGTCGGTCAACACGTCGGTCAGCGGCGTCGTCCGCCACAGATCCGGGTCGCCTGCTGCTGCCGTCGTCTCGCCACCCATCGTCTGGGTCGGGGTCGCCGTCGGCGAAGCGTCCCCGCTTCCACCCGTTCCACCGTCGCTGCCGTCGGTACTCGAACAGCCGGCGAGGCCCACCAGTCCGGCACCGGCGAGTTCGAGCAGCCGCCGTCGGGAGTGCTCCATACCTCCGCGGAGCCGCGAACTTCACAAAGGTGTTGTTCCAATTTCGTTCCGACTGTCGGTGTGTGGTAACCACCCACAATCCTCAAGTGTCGGCTCAACGTAGTATCGTACATGATGGGGACCGAGTGGCTGTACGGCGCCATCGCACTGCTGGTGGGCATCCACGTCCTGACTATGCTGTACGCCTACCGCAGTCGGGACGAGGTAGCCACGGCCACGACCGAACCCGACGCCGAGCAGCCCACGCTCGTGGACCCCGACAACGACGACCGGATCAACTGTCCACAGTGTGGGACCACGAACGACCCGACCTATCGGTTCTGCCGGACCTGTGTCGCCGACCTCTCGAAACAACCACCGCGTCGTCAGCCGACCAGTGGAAGTCAGCCCCATTGACCGCGGACGAAGCGCTTATCTCGGTATGGCAATAAAACAACACGAGGAGTGACTCTCGCAGGGGTGGTCGGATGGATCGGGTGATCAACGTGTCGAGCGCCGACAGCGGCATCCTGGAGCGCACCGAGAGCGACGGCGTCCTCGGCCGGTCACTGCTGACGATGCCGCTGTCGACGCATCTCCGTGACGCCGAAGCGCCCGCGTACGTCGCGTGGAACAAGAAGCGGGGCGTGACCTGTATCCACGGCGGTCCCGATACCTACACACCGCCACGGAGCTATCGAGCGTTCGCCGTCGCGACCGACGTTCGTCTCCTGTTCGTCGTCGGCGGGAACACGGACGGCCAGGATCGCGTCTTCTCGCTGCCCTACAACGACGTGCTGACGGTCGAGACGACGACGAACGTCATGTCGACGACACTCGAACTCGTCGCTGAAGGGGAACAGCGCTGGCAGTTCGCCTGCCGAGGTGATATCGAACCAGTCGCGACGTACGTCGACGAGTCGGTCCAGTGCTGGACCCGTGCCGAGTCGTTGTTCGACCGGGCCGACGACCTGGTAGGCACCGCACGCGAGGCCGTCACGGACGGCGACCTGGACGCCGCCGAGACAGCACTCGACGACGCCGAACAGGCACTCGACGACGCGCGTTCGCATCTCGACGAACTCGGTCCCGGCGCCGTGGCGCGAGCGGACGACCTCGTCACCGACATCGAGCGGAACGTGACCGACGCCCGCGGTCGTCTCGTCGCCAGTCGCGGCGACCGGGCACACCACCAGGCACGGACTGCCTGGAACGAGGGGGAGTTCACGGCGGCCTACGACGACTACGAACGGGCACGGGACGCCTACGAGCGGGCGCGTGACCTGGGCGCGACGGACCTGCCACTGGCGGACAGGTTGGCCGCCGTCTCCCAGGAGTGTGAGAAACTCGCACGGGCACCGCTCGACGGCGCCCGTGAGGCGGCCGAGGCCGCACGCGAGACCGACGATCCAGCGGCTGCGGCCGAGCGCTGGGAGACAACAGTCGACCGCTACCAGGACGCCGTCACACTCGACTGGGGCCGCGAGCGACGCTTCGCTGGCGACCCGGACGAACTGCGCGCGGCCGCGGCCGACGCCGCCACCGAACTCGTCGACGCCCGGCGGGCGGCCGCACAGGACCGGCTGAACGCCAGCGACTGGCTCGTAAAGAGCGGCGACGAGGCGGCCGCCCGCACGGCACTACGGGACGCACGGGTACACCTCGAACGGGCCAACGAGGTCGCCAGGGAACTGGTGCCGGACAGACGGACGGCCTCGAACGGCGACCTGGCAGCAGTGGCAGAGCGGATCGCCACGCTGGAGGCAGACACGGAGGTTTAGGAGGCCGGCGGACGACCGCCTACGTATGCGATTCGGTATCCTCTCGACGGCGAAGATCGGTCGTACCGCCCTCGTCCCCGCGATCACGGCCAGTGACCACACGGTCGCGGCCATCGCCTCTCGCGACGGTGCTCGGGCCAGCGACGTCGCCGCCGACCTCGGAATCCCCGAGGCCTACGGCGACTACGAGACGCTGCTGTCCGAGGCCGACGTCGACGCGGTGTACAACCCGCTGCCCAACGCGCTCCACGCCGAGTGGAGCCAGCGGGCCGCCGACCACGGCCTGCACGTCCTCTGTGAGAAACCCCTGACCGTCGACACTGCCGAGGCCGTCGACCTCTTCGAATACTGCGCCGAGCGGGACGTGACACTGATGGAAGCGTTCATGTACCAGTTCCACCCCCGGACGGCACGCGCCCGCGAGGTGGTCAGCGAGGAATTGGGCGACGTTCGGGCGGTCGAGGCGTCGTTCAAGTTCCGGCTGGACCGCGAGGGAGACATCCGCCTGGACCCCGAACTGGCCGGTGGCAGCCTGATGGACGTCGGCTGTTACGCCGTCAGCGCCGTCCGGGGGTTCCTCGGCGAGCCGGACCGGGCGTTCGCACACGGAAGCGACAGCCGGAACGCGGGCGTGGACACGAACCTGGCGGGCACGCTGGCCTACGACGACGGTCGGGTCGCCCAGATCGCCTGCGGGTTCGACAGTCCACACGTCGAGCGCTACCGAGTCGAGACGACCGACGGCTGGCTCGAAGCGCGTGACTGCTTCGGCCCCGAGCGCGACCAGTCGGTCTCGCTGACCTACGCCGTCGACGGTCGCGAGGTGACCGAGACCTTCGACCCGGTCGACCAGTACCGCCTGCAGGTCGAGGCGTTCGCCGACGCCGTCGAGACTGGTGGGAGCCCGCCGGTCGACCGCGTGGAGACGCTGGGGAACATGCGCGCCATCGACGCGCTGGCCCGCAGCGCCGAGCGCGGCGAGCCCGTCGACGTGGCGCCGACCGACGGGTGAACGCCGTGGGCCGTCGGGTCACCCGCGTGACAGGCAGCCCAACGGTTTTGCCGCGCCCGGGCGAGAACTACGCCAATGACACTCCCCACGACGACGCTACCCAGCGGCGACGAACTCCCGATGGTCGGTGTCGGGACCTGGCAACTCCAGGGCGACACCGTTCGCGAGTCGGTCCGTGCCGGGCTGGACGCCGGCTACGGCCACGTCGACACCGCCGAAGGGTACCACAACGAGGCCGCCATCGGCGACGCGCTGACAGCGTACGACCGCGAGGATGTCTTCCTCACCTCGAAGGTCCTCCCGAAACACCTCGACTACGAGTCGGTGATCGCCTCCTGTGAGGCGTCACTCGAACGGCTCGGGACCGACTATCTGGACCTGTACCTGATCCACTGGCCCAACCCGGCCATCTCGCTGCGGGAGACGTTGCAGGCGATGGCCCACCTCCACGAGGAGGGGCTGGTCCGGAACGTCGGCGTCTCGAACTTCAGCGCCTACCAGCTCTCGACCGCCCACCACGTCTCGCCGGTCCCCATCGCCGTCAACCAGATCGAGTACCACCCCTGGAACACCCAGCCCGACGTCGTCGACTACTGCCGGGAGACCGACACCGTCGTCGAGGCCGCTGCGCCGCTCGCCCGGACTGCGGTCTTCGAGGACCCGGCCGTCCAGGAACTGGCCGAGCGGTACGACCGCCCGCCGGCCCAGATCGTCCTCAAGTGGGCCGTCGAGAACGACGTCGTCGTCCTCCCGAAGTCCTCCTCGCCCGAGCACGTCAGGGCCAACGCCGACCTCTTCGAGTGGGAGCTCGACCCGGCGGACAAGCAATGGCTCGACGAGATCGACCGCGAGACGACCATCTACGACCACCCGGCCCGCGACTGGACCGGGGACACCTACGGTATCTCACAGTAGCCGACAGATGGCCTCTCCACCACCGCTGGACCGCTACGACGCTGCTGCCGGGGCCAGCGTCGTCCTCCTTCTCGTGGTGGCGTACGTCCTCGTCCCCGGCCCGACGGTGCAGTACGCCGCGTGGCTGGCCGTCTTCTCGGTCTGGATGGCGTGGTTCGTCTTCTACGGCGCCAAATGGCTCTACGGGTTCGATCCCTGACACATGTAGCTAATCGCCGGACAGTAGAAGGGTTTACTCGATTCCGTGTCAGACGGATTTTATAGTCCCTCCCGGAATATACTCACTCGATGCCTCGCATCGAAGTCCCGGAGAACCTGTACCGACAGATCGAGGACGAAGCCAACGGCGACGATTTCAACGACACCCTCTGGAAGATGGTCGGGTCGTACCGGCGCAAACACAATCCCGAAGCCGACCCGCAGTAGCGGCGCCACGAGACTGTTTTCGCCGATCAGCGACCGAGCTCCGAGAGCCGCTGGGAGATCGTCGTCCGGACCGACGCGATGTCGCCACCGACGCGAACGATCTGGAACCCCGCGTCGAGCGCCTCGCGTGCCGCCGCGGCGTCGTTGCGGATGCGGCCGACCGGGACACCCGCGTCGAGACAGGCCTCTCGCGTCCGCTCGACCGCCGCAGCGACCCGCTCGGGATGTTTCGCCGTCGGGTCGCCGGCGGACATCGACACCGCCATATCCGCCGGCCCGACGAACGCGAAGCCAAGTCTGGGGACCGCGAGCAGGTCCTCGATGTTCTCGACGGCACGCTCGTTCTCGATCATCGTCCCGACCAGCACCTGATCGTCTTCGCCGGCAACGTAACTGTCGACGTAGCCTGCCCACTTGCCCGACCGGCCGACACCGACGCCTCTGTCCCCGACGTCCCCGTCGTAGGCGAAGTGGGCCGCCCGGACACCACGACGGAGTTCGTCGGCCGTCTCGATCCGCGGCAGGAGGATCGTCCGCACGCCGGCGTCGAGCACCTTCCTGATGAGTGGTGGCTCCGGGGCCGGCAAGCGGATCAGTAACTCGATGTCGGCCGTCTCGGCGGCCCGCGTCAGTTCCTCCAGTACGGTGCTGTCGTAGGGGCTCGGTCCGCCGTGCTCGAAGTCCAGCCAGACGAAATCCAGCCCCAGATCACCGAAGGTCTCGATCACCGTCGGCGAGAACGTCTCCGCGCTCGCCCCGACGACGGACTCGCCGGCTTCCAACGCCCGTCGGAGGCCGTTCTCGGACCTCATCGTTCCCCCTCCCAGTCGAGTGCGTCCCGGTTGCGCGTCGACTCCGGAAGTCGGCCCTCGTAGACGGCCCGGACGTTCGCCGCCGCCTGCGTGCTCATCCGCTCCATCGCCTGCGTGGTCACACCGCCGACGTGTGGCGTCAGGAGGACGTCGTCCCGGTCGTACAGCGGATGGTCCGGTCCCGGCGGCTCCTCGGCGAACGTATCCAGCGCCGCACCGCCGATAGTCCCCTCTTCGAGGGCCGCCAGAAGCGCACTCTCGTCGACGACCGCTCCTCTGGAGGTGTTGACGAGCACACCGTGCTCGCCCAGGGCCGCCAGTTCCGCCGTCGAGACGGCACCCCTGGTCTCGGCCAGCAGCGGGACGTGGATCGACACCGCGTCCGACCGCTCGAACAGCGCCTCAAACTCCGTGACGCGCTCGACACCGTCCGGGAGCGTCTCGACGTACGGATCGTACGCGAGCACGTCCATCCCTGTCCCCTGGACGATCGCTGCTGTCGTCTCGGCGATGCTCCCGAACCCGAACAGCCCCAGCGTGTCCCCGTCGAGTTCCCGGCCCACGAAGGCCCCACGGTCCCACTCGCCCGCCCGGACGTGCCGGTCGGCCGTATGCAGCGACCGCCGGATCCCGAACAGCAGTGCGACGGCGTGTTCCGCGACCGACCGTGCGTTCGCACCGGGCGTGTTACAGACGACGATGCCCCGCTGTGAGGCGGCGTCGATGTCGACGTTGTCCAGTCCGCTGCCGTGCTTGGCGATGATCTTCAGCCGGTCGGCTCGGTCGATGACGCTCGCGTCGAGACGGGCGACTCTGACGATGACCGCGTCGTACCGCCCGATATCGTCGAGTGCTGCCGCGACACTCTCGTACTCGCCCATCCCGGTACACCGAGCGAAATCGGTTATCGACTCCGGACCTGCGGGGTCGATCTGTGCGGGAGTGAGGACGTTCCACGGTTGTGACATGCGTTATCAGATTGCAATGGAGTGGGGAAAAGTGTACGCAGGGTGTCGGGAGCCACTCGAACTCTCCAGCGCCGAATGATACAGGTGAGGTTGGCGCTCGCAGGGGTCCCCCCTCCGCTCTCTCCGTCACCAGCACCGTCACCCGCATCGGTATTACTTCCACTATCGACATCGTCGCTGCCTTGATTGAGACAGCCAGAAGACCGGTCGCAGTAACCGGATACTCCAGATGGCGGGATATGACTGTTTCCTGCAGGGATGGCCGTAGCGAGCGAAGTGCCTACCCGCGACGGGATCAGTCTCCGAGCAGTTCGTCGCGATGGTCTCGTAACAACTGCAGGAGTGTCCCGACCTCATCGTAGTTCGGGCCTCGCGTGATCGTCTCCGTCTCTCGGTCCCACTCGATATAGCCCGCCTCAGCGAGTTTTGGGAGGTGTCTGTGGACGAGTTCCACTTCGGGACGGTCCGTGCTGTCGAGGTCAAGTTCTTGGAGGGAGAGTCGCTCTTCGTCGGCCAGCTCGACGTCGGCGATAGTCAGCAGGATGTGGCGGCGGTCCCCATGGCGCAATGCATCGAAGACACGATCTAACTCCGGTTCGGTCGGGGTCTGGTCTGCAGAGCCCGATGTGGTGCTGGTGTTGCTCATGATGATCCCGGGTAAGCGTCGATGGCTGACCCGTTTCGTCCCTCACCCAGAGTTGTGAGAAGCGCAAAAGTGTTGTGTATCTCACAACTAGTAGATTGCGAAATCTACGAAAATCACCGTACGAGTTGCGAAAATTGGATACCAATCGGGTACCGGTTCGTCACATCACGGTGTGGACGGTCAGAACTCGAACTCGCCCCAGGGGCGGACCGCGTGGCTCGTGATGATCTCGGAGGATTCGACGTCGAACCCCAGTCCCGAGAGTTCGTTCGTGATGCCGGTGAGGTCGCGCGTGTCCGTGGCGACCACCTCGACGTAGAGGTTGCGCTTGCCCGTGAGCATCTCTCGGACGTCGACGACGCCGCGAGCATCCAGTGCTTTTGCAGCCATCTCCTCGCGTTGTTCGGACGGGGCGCTACAGACGAACATGACGTGGAGCGGGAAGTTCGCACGTTCGTAGTCGATCTTCGGGTAATAGCCCTCGATGACGCCCGCGTCCTCCATCTGGTCGATCCGGTTCCGGACCGTACTCGGCGAGACATCGACCTCACCGGCGATCTCGTCGATGGTCGTGTTGCGGGCGTCCCGTTGCAAGGCGAACAGGATTCCCCGGTCCACGTCGTCGAGTGAATAGTCCTCCATAGCGGGGACATCGAGGCAGGCCTATATAATTCTCAGTCGCTGGCATCAGGACGATCCACCGTGAGCGCCAAAAACGGAGTTAGAGAGCCTGAAACGTCGAAAGATATAGATGTGGACTCGCCGGGTTGGATAGACCGCGAAATCGTGCGCGATTCCACCTGAAATGGTAGTTTCGGTAATCGAACAGTACTCCGGCTCCCGACAGCGCCGAACGTTTATCTCTCTGACCGAGCAATACTGTCCTATATGGCCAGTTCGACCCGCGAAGGCGATTCCGACCACGAAGACGAGATCCGGATGTGGCGCGAGGGCGACGACTGGGTCATCACCGACGTCGAAACCGGAGTCACGACCCAGGGCGAGACTCGCGAGCACGCGCTCGAGATGCTCGACGAGGCCGTCGCGCTCCACAAGGGCGAGATCGGTCGCGAACCGACCGACGAGGAACTCCGTGAACTGGGTATCGATCCGGACGACAACACAACCGGCGATACGGAATTGCCGGACTTCATGCAGTAGATGGGGCGACGGACCTTCTCGGGAATGGAAGTCGTGAAAGTGCTGGTCAACGTTGGGGGCTTCGAGTGGCGACGAACAGTCGGTGACCACGCACAACTCTACTACGTCCATCCGACCAACGACGACGACAGGCGACAGGTGACCGTGCCGCTCCACGACGAACTCACGCCCGGTACGCTGCGAGACATCGCAGACGGTGCTGGTGCGAACGACTTCGACGCGTTCTGCGACTGGATCGATTACAACAGCTGAAACGTCCGAAAACAGACCTCATAGATGGACTCGCCGGGATTCCCGTGAGCGTAGCGAACGGGAAGTCGGCGAGGAAACGAAACGAACAGAGTGAGTTGAGTGGACTCGCCGGGATTCCGTCACGCCGTGTGAAAGATCCGTATTAATCTCGACGCTGTCGTGCGGTTCAGGGCCTGCCGCATCGAACAACTCGTGAGTCCGGATTCCGTTCTACCCTCGACACCGATCAGCGATGCTCGTCGATCCACTCACACCACGCGTGGAAATCGTTCGCACCACACTGGTCGGCAATCCGCTGCAGTGTTCCGACGCGGACTCGGTCGTGGAGCGGCACGGTAACGGTCCGTTTCTCGCCAGTCTCCGGATGGGTGTATTTGAGAATCGCGTGGTCACCACGTGTCCGATCGTGGCGATAGCCGAACTTCCGGAGGACGGTGACGATCTCGCTGCCCGAAAAGTCCCTCGTGACCATTCACGAGTCCTCAAACCACGGCGCGTCGGGTTCGGGAGCCGCCGTATCCTCGGCTCTCGCTTCCTTGGTGAGCTCGACAGCTTCGTCGAGGTTTTCGAGCGCCGCCGTCCGTGACGGTCCCTGACTGGCAACACCGGTTTCCTCGTCTACTGCCGACCACCAGCCATCGTCCTCTTCGATGAGGCGAATCTCGCGTCCGGTGCTCATACGGCACGATACGCCTGAATATCAGATAAGGGTTCGGCCGTGGTCGAAACGGGTGTACGTCTAGTCCACAACGAATCTAGGAGCGTCCATCATGGGTGCGATTAGACGGCGGTAGAAGAGCTGAGAATCGTGATACGCCGTATATGGACTCGCCGGGGATCAATGACACTGCGTGAAAAAATCGATTATATCGGGCCGCCGTCTTGTGTTTCCGAAATTCCTGCCTGAGCCGTTTGTCACGAGAGTTAGATCAGTTCTCGTAGCTGTGTCACACCCATGCATCCAGTTCTTCACGGCCATTGAACGCATCTCGGCCAGGGTACGCATCCACAAGTGCAATTAGTGCTGCTGCAACTCGATAGGCTGGCATCGTATCATCGTACAGGAGGATGATGCCGGCATGAGAATCGGATGGGAGTGAGCCGAAATCTTTCACGTCACTCGTTACGATGATGCGGTCCTGCTTACGAGCGGAGGGGAGGACGTCGTCTTCGTCGTCTGCGCCTTGTCCGAGCGTATCCCGAACGTGGGCTGCATCCAGCCCCTCTTTTTCCAGATACGTCGCTACTTTTGGATCGATATTTTCGTCGAGAAGAAATTCCCACTCGGACATCTCAGGCCGTATCCGGTTCGACACCCTCGGGGCGGTCGATCGACTCTCGGAACGACTCGATAGCCTCCTCACGCTCACCCTCGATATCACTCATCTCCCGTGGGTGATCGTGGTAGTATGCAAGGGCGTGATAGACGTCAGCCACGTCGAGGTCGTACCGGTCGGCGACAGCTTCAGGATCGACATCTCGCTCTTCGACGAGCGCATACACCTGGCGGACGCTGATACGTCGCCCAGTGATGTGGGGTTCGCTCAGCAACTCGTGGGTGATTCGCCGCGACTCGCGCTCGGCCATACTGGTTTTTAGCGCCCACTATCGCAAAAGCGTTCGCACGACACTAGTCCAGCAGTCTGTGTTGGGTCAGGTTAAATAGAATCCATCACGCTTCGTGACGAATTCTGTTCGATTGGCTGCGTTGAATCGCCATAAGGCGGTGGAATTCACTGTTTGACGGCACGCTTGATGTTGTAGACGACACACATCAGAGCGATTTCTCGGAACTCACGGAACCATGTACGCGCTCGCACGGCGAAGCCGAGCGAGCGCTTCACAGCTGAATTGACGGTCTCAGTCATGGAGCGCTGATTGTAGCGCTGTTTGTCGATTCTGGCGTTGTGAGCGTGGTCGTAGGGAGCGAAGATGCGGTGCTTGATGAGCGGTCTGATGCCGAGTTCACGCAGTGCTTTGCGGAGCGCTTGCTTGTCATAGCCTTTGTCGGCTGCCAGAGACCGCAGATCGCCCGCATTCCGGCGGGCGATCTGCTCAGCGAGGTCTGCGTCGCTTCCTTCCCGGGTCGTTGAGCAGTGTACGTCAAGGATTGCTTGGGACTCTGTATCGACGAGTTTCGTGACTTTTAGCTTCTGTACGCGGTAGCTGATTCGCTGGCAGTAGTGGCGGCTCGCTGCTGAGCGTTCGTAGAATGTAGCGTCGATTGCAGCGTGTTTCGAGGGATCGTGTAGCTGCGCCGACTGGCGCAGCAACACTCGACAGACGCTCATTTCGATTCGGTCGAACGCTTTACACAACGTGGATGGAGAGGGGAGATCGGCCGTGCTGAGGCCGATCTCCCCGGTTATTTGTGGCATCTCTTTGAGCAAGTCAATCGTCATCCGGTAGGACGTATCAAGGTAAATCCGCAGACAATGCAGGGAAACGATGGCATAGTCGGCGAATCCGCCGCCACCTTCCGGGGCGGCGGATTCGTCTCCATCACCGGTAACAACTTGAGCAATCGCCACAATCTCACCAGTGAAGCGGGAGATTTGCGTCATAGACAACCGCATCCTCCCGCTTCAACTCCTTTGATTTAGCGACCTATCCCGACGCCATCTAGCGATTCAACAGAGCCGTTCGATTTCATACCGGCCTCCGTAATTATCCAGTAGAAGGCTTGAAAACGGCAAATATCGAGATATGGGCTCGCCGGGGTTTCGCCACACTGCATGAAAAAATCGTACTAATCTCGATGCTGTCTCGTGACTAGAAACCCGAACCGATCAGTCGTCGTCAGCGGTGTAGGCCCCGCTTCGATGTTCGATACGGTGAACTTCTAGCACCGACCCGTTCCGGTCGAGCGTGCAGGCGAGTCGGTACTGCCCGACACGGAGTTTCGAAAACGGTCCGCCAGTGAGCGGTTCCAAGAATTCAGCCGGGTCGCGCCACTCCGACTCGACGACCTCGTCCAGTTTGGAGACAATGCGGTCCTGGATGTGGGGATCCAGCGAGTCAAACTGGTCGACGGCCTGTGGCGTGAATTTCCACGTCCACTCGTCACTCGGCATCCTCGTCCCGACCCATCATCTCGACGACTTCTTCGCGCGATACGAGTTCAGCGTTACCCGAGCGAAGGTCGTGTTCGCTCGCCGCAATCTGTTTCCATCCTTCACGGGAGAATTCGGGGTGTTTCACGGCGTCCCGTGCTGCGTACCGCAGGAACTCGCTGCGAGAATTGAATCCCTGCTCCTTCCACGTCGAATCGATATCGTCGAGGAACGCTTGGCTGAGCCGAAGGTTGATCTGCACCATCTCAGGGCCGTCGTCTGCCGTGCTCGTGTCAGCGTCGGACATATACGAATGCTTTACCTTGGCATATACGTAAACCTTGCTGCGACCCCGGTTCTACCAGCGGCGGGCACTGTAGAGATTGCGCACGAAATGACCGATTGAGTCGGCCCGATACAGACAGATCCCTATACACGAATCGAGCCAGTAGCATTCCCGATACGAATCACGACGAATTCCAGGAGAGTCCATCATGGGTACGACTAGACGGCGGTAGAAGAACTGAAAACCGCGATACCTCAGATATGGACTCGCCGGGTTGGATAGACCGCGAAATCGCGCGCGACTCCACCTGAAACGCCGGTTCCGAACATCTTAGAGTTCCTCCAGTTGGCGTCTCCGAACTTCCATCTTCTCCCGATCGGTCCGAACGTCGTAGTGCTTGTAGAGCACGTCCAGCGACACGTCACACCGCTCCGAAACCGTCTCCGGAGCAACGTCCTCGTTCAGATGATGCGTGATCGAGCCCCGACGAATCGCGTGGGGAGAACGGGAGGACGGACACTTACTCGCCGCCTCATCGCCCGTATGATAGTCACACTCCGCAGGGTCGCGGTCGTGGGGACACCCACCGATGACACAGGGCTGGGTGAGCTTGCTGACCCATGTGTAGACCGTGTCACCCGCCGGACGACCGTGGGCCGAAGTTATCAACGGTCGACGGCCGTGGTCGTCCGTCACCTCGTGCCGGTCAGGATTGTCCAGGTAGTCCTCGATCGGCTGGTACCAGTGTGGGCCGAGATACACCCAGCGGTTCCCGTCCTCACCGTTCTTGAGTTTCGTCCCCTGATCCGGCCGGTGTTCCACAACCAGCGCGTGGTCGTCCGGACGGAGATCGTCGACATCGAGCGAGAGGAGCGCACCGCGGCGCATCGCTGTCCGCCACAGCAGGAGCATCATCACGTGGTCCCGGCTGGCGTAGCGGTACTCCCAGAGGTAGTCCAGCAGCTCCTCGGCTCGGCTCTGGTTCAGGTGGATGTCCCGCGCCTCGGAGCCGTCGGGGAGTTCGGGGGAGTGGACCTTCTCGGCCAGCCCATCGTGGACCGCCTCGATGTCCGCACACCAGCGGAGAAACACCCGGATGGTGCTCAGTTGCTTCTGGAGGGTGATCGCCTTCACGTCTCCCCGTCGCCACGCGACGAACGCGGCGAGATCCCGCCCGGTGAGGCTGTTGAGGTTCTCGATGTCGTTCTCGTCGCACCAGTCCTGAAAGAACCGGAGTCGCGTCTTCGCGTTCCGGATGGTCGACTCACGGACCGACGGCTCGCGGTGATCGAGGAACCGCGAGATACCTTCCTCTGGAGTCAGTGGGCGCAGGTCGTCGGTCATGCGTCGATCTTCTCCCGTGCTCGGCGGAGCAGATTGCTGACCGTCCCTGGCGAGCGATCAGTCTCGCGAGCGTACTCACGCGGGCCGTACTCTCCGTTCTCGACTGCCTCGTACACCTCGCGCTCCGCGTCGGTGAGGCCGTCGAGCCGTGGCTCTACGAACGTCGCGAGCGACGACTGCCGCCGGCTCATTACAGCACCTCACCCGAGTCCGTGAACGAACGGCGCACTTCCAGCAGGTACTCGGCCTCGTCGGTCAGCTCGTACTCGTTGGTCCGCTGGTCGCGGGTACCCTTCTCCAGCAGTCCCTTCTCGACCAGTTTATCCAGGTTCGGGTACAGCCGACCGTGGTTCACCTCTTCGCGGTAGTAGGCCCGGAGCGCGCTCTTGATACCGAGCCCGTGCAGCGCGCCCTCGTGGTGGAGCACCCAGAGAATGTCCCGCTGGAACGCGGTCAGGTCGGCGAGCCGAACGTCCGCGTCGGTATCACTCTGGCCCATCAGCCCACCGTCGGACTGGAGCCGTGCACAGTCGGCACAGGTGGGGAGTCGATCGCGGGCGTCGATCCCGTCGGCCTCCGCGTCACAGGTGGCGCAGCTGCCGTCGTCAGAACTATTCGCTAGCGATGCCTCGGTTCCCGTGCGGGGCTCACGCCCCGGAATGGTGGATTCGCTCATTGGTCCGAATGCGAAGCCACCCTTGTGGGGCGGTGTTCCAGCACCGCCCTTCGTCGCGAACCGAGGAGAGTCATCAACAACCGAGTCGGGAGCTTCGCATATCTACATATTGGCCGATAATTCATAAATGCATTGGTGGCCGTAAATCGAATTTACAGCCACTAAATGGGCCAATAGTGAGAGATAAACTTCGGAATGCTGTATTACAACATGAATGCGTCAGTCAGGGTCTTGGATGACCATCTGGGACGACCGGATACTGGAAATCATCCGCGAGGAAGAATCGGGGACATCAACCGAACTCGCAAAGCGGGATGAGATCCATGTCTCCCAGTCTACGGTCTCTCGCCGTCTACAGAAGCTAGCTGAACACGATCTCCTACGCCCCCTGGGGAATGGTGTCTATGTCCTCACCGACGAGGGGGAGGCGTATCTGGATGGTGAGTACGATGCCGAGAAGGAACGCTACATCAACGGTGGTGGCTCCTCCGATGAAGAGAACGATGCTGGTGCCGCTGACGGCCCTGGAATCAACAGCTGACGACGTTGCCCTGAACCATGTCTCGCAACCCCGCCCAATGGATGGTCCCGCTCGACGAACGAATCCTGGAGATACTCCGCTCCGAAGGCTGGTCTACGCCCGCGTACATCGCCCGGAAGGTGTCGCTGTGGGCTTCTGTGGGCCGCGTGCGTGAGCGGTGCGATATGCTGACGCAGGCACAGCTGATCGAGCCGCTGTCCCAGGAGTTCCAGAACTACGATATCACAGGTGCTGGTCGTCGGTATCTCGATGGTCGGTTGGATGCGAGCAATCAGCCAGAGCCGTCTGTTCGGAAGGGGATGAGAGGGTAGGAATTGGAATAGCTGGAGAAGGATTAAATGACAACAGCGAGATTAAGATTCTATGCCTGATCGGAATCCTGCGGAGCCGAATTCCGAATTTGAGTATCCCGGTTATCTAATCTTCCAACCGTTCAAAGTGGAGGTGAGTGGTGAGTTAGCTGGTATATCGATAGAGGATGCCGAGAACAAACTTATTGAAAGGTTACCAGAATTTGAAGAGGGAACTTCAGAAAAAGAGGGGGATGGATTCACGAAGTCTGCTTTCCGAGAATTCGCTGAAGAAGCAGAGATAAAGCAGGAATTTCCCAAAATCAGTGAGATTATTGCCCTCCGATATTCCTGGGAATCGTATGAGTCAACGATGGCGTATTATGAGGGGGAACTGGAAGAGGTAAAAACGGTATCTGTTAATTCAGCGGATATTTACTGGGATTATCCAGACTATCTCCATGTTAGAGGTGCAGTTAGTGAGAGGCAGGAATTAATATCGGAATTCCGTTCAAGTCTCGTTCAATCACTGTATCTTGAACAAATTGAATTTTCCTCCGATTTTTTGATTTGGCTAATGTATAAATATTTTAATAAAGAAAAGATAGGGGAAGTTGAGATAGAACAGATCCATGGTGTATCTTATGCAGGTCCCCAAGATCAGTTTGGTAAATCTGTGGACGTTTCTGGTTCAGCTGATATATTAGCCTCTGCTGCGGGCATTGCTGGGCTGTTGAAAGGGAATCGGGTTACTGAGATTGAAGCGGTTATTCGACGCGGCAAAAGGACATTTAAAATCAAGTTGGGTCAAGACAGTATCCAGTTGAGAGCTAGTACTGGCTCACTCTCAAACGAGTCGGATTTTGATCGTATGGCATTGTCGTTAATTATTATGTCTGAGTTTTGCAATTACAAGGAGACTTGGGATTCGTTATCTCCTATCGAGAAGTACCCACCAACTGAATTTTTCAAGCAAATATACAAGATAGCAAGGGAAGAAGGAGTAGAGATGGAAGGGATCTCTACCCAACTATTAGAGCGTTACGCTAATCTAAGAGATGAGCCACAAAGAGAGAACTCTGAGGAGTAGGTGTTACAGTGGCAAAAATACCACAGTCGGCTATTTCGTGGGCAAAACGCACATCAGGCGGGTTGATAAATGTATCTATCACAGGTATCTCAGCGATATTTTTCTTTGCGATTGGTTCACTAGCTGCGAAGGTTGCGGCTGGTTGTATAGCGATTGGAACCTTATGTTTGATAGTGTATGCTAGGATATTTGCCAGTGAAATCAGACTCACCTGCATACAAGTTGAGCCAGAGGACAGGTCTACAGTACGTTCTCAGCATTTCAAGCAGTATGAGGTAGAAGATGGATATACAGAGTTGGAAGTATTCATTGAAATACCCAAGTGGAAGAAAGAATTTGAGATAAGAATGGAGCCCACGGCGCCATTTGAGGTAGGGGCTTGGAAACTCCCAGACCCTGTGCAATTGAAAAATAATCATCTCATCTGCCGAGAGAACATGGAAGAGTTTTCATTCACATTAACTGCTGGCGGGCAGAGCGACAAACTCGGTACTGGTGTCTATGTACTGAGTTTTATCGATCATGATACGGGCGAGTTAATTGACAGTGTAACACTCAAGACAAACTCCTAGATTGGTTTTGTTAACTCATAGAGGTGGCTGGTAATTATAAATATACTCAATCAAGTAAAGTGATATGAGTAATGGAAGACAGCTTTCGAATCTCAGCGGAAGAAAGACGACTAATTGAAGCGGGCGAATTATGGGAACCCCCAAAATACGCGTCCAGCGTACTTACGGACGCAATTCGCTGGTCTGGTGCTAACTCTCCGGACACTATAGGGAACATTAATGAGATACTTGACGAATTTCATGAGACCCACCCAAACGGATCATTCGAAGACTGGCGTGATTTCTATTACCAGCGATACAGTGGCGACGAGCGCTTGCAGCAGGGTGCAGAGCAGGCTTACGACATGCTTCAGCAGATTCGTGAGGCGATCGCTGATCTCGACCGAATAGATATGCGGGAATTCTTGGAAGAGCTAGTCATATACCAGAGTTACAGAGGCGAGAACATTCGAGAAGTTATCGTCCGGGTTCTGGAAGACAACTATCGCCCGGAAGTAGAAAGATTGCCCACAGGAACCGATAAAGAGTATGTCCACGCAAGGGTAGGGGATGTCTTAGTGTCGATACAACCCGAGTCAGGCGGTATGAGTGGAAAGAGCAACTCGGCAATTCAGGACGAAGACGTTGCTGTGGTTCAGTACAGGGAGAACTCGACAAATGCTGGATTGAAAGTGAACGTTGAAAATCTAAATCACGCTCTATCTCCATTCACGAATTGAGCGAAAGTAGCTCAATCTCAACATTTTGTATATTATTCTTATATCTTATTTCATCAATACTCATAATATATGTTACCCCATGGTCTGTGTGTCGAGCTATCGTGACAAAGAACTCAAGCTTTTTCACCCCCTCGGCAATTGTCAACTTATTCCCCCCTTCTGTCTTTTCAGCATCTTCTTCTGGATATTCGCTCAAATTAACACCATATCCCTCATATTCTTCAAAACGTATTTCGGTTTCAGACATCCAATCGGGGATCTTGATCTCTGCTGCTAAGCGTGTTGATTCTCCCTCAATACAGTAGCTTGGTCGTGGGCCACTATCTCCGTCAGAGTCAGTCGGATGTTGGAGATTCAAAGTGATAGAGGCGAATCTTCGAGAGCCGTATCTAGCACCGTATACACCTACAATAAAGACAACTGGTATTGGGGTTCCAAGCCAAAACGAGAGTTCCATTGAGCTTGCTAATTCAAGATTCAACGTGAGTAGAATACCCGCTATACCGACAATTACCCCATGAGATATGGAGGCTATCCGGCTCAAAAGGCGATAAAAAACCGGTCTCACACTTAGCTTAAAATTGTGTTCTCGAAAACCTGGATGATGTACTCGATTTCATCCAGCGAATTCGTATCTATGAACAGCGATCCATCGTTGTAAATTACGAGTTGCGATTCCCCAGTATCGGGGTTCTCAAAGAAAAGTTCTGCATCCCAGACCATTTTGTCTCTGAGATCTTCCTCACCATCTGGAGAAAACTCTTCTTCGTCGATTATCTCACCACCGTCCCAGACGTGAATCGTACCGTATTCCTCAGCCTCACCGATGAAGTTCCAAGTATCCTGTCGCGATCCCCCTAAACTCGGTGTAATTCTGACACCTGGCTGAAATTGTGAATTGATTTTTCGTAGAATCTCTTCGTCAAGCTCGTCATCCCTACCAGCATCAACGATGAATAGTTTGGAGCCAGTCCTATACATGAACTCTACAGAGACTTCCTGATCGTTTGAAGAATCAAATGGGTGGGAATCAAGATACGAAAACGTTCCCTTGTACAATATTTGATCTTCGTATTGGTAATCGTCGACAAGTGGCGCAACCGGTTCACTGTAGTACTCGAAATCAGATATCGAATCAAATTCGCCGCTAAGGAGGGGAGAAAGATGTTCCTCCGATAGCCCTTCGTCAGGGCTTGCACGACGAATTTCACTCATATAACTTTCCTATCTTGATTCTATGGGCTCTTTATTATATGCCGCTTCCGATGGCGGGGTGGAAGTAAAATTCAACCTACTTAATCCCAACTTTCACCACGTAGATTTCCATATTTATTAAGCACAGAGTTCGCGATACTCTCGATGTTTACACCTTGACTCCGGGCAGTTTCGTACAGGTCTCCAAAGAAGTCACGCGGTGGATACTTGTCCTGATCGGGTAATTCTACCCAGTAGTCGTACAGCTGAGATAGTTCCCGGAGGAATGTAAGAGATATCGCGAGTCTTCGAACATCGTTTGAGGCCTGAATATCTCCTTTGGAAGCTTTGATATGAACCCGCCCAGAACCTATCTGAGCTTTCACGTTGTGACTATCATAGAGCTTAAAGAATCCCTCAATCATCGATATCGATTTGCCTTTTAGTACACCCGCAAGCATTGGGACACACTTTTCTAGATTCGTCGAGTCGTCAACTTTATTCGTTTTTCCAAAAGCGTCTCTGTCTCCGGTCAGTTCAGTATCAGTGAATGTGTTGATACTGATGTCCATCGGCAAGTTCTGACCCTCAAATTCTTTGTAAAATAGCCAGAGCAAGAAGTCGCTCTCAAAATCAATCGAGCGTAGACGAACCTCTCCCTCAAGAATTCGCCTTGTCTTACTATTCGTTTCTTCTACATCTCCCTTCGAACCACGGAAGAACAAATAGTCATCATAGTCCCAGTAAATATCCGAATCATTAATTTGTGGTACCTGAACTTCGACTTGATCGCCCTGATAATACGCTTCTTCATCAGTCCGTTCCTCATAGCGATAGCGATATGGAATAAGCGAATTAGCAATCTCTGTTAGTTCTTCTTCAACGGACCCATCGTCTCGAATGGCGTCGTCAAGCAGAAGTCGGAGGTACCCTTCATCAACCGAAGCATCTCTCTGAACATACTCCGGTAGGTTATCACCAAGGGCAGCTCTAGCCTCTTCCCGCCCTCCAGCATATTCGTCTCCGACAAATTCAGAAGAATATATCCCGTTGAATAAGAGATAGCCTTGATAATTGAATTCACTGCCAGATTCGTCTCTACCAGACATAGTCTAATTAATGATGGATTGTAGTGATAAAGATACTGGAAATACCGGCTATAGCTTATACCGAATATTATTCTTGACTGGCATGAGGAAGAATATGTTCAATAAGGAACTGAGCGAACTGCTGTGAGTCGTAATTGCTTGGTTGATAGATATTTACATAGCCGCTTTCTGTAGCGGTCATCCGGATCTCGTCGTCTATGTCCAAACCAAGCTGATTCTTCGGGAGCTTATCAACCATGTTTCCGATGGTGGAGTCTGAGAAGACACTGTCACCGTAGACAGTACCTTTCTCTGCGTGCCCCGAATTACCGTAGAAACCGACCTGCCACGGTTCAGCGCTTTCCGACCGAGCCTCACCTTCGTAGGCGTTGGCCAAGTCAGTCAGGTTAATTTCGGCGGACTTGATCGTTGCAGCATCAGTCTGGCTGGATATGAGGCTGAACGCGAATGTCCCGCTACCACTTTCGACCGCTACAAATGCCCCGGGGACAAGGACAAACTCAGTATACCGAGTTTTAACGGTATTTACATCTTCTTTGACCGTGACACTTTGGTCGTTTGTGTCAATCTGGATTCGCTCTTCGTTATCTAATTCTTGAATTGCAGCGCGTCCCTCCTGAATCGTGAATTCCCCCACAGAATCAGTTCGTCGAACTTCTAAACAAGCACTTAGTGTACGGCCATCGTCAATTGGTTCCGACTCGGAAAATGAGTCAACGGTACCGAAATCGTGGTCTGGTAGGCCAAGAACACCTGACTTCATAGACATTATTGGATACCGTGCTGTGATTTAAAGTTTATGTGATATCACAATTCCACCCCCTTCCAGTGATCTGTTGCACTACTCTTTACTACGCATTGCTTCAACTATTCCTGATTCTATACTCACAGCTGTACTGTATGGATAGGCAATCAGTATCTAATATCTCCGCGATTTCACCGGGGGTCACACTTCCTCTCTTCACGGCCTTCTCCATTATTTCCTCGTAGGTTCCACTTGGATGGGCAGCGTTCCCCCCCGCACAACGGCAATAGTGGCTCACCGCCTTGTCTATCGCTTTGCTCTTTGTGTTTTCACCGGTCGCATCAAGGAGCGCTTCAAGCATCCGTTCTCGGTGGTCGGTCATTCGCAGGCGCATAGAATTGCACACATACCCCTCACACCTAGTTTTTTCGTCGAACTCGAACCGCTATATCGGGCAGATTCCAGTAAAATCTGAACTCTGTCCCTGAAGCGAGACTGCATCACCATCGTGTCGAGCCTGTTTTGCACACACCGCTATCGATCTGTGTGTGCAATATCGGAGAACGGTTTCTCTCGATCTACAACCCCCAGGGGGTGACGCCGAGAAGGGTGTCCGACCAGCTCGATCGGGGATTAGAACTGTGCCTGGATCTCCCGGTTTCGTTCTTCAGCCTTCGCGATGAGTGTCTGGTTGAACTCCTCGCCGTCAGCGCCGTGGTGAACTCGTCGGTGACAGTTCGGACAGAGGGCAATTACATTCTCGGGATCGTCTGGTCCACCATCGCTTCGCCGGTGCATATGGTGAACCTCCAGATACGGCTGCCCCTGCTTGTCCTCAAACGGTGCCTGTTGCCCACAGCCCTGGCACACACCGTCTGCATGGCGAAGAGCGAACTCTTTCACAACTTCCGACCGCTGGTATGATCGACCACTACCGGACCCTCCTGACGTCCGCGACCCGCTTGGTGAACTCTCCTTGGCCTTCCGGAACAGCTCTTCATCGGAGAGCGATGCTGGACTACCCTTCTCGATTTCTATCTCCGTCCCACCGACTGGTTCTAACCGGAAACGAATCGCATCCCGTGGCTGATCGTTCTGGTCACGAAGCGTGTCGGTCTGGTGTCCAGCGTACTCGAACTGTCCAACATAGGTCACTATCCAGGGATAGTCGGTATCCTCGAACACGTGGAGCGTTTCGCCTTCCTGCTGGTGGTCACGGATAGCTGCGTTACCATCGTCCATCGTCATATCGCCTTCTGCACCCTCTCCGGTGTAGAGGAGCGTGTCGTCCGGAAGAAACTCGTCTTCGTATCCGTAGCTGTCGCCCCGTGAACCGGTGAATAGCATGACAACCGGATATTCAGCCGGTGTCGCTATCCCACAATATCGCTGTCCACCGAACTCGTCGTGCATCTCCCAACGGTTGTATTTCTGGCCCACTGCCAGATGAGAAAGGTCGGCCGGTATCTCCCCGACGGAGACATCCTTCGGCTCGTAGAACCAGCCCGTGCTGAGCTTCTTCACCCGAGAGTCGGGCTCGCGGAGGAGATCCTGCTGTACTGTTCTCACTCGATGCTTCCATTCGGGTTGGTTGTTGTCGGCCCCACAAACGTCACTGCAAGCGATACTGTCGTCACAGAGTTCCGGATGCTCCTGGTTTACGAGTTCGTAGACGTCCGTCGTCTCGTGAAACCCAGGAGAAACACATCCGAATTCTGAACGTCGAAGTTCCTGATAGAGCTTCTTGTAGGAATCCATGAAATGGTCTCTCCGGACCATTTCGGCTCCTTATTGAAAAAATCAGACAGTAACTCAGTACTCGTGTGTCCTCTGAGTTACTCCGCCCCGCCCACGACACTCACAGAGAACTCGCCCTCCCCCTCGTGAGTGACCCGCGCCCACACGTCGTCAGTCAGCTCGCCGTCGCCATCGACGACACCGAGCGCCTCCAGTTCTTCTTTCGGTAGCGTCACCGACGTTGAATCTCCGTTCGCACTGAGCTTCCGGAACTCCATCGTGGGCTGAACATGGGCCTCGCTAGGTATACAGATTGGGATTATCCGGATTATGAACAGAATCGCAAAAATACCCGGATAGAATGCTAGCGAGCTAGTTTCTGCGGATGCGTATGTTCGGAAAGATCGACGTCGAAGACGCACTGGCGGGGACGATCTTCACCGCCAGCGCGTTCGTCACGAACGGTATCGCTTCCATCAGCTTCCTCGGATACGCCCTCGCCGATTCGGTCTGGAGCGTCCAGGGAACTGACATCACCCTCGCGTTCGTCCTCTCGCTGGGGGCGCTCGCTGCCGCCTACGCGACGAACCGAGTCAACGAGAGCCGCGGAAAGAACTACGAGATCAACACCGACCTCGCCGACATCGCCAAGGGAGAGGCCTCGATCGAGACCTACCTCACCCTCGGCACGCTGGTCATCATCCTGCTGACTGGCCTGAACATCCTGGGCGTGGGCTCGATCGTCACTGGCTCCGCTGCGCTGGGCCTCACCGTCGTCGGTATCGAGGCGGCTGGCTACTACGTCATCAGCTACCTGGGGTGATCGGCATGGCAACCAGCAAAGCCGCCCTCGGGATGTTCCTGATGGGCACCGCCGCCGGCCTTCTGGCCGCGCTCGCCCTCGCGGGGCTGGCCGTCACGATGGGGGTGAGCCCGTGAACCGCATTGCCTCTATCGCGCTCGCCGCGCTCGTCCTGGTCTCCGCGCTGCCTCTCCCGGTGGCAGCTGCTCCGCCGTCGAGCGCGGGCACCAACACCTGGACAGACGTGTCTCCGTCCGGCGACCACCAGGACATCGAGATTAACCTCGCCGGCCCGACCGAGAACGGCGAGATCACCGAGGCCCGGATTGTCGTCGAGAACGACACCATGGAACTCGGTAACTGGACCGTCGACGACAACAGTAACACCTGGACCGTCGACCTCGCAGGTACCGAACCCGTCGACGTGACCGTGACCGCGGTCAATATCTCACAGGTGTCTGTCGGGACTGCTGAGACAGACAATTACCGGCCGGTCGACGACTACGCAATCAGCGGGAGTGGCCTGCTTAACGAGAGCTATCAAGCCGGCGACGGCTCCACCTCCGACGGGTCGGACTCGACTTCTGGAGAGAGCTACACCTGGACGAACGAACCGTACGCGCCCGTCGTCGACATCGGCAACTACACCGGCACCTACGACATCCGCTGGGAAGCCGACGGTAAGACTCTCTACGCGGCGTCTCTGTCTGGCGCACAGACCAAAAACGGCCGTGTCAGCATCATCAACGCCGGTGCCTACGAGGAGCTGTCCGTCTCGGTCACCGGCGTCCCCGATCCCGACTTCGAAACCGATGGGAATGGTCCCTTCGAGGACGGCAAAGAAGTTCTCGGGACCAGCGGGGCCGACGCAGACCTGACCTGTGACCCGCTCGATAAGGCTGTGTCAGCTGTCGGTGTGAGGATTCTCGACTGCATGGAAAGCCCCGGCATCAGCGACTTCGACACGACCGAAACCGACGCTCAACAGGTCAAGCTCGACATCTATCAGGAAGGCCTCTCGGTCAAGTCTTCGACCGATAATCTTCACACCACCTACGACAACTACCTCGAAGACACTCGTAACGCCGCCCGTATCGTCGGCAAGAACGCCTACATCCGCGCGCTCAACAACGGCACCTCCGAACCCGCCGCACGCGCCAAAGCGAAACAGGCCGTCGCCGACTACTACGCCACCAAACAGCGCCAGCTCATCACCCAGTGGAACATCCAGCTCCGGACCGGGGCGGCCATGTCCGCGGTCGCGTCGAATGAGTCCAACATCTCCTCCTCATTCGCTTCCACTCCGGCCCTCGATCACACCGATCACAGTATGAATATCAGCCCCCTGCGTATGCACTATACGCACGGAACTACCTCTCTGCCTCTGGTGAACGGCCAAACTGACACCGCTGTTCAGTACAAAGCTGTCATAAACATCAACAACCCGGAGACATCCTTTAACATGGATTTCGACAAGACTGGAACCATCAATTCCGGGACATTCTACATGAGTACCAACCAGCACGTCCGTCTTGTCGGTGCCACCATCCAGCCGCCTAACTCCAACTTCGAGCAGACTCGATATCTGTCGCTCAAGAACTATTCTACCGCGTGGAATGAAATCAAACAGCAGAACCAGCAGGTCCAGAGCGAGATGGATACCCTGGTCAACAACACCTACCAGGAGTACCAGGCCGGCGAGATCAACAACTCCGATCTCGTCGACCCCTACGTCATCGCTCGCCGAGACCCCGGCCAAGACTTCCAGACCTGGGCGGCCGGCCAGCTCGTCCTGACCGGCCAGGGCACCCCGGAGGAATTCGACCAGCTCGGCCACTTCAACATCACCACCGAGAACGGCGACCAGTACACGGGTATCCTCACCAGTCCGGAGAACCCACCGAGCGGCCAGTTCGAAGTCAACGAGACCTACGACCCGGCGAACATCAACGGGACCCAGTACGTCATCCTCAGCGATCGCTACGTCGCTCTGGAATCGAACTTCACCATCCACGAAATCCGCACCACCGACAACGAGACACGCCAGAATGTCACTATCCAGACCACCAGCTACCACTCCAACAACGTCTCCGAGCTGAAAGAACAGATCGACCGCCTGATCGAACTCCGCGCCGAACAGGAGGCTCGCGAAGAGGCCATGCAAGACGACGGCGGTGGCGGCAGCGGCTTCCTCGGTGGTGACGGCAACGCCGGTCCGCTCGTCGCCATCGCCATCATCGCGACGCTGTTCGTCGCCATCTTCCTCAACAACTAACCCATGCGCACCACCGTTTTCGCCGCGTTCCTGGTCGTCAGCCTCGCGCTCGCCGGGAGCGTGCCAGCCGTCGCACAGTCCACCGAAACACCCAGCCCACAGCCCACGGCTGGCCCACAAGAGACCACTCGCATCGACACCAACACCGTCCTGATCGCATCCGAGTACGTCGAGAACGAAGAGGTGGCCCGTATCACCCTCCGCTCCAGCGCCCATCAGGTCGTCTCGATCTCCGACGCCGGGCGCTTCCAGGAGGGCGGGGAGATTCCCGTCCGCACCGTCGCCCTCGAAGCCGGCGAAACGACGACGATCGAACTCCCCGTGACCGAGCAAGACGGCTACGTCGGCGTGGCTATCTCGACCGACCAGACGCCCCTGTACGCCGAAATCGTCCAACAACCGAGCGGCGGCCTCGACATCCTGCGGGCGCTCTCCTCGCTCCAGGCGTGGCTTGCCGGCGCGGGCGTCGCGTTCTGCTGGATGGTCATTGCCGGCTGGAACGTCATGCGAGCAGAGAACGGCCGTCCGGAGGTGGCCTGATGCCCGCCCCAACGTTCCAGAACAACCGCGACCGACTGACCTACCTCCTCGGCCAGTACAAACTGCTGGTGAGCGGGCTCGTCCTCGGCGCGGTCGTCCTGGTGATTTACTACCAGCCACAGCTCCCGACCCTCCCGAAGTGGATTCCAGCTATCGCGGTCGGCTGGCTCCTGCTCGGGGTTCCCTGTTACCTCGTGGGCGCGAAAATCGCGCGCTGGCTCCGTCGACGCAACTGGGTGGAAGTCCACCACATCAACGCCGTCGAGGACTGCACCGAGAAGTACTACGTCCCGCCCGAACTCTGGCAGGAGAAGACGATCGAAGGCCCCGACCCGTACCCAGTCAACGGCGGCAGTGCGTGGGCCGTCCGGGAGTACGAGTATCTGGAAGACATCGACGAACTCCGCGTGCGTGGCGTCTGGCTCGAAGGCTGCCAAGACACGGAGTTGATGACCAGCAAGAAGCAGATGGAGGACATCCACGGCTGGCTCATCGACCGCGCCGAGGAGCTGGCTGCTATCCGCGGGCGCTGGTCCCGTGGCGCTGTCGAACTCCAGCAGAAGCTCGTCACCGCCGACGCAGAGGCGAACGAACGCGGGCAGATCCTCCAGAAGACCGCCGCGAAAGACACCTTCGGCGACCTCATCGAGGACGGCGAGGACTTCGAGGAAGCGCCGACCATCCACGACATCAGCGATGCGCCGGACCCATCGGCAGACGCCGCTGTGGGCGATGGGCCGGAGCCGACCGAACAGGAGGCGATGTTGAACGATGACTGACGACGCCGACCTCTACACGCCAGCACAGTTTCGCGAGTACCAGGACGGCCACGGCCAGCGAGATCCGGACGACCTCCATCCGCACGCCGGAATCGTCCGGGACGAGAAACTGTCTCGCTACCTCTCGATCCTGGAAACACACTACGACCCGGCCCGGTGCGACAAGCCCGAGAAGATGCCCGGCCAGGCCAAGGACCTCCAGCACGTCCGGGACATCGTCCGTATCGAGGGGACTGAAACCGCCCGGAGAGCGATGGAGAACGGTGATATGCAGTCGCTCAAGCACTTCACCGGTGACGCGGGCCAGCGGGCGGACATCTCGGGCATCAAGGCGATCGACCAGCTCCGGGCACAGATGACTGGTCCCGCGCCGATGTTCTACGAGTGGGCCGAACCCGGCACTGGGAAGTCGAACTTCGCGTGCCTGCTCGGGCAACTCTGGAAGGAACAGCAGGGACCGAACGCGATCGTCGCCTCAAACATTCGGACGCTGGAGGAAACCGACGACTGGCTCGACTCGGAAGGTGACCGTCGCGACGGCTGGGTTGCCAACTACGGCGAACTCAACGAGTGGCTGAAACAGGACGGCGATCCGCGCCACAACGACCAGCGGCCGAAACTGTTCATCTTCGACGAGGCTTCGAGCAACGCCGGTGGTGGTGGGAAAGACGGCTACGACACGAAGACCAAGCTCGGCCCGCTCACGTACAAGATCCGGAAGTACGGTGGCTCGCTCATCGTCATCGGACACGACGGCCGCGACGTACATCCGCTGGTCCGCGAGCTGGCCGTCTGTATCCACAAGGAAGGGCTGAAACAGGCGACCTTCTACGAGGACGTGAAGAACCGCCGCGGCGTCAACCCGATGTTCTCGGTGTCGGGGATTCCCGAGACAGACTGGCGCTACGACGACAAGGAGCCGACAACGTGGTCCTGGGAAGCCGGCGAAGACGAGGAGGCCGTTGACGAGGAGGAGATCGAGCGTGAGCTGTTGATCGGCCTCACCATCCACAAGCGAAAGGAGGGGTGTTCAACCCGCGAAACGGCAGAACTGGTCGGTATGAGCACTGGCTGGGTGTCGACGCGCTGGAGCGAGTACAGCGACGACGGCGAACACGCCGACGCACTGAACAGATATCTGGAACTAATCGCATGACAGCACAGGGTTATTCACTCGTTCACGTTCAGTGGTCCCCACCCGTGGCCCATCGCACGCGTGCGTCCCGAGGGGAGCGCACGCGAACCATGGGCGGGCGCTGTTCAGTGGCCGGAGGAGTATCTATATATGACGTACGCGGGAGGCACAGGTGACGAACTCGCGGAGTCACCGGGCGAACCACTACGGGACGCTCGTCGAGCGCAAGGCTGCCGAGCGGTACGACCTTACGCTCGATCGGGCCAGCTGGCGTGATGCTCGTCGACCCGACGGGACACCAGTCGAGATCAAGGCCGCGATGCACCGTCACAGCGATGGGCAGCCCGGCACGTTCAAGCTCTACGACCAGTACCACGAGCGGCTACGGTCTGAGAACGGCTGGTACGTGTTCGGTGTGTACCGGGTTCGGGGGCGGGGTGTAGAAGTGCTGGAGTGGGAGATGCGTCACTCGTCACGGCTGCCTCAGTTGGACTGGCACGGTGGGGGGAATCATCGGGATGCCTGTCAGACAAAAGTGAAAATTGATGATGTTTGATTTATCAAATATAGTAATACACGACTGCTAATAGGATCTCAGCTATAATTGCTATCGTACCCACAATTGACAAGAACTGGACTCTGAGATACTTTTGCCGTAAATACTTCAACTCTGAATAAAATCGGTACCAGCCAACGACAGCAGATAAAATAGCCCAATGACACAAAATAATGAATTTCCAGTGATAGCCAAAAACTCGGATAGTCTCCGTGAGCTGTCCATTGATGTCGTGTAAGATGATAGTGAAAGCTATCACTCCACTAGTAGGGAGAAGAATGGATTCCGAAATCGGGTGGAGTCTGATCACGCTGTCCCATCGGGATTCAAATTGTTGATTAAATATTGATTCCAGTCCAATGGCCGACTCAGTGACTGGAAGTAATACTATATACATTATTGGGAAGAAGAATAAAATGAAACTTAAGTTGATTTCTTCTGGAACTGTGTGGGTAACTACTATACTATTTATTTCATCAATAATCCCGGAGAAGATCAGGTATCCAAAAGAGGCTATTGCGGAAATAGCGAGCAAAGCATCGTCAGATGTGAATCCAGCGTATTCTTCCATTGGAAAGATGCGAATGAAAACAGATATCATACCAGCAATTGACAATAGATTTATGAATATATGCGTTGTTTCGAATTGAATAAGCCTAACAGCTACGGAATACAGAAGTGTTAGCCCACTAAGCAGGAAGATTATCAAAGCAAATTCAGTCCAAATATCCAAATCACCAAAATTAGATAATTCAGAGAATACTTGGGATGTAATCCAAAATACAACGCACGCTAAGACTAGCACACTGGCGATGAAGCCAACTATTGTTCCTTGTGGGTCAGAACCTGACTCTGGGACAGCGTTGGCAAAAAATACAGATACTGACGCGAAAATTCCCATTATAGCAAATTGTTGATAATATTCTGTAAGAAATTCCCCGAAAGTGATAGCATCCTCGTTTGATGTATCGGGAGAAGATTCTGGCACAGTTACTGCCCCATAAATGTCACAATCACAAAACTACTTGGATATGAAAGGATAGTTGCTGGGGGGACTGAATATTGCTGTGCGGTGTATTTTGGTAGAGTGGCCTTAGCCACACGACTAAGAGGGAACCGGAAACTCGCTTTCCGGTTCCCTCCTGGTCGCGCGGCTGGGTGACGCGACGATCGGGAGCGAACCCAGCCGCGCGACACGCGATTTTCGGGGACAACCGGGGGGAATTGCCGCAAAATTAGGGTATTGGACAGTGATGCCTCTATCCAGGGGGCGCGGCTACCCCCCGCGCCACTCGTCGGCTGGCGGGCAGCCTGCTTCCATCCACGCCTCGAAGTCGAAGCCTGCGTTCCGGCGCTCCTGCTCCTCTCGGCTCGTGTAGTCGTTCTGGCGGTAGCCTGTCCGGAACACGTTCGAGAGGTCCCGGAACCGCTCACGCCCCGTCTCGACCGTCTCCACGACGACGTGAACCCCGTAGGTGTTGGCCTCGACACACTGGGTATACGTCGCTCTCAGCTCTCGAACGATCTCCTGAGCTTCCTGGTAGTCGTCGGCCGTGTATCCCACCTTCAGGAGCTTCCGACAGTCGTCGGCGTTCACCTCCGAGACAGCGTACTCGCGACGAACTCGGGCCCATGCTGACCGGGCGCGCTCCTCGGCAGCGTCAGCCAGTTCCATCGCCGCGCTCCCGATCTCCTGCTCGAAGCGGTCACCCGCGGCACGAACCCGTTTCAGCAGTTCCTGCTGGATCTTCTTCGACGCCAGTTCCATCTCGCCGTAGGTATGCTCAATCAGCCCCTCTAAGCGGTCGATGACTGTCCGAATCGTCCGGTACGTGTGGCCGGTCTGTTCGGCCGCTTCCTGGGGCGAGACCGTCCCGCCGTCGGTCAGGAGCATCTCAGTCACGTCCCGATCGGCCTCGGTCATGTCGCCCCACAGCTGCATCACGCGGTGTTCCTGCTCGTCCTCGATCTCCGGTAGCGGACACGGCACGAACTTCCGAGCCTCGGTGGTGTTCCGGAGGGTCCAGAACGGGTCGAAGTCGACGAAGATTCCACTCTTCGCGTTCGTCGTCAGCCCACACCACTCCAGACAGTTCAGGACCGTCTCTTCCAGCTCGCGACGAGCGTCCTCCAGGTCGTCCCACCGAACGGTTTCCTCGGTGCGGCTGGTCTGGTAGGAGACTTCGAACTTCGGATGGTAGGGTGCCTCGTCGGGCTCGTACTGCTGTGGCTCGTTCGGATAGTAGTGTTTCAGCTCCTTCCCGAGTTCGTGGCCCCGGACCAGCTCGCCAGCCTTCTCGTCTTCGACCGTCGCGGTGACGTAGTAGCCGGGGAGTTTGGTGTTGTCCTCGACGTGCTTGCGGTACCCCGAACGGTCACCCTGAATCAGCGTGTGGCATCGTGCAATCGGGCCGTCAGCACCGTGTAGTGGGCCACTCTCCGAGCGGTGCAACCGCACGTAGTACGCGAGGTCACTGATGTGGCTGTCTGGATGGGGATTGTCGAAGTACCGCGCGGCGATACCGTAGGCGTCCATCACCCGCTTCACCAGCGTCAGGTACTCCTCGTGGGGGAGGTTCGACGCCTGCACCTGCACGTCGATGTAGGGCTCGCCGTAATCCGGAACGGACACAGGCGTGCCGTCGCTGGTGAGGTTCGGCCAACGTGGGCGGACGGTGATGGTGCCGCCCTTCACGCGCTTGTCTCGATCGGCGCGCTTGCCCTCGTAGGTTGGGGAGCCCTTCGCGACGAAGTAGAACTGGAACTCCCGGACGTTCTCGATCTGGAACGACGGGTTGTCCCAGGGGTCCAGCCCGCTCTCGGAGTAGTCGAAGCAGGTGGCCCACGTCTCGCCGTTGAACTCGATGTCTCTGGTGGGCTTGCCGTCGGTCTGCCAGCGGTCACCCCACTCCTTGATGAGCGAATCCATCGCGTAGTAGGGTTTCAGCCCGTAGTCTGGCACGCCAGGGTCGGGATGCACGCCGATCGTAAAGCGCACGTCGCCCTCGTGAGGGGCGCACTTGAGGTGCCGCGACATCCCTACCTCCCGTCCTCGATCACGGCTACCCGGCGCTCCACCTGTTGCTGGCTTTCGGCGACGGGTTGCATCTTCGCCCAGTCGAAGGTGACGGGTTCGCTCGCCTCGGCGTCGTAGAGCCGAGAGGCTCGGACGAACCCGGTCACTCCTGCTCACCTCCATCGGTGGCTGTGGGCAGATCCAACCCGCACGTCGAGCACAGGAACATCTGCTGGTCGTCCTGTTGAGCACGAACCGCCCGCTGCTCGGTCTCTGAGAGACCGCCCCAGCCCCAGCGACCTTTCTCGTCGTCAGCGTCGACGCTGGTCTCCAGGTCGCGGATGTACTCCACGAGCCGGTCACAGCCGGCGGCTTCAGCGTCGATCAACTCCTCCGGGGAACCAAACGCCCCGCAGAAACAGTCACCAGAGCGGCCCAACGTCCGCCAGAGGTAGTTCGTCGGCAGCTGCATCCGACGGTGATACCGGCGCACTTCCTGGGTGCTCCAGTCGTAGATGGGGGCGACCCAGGTCCAGCGGTCGGCCTCCTGGACACGCTCGACGTGCTGCATCCGACTGTCGCTCTCCTGGAGCCGCACACCAGTCCAGAGGTACAGGTCTGCACCGTTGCCTCGGCCGTCGGTCAGGGTGGCCAGCCGGCCCAGTGACCGCTCTTTCAGGCACCGGTACATCTTCGGATGCATCGCCGGGCCGGGGAAGTCGTCCTCCTGGACGATCTCGGCGTAGTCCTCGGGCGTCCGGATGGTGAACAGCGGAACACCGAACGTGTCGGCCACGCGCTCGACGAACCGTCGGTTGGGCTCGGTTCCAGTGCCTGTATCGAGATAGCACAGGATATCGCACGGGCCCCACCGAATCGCGACGTGTGCGGCCACCGTACTCTCCCGGCCGCCTGAACACAGTGCGACGTGAGTTCCCTGTCGGTCTGTGACAGGGACCGGCCACTCTGAACTCACAGAGACGCACCTCCGTTTCGACTGGAACAGATACCCCAACCGGGCGAAATCGGCCGAAATCCTTCGGTGAAACCACCGGACAGTAACGGGCTGGATTCCGGTTCGTCAGTCACTCGATTTGAGACGCCGATAATTCCGGTATGCGATTCGGCGCAACTACTCGGTAGGAGCGACGAACCGGCGACTAACCGGATAGTTCGACAGGACGAGAAAGTTGGATGGACTCGCCGGGATTTGAACCCGGGGCCTCTTCCTTGCGAAGGAAGCGATCTGCCACTGATCTACGAGCCCGCGCGTTTGCCTCTCGAACGCGGGGTCGTAAAAACCCTGCGCGTGAGGGCGACCTTCGATAGCGATTCACACAGTGTGTGGTGTGTCCCGGCCTGCGATTCGGTGCGGGCACGGCCCGTCGTGGACGACGGGTTCGAAGCCGACTCGGTCCGAGTCACGCCCTGCGGGCGCGCCTCGACCCTCGCGAAGCTGACGCTTCGCTCAGTCCTCGAGGACGATCTCGATGGACACGTCGTTGGGCACCTGAATGCGCATCAGCTGGCGCAGCGCCCGTTCGTCGGCGTCGATGTCGATGAGCCGCTTGTGAACCCGCATCTCCCAGTGTTCCCACGTGGCGGTCCCCTCACCGTCAGGGGACTTGCGCGTGGGAACCTCCAGGGTCTTCGTAGGGAGCGGGACGGGACCCGACAGCTCGACGCCGGTCTTCTCGGCGATCTCCCGCACGTCGTCGCAGATGTCGTCGAGGTCGTCGGGGCTCGTACCCGCGAGCCGAACGCGTGCCTGCTGGGACATGTATTATCGCTCGTTGACGGACAGGACCTTGCCAGCGGCGATGGTCTGACCCATGTCGCGGATGGCGAAGGAGCCCAGTTCCGGAATCTCGCCGGACGGCTCGATGCTGAGCGGCTTCTGCGGGCGAATCGTGACGACCGCGGCGTCGCCGTTCTGGATGAAGTCGGGGTTCTCCTCGGCGACCTCGCCGGACGACGGGTCGATCTTCTGGTCCAGGGACTCGATGGTACAGGCGACCTGTGCCGTGTGTGCGTGGAAGACCGGCGTGTAGCCCTCCGTGATCACGGACGGGTGCTGCATGACGACGATCTGGGCCTGGAAGGTCTCGGCGACCGACGGCGGATCGTCGGCGGGGCCACAGACGTCACCGCGGCGGATGTCGTCCTTGCCGATGCCACGGACGTTGAACCCGACGTTGTCACCGGGCTCTGCCTTCGGGACCTCCTCGTGGTGCATCTCGACGGTCTTGACCTCGCCGCCGACGTCCGAGGGCTGGAACGAGACGTTGTCGCCCGTGTTCAGGATACCGGTCTCGACACGGCCCACGGGGACCGTCCCGATACCGGAGATGGTGTAGACGTCCTGGATCGGCAGGCGGAGCGGCGCGTCCGTCGGCGGCTCCGGTGCCGGCAGTTCGTTGAGTGCTTCGATGAGGATCTCGCCGTCGTACCAGCCAGTGTGCTCGGACTCGTCGGCGATGTTGTCGCCCTCGAACGCCGAGACCGGGATGAACTTCGCGTTCTCCGTGTCGAAGCGGACCTGGTTCAGGAGGTCCTTGACTTCCTCGACGACCTGCTTGTACTCGGACTCGCCGTAATCGACGAGGTCCATCTTGTTGACGGCGACGATGAGTTCGCCGATGCCCAGCGTACGGGCCAGGAAGACGTGTTCCTGGGTCTGGGGCTGGACGCCGTCGTCGGCGGCGACGACCAGGACAGCGTTGTCGGCCTGGCTCGCGCCGGTGATCATGTTCTTGACGAAGTCACGGTGGCCCGGACAGTCGACGATGGTGAAGTCGTAGGCGTCCGTGCTGAACTCCTGGTGGGCGATGTCGATGGTGACACCACGCTCACGCTCTTCGGCGAGGTTGTCCATGACGTAGGCGAACTCGAAGCCGCCCTTGCCCTTCTCCTCTGCCTCTTCCTTGTGCTGTTCGATGACGTGCTCCGGTACCGATCCTGTCTCGTACAGGAGACGGCCGACGAGCGTACTCTTCCCGTGGTCAACGTGGCCGATGATGGCCAGGTTCTGGTGTTGTTCGTCGCTCATTGTTGAATCTCACGCGCAGGGGCGCTATATCGGAGTCTTTAGCCGGTGGTTCATAAAATGATTTCGAAAGCGAGCGGGCGTCATCCCGCCGCCATCGTGCGGTTCGCCATGACGTGACATGGTGACCATATCGAACAACAGACGGCATCAGTTGCTGGTACCGTCGCCGTGGCCGCTGACAGTGCCACGGTGGAGGAACTGTTGATTGCCGCGGGCACGCGCATGAATCAAACTATTCGGTCGGCAGATGAGTTTATGAGACTTGGCTGCTCAGTATGTGGTACGCATTCATACATGGGTGGGAGAGAGGAGCGGCGGGGACAATCGGAAAGTCTCGCCGTGTTGCTGCTGGCTGCAATCGTCGTAGCCGCTTTCGGCGTCGTGGGGTATACGGTACTGAGCAACGCAAATATCGACGCCGAGACGGTCACCGTCGATACCCAGATCACGGTCACGAATGCACAGATCACCGTCGAACACAACGGCGGAGACACGCTGAACGCCAGTGAGGTGGCGGTCGTCGTTCGGAACGAGACGGGCGAATCCCGCCAACAGGCCCCCATCAGCGGGCAGTTCGAACCGGGGGATCGCTTCACGCTCGCGAATCCGTATACGGGGACGATCACCGTCATCGTGGTCCACGACGCGAGTAACACGGTCATCGGCGAAGCGACGAAGACAGTCGAGACCGTCGGCACACCGACACCGACCGCGACACCCGCACCCAGCCCGACACCGACGGCTACCCCCACCTGGACTGCGACACCGACACCTGGCTCGACGCCGACCGCGACACCAACACCGACCGGTACTCCGGCACCGACGCCGACGGAACCGTCGTTACAGAGTTCCTCGGTGACCGACAACAGCGATACGGCCGGAAAAGCGTCGGACAGGACAGCCAGATACACGGTCTCGTACCAGATAACCGACCCGGACAACCGCTTCGACCGCGTCGAAGTGACAGTGACGCCGCAGGGAGGGACCAGCGAGACCCTGACAAGTACGTCGGCCCCGGCGGGCTCGGTCACCTACACGGGCCCGCCGGGCTCGGCCGACAAACGAACACGTGTTCAACACAACATCACGATCCGGGTCTACGGGCCCGACGGCGTCGTCGATACGGAGGAACCGTACACCGATACGCCGGACGGAACGTCGCCATAGATACGGCCCGGACGCTGCCGAGAAACGGTACGACCAGTACCCAGAGCGGGCAACGGGCAGTGCTGCTGCTAGCCGTTCGATCTGTTCGAAAGAATCCCATCCCAGGTCTCCCTGGAGGGCACCACCACCAACGGTGTCGGTTGTCTGTGGAACCGCTCTAGATCGCCTCTTCGATGGAGCGGGCGATGTCGGCGAAGACCGGTAGTTCGACGGTCTCCTCCGAGTAGGCCTTGAAGGCCAGGAAGAGCCAGGCACCGAACATGGCCAGGTTGAACAGCATCATCAGGAGACCGGCCATCGCCGCGATCACAGCGGGCATGAGGCCGAGCGTGATGCTCACCGCGAACCGGAGGATGAACAGTCCGAAGCCGAAGGCGACGGCCTGAGCCGCGTTGAATCGCAGGAACTCGTTGCCGTTCTCCTCGACGAAGAGGAAGATGAGTGCGACGATCGGGAGGATGTAACCGATCGCCGCCGCGATGTTCGCCGAGAGCCCGAACACTGCGTCGTCGGCCCCCGCACCAGTCACCACCGTATCTGATTGCGTCGCCATATATCCGGGATATCCGGCATTGCATATAATGATTTCCTTTCAGAAATGTAGCGTTAAAAGACGTTTCAGCGACTCTCAACAGGTGTAAGGTCAACCGTGGAATCGACTAACAGTGCCGGCGCGCTAACAGGAAACCGAGGGTGTCATAGAACTCTTGTCACACCGTGATGATCGTGCTTCCCGGATTGTCTCCGCGTTCGTAGTTGGTGATTGCGACAACGAGGCGAAGGCACAGAGCGAGGAAGACCTGTGCTCGTGCATGGACGCGGCCTCGGGCGTGCGTTCGCCCGAGGCCGCAGTCCTTCACTGATTCGTTGGTTCGTTCGACTCCAGTACGGCGGTTGTACGTCTCATCCAACGTGGACTGCTTCAGCTGAACGTCCTCGCTGTGTTGTTCGATGCGGTCTTCGACCCTGTACTCGATGTCTTTCGGGTCGTCAGTGTTTCGTGCGTTGTACGGGGCGACTGGCACGACCCCTGCGGCCAGCAGGTGGTCGTGCCAGTCGAGCGTGTCGTAGGCGCTGTCACCGACCATCCAGATCGGCTTGGCGACGGCGAGCGCGTCACGTGTGACGCGCATCGCCGTCTCCTCTGGTGCTTGCTTACTCTCTGTGAACTCGGCTGCAATCGGGATCTTTTGCCCGGTCGAGACGATCGTGCAACCGTAGCCGTAGTAGTACTCGTCGTCGGTTGGATCGTAGCACTTCGACGCGTCTTGATCGGCGGGCATCGCTCTCACGTCAGTTGAATCGATACAGTAGGTCACATCGAGCAGGCCGCGCCGGGCGGCCTGCTCGACGAGTCGGTCGAAGACCTCGTCGACGACGTGTTCGAGGTCGGTGAGAAAGCGATCGACCGCGTCTCTCGACGGCGGTCGATCGAACCCACAGCTCAGCCAAACGACCGTGTTCCGAAGCTCTCGCTCAACGGGACGAATGCCGTAGATGTCGTGGTAGTAGCAATGGAGGAAGCCACGCATCAGCTCTGGTGGTTCGTGATCTCGTGTTCGCCCCGTCTGCGCCGGGGCGAACACGTCGAACTCTTCGAGAAACTCAAAGGAGAGATGCTCAAACAACGCTAGCGTCTCGGTTTCCGCGACATTGAAGAACGACTCTACCGAAGGATCATCTTGCAGGGTCGCTGAACTCATCCACCTCAGCGTTCACCCTGCTCTTTGGTGTGCTACTCGTTCTATGACACCCTCGGAAACCAGTAAAAGTAGACGGTATCGTGGACGGCTACTGACCGAGCCGGCCGACGTCCGCGAGGACGGCGCTTGCTGTCTCGGGGCCACCGGCACCGCGGCCCGAGATGTTCAATCGGCCGGCGTGTTCGGTCTCCAGTTGGACGATGTTTCGCGTTCCCGAGGGCGCCAACGGCGCGTTCTCCGGGACGAGTCGCGGACCGACCCGGACCTCACCCTCGGCGACCTCGGCGATGAGGCGGATGGTCCGGCCCTCCTCCTGTGCGAGTTCGAGCGCGCTGCCCGCGATATCCTGGATCCCCTCGACCTCGGCGTCGTCGAGGGTGTACTCCTTGCCGTCGTCGGCCAGCACGTTGGCGACGATGACGCCTTTCAGGGCTGCGTCGGTCCCGTCGACGTCGAATGTGGGATCGGCCTCGGCCACACCCAGGTCCTGTGCCTCCGCCAGGACGTGTTCGTAGCCCAGCCCCTCGGCGGCCATCCGCGAGAGGATGAAGTTCGCGGTGCCGTTGAGGACGCCGCGCACGGCCGTGATGTGTTCGGGGTCGAAGTCGTCGATGGTCGAGAGGACCGGCATCGCACCGCCGACGGTGGCTTCGAACAGGACCGAGCCCTCGCTCGCTCGTTCGAGGTCGCGAACGTCGGCGTACCGCTCGGCGACCGGCCCCTTGTTCGCGAGGACGACGTGGCGGTCCCGTTCGAGCGCGGCCCGAAGGTGGCTGAAGCCAGGCTCGGCGTCATCGAGCGTCGTCGGCGTCGCCTCGACGAGGACGTCGTAGGGTGCTTCGAGAGCGGCCTCGGGATCCGCCTCGCCGACGATGCCCTCTGTCTCTTTCCGGTCGAGCACCGCCTCGGTGTCCAGTCCATCTCCGTCGACCGCGGCGCTCCGGGAGTCCGCGAAGGCGGTGACGGTGTGTCCGTAGTCGGCCGCGAGTTCGACGACAGACCCACCGACCGCACCGGCGCCCATGACGGCCAGCCTCATAGTTCACCACCCGCAGCCAGCGGCTCGATGACACGCAGATCCTTCTCCTCGGCGATAGCGCGGATCGTCCCCATCACCGACTCGGCAGCGTTCTGCTCGGTCGCCAGCCGGATACGGGCACTGGAGGCGTCCTCGGTGCCCTCCGGTGCCGACAGCGAGAGGTCTGTCACCGTCGCGTCCGTGCTATCCTGGATGCGAGAGAGTGTATCCGAGAGATCCGTGTTGATGAGATGGCCCGTGAGGACGACCGTCAGCGTCTCGCTGTAGCGCTCGGCGCCGGCCTGGATCACGTTGATGCCCGCCTCGCGCAAGGCGTCGACGATCCCGTCGAACCGTTCGGGGGTCGCCTCCATGTCGACCTCCACGGGGATGTGCCCACGGGGCGTGACGTTGCCCCGCTCGTGGAAGATAGAGAGGAGGTTACCGCCGTTGTCGGCGATGGGTTCGAGCGCCCGCAACAGTTCGCCCGGCTCGTCGACCAGTTCGAGCCGAACTGTGTAGGACCGAACCTCGTCGGTCGAGTCGCTCATCGCCCGCTCACCTCCTGTGGAGTTTCTCCGCTCATTGTGGGTGACTCAGAGGGGGTGACTATAAGAATCCCGCCGTTTCGGACGAGCCGATCGGGTCGAACCACCGACATCGGTGGGAATTTTCCGAGCGTGTACTTGGAGGAACCAACACACCTTTGTCACCCCCTGTAAACTAACAGGTAGTTAGCTATGGTTCACGGAATGCAGGTTCGGAAACTACTCGTGATCGTGTCGCTGGCCGGGATGCTCACCCTGGCCGGCTGTAGTGGCGGTGGGTTCGGTCTCGGCCTCGGTGGCGGCAGCGGGACGCCTCCGGCCATCGACCAGGTCCCGGCCGGCGTCGACAGCGTCACACACGTCGACATGGCCATCGCCGACGACGCGACGACCCAGGCTCTCGCCGAGGCAGGCGCCGAGAGCGCCCCGGCGACGGCCCCGAGCCAGCCGGAGAACGTCAGCGAAGCCAAGTCCGACTTCCAGGCGGAGACGGGGCTGGACCCACAGAAGGCCGAGGAGCTGGTCTTCTTCCAGAAGCGCAACGAGTCCGCGACCTTCCAGACGACCGAGTACGCCGCACTCGTTCTCCATGCCGACTGGGAGACCGACGCTGCCGTCAGTTCCTTCCAGAACGACTCCACGACCGAGTACGAGGAGACGACCTACAACGGGAAGACGGTCTACAGGCCGGCCGAAGAGCCCGAGTTCGGCAGCGGCGACTGGTTCGCGGTCCTCGGTGACGGCCAGTTCGTCTTCGGGAGCGAGGCCGCCGTCAAGGATACCATCGACGTCACGACCGGCGACGCCGACACGTTCGGCGGCGAACTCCGCTCGGCCTACGATGGGACCCGAGACGGACTGGTCACCTTCGCGACGACCATCCCGCAGGACCGGATCCCCGAGAACAGCAACGGGCCGGTCGAGACCGGCGCCTACCGCGAGGTCGAGATCATGACGGGGGTCTACTACACGTCCTCGAATTCCGCCGGCATGGAGATGCAGTTGCTCTCGGCCAGTGACAGTGGTGCCACGGACGTCAAAGACGTCACCGACGGCGCCATCTCCCTCGCGACGGGGTACACCCAGAACGAGACCGTCAAGGAGGCACTCCGGAACATCGAGGTTGGCCAGGACGGCACGACCGTGACGGTCACCTACGAGGACTCGGTCGACACGCTCCAGGCAGTGCTGCGCTACCTCTACGAAGCCTAGGCGCCGGATGGCGCTTCGCTCGCTGCTGTACAAGGAAGCACGGTGGCTTCGTCGCAACGTCGCGACGGTCGTCCTCGTACTCGTCGTGCTCCCCTCGCTCGTCGCCGTCGGGACCGTCGCCTTCCAGCAGGTGATTCCACGGGACACGCCAGTCGCGCTCGTCCCCGCCGACGACGACGTCACCGACGACGAGATGACGGCGATGCGCGGCGTGACCACCGTGTTCGCCCGGCCACACAGCTACGCGGCCGACGAGCGCGACGACGCGATGCGGGCACTGACCCGTGAGGAGGTGTACGCCGTCTTCGTCGTGCCACAGGGAATCTTAGAGCGGGACCAGGAGGTGACCGTCGAGATGTACGTCGAAGAGGAGATGGTCCCCTACGAACAGCCCTCGCTGGCCATCGCGAGCATCTTCCGAGGACGGGCCAGTAGCGTCTTCCCGGCCGACGTCGGCGTCGAGCGCATCGCCACGGGCGAGGATCGGACCCTCTCGGAGTATCTGGTCAGCGTCGGCGCGATGCTCGTGACGCTGCTCTTCGCCTTCGCGTACGTCCCGTACGTGGTCGCCGACGAGCAGCAGGTGTTCCGCAGGATCCGGGTGGAATCGTCACTCTGGGAACTGCTCGCCGGGAAGTTCCTGGTGTTGACACCGCTGTTGCTGGTCCCGCTGCTCGCCTTCCAGGGTGTCGCGGCCTATCTCGACTTCTCGGTGTCGCTGCTCGCGCCGGGTGCGGTAGTCGTGACCCTGCTGACGTTCGTCTACTGTACGGCACTGAGCCTGGGCGTGATGTTCCTCACGCGGTTCCGGACCGTCGGCCGGATGACCAACGTCGCGCTGTTGTTCGCTGGGCTGGCGTTCTCGAACCTGGTGTATCCGGCGGGCTTCTTCTCGCCGCTACGACGCGAACTCGCGAAGGCGAGTCCGCTGCACTACTCGATGGTGGTCCAGCGTGGCGTCTCACTGAAGGGGCAGTCCGTCGGGCTGTACGGCGACTACCTGCTGGCGCTGTGTGGCGTCACGGTCCTGGCGCTCGCGTTCCTGGCCGGCACCGTCGTCTACTACGACCGCGGGGGGTACCATGCCTGAGCCGATCCGGTTTACCGACGTCACGAAGCGCTACGGCGACGTCGTCGCCCTGGAGTCGGTCGACCTGACGGTCCGGCCGGGCGAGTGTCACTGTCTCGTCGGCCCGAACGGCAGCGGGAAGACGACGCTGCTGGACCTCCTGCTGGGGTTGACTCGACCGACCAGCGGCACCGTCGATGTGCCGGCAGCCACGGTCGGCTGTAGCTTCCAGACGCCGACGTTCTACCCCGGTCTGACCGTCGCGGAGAACCTCGACGTCTTCGGCCGCCTGTCTGGCTGTCCGAGTCCGGCCTGGCGCGAGCAGCTGGTCGACCTGCTGGGCCTGGACCGGGTGTCCCACCAGCTCGCCGGGACCCTCTCTGGGGGGTGGCAGCAGAAACTCGACCTGGCGCTTGGATTCCTCAAACGGCCGACCTACGCGGTGCTGGACGAACCGCTGAACGACCTCGACGACGTCTCGAAGCGCCGTCTGCGTGGCTTCCTCGCGGAGTACTGCACCGACGACCGGACCGCCCTCGTGGTGACCCACCACGTCGCGGCCTTCGAGGGACTCGTCGACCGCCTGACCGTCTTCGACCGCGGCGAAGTGCGGTACGACGGCCCGGTCGAATCGGAGACCGGGCCACACGAACAGTACCTCGCCGTCGTCGACGACTATAGTAGCCATTGAAAATCAGTGCACACCCGATCGCACGACGATAGTGCGATCGGTGTGTAAATCGTTTCAATTGTTACGATAGGGCAGGAACTCGTCGTAGATCTCGTCGATCCACTCGTTGAACTGCTCGCCACGCGGCGAGCCCCAGGGGTTCCGCGAGAAGTAGTAGATCGCCGCGAACAGCGTCGAGAGCCACAGCGCGACCGCCGGTCCGAGGACGGACTGCCAGATGAACGTCGAGGTGCCGGCGATCAGCGCCGCGATCAGCAGGTCCACGATCTGATAGAGTCGGCTCATACCGAGGCCTTGGCCCGAGAGGGGCCTAAACGTATGGGAAACGGGAGAGAGGTGAGTAGGTTAGCATACCGGACGTGTCAGACTGCGGAACGGCGAGCATACCGCGCCGAAGGCGCGGTTTCCCCGGAATCGGCGCGACGCGCCGATTCCGGCCTTTTTCCCCAAGTTTTTGCGCGAGGGGGTCGCCGGAGTGATCAGCGCAACGGATGAATACTCAGATAGCGTATTCTCTGTGATGGACGGATCACGTCGGTTTGAAGTCGTTGAGCACTTGTCGAACGCGGAGCTGGACCAAGCGATCGATGACGCCCAGAAGGCGGACGAGACGCATCTCGTCCGGCGACTCTGCTTCGTGAAGAACCTCTATGAAGGCAAGACCCAACAGCAGGCTGGAGCAGCTGTCGGCGTCTCTCAGCCGACGAGTAGTCGCTGGGCACGCGCGTGGAATCATAACGGGATCGAGGGGCTACGCCCACGCTTCGGCGGCGGTCGGCCGCCGAAGCTCACCCCGGCACAGTGGGACGAGTTCTGCGCAGTCCTTGAACAGGGCCAACCGTGGACGCCACGCGAGATTCACGCACTCATCGAACACCGCTACGGCGTTACCTACCACCCGACCCATCTCGCCCGAAAACTGCGGGCCTCGGGCATGCACTACGCCAAACCACGGCCGATGGACCCCCGCAGTCCCGACGATGCAGAGGCGATTCTCGCCGAGCGCCTGTCCGAGGCGCTCGGCGAGGACACAGACAAAGACGAAAAGGAGGACGAAGACCCTGTCGTGCTGGGATTTTTTCGATGAGGCGTGGCCACAGCCGTTCGAGAACTCTCAGCGGATGTGGTCGTACGACCGCACCGTCCAGATAGAGAAACCGTTAGTAACGGTGCCGTGGCGGTCGATTGGCTTCTATGCGTTGACTGGCCGGAGCGTGATCACGTACAAAGAGCGGTTAATCAAGGAAACGATCGTTGAGGCGCTTGAAGAGATCCGCGAGCAGAATCCGCGGGGTCGGATTCTGCTCGTGGCCGATAACTACGGCTCGCACCACGCGAAGCTCACGCAGAAACGGGCCGACGAACTCGGCATCGAGTTCGTCTTCATCCCGCCGTACTCACCGACGCTGAACGCGATCGAACCGCTGTGGAAAGACCTCAAGCGCGAGATTTCACCAACCATCTTCGAGGGGAAAGACCACTTCAGAGAGTTCGTCACCGAGACGTTCCTTCGGCTGAGTCACAAGCTTAGCTTCGCTGTTGACTGGATCGAGACGTTTCTTCCCAACAATATTCAGAGGTTACAGTGATCACTCGTGCGACCCCCTCGACGGAAAAAGTGGGGGCCTAGAAGTAGTCGATCGCTTCGGGCAGCTCGGTCTTCATGCCCTTGCGCTCGCGGATCTCGGTGATCTTCTCGGGCTGGAGGTTGTCGGCCATGACCTGGAAGCCGGCGTTCTCGGTGTTCCAGGAGGCACGACCCTCGGTGGCCGAGCGGATGTCACTGGAGAAGCCGATCATCTCGTCGACCGGCGCGACACCTTCGACGACCATGAGGTCACCCTCCTGGTACATGTCGTCGACGCGGCCACGGCGACCCTGGATCTCACCGCTGGCGGCGCCCATGTGGTCGTTGGGCACGTCGATGCGGACCTGCTGGATCGGCTCCAGGAGCTTGATGTCGGCGTCGATCAGCGCGTTGTGGACCGCCTCGCGGACTGCCGGGATGACCTGTGCCGGACCGCGGTGGATGGCGTCCTCGTGGAGGCGGGCGTCGTGGAGACGGATGAGCGACCCCTGGACCGGTTCCGCGGCGAGGGGACCGTCGTCGAGGGCCTCTTCGAGCCCCTCGATGACCAGTTCCATCGTCTCGTTGAGGTGCTGGATACCCTTCGTGTCGTCGATGAGGACGTTCGTCCCGTGGATGTGCTCGACGTTCTGGGACGTGTCCTTGTCCATGCCGGCCTCCTGCAGCGCTTCACGGCGCTCCAGTTCGGGCATGTCCATCGACGCTTCGCCGAGCTTGATGGTCTCGACGATGTCCTCGCCGAGCGGTTCGATGGTGATGTAGAACCGGTTGTGGTTGTTCGGCGAGCGACCCTCGACCTCGCGGCTCGCGGACTGGGGCGCCTCGCGGTAGACGACGATCGGCTCCCCGGTGTTGATCGGGATGCCCTGGTTGCGCTCGATCCGCTGGCCGATGACCTCCAGGTGGAGCTCACCCTGGCCGGAGATGAGGTGTTCGCCGGTGTCCTCGTTGATCTCGACCTGGATAGTCGGGTCCTCTTTGGCGACCTGCTGGAGCGTCTCGATGAGTTTGGGCAGGTCGTCCATGTTCTGTGCCTCGACGGACTTCGTGATGACCGGCTCCGAGATGTGCTCGATGGACTCGAAGGGAGTCATCTCGACGCTCGAAACGGTAGAGCCGGCGATAGCGTCCTTGAGACCGGTGACGGCGGCGATGTTCCCGGCGGGAACGTGTTCGACCTCCTCGCGCTCGCCACCCATGTAGATACCGACGCTCTGGATTCGGTTCTTGCCGGCGGTCCCGGAGACGTACAGCTCCTGGCCCTTCTCCAGCGTACCGGAGAAGACACGCCCGGCGGCGATCTCGCCGGCGTGGGGGTCGACACCGATGTCGGTGACCATCAGGACGACTTCGCCGTCCTCGTCGACCAGCCGCATGCCCTCTGCGAGTTCCGATTCGGCGTCGCCACGCCAGATACGCGGGATACGACGGGGCTGGGCGTCGATGGGGTTCGGGAAGTGCTCACAGACCATGTCGAGCACGACGTCCGACAGCGGCGTGCGCTCGTGGAGCTCCTGGCGCTTGTCGTTGCGTTCGAGCTCCATGATCTCGCCGAAGTCCATGCCGGTGCGCTGCATCGACGGCATCGAGACGCCCCACTTGTAGAGCGCGGACCCGAAGCCGACGGTGCCCTCCTCGACGGAGACGGTCCAGTCCTCGATGTCGTCCATCTCCTCGGTCATCCCGCGGATGAGGTCGTTGACGTCGCGGATGACAGCCAGGAGACGCTCCTGCATCTCCTCGGGCCCCTCCTGGAGCTCGGAGATGAGGCGGTCGACCTTGTTGATGAACAGGGTCGGCTTGACGCCCTCGCGCAGTGCCTGGCGCAGCACCGTCTCGGTCTGGGGCATGGCGCCCTCGACGGCGTCGACGACCACGAGCGCGCCGTCGACGGCACGCATCGCACGGGTCACGTCGCCACCGAAGTCGACGTGGCCGGGGGTGTCGATGAGGTTGATGAGGTGGTTCTGGTCCTCGTACTCGTGAGTCATCGAGACGTTGGCCGCGTCGATCGTGATACCGCGTTCCTGCTCGTCCTCCTCGGTGTCCATCGCGAGCTGCTGGCCCGCGGTCTCGTCGGAGATCATGCCGGCACCGGCCAGCAGGTTGTCGGTAAGCGTCGTCTTCCCGTGGTCGACGTGAGCTGCGATGGCGATGTTCCGGATGTGCTCCGGATCGTCCATCAGTGTCTCACATTCCTGAACGATTTTCTTGCGTCGGCCCATTATACAGAAGGGTATCAACAGGAGGGTCAAAAGGATAGTGTTTCGCCACGACCGGACGCGTCGGAATACGGCCGGTACGCGTGCCAACGGTACTCATTCCCAGCCACCATCCGATGGTGGCTGTATGCCCACAGGTTATAATTTATTCCGCCCCAATTAGTAACGGTTCCAAAGGCATTAGCCGTTCTCGACCCTCTATCGCCTATGAGACGGCGACAGCACCTCGACACGATCGCGGTCGCCCACGACGGGGACTCGGCGGCCGGGGACGTCACGCACCCGATCCACCTCTCCTCGACGTTCGAACTGGCCGGACTGGACACAGAGATGCGCCTGGAGGACGTCGATCCCAGCGAGGGAGAGTTCCTCTACTCCAGGCTGTCCAATCCCACACGACACGGCCTCGAACAGGAACTGGCCGCCCTGGAGGACGGCGAGCGGGCCTTCGCGTTCGCTTCGGGGACCGCCGCCATCGCGACGGCGGTGCTGTCGCTGGTCGAACCCGGCGACCACGTCGTCGCGTTCGACGACCTCTACGCGGGCACACGGCGGATGTTCGAGGAACTGTTCGCCCGGCAACTCGGCGTCGACATCGAGTTCGTCGACGCCACCGACACCGACGCGGTCGCCGACGCCGTCGGCGCCGAGACCGCCCTGGTCTGGATGGAGAGCCCGACGAACCCGTTGCTCAAACTCTGTGACATCGGAGCCATCGCCGAGATCGCAGCCCGCAACGGCGCGACCTTCGGAGTCGACAACACGTTCGCCAGCCCGTACTTCCAGCAACCGCTGGCGCTGGGGGCGGACATGGTCGTCCACAGCACGACCAAGTACATCAACGGCCACAGCGACTCCATCGGCGGCGCGCTGGTGACCGACGATCCAGTGGTGGCCGAGGCCGTCGAGTTCCGCCAGCAGGTCGCACTCGGGAACATGCTGGCACCGTTCGACAGCTACCTCGTCTCCCGCGGGATGAAGACGCTGGGGGTCCGGATGCAGCGCCACGAGGACAACGCGCTGGCGCTCGCGGAGTACCTTCAGGACCACGAGCAGGTGACGGCCGTCCACTATCCCGGACTGGCGAGCCACCCCCAGCACGACCTGGCCCGCGAGCAGATGCAGGGCTTTGGCGGCGTCCTCTCGTTCGAACTCGCCGGCGAGATGGCCGACGCGAAGGCGTTCCTGGAGGCACTGGAGACGGTGACACTCGCCGTGAGTCTCGGCGGCGTCGAGAGCCTCGTCGAACTCCCCGCGGCGATGACCCACGAACCGCTCTCGCCGGCCGCACGTGCAGAGATCGGAATCACCGACACACTCGTCCGTGTCTCGGTCGGTATCGAGGCCTTCGAGGATATCCGCGCGGACTTCGAACGTGGGTTCGACACGATGCGGTGAGATCCCCCGAGTCACGGTGAACGGACTGGAACACCGGTTTCTTCCCGTCGTTCGAGTGTGGAACGGCCGTGGATTAATAGTATCTCGTCCCCTGTGAACAACACACATGGACATACACGTACAGGGCGGGCCGGCCGAACCGTTTCTCGGTGCACACGACCTCTTCTCGACGGAGTACGACCTCGAACGGCCAGTGACAGTTCGGGTCCGCGAGGACCCCGACGAACGGACGCGGGTGAGCCACAGCGAGGACGGCCACCTGTTGACCATCTCCAGACAGGCCGCGACGAGCGCGATGGCCCGCGAACTCGCCCTCCACGAGTTCGCACACATGCACCACCACGAACGGGGCCACCCCTCACACACGCAATCGACCGAGGAAGCCATCTACCTCGCGCTGGCGGGCCGTTCGGTCGAACGACGGAAGCTCACCCACTGCTATCAGATCGCCAACCACATGCGGGACGTCTACGCCGACGACGTCTGGATGGCGATGGCGCCCGGCGACAAACTCGTCCCCTTCCTGGAGGCGAGTCTCGCCGCTGCCGTCGCGGACCGGCCCGCCGATCCACCGGCCTGGGAGCGGTTGACGCCCGCCTCGGACCCTGACATCACGGCGGTCAACGCGGCGTTCGCGCTGGCACTCTGTGAGCGTCACGACCTCGTCGACGACGACCATCGGTTGTACGACCTCGCGCACGCGGCCGCCGAGGACGCCGAGGGAGTCAGCCTCGCGGAGTTCAAACGCCACTTCGCCTCGCTGTCGCGGGACCCCGACACCTCCGAGTTCCGGAAGGCACTGGTCGACGTGACCCGTGCCTACGCCAGCGGCGAGAGCGGGCAGGCCGCGGACTGAACGGAGCCGACGGCGCCCCGTCCCGGGAGCGTCACAACAGGAGCGCGAGCGGCGACAGCGCCAGCGCCAATCCGACGGCCGCGACGGGATAGTCCCGCCGCTCGAACGACAGTGAGGGGAGCGTCGGGTTCCAGGCGAAACAGCGGGCCCGTAACGCGACCGCCAGCCGGTCCGACCGGGCGAACGTCCGGTCGAGCGAGCGAACCACGAGCAGCCGCGCCCGTGCTGGTACCGACCGCCGCTGGCCGCCGCGGGCGTGGATGGCGTCCCGGACCTCCCGGACGTCGGCCAGGACGAGCGGGAACAGTCGAAGGACCAGCGCCATCCCGACGCCGAGTAACTGGCCCGCCTTCCCGGGGACGAGGCGCTGGACAGCCGCCCGCGTCTCCCGGACTGGCGTCGTCGTCAGGTACGCCGCGCTCACGAACAACACCGGGACCACCCGGGCGACGAATCGGACAGAGCGAAGCGCCGGGTCGACCCGAAACCAGGGTGGGCCCAGTGCCAGCCCCGCCACGACCGGTGCCAGTGCCAGCGTCGCCAGGACGACCCGATAGGATCGCAGGACCGCAAACGGCGAACAGCGGGCGACCGCCAGCGCGAGCAGGCCGACGGCCGTCGTCGCGAGCACCCCTGGAACAGAGGGGTAGGCTGTCGCAGCCAGCGCCAGTCCGAACTGGACGAGCAGTTTCGACCGGGGGTCGAGCCGGTGGGCGAGCGTCGATCCGGGACGATAGCTCAGCATCGCGGGTCACGGACGCCCAGCGCGTCGAGGTCGTCCAGTGCGGCCGCCGGCGTGTCGTCGAGCGCGACCCGGCCGTCCCGGAGGCCGACTACGCGATCCGCGCGTCCGTGGAGGTCACGGAGGTCGTGGGAGACGACGACGACGGCGGTGCCCGCGTCGTGGAGGTCGTCCAGATGAGCGAGCAGCGAGCGCCGGGCCGGCCAGTCCAATCCCGAGAGCGGTTCGTCGAGAACGAGGTACTCGGGGGCCATCGCCAGCGCGCCCGCGACCGCGACCCGGGCCTGTTCCCCGCCCGAGAGCGCGTCGATGCGGGCCTCTCGACGATCCCCGAGGCCGACGGTGTCGAGGGCCGACACGACGCGTCGGTCGATCTCTGCACGGTCGAGTCCGAGGTTCTCCGGTCCGAAGGCGACGTCGGCGCCGACGGTGGCGGCGACGAACTGGTCGCCGGGCTGCTGGAACACCATCCCGACGCTCGTGCGAGCGGCGACCGGGTCGTCGGCCACGTCGGTCCCGTCGACGGTGACGCGGCCGGAGTCAGGCGTCAACAGCCCGTTGAACTGTCGCACGAGAGTCGTCTTCCCGCAGCCGTTGGGGCCGACGAGCAGGCAGAACTCCCCAGCAGGGATCGACAGCGAGAGCCCGTCGAGGACGGTGACGTCACCGTACCGGAAGACGAGGTCCTCGACGGCGATCATCGAGTCGCGAGATATCCGCCCTCGACGATGGCGACCGCGACCCCGAGTTTCGCCAGGTCGAGCGGGACGTACGGCAGCATGACCGCACCGGCCCGCGCTAGCGGGAGACCGGCGACCGCCGATAGCCACGGCACGCCGATGGCGTAGACGACGACCACGGCCGCGAAGAGGCCGGCGACCTGGATCGGGACGCCGACCGCACCGAGGTCGCGGGGCCGGACGCCGCGGTGGACGATGGCACCGGAGACGATCGCACCGACGAGAAAGCCCACGAGGAAGCCGCCGGTCCCCTGGCCGACGAGGACGTAGCCCAGCCCGGCGTTACCGTTCGAGAACACCGGCGCGCCGGCGATACCGACGAGGATGTACAGGACGAACGCGAGCCCACCCCACAGCGGCCCGAGCAACAGCCCCGCGAAGAACATCCCGAACGGCTGGAGTGAGAACGGTGGGAGTGTCCCCGGAAGTGGAATCGAGATCTGCGACAGTGCCGCCGTCAGCGCAGCGATGAGCACCGCCTTCGTGAAGTAGCCGACCGTCTCGTCGCCGACGAGGTCGACCGAACTGTGTTCCTGTGACATGGTGAATGCTCGCTCGTCAACCAAGATATAGCCGACGGTTCACCAGGCAGTATCGAGCGGAAAACGGGCCCGCGGCGCGGGCAGAACGAGTAGAGAGAGTTTACCGAGCGGCGGCGGCGACGCGCTCTTTCTCTTCTTTCTGGTTGACGGCGTAGGCCTGGACGTCGTTGTTGGCCGCACCGATGAGCTGCTGTGCCAGGGCCTCCTCGGCGCTGGTCGTCGTCTTGAACGAACTCCCGTAGACACCTTCGGCGAGGAACTTCAGGGCCTGATCGACGCGGCGCTGGGGCGCGACGTCGACGGCCTTCGGGACGGAGATGCCACCGTACTTCAGGCGGACGGTCTCCTCACGGGGTGCGCTGTTCTCGACAGCGGTGACGAGCACCTGGACGGGGTTCTCCTCGGTGCGCTCGTGGACGATCTCGAAGGCGTCCTGGACGATAGAGGTCGCGAGCTGTTTCTTGCCCGTGTTCTCGTCGGTCTGCATCAGGCGGTTGACGAGCCGCTCGACGATGCTGATCTCGCTCTTCTTGAACTGCTTGTCGGCGTGGCGACCCATCGTGTGTGCGATCGGCGTGACGGTGATGTAGCGCTCGGTCGACGGGTCGGAGTACTCGATGTTGGTGACCTCCCACTCGTCGAATAGTTTCGCGCGGGCTGTCTCGTCGTCGGCGCCGGGTGCGTCCGGCTCGGGGGCATCTTCTGCACTCATGATTAGCGGACCGGTTTCTCTGCGTTGCCGCGGACGAGTTCGATGAGCGAGACGCCGTTGACCTTCTCGACCTTGTAGTTGACACCGGAGAGGTCGCCCATGGCACGACCCTTCGCGCCACCGATACCGGCGATGGTGACCTCGTCGTGCTCGTCGATGAAGGAGATAGCGCCGTCACCGGGACAGAACGCGGTGACCTGCTTGCCGTTCTTGATCAGCTGGACCCGCACACATTTCCGGATGGCGGAGTTGGGCTGTTTCGCTTCGATACCGACCTTCTCGAGGACGATGCCACGACCCTGAGGGGCACCCTCGAGCGGGTCGGACTTCTTGCCGAGCCCGCGCTCTCGTCGCGCGTAATCCGAGTCGGACCACCGGTGCTTCTGGCGGTCCTTTTTGAGTTTGCGGGCGGCGTATTTGCCGTTCGTCATAGTACGAATCCGTATCCAACGGAGGTACTTAAGACTCCTCTTTCGTATCCGTCTCAGCAGCACGTGTGTGGAGGTCTAGCGCACGAATTGGACAGGACTGTGGTTCCGTATTCACACCTGATAACCGGGGAGGTGGATTTACTATCGGTGTCACGCAACTCTCCGGAAGAAACTCGGTACAGGAATGAAAGCAACGTCATTACTCCCGGCAACAGTCCGGAAAAGCTATCTGCGGAAGTTCGCACTCGCCGTCGGCGTCATCGCGATCGTCGTCCTGAGCGCGGGGCTGGTGGCTCAGGGAGCCATCGCGGAAGAACTCACGACCCAGCGTAACGACGAACTGTTGACGACGACCGAGCAGGAGGCCACGTCGCTGGACCAGTGGGTGAGCGAGCAGCGAGAAGCGACCCGGCTCCTCTCGAACCACTTCTACATCAGCGGTGCGACCGACACGCGCATCGAGGCGACGATCAAGAACGAGCAGGAACGCCGCAACCGCACCGTCGACGAGATCCACCTCGTGAACCTCATCACCAAGGAGGTCGACCGGAGCACCAACGAGTCGATGATCGGGACGACGCTCCCGGAGATGGCCATCGCCTGGGAACGGGGGACACTCGTCTTCGACAGCCGTAACGACGTCGCTCGCTCGAAGGTGTACAAGTGGAACGGTGACTACCACATCGCGTTCGCCAGCAAGGTACCGGATCGCGCGCGGGTGGTGATGTTCACCTACGACATCAGCACCCGCGGCTCACAGTTCCGCTCCTCTATCGAAGGGGGCCGGACCCACGTCCTCGACGAGAACGGCGAGATCCAGATCGCAGAGAACGAGTCACGGGTCCTCAAGCGGTACAACAACGGCACCGAGGGCGAGGTGTTCCAGGAGAGTCGGAACCGGACCAACGGCACGGTCCAGGGTAACGGCGAACTGTTCGCCTACACGTCGAGCGACGAGACCGACTGGCTCATCGTCAAGCGTGTCCCCACCGAGAACGCATTCGCGGTCCGGAACCGGGTCGAGCGCGACATCTTCGCGCTGCTTGGCCTGGCCCTGATCGGGTTCGTGGCCTTCGGCGCCTTCGTCGGCCGTGACATCCGCCGCTCGCTGGCCGCCGTCACGGACCGGGCGGACGCACTCGCCGCGGGCCGGATCGACGACGACACCGCCGACAGCGACCGCATGGACGAGATCGGGCAGGTCGAGGACGCCTTCGGCGACATCGCCTCGTACCTCCAGACCGTCGCCGACCAGGCCGACGCCCTCGCCCAACAGGAGTTCGACGACCCCGCACTGGATCGGGAGGTGCCGGGCCGCCTCGGCGAGTCACTGGACGCGATGCGTGTCGATCTCGAAGGGTTCATCGAGGACATCGAGCAGGCAAAGACCGACGCCGAACAGGCCCAGCGCGAGGCCGAAGAGCTGGCCGACTCGCTGGAGCGCCAGGCCGAGGAGTTCTCGACGGTGATGCGTGCAGCCGCCGACGGCGACCTCTCCCAGCGGCTGGACGCCGACACCGACAACGATGCGATGCGCGAGATCGCGACGGCGTTCAACGAGATGATCACCCAGCTGGGCCAGACGGTCGTCCACATCCGGGAGTTCGCCGCCGACGTCGAGGGGTCGGCCGAACAGATCAGTGCCAGCGCGACGGAGGTCCGGGACGCAAGCGAGGGTGTCGCCGAATCCGTCCAGGAGATCGCCTCGGGCGCCGACCAGCAACACGAGCACATCCAGCGCGCCTCCGACGAGATGTCGAACCTCTCTGCGACCATCGAGGAGGTCGCCTCCCAGGCCGACGAGGTCGCGGCCACCTCCCGCGAAGCCGCCGATATCGGCGAGACCGGCCGCACCCGGGCAACCGACGCCGTCGAGGTCATGAACGACATCGAACGCCGGGCGGAATCGACAATCGACCGCGTCGAGGCCCTCGACCAGGAGATGGCACGCATCGGCGAGATCGTCGACCTCATCGACGACATCGCCGACCAGACGAACATGCTGGCGCTGAACGCCTCCATCGAGGCTGCACGTGCGGGTGAGGCCGGCAGCGGGTTCGCCGTCGTCGCCGACGAGATCAAACAACTGGCCGAGGAGACCGGCGACGCTACCGAGGAGATCTCGGAGGTCATCACCGAGGTCCAGGCCTCGACCGGCGACGCGGTGACCGACATCCGCGAGATGGGCGACAGCGTCTCCGAGGGGATCGACACCGTCGACGACGCTATCGAGTCTCTGGAGGCCATCGTCGACCGCGTCGAGGAGGTCAACAACGGCATGCAGTCGATCAACGACGCGACCGACGAACAGGCCACCGCGACCGAACAGACCGTCTCGATGGTCGACGAGGTCGGCTCGATCAGCGAGGAGACCGCGAGCCAGGCCGAGAACGTCGCCGCCTCCGCCCAGGAACAGACCGCGACCATCAACGAGGTCAGCAACAGCATCGAGTCGCTGTCGGGCCAGGCCACCAATCTCCGGTCGCTGCTGGGGCAGTTCGACGTCGAGACCGGCCAGCAACACGAAAGCGGCACCGACGTCTACGATCCCGAAGCCGAGAACGCGGCAGCCGACGACGACTGACGCTGTCGCTGGGGGGTCGTCGACGTGAAAAAGTCGGCCGCTCAGGTCAGTTCGATACCGTCGATATCGTAGTGACGTTTCGCGAGCTGCCGGGCGGCGTCGATGTTGCGGCCGTCGCGCCCGATGGCGGCGCCCCGGTCTTCCTGGGCGACCTCGACGTACGCGATGGTGTCACTGTTCTCCGAGATGGTGACGTTGTACACCGCTGCCGGCGCCAGGGCGTTCGCGACGAAGTCCGCCGCCGTGTCGGCGTCCTCGACCAGTTTCACCGGCCGGCCGAGCCGTTCCTCGACGGTCGCGACCGTCTGGCCACCGGGGCCGATGGCGTCGGCCATATCGCCCCGCTTGACCAGATAGACGACCTGGTCGTGGTCCTCGTCGATCACGCAATCCCGGACGGTGACGGCTGCCTCGTCCTCGAAGAGGGCGACCAGCTGTCGCGCGTCGTCCGAGAGCTCGACGCGCATCAGTCCTGACTCGCACCCATCCGGAGGTCGACGTCACCGGTCCCCAGCTTGATCGGCTTGCCGACGATGACGTTCTCGGTGACGCCGTCGAGTTCGTCGATCTCGCCGTGGATCGCGGCGTCGAGCAGGTGATTGACCGTCACCTCGAAGGCTGCGCGGGCCAGCACGGAATCCTTCGAGCCGGAGATACCGTGTCGGCCGATGGATTCGATGGTCCCCTCGTTGGTCATGATGTCCGCGACCAGCATCAGGTGTCGGACGTTTACGTCGTCGAGCCCCTGCTCTTCGAGCGTGTTCATCGTCTCGTTGATCAGCGTCTCGCGAGCGGCCTCGACGCCGAGTTCGCGGTAGATCTCGTGGATGTTGTTACAGGTCGTCCGCGAGGCGTCGACCCCCTCGATACCGAGCACTTCGCCGAAGTCCGATCCCTCGGTGTAGAGGACGAACTCCTCGCCGTTGTCGGTCTCTTCCTTGCGGATGACGACACGGGAGATCTCCTCGATGCCCTTGAAGACGATGTCACGCAGTTCCTCGACCAGCTGCAGGAGATCCCGATAACTGGGCTCCTCGGGCCCGAACTCGATGACGGTCCCGACCTGACGAGCCTGGACGCCGAGGTTGGACTCGATAGTGCCGGCGATCTCCTCGGCGATGGCGTCGACGTCGTCGACGGTCGGCCACCGCTCTAATAGCGTCTCGTCGTTGAGGTCGATCTCGACGAGCATGTCGGCGACGTTCGTCGAGATGTCACCCAGTGCGAGGATCTTGGTGGCCTCGATCTTCCAGACGACCTCGTGGGCCCGCTCGCGGTCGGTCGCGTACTCGTCGTCGAGGTGGACCGTCATCATCGGGGTGTCCGGGGTCTTCCGTGCGTCGACCAGTTCGATGAGCCGCGGGAGCCCCTGGGTCACGTCGATCTCGGCGACACCGGCGTAATGAAAAGTGTTCATAGTCATCTGGGTTCCGGGTTCCCCGATGGACTGGGCCGAGACGGTGCCGACGGGGTCCAGTGGGTCGACACGCGTGTTCTGGTACTTCGATTCGACCGCCTTCGCGATCCGGTCGGCGTCCTCGACGCCGACGCCGCGCTCCTCGACCGTGCTGTACACCTCGTCTTTGAGCCGTCGTGGGAGGTCGGTGTCCTCGACGACGGCCTCGATGTCTTCGGATACCATTGTTCAGTCGTCCCCCTCGGCCATCCACCAGTCGTCGGCGTGTTCCGAGAGGTTGGTGCGTTCGGTGCGCTGTCCCAGGAAGCTCTCTTTCTCCTCTTCGGTGTCGAACTCCTCGTTGAGGACGCTGTCGGCGATCTCTTCGACGTCGACGGCGGCCTCGTCCTGGCTGGACGAGACGTTGACCGGCGAGGTGCCGTCCTCGCCGAACTCGAACTGGACGATGGTGTCCGAGGTGTCCCGGACGGTCCCGTCGTACTGGGTCTCCAGTTCGGAGAGGGCGTTGATGAGCCGGCGCTGGAGGTAGCCGGACTTGGAGGTCCGGACTGCCGTGTCGACCAGCCCCTCGCGGCCACCCATCGCGTGGAAGAAGAACTCCTTGGGCGAGAGCCCCGACCGGTAGGACGCCTCGACGAAGCCGTGGGCGTCCGCCGAGAGGTCGCCCTCCTGGAAGTGCGAGAGGGTGCGGTTCTCGTAGCCGCGGTTGATCCGCTCGCCACGGACTGCCTGCTGGCCGACACAGCCGGCCATCTGGGTCAGGTTCAGCATCGACCCACGGGCGCCGGACTCGGCCATCACGACCGCCGGGTTGTCGTCGCCGAAGTGGTCCTCGGCGATGTCACCGGCGGAGTCACGGGCCTTGCCCAGCGTCTGCATGATCTTCATCTCCAGGGTCTCGTCGACGGTCCGCCCCGGCAGCGATTCGAGGTCGCCCCGCTCGTAGGTCTCGATGAGTTCCTCGACGCGGTCGTAGGCGTTGTCGATGGCGTCGTTGATCTGCTCCTCGGCCGCGGCCGGGATGGACTCGTCGTCGATCCCGATCGAGAACCCGAAGTGCATGATCGAACGCATCGCCAGCGCCGAGACCTCGTTGACGAGGATACGGGCGCGGGTCTTGGAGTAATCCTTGGCGATGGTGTCGACGACCTCGCCGCCGAAGGCGCCGACGGCGTCCTCGTCGATCGTCCCGGAGGTCATCTGCCCCTCCTCGATCGTGACGGTGTCGCCCGCCGAGGAGGTGAACTCCAGTTCGAGGTCGTCGGGCAGCAGTTCCGAGAACAGCGACCGACCGGTCCAGTACGCCTCGCCGGCGTCGTCGACGCCGTCCGGGTCCGGCAGTTCGTCGATCCGGGTCGCCCGCAGCAGGTCGAGCGCCTGCGTCTCGTTGAACTGCGGGTTGGTGTGGGTCAGCAGGTAGGTCCCGCTGATGTGGTCCTGGATGGCGCCGATGATGTTCTCGCCGAAGCGCGGCGAGAGCATCTGTTCCTGCACGCGCATGAGGACGCGCGCCTCCGCGCGAGCCTCCTCGTTCTGGAGAGCGTGCATGTTCATCTCGTCGCCGTCGAAGTCGGCGTTGTACGGCGGGCAGACCGTCGTGTTCAGCCGGAACGTCTTGTACGGCATCACGACGACCTCGTGGGCCATGATCGACATCCGGTGCAGCGAGGGCTGCCGGTTGAAGATGATGATGTCGCCGTCGGTCAGGTGCCGGGAGACTTCCCAGCCGGGTTCGACCTTCTCCGCGAGTTCCTCGCAGTTCTTCTCGGTGACCTTCAGCCGGCGACCGTCCTGTCGGCGGACGTAGTTCGCGCCGGGGTGGCCCTCGGGCCCGTTGGAGACGTACCGACGGGCGTCTTCGAGGTTCCGCTCGTTGACGTTCATCGTCTGGGTCATCTCACGAGCAACGCGCTCGGGGACGCCGACCTCGTTCAGCGAGAGTGTCGGGTCCGGCGAGATGACGGTCCGGGCCGAGAAGTTGACACGCTTCCCGGACAGCGAGCCACGGAAGCGCCCCTCCTTGCCCTTCAGGCGCTGGGAGAGGGTCTTCAGCGGTCGCCCGGAGCGGTGCCGGGCCGGCGGCGTCCCGCTGATCTCGTTGTCCATGAAGGTGGTGACGTGGTACTGCAGCAGTTCCCAGAGGTCCTCGATGATCAGTTGCGGCGCACCGGCCTCGCGGTTCTCCATGAACCGCTGATTGATGCGGATGATGTCCACCAGTTTGTGGGTCAGGTCGTCCTCGCTGCGCTGGCCGTTGTCCAGCGTGATCGAGGGCCGGGCCGTCACCGGCGGCACCGGCAGGACGGTGAGGATCATCCACTCCGGCCGGGAGCGGGCAGGGTTCATCCCCAGCACTTCGATGTCCTCGTCCGGGATGTCCTCGAACCAGTCCCGGATGTCGCTGGGCATCAGCTTGTTCATGTCCTCCTCGGTCAGATCGACGTTCAGGGCCTTCTCCATCGCCCGTCGGTCCTCCTGCCGGGGACGGAACTCGCCGCTGAGGATCTGCTGGACGCGACCGCCGTCGATACCCGTCTCCGCTGCGAGGTCGGTCGGCGCGATGGGGTCATCGGCCTCCTCCATCGCGGCCGCGAGCCGTTCGGGGTAGTCCGACGCGAGGACCTGCTGGACCTCGTAGTAGGTCGTCGGCTTCTCGTGTTTGATGTCGTACTGCTTCTCGCCACAGAACGGACAGCGGTCCTTCTTGCGAGCCTGGCGGATAGCCGCCTTGGTGACGTCGTTGAGGTCGCGTCCGAGGTCACGGGCGCGCTGGAGCTGGTCGGCGAACTCGTCGCGTTCTGCCTCGTCGAGACAGAGCCGCGAACACTCCCGACAGGTCCCACGCAGGAGCCGGCGGATGAGCTTCGCGAACCCGACGTGGATGACCGGCGCGGCCAGTTCGATGTGGCCGAAGTGGCCGTTACACGACCCGCTGTGTTTCCCGCAGGTCTTGCACTCCAGACCGGGGTCGATGACGCCCAGCCGTGGGTCCATCAGCCCCATGTCGATGGGGAAGCCGTCGTCGTCGTAGGTGTCGGCCGTGATTACCTTCGTGGCCGACATGTCTCGGTACTCCTCGGGGTCCATCAGCCCGAAGCTGATCTGCCCGATCTCCTTGGGTGTCTGCTGTGAACTCATCTTAGACTGCGTCCTCCAGTTCGATTCGCGGAGCGATACCGAGCGCCTTCATCTCGTCGAGCAGGAGCTTGAACGCGTAGGACATCTCGACCTCGTGGATGTCGGTCTCCTCCTCGCAGTTGGGACAGTAGACACGCCGCTGTTCGACGTTCTCGACGGCGGTCATGCCACACTGGCCACAGACGTTGATCCACTCACGGTCGGACTCGTCGAGCAGGCGCTCTTTGAGCGCCATCGCCGCGCCGTGCCCGATGAGCACGTCCCGTTCCATCTCCCCGACACGCAGGCCACCCTCGCGGGCGCGCCCCTCGGTGGGCTGGCGGGTCAGGACCTGCACCGGCCCGCGCGAGCGGGCGTGCAGCTTGTTCGAGACCATGTGGTAGAGCTTCTGGTAGAAGATGTCGCCGACGAAGATCTCGGCCTCGATCTTCTCGCCGGTGACGCCCGAATACATCGTCTCCTTGCCGCTGGAGTCGAAGCCGTGCTCTTCCAGGGAGCCACGGAGTTCCTCCTCGTCTTCCCCAGTGAAGGCGGTCCCGTCGACGCGGCGGCCTTCGAGCGCACCGACCTTGCCGCCGATCATCTCGAGGATGTGCCCGACGGTCATCCGGGAGGGGAGCGCGTGCGGGTTGATGATGAGGTCCGGGACGACGCCCTCCTCGGTGAAGGGCATGTCCTCCTGGGGTGCGATGTGGCCGACGACACCCTTCTGGCCGTGCCGGGAGGCGAACTTGTCGCCCAGTTCCGGGATGCGCTCGTCACGTACCGAGACCTTCGAGAGCTTCGAACCGTCCTCACCCTCCATCAGGGTCACAGTGTCGACGACACCGGATTCGCCGGAGCGCATCGTGACGCTCGTCTCACGGCGCTTCTGGGGCGAGAGCCCACCCATGTCGTCCGGTTCCTCCAGAAACCGCGGGGGCGACGTCTTGCCCAGCAGGACGGCGTTCTCGCCGACCTTGGTCTCGGGGTTGACGAGCCCGTCGTCGTCCAGGTGGGTGTAGGCTTCCTCGCCGCGAGCGCCCCGGACCTCGTCGTCGGGGATCTCGAAGCGGTCCTCCTGGCCACCGGGATACCGCCGCTCCTCGCCCTCGTAGGTCCGGAAGAAGTGCGACCGGGACAGTCCGCGGTCGACCGACCCCTGGTTCATGACGAGTGCGTCCTCGATGTTGAACCCCTCGTAGGACATGACCGCGACGACGAAGTTCTGTGCGGCCGGGCGGTCGTCGTAGCCGATCTGCTCGGTGGTCTGGGTCTTGACCATCGAGAGCTGCGGGTAGTGCAGTAGGTGCTGGCGCGTATCCGGCCGGATCCGGTAGTTCGCGCTGGGCAGCCCCAGGGACTGTTTGATCATCCCCGACCCCATCGTGATCCGCGGGCTGGCGTTGTGCTCGGGGTAGGGGATCATCCCTGCACCGATCCCGAACATCAGCTGCGGGTCGACTTCGAGGTGGGTGTGGTCGTCGGTGAGTTCGTCCTCGTCGACACCGACTAGGATGTCCTCTTCCTCCTCGGCGTCGATGAACTCGACGAGGCCGCGGTCGACGAGGTCGTCGAAGCCGAGTTCGCCCGCCTTGACCTGCTCGACCTCCTCCTCGGAGATGAGCGGCTCGCCGTTCTCGACGATCAGCAGTGGGCGCCGGGCGCGACCGGCGTCGGCGTTGATGATGACCTCGTCCGTGCGGTCCTTGACAGACACGTTGACCATCTGGGAGACGTCCCCCCGTCGGCGGGCCTGTCGGACCTGTTGTGCGAGCTGTTCGGGGTCGGGATGTGTCCCGACCAGGCTACCGTTGACGTATACTTTGGCTTCGCGTCCCTGACTCATGATTAGTCGTCCGCGGGCGTCTGTTCGATCGACTCGATACCGGGGATGCCCTGGACCCCCATCTCGGCGAGTTCCTGCTTCAGTTCCTGTGGCTCCTCGACGTCCTGGGAGAGCTCCATCGCCTGTGCGAAGTTCTTCACCAGGCCACAGTTGGGCCCCTCGGGCGTCTCCGAGGGACAGATGCGACCCCACTGGGTCGCGTGCAGGTCACGCGCCTCGAAGTGGGGCTGACTGCGCGACAGCGGCGAACGCAGGCGGCGCAGGTGTGAGAGCACACCCATGAAGTCCGTCCGGTCGACGAGCTGGCTCACGCCCGAGCGGCCGCCGACCCAGTTCCCCGTCGCGATGGGGTGTTCGAGCCGCTCGGTCAGCACGTCCGAGCGGACGACCGTCGAGACAGAGAGCTGCCGGTTACGCATGTTCGCGCGTTCGAGCTGATACTTCACGTCCCGGGCGAGCTTGTTCAGCGCCGTCCGGAACAGGTCGGTCATCAGGTCGCCGCTGACCTTCAGCCGCTTGTTGGCGTAGTGGTCCTTGTCGTCGGACTCCCGTCGATCCAGCGCGAGTTCGAAACACGCCTCGGCCATCCGACAGAGGTAGTAGGCCTTGTTGATCCGGACCTCCTCCTCGTCGACCCCCTCCTCGTGGAGGTGGGGCAGGAGGTACCGGTCGATGACGTAGTTGGCCCGTTTGAGCTGGTAGTTCTTGCCCTGACCGGAGGCGACTCGCTGGCCCAGCGTCTCGATGGCCTCCTCGGTCGTCTGGACCTCGGCCTCCTCCAAGTTCTCGAGCATGAACTTCACGATCTCGGGGTCCTCGCTCACCCGGTGGACGATCTCCTCGTCGGATTCCAGCCCGAGGGCGCGCACGAGCGTCACGAAGTCGATGCTGCCCGAGACAGACGGGAACGAGACCTCCAGCAGCCCGTCCCGGGTCCGCTCACACAGCACCAGCGCACGGTATCCACGGCGCTGGGAGAAGGTCTTCGCGACCTGAACCTCGTCACCGTATTTGGTGTCGTATTCGGCCAGGATCTTGTTCGGGGCGAGGTCCTCGCTGGTCATCAGCACCCGTTCGGAGCCGTTGACACAGAAGTAGCCACCGGGGTCGGCGGGGTCCTCGCCGATGTCGATCAGTTCCTCGTCGGTGAAGCCGACGATGTTACACTTGTTCGAGCCGACCATGATCGGCATCCGGCCGATCTTGGTCTCGGTCCGGTCGACGACCTCCTCCGGTTCCTCCTCGCCGCCGCGGACGATGGCCATCTCCATGAACACCGGCGCGGAGTAGGTGATGTTGCGAAGCCGGGCCTCCTGGGGGTAGAGTAGTTCCTCGCTGCCGTCGGCCTCGCGGACGCGGGGCGTGACGACCCGGACGTCCCCGAGTTCGACCCACACCGGTTCCTGTCCTTCCTTGTCGCCGATGTCGGTCTCGATGGTCTCTTTCTCGTCGACGACCTGCTGCATCCCCCGATCGAGAAAGGCGTTGAACGAGCGGAAGTGGTGTTCTGCGAGCCGTTCCTTACCGAAATATTCGCGTGAGATCTTGCGGCGGTCCTGTGTGTCCATTATTCCACCACCAGTCGGTATACGACTGCTTCGTCGGTGGTTCGCGAGTCGCGGACGATACGGATGACGTCACCGACCTCGGCGTCGTCCGGGAGTCCCGGGTCGGCGCGCTTGATCTTCGGGAGGTCGGTCTTCTTGATATCGTACTCGTCGAGCACTGCTTCGAGGTCGTCCTCGTCGACGACGCTATGGTCGGGAACGAGGTCGTGTTGACTTACATCTACCATGTGTGTGGGTGTGCGTGGGGCCTGTGGCTGGAGAAGGTGGCTGTCACGAGATACTACAGACACGTATCGTCGGGACGCATATAACGCTTGCCAACTCGGCCGGCAGCAGCTATCGGACCCGGCCCACACACGGGCCGTGAGAATCGCTTTCGTACCATCCAGTTCGGCCAGCGCGGATATAGAAGTTTGGGTCCCGTCACGGGTCACCATCCCAGGGCGCCGCTCTTTGGAAAGTCTTAATACTACCACCGGGATACGAATGAGTGCAGCAAGGCAGCGTGCCCGGATGGTGTAGTGGCCCATCATACAACCCTGTCACGGTTGTGACGCGGGTTCAAATCCCGCTCCGGGCGTACTTCTCTCGAACTCGATTCCCCAGCGAGAAGTCTCGTCTTCGAGCAACGGCGAGTTCGAGAAGACGTTGAAATCACGAGACTGGAGCGCGGGACCGTTACAAATGTTGAAAATCGGAGGGGTGCCGTTTTGTGCGTCTTCTACTGAGTGTGTGATACGACCGATCCGATGAACAGTAGCCACCAATCGGCACGCGAGGACAGGGGCCGGGGACAGGTAGGTATCGGCACCCTGATCGTGTTCATCGCGATGGTGCTCGTGGCCGCAATCGCTGCGGGTGTGCTCATCAACACCGCCGGGTTTCTACAGAGTAGCGCCGAGGAGACCGGACAGCAGAGCAGCGACCAGGTGACCAACCGGCTGCAAGTCGTCAACACCGTCGGGACCAAGATCAGCTACAACGTCAAGCCGTCGGTCTCCGAGATCGAGATCACGGTCCGGAAAGCCCCGGGTGCAGGGAACATCGACCTCGAAGAAACGACTATCCAGATGGTACATACCTCCGGGTCGTACGACTTCGTCCACGGCGAGATGGGCGGCCTCACCGACGCACCGAACAACACCCATTTTGCCGTGGAGAAGGTGCAGGACGACGACGACTCCATCAGCGACAGCTACGTTCTCAACGACCCCGAAGACCGGGCAACCATCGTCGTCGATGTCGACGACGCCCGCGCCGGACAGCAGAACAACGGCAACGCGTGGGGCTTCGAGGAGGGAGAGACGGCGACGTTTCGACTGAACACCCCGTCCGGCGGGACGACGGAAGTCCGCGTGGTTGTACCGGAGACGCTATCCGGTACCTCTGTAGCATCGGTGTGAACGACGAGGACCGGAGAAACGGCCGACACGTACCGGGGTCGGTCCCCCGTTCACTGCCATATGTCCACCCCAAGAGCCGGGCGTATCTCACGAGACACCAGCCCAGTGTATGCTTCTCCCGTCACGCCGATAGACTGTTTAGGGTGCCGACCAGAACGAGTACGCATGGACGACGTGGACGGCGAGGAGATGCCAGGGGCGATCGTCGAGCCGTTCCTCGAACGTGAGGAAGGTGTCAGGGCGTTGTTGCGGGAGCTCGAACGACTCGCCGTCGAGGGGCGCCACGAGGAGGTCCGCGACCGGGTCAGGGACCTCGCGGAGAACAACGAGTCGGTGTTCTACACCGTCGCGTTCAGCCTCACGAACTCCCAGCAGTTCTTCGGTGACGTGGAGGCGCAACTGGACGTCACTGCCGCCGACCGACTGCGGGACATCGCCGAGACGTTCCCGTCGCTGGCCGAGCCGTTCAACATCGTGCGAACCGAGCTGGCGGAGGACCGTCTCAACCCCGTCACGGACACGAGCTACACGGTGACCTACCACCACGGCGTCGAGTCGCCGATGGTGACCTACCGGCCACACTCGGGCGACGTCGAACTGTACGAGTCCAGTGGGACGCCGAGCGAACTGCTGCTGGTCTCGACGGATCTAGCGGCTGCGACGACCGACGCGCTGGACGTGGCCCTGGAGAACGACTACTCGGTCAACACCGAGGAACTGAGCGCGCTCATCGACCGGCGCGAGGAACTGGAGACGGAACTGTCGAAGCTCCGGGACCAACTCGACGAACTCCGACGGACGCCGGTCAACGACGAGTGAGGGCGGCGGCGCCGGCGGTCGGCGCCCCTTCGTGTCACAGAAACAGATATTCTGGGGCGGAACTGTGGCGTTTATGTACCATCGTCCAATACGTGGTGACAAGATTCTCAATGGGACTGGACCGACTGGCCGATCAGGTCGAGAAGGAGAGCCGTGACCTGGCCATCCTCGAAGTCGTCATCGAACAGGGGCCCATCGGCATCGTGCGACTCGCCGAGGAGACCGACATCCCCGAGCACAAGGTACGCTACTCGCTGCGGATGCTCGAGGACGACGAACTGGTAGAGCCGACGCCACAGGGTGCGATTCCGGCCGACGACATCGACGACCGCGTCGCCGCGATCAACGAGGGGATCGACGGACTGGTGGCACAACTCCGCGAACTGCGCGACATCGCCCCGAACGTCGAGACCGCCGAGTGAGTCGACAGTAGTCCTTTCTGGGCTGGCCGCCAAACGGCCGGTATGGACGTCGCCATCGTCAGCGACACGCACATCCCGTCACGGGCCCACGAGATTCCTGCTCCGTTCCGGGAACGCATCGAGACGGCCGACCACGTCATCCACGCGGGCGATTTCGACAGCGAGGGGGCGCTCTCGAACGTCCGGGCGATGGCGGCGCGGCTGACCGCCGTCGCGGGGAACATGGACCCGCGGGTCGGCCTCCCGGAGACGGCGACAGTGGAGTTGGGCGGCGTGACGTTCGTCGTCACCCACGGGACCGGATCGAAGCGGGGCTACGAGGACCGCGTCGCCGGGATCGTCCGACTGGAAGGTGGCGAAGACGCCGTCGGTGTCGCCGGCCACACCCACGAGGTGCTGGATACGGTCCACGACGGGGTTCGGCTACTGAATCCGGGCAGTGCGACCGGGGCGGCGCCGGCCGACCGAGCGACGATGTTGACCGCAGAAGTGAGCGACGGCGACCTCAGTCTGGCACTTCACGAACACTGACGGCAGTCTCCAGGAGGGCGTCGGCGGCGTCGCCGGTCGGCGCGAACGCTGAGAGCGGCCCCTCCTGACGGCGGACACAGCCGGCCTCTGTCGCCAGCAGCTCGCCGGGGAGCTGTTCGCGCTCGTCGGGATGGAGACAGACGTAGCCGTCCAGTGCCCCGCGGGACAGCAGCGCCCAGTGGACGATGGGCGCCCACGTCTGGATGCAACGTTTTGCGGTCTGGCCCAGTTCCCAGCGGATCTCGTCGGCGTTCTTCCGACCGGGGCCATCGTAGACGACGGGTTCTCCGATGACGAACGCGACAGTGCCGGCTTCCAGCGGCGGCGTCTCCCCGTCGGTGACCGAGACGGGCGCCCCGTTGTAGGTCACGCCCTCGCCGCGGACGGCGACGTAGGTGTCCAACAGCGCCGGGAGGACGACGGCTGCGACGGCCGGGTCGTCGGTGTCGGCGTCGACGGCCGCCACGGAGACTCCGAACGTGGGGACACCGGCGGCGAAATTGTTCGTCCCGTCGAGCGCGTCGACGACCCAGCGGTAGTCGCCGTCGCCCTCGTGGTGGCCCGATTCCTCGGCGGTGATGGCGTGGTCGGGATAGTGGTCGCGGAGCGTCTCGACGACGCGCTGTTCGGCCTCGCGGTCGGCGTGGGCTTTCACGTCTGTCGTGTGGTAGTCGGCGTCGGTCGTCCCGTCGGCGAACCGCTCGCGGAGGTACGCGCCGGCGTCCTCGGCGGCGGTGCGCGCGACGGCGGCGAGTTCTGGCGGCACGTGCGGGAGGTCACACGTCAGCATCTCGTCCCTTTCGGTTTCTCGCGAGGCGTGCGAGTGCCCAGAAACAGAACAGCCCGCCGATGGCCGCGAGGACGACACCGACGGGCCGGAGCAGGCCGCCCGGCAACCGCGCGATAGCGTCGGGCGTGACCGCTGTCGGCGCCAGCAGGAACCGGAGCCCGAGACCGACGACGACCAGCAGGCCACCGACGCCGTAGTCCCGGCGGACACTCGCGGTGGCCACTCCGCCAGTGACCGTCCGGACCGCGTGGAACACGAACAGCAGGCCGGCCGTCGAGCCCATCGCGTGCAACAGGACGAACGCCGCGAGCCTGGTGTCCATGCCGGCGCTGAGGGACCGGCGGGGACACGACTCGCGGAGGCAGCAGAAGTTGCCGCTGTCTGTTCCCCTTGCACCTACCGGCGTCCTTTTTCCGACAGCGTCCCCAGCGGGTGGTATGGAGGTCTTCGCGGTCGAGGGACTGCCCGAGGTCCGTCCCGGCGACGACGTCGCCGCGCTCGTCACCGACCGGACCGAGATACAGGACGGTGACGTGGTCTGTGTGGCCAGTACCATCGTCTCGAAAGCGGCCGGCCGACAGGCGAATCTAGACGACTACACGCCGAGCGACCAGGCCCGGTGGATCGCCGACGCCATCGGCGACATCGCCGGCGAGCGCAAGGACCCCCGGTTCGCACAGGCCGTGATCGAGGAGAGCGAGGAGGTGTTGACGGAGGCGCCGTTCGTCCTCGCTGTCACGAAGTTCGGTCACATCACAGTCAACGCGGGCATCGACCGGTCGAACGTCCCCGACGCGGACCTGCTCTTGTTACCCGAGGACCCGACAGCCCACGCCGAAGCGCTGCGGGCCGACCTCCGCGAGCGGACCGGCGCCGACGTGGCGGTGATCGTTACCGATACTTCGGGCCGGCCGTTCCGGCTTGGCCAGCGCGGCGTCGCACTGGGCTGGGCGGGTATCCCGGCCGCACGGGACTGGCGCGGCGAACACGACCGCGAGGGACGGGAGTTGAGCGCGACCGTCCAGGCCGTCGTCGACGAACTCGCCGCCGCGGGCAACCTCGTCACGGGCGAGGGAGCCGGCGGAACGCCCGTCGCCGTCGTGCGGGACTTCGACTTCGGCGACCACGACGGCAGCGATGCCCTCTACCGCGAGGAAGACAGCGATATCGTCCGCGAGGCGCTCAGGGAGTGGTCACTCTAATGTACGCTATCGAACTCACCCCGGAACACCCAGTCGCACAGCTCGCAGAATTCGCCACACAGGCCGAACAGGAGGGCTTCGACGCCGTCTTCGCCAGCCACCACTACAACAACCGCGACCAGTTCATGGCGCTCTCGCAGATGGCCGCCAACACTGACGACGTCCTGCTGGGGCCGGGCATCGCCAACCCCTACGAGACACACCCCGTGACGCTGGCCTCGCGGGTCGCGACGCTCTCGGAACTGAGCGACGAGCGGGCGGTCTTCGGCGTCGGGCCCGGCGACAAATCGACAATCAGGAACCTCGGCTTCGACCACGACGACGCGCTCCGGCGGGTGCTGGAGACGTTCAAGGTCGCCCAGCGGCTCTGGGACGGCGAGCGCGTCGACCACGACGGCACCTTCGAGGCCGTCGACGCGGGCCTCAACTACGACGCCGGCGAGATCCCGGTCTACGTCGGGGCACAGGGCCCGCACATGACCCGGATGGCCGCGAAACACGCCGATGGCGCGCTCTACAACGGCTCGCACCCGAAGGATCTGGCGTGGGCTCGCAACCAGGTCGACGACATGGCGGCGGACCGCGTTCCCGACACCGAGTTCGACCTGGCGGCCTACGCCAGCGTCTCCGTCGCCGAGGACGCCGCGGCCGCCCGCGAGGCCGCCCGCCCCCCGGTCGCGTTCGTCGCCGGCGGCTCACCCCCGCCGGTGCTCGACCGCCACGACATCGACCACGGCGTCGCCAGCGATATCGGCGAGGCCATCTCGGCCGGCGAGTTCGAGACGGCATTCGGGCTGGTGACCGACGCCATGCTGGACGCGTTCTGTATCGCGGGGACGCCCGACGACGTCGCCGAGCGGACCGAAGAACTGCTCGCCCACGCCGACAGCGTCGTGTTCGCGTCGCCGCTTGGGCCGGATATCGAGACGGCTATCGATCTGCTTGGGGCGGTCGTCGACCGCCAGCGCCGCTGAACAGCGAGAGGAACGCGCCCAGCGAGAGGTAGCCAAAGACCGCCGAGGAGGCACCGACCAGCGTCGCACCGATGAGGATCAGGATGGCCGAGATGGGGTCGGCCAGCGCGATGTCGACGAACTTCCCCGGCATGTCGATGATGCTGTTGACGAGTTCCGTGAGGAGACTTTGCATACCCGGCCGTTAGCGATGCCCCCACTTTGTGTTTCCGTTCGTGGCGAGACAGCTATTTCCCGCTGGCCCGATAGCTCTCAGGCATGGCCGAAGACGCATCGCTGGACGACTTCCTGAGTGCGGACGACGAGGAGTCTGCAGTCGCCGAAGAGGACGACGAAACCGCTTCCGACGACGAGGAAACCACCGCGGCCGCGCAGGCAGGCACCATCGAGCCAGCGACGACGACCTACGCGTGGACGGGGGAGGGGGCGGTCTGTGAGTCCTGTGACGAGGTCGTCGAGCGTCGCTGGCAGCAGGCCGGCGTGCTCGTCTGTTCGGCGTGCAAAGACTGGTAGCGCGAGTGTGTGTGCCGGGTGCGCATCCATCAGAGTTACGTGTACTCACACCTAAGGAGCGGTCACACTGGAACCGCGCATGGAGTGGGCGAACACCACCGACGTCCCGATTGTCGACCGCCCTGACCTCCCGTCGCCGGTGTTCGTCGCGCGGGCCACAACACATGACTGACACGGATACATCACGCGGACAGCAGTCGGATAGCCAGTTGCGTGACGCCTCGCGCGTGGCGTCACGCGTCATCGAGAACGTCGAGGAAGTGATCGTCGGCCATCACGAGGAGATCGAACACATCGTCACCGCCCTCCTGGGCCGTGGCCACGTCCTGCTGGAGGACGTCCCCGGCGTCGGCAAGACGATGCTCGCCCGCTCGGTCGCGGCCTCCTTCGACGGGGAGTTCAAGCGCGTACAGTTCACGCCGGACCTGCTGCCGACCGACGTCACTGGCGTCAACGTCTTCAACCAGAAGACCCGCGAGTTCGAGTTCCGACCCGGTCCCATCTTCGCCAACGTCGTCCTGGGCGACGAGATCAACCGCGCCCCGCCAAAGACCCAGTCGGCACTGCTGGAGGCGATGGAGGAGGGACAGGTCTCGGTCGACGGGACGACACATGCCGTCCCCAGCCCCTTCACCGTCATCGCCACGCAGAACACCGTCGAGCGCAACCGCGCCTACGATCTGCCGATGGCCGAACTCGACCGCTTCATGACGAAGCTCCACCTGGGGTATCCCGAGGCCGACGAGGAGTCGGCGATGCTGGGCGAGGTCGTCGGCCACCATCCCATCGAGGAGTTGAGTTCGGTCGCGACCCTGGAGCAGTTGACCGCCGCCCAGAACACCGTCGCCGAGGTGACCGTCGAGGAGCCGATCCGGACCTACGCGACACGGTTGGCGCGGTTCACCCGCGAGCACGCGGAACTGGGCGTGAGCCCGCGCGGGAGTATCTCGCTGCTCCGGGCGGCCCAGGCCCGTGCGGTCCTGGAGGGGCGGGAGTACGTCGTCCCCGACGATGTCCAGCGGGAAGCCCCGGTCGTGTTGCCCCACCGCATCCGGACCGACAGCAGCGACCAGACCGCCGACGCGCTCGTCCAGGAGGCACTGGACACCGTCGCCGTCGAATGAGACCGACACGTCGTGGACTCGCCGTCCTGGCCGTCGCCGCCGGCGCGGTGGCGATGGGGACCCAGTTCGGCCAGGCGGGGCTCAACGCCGTCGCCGGGCCGGCGGTGGTACTGGTCCTTGCGGCGACCGGGCAGGTGCTCTGGGCGGGCGCGCCGACCATCGACCGCGAGCAGCCACGCCGCGGGTACCCCGGCGACGAGCGGACCATCGAGTACACCGCTACCGGGAGTGGTATCGCACGCTTGACTGACCAGATGCCGGCGGGCGTCGCGGGCGACGGGACGACCGCGCGTTCGCTCCCGTCGACAGTTACCTACGACGTGACCTACACCGACCGGGGCGAACAGCAGTTCGGCCCCGTCGAGGCCGTCGTCACCGACGCGCTGGGGCTGGTCCGGCGACGCTACACCGTCGACGCGACCACGACCACGCTGGTCTACCCGCCGGTGTACCACGTCGGCGGCCCCGAGACCTTCTCGCGGACGCTCGCACCCGACGCACAGGACCGGCAGGCGTTCGACCGCCTGCGGGAGTACGTCGCCGGCGACTCGCTGCGTGACGTCCACTGGAAATCCAGCGCCAAACGGGACGACATGCTCGTCAAGGAGTTCGCCGACCACCACAGCGACCAGGGACTGCTGATCGTCGGCGAGGCCGAGGAGGGCTGTGACGACGAGATGGCGGCCGCCACGGCGACGGTCGCGATGGCCGCACTGGAGTCCGGCCTGACCGTCGAACTCGCCGTCCCCGGCGGGACCGTCACGAAGGGCTACGGCGACACCCACCGGACCCGGCTGCTGGAGACGCTCGCCAGGACGCCCGCGGGCGAGACCGGGCGCGCCGACGAGGCCGACATCCTGATCAATGCGACCGGCTCAGACGTGACCGTCGCCATCGAGGGGCATCGGCGCCGCTTCGTCGACGTCGCGACCGACCGGGACGCGCCGCTGGCTGGAGGGGAAGCGTGAGCGGCGTCGTGTCGTCTCTCCGGGCCCGCCTCCCCGAGGAGACACGCCTGTTCGCGTTGCTGGCCGTCGCGCTGGCGCTCGGGGCGCCGTTGCGGACGATGTACCACCTCATCGATGTCGTCGGCTCGCCGGTCCTGTTCCTCGGCCTCGTCGCGCTGTCCGCGGTTGGCGCGACAGCACTCGCACGCGTCCTCCGGCCGGGCTTTGCCATCGCTCTCGGCGTCGTGCTGTTCGGTGCTGGCGTGGCCTGGTACGTGCTGAACCTCTCGACGGACCCCGAAATCGCGGCGCTGTTGCGCGACACCGTGGCGCTGGTGACCGGGCGCTCGCTGCTCCAGATCGCCAACGTCCGGCTGTGGGTCCTCTCGTTCGCGCCGGCACCGGTGTTCCTGACGTGGTATTTCGGGCTCCGCCGGTGGTACGTCACCGCGACGGCGAGTGCGGGGACGACGCTGATGTTCTTCGTCCTTACGACCGACGCGGGGCTGGTGACGACGCTGCTGGGTGTCGTCGGCGCCGTCGCGACGCTGGGGTTCGGGAACCTGGACACGCTGGACCACGAGGCCGACAGACCCGACGACGAGACGGTCGAGACGGACGGGATCGACGCGAGTAGACGTGCGGTGCTCGAACAGCTCGCGGCGGTGATCATCGTCCCGTCGGTCGTCTCGACCATCCCGTCGGTCGCCGGAACCTCGCTCTCGTTCACCGAGGGGAGCGACGGCCCGACGATCGAGACGAGCCTGATCGACGCCGACGAGACGCTGTCGGTCCAGGGCGACATCTCGCTGACGCCGACGGTCCGCTTCACCGTCGAGAGCGACGAGGCCCGGTACTGGCGGGTCGCCGCCTACGACCGCTACACGGGTGACGGGTGGGTCCGGACCGGAACCGCACGAAGCTACGGCGGGAACCGGCTGGCGAGCCCCGAGGGCGATAGTCGGACGCTCCGGCAGTCGTTCGAGGCCGAGTCCGCGGTCGCGACCGTCCCCGGCGCCTGGAAACCGGTCCGCTACCGTGGTGACCCCGACTTCCAGGTGACGGCACACGGTGGGTTCCAGCCCACGGCACCGCTGTCGGCCGGCGACAGCTACGAGGTGCGAAGCGAAGTCCTCATCGCCACGCCACAGCAGTTGCGCGAGGCCGGTACCGACTACCCCGAGCAGGTCAGCGAGCAGTACCGCCAGTTGCCCGAGAGTACGCCCCAGCGGGTCGCCGACCGGACGGCGACGCTGACCGCCAACGCCGAGAACCCCTACGAGACCGCACTGGTCGTCGAGCAGTGGCTAGAGAACAACCGGGCGTACTCGCTGGAGGTCGACAAGCCCGACCGCAACGTCGCCGACCGGTTCCTCTTCGAGATGGACCGGGGGTACTGCGTCTACTTCGCGACGACGATGGTCGTGATGTTGCGGACGCAGGGCATCCCGGCACGCCTGACCGTCGGCTACACGCCCGGCGAACGGGTCGACGAGAACCGCTGGGTGGTCCGGGGGCTGAACTCCCACGCCTGGGTCGAGGTGTACTTCCCCGACCAGGGGTGGGTCAAGTTCGACCCGACGCCGAGTGGCCCGCGAGAGACCGCCGAACAGAGCAGTATCGACGAGGCCAGGGGTGCGTCGGTCCCCAACATCGACACCAGCGAGACCGGCGGCGAGGAGTTCAGCCCCACGCCGACGCCGACGCCACCGCCGCTGACGGAGACGGACGCGAACAACACCACGGACACCAACGGATCGACACCGGCGGGGCTCCAGAGCGGCCGCGGGACGCCGGCCGGCCTCGGCGGTACCGACACCGGGACCCAGAGCGTCGGCGACTCCATCGACCTCCCCTCGCGCGAGGAGGCGACGCTGGGACTGGTCGCCCTGCTGGGTGTCGCCGCCGGCGCCCGCCGGAGCGGTCTCTCCGAGCGGCTCTACCGGGCAGTATGGGTCAGGTATCAGCGGCGCGAGGACCCCGAAACCGACGTCGAACGCGCCTTCCAGCGCGTGATGTACGTCCTCGGACGCCAGGAACGACAGCGCCGTGACGGCGAGACGGTACGGGCCTACCTGGCGGCCGTCGACGCCGACCCACGGATCCGCCGGCTGGCCCGCCTCCGTGAACAGGCCCGCTACGGCGGCCAGGTCGACGAGGCGACCGCCGACACGGCCGTCGAACTCGCCGACGAAGTGGTCTCCGAGCGGTAAGCTCCGGTTTCCCCCGACAGTGTTTAATAGCAAGGTTTCGTACTGCCCGGTGTAATGTCGGAAGTCTGCTCGACGTGCGGGTTGCCTGAGGAGCTCTGCGTCTGCGAAGACGTGGCCAAGGAGTCCCAGGAGATCAACATCCGCATCGACGAGCGCCGTTACGGGAAGGAGGTAACGATCATCGAGGGGTTCGATCCGAAGGACGTCGACATGGACTCGCTGTCCTCGGACCTGAAATCGAAGTTCGCCTGTGGTGGGACCGTCGAAGACGGGCAGATCGAACTCCAGGGCAACCACACTGGTCGCGTCGAGGACTTCCTCCGCGACAAGGGCTTCAACGTCGCCTGATCACCCGACCTCCCTTCTGCGGTCGTTCGACGGTGAGTACCGACGGTCCTAGAGTGGCAGGTGTGGGCCCAGAATCGTAAGTCCCACCAGCGTGGCAACTACCAAGCTCGTCACGTGGACGGTTCTGGCCCGGGCCGAGACCGGGTGGCCGAGTCGGTCGCCGGCCACCCCGAGCCCGGCCCCGCTCACCGCAGTGTCCGGAGTCCGAGGTGGTCGAACCAGTGGTCGATCCCGGTCCGGACGAGCGCCTCTGCCATCCCGACACCGACGGCGACACCGAGCAACAGCGGCCAGACGGTGAGATACGAGGAGAGCGGGTGGAGATGCGTCCCGTAGAGCCACTGCTCGACGGTAGTGGCCAGTGTCCACACCGTCATCAGTGCCGGCGTGGCCAGCGACAGCCTGAGGAACAGGTAGAGTGGCGCGGCACCGGTGAGGAACATCCCGACACCCACGTAGGCGAGGCCGACGACGACGGCGGGGAGCGAACTATCTGCGAAGTAGACGCCCGAGGAGAAGATCCACGTGAGGACCCCGACTGCGTAGACGACACCAGCGGCGGTCGAGATAGCGCCGGCGCTCCGGCGGGAGGGCAGGCTGACCATAGCCGCGCTACCACGGGCACACAGAAAAGTTCGGCCCCGGCGACACAGATCCAACCGGCCTCAGAAGAACTGGAACAGGTCGTCCCGCTGGGCGTCGTGGAGGTGGGTCCGGACGGCCTCGGTCAGCGCGTCGATATCGCCGCGTTTGGCGCTGATCGGCGCGACGGTGTCCTGCCACTGCTGCCAGGGTGGGTGCAGCCCAAGCCGATCACAGAGATCGTTCAGCCGCTCGTCCTCGTCGTCGACCTTGTCCATCTTGTTGACCGCGACGACCGGTTCGACGCCGACCTCCCGCAGGAAGTGGAACATCTCGACGTCGTGGGGGATCTCGTCGGGACCGGAGTGGCGGTCGATGATGTCGACGACCGCCTTCCCGTCGACGACGAGGATGCCCACGATGATCTCGTCGGCGTGGGATTCGACGTAGCGGATCACGTCGGTCTTGATCTGCTCGCGGACGTCGTCGGGGACGCCCTTCATGAACCCGAAGCCGGGCAGGTCCGTCAGCACGAAGTCGGGGCCGGTCCAGTCGTAGTGGTTCGGACTGCGGGTGACACCGGGATTCTGCCCGGTGTCGAAGGTGTGACCGGTCAGCTCGCGCATCAGCGTCGACTTGCCGACGTTGGAGCGGCCGACCAGCACCACCTCGCTGCTGCGGTCGGGACGTGACTCGAACATACCCCGCCTACATCGCCGAGCGGGAAAAGCGCGTCAGTTCGACGCCCCGGTGCCGACAGGCGGCTTTTTGTCTCCGGGGCCCAGACCGGTAGCCGTGCGGCTGGTCCAGATCACGATTCCGACGGGCAAGCGGGACGCGGTGCTGGGTGTCCTCGAAGACGAGGGCATCGACTACGTCCTGAACGACGAGACCAGCGGGCGGGAGTTCACCGCCGTCGTCTCGTTCCCGCTGCCGACCAACGCCGTCGAGCCGGTCCTGGAGAAGCTCCGGGCGGTCGGCATCGACGAGGACGCCTATACGGTCGTGCTCGACGCGAACACGGTCATCTCCGAGCGGTTCGAGGAACTGGAAGACCGCTACGCCGAGGAGGAAGACGAGGACCGCATCGCCCGCGAGGAACTGACCGCGAAGGCGCGGGACCTGGCGCCGTCGCTGCCGATCTACGTGATCATGACCGTCATCAGCGCGGTCATCGCCACCGCGGGTCTGTTGCTGGACTCGCCGGCCGTGGTCGTCGGCTCGATGGTCATCGCGCCGCTGATCGGCCCGGCGATGACCGCCAACGTCGGGACCGTCGTCGACGACCACGAGCTGTTCGTCCGCGGCGTCAAACTCCAGGCGATCGGGCTGGTAGTGGCGATCGCCAGCGCGACCGCGTTCGCGGCGCTCGTGCGGTACGCCCACGTCATCCCGCCGCTGGGCGACGTCACGTCGGTCGGGCAGGTCCGCGAGCGGGTCGCGCCGGATTTCCTCTCGCTCGTGGTCGCGCTGGGCGCGGGCGCGGCCGGCGTCCTCAGCCTCACGAGCGGCGTCTCGACCGCGCTCGTGGGGGTGATGATCGCCGTCGCGCTCATCCCCCCGGCGGCGACGGTCGGCATCGGCATCGCCTGGGGCCAGCCACTAGTGAGCCTGGGGTCGGGCGTGCTCGTCCTCGTGAACGTCCTCTCGATCAACCTCGCGGTCCTGGTCGGCCTGTGGTACCAGGGGTACCGGCCGGAACACTGGTTCCGGGAGGGCGACGCCCGCTCGGCGACGCTCCAGCGGATCGGTATCCTGGTGGTCTCGATCCTCGTCCTGTCGGCGTTCCTGGGCGGCGTGACCCTGGACTCGTTCAACCGGGCAACGACCGAGGAGGACATCCGAGCGGGCATCGAGGACTACGTCGACGGTCCCAGACAGGTGCTGGACGTCGAGGTCGAGTACACGAACACGGCTATCTTCCAGCAACCCCAGCGGGTCGTCGTCACGGTCGGGCTCCCACCCGGCGCCGACGGCGAGACACCGGGACTGGCCGACGAGTTCGACGACATCGCCGACGAGGCGGCAGGCCGGAACGTCCGGACAGAGGTCCACTACGTCACCGTCGAGCAGGCGACCTGACGGTCAAAACCGGTTTTGAACGTACGATTACATAAATAGCGCCGGGCACGTCCCCCCGCGTATGGATACGAAACTACTCGCAGTCGGCGGCGCGCTGGCACTCCTCGTGGCCGGCGCGGTCGGACTGACAGTCGGCGATACCGGACAGACAGCATCGGCGGACAACGCGACCGTCAGCGTCAGCGCGGACGCGGAGGTCGAGCGGACACCGGACCGGGCGGTCGTCACCGTCGCCGCGGTCGGGCGCGGTGACACCGCCGAGGAGGCGCGCGACGCCCTCAGCGGCGACGCGGAGGCCGTCCGCCAGGCGCTGAGAGACGAGGGCGCGGACGTGACCTCCTCGCGGTTCCGCATCGAACCGGAGTACGAACGCACCGAAGACGGGCGTGAACAGGTCGGCTATATCGCCGTCCACACCATCGAAGCCGAGACCGACGACGTGAACGCGACCGGGACGCTCGTCGATGCGGCCGTCGACGCCGGCGCCGACCGCGTCGAGGGCATCCGCTACGAACTGAGCGAGCAGACCAGACAGGACGCCCGCGAGGAAGCGCTGACGACCGCGATGGACCGTGCACGTGCGGACGCGAACACCGTCGCCAGCGCCGCGGGCCGGTCGGTCGGTGACGTCGCGACGATCCAGACCAGCGAGAGCGGCCACTACGTCGTCTACGCGGAGGCCGCGACCGCCGACGCCGGCGGCCGGACCACCATCGAACCGTCGACGATCACCGTCGACGCGAGCGTCCAGGTCACCTACGAGCTGGACTGAGGCGACGACTCCTGCTCTGTCGGTGAGGGAGGGGTTTCATTGCCCCGCCACCGCTGATACCGACCAGACAATGGTGACAGGCGACCCGGTCGTGCAACTCGGCGTCGTCGTCGCGTCCGTGTTCGGTCTCTGGGTGGGCGCGCGCCTCCTCGTGGACGCGGTCGTCCGACTCGCCCGTCGGTTCGGGCTGTCGGATCTCACCATCGGGCTGACGATCGTCGCCGCCGGCACGTCGACCCCGGAACTCGCGGTCTCGGTCGATGCGGCGCTGAAGGGGCTGGGCGACATCGCCGTCGCGAACGTCCTCGGGTCGAACATCTACAACCTCGCGTTCATCCTCGGCGTCGTCTCGGTGATCCGGGTGCTGCCGATCACCGAGACGATGGTGCGGCGAGACGGCGTGGCCCTGCTGGCGAGCGTCCTCCTCGCCGGGGCTGTCCTGATCGACGGCGCTGTAACGCGGGTCGAGGGCGCCGTCCTGTTCGGCTCGTTCGTCGCGTACACCGCGTACCTGCTCCGGACGAGCGGGCACCAAAAATCGGAGCAGCAAGCCCCCGGAGACGCGGTGACACGAGCGGTCACCGAGCGCGTCGCGTTCCGCGGCCGGGACGCTCTACTGTTGGTCGCCGGCCTGGCGCTGGTCCTCGTGAGCGGGGACTACATGGTGCTGGCAGCTTCGGCACTGGCCCGCGGTGCGGGCATCTCCGAGTGGGTCATCGGTGGCACTATCGTCGCGGCCGGGACCTCCACCCCGGAGTTTGCGGTCTCGCTGGTGGCGATCAGGCGCGGCAGTCTCGGTGTCTCCGTCGGGAACGTCATCGGGAGCAACATCTTCAACGGCACGGGGATCGTCGGCGTCGCGGCGCTCGTCCGGCCGCTCGCGGTCGGCGGCGCGGCGACGACGACACTGCTGTGGCTGGGTCTGGTCTCGGTCGCGATGGTCACGGCCCTCTGGACCGGGCGTGTGTTGTCTCGGCTGGAAGGGACGCTGTTCGCGGCCTCCGAGATGGTCCGGTGGGCACTCGGCCTGCTCGGGTGAGACGCGCTACTCCTCGTCGAAGGGGAGTTCGATCTCGTAGTCGACGGCCTCGACGGCTGCGTCGAGGACGCCCTCGACGTTGTCGCCCTCGGTGACGCTCATGTAGTGGTCGGCCTCGACGTCCGTCGAGAGGTCGCTCTTGTTGGCGATGGTGAGGACGGGGACGTCGAAGCGCTCCGCGATGGCGTCACGGAGTTCGAGTTGCTGGGCCAGCGGGTAGCCACAGTTCCCGGTCGGGTCCAGCAGGACCAGGACGGCGTCGGCGGCGTGTTCCAGCGCGCTGACGGCCTGTGACTCGATCTCGTTGCGCTCCTCCGGGGGGCGGTCGAGCAGTCCCGGCGTGTCGACGAGCTGGTAGCGGACCCGCTGGTCCTCGAAGTGGCCGACCCGGATCTGGGTCGTCGTAAAGGGGTAGGCGGCGATCTCGTTGTCCGCACGGGTGACACGGTTGACGAACGAGGACTTCCCGACGTTGGGGTAGCCGGCGACGACGATGGTCGGCTCGTCCGGCCGGATATCGGGCAGGACCTTCAGGGCGTCACGGGCCGTCGAGACCGCCGCGAGGTCGTCCTCGATCTGTTCGACGATGTCGGCCATGCGGGCGAAGGCCTGCTTGCGGAGTTTGCGGGCGGTCTCCTTGTCCCCGCGGACGAGACGGCCCTCGTACTCCTGGCGGATCTCCTTTGCCTTCCGGCCGGCCCAGGAGACCCGCGAGAGGTGCTGTTTCAGGGAGTCGACACCCGGTTCGTCGTCGTCGGGGTAGGCGTCGCCGACGACGGCGTCGGCCAGTTCCACGTAGAAGGGATCGAGGTCGTCGATGGTCGGCCAGGACTGTGCCACGTTCTGGAGGTTGTCCGAGACGATGTTCGAGGCGGTCATCAGCATCGACTGCTGGGCTTCGACGCCCTCCTTGGCGCCGCCGGCACGGGTCGCACGCGAGAACGCCTTGTCCAGTACCTCCTCGGACGTCGGCGTGGTGGGTAGATTCTCGAAGGGATGGCTCATTGACACCGTGTAGACGGTGACGGTGTAAAAGGCCGTCCAATCGGCGACGGACAGGCCAGCGCCGCTCGCGCCGGTGCGTGGGCGACCGTTTTTGTCCGTGGCGTCCTGCGGTCCGGTATGGCACACATCGACGCCAGCGACCTCCTGCCCAACGAGCACGTCCAGCAGATGGCTGCCGAGGGGCGGGTCACACAGTTGCACCGCGGGCACGCCTACGCCGAGGAAGGGGACACCTTCGACGTGGATGGCCAGCGCTTCGAGGTGACCGACGTCACCCACCGCACGCTGGGCGACCTGACCGACGAGGACGCGCGCCGCGAGGGATCCGACGACCTCGACGCGTACCGCGAGCGCCTCGAACGAGTCCACGATGAGTTCGCGTGGGACGACGACAGCGAGGTCGTCCGGCACCGCTTCGAGCGCGTCGACGCGTAGCGCCCGCGACGACAGATCTGCCCATCTCGTATCACGGGTGATATCACCCAGGAAACAGCTAAGTACCGTTCTCCCCAATTACATTTTCGAGAGACAGATGAGTCTGACCGATCTGGCGCTGCTCGTCAACCTCGCGATGGTGCTCGTCCTCACCGGCGTCGGGTGGCGCAATCGGTCGAACCCCGGCGCGCGCTGGTTCGTCGTGCTCCAGCTGGTCGTGGCCGCCTGGATCGGGACGACACTCGTCGGACTCAACCTCCCGGCGGGTGGGCTCCGGGTCTCGCTGTGGGGGCTGGCCGTCGCGCTGAGCCTGGTCGTCGCGGTCCTGTGGCTGGGGTTCATCCTCGCCTACACCGGGAACCGCCAGTGGTTGCGTCCGATCCGGCTCGGACCCATCGGGGTGCCACTGCTCGCCGGAGCAGTCGTCTACGCGGTCGCGCCGGCGTGGCCGCCCCTCGTCGGCGCGGTCACACAATCGAGCGGGCCGACGGGCACGCTCGTCGCCGCGGAGATCGGGCCAGTAGGTGCCGCACTGGGCGTGTACCTCTATGCCCTGTTCCTGGGCGGTGTCGTCGTCGTCGTCCGACAGCTCTTCGAGAGCAACAGCCTGTTCCTCGGCCAGGAGATCGCCCTGGTGATCGGGTCGCTCGTCCCGGTCGTCGCCAGCGCCGCGCGCATCTTCGGGCTGGTCCCGGCACCGGGCTACCCGCTGACGCAGGTCTCGATGGGCGCCCAGTCGCTGCTGTGGGGGTACGCCGTCTTCAGACAGGCGTTCCTCGGCCACGTCCCCGCGGTCGCGCGCCACGGCGAACACGCCATCATCGAGGGCCTCGACGACGGGCTGCTGGTCGTCGATACGGGGGACGTTGTCGTCAGAGCGAACCCGGAAGCGCGGACCATCTTCGGGGACGACCTTCTCATCGGTCGGTCGATCGGCGACGTGCTTCCCGAGGTCGACTTCGAGACCCTCCCCGCCCGGTTCCAGCGACAGGGACGGACCTATCAGGTGAAGTGCTCACCCGTCACCGGTTTCGGGAACGGAGTCGTCGGTCAGTCGCTGGTCATCAGGGACGTCACCCAACTGGTCCACCGCCAGCAGCGGCTCCAGGTCCTCAACCGGATCCTCCGACACAACGTCGGCAACGACCTGACGGTCGTGCTCGCCTGGGCCGACGAACTCCAGGGGAGCGAGGACCGCCAGGCCCAGGCGATCGGTCGGCGCATCGTCGACAAGGCCGAAGACCTCGTGACCATCAGCAAGAAGGCCCGCGACGTCGAGCAGATGCTCGACGCCGCCGCGGAGATCGAAGTGATCGCGCTGGGGCCGCTGGTCGAGGAGGTCACCGCGACCGTCGCCGAGCAGTACCCAGACGCCGTCGTCGAGGTCACGGTGACCGCCGACCAACTCCGGACGAACCGGGCGCTCGTGACGACGATGCTGACCGAACTCGTCGAGAACGCCCTCCAGCACAACACCGGAACGCCACACCTCACCGTCGAGGCCAGCGAACAGGAGTCCGCGGTCGAACTCGTCGTCCGGGACGACGGGCCGGGCATTCCACCCCACGAACTCGACCCCCTTCGGTCGGGCGAGGAGACGCCCCTGAAGCACACGAGCAGTCTCGGTCTCTGGCTCGTCCACTGGGGCGCACAGGCTCTTGGCGGCCGTGTCGACGTCGACAGCACGACCGACGGCTCGACGGTGACCGTGACGCTGCCGCCACTGGAGGGCGACGAGCAGTCGGTCGTGACGCCGGCCGTGGAGTGAGTCCACGCCGACCAGCTACCACACTCCGAGATTTACCGCCGCTGGGCCAGTTCGTCCAGCAGGTCCTCGACGTCCATATCCTTCATCGAGAGGACCACGAGCAGGTGATAGACGATGTCGGCGGCCTCGTGGGCAATCTCCTCGTGATCGTCGTCTTTCGCGGCCAGGATCAGTTCGGTCGTCTCCTCGCCGAGTTTCTCTAAGACGGCGTTCTCGCCTTTCTCGTGGGTGAACAGCGAGGCGGTGTAGGAATCCTCGGGCAGCGTCTCCTTGCGCTCCTCGATGACGTCGAACAGTTCCGCGACGATATCGGCGTCGCTGTCGCTCATATCCCAGCGTCGGCGGGCGAGCGTTTGAAGGCGTCGCTACGAGTCGAAGAAGGCCAGATCGTGGAGCCGGGAGTCGTCGGTGAGTTCGGGGTGGAAGGAGGTGCCGACGACGGGCCCGTCACGGACCGCCACGGCGCGGTCGTCCCAGGTGGCGAGCACCTCGACGTCGTCACCGACGTAGTCGATCAGCGGTGCGCGGATGAACACGGCCGGAAACGGCTCGTCTAGCCCCGCGACGTCCAGCGCGGCCTCGAAACTGTCCTTCTGACGGCCGAAGGCGTTGCGCTCGACGGTGACGTCCACGAGGTTCAGCGTGTCGACGCGGTCGTCGTGGGCGTCGCCGGCGGCGACGATGAGGCCGGCACAGGTCGCGAGCACCGGCTTGTCGGCCGCGACGTGGGCCTGTATCTCCTCTGCGATACCGATGCGGTGGATGTGCCGCGAGATGGTGGTGGACTCGCCGCCCGGCATGAGGAGCACGTCACAGTCCGGGACGAGCCCGGCCTCGCGTATCTCGACGACCGTCGCGGACTCGTCGTGGGCCGCTGCGGCCCGCTCGATGGCCGCCGCGTGCTCCGAGACATCGCCCTGTACGGCGAGTACACCCGCCCGAAGTGTCATATCCCGCCGTAGGTCGGCGAGCGTCAAAACCCTCTCGTCTCGCCGACAGGGCCAAACCGTTAGGTAGCGGGCGTCCCAGAACCGTCGTATGGCACGCAGACGGCGGGACCCGGTCGAAGCGAACGCCGACCCATCCGAGGACCTCTACGAGATCGCGGACTGGGAACCGCGGTCGGTGCTCGACCGGTTCTCGCACTGGTTCTATCACGTCACACTGCGCTTTCTCAGGTGGCTGACGGTCCTGCTCGCCATCGCCATCCTCGTGTTGCAGATCGCCTTCGGCAGTCTGGGCGCTATCGGCGACCAGCCAGTCGTCGCGGGCATGGCGATCCTCTCGGCGGTGCCGGCGCTCGGGCTCGCGGTCTACATCTGGTACGCCGACGTGACCACGCAGGAGCCGCTGACGCTGCTGGTCGGGACCTTCCTGCTCGGAGTCCTGTTTGCCGGCTTCGCCGGCCTGCTCAACGTCTTCGTCGGCACCCCGGTCCAGGCAATCGGGTCGGCCTTCGGGCTGTTCCCGCCGGCCGGGCAGTTCTTCTTCTTCTTCCTCGTCGTCGGCCCCGTCGAGGAGAGCGTGAAACTGCTGGCTGTCCGGCTGTACGCGTTCCGGGACGACCGCTTCGACGCCGTCATCGACGGCGCGGTGTACGGTGCGGCGGCCGGGCTGGGCTTTGCGACCATCGAGAACGCGATCTACATCACCCAGAACACGGAACTGGTCACCGGGACGTTCCAGGCCATCGGCGAGAGCAGCGGGATCACGGCGATCCGGGCCCTGGCCGGTCCCGGACACGTCATCTACTCGGCGTTCGCCGGCTACTATCTGGGCCTGGCGAAGTTCAACCCCCGGAACGCCGGCCCGATCGTCGTCAAAGGTCTCATCATCGCCGCACTCATCCACGCCTCGTACAACACGCTGGCCGGCCCGGTGACGTACATCCTCTCGGAGATCTACAACGTCGACTTCCTGGTCGCGTTCTTCGGGTTCGTCGTCGTCTACGACACGGTGTTCGCCGCCATCCTGCTCCGGAAACTGCGGACCTACCGGCGCGCGTACACGGCAGCCCACGCGACCGACGACGGCCCACAGCACCGGCCCGAACAGACCGAGTTCGACTCCTGAAGGGACCGTCGTGCTGAAATGGCCCGTTAGACGAGCTGTTCGACGTACTTCGCGACGACGTCGACCTCCAGGTGGACCGGGTCGCCGACGGACTTCTCCGAGAGCGTCGTCTCGGCGTAGGTCGTCGGGATGATGGCGACGTCGAAGCTGTCGTCGTCGCGGGCGGCGACGGTGAGGCTGATGCCGTCGACGGTGATCGACCCCTTCTCGACGAGGTAGTCGCGCTGGGCCTCGGGCAGGGAAAACGAGAAGGTCCAGTCACCGTCGTACTCGCTTCGCTCGGACGACGAGGTCCCACTCGCGTCGCTCGCGGGACCCTCTCCCTCCTGTTCGATGCCGACGACCTCCGCGGTGGCGTCGACGTGACCCTGGACGATGTGGCCGTCGAACCGCCCGTCGGCGGGCATCGCCCGTTCGAGGTTGAGTCGGTCGCCCTCGCTGATCTCGTCGAAGAACGTCCGTGCCAGCGTCTCCCGGGCGAGGAACACCTCGAACCAGCCGTCGCCGGCGTCCTCGACGGTGAGACAGGCGCCGCTGACACTGATCGACTGGCCGTGGGACAGCTCGGAGAACGGGGCGTCGATGCGGAGCCGGCGGCCCCCCTCGTCGTCTACGACTGTCGCTACCTCGCCGGTGGCCTCGACGATGCCGGTGAACATACGCCGCCTAGGGCCGAGCCCGCGGAAAGCCCTTCGCTTCCCTGTCCGTGGCCGTATCGGAGCAGGACGGTGCCGGGGAAGCACCGCCCGAGTCCGCAGCCCTCCAGCGGTCGCGTGAAGGTGTACTCGCATCCGAGTTATTTTTATTCACGATTAAACACAAAGAATATAACCCCGACAGTGGTACAGCGAGATATGCCGACGCAGGGCACGGCCGACGAGCGCGACGACGACAGTGACTGGAACGCCCGCCACGCACGGACGCGCCCCCGCGAGCGCCGTCCGTCCGTAGCCGACGCTGACGACGAGGAGGACGCCTGGGAACTCCGGCACGCCGCGACGAAACGTACCGCCTGAAAAACCGCGCGTTCTACCGCTGGAGGACCTCGACGCCGACGAGTTTCGCGCCGGTGAGCGCGCGGATGTACGCGCCGCCGGCGATGGAGACGTGACCGAACTCCTCCTCTTCCATCCCGTACATCTCGATGGCGCGAGAGGTGTCACCGCCGCCGACCACCGAGAAACAGTCGGTGTCGGCGATGGCTTCGAGGACGCCCGCCGTCCCGACCGAGAAGCGCTCGTCCTCGAACATCCCGAGTGCGCCCTTCACGAAGACGGCCTCCGAATCGCGGATGATCGGCGAGTACTCCATGACCGTCTCCGACCCGACGTCGAGATACGAGACCGTCTTCTCCTCGATGTCGTCGACGGCCTGCTCGGCGCGGTCGCCCTCGTCGTCCTCGTAGGCCAGGTCGACGGCCAGCGTGATCTGGTCGCGGTGGTCGTCGAGCATCGACTCGATCTTCTCGCTGTTTGCCTCCCACTGCTCGTCGTAGAGATTGGCGTCGTCGATGTCGTAGCCGACGGGGTAACCGGCCGCACGCAGGAACAGTTCGCCGGCGATGCCGCCAAGCAGGAAGTCGTCGACCTTCTCGTCCAGATGGGTCATCACGTCGATGACGTCGGTCGCTTTCGTCCCGCCGACGACCATCGTGACGTTGCCCTCGAACTCCTTCTCGGCGATGGCGGTGTTGGCCTCGTACTCGGTCTCCATAACCCGGCCGGCGTAGGCGTCCATCACGAGTGGGAAGCCCACGAGCGAGGCGTGCGAGCGGTGGGCCGCCGAGTAGGCGTCGTTGATGTAGGCGTCGAACTCGTCTTTCAGCGTCTGGACGAACTCCGTCTGGGCCTTGACCTCGGGGTCCTCCTCGGGGAGTTCATCGTCGCACATCCGGGTGTTCTCCAGGACGAGGACGTCGCCGGCCTCCAGATCGGCGATGTCGTGGATGGCCTGTGGGCCGTAGGTCTCGTCGACGAAGGCGACCTCCTGATCGATGTGGTCCGCGAGGATGTCGGCGTGCTGTTCGAGCGAGACGAAATCGTCTCGGCCGGGACGACCCTGATGGGCCATGACGGCGACCTCGAAGTCTCGGTCGACCAGTTCGCGGATGGTCTCGGCGTGGCGGTCGAACCGGCGGTTGTCCTGTACCTCGCCGTCCTCGACCGGCGAGTTCAGGTCGAGGCGGACGAGGACGCGCTGTCCGTCCTCAAGGTCGTCGAGCGTCTGGAAGGTCATCACGCGTTCCAACACTCGCCGCGTGTATAGTCGTTTCCGAGTCCGTCGTCCGACACCGGATCGAGCGCGTTCGGTATACGCCGACCGTTACCTTATCTCGATGGAGCACCTCTATCTAGACGCATTGAGTCAGGATTTCAACGACATCGCGGGGCTCCCCGACGAACTCGGTATCGGGGACGACCTCGCCAGTTCACAGCAGCGTGCTACGATCAGTGTCGAGTCCCGCCGGTACGGGAAACCGGTGACCGTCGTCGAGGGGCTCGACCCCGACGCCGTCGACCTCGACGACCTCGCCTCGACGCTGAAACGCACACTCGCGGTCGGCGGCACCGTCGCCGACGGCCGCATCGAACTCCAGGGCGAACACGGGGATCGGCTCCGTGCGGCACTGGCCGACGAAGGGTTCGACGTGGCGACCTGACGCGACAGCCGTTGCGACCGTTATCACTCGTCTCCAGTGTTTCGTCACCCGACGGAACGGTCTACAGCGACAGCAGGCGGTGTACCGTGCCGGTGGCACCGAACGTTCGGCACATGCCAAACTGGGGTTGAGGTGACTCCCGGTAGTACGACGGGTATGGCCTCGGCCTCACAGTCCACGGAGTTCCGAGAGAGCGACACAGCCCCAGCGCAGCCACCGCCCAGGAACCGAGCGGCCCCAGCCGACGCGAACCAGTTCCGGCCACGCGAGTCGACGGGCTCGAACGCCGACTGGGAGCCGGTCTGGCAACAGGGGTTGGCCCTCTGGGCCGCGATCACGACCGGCCTGGCGGTTCTCCCGGCCGGTCACCCGGCCGGTGTCGGGCTGCTGGTGAGTGGCATCCTCGCGGCGCCGACGGTGCCCGTCGGGCTCTACTTCGCCCGCGGTGACGAACTCCAGGCGCGACTCGACGGGGTCGCCGCGGCCGCCCAGCGGGCCTTCGACGGGGCCCGGAACTGGGTGGCAGCGTCCCGAACCGACCGTGATACGGGCTGTTCGGGCTGCTGTTGCTGACCGAGTACCGTTTCCGGTCGAGCGCTCAGAACGCTATCTGTTCTCGGTTCCGCCAGAACCGCCCGGCAGGGCTGCCCGGTTCGAACGTCGCAAGCCAGACCGGCGTATCGGCACCCTCGGCGGGGCTCTTGGGTGCCTCCGGCGATCCCAGATCCGTCCTGACCCAGCCCGGACACGCCGCGTTCGCGACGAGCCCCTCGTCCCCGTACTCCCCGTGGAGGTACGCGGTCAGTCCGTTCAGCCCGGCTTTCGACACCCGATACGACGGGTACGATCCGCCCATCGGTTCGCCGAGTGCACCCATCCCCGAGGAGACGTTGACGACGCGGCCGCCCGGACGGTCGAGCAAGAGCGGCAGGGCGAGCTTCGTCAGGACGACCGGGCCACGGAGGTTCACGGCCAGTGTCGCGTCGATGCCGTCGATTGGGGTCTCGTGGAGCGGCTCGACCGGGCCGGCGATACCAGCGTTGTTGACGAGCACGTCCAGCCGCCCGGCCTCGTCCTCGATGCGGTCGATCGCCGCCCGCATGGTATCGTCGTCTGTCACGTCGAGTTCGACGGCGCGCCGGTCAACGGCCGTGACGTCGTCGGTGTCGCGGGCGCCGGCGTACACGGTCGCTCCCTCGTCGGCTAGCTGGCGTGCGATCTGTTCGCCGATTCCCCGTGTCGCGCCCGTGACCAGGGCGACCTGCCCGTCCATCGAATCGTAGCGGTCGATTTCGTCCATCGTCGACTCGACTACGAGCGACACACGACTAACTGTTTGCTCGGCGTGCGTCAGCGCTCAGAGAACGAAAGATCCGGTCGTGCAGCGCCTGTGACGCGAAACAGTGCGCTGTGAACGGCCGTGGTCGTCGAGAGCCTACTGCTCGGTGATGTACTGCGCGACGTCGAGCATCCGGTTCGAGAAGCCGTACTCGTTGTCGTACCACGTCAGAATCTTCGTCATGCCGTTGACGACGTTCGTCGACGCCAGGTCGACCTGCGTCGAGTACGGGTCACCGAGGATGTCCGAAGAGACGACGTCCTCGTCAGTGACGCCCAGCACACCCTCCAGTTCGCCTGCGGCGGCCTCCTCGAAGGCGGTGTTGACGTCGGCCTCGGTCACGTCCTCCTGGAGGTCGACGACGAACTCCGTGATCGAGCCGTTCGGGACCGGGACGCGGATGGCCATCCCGTCGAGTTTGCCCTCCAGTTCCGGCAGGACCTCGGTGGTCGCCTGGGCGGCGCCCGTCGAGGTCGGGATGATGTTCTCGGCGGCCGCGCGGCGGCGCCGGGGCTTGCTGTTGGGGCCGTCGATCAGGTTCTGGGAGCCCGTGTAGGCGTGGACGGTCGTCAGCTGACCGGCCTCGATACCGAACTCGTCGTCGAGCACCTTCGCGACGGGCGTGATGGAGTTGGTCGTACAGGAGGCGTTCGAGACGACGTCCTCGCCGTCGTACTCGTCCTCGTTGACGCCGTAGACGATCTGCTTGACCGGGTCGTCACCTTTCGGCGGCGCCGAGATCAGGACCTTGTCGGCGCCCGCTTCGAGGTGCTGGCCGGCGTCGTCCTTGGTGCGGAAGATGCCGGTTGCCTCGAAGGCGACGTCGACGTCGAGGTCGTCCCAGGGGAGCTGGGTCGGGTCCGTCTCGTGGAAGATTCCCGCCTCGAAGTCGGTCCCCTCGACGGTGAGGACACCGTCGTCGACACTCGCTTCCTCGAGTTTGCCCATGACGGTGTCGTACTGTGCGAAGTAGTCGATCTCGTCGTCGTCCATCACGTCGTTGATCCCGACGATCTCGACGTCGTCGTTCTCCAGCGAAGCACGGAATACGTTCCGGCCGATCCGGCCGAAGCCGTTGAGGCCAACGCGAACTGGGTCGCTCATACCGCCTAGAATACCTCCGGATTAGAGTAAAGAGTTTTCGGAGTTGTCGCGGATTACTGTTTGTTTGTGAGCGTTATGTATCGAACAGGCGGGAACACACCCGAATCCCTGGGAGCGTTTGACACAGAAACCGCAGCGAGCACAGACGGACATCCGCTCACACCATCACGACAGTGAGCCCGTCAGAAGGCTTTTGAGACGGACGACCCAACCCTGTGGTAATGAGACGCGACGACGACGATCCGTTCGACGAGTTCTTCCGCGAGATTGAGCGGATGATGGACGAGATGATGGGCGCCGAGGGGGAGGTCCACATCGACCGCGACACCAGCACCGACGGCGGCAACATCCACGTCGACGTCCACGAGACCGACGACGAGATCCGCGTCGTCGCCGACGTCCCCGGCGTCGAGAAGGAGGCCATCGACCTGAAATGCGATGGCACCGTCCTGACCATCGACGCCGGCAGTCACGACCGCGAGTACCACGAACGACTCACCCTGCCCAGCCGTGTCGACGAACACTCGGCCTCGGCCACCTACAACAACGGCATCCTCGAAGTCACCTTCGACCGCGAGGAGGACTCGGCGGATATCGAACTCTAGAGAGACCACTTTTTCGACGGGGGGTTCGGCGAGCGCGACGCGCTCGCCTCAACCCCCGAGCAAAAACGTGGGGAAAAACTGCTCGGCCTCACTCCGTTCGGCCGAGTGAACCGCCTCGCTCCGCTCGGCGGATGCTTACCGTGTGGCTGCACGCCGCTCACCGCTCAGCGGTCCGCTCGATCAACGCTGCTAAATCGTCCCAGAACCCCGCCTCGTACTTCGTCGCGCTGTCGATGGTCGGGCGGGCGTTCGTCTCGTTGACGACCGCGCGGTCGTCGGTGACGAGCAGGTCCACCCCCAGATAGCCGATGTCCAGCACCGCGGCGGCGCGCTCGGCCAGACGACGGTGCTCGGACGCGAGGTCGACGCCTGTCGCTTCGGCGCCACGGTGGACGTTGTGTTTCCAGCGGCCGCGCTCGCGTGCGTCGTCGGGGAGCCGTCGCTCGACGGCCCCGACGTACTCGCCGTCGAGGACCATCGCGCGGTAGTCCCTGGCGTCGGGGAGGTACTCCTGGACCAGGAACGACTGGTCGCCGGTCGCGCGGTAGTCGTGGACCAGATCGAGGTAGTCCGCGATGCCCAGGAAGGAATCGAGGTCGTGCGCGACCGTGACGCCGACCCCGCGGGTCGTCGAGTTGGGCTTGACGACGACGGGCGGATCGAGTCGTTCGAACGCCGCCACCAGGTCGGCCTCGTCGGCCGGGTTCGACACCAGCACCGTCTCCGGGACCGGGACGCCAGCCTGTCCCAAGCGTGCCAGCACGTCGGCCTTGTTCCGCGAGCGCAGGATGGCCTCACGGTCGTTGACCCACGGGACGCCGAGCATCGCGTCGGCGACCGCACCCTCCATGATTCGCGAGGGGTAGACGAACCCCACGTCGTAGTCGTCGAACGGCGACGAATCGAGCGGTATCGCCCGTTCGGCGGTCTCGACGTGGCCGACCTCGATGCCGCGCTCGGCGAGTTGCTCGCCCATCCGCTCGTAGGTCTCCGCGTCGGTGGCGACGGCGAGTCGAAGCATCTACTCGATAGAGGGCTAGCGGCTACAAAGACCTGACTCAGCGGCGTGCCGACCCAGCCCAAGCATGGAGCCTGAATGAAGCCGAGGCGGTGGCCGGGAGTGCGCTCCGTCGCACGACCCGGGGAAGGGCAGGCTCACGAGCGAGCATCCGCCGAGCGGAGCGAGGCGGTTCACCGGAATCGAGGCCAACGGCCGAGATTCCGGCCTTTTTCCCCACGATTTTGCGACAAGTGGTGGGCGAGCGACGCGAGCCCACCCGAGGAGGAAAAAGTGGCTGTCGGAAGGGCAGGCTCACGAACAAGTATACGGCGAGCGGAGCGAGCCGTTTCACCGGAAGCGCGTCGGCGGCGCGCTTCCGGGTAGTTTTTGTACTAAATTTTTGCGAGTGGGGGTCGCCATCGGCGACCCCCCGACGTAAAAATTTAGGCGATCAGCAGCTCTTCGCCGCGCTCGACCTTGATGCGGCAGGAGGGCGTGATCTTGTTGTAGGCACGGCGGAACGCTTCCTTGACGTGGGGAGCGTCCTCGACCTGGCAGTAGGCGGTAAAGAGCCGCTCGCCGGACTGGACGCGGGCGGCGGTGCCGACGATCTTCCCGAACGCCTGGCGCATCCCGTCGGAGACACGGTCGGCCCCGGCACCGGTCGCCTGCTTGTTCTCGCGCAGGACCTGGTGGGGGAACTTCCGCAGGGTCATCTTGTAGTCGCCGTCCTCGCCGAGTTCCTTGATGAGGTGGCGGTTGGCCGAGAGGCGCGAGGCCTCCAGGGAGCCGTGGCGAAGCTGGACGGACTCCTCGACGATGAGGCTGATCTGGACGGGATAGTCGTCGCGGTCGGCCTGCTTCTGGCCCATCTCGTGCTGTGCGATCTTCGACCCGGGGATGCCCGTGATGTACTCGCGGCGTGTGTACGAGGGCTTGTCGATGTCCCGGTACATTGAGGCGGGTTTTTCCGACATACGTACTCTTGGCGGATACGTAGCCCAGCGACGGGATAAGCGCTTCGAAGCCCGGGCGAGGGCGTGTGAACGGCTCACGGGGTTGGTTTCGTCCGGCACAGGCGGTGACACTGGTGTTACCTCGCTGGGGTGTTTATGCTCGTTCGTGCCCTCCAAAACGGTACGATGAACATGCTCGTCGACGGCGAGTGGCGGACAGACGCCTACGAGAGTACGAACGAGGACGGGGAGTTCGACCGGCAAGACACGACGTTCCGGGACGAGATCAGGGACGACCCCGACGCGCGGTTCCAGCCCGAGGCTGGGCGATACCACCTCTACGTCTCGCTGGCGTGCCCGTGGGCCCACCGGACGCTGCTCGTCCGGAAACTCAAGGGGCTGGAGGACGCTATCAGCGTCGACGTCGTCGACCCCTACCGTGACGAGGACGGCTGGCAGTTCACGCCCGAGAAGGACGGCTGTACCGAAGACACCGTCAACGGCGCCGACTACCTCCGGGAGATCTACGTCGCCGCGGATCCCGACGCGACCTGCCGGGTGACGGTCCCCGTGCTGTGGGACACACAGGAGGAGACCATCGTCAACAACGAGTCCGAAGAGATCCTGCGGATGCTCGACACCGAGTTCGCTTCGGTCGCCGAGCACGATGTCGACCTCTATCCCGAGGGCTACCAGGAGGAGGTCGATCGCATCATCGAGGACATCTACGAGCCGATCAACAACGGCGTCTACCGGGCCGGGTTCGCCAACTCCCAGTCGGCTTACGACGAGGCGGTCGAGGAACTGTTCGACGCACTCGACCACTGGGACGACGTGCTCGCGGACCAGCGCTACCTCGCCGGTGACCGCCTGACCGAAGCGGATATCTGTATGTTCACCACGCTTGTCCGGTTCGACGAGGTCTATCACACTCACTTCATGTGCAACCACCAGTTCATCCGGGAGTACGACAACCTCTGGCCGTATCTGCGTGATCTCTACCAGACTGGGGGCGTCGCTGAACGAAGTGAAGGGACGCCGGATGAACGAACGGGGAGCGGAGCGAGCCGTGAGTCGGGAGTTGCGAAGACCGTGAACATGAGCCACATCAAGGAACACTACTACACGACCCACCCGGACGTGAGCCCGAAGCGGATCGTCCCGAAAGGGCCGAACCCGGACTTCTCGGCCCCACACGACCGGGACGACCTCCCCGGCGAACCACCGGCGGATCTGCTGACGGCAGCGTAGCCCTCCGTTCGGTCCCCATCGAGGACATATCGTACTCTGAGCGGACGACAGCGTTTTTATGTGGTACTACTAGACTGTGTGCCAATGAGGCGTGACGCGGGGACGGAGCGGGGGGTAAGCACAGTCATCGGAGTCGTCTTGCTGGTCGGTATCGTCGTCATCCTGGCTGCCGCAGTCGGGACGTTCCTGCTCGATATCGGCGACCAGCAGCCACGGAACGCACCACAGGTCGCTATCGTGGCCGACTACAACAAGCAGACCGGACCCAGCGGGGAGTATCTCAATCTGAGCGTCGGCAGTGGGGACACACTCCAGCGGGACGAACTCTCGGTCACCATGACCGGAGCGAAAGACTCCAGCGGGAACGACGTCTCGCTGAACAGCAATCCGATACAGGCACAGGCACCGACCGAGGTTCGAGCAGGCACGGAGATATCGATCAACGCGAACCACTTCAGCGGGATCGGTTCGAGCGAACACCTGGACCTGAGCGAGGCCACCCTGCGAATCATCTGGGTACCGGACACGAGCGAGGAGACGAAGACCTACGTCATCTACCGCTGGCCGGACCCGAGCACGCGCTAGCTGAGGCGGGCTTCACCGGCCTCGTAGTCTTCGAGGAACGACCCGGGCCCGCCAATAGTGGCAGTCTCGTCGCCGAGTTCGACGACAAGCGTGTGTTCGATCGGGTAGGCGTTGGTCTGTGGTTCGGCCATCCCCTGGCGCGTGTCGACGATCCGACCCTCGATGGTGCCGGGGTCGTCGGTGGCCTGGACGGGCTGGACGTCGGCGGTGATCGTCACGTCCTCGTCGGCACGCAACTGGAGCGTGGCCTGTAACACGAGATGCCGGAAACTGCGGTAGGTCGCTGGCAGATCCCGCGGTTCGGCGACGTGGATCTCGGTCGCCATCGGCCAGTAGTTCCCCAGGAACGACCCCGAGAGGATAGGGACGATCTGCTGCTGGACGAAGGCGATCGCTCGCTGGTCGGAGTTGGTCCGGATGACCATATCCGCCGGCGCGACCAGACCGTACTGGCCGTCGACGGTGAGCATGATCGGCATCTCCTGTTTCCAGGCGCGGGCGACAGAGGCCTTCCCGGCGACGTCGGCCGCGTCGATTCGGTCGGCGCTGTTGACGACCAGCATGACCAGCACGCCGCGGTCGACCGCGGCGCTGAGTTCGCTCGCGATCTCCGAGAGGTGCTGCTGGGGGACCGAGAGCATGATCTCGCTCTCGGCGTTGGCGATGTACTCGCTGAGTCGTTTGACCACCGTCACGCGGGACTTGATGACGTCGAACTGCTGAGGTTCGCGCTCTGTGTCGGCGAACCGGTCGTCGAGTGCCGACTCCATCTCGGTCAACTGGTCCGTCAGCGAGTCGATCACTTCCTGGGGCGGCCGGGCGCGGATCGTCGTCGGGACCACGTGGTCGTCGACGTCGACGAACCCGCGTTCTTCGAGCGATTCACTGATACTGTAGACGTAGCGCTTCGAGACGCCGGTGTCGTCGGCAATCTCACTCGCCTTGGCCTCACCGGTCCGGAGGATCGAGAGGTAGGTGTCCACCTCTTTCTCCGAGAGGCCGAGTTGTTCGAGTCGCGCTGCAAGCGTTGAGTCGTCCATCTGTTGTCACCAACTTGTAGTCGGAACTAACTGTGTTTCGGTCGCGTCCGAGCCGCTGTCGACCGAATCGACATTTTAGTTGTAATAGTTCAATACAATTCGAGAAACCATTAAGGTACTGGTCGTGTAGCTGTGTGTATGCCAAATCCTGATTCTGCGGCCGAGACGACGACACACTGGACCGTCGGCGAGAAGTACGGGTTCGGGACGGTCTGTGACCACGACGCTGCCGATCCCGCACGCGTCTGGTACACGCTGACCGAGGGCGCCGTCACCGAGGTCCGGTTCCCGCGGCTGGACGTGATGAACGTCCGCGAGGTCGACTTCCTCGTCACGGACGGGGACGGCTACACCGCGCGGACGTTCCGCGAACGGCGCGACAGACCGACCGTCGTCGAGCGGACGGCCGAAGCGACGACGGACGAGGCGCTGCTCTTTCGCCAGACGGCCCGGCCGACCGACGAGCACGACTGGGACCTGACCGTCGAACACGTCGCCCACCCCGACGAGGACGCACTGATCCTCGACGTCGAGTTCGACGGCGACGGCTACGACCTCTACGTCGTCGTCGACCCCGCCCTCTCCTGTCACGCCGACCACGACGTCGCGCAGGCGTCCGTGACGGGGCTGACAGCGTACCACGACAAGCCGGAGGTGGCGTCGACGTTCCGCAACGACGACGGGGACGGCGTCAACGTCGGCCTGGATATCGTCCGGGAGGGACCCGCGATGAACGCCGAGGCGGACATCGAGACGACGGTGCTGGAACGGTCGACCGCACAGGACGGCCGCCAGTACTCGCTGGTCGCACACCACGAGGAGGGCGAACCGGAACGGGTGTTCCAGGACGAGGACGGCCGGCCAATCGACGTCGGTCTCGGCGTCGCGAGCGCCGACGGTTTCGAGTGGACGACCGTCGACCACTGCGAGGGTCCCGTCGAGACGGCGCTGCTGGAGCGTGGCGTGACCGACGAGCGCCGCGAACGGGCGGCGGGCAACGTCGTTCTCGCGGGTCGGCTGGCGAGCGACGAGACGACGGTCGCGCTGGGCTTTGCCGAGGACGCCGACGACGAGGCGGCACTGGCGACCGCAGAGCGCGCCCTCGAAGACCCCGTCGAGGACGTCCGGGCGGCCTACGTCGACTCCTGGCAATCGTACCTCGACGAGGTGCGTGTCCCCGACAGCGTCGCGGACGACGACGAACTGCTGGCACAGTACCGGACGGCGGTGATGGTGATGAAGGCCGCAGACTCCAAGCAGTTCCCCGGTGCGGGCATCGCCAGTCCCTCGGTCCCGTGGGGCGACGCCGTCGAGGCCAACGAACCCGACGACTACGGCTACAACTACGTCTGGCCGCGCGACCTCTATCACACCTTCACGGGTTTCGAGGCGGTCGGCGACGTCGAGAGTGCCATCGACGCGACCGAGTTCGTCTACGCCCACCAGCAACGCGCGGACGGGTTCATCCCCCAGAACACGTTCCTCGACGGTCGGACCCGCTGGGGTGGCGAACAGCTGGACGAGATCGCGTTCCCCCAGGTGATGGCCCAGCAACTCCGTGCCCGGCACGACTACGGCTTCGAAGAAGCTGACTACGACTACGAGCACGTCCGGCGCTCCTCTGCGTACCTCGTCCACAACGGCCCGGACAGCCAGCAGGAGCGCTGGGAGGAAGAGGAAGGATTCTCCCCATCGACCACGGCCGCCGAGATCGCGGGCCTGGTCTGTGCCGCTGACCTCGCGCAAGCGGCCGGCGAGCGCGCCGACGCTATCGCCTTCCTGGGCGTGGCCGACCACTGGGTCGCGCACCTGGAGGACTGGCACGCGACCGAGACCGGGACCGATAGACACGAGAACACGCCCTACTACGTCCGCGTGACCGACGAGGGCAACCCCGACGACGGCGACCTCCGGACCCACGCCAACGGTGGCGGGACCCTCGACGAGCGCGACATCATCGACGGCGGCTTCCTCGAACTCGTGCGACTGGGAATCCTGCCCGCAGACGACGAAGCGATCCGCAACAGCGTCGCCGAGTACGACGACGACATCATGGTCGAGACCCCTCACGGCCCGGCGTGGTACCGCTACACCGGCGACGGCTACGGCGAGAAGACCGTCCAGGCCGGTGCGCCCTGGCAGCCGGACATGACCGGAAGGGGACGGCTGTGGTCGTTCTTCACCGGCGAGCGCGGCGAGTACGAACTCCGCCTGGACGATCCGAAATTCGCCCCCACGGACCTGCTGGCGACGCTGGCCGGCTTCGCCAACGACGGGCGGATGCTCCCCGAGCAGATCTGGGACCACGACGGGGGCAACGACTTCGGTTGGACGTTCGGCGAGGGAACCTCCAGCGCGACGCCGCTGTCCTGGACGAACGCGCAGTTCGTGCGCCTGGCCTGGAGTATCGACGCCGGCGGCCCCGTCGAGACGCCCGCGGTCGTCGCGGAGCGCTACCTCGACGACGACCGCCCGGCCGGCCCCGACCTCGACGTCGAGATCGAGCGGACTCGCGACGGCGTCGCGGTCACCGGCGAGACCGACGGCGAGGACCTCGTCGTCACGACCGAGCGCGAGACGGTCCACGCGAGCGGCGGGACGGTCGACCTGACCGTCGACGCGCCCGCCGAGAGCCGGGTCACCGTCGTCGCCGCGACCGGTGAGCTCCCGGACATCGGGACGACCACCCGGCAGACGACGGTCTGAACAGGGGTTCTCGCCCACCCGACTTTCAGCTGCGAAAAAGTATTACACCATAATTTATGTTGCCGGGCGTGATGCATGGTGACAATGACGCTCCGGACCTCGTTGAACGACTTCAAACGAAACCGGGATCACGACCGGCACTTCCCGGGGGAGTTGCGCTCTACCGACGGTATCTTCTCGGGTTTCGACGACCGACTCGTCCACGTCGACGCCGACGGATCGCTTCGAGATTACTCCTACCCCCTCTGTGGCCTCTCGGGGATCGACCAGTCGTGCTTCGGTGTCGAGACCGACGACGTCGTCTGGTTCGACGACGACACCGAACAACGCTACCGTGGCGAGACCGGCGTCGTCGAGACCGTCCACGAGCAGGCCGGCTGGTCGGTCGTCCAGTTCGACTGCACCGTCGGCCGGGCGCACGTGACCCGCTTCGAACTCCGTGGTGACGCGCCGGCCGACGCCACCCTCCAGGCGTTCGTCGGCTTCGCGCCCGACGGCCGCGAGGGACGGACCAGCCTGCTCGTCCACGACAGCGCCGTCGAAGCGTACCACCGCGACGAACACGACTACGTCGGCGTCTCGACCGAGCTGGCGACCGTCCACGGCCAGATTCCGGAACGGTTCGAGGAACTGATCGCGGATCGACCGGTCGATTTCCCCCGCGAGACCACCCAGGAGCGCTACGAGGACGAGGTCCTGACTGGAGGCGCGGTCGTGAGCGCGCCCTTCGAGGACGGCGGCGTCACGCTCGTGACACTGCTGACGGACACGAGCGAGACAGACCGCGAGGCGGCCCTCTCGCGGCTGTCGACCCTCTCGACCGAATATGCGAGCGGCGACTCCCTACTGGACGCGACCGAGCCGCAGCGTCCGTGGTCGGTGCCGGCCTCGGCCCCCAAGCGTGAGACGGTCGTCGACGACCTGCGGGTCGTCTCGCTGCTGTCGGCCGCCAACGGCGCCCGCATGGCTGGTCCGGACTTCGACCCCTTCTTCGTCACCTCCGGCGGCTATGGCTACACGTGGTTCCGCGACGACTCCGAGATCGCCCGGTTCCTGCTCGCCAGCGACCAGACGCTCGGGCTCGGGCTTGCGGACTGGCACGAGCGGTCGGCCGCCTTCTACTGCCGGACACAGCTTGCCGACGGGAGCTGGCCCCATCGCGTCTGGCCCGGCGACGAGACGCTGGCGCCGGGGTGGGCCAACGCCCGCATCGAGAGCGGCACCGACACGGACTACCAGGCCGACCAGACCGGCAGCGTCGTTGGGTTCCTCTCGACGTACCTGCGGTCGGGCGATCCCGAGGAGCCGGCACGCATCGAGGACGCCATCGAGGCCGGCGTCGAGAGCCTCGACGACACGCTGGTCGCCGACGGCCTCCCCATCGCCTGCCAGAACGCCTGGGAGAACATGCAGGGTCGGTTCACCCACACCGCCGCGACGTTCCTGCACGCCTACGCCGCGGTCGCTCGCGCGCCCGTCGACCAGGCGTTGCGCGACCATGCCCGCGAGCAGGCCCGTGCGGTCCACGACGGCCTGGACACGCTCTGGACCGGCGACCACTACGCGCTCCGAGCCCGTGAGGGAGAGCTCGACGCCCGACTGGACTCCGGGACCCTCGCGCTGGCCGGTGCAATCAGGGAGTACGCCGACGTGGTCGACCTCCCGGAGACGACACTCGACCGTCTCGACACGCACGTCCGGGCGACGCTCGACGGCCTCGAACGCGAGACCGACGCCATCCGCGGGCTCGTCCGGTTCGAGGGCGACGAGTGGCGCCAGAACACACAAGCCGACGAGAAGGTCTGGACCGTCGCCACCGCCTGGGGCGCCAACGCGGCCGCAGAGCTGGGCACCCTGCTCGAATCACGCGGCGACGACGTCCGGGCGGCGACGGCCTACGCCCGGTCGCGTGACCTCCTGGGCGAGATCCTCCCCGGCGGCTCGCTCGTCCAGCCCAACGGCTACCTCTCCGAACAGCTCTACGACGACGGGACGCCAGACTGTGCCACGCCGCTGGGCTGGCCCCACGCGCTCCGGCTGGCCACGATCGCGCACCTCTCCGAGACCGACGAACTCCATCCGGAACGGGCCGAGCCAGCCGAGTAGAGCGAGCGGCACTGCTTTTCGACGGTACTGTCGCTATCGCCGCGTGAACACGAGAGAAGAACCGCGAGTTACTTCGCCGGAACTGGCTCTTCGCCGACGGCCGTGATCGCTTCGCCGGTCTCGTCGTCGAAGAGGTGGACCGACGACTCGTCGAAGGAGACGTGGATGGTGTCGCCGACGTCTGGTTCGATGTCGGCAGCGACCCGCGCGATGAAGTCCGGCGCGTCCTCGGTGTCGAACTCGCGTGACTCGGTGCCCAGATCGAGATAGAGGTAGTTGTCGCTGCCGACGGGCTCGACGACGTCGACGATCGCCGGGACAGCCGACTGGGCGCCCTCGTTACCGACGGAGACGTGTTCGGGACGGATGCCAAGCGTGTAGGTCCCGCCACCGATGTCGCCGAAGGAGTCGGCACGGCCGCTCGTGAGGTCGTAGGTGAACGCGCCGTCGGCGCCCGTCAGTCGGATGCCGCTGTCGAGCGGTTCGGCGGCCACGTCGACGAAGTTCATCGACGGCGACCCGACGAAGCCGCCGACGAACTGGTTGGCCGGGTTGTTGTAGACGTGGGTCGGCTTGCCGGCCTGCTGGAGTTTCCCGTCGTTGAGGATGACGATACGGTCGCCCATCGTCATCGCCTCCTCCTGGTCGTGGGTGACGTAGACGGCGGTGATGCCCAGTTCCTCCTGGAGGCGCTGGATCTCGGTCCGCATCGTCGTCCGGAGCTTCGCGTCCAGATTCGAGAGCGGTTCGTCGAAGAGGAATACCTCGGGTTCGCGGACGATGGCCCGGCCGAGCGCGACACGCTGTTTCTGCCCGCCCGAGAGTTCGTCGGGCGTGTCGTCCAGCAGGTCCTCGATACCCATCATCTCGGCGGCCTCGTAGACGCGCTTCTCGCGCTGCTCTGCGGACATATCCGTGCTCATCCGCAGCCCGAAGGCCATGTTCTGCTCGATGGTCTTGTGCGGGTACAGCGCGTAGTTCTGGAACACCATCGCCACGTCGCGGTGGCGCGCGTGGACGTCGGTGATGTCGTTCCCGCCGAGACGGATGCGTCCCTGCGACGGTCGTTCGAGGCCGGCGATCATCCGCAGCGTTGTCGACTTCCCACAGCCCGACGGCCCGACGACGGTGACAAACTCCCCGTCGTCGATCGAGAGGTCCAGATCGTCGACCGCGACGATGGACCCACCGTCGAACTCCTTCCTGAGCGTTGCTAGTTCGAGACTCGCCATTACTCCCGTTGTATCTTTCCTGCATGATAAATGTTCCCCAAGATTCCGAATTTGTGAGGGGAAATTTCGTAGTAACTTTACCAGGTCGTCACGACTGGCCGACAATGATTCACGGACGGGGACCGAACGGGGCGAGCAGATGAGGCGACGACGGGATTTCATGCGGCTGGCGACGGGTGTCGGGCTGGCCGGGCTCGCCGGCTGTCCGGGTCAGTTGGGTGACGGTGGATCGGGCGCGAACACGGAGACTGCGAGCGGGTCGACGGCGACACCGGAACCGATCGAAGCGCCACCGCCGACCTGGACGACGGGCCGGAAGTTCGGCGTCGCGACGGTCCCGGATCACGGGAGCGAGGCGCCCTCGCGGGTGTGGGCGACGTTCACGAAGGGAGCCGTCACGGAGATCCGGTACCCCCGGGTGGACCTGCTGAACCTCCGGACGCTGGAGTTCGTCGTCGTCGACACCGACTCGGGGACGACCTGGCGGACCCACCAGCCCGACCGGACGGCGACGGACCGCGTCGAGCGCTCGACGACGCTCGCGACCGACCGCGCGCTGGTGTACGAACAGACGTTCGCACCCGTCGAGAGCGACGCCTGGGACCTGACTGCCGAGTGGGTGACCGACCCCGAGCGGGACGCGCTCCTAGGCAACGTCGCCTTCGACGGCGCGGCCAGCCACGAGGTGTACGCCGTCGCGCGGACCGCCTGTTCCCAGAGCGCCGGCGCGGACTTCGGCCGGCGGGTCCCGACCGCCGACGGCTACCAGCTCGCGGCCTGGGATACCGACGCGAACGACAGCCAGCACGTCGTCCTCGACGACGGGGACTCCTACGAGGTGGCGATGGGGCTGGTCGCCGAGAGCGGGTTCACCCGCGCCAGCGCGCTCGCACCCGACGACGGGCAGGCGCTCGTCGAGGCCGGCGAATGGACCAACAACAGCTCCGTCGAAGGCGCTGTCACGCTCGCTGGGCGCCTGCTGGCCGGCAGCGGCGAGGCCCAGTTCGCCCTCGGGTTCGCGACCGAGCGCGACCAGGAGACCGCCCGCGAGACCGCGCGAGCGGCCGTCGATGGCGGCTACGAACGGGCACGCGAGTCCTACGTGGCTGCCTGGAACGAGTACCTGGGCGAACTGTCGGTCCCCGACAGCGTCACCGGCGACGACGCCCTGGCGACCCAGTACCGCGTGGCCGCGATGGTGCTGGCGGCCGTCGAGGACAAGACCTACCTCGGGGCCGGCATCGCCAGCCCCTCGGTCCCGTGGGGGTCGGCCGTCGGCGCGTCCACCCCGAGCGACTACGGCTACAACTTCGTCTGGGCGCGGGACCTCTACCAGTCCTTTACCGCCATGCGAGCGATGGACGACGTCGAGGGCGCCAGGCGGGCCGTCGAGTACATCTTCGAGTACCAGCAACGGGACGACGGCTTCGTCCCCCAGAACACGTTCCTCGACGGCCGCCTGCGCTGGGATGGCGAACAGTTAGACGAGATCGCCTTCCCGCTCGTGATGGCCTACCAGCTGGCCGACCGGCACGACCTCGGGCTCGATTCGGTGGCCTACAGCTACGACCAGCTCAAAGCCTCCGCTGATTACGTCGCCGGCAGTGGCCCGGCGACCGGTCAGGAGCGCTGGGAGGAGGAGGGCGGCTACTCGCCCTCGACTATCGCGGCCGAGATCGCGGGGCTGACCTGTGCGGCCGCGCTGGCGGCCGACGCGGGCGAGCACGTCGACGCGCTGGTGTGGCTGGCGACCGCCGACGACTGGGCCCGCTCGGTCGAGGAGTGGTGTGCGACGACGACGGGCGTCGACGACCACGAACCGCCGTACTACATGCGCATCAACGACGACACCGACCCGGACGACGGCGCGGACCTGGACATCGCCAACGGCGGGCCGACACTCGACGAGCGGGACGTCGTCGACGCCGGCTTCCTCGAACTCGTCCGGCTCGGTATCAAGCCAGCCGACGACCCGACCGTCCGGAACTCGGTGTCGGTCGTCGACGAGACCATCCGCCGGGACACGCCCAACGGCCCGGCGTGGTACCGGTACAACGGCGACGGCTACGGCGAACCCGCCGACGGCTCGCCCTGGGACAGCGCCGGGCAGGGCCGACTCTGGCCCATCTTCACGGGCGAGCGCGGCGAGTACGAACTCCGCCGCGGCACCGACTCGGGGAAACTGGCACCACGGAACCTGCTGTCGACGATGGCAGCGTTCGCCAACGAGGGGCGGATGATCCCAGAGCAGGTCTGGGACCGCGACGAACCGACCGAGTACGGCTGGGAGTTCGGCGAAGGAACCGGCTCGGCGACGCCGCTGTCGTGGTCGATGGCCCAGTACGTCCGCCTGGCCCACGCCATCGACGCCGGTGAACCCGTCGAGACGCCCGCGATCGTCGCACAGCGGTTCGGGAGCGAGCGTGAGCGCCCCTCGCTGACGGTCGGCGAGTTCCCGACGACGACCGAGGACTCGCCGCTGCCCGTCGAGGTGACCACCGACGCCGCGGAACTGATCGTCCGGAACGGCGACGACACCCGCCGTATCGAACCCGACAGCGAGCGCCTGACCGTCGAGATCCCGCTCTCGGGCATCCGCAACACCGTCACCTTCGTCGCCGTCGACGACGCCGAGGAGATCGTCGACGCCGCGGTGGCGCTGGAACGCCGGACGGTGACCTACCGGGGGGAATAGGGACAGCGACGGGACAGCCGGACCGTTCCTGCCGGCGCCACAGCCGACCTGTTTCTCCCGACTCGACAGCCGCCCCGTTGCTGCCACCACCACAGCCGACCGATAGTCGCCGGTTCGACAACCGCCAGGGTGGGACTGAAAGGGGCGACGCGCTCGGCGAGCGAGACGACGTAAGGACCGCAGTGAGCGACGCGAACGAGGACCGCAGCGAGTCGTAGCCGCCGAGCGCGTCGGGGCTTTCTGGCTGTCAGCGTCGAGCAGCGGGGCGGTCCAGCAAAGAGAATCTACAGCGTCAGAGTCGCCAACCACGCAGGAATCCCACCGCAATTCCACCCACAGAGAGCGCAAAGGGGATCGAGAGCGCCCGGACGACCAGGACGGGCGCGGCTGTCGCGGCGGCGGGGACGCCGACGACGATGGCCAGCGCGCCGCTCATCAGCACGTCGTAGGCGCCCAGACTGGCCGGCACCGGGACGGCGCTGGCGGCCTGCGGGAGCGGGACGAGCGCGACGATGGGCAACAGCGGGACGGCCGTCCCGGTTCCGGCGAGCGCCAGCCAGAGCGCCGTCGCCGTCAGCACCTGTTCGAGGACGCCGCCGGCCGCGATCAGGCCGAGCAGTTCCGGCCGGTCACGGAAGCGGACGATACGGGCCCAGAACCGGTCGACGGCGGCTGCGACCGTCGAGCGGTCGTGGGGGTCCTCGCGGTAGCGCGCGGAGACGAAAGCGACGACGGGCGCGAGGAGGGCGACGGAGACACGCGAGACAGCATCGCGGGCCCACAGCAGCGCCGCCCCGACCGCCAGCAGACCGATCAGTGCGACGCCCAGAACGCTGACGACGACGCGGGCGTCGGGCGTCCCGACCAGCAACAGCAGGGCGAGGACGGTCGAGACGAACAGCTGGGTGCCCGATTTGACGTACTTGGCGACGCCGCGGACCCCCAGTGCTTCGCTGTAGGAGGTCGCGGTCGTGACGCCGATGAACCGCGCCATGATCGGCTCGGAACTGACCGGGCCGGCGGGGCTGAGCGTGTCGAAGAAGTCCCCGGCCAGCGCGAACTGGACGCTCTGGCCGCCCGAGAGGCCGTCACCGAGCGGACGGATAGAGGCCCAGACGCCGATGGCGTCGGCCAGGCCCTCGGCGACGACGAGCACGGCGACGGCAGCGACGGCCCAGGGGGCGATGGCACCCGCGCGGGCGAGGACGGCGTCGGTGCCGACGAGCGCGAGGTAGCCGGCCAGCGCGACGGCGCCGAGGGTCACGCCGGCGAGAAAGCGCAGGACAGTGTGCCGCGGCGCGGTCATGCTCCAGACACCTCTCGTGGTGTGGTTGACGGTTTCTATGATGGAACAGTGTGGCTACGTTCGACACAGTATCTCGGACCGTCTCCGCAGGGACTACTCCGCGGGGGTGACGACGACGGCCACCGGCGCTACTCGGTCGGCGTGACCACGACGTCCGCGACCCGGAGGCAGTCGTCGGTCGTCACGTCGGTCTCCGCGAGCAGATCCCGGCCGGAGACGTCGGCGCCGAGCGAGACCGTCGCCGGGTCGGCCCCGAAGTTCAGGACGACCACGAGTGTCTCGTCGCCGTCCGAGCGACGGTAGGCGACCACGTCGTCGGCGTCACCCGCGTGGACGGTCACCTCGACGGGGTCGACGCCGGGTGCGCGCAGCGCCGGGTGGCCGTCCCGGAGCGCGACGAGGCGGCGGTGGAAGTCGGTGAGGGCGTCGTCGCCGTCGTGCCAGCGCATGGTACCGCGTTGCTCCTCGACGCCCCGTTCCTGGCCCGAATAGATCATCGGGACGCCGGGGACGGTAAACGTCGCGGCCACGGCCGCCCGGAGCGGCGCGACGCCACACTCGGTGCGGTAGCGGTCCTCGTCGTGGTTCTCGACGTAGCGCATGTGGACCGCCCGGTCCGGATAGCCCCGAAACTGCGAGGACTCCAGTGCGTCGAAGACGGCCGCGGCGGGGGCCTCGCCGTTCCCGATATCCAGCAGCGTGTCGTAGAAGTCCGTGTCGTAGTGGACGTCGAACTCGTTCTCGCGGAAGTCTGCCTCGCGGGGAACCGTCTCGTCCAGCAGGAGGAAGTCAGCGTCCTCGGCTTTCACGCGCTCGCGGACCTCCTTCCAGAAGCCGTGGGGGACTCCCCAGGCGACGTCACAGCGGAAGCCGTCGACGACGCCGGCCCACTCGTCGACGACGTCGAGCATCCACTCCCGGACCGCCAGCGAGTCGTAGTTGACGTTGGGGATCTTCGTCCAGTTGAAGTACAGGCCCGGCGCGTCGTCGCCGGCCCAGTCGACGTCGGTGACGTCCTGCTCGGGCGGAACGCGCTCGTAGTGGTCCTCGTAGCCGGGGACGCCGGCGCGGTGGAACTGGAAGGCCGGGTGGTCCCGCGAGGTGTGGTTGATGACCAGATCGAACAGCACGGAGATACCGGCCTCGTTGAGCCGTTCGACCAGCGACTCGAACTCCGCGCGGGTCCCCAGATCGTCGGCAGTGTCGAACAGATCCGTGATGTGGTAGCCGTGCTGGGTCGGACTCTGGACGACGGGTGTGAACCAGACGGCGTCGACGCCCAGCGACTCGATGTAGGGGACCCGGCGCTCGATCTCGGCGAAGGAGGTCTGGGCGATGTCGCCGACGAACTCCCGGACGAAGATCTGGTAGATCGTGGCGTCGGCGGCCCAGTGGGGCGCGTCGGCCGGGCGGTGGACGGTGCCGTCGGGCTCGATCTCGAGCGTGTCGGCGATGCTGTGGTGTTCGGCGACGGCGACCGCGTGGACGCGTGCGCCGTCGGCAGAGACGGCCGCCAGCGGGACGCGGAGTTCGTCGCCGTCGACGGTCACGGCTGTCTCTGCGAGGGCGTCGCGGTCGTCCAGATGGAACTCCACGTCGGGGTCACCGCCCTTGGGAGCAGCCGTCGCGTCCGCGGTGACGACCAGTTCGTCGCCCGCGACAGCGCTATCGAGTTCCACGCGCGGCCGACCCGGCCCCTCGACGGTCACCTCGTCGGTGGCGTAGGGGTCGAACTCGCCGTCGAACGCGAAGATAGCGCCGTGGGTGCCCGGCGGGAGGTCGACCTCGACGGCCCACTCGTCGCCGTCTCGCTCGGCCCGGTACTCGCCCATCGTGAAGTCGTTGAACTTCCCGATGACGACGGCTTCCTCGACGTCCGAGAGGTCCGTCTCGCCCTCGACGACGTCGTCCTCGGTGACACTGAAGCGGACGCGTTCGGTGACGCCGGCGGGGAACGCCCGCACCGTCTGCGTGTGTGTCCCGTCGGGCGCAGTCAGTTCCGCACGGTAGGTGCCGGGGACGTCCGGTTCGAGGTGGACGACGGGGCCGTCCCCCAGCGTCGCGGTGCTGTCTGCGGGCGTCTCGCGAAGCGTCCAGTCGTAGGCCGCGTCGGAGTCGGGCGCGCGCGGCGCGAGTTCGACGGACTCGGCGACGTGACAGAACCGAGGTGGGCCGGGATGGTGCATATGCCCACCGTACACAGTGGGGTAATTGGGTCTTTCGCCGTACGGCCCGTCGGCTGGAAAGTGAGAGGTATGATTTCGTAGAACTTTTATGCACGTAGTGAGATGGATGTATCGTGCTGGCGTTCGGCCAGCGCGAGTCGACGAGTTCCTGCCGAGCCGCTGGTGTCGAATAATCTATCATAAACGTACATGATCCATCGAATGATTTAAGTTGTGAAAGACTATTTCATCCATTATCCATCCATGACAATGGACCGCAGAACGATCCTCAAGCAGATCGGTGGCGTCAGCGTGGCAGCGGCCTTCGCAGGGTGTAGCGTGCAAGAACAGGGCGGCGACGGCGGCTCCGGTGGATCCGGTGACGGCGGCTCCGGTGGATCCGGCGACGGCGGCTCCGGCGACGGTTCCAGTGGCGGCGAGACCCAGACCGAGAGTCAGGGACCAGCCGGCACCGCGACCGCCTGGTGGTCGCTGAGTGACAGCGAGAAGGCGATCCGCGAGAGCGTCGTCTCCACGTTCAACGACGACACTCGGCACACCATCGAGGGGTCCGACATCTCGGACCTCCAGAAGAAGACGTCGAGCGCCATCCCGGCCGGCCAGGGCCCACACATCTTCGACTGGGCACACGACTGGGCGGGCAACACCTACGAACAGGGCTTCACCGTCGACCAGAGCGACCAGGTGTCGATCAGCCTCGATCAGTTCACCACGACGGCACAGAACGCCGTCCAGTACAAGGGCAACCTCATCGGCCTGCCGTTCGGTGCCGAGACGGTCACCCCCATCGCGAACATGGACATCGTCGACTCCGTGCCCGAGACCATGGAGGAGATGGTCTCGATCATGGAGGACCACCACGACCCCGACAACGGGCAGTACGGGCTCTCGTACCCGTTCGACCCGTACTTCGCGAGCGGGTTCCTGCAGGCCTTCGGCGGTCACTACTTCGACCCCGAGGCCGACGAGCCACTGGGCGTCAACTCCGACTCGGTCGTCGAGGGCCTGGAGTACGCGCTGGAGAACCTCCGGCCGTACATGCCCAACGACCCCGGCTACGAGCCACAGGCCGCGGCGTTCAACGAGGGTAACGCCGCCTTCGCGATCAACGGGCCGTGGTCGCTGGCGACGTTCAGCGACAACGACATCGACTACGAAGTGTTCAGCTTCCCCGAGATGGAAGGCGGCACGCCGAGCCCCTACACGGGTATCTCGGTGTGGTACTTCGCCAAGCCGATGGGCGAGGGCGGCGCGGACGCGACGGCCGCACGTGACTTCGTCGAGTGGTACGTCACCAACGAGGACCACCTCAACAAACTCGCCAACGAGCAGGGCGCGATCCCCGTCCTGAAGAGCCTCGTCGGCAGCGAGGACCTCCCCGCACAGGTCCAGGCCTACTCGCAGTCGGCCGGCCAGGGGACCCCGATGCCCAGCGCACCCAAGATGGACGACGTCTGGGGGCCGGTCGGCAACGCCCTGACCAAGGCCTTCAACGGCGACGCCAGCGCACAGCAGGCGCTGGACACCGCTGCATCGGAAATCCGCAGCAACTGGGAAGGCTAGAGGACACTCATGAGTACGGTATCACGCGTCGAACACGTCGTCGAGAACATCCCGTTCCTGGACCGGGGAGACACGTCGCTGTTGCTCGTGTTACCGGGTCTGTTCATCTTCTCGGCGTTCATGCTGTTCCCGGTCGTCTATCTGATCGGGATCTCCTTTACGAACGCCGAGCCGGCGAACCTCTTCGCCGGCGAAGGGGCGGTCGCTGTACTGACGTTCGGCGACGCGACGTTCGTCGGACTCAAGAACTACGCCAACGTGCTGACCGATCCCGAGTTCTGGAACTCCTTCGGGGTGACCTGGCTGTTCGTCGCGACGAGTGTCGTCCTCAAGGTCGTCACGAGCCTCTCGATCGCGCTCGTGGTGACCAGCGACCTCGTCCGTGGCAAGCGGCTGCTGCGCTCGTTTATCATCTTCCCGATGGGCCTGCCGCCGATCTTCATCATCACGGTGTGGCGCGGCATCTTCAGTTCGGCCCAGTTCGGGCTGATGAACCAGCTCCTGACCAGTTTCGGGATGGAGTCGATCTCCTGGCTCTCGGGGCGGTGGACGGCTTTCATGGCCTACAACGTCACCGAGGCGTGGCTGGCGTACCCGTTCATGGTCATCATCACCGTGAGCGCGCTCCAGGACGTCTCCGAAGAGCTCCACGAGGCCGCCGTCGTCGACGGCGCCGGCTTCGTCTCCCGGTTCATCCACGTGACGCTGCCGTCGATCAAGAAACCCGTGCTGTTCGCGACGATCCTCACCTCGGCGGCGTCGTTCCAGCAGTTCCTCATCCCCTACGTGTTCAACGAAGGGGGCCCCGCACGGGCGAACGAGCTCATCGTCGTCTACGGCTACCGTGAGGCGCTGCAGTTCCAGGAGTACGGTCGCGGGGCCGCGATCAGCATCGTCGCGCTCGTGTTCATCGGCGCGTTCATGTGGCTCAACGTCAAGAAGGGTCGCCTGGCTGACGGGGTGAACGACTGATGGGGCTGCTCTCGAACATCACGCGCAAGCTGACCGAGGACGCCCTCAACATCGCCCGGACGCCCGTCGAGGCCGTCCAGCAGTGGAAGTACACGGTCGAGGCCGTCCAGCGCGGTGAAGTGCCGGCCTCGGAGGTCCTGAAGGTCATCGCCTCGACCATCGCCGCGACGGCGATGGTCCTGGCCCTGCTGTTCCCGATCTACTGGATCTTCACCGCGGCCATCTCTGGCTCTGGAGCGTCCCTGTACACCTCCGAGAGCATCACGCTGATCCCGCCGAACCCGACGATAAAGCCGTTCATCTGGGTGCTTGGCGACGTCGGGATCCCCGCGCTGGCGATCACCGTCGCCATCCCACTGACGGATCTGGCGTTCGTCTTCGAGACGCCCGGTCTGACCGTTCTCGACGCCTCGGCCTACGGCGTCGAGCGGCCCTCGGAGTTCAAGAAGTTCCTCTGGAACAGCGTCACCGTCGCCATCCCGACGGTGCTGATCGCGATGGCGCTGATCATCCCGGCATCGTACGCGCTCTCGCGCCGCGAGTTCCTCTTCCGGCGCAAGATCCTGTTCCTGTACGTGCTGATGACCCAGGTCGGCGGCGGACTCGGCGTCGCCCTGCTCATCGGGATGTACGCCATCTACGTCCAGTTCGGCATCAACGACAACAAGCTCGCGCTGGCGGTCTACTACGCCGCGACGGCCGTGCCGTTCAACACGTGGCTGCTGAAGACCTACATGGACGGCATCCCGGTCTCCTACGAGGAGGCCGCCGTCGTCGACGGCGCACCGCCGTGGCGCGTGGTCTGGGAGGTCATCCTCCCGATGTCCGCGGCCGGACTCGCGACGGTGTTCATCTTCACGTTCCTGACGGGCTGGACCGAGTTCGTCGTCGCCCAGACGCTGCTGGGCACGGAGAACTACACCCTGCCGGTCGGGCTCTACTCGCTCGTCGACGAGTACTCCATCCCGTGGGCGCGGTTCTCCGCGTTCGCGCTCACCTTCGCGACGCCCATCATGCTCGTGTATCTGTTCGCACAGCGGTACATCGAGGGTGGGCTGTCGTTCAGCGGCGTCGAAGGCTGACGCCGCCACTTCTCTCGGTTTGTCGGTCGATCAGGGCAATGCTTGCTTTAGCAGCAGAGAGTTCTGGCTGTTCGAGCAGGACTCCGCGTCAGTGAACACAACCGGCCCTGTTGAAACTCTCAGAAGTTGATACGAACTGTTTGCTGAATGTAGAGGATGTCTACAGGAGCGTGTTCAGACAGGCGTGCTTTGGTTGAACAAGACATATCGCTGAGGACGCAGAAGTGTCAACAATGGGTTCCCTCCACGACCCCCTCCGTGAATATCTGCCAACCGAGATGCAGCTTCTCCCTGGAGCAGTCGGCGCGGTCGGTGCCACAGCGTTGTACGGAGTCCTCCTGTTCAAAGTATGGGTTCCGCACATCGCATACCACGTCCTGTTCGAGCTGTGGTACATGCTGACGGCAGCGGGCGTCGCCCTCACAGGACTCTGCGCGGCGGTCTGGTACTTGGTCGGTCGACCGCTCGTATTCGGCTGGTTGGTCTCGGACCCGAAGCGGGTGACCTCCTTTTCGCCCCGGTTCAGCCGCGGGATGCTCCTCGCCGCGCTCGGGGGTGCCCTCCCGTTGTTCGTGAACGGCACCTCTCGGTTCTGGGCGCAAGCAGTCGGGCTGCTCGGTGTCCTCCTCCTGACCGCCGCCCCGCTGTGGTACTGGGTCGTCTCCGCCGTCGACTGGTCGAGATACGACTGGTGGCCGGCGACGCTCCCGACGCTGTCTGGCAGGCGAGCGGTTCTGGCCGGGGTGACGGTGCTCGTCGTGGCGAGCGTCGCGCTGACTCCGGTGGTCGGACTCCCGATATCGTCCGCCGACGAGACAGCCACCGGGAACGACTTCGCCGTCAGCATCACCGACGTCCAGCGGACCCAGTCGATCGGCGGCGTCCGCGACCGCAACATCACCGCCAGCGCGGGCGCGGAGCTTCTGGTCATCGAGTTCACCTTCGAGAACCGGGGCGAAGAGTCGCGGCGGCTGTGGTCGACGACCTGGTTCGACACGGAGGTCGACCTGTTCTCGCCGGCCTGTGGCGACGCGCTCTACCCCGCCTGTCCGAGTCGGACGCCGTACGAGAACTTCACTGCCGGCGGCACGGCGTACGACGATTACGGCCTGTACAGAGCCGTGGAACCCGGCGAGGAGTACACGAGCGCGCTCGTGTTCGAGGTCCCGCGTCGCGCGGACGGCGGGGAGCGACCGCGGTTGACGTTCGCCGTCCGCGATATCGGACGCTGGGACGTAAGCGACAGATGAACCATCGACGGTCGCTGTCGAGTCTCGACGGCCGTGATGCTTGCTGTCACTCGGTCACAAAGCTTTGACGACCGATTATCTCGAGAGAGACCACCCGTGACCGACTCGCGCTGTCTATGCAGCACGGCTACTGAAACCGATCACCGTGTGAGGGCATCAACAAGTCCACACAACTACAGTCAGCCGAGGCGCTCGGCGACCGCGTCGATGTCGTCGGTGTCGTTGACGTTGTGACACCAGCCGTCCAGTCGGACCGTCTCGACCCGATGGCCCGCCTGGACCAGCAGGTCCACGGCGTCGGTGAGTTCGTATTCGCCCCGGCCAGAGGGGGTCAGCAGGCGGCAAGCGGGTTCGACGATCGGGTCGTAGATCTGGAACCCGCGGACGACGAGCGTCGAGGGTGGGTCGTCGGGCTTCTCGACGAGGCCGGTTACACGGCCGTCCTCGGTCTCGACGACGCCGGTCTCGCGGGCCTGCGCACGCGAGACTGACTCTACGAGGAGGGTCCCGGCGGCACCGGTACGCCGGTGATGCTCGACGACCGCATCGAGGTTCGCGCGACAGACGTTGTCGCCGTTCATCACGACCGTCGTCCCGTCCAGCGGTAGCGTCTGCTGGAGGGCGTGTGCGGTGCCGAGCCGGTCGTCCTGCCAGGCGTACGTGACGGGGACGTCGCAGTAGCTGTCGCCGTAGTGCTCGACGATATCGTCCCCGCGATAGCCCACGACGATGACGAGTCTGTCGACGCCGACACCGACCAGCGCGTCCAGTGCGTGCGACAGCAGCGGTCGACCGGCGACCCGGACGAGCCCTTTCGGTCTGTCGGCGGTCAGCGGCCGTAGTCGGGTCCCCTCGCCGGCCGCCAGCACGACCCCGTTCATACCGCACAGTCGACGCGGTCCGAATAAAAACGCCACGCTGCCCATCGATACCGTCCATCCAGTCGAAGACATGTCAATGGTAATCACGGGCTAGCACACCGAACAGATCAGATTACCGGAGATGTGGTTCTGACAGTAGACGCATATTTCCAGGTGAAAAGTACAAATCATTAAGTAGTACCGCCGAGTATGTGGGGATGGTGTTGGGGAGAGAGTGTTCCGGACCGTGCCTCTGACAACCATCGTCCGGTAGCCCTCCGACACCGTTTTGCGACGTCGACTGTCGAGCCACTGCGCTCCGGTTTCGGGAGTGGACGGCGTGAACCTGTCACACGTCGACAGGGAGTTCTTTCACGCTCTGAAATCACTGAGCACCTGTTAAGCGATATCCGGTGCTATCCGTATGTATGAGCACCGACAACGGGACAGTGTACCTGCTGCAGGACGGCGACGAGGATGGCTGGGAGACGCCGGTGCCTGCAGACGAAGTAATCGGCAACGCGGTCCTGGCACAGACGGACCTGGCGGCCGACGAACTCGACGACATCGAGGAGTACGTCGACGAGGAGACACTGCGTGCGGTCGTCAGCGACGGCGGGGAGCCAGCGACGTTCTCCGTCGAGGACCACACTGTTACCGTCACGCCGGACGGACTGGTCGAGGTCGACGAGGACTGAGAGAGCGGCGCCGGGCGTGTGACACACATGGTCAGTGACGGCGGGCGGCCAGCCACCGCGTCGACCACATTCTCTTTCACGCCGGCCGTCGACAGTTCCGGTATGACACGCATCGCGCTCATCGCCCACGACGACGAGAAGCCCGAGATGATCGACCTCGTCCAGGCGTACGAATCACTGCTCTCGGAGTTCGAACTCGTCGGCACGGGGACGACCGGGCAGCGGATCATGGACGAGACCGACCTGACCGTCGAGCGGAAACAGAGCGGTCCCCAGGGCGGGGACATGCAGATCGGCGGCGAAGTCGCCGAAGACCGGATGGATGCCATCGTCTTTCTGCGGGACCCACACACCGCACAGCCCCACGAACCGGACATCACGGCGCTGTTGCGCATCTGTGACGTCCACGACGTACCCCTGGCGACGACGCGGACCTCCGCCGAGTACGTTCTGGACGGACTGGCCGCCGACCGCGCGGACGACTGAGCGCTCCCCGTCGAAGCCGCTCGGTCACCTTCAGTCGGCGTAGTCGGGCCGGGTCTCGTAGGGGATCGGGTCACGCTCGCCCAGTCGCTGGAACGCTTCCAGACGGAAGGCACAGGCGTCACAGGTCCCACAGGCAGGTTCGTCGCTGCGGTAGCAGCTCCAGGTGTCGGCGTAGGGGACCCCCAGTTCGAGGCCGCGCTCGGCGATGTCGGTCTTGGACCACTCGACGAAGGGTGCTTCGAGTGTGATCTCCGTGTCGGGTCTGGTCCCGACGTCGACGACGGTCTGGAAGGCGTCGAAGAAGGCGGGCCGACAGTCAGGGTACCCCGAGAAGTCCTCGCTGTGGGCGCCGATGAACACCGCACTCGCCCCGCTGGCCTCGGCGTAGGAGACGGCCATCGAGAGGAGATTCGCGTTCCGGAACGGAACGTAGGAGGTCGGGATGTCGTCGCCGTCGGTGTCGGCGTCCTCGACGGCCATCCCGTCGTCGGTGAGCGACGAGCCGCCGATCCGGCTGAGGTGGCCCGTCTCGACGTGGAGGAAGTCGTCTGCGTCGACGTGGTCGGCCAGGGCGCGAGCGCACTCGCGTTCGCGCTGTTCGGTGTTCTGTCCGTAGCTCGTGTGCAGCAAGTACAGATCCTCGTAGCCGCGGGCCTGTGCCTCGTATGCTGCCGTGGCGCTGTCCATCCCGCCGGAGGCGAGGACGACAGCGCGGTCGTCGTGGGTCTGGGAGTCAGGTGTCATTGGTATCGTGGATACTCAGGTGCCCGGCGCGTCGTTCCAGAGCGTGACGTGGAGCCGCGGCGTGTACCGGTAGCCGTGTTCCAGTGCCAGCTCCGCGACGAGCGAGCGAGTCTCCTCGAGTCGGTCGCGTGTCTGTCCTTCGGGCATCAGCAGGACGCGGTCGTCGGGGACGGCGACATCGGCCGCCGACCGGACCCGGTCCAGCAGGGCCTCAATCTCGACTATGTCGTCGCGCCCGGTGACGACGAACTTCAGTTGCGTGTCGTAGCGCTCGACCAGCGCTGCCAGCGCGTCGATATCGAGCCGGCGATCCTCGTGGCGCTGTGTCCACTCGCCGTCGCCCTTCGGATCGCGGTCGGGCGTCGGCGTGCTGGAGGCGAGTTTCGGGCTCACGCTGGCCAGGTCGATGGGTGCGTCGGGGACGAGAGTCCCGTTGGTCTCGACGGTCGTGTGGTAGCCCCGGTCGGCCAACCGTTCTAGGAGGTCCACACTGGTGTCGTGAATCAGTGGTTCGCCCCCAGTGAGGACGACGTGGTCGGCGTCGTGGCTCTCGACGGCCGCGAGGACGTCCTCGACGGCGTACCAGTCGCCGGTCGGCTCCCAGGAGGTGTGGTAGGAATCGCAGAACCAGCATCGGAGATTACAGCCGCTCGTGCGGACGAACACGGAGGGGACGCCGGCGAGTCGTCCCTCGCCCTGCAGCGAGCAGAACAGCTCGTTGATCGGGAGCGCGTCGGTCGTGTCCTCGCCGGCGGGGTCGACGCCGTCGAGGCCGTCGGTGTCGCTGGCGACCGGCATCAGCGCGTACAGAGTTCCCCGGTCTCCCGGACCGTCACGCGCACGTCCGAGACGGTGTCGGGAAGCCGGTCGGCGAGCCTGTGCTCCAGAACGGTCGCCATCACCTCGGCCGTCGGCGGGTGCTCTAAGACGACGACCGCGTCGCCGTCCCCGCTCTCGTCGAAGGCCTCGATCAGGGGGTCGCCGGCTTCCAGCAGGAACCGATGGTCCCACTCGTCGATGGCGTCGGTGACCGCACCCTTGTCGACGACCCAGCCCTCGTCGGTCAGTTCGCCGGTGAGTTCGACCGTCAGTTCGTAGTTGTGCCCGTGGGGCCGCGAACACTTCCCGTCGTGGTGCATGAGCCGGTGGCCCGTCGAGATCCGGATCGGGCGGTCCTCGCCGACGACGAGCGTGCGCTCGCCGGCGGTCGTGACTGGATCGGGACGGGATACTCTCTGAGTCATATCCCAGGATTATCGGAGTGGGTGATAAATCGCACGAACCGGCGTAAGGGATAGGATGGTGCAGTCCTCAGACGGTAGTGTGACACGACGTGCCGTCGAAGACGGGTTCGAGCGTTACCTCTCGGATCTCGTCGACGAGACCTACGCGGCGTTCGACGTGGCTGCAGTCCTCCGTGGCTCGCGCGGTGGTGGGAGTCGTGCAGTGAGCAAGCTGCTGAAGAACAGTCGCCCGCTGGAGCGCCACGTCGTCCGCCCGAAACTCAGGGAGTACCAGCGCGAGATCATGGCCCAGTTCGAGCCGGTGCTTGACTACGCCGCCGAGACGGACGCCACTTTCGAGGCCTACGCAGACGACGTGCTGACCCGAGACATCTACTGGGACTCACTGGCCGACAGCGTCCGGGGCGAGCGACGCGAGACGATCCGGGAGGCGTTGCTTTCCCGCCAGCGGAGCTTCGGCGACGACCTCGCACCGATCATCGCCGCCGAGAGCGACGACTTCTGGACGGCCGTGACCCAGGCCTACGACCGCGAGGAGGCTATCGACGTGGTCGAGACCCATTTCGAGTACAGCACGCCGCTCCGTGAGCACCGGGACGCGTTCGTCTTCGAATTGGAGATCGATCCCGGCGACGTTCTCGGTGGGCTGGCCAGAGCGCTCCCGTCGCTGGAGGTCGAGTTCACCGACGAAGCACTGCGCTCGATGCGACGGGCCGAGCAGCGCGTCATCCCCGAGGCGAAGGCCGACGTCGAGGACGCCTACGAGGCGTGACGACCGGACACGGCGACGAACACGTCGCTGGCCGGAGTCGGAATGGGGAGTGGTGGACGCCGGAACCGGCGTCCACCGACGGACAAGGCAATTGGTGGTATTGGTGGTCCATGCAGACGGCACTCTGGCACGGAGCCCGTCTCATGGCTGACTGACGACGGCAGGGACGGTTTGACCATGGGGAGTATCGAGCCCCGGCGAGGGGCGTGTCGGTGGTGTCTGGGGGACAGGTAACCGACGGTGGGATACGGATCACAGCCCCGTTCGCCTGCCAAACGAGTCGAAACGCCGAGACAGTAAATAACCTACGAAATATGTTATTTTCAGACCGAGTAAATAGTTCGAACAGGAATGGCTATCGAGTCGGTCGGGGGAATCTTGTACACAGCCACACAAGCTGTGCCATGGCTCCTTCCCACGTGCTGGTGCCCCTCGACGGCTCGCCACTGGCCGACGCGGCGCTGACCCACGCACTCGAGACGTTCGACTGTCAGCTGACCGTCCTGAACGTCGTAACCCCACTCGACGAGGGGATGAGCGAGGGCGGCATCGTCGGAGCCGGGGAAGAGCGCCGCGAACAGGCCCACGACCGGGCCCGGAATCTCATCGACCGGGCGAAACAGCGCGCCAGCGAGGCCGACCGCGACGTCGAGACGGCCGTCGAGACCGGCGATCCCGCGGACACCATCCTCGCGTTCGTCGACGCGAGCGACGTCGACCACGTCGTCATGGGCGGCCACGGGAGCACGGAACCCGATCTCGTCGACAGATTACTCGGAACGGTCGCGACGGCGGTCGTCAGCAACGCCCCAGTGACGGTCACCGTCGTCAGATAGCGGCGACAGCGACGCTGATTCAACCCCCCGCGACGCCCAGCACCGTCGATAGCAGTCGATAGAGCCCGAACCCGACACCGATCGACGTGACGAGCGTCAACACCCAGAACGTCAGCGTCACACCGATCTTCCGCCGTGAGACGCCGGCCGACCCGCCCGCGAGGCCGCCGCCGATGACACCCGAGATGATGATATTGTTGAACGAGATGGGGATCCCCAGCGCGATGGCTGCCTGCGCGATGATGAACCCGGGGACGAGCGCCGCAATCGACCGGCGGATCCCCAGTTGGGCGTACTCCCGCGAGGTTGCCTGGAGCAGTCGCGGTGCGCCCATCCATGCCCCCGCAAGGATGCCGGTCGCGCCGATACCCAGCAGGGCGACCCCCGGCAGTCCCAGTTCGACCCGATAGAGGTTCTCCAGCGGCCCGGTCGCCAGTCCGACCTGACTGCCGCCACTGGAGAACGCGACGACGCTCCCCAGTACCACCAGGAACGTCTTGACGCCCCGGTCGACAGAGACCTGGGTCCGCCGTCGGATGAACACGAAACTCACCGCCGCCGCGAGCAGCGTGACCGCCAGCACGTCGAGTTCGAAGCCGGCGACGGCCGGTGTTCCGACGAACCCACCGAGAAACCCCGCGATCGACGCCTGCGTCGCATCGGGCGGCGACGGGATGACGCTCAACTGGACGTTCGCGACGATACCGCCGACGATCGCCGCCAGGATAGGCACGCTGACCGTCTCCGGGATGTCGTCGCGACGCAACAGCGTCGCGGTGAGATACGCCAGCCCGCCGGATACCGGCGGCACGAGCGCCCAGAACAGCAAGATCTCGCGGTAGGTGTCGAACACCGGCGCACCCCCGAGCGAGAGTCCCACGCCGACCATCGCACCCGTCGTCGCGAACGCCGCCGGGACCGGATACCCCGAGTACACGCCGAAGGCCATGAACGCCGTCGCCGTGAGCAACCCCGCCGTCGCGGCCAGCGAGGTGATGGCGACCCCGTCGATGAGCCCTGATCCGACCGTCTCCGAGATGCTGCCCCCCTGTGTGAGCGCCCCCAGCGCCGCGAGGATCCCGATGAGGAACGCCGCCCGCATCGTCGAGATGGCGTTGGCCCCGATCGCCGGCGCGAAGGGCGGCGAGTTGCTGTTGGCCCCCAGCGCCCAGGCCGTCCCGAGTCCCGTCAGCGTCGCCAGAACGACCAGTACCCAGAAGCCGACCGCTACCATCGACCACTCACTCCCGTCCGTGATTCTCCGGGACAGGCGCCACCGTCCATACCCACCGTGTTGACACCGCCCGGCGAAAAGCGTTCGTGCTACTCCCGACCACGTCCCGACAGGCTAAAGGTCCGGACTCAAGAACTCTCGTACGAAGGGCCCTTAGCTTAGTCTGGTTAAAGCGATCGGCTCATATCGGCGACGGACCTCCCGTCGGCGTGGGACACCGATTGAGCGCTGGTTCAAATCCGGCAGGGCCCATCCAGCGTTTGGACGATTGTGGGCTAGTGTATTCGGTACAGAGCGAGCCTGTATCCATTATTTTCTATTTTCGGCGTGTGATCTGATTTACTGGGGTCTGCGTGACCCATCCAGCGTTTGGTTGGGGGTCGCTGCCGTCTTGCCTTCGCTGATGGCCGACGGGGTATAGGGTCGTAATCTATGACCGATTGATCAATCCTGTTTCACTGCAGCTGTACAGAGGAGAAATACTAATCCCACAGGTTTCAAATAACGAATCGGTCTTAGTATTCAGGCCAAATCGGATTACCAAACTAATCTACCACAATCTCCCACATCTATCTGTTTGAGGCCACTCTATGATTTTTATCCCCTATTTTCCCCATATATAGTTATATATCTAGATTTGATAGTGTAATAGAGAATTTTCTATCTTTAATCCCCACATATAACTATAAAGTTTGGGCGCAGTCGAAATAGTGCGCACATATTGAGCCCTTATGAATTTATAATACCTTATTTAAACTCAAATACCGACATAATGGTCTTAATAAGGGCGGTTTTCACATTAGAACTGTGGATTGATTCCAACAGTCACAGTCTAGAACCACTTTCCGATGTGGTCCCGGATTCGATAGTCGAGCCGACCGCTCAGATAGTGACGAAAGAGGGCAGTCAGATAGTCGCCAGCATCAACGAGAAACACTGACTCGGCGACATTATGTTTCTCGGTGAGTCGATGTAGGAACGCCGCCGCGGGGTCGGTTCCATGGCGGCTGAACACGTCAACTTCGAGCAGCAACCTCGATTCTCTGTCGATAGCAGCGTAGAGCCACTTCTTTTCGCCGTCAACCCGATCTGTTTCTCGTCGACAGCGACCCACCCTGGACGTTCTCGGCTCCCCACAGCAAGCGTGAGGCGACGCTTCGGACGTGGACAGACGCCTGAGTACAAACGGAGTGTGGGGCCCGTGAAAAGCGTGGAATCCGTACGCTCAGTCGTCAGTGGCCCCCTAATCAGCGCCGGACGACTTCGGACTGTCAATGTACGACCACATGGCCGGTTTCCCCACCGCTCTTGGTTACTCTCATACCGATGTGCCCCGCATTGTGACAATGCCGTCTGTACCGTCAGATTTCGATGAGTATGGTCGCGACATCGCTGTCTCAGCGCCTGCGGAGTAGGGGGACGTGAGATACTATTTTACCGTTCCTTCTCGTTGGCTATCATATGTCGGAGACAAGATCCGACTTCACGCTCGTTGCCGGTGGTGATGCAATTGTCAATCGACGACTCTCTCGATTATCGAGCGTGGATGGATTTGCAGATGTAGTAGACACCGTCCAGACAGCGGACGTCGGGTTCGTCAACCTCGAAACCCCACTAGACGATCACGAGGGGTATCCGGCAGCCCAGACGAGCGGCTATCTCTCGGCACCTCCCTGGGCCGTGGATGAACTCACGTGGGCCGGGTTCGACCTCTTCTCGGTCGCGAACAACCACGCGGGCGACGGCTGGCATCGGAGTATGGAAGCGACACTCGATGCCCTCGACGAACGGGACATCCCGCATGCAGGACTGGGACGGTCCCTAGACGAAGCGAGGCGGCCAACGTACGTCGACACACCTGCAGGACGGGTTGGTCTCGTCGCCGCGTGTTCGACGATTTCTCCCGGCACCCATGCCGGTGCAGCGACCGCCGAGGTGCCTGGGCGGCCAGGGGTTGCACCACTCCGCGTCGAATCACAGTACGTCGTGCCAGAGGAGTGGTACGACCAGCTCCATGAACTGAGTGAGGGGCTGGGGCTCGAAGCGATCAAGCAGTGGCGTCGTGAGGCCGGCATCCCGACCGGCGATGAAGGCTTTACGCTGTTGAACGCCGATGCGCTTGCGGTCACCAACGCCTCGGAGTTTCATCTCGAGTTCGAGGTCGGCGACGAATTCGCTATCGAGCGCCGTCCGAACCAGGCGGACGTCGATGCCCTAATCGCACAGATCCGACAAGCAACCAGGCAGGCAGACTGGGTGCTCGTGAGCCTTCACTCACACGAGGGACGTGGCGCTCGAATCAACGACCCCTCCGTTCCGGACTTCATCACAGACGTTGCTCGGGAGAGCATCGATGCGGGAGCGGATGCCGTGCTCGGCCATGGTGCACATACACTCCGCGGGATCGAGATCTACGAGCGAGCCCCGATCTTCTATGGACTGGGGAACTTTGCCGCACAGATCGAAACGGTCGAACGCCTCCCTACCTCGATGTACACAGCGCTTGGCCTCGATCCGAGGGACGATTCGGCAGCCGACGTCTACGATCGGCTCGACATTCACGAAGATCAGCAGTACTGGGAGGGCGTCCTCCCCGTGTGTCGGTTCGGCGAGGAGGGGATAGAACAGATCACGCTCAAACCACTCGACCTCGGCTACGAACGGTCTCGCGGCAGCCGCGGCACACCCATGAGTGCAGCCACGGAGCACGGCGAACAGATTCTACAACGGCTCGCTGACCAGTCCGCCGAGTTCGGAACGTCGATCGCCATCGAAGCGGGAGAGGGGCGAATCCGACCTTAGTCGTCGGTGACGCGGTCGCGAATATCGGGAGCAATCGATAGATTATGGTCCCGAGCAGCCTGAAGCGCTTGCTCGTATTCTGGAGTCTCGTAATACGAGATACCAACGAACAACAGGATCGAAATCGGGAAGCCGACAAACATCGGTGGCAGTCCCATGAACGTCGTCGTCCCGTTGAGGAACCCGACGAGGCCCCAGATCATCGCTGCGAGCCCCGCGATGAGCATGCTCCAGAACGCACCGTTGGCAGTGGCCCTGGGCCAATAGAAGACTGCCAGCCAGGGGACGACTGCCCCAGCAGTAATCCCGATCGTCGCCAGGATGAGAAGATCCAGAATCCGGGGCAACAGGAAGGCCATCCCCAGTGAGAGCAGCGCAATCGCGACGACCACCACCCGAGACATGCGCTGTTGTGTGCTCGGATCCGCCTCCGGATCGACATATTCCAGATAGAAATCGTCGATGACGTTCGACGAGACCGACAGTAGCAGACTGTCGCCGGTACTCATTATTGCGGCGGTCAGGGCAGCAAACAGTATGCCAGCGCCCCAAGCAGGCAGCACATCGGTCGCCAGTTGTGGAATGATATATTTGGGGTTGCTAATGTTCGGATAGCGAATCAGGCCCAGTACACCAGCGAACACTGGGACGACGACCAGTGCAGTCGTGAACAACCCCGTGAGGGCGGTTCCGATAATCCCGTCACGGCTACTCCGAGCAGCCATGATTCGCTGGAGAAAATCCTGTGCAACGAACGTATACGGAAGAAACTGGATAATCAACCCGACCAGTGCGATCGGGCTGATCGCCAGTGGGTCCATGGCGGTGGGCGAGACCGAGGTGGCTTGCTGTGTGATCGACCCCCAACCACCGAACTCCGGGATTGCGAGCAGTGCCAACAACCAGAGCCCCAGAAAAAGAATAATCCCTTGGACGAGATCGGTCCACATTACCGCAGACATTCCACCCAGTAGCGTATAGGCTGTGACGAAGACGGCACCGATCACGGCGGCCTGAAGAACTGTCAGCGTCGGAATCAGGAAGCTGATGATGGTCCCAACCGCGAGCCACTGGGCACCCAGGGTGCCGAGGAACATCAGTACGTAGAAAACCCCGGTCAGGCTTCTGGTCTTTCGATCGTACCTGTCACCGATGATACTCGGTATCGTGACACCGGTGGTCTGTGGTAGTTTGCCGGCAAGCAAGAGTACGATGAATGCGATACCGATGACGGCGTAGGTCCCGCCATAGCGCCACGCTGCCGCGACTGTCTGCTGCTGAAACACAGATTCAGCGAGGCCGATTGTCGCACCAGCACCCATTCCGGTTGCAAAAAACGACATGGCAACCAGATACCAGGGGGCTCGTTTTCCCGCGAGGAAATACTCCGACACCCCGCTCCCACCACGCTGGTAGAAATAATAGCCAACGCCCACCATGGCTAGCAGATAAATTCCAGTTATCCCAATGATGATTGTTGTGACCATACTCGATGCCCTCCTGTTGCACCCAATTAAAATCTTGGCTCTGAGACAATATGTTCACAAACACAACTATTTTGCATGAATTGGTGGGCATACCCTTTATGAGTGAGTCACAGTACACTATCGAGACCCTTCGAGAACGGGTAGACGAAATATCTCTGGCCAGACTACTCGGTGAACCGTCTGCAGGAGGATCTGCTCTCCCACATCTCTCGTCGAGTCTCGACATCGATACCTATCTCCAGGCGGTAGTTGACCTCCACTTCCACCCGGAATTCGGCACGCCCTACTGGCTCGACAGAGTGGACGAGCTCGGCTTCGACCCGAGAGCCGAGATACAGTCGGTTGCTGACCTGTGTAAATTTCCGCCTGCCGACGAAGAAGCGCTCCGGAACGCACAACTTCGGTATATCACACCACAGTACTACGATATCACGTCGATCGATATTTCGAATTCATCGGGAACGACAGGGCGAAAGAAGTCGATGCCGTACGGGCGACCTGTATCAGAAGACATGGGCGAGTGGTACGCATACCACGTCGACCAGCGGAGCCCGACTGACGGCGATTGGTTCGCGGTCGGTCCATACGGGCTGTACGAACAACACCTCGTCCGTGCTGCGAACGCGTGCGGGCAGGCCTGTCACTTCGTCGGTATCGAACCGAAGTACCTCAAAAAGCAAGGCCGAGTCCTCCAGGAAATGACAGACGGCATCGATGGCTTTCTGCGGTCGCTCCCAGACCTGACAGCTGGCCTCAAGGGAATGGCTCGGCTAGACGCGACGATCAGTGCAGCCGAGGATATCATCACCGCCCAGTCATTCCAGCATTTGGCATCCGGGATGGGTATTCCCCAGCAGCTTCATCCGATCCTCGAATCCAAGGGGCCGACAGACCCCGGAGACGTCGAGACGCTACTGATGAGCGGCGGGCACGTTCCCGAAGAAGCGCGGGCCGAACTCCGTCGGCTCTATCCGAACGCCGATGTCGTCCCGATGTATGCGACATCCTTCACCGGTGCGTGTATCGATCACTGGGCGACGGATCACGTGGCGTACTATCCAATGGCGCCTGCGGCCTTCCTCGATGTCGTCGACGAAGACCAACAGCGTGTGGCTGTCGGAGAGCGAGGGCGGACAGCGATTCATCGTGTCGGAGCGGATTTCTTCTGGCCGATGCAGATTGAGCGGGAAACAGCCCGCCGTGAACCCCCTCGCGAACCGTTTGACTGGGGCGGAATCGCGGCTATCGACCCTCTATAGCCAGGGCAAGAATGATTTCAGCCAAATGATTTTTTATTCTCACGCTAATCGTTTCCGGTGGAGCCCTGCTTGACCCTACTCTCACCTGAGATTGCCGTCATCAATTGCCCGCAGGGCTCCGTTTTCCATCTGCAGTAGGCTCGTTCCCGTTCAAGACCCAGACCACTGTGAACAGGTCTGCGGACTCATCGCTGAAAGGCAGTGGCTTCTCGCACGGCGAAAGTCGTGGGCTTTCTCCTCGGTTTCGTGGAAATCGGAAACAGCAAAGAGAAGAAAACCGTCAGAGGGTGTCAGTTACTGCTCTTTTCTCCGAATCGCGATCAGTGCCGCAGCCACGAGCGCGACAAGCGCGATGGCGGCCGTAAAGCCGGGCCCATCGCCCTCCGTGGTCGCAGTCTCGTCGGGTTGGTCCTCGGTCGCAGTAGTCGTAGACACGGTCGGCGAAGCAGTTGGCGTGTCATCCGCTGCAGCAGTCACCGTGCCTGCAGCCTCACCGTTGACAGCGATCTCGTACTCACCGGCGTCGTCGAGCGTGAGTGAAATCGTCTCAGTCGCCGATTCGCCTGCATCGACGCTCACAGTCGTCGTCTCCACGACATCGCCGTTCTGCGTGACCTCGAGCGTGATTTCGCCATCACTCTCGCCAGTGTTCTCGACTGTCGTGGTCACGTCGACGGACTCGCCGACGGCAGTTTCAGTCGCACTCACGCTCGTGTCCGTGATAGTAATCGAGGGCGCCTTGACACCGATGGCGAACGTGGAGAACCCGTTCGGCGAGACGGCCTCGTAGGTCCCATTACCGAGGTAGGTTATCTGGAGTTCTTCCCAAGTACCGTTGTTGTACCGTTGCATCGTGACGTCGGATGGATTCAGTCCAGACGCCGAGAGTTGCTGCTGGGAGACCTGGAAGTTGAATGTACCATTCGACACGGCACTAGCCGGGAGATTCGTCGTGGAAACCTGGACGTACTGGAACACCGAACCCATCTGCGACGGTGCTGGGACGCCACTGGGCGGCTGTGACGAGGTTTTTGAGGTGACGAGCGCACTCGACGCGGACCCGGACGCAGTAAAGCCGATCTGGTTCAGGGCCACGCCATTGGTCGACGGACTCCCAATCGCCAGCTGCACGCTCTGTCCTGGCGACAGCGAGCCGATAGTTGCCGATGCGCCACCGGAGCCGCGGTTCACCGGCGGTTTGACGACGGCCGGCGGTCCACCACCGCCGCCACCGCCGCCACCGCCGCCGCCACCACCGCCGCCAGCGCTGGTGGGTCTGAGACGGACTTTGCCGGTCGTGGTACTCATCTCGGCGTTATCACCATCGACACTCGAGATGACGACGTACTGGTACTGGCCTGAAGTGAAGTTGTCGAAGGTATCGACAGTGACCGTCGCTTCACGATCCGCGCCGTCGACAACCGTCACCGAGGCATCGAGCGCTTCGTAGTCACTGTTGCTGTCCCCGCCGGCCGTGATTGGGTCGGTATCCGGACTCGGACTGTCGAGTTCATCGGCCAGGAACACGATCGCGTTCGAGGCACTCACCGGGCGGCGGACCTCACCGTTGGGTACTGCGTCCCACTGCACGACGCCATTGACTGTTTCGATGGAGTGCTCGAGTTGCGTGTCTGACTCGACATCGAACTGGCTGTCGAGCGATGATTCGTCGACAACGAGGTCGAACCGCGATTCCTCGAAGGTCGACTTCTTGTAGACTGCCACCGCATGCGTGATGTCGCCATCGTCACTGCTGCTGAACGCGGCGGTCGTGTCGATGTCGAACTCCAGCTCGTCGCCCGGCGAACTGCCAGAGGGTTCGTCCACATCGGCCTCGTCTTTGTGCACACTCAGCGTATCCATGCCGATGACGACGACGTCACCGTCGATGGAGATGTTGCCCTGGTCCAGCGTCGGATCGCTGGACGTTGCGCCCGTCTCGATCCCATCTGCACCGGGTTCGTGGACGGTCGCGAAGACGACGTACTGGCCGGAACTGAACGAGCTCGTATGCTCCAGGGTTCCGGTGTTGCTCAGCGAGACACTGTTCTCGAGGAGCTGGAACGTCGCATCGCCGTTCGCTTCCTCGACATCGCTAAGCAGATTCAGCGACGAAAGCCCACTCGAGGGCAGCCCGCTGCCGCTGGACTCGTCAAGCCGGGCTGCGACCAGTTCGACACGGTCCTGGTTGTTCAGCGCGGAGAAGGTTCCCGCAGTCGCCTGATTGGCGTCGAACGAGAGGGTGACCTGGTCACCACTCTGGTGGACGCCCATGGGGTTCCTGTCGTTACCGAACTCACGGACCAGTGATTTCGAATCAGTTCCATCGTTCCCGCTGGTGAACGTCGCCCCGGCGCCAAGGCGTTCACCCTGGACGACGCTGGGCTGGGTGATCTGTGTATCAGCGTTCGTATCATCAACACGAAGAGTGTAGGCAGCGCGCTCCCACCCTTCGATTTGCCCATCACTGGACACGTTGAATACCTGCGAGTCAGGCACGTTTGATGGGTTGTCGACCGAGGCTGCAACCGCCACCCCCGGCACGAAGACACTGAATACGACTTGTACAACTACTAATGCCACTAGGCATCGGCGTAGCTTTGTCATCTGTCTCTATTCTGAAATCAGGGCAGGGCATAATGAATGTTTTCCACGAGCGGGTCGATTTCCCGGTGAATAGCTTGCATCGTGGTCAGTACCACGCGAGACCGAATCCGAGTGCTACCGCTGGAGTCGGCTCAGGGCAATCGCGACCAAGACACCAAGAACCGCAACGAGTGGTGTGAAACCGGGCCCAGACCCCTCCGTCGTGACCACTGTCGGCGTCGACGGATCGATCACGTTGGCATCGTTGTCAGTCGCTGTCGTCGCCGGGGCGGTCGTCGCCTGAGATTGCTGGGGCGTCGGGGTCGGGGTTTGGGTCGTCCCGGCCGTCGGGGTTGGCGTCGGCGAGACGGGCGTCGGCGACGCCGTGGGCGTCGCTGTTGCTGCCGCCGTCGGTGTCGGCGTTGGCGTGGGGGTCGGCGTCGATGGGTCTGTCTGTCCGTTCGGCTCGGTAGGTGTCGGTGTCGGCGTCGGCGTGGGCTCCGACGGCGCCGACCGCACCTCGAAGTCCGTCCGCTCGCTTAACGCGAGAATCTCCGCTCGCGTCCGGACAGTCTTGTCGCCACGCACGACGACGTACGCATCGTATGCGCCCGGCGACAGCGAGGCTGTCGAGAGATCGATCGCATAGGTGGTGCTCCCTTGCCGGGCCATTCGCTGTTGCTCGATCACCGTCTCTCCGCTGGTGATGACCAACTCGACGTCCTGCACCTGGGAGTGCTGGGGCACGTCCCGATCCGAGAGCGTCGCCGACATCGTCAGTGTGTCGCCGACCGCGACCGTGGCCGGGCCGTCGACTGTGACGTCGTGGCTCGCGATGACGACCGGGTGGACTGCCCGTGGGTTATTGTTGTCCCGGATCGTGATCGCGTACGTGCCCGCCTCGCCACTGCCGAAGTAGTCGATCGTCTCGGTACTGTCGCCAGTGTGCTGTGCGCTACTGATCAGTTGATTCTCCGGGCCACGGAGGTTGATATCGTAGTCGGCGCCGCTGGGCACGGCTGCCTGGACCGTGACCGATCCGTCGGCCGTAATTTGTGTCGTCGATCGGATTGTATACTGACTCCCCTGATACGAGACAGTTTGATCGGGGATGTCCATAGACGGCTCGGCCGAAAGCGAGTAGCCCGGCACAGCCACCGCGGTTGGGAGGGAGATCGCGAGGCCCGCCACCACCAAGACCAGCCAGGGCGCGCCGCGTGAACGAGTCATATGTTAGCTACCAGAGAACGTACACACATGTCTTTCGGTGTTTCTGGTCTCAGATTGTGGTTTGGTGAGCGTGCTCACCTGCCCGATTCTGTGAGGTGAGTATGTCGGAACTGGACGAATACATTGATACGGACACAACCAGAAGGGATTCGTAATGACCGATCCCGCATCACTTGCTGAGGAGATTACAGCGGAAGTCGGGACTGTTCTTGTCGGGATGGACGATGCAGTCGAACAGCTCACGATTTCGCTGCTCACGCGTGGCCACGTCCTGCTCGAGGGCGTGCCTGGCGTCGCCAAGACGACGCTCGCGAACGCGTTTGCCCGCGCCAGCGGCCTCGAATACAATCGCATCCAGATGACGCCGGACATCCTACCCGCAGACATTACGGGGACGACTGTCTATCGCGAGCAGACCGGCGAGTTCGAACTCCAGAAGGGCCCGATCTTCGCGAACGTCGTTGTCGCCGACGAGATCAACCGGGCGACGCCGAAAACCCAGTCGGCACTGCTCGAAGCGATGGCCGAAGGGCACGTCTCGATCGAAAACGAAACACTCGAGCTGCCTGCCCCCTTCATCGTTGTTGCGACACAGAACCCGATCGAGATGGAAGGGACGTTCACGCTCCCTGAAGCACAGAGGGACCGCTTCCAGCAGAAAATCACTGTCGAATTACCTGAAACGGAATCCGAACGGAAACTCTTGAAGCGCTTTCATGGCCAGCCAACGATGAGTGCCAGTGATGTCTCTCAGGTCGTCTCGACCCCGGAAATTCGGTCGGCACGGCAGGAAGTCAGTAATGTACACGTCGAGGACCTGGTGCACGATTATATTCTCGAACTCGTCGAGGCAACGCGGGAACACCCTGATACCGCCCATGGGGCATCCCCCCGGGGGTCACTGGCCTTGCTCGAAACTGCAAAGGCACACGCCGCGATCGATGGACGGAGCTACGTCATTTCCGACGACGTGAAGCAACTGATTCATCCTGTGTTACACCACCGGCTCGTTTTGACGACTGACGCCGATCTGAGTGATGTGACGCCGGCAGCAGTGATCGAGGACATCACGGCGTCGATAACGCCGCCGGAGACCGAGCTAATGGAATCGGCGCTTCGGAATGGGTCCAAAAGTGGGTTGACAGAGGAAGTGCCGTCAAACGATAATCTCAGCTAGAGTGATCCCACCCGGGTGGTTCACGCTAAGGCTTCTCGAACCCCACCGCACCGTTAGGATATTTGCCGGTAGGTGGTCGACCCTGCTCTTATGCGGGCACTCGCCTCGTTGCTTTTTTCGACAGACAAATTGATAATTGGGCCAGACAGCCGTTACCGGAGAGTACTTCATTCGCTTCTGCCCTGTTCTCTCTTCGGTTCAGACAATCGTCGAAACACTCGGTATTCACGGGAAGGCAAGCTACTCTGTCGTTGTATGGAAGCAGACTCGCAGGATATATGGAACATCAATAATACTGTAACAGATTGGGGTTACTAAAGATGAACACCCCGGTCCGAATCTTGTAGCTGTGAACACACGTTGAAACGAGGGACTCCTCCGGAAGTTTCATGTCATATATACGCTGATTGAATTGGTCGGATCGTAGTTTTCCGGTGCTGATCGTAAGGTTTCCTCGCAGGGCCCAGCTGGTTACCTTGAGAGAGCGACTCTAACCTCGTGGTTTGAGTGTCCTTTGGGGTCTGATTTGACGCCTGAAAACTCGCTTTCGGCTATGTAGGGCGATATTCGGGCTTGAGACGGAATATGAACTCGGGTAATTTCCGCAAAAGAAATGCGAATTGAGCCGTTATATAAATCCTTCTGAATTCGATCATCTGCTCGTTCTCACACAGCAAAGTCCAGGGTTCCCGTCGCGGAGGCCGGCAATGAAGGACGCCGATACGGCAACGAACTCCCTCGACGGCGTTACAAGGGTTCCCGACCGTCAACCGAAGTCCTCAACGAACGCCAGTGGGTCGACTACCGCAACCAGCGCGAGCAGTGCCTCGAGTGGCTGCTTGTGTTCGGGAAGGACCCGAAGGCGGTCGTCGGGTACGCGCACATCAGGTCAAATGCCCGAGTCATCGGATGGACCAGTACTACCGGTGGGTGTGGAGCGAGGGGAACGGGTACACCACGAACGTCACGCACGAGCACGCAGACGCGCAACTCAGACACTTCGCCAGGCAGGAGAAGAGCAGCGCGCACAAGGACAATTACCGGAAAGCTCTCCAGATGCTGTACAAGTGGCGCGAGCACGAGCACGAACTTGACGAGTGAGACCCCCAAACTCTCGTTCTCCACCGGCACAAGACGACCGCACCACGAGACTACCACACCCTGGGAAGAGCCCGGACTCATCCGCGAGGCAGCGCTCGAATACGGGAGCCTCCCGACCTACAGCGGGCTCGGCGCCGACGAGCGTGACCGCTGGAAAGCCTCCCTCGCACAGAGCTTCGAGAAACCCAAAGAGGGTTGACGCCCAAGGATTGGGACCGCACGAACGACTGGAAGGCCCCGAGCATCGTGTCTGTCAGCCTCAAGGGATCACTCCGCCCCATCGAGTTAGAACGCGCCGTCACTAGTAGGTTCAATGTCGAGAAAAAGCATCACTTATACACGCTGTTGGTAGATTCCAACCCTAATTTTGATAATACAAGAATATATTAATGCATATTGAACTCTATCTACCAACCATTCCGAACATTTACAGAACAGTAGACTTTATCTGATTAATCCCGTACGCATTCAATGAGCAAGATGAACAAGCTAAGCCGGCCTGGACACTTTATATTAATTCTCTTCTCAATTTTGGCCATAATAGTATCATATTCTTTCCGGAAGTACCCCTGGTTGGGTGTTTCCGTTCTCTGGAGTCACTTCTTTGTTGGCCATTTCAGCGCTGTCCAACTAACGCTTGAACTGAATCACATCCCAGCCAGTCAGACGTATCCCGGCATTGCGAATTTTAAGATTTCACTGCTTGATCAGTGGTTCAGACTGGTCTTCTTTCCTATAGTACTCGAAATTCTCGGAATACAGAATCAACAGGCCCAACTCAGGTTTCTCCACCTATTCAACATTCAACCGTTACTCATCGCACTCGGAAGTTTATTATTAGTTGGGCGCGGCAAGCCTGCCCGAACTCGGTTCGTCGCCTTCGTATTCCCTTTGTTTGCCGGTCAAATTGCTATTGCACGGTCTGCGCACGCACTTTACGACTGGGGGTTCGGCGCAGCGTTCTTCTTGTGGGCGATTGCCGGCCTGGTCGTCGGAATTCGGAAAAGCAACACTGCGTGGTTCTTATTCATGCCGCTATTCGGCGTGCTCGTATTCGCGTCAAGGCATACTGCAGGATTGATTCTAATATTCGTCCTACTGTTCGTGGTAGTCGGGTCACTCATTCTTCAGCTTGAATACAACCGCCGTATCCTATCTATAGCCGTCCTGTCTGTGGTTGCGTTCCTATTGGTCGACATCTTCATCTTCAGATACCTCGAAAACGTGTTGACATGGGGGGTTGTCGAGCTTGGGAGGGTCATCCTCGGGGGAGCATTTGGTGTAGAGGTTCAAACACTCAGTATCGGTGGCACGCAAGGTTACGAACTCACGGTAGCCAAACTGCTGAGTGTCGTTGATAGGATCCTTTTGGTCGCACTCATCTCTATTGCCGTTCTCATCTGGCTCAGTTCTACACCCTACCTTCGTCGGGTCTTTCCAGCATCAATGCAGGTTACCAACAGACAGGAGTACAGTACTCTGAGTATCACCGTGCTCACGCTGTTCAGTATCACACTGGCGTCAGTTACCTTCTATTTCTTCAAAGGAGTGCCGGGGATGCTTGGCAGAGGGCAGCAATATATCACTCTATTCGGATTGATAATCTTCCCATGTCTCCTTTCGGTGTTACAAAAAGAAGTCTCCAACGATTCATTGAAAAAGGCAACTATCGTTTTGATGATCGCGCTGCTGGTTGTCTCGCCGGTTGCCTATATGACTAGCGACAGAACCACGACTGGAAGCCCCTGGCTCACCCATGGCGAAGAGCAGTCGCTATCGACCGTACGGGAGCACGTTCCCACTGACTCCAGAGTCGCGGGTTCATACCATATCGTTCCACCACTGGTTTATTCACACCCTTGTCTCGTCGGTCCACACTGGCGAGAGGACCCAAACAACTACTCGACCGAGGTAAACGGCCTATATTACGGCGTCAACAGTTCCTCTACGAGACAGGCGCTTGACTCTCTCGAATCCCGCTTCGGTGACGTACACGTTATTCTCATCAGTGAGCGCGTCAGTACGGATCTCGGTGTCCACACCAAAGCCAAGCATCCCGGTATCGCTCCCGACTCAATCTGGTCCGACTACCGGGATGTTTCCTACCTCGACCACGTCTACAGCGGTCGAACTCATGCATACACGACCGGTAAGCAGTCGTCGTGTTCAGCTACATTTGAAACTTGAAGCATCGCCAATCAGTCTACTATTTCTCCGGAACACATGACCTACCCAGTCAATCTGATATTATCTCGAACAACGATTTAATTTCCCTCTGCTTGACACCGCCTAAGGCGAGGAGCGAAGCGAAGTACATTACCGCCGAAACTATCACTAATATTATTAAATTCGGAGTGTCAGCGAGTTCAAAAAGAATAGTGAACGTCAGCGACGATACAATTGACTTCAGAATGAAGCCACTTGGCATCTTCAGTGTAATTCTTGCAGGAATTCGGAACGAAGTAGCGACCAGCATAATCGCGTAAGAAAGAATAGTCGCTACTGCCGCCCCAAGGATTCCCATCACTGGGATGAGCAAGATGTTCGCGACGACGTTCGCGACGACGCTGACTGCGGTGATCTTCACCAGTACGCTGGTTTTGTCCGACGCGTAGAAGACCTGTGAAAGAATAGCGGCGAGAGAGTAAAGCAATACACCGGCAGACACCGCGGGGAGAAGGAACTCTAGACTTGAGTCAGCGCGATGATTAAAGATAATCGAAATTATATACGGTCCCACTAGATAGATCCCAGTGATAGAGGGTATACCGAATAATAGGAGATATCGTACTCCGTCGTTAAGCAATTCTTCTACTTGCTCATACTCCTTTTCGTTCCAAAGTCGGCTGAACTCGGCGAAAAAAGTGGATGTGATAGCCTTCATAAACATCCGAATTGCAGACGCGACCCTGTAACTCGCCGAGTACAACCCAACTGCTCCGGGACCGAGGAAACCCCCGATAATCAACTTATCAATATCATTTAAAAACTGAGACATTAGGACCGTCGACATAAACGAAATGCCATATCTAAAGAGGTCTACCACGTCTCCGAACGGCTTCGAAATACCAATTGTTCTAATAATTACTGCTTGTAGAAGTACGACGCTCACGACTTTTGAGAGGACAAGTGATGTGATTACGAGCTCCAAGTCACCATCGAATCCAAAAATAGCTGCGCCAACGAAACACAAAGTCAGATATTGCTGGAGCCCATTCACGATGCTGAATTTCTTGACTTCCATACGAGATCTAAAGAAGTTAGTTGAGAGTTTCATGAGCGAAAGCAGCAGAACCAATATGGACCCTCTCTCGAAAGCCTCGGTGTATACTGCGGAGTTAAGTGTAAGTCGTGAAAGAAATCCAGCGAAGGTATACAGAAGAGCTGAACCTATAAATCCCGAAACAAGCGTCATGGTAAAAATCAGCCAGTACAACCCTCTTCGTCTCGTTCGCTCGTCATAAGACTGGATCTTATTGACAAGAGAAGAGTGTAATCCGAAGCCGAAAACGTTCGAGAGTATCGTCCCTAGTACGAAAATCTGAACGTACGCGCCGTACGCCTCACCACCGAGAGGGTACGCTAACAGCGGAATCAATAGTAGCCCTCGCATTTGAAGACCGGCTCCTACCAATAATGTCGTGAGAGCGTCTGAGAGCACCTTCTTTTTTATAGACATAATAATCGAAAACGGAGAGTGGCTAGCGCAAGGGTGTCTGAGTCCAAGCTACCCGATTCTTCTTGTGGCTTGCTGTATGACTGTGTCGATAAGTCTCGGGAAAACTGCAGAACGTTCAGAGGGTGTCATAGAACTCTTCTCACACCGTGATGATCGTACTTCCCGGATTGTGTCCGCGTTCGTAGTTGGTGATTGCGACGACAAGGCGAAGGCACAGGGCAAGAAACACCTGCGCTCGTGCGTGGACGCGGCCTCGGGCGTGCGTTCGCCCGAGGCCGCAGTCCTTCACTGATTCGTTGGTTCGTTCGACTCCAGTACGGCGGTTGTATGTCTCATCCAACGTGGACTGCTTCAGCTGAACGTCCTCGCTGTGTTGTTCGATGCGGTCTTCGACCCTGTACTCAATGTCTTTCGGGTCGTCAGTGTTTCGCGCGTTGTACGGAGCGACTGGCACGACCCCTGCGGCCAGCAGGTGGTCGTGCCAGTCGAGCGTGTCGTAGGCGCTGTCACCGACCATCCAGATCGGCGTGGCGACGGCGAGCGCGTCACGTGTGACGCGCATCGCCGTCTCCTCTGGCGCTTGCTTACTCTCTGTGAACTCCGCCGCAATCGGGATCTTTTGCCCGGTCGAGACGATCGTACAACCATAGCCGTAGTAGTACTCGTCGTCGGTTGGATCGTAGCACTTCGACGCGTCTTGATCGGCGGGCATCGCCCTCACGTCGGTTGAATCGATACAGTAGGTCAAGTCGAGCAGGCCGCGCCGGGCGGCCTGCTCGACGAGCCGGTCGAAGACCTTGTCAACGACGTGTTCGAGGTCGGTGAGAAAGCGATCGACCGCGTCTCTCGACGGCGGTCGATCGAACCCACAGCTCAGCCAGACAATCGTGTTCCGAAGCTCTCGTTCAACGGGACGAATCCCGTAGATGTCCTTGTAGTAGCAGTGGAGGAAACCACGCATCAGCTCTGGTGGCTCGTGGTCCCGTGTTCGCCCCGTCTGCGCCGGGGCGAACACATCGAACTCTTCGAGAAACTCGAAGGAAAGGTGATCAAACAACGCTAGCGTCTCGGTCTCCGCGACATTGAAGAACGACTCTACCGAAGGATCATCTTGCAGGGTCGCTGAACTCATCCACCTCAGCGTTCACCCTGCTCTTTGGTGTGCCACTCGTTCTATGACACCCTCGAACGTTCATGAAACGAGAATAAGTCATATACGCACCGGGGTACAGGTGTTGACTATGAGTGTTGGTGCCAAGATTTACTACAATTCAGTAGTACATTCAGCCTTAAAGTATACTGGAATGAATCGAACTGCTCCGGTTACTTACAAGCGTCTCGTGGAACGGCTTTCGGACGTGAAAGAGATAGAAGTTAACGGAATAAGTTGTAAGTTTAGTACTAGTTCACTTTTTGATGACGAGTTCATTGTCGATGAACGGAACATCCTTGATGATCTCCTCGAGAGAGTCGATGAAACCGATACGTTCTACGACATAGGAGCGGACGCAGGCCTCTACTCCTGCTTCGTTCAAAAAGCTAATTCTGACGCTGCAACTGTCGTCGCGTTCGAACCTCATCCAATTCGTCAACAAGGAGTGAAAATGAACGCGGATAGGAACGCCGTCTCGGTCAGGGTTGTCGAAAAAGCGCTATCAAACACTACTGGGAAGGCGATGTTATCGTATGGATTGCAACCGGACAACGAAGACGGACCACAGCGCGGCTTCGAAGTACCGTTGTGCCTGGGAGACGAGCTCATTCGAGAGCAGTCAGTTCCTGATCCGACAGTTATGAAAATAGACGTTGAGGGTGCCGAACTGAACGTCCTTCGCGGACTCAGTGAGACGATCCGGACTCCCCAGTGTCGGTTACTTTACATTGAGACACACCCCGGAGATATTGGTGCCTTTGGTGGGAGTGTCAACGAGTTATACGACGAACTCGAATCTGCCGGATTTTCACATCAGGTCATCTCTACTCGCGACTCTCAGGAGTTCATTCGGGCGATAAAAAATTAAATAAACTGTCAGTACTGGATCAGAGGAAATCGTCGCCTTGTCAGGTCATGTTTTTGTCATCCGATATTAACGACTTATATAGGTCAAGATACTCGTCTCCGATAGAATCCCAGTTGAATTTCCTTGCATGATTTAAGCCGTCTCGGGCAAGTGTCTGTCGCTTCTCGTCGTCACGTATCAGTTTCAACATGGAGTTCGCCAATGAATCACTGCAATCTGGGGAGCATAGTTCCGCACAGCCAGCCGCAATCTCAGGGAGACAGTAGACATCGCTCGTAACAACTGGAGTGCCACATGCCATTGCTTCTGCTACTGGGAGCCCGAAAGTCTCGTGTTTTGAGGGGAACACGAATAGTAGGGCCCTATTGTACAGTCGAATCAATTCTTCCTCCGGGACGTATCCTACTCGTTCAACCCGATTGAGCAGTCCAAGTCTGGAGAGTTGGTTAGTTACTGCTTCGGACTCTTGCCAGCCACTTCCGCAGATGAGTAAATTGACGTCCTCCTGGTCAGCGACTCGACCAAACGCATCAAGTAAGATACTCGGGTTTTTTTTCTTCGTCAGGTTACTCGCGTGTAGAATGAACGGTTCGCCCACGTCGTAATCGAGTGGTCTGTCCTCAGAATACTCATGATATAGTTGGTGATCAACGCCGTTGTATATCGTTCGCCCGTTGAATGGGAGGTATTGAAAGCGATCCTCAACGCGAGTTCTAAGATCCTGAGAAACAAAGACAACCTCGTCCAACGCAGGAAACTTCGCAACTTCAACTGCTCGCATGAGCCACGATTTCGTTGTACCGCCAGCCAGTTTTGGGTACTCCCATTGCAGATCACCGTGATAGGTGAGGACGACTGAACTGTTGAGGAAGTACGGATTCAGAAGATCAAAATATCGATTCAGGTGTACGATATCAACATCAGTTTCGTTGATACGCCTTTCGAGAAATCCCGGTGTGCGAGGAATAGTGACTACCTGCGAACATGGCAACCAGCTTGGTGCCTTATCCGATTTGTGTACAAATACAACTCTCTCGATGCTGTTGTCATGTTCGTACTCTTCGATCAGTTTCTTCAGGCAATAATCAGGGGCAGATAGGCTTTCAGAACCGATTTCTGGAGCATAATATCCGACCGAAACCCTCGCCTCAGACATATCCTAGATCTCCCAGCCGTTCCTTGATGGTGTCAGAGTCGACATTAACCATTTCACGCGATGGTTTCTCAGCGACTATCTCACGACGTTCGTCGTAATCAGTCACGAGCCACGGAACGGTCACGAGTTCGTCAGTGTATATTCCCATTGGATGGCCCCACTCTTTGATTGGGATTGGCCTCGCTCTTTCGCCAAGGAGATTACCGTGATCGGAAGTCACCACTACTTTGCCCCTGCATTCTTCTACTAATTCGCGAACGTGCGGGAGGACCAGTTGGAGATTCTTTCTGTAAGCTTCGATAACCGCTTCTGGGTCGTGGTCCGTCTTATTCTTCATCAAGTGGACCCAGATGTTCTCTTTCGAGCTCTCTCTTTCCGAAAGTTGGTCTTCTCCATCATTAATATTCGAACCGATGAACGGGTAATGTGGTTGGATGTAATGGAAGATTAGTCGTTTGTTGGGATATCGCTCTTCGGCTTCTAGTGCCGTCTGGGTCATCGTCTCTGGAAGAACAGTCTTCTCCTCTTCGTCCCATCCCGACTCGCTCCATACGTTTACGACATCGTGAAAATCAGCATCGATTTTGTCGTTATGTCGGTAGAGTTGCGGGTTCCCAGTAACGTAAACCATGTCGTGGAGAGTCCGATCAGAGAAGTTTCCCTGCAGGAACTCGATTGTGTTCGCCCCCCTAGACCTGCGCGTCTCCAGCGTCCCAGAAACAGAATTCAGTTCTTCGAACAGATCAAATCGGCAGGCATCTAATATTATCATTACATCCCAATCCTCGTTAACCACGGTATCCCCGGAATGATTGAACGAACGTGTGTTCAATTTATGATGGTATAATTGATTTAGCTTTCGTAATGCCATGTTGGGATGACGAAGAGCGGTCCCGATCTTTTGGAGAGAGGTCATGAAGCGATACTTTTGACCATGCGAATAAATAAGTTTTTTATACCAATCTATCCTCTCCACCTTGATAGTAGGAATCTGATCACCAGTCAAATTCGCATCTACCAATTATAATATGAACCGATAGATATAGATGAACACAATAGAAAGTAGAATCCCTACGGCTAATGAGTAATGCAATCGACCCAATCCGTGCAGGAAAAATTAAAAATATAGTCATTTTTGTTGCTGACGCCGTTAGATATCAATCTATCGACAAGCGTCTGTTTAATTTAGGCCCGACATACAAAACGATTTCTGCTTCATTACACACGCCAGCATCGTTTCCCTCGATGTTAACAGGTCTCCGTGTCCCAGAGCACGGTGTAACTGGTTTCTCAAATGTGCTCGACACAGATGTTACGTCCATGGTTGACTTAGAAGGGTGGAACACCTACTTCTCGTCGAAGACTGGGACAATGCACGAGGACATGTGTCGGATTTTTCAGATGGAAGAATGTGTTCCGTTGGCAGATGCCGAAGAACCATTCATCTGGGTCGTGAGAGATCCCGGCGGCCATGCACCTTATAATAGATACGATCCAGAAACGTATGACCAAATCTCGGAGACAGGTCCAGAATATTTAGAGGGCGTCGCTGGTAATCAAGAGCGGATCTTTCGAGACTATAACGCTGCAGTAGCATCCTCTGTCGACCGTTTTAAGGCGGCAAGAAAATGTATCCTCGAGCGAGGGATAGAAAATGAGACTCTGCTCGTATATACCAGCGATCATGGAGAATTGCTAGGTGAGTATGGAATGCTTGGTCATAACCATGTCGCCTGCCCCGAATTAGTGTATGTTCCGACGACGTTCGTTCATCCGTCACTCGGGAACGGAGACCAGTCAAAAGCAATTCGACATATCGACCTGTTTCCGACGTTTCTCGAACTTCTCGGCATCGAAGAACCGGACTACACTGCGCTTCCCGGAAATCCGGTCTGGAATGTTCAACAAGAAATCGGATACAATCACTTCGAGATGGTTTTTTACAATAATGTCTTCTTCAACGACCTCACAGTCCGAGTTAAGAGTTGTTGGGACGGCAACGGCGGGCATACGTTCGTAGATAGTTCGTATAAAGATGCATTAATTGCTTATATCGGTATTTTATTGAAGAGCTACAAAGGTACTCAGATACGAAAAGACCGGGCCTATTTAACCGCCTTGAAACAGTTCCTCCCTGGTCATACGGAGTACGGTAATCCTTCATTCGATAAAGCAAGTGCAGAGGAATACATCGACAACCTCCAACAGGACTGGACCACAAGTCAAAACCGAGAAAGTCAAAACCGTGAACTCGATGAAGAAACGAAACAGCGACTTGACAACCTCGGCTACCTGTGAGTAGCAGTACTAGATTGCCAAACAGAGCTAGAAAAACCGATAAAATGTCTGGAAAAAGGAGCGATAGTAGTCTATCCACTTTGAACGTCGTGGTTTCTACACCACAGTCACGTGGCGGTGCTATCCGCGCTGGCCTGCAATTAGGAGATGCGCTGAATCAGTATGTTGACTGTGACACGATTAAGATGGATGGGAACTACGACGAGCAGCTCGTGTCCGAACTTGAACTGAGCGAAAACATATACACAACCCCGTCTCGGACCTTACTTCGAGACATTGGAGAGTTATTTATTCAGTCGGACCTCAATATCGCGAATACGGTTATCTGGACGGAGTTTTCGGCTCCTCGTCCCTTGAAGGAATACGATATTGTTCATATACACAACGCTGTCCCGTTATGGGGACTTTTATCAGTGACTGTTCGCTGTCGGATGTCTGGAGTCCCATACGTAATCACTACTCATGGAATTAGCAAACTGCCTAATCTGCCTACAAATGCAGAAATGTCGAGAACACAAGAACTTCTATTTGACTTCTTCTTTTTAACATTATATAAATATATTCTCAGGAACGCTAGTCATCTGTTTGCCTTATCGGAAAATGATGAGAAGTTATTGTCTGAGTTTATCTCCAAACAAAAAATCACGGTTCTTCCAAACGGGGTTTCGATAGGGACCGGTACTACTATTTCAGAAGAGGAGATACGGCGCGACCTCGGCCTCGATACTTCGAAGCCTGTTCTGTTGTTTGTCGGCAAGATAATGGAGAGTAAAGGTGTCCAAGACCTGCTTGATGCTTATGAGAAAATAGAGACAGATTGCACGCTATTGGTCGTGGGGCCTCCAAAAGACGACCGATTAGTCGAACGCATGAACGAATTTAATCCGTCCTCGGTCCGGTATCTGGGTTACGTTGAGCAAGAACGATTGGATGCTCTTTTTTCGCTGGCGGATCTCTTCGTATTCCCGACCCGTGCCGATGTTTTTCCGCTCGTGACTCTCGAAGCGATGGCCGCGGGGACAGCAGTCGTGTCGACCAATGTAGGTGGGATTCCCGAGCAACTGTCTGAAGAAACGGGGATCTTAATTCCTCCCGAATGCCCCTCTCGAATTGCGGAGTCTGTCGACGAGCTGTTGGGTGATAAGAAACGTCTGGAGTCGCTTGGCGCTGCTGGAAAAGAACGCATGGTTGATAAGTTTTCTTGGAATTCAGTAGCGGAAGAGACTTCGAAGTGGTACGTTAACATCCTAAATGAGAGTTATCAATCTGATCACACAAGTGAGAGGCGCCAATGAACGTCCTTGTATTCATTTCGGACGCACTCCGAGCGGACCACCTATCCTGTTACGGATATAAACTGGAAACGACGCCGAATATCGACGCGTTTGCGGACGAACACACCCGGTATGTGAACGCTTACACACCGTCGACGTGGACGCGATCAGTCGCACCGTCAATTCTAACCGGGACGTATCCATCGGTCCACGGGGTGAACACACTCGATGATTTCTTCGGGGGCGAACTCCCGAGATGGCCGGAGATCTTCGAGGATGAGGGGTTTCGGACAGTCGCAATTTCGGCGATTGGTAACGTCTCGTCCGAGCTCGGTTTCGACAGAGGCTTTGAGCGTTTCGTTGACCTCTACAAGGACGAGACACTCACCTCTCACCGGGTCGAGTCTACGGCGAGCGACGAACTGTTGGAACACGAGTCCGGGCGTGTCGTGTTCCCAACAGGAGAGCAGGTTGTCGATCGATTCGAACAAGAGGTCCTACAGCGAGACGATGACCGACCATTCTTCACCTTCCTCTGGAGTATCGACCCACACGACCCGTATCAACCACCAGAGGGATTCGAGACGTACGTCGACGAAGACTACGAAGGTCCTATAGACGGGACAAGAGAGAGTCTGCGGCGTGCCTCTAGCGAAGAGGATTTCCGTCGACTCATCGATCTTTATGACAGCGAGATAGCGTACACAGACCACGCCTTCCAGTCGCTGCTTGATCGGTTGAAGAGACATGACGTGTTCGAGGATACACTGATAATATTCGCGGGTGATCACGGTGAAGCGTTCGGCGACCATGACGGTAACGTCGGTCATTCACACGTTCCCTACGAAGAACTGGTGCACGTACCGGTAATCATTCGTTATCCTGAAGAACAGCCCTCGTGGGATGGTTCAGACGAACTGATGAGTTTAATAGACTTGCTTCCAACAACCCTTGATTACCTCGGCATAGAGAACCCATCCAGTCTCTCAGACGAAATCGCTGGTCGATCGGTTCTCGACGGCGGCCGTAAAGTGGTGTATTCTGAGACTGACTACGCGGACGTGCAGAACTCGTTCTACTCGGTACGCCGTAAGAATTGGAAGTACATACAGACGGTTTCGTCAGAGTCCGGGATACGACCGTATCTAAGTAAACTGGTTGACGTCCAGTTCATGCTTCAGGTCCTCTCCAACCCCGGTTATTTCCTAAGTCGGAGGTTCGGCGAAGCATCAGAACGGCTCTACAATCTGGAGATAGATCCCGAAGAGACGGAGAACTTAGTAAAAGAGAGAGACGTTGCAGAAGAACTGCGAAAGCAACTAACGTCGTGGAAAAAAGAACTTGACGAAGTCGATGCAGAGAGCTACGAGCTAGCGATGGAATTAGATTCACAGACCCAAGACCAATTGCGAGAGATGGGTTATCTTGAGTGAGGAAGAGACAATTAATACTGATATATATTCTAAACTTTCAGGCAGCGCATATTCGAGAGGCACAGGCACGGTATGGTTTAGCACCTCCTCCGCTGGCGTGCGTCCATCGAGTGTTTGGTGTGGTCGTTGGTGGTTGATACAGTATATGAACTGTGCGAGCGATTCGCGAACGCTGGCCCCACTGCCCACCCACGAAAGATGTAAGCGGTCGACCTGCATCTTGAAGATGTGAAACCACTTCTCGATCAGATTTCGCTCGGTGTAGTTGCCCCGACCGCTCAACACAAGTCGCACAACGGCAGTCCGATAACCGTATTGGTCGGCGAGAAACACCGCCTCCGAATAGTCGTGTGTCTCCGTCAATCCGTGCAGGAACGCCGCCTGATCGGTGCCATGCCGACCGAACAATGCGATGTCGAGAATCGACTTCGTGTCGACGTCGATTGCAGCGTACAGCCAAGACTACTGGCCGTTTATCTTGACAGCGGTCTCGTCGACTGCGACCCGGACGGTTGCGCCGTCGGCGGGTAACACCCCCTGTTAGCCAGCCGATACACCCAGTCCCAGACAGCTTCATAAGAGCGTGCTACACCAAATTTCGCGAGAATAGTTACTATCTCTCTGACTGAACAGCCGGTCCGGTGCAGGCGGACGGCGAACGCCCTGGCGGGCGTCGCCGTCCGCTCGCGTCCCAATATTCATCTAACTCCCCCATACGTCTCGTTGAGCAGGTCTGCGAGCATCCTGGACAGATTACTCAACGACCTGCCCGTTCGTCAATCCGCGCTAACGAAACAGTGTCCGTAATAGCAAGTTTATTGGTCGGAAACATATATAAGCACGTATGGTCGATTGGCAGGACCAAACGGTTCTTGTAACAGGAGGAGCGGGATTCATCGGTTCGTTCCTTACTGAAGAGTTGAATTCACGCGGTGCCGAAGTAGTCGTCGCGGACAATTTCTCAAAAGGGCACAACAAACTTTCACATATTGCTGATGCTGTCGAAATCCGGCCGGTTGATCTGACGACGCACAAGGGTTGTATCGAGGCCACCGAGGGCATCAATCACGTCTTCCATCTAGCAGCAAGTGTTGGTGGAATACACTACATTCAGCGCGAGAACGTCAATGGACTCACGCCGAGTGTCTTAATGAATCAACACATGCTGGAGGCAGCACGCGTCAATGATGCCGATCGTTTCCTCTTCGCTTCGAGTGCGTGCATCTATCGACAGGAACACGACGATCTAAATAAGTTCAGTGAAGACCAGGGGATTCCCGCGAACCCTCACAGTACGTACGGGTGGGCGAAAATCCTCGGTGAAATTGCGTGCGACGCCTACCACACAGACTGTGACATCGCAACGAGTAGCGTTCGTATTTTCAACGCATACGGCCCACGCGAGAACCTCGATCCTGATAGTAGTCACGTCATCCCATCTCTTTGTCGGAAAGCTATCGAAGCCGATGACGGCGACTCGATCGAACTCTTCGGCGACGGGACCCAGAAGCGCGGTTTCATATACGTGACGGACCTAGTCAACGGGATGATCGGGACGATGGAGAAGAAGTCTGATGGAGAGCCGATCAACCTCGGGAACTCGAAGGAGATCGTCTCAATGAACGAGCTCGCCGAGAAGATCATCGCCATCAGTGGGAAGGACCTCACCATCGAACACGATCTCTCGATGCCGACTGGTACCGACAAGTACGCCGCGGATACGAAAAAGATGAAGGACGAACTCAACTGGGAACCTTCGGTCAGACTTGAGGATGGTCTCCGCGAGGTATACGAGTGGGCCGAGGCGGAACTCGAAGGTTCTAAGCGGGAAGCGGTCGCCGATGGAGGTAGCGAATGAGTTGGAATGGAGAACACGTACTGGTTACGGGTGGCGCATCGTTCATCGGATCACATCTCGTCGAGGACCTAGTTGCGGAGGGTGCAGCGGTTCGCGTGGCCGACGACTTCTCGAGCGGTGAACGAAAGAACCTCGAAGCGGTCGAAGGCGAGATTGAGGTTCTGGAAGGCGATCTCAAGCAGTATGAGTTCGCGGACGAGGCGACGGTCGACATCGACACCGTCTTCCACCTTGCCGCGGACCACGGGGGCCGAGGCTACATCTCGCAGTATCCGGCGAACTGTGCGACGAACATGGCACTCGACAATATCGTCTACGAGGCCGCAGCAAAGAACGGCGTAGACCGCATTTCCTTCGCCTCCAGTGCATGTACGTATCCGACGGACATCCAGCAGGAGCGCCAGCGTCTTCGGGAGGATATGGTCAGTTTCGACGAGCGCGGCGGTGCCTATGCCGACGAGGTGTACGGCTGGGCGAAGCTCATGGGCGAACGCTCACTCCAAGCCTACAACGAGCAGTATGACATCGACACCAGCGCCGTCCGAATCTTCACAGCCTACGGGCCGCGAGAAAACGAGACGCACGCGATCGTCGCCTTCATGGCCAAAGCCTACGCCCGCCAAGACCCCTTCCAGATCTGGGGCGACGGCGAGCAGACCCGCAACTTCACCTACGTTAAAGACATCACGCGCTCGCTGCGCCTCGCCGCCGAGAACATCACTGACGGAACCCCCGTCAACGCCGGTATCAGTCGATACGTAACGATGAACGAGGCTGTCGAGATTATCTTTGACTATCTCGACTGGGAACCGGACGAGATTAACTATATGACCGACAAGCCGGTCGGCGTTCGCCACCGCGCAGCAGACACGACACGCGCCGAAGAACTGCTCGGCTGGGAACCGCAGTATACAGTCGAAGAAGGAATCAAAAATACTCTCGACTGGTACGTCGAAAACCGCGGTAGAGACTATGTCCGCGAAAACCTCGAAACACTTCTCCACGAGCGCTAATCACTTAACGATGAGTTCAGCAGGGAAAGAGTACGTTCTCGTAACTGAGTACTTTCACCCGGACACTGCGTCCACGGGCCAGTTGATGACTGATCTGGCTGTCGGTCTTCAGGATCGTGGCCTTGATATCACTGTCTATACAGGGCAGCCGAACTATCACAGCGGAGAAAACGAGAAGCAGCCACGGGTATCGACACACGAGGGCGTCTTGACGAAACGTATTCGGGCTCCACAAGTCCGGCAAGTCTCGCTCCTACGACGACTCTTCAATTGGTTCGTGTTCACCGGTTGGATGTTCTTTGCCTTACTTATAAGCCGGTCAGAGGCGGAACGTGAACTCATTGTGCTCTCGAATCCCCCGATGCTCCCACCTGCGATGTGGCTGGTGGCAAAGATTCGCGGCTGGGATTATACCTACATCGTGTATGATCTTTACCCGGACCAGCCGGTCGAACTCGGGTACATCTCGGAAGGTGGACTCATCGATAGAGTCTGGAATTGGTTCAACGCGAGGGCCTTCCACGGGGCCAAGCATATCGTTGCGCTTGGGCCGATGATGCGGGACCGAATTACCGAGAATGCGGGTGCAGGTTTTGACTCCGGGAAAATCACGATTATCCACAACTGGGAGGATGAGAACTTCATCGAACCAATCCCGAAGGAGGAAAACTGGTTCAGCAAAGAACACGATCTGGTTGATCCCTTTACCGTTCTCTACTCCGGGAACATCGGCGAATTCCACGATCTCGAAACGGTCGTCAAGGCAGCTTCGGAGTTCGAGGAGGAAAACGTTCGTTTCTTCATCATCGGTGAAGGCGACAACAAGGAAACGATCGTCAATATCGCCGAAAACCGCGGGATCCGTGGAGATACTGTCCAATTCCTACCATATCAGCCCTGGGATGATCTTCCGTATAGCCTCACCTCTGGTGACGTTTCGATCGTTACGGTGAATGAAGGATTCGAGGGAGTATGTGTGTCGAGTAAATTATATTCCGCGATGGCAGCCGGCATGGCCGTTCTGGGAATCACACAACCGTATGATGATGAGGCCAAAATCATTGATGCGTTCGATGCAGGCATTCACGTCCCACAGGGTGATGTTCAGGGTGTGGTAAATGCGATTCGAACGTGGAAAGCAGATCAGGAGTTTGTCGAAAAGCAGGGACGCAATGCTCGAGAGGCGTTCGAACAACGGTTTACCAAAGATCGGTCGGTGGACCGCTACTATCACCTCCTGTCGGAAGGAGAGGCTCCTGAACAGGCGATGGAGACACCCGCCGAGACTGTCGCCCAATAATTAGCGGTCCCCGCTTCGCTAACGTCTTGTTCAAGAATGGAACCATAGCTAGGTTCTACCTGTTCGTGACGAGTCTCCAGATCCGCAAGATATCAGAATCGGGCGTCAGCAGCATCTGAACCCGGTGCTACTGTGCCGTTGGTCTCCGAACGAGGAACAGTGTAGATGATGACGAGAACGTACTAATCGTCTGGATGACGGACAAAGGCTGTGTCCAGCAGTTTTAGAGAATCGGTGTTGGCATGTAGGCCCGTTTCTTCGCGTAATTCACGAATCCCTGCTTCCTGTGGAGGCTCATTCACCTCAAGATAGCCAGCTGGCACACTCCATGAGCCCGGAGCAGGAGGCTGGGTTCGTTTTATCAGAAGGACGTGTTCGCGTTCATCTACCACAAGGACGCCTGCACATGGTTTGGGATTTCGATAAATCGGTGTCTCACACTCCACACAGTAGCGCCGTTGCCGGTCCTCAATTTGTTCGTCCACTAGATTCATGCCACACGTAGGACAGTAAATTATATTATCTGAGTACATTTATATACTTCCTGTAGCAATGTAGAGCATCAATCTTAATATGTACAGGGGCAAGCGATAAGAGTTCTCTAAACTTCTTACCCGCGAGTTTGCTTCCTGTCATGAATTGGTTATACCGGCCCAGACGAGGGAACATAGCCTCAATGAATCGATTTAGTTTCAGCTTTCTCGTTTCAAATAGACGAGTAACAAAATAGCTGGTCGACTGATAGTCAGCTATGGTCATACACTGGAATAGATACGTTTGTCAATGTTGAGGGATGAAAATCGGCGTTGAAGCGACTACCGATATTTTTGGAGGAGATGGTGCTGAGATAACTGCGGTCTGTCCCAGCCGTGAAGAAGAAGAAACAGTTCGACCGTCAGTAGGGTAATTCCGATTGTGACTTAGTCGAGTCCCTCAACCGTCATAGTCAGCCCTCCAGTGAGTCGTTTTAGTCGGATTGCTTGTCCATATTGAAAATCGCTGTTCTGCGTCTGGGTGTTTCGAGGGTAGGGTCCATTTGCCTTCGAGCATACGTTTATCTCGGATTATCAAGAGCTGAATAATCAACAGACTGCCGAAGGATGAGGCGCTCGAACCGAGATTTACACCCGGGCGATTGCCTCGAGCAGGCATTTGAGCGGGCAGTCCTAATTCTAAGGGTTAAGGCACCGGAATAACTCACACTCCTGATTACGGGTTGCCAGTACTTGTGCCATCACTAAGTGACAGAATGGTTACTAGCTTAACGTGGCGGTCACGAATTCTGGGCCGCAACCGTGCTCAGGAAGAATGAGCTGAATATTATCTGCAGGCCCAGAATAATCCCTGTAAACGCCATGATATCCGCCATCAACAACGGTAACACAGTAAATCCACTGGCAACCCATTCTGCGACGAGAGAGACAGCGTAGGCCGCCCCGACAGCAAATATACCGAGACCGATCGTAACACCCCGTTCCAGTCGAAGTTCCTGGATAAATCTGTCGGTCAGGGGATCAGACGGCGTCTGTATCGGGTCGCTGGCGACGGTCGAGAACACGCCGAGACTGAATACTTGGAACCCAGCAAGCACCAATAGGCTCCCAGCAATCATCGAATGCGGGCCTGGGGTAAACGCACCGAGCGACACACTCCCGAACGCGAGCCCCATGATGACCAGGCCGGCTACCCCCATCGAAATCCCGGGCATCGAGAACAGATATCCGGGTGCATTCATGAGCATGAACCGGACGTGGCGCCAGCCATCACGGAAACTGTCGAGCGTCTCCTCGCCCTCGCGCTCGTGATAGATTATTGGCCTCTCGGCAATCTCCAGATCCTTCGCGCCAGCTTCCATGATCATCTCGCTGGCAAACTCCATCCCATCGGTTTCTAAGTCCAGCGTCTCGAGGGCATCCCGAGTAAAAACCCGGAAGCCACTGTGGGCATCGCTTACGCCAGCCCCATAGAAACTGTTCAAGAACTTCGTCAGCAGTGGATTCCCGACGTACTGGTGTAATGTCGGCATCGCGCCGTCACGAATCTCGCCCTCTAGCCGACTCCCCATGCAGATGTCTGCGTCGCCGTAGCGAACCGGCTCCAGAAGCTCAGGAATCGTCTCGAAATCGTACGTCGTATCGGCGTCGCCCATGACGACATACTCGCCACGCACTCGTTCGAAGGCATACCGGTAGGCATAGCCATAGCCTTTGCCATCGGGTTCGACGACGATGGCACCCATCTCCCGAGCGATCTCCGGCGTTCTGTCCGTTGAGCTGTCACTGATGACGATTTCGCCCGGAACCCGTAGTTGTTCCAGGGCCGTCTCCACCCGTTTGATACATTCCCTGATCCCCTTCTCTTCGTTGAGCGTCGGCATGACAACGCTCAGCGTCGGTTCAACCTTGCTCTCGGCGTCAAGCAGCCACTTACTACCTTCTTCTGAAGTCGTTGAGACTGCCTGCTCGTTAGTTGTATGGTTGCTAGCTTCTGCCATTGATATGTCTGCGTGTTCCTGCTCGCTACAGCGACGTGAGAACAGTAAGTGTAACCCTCAGGCTACGCAGCCCCACGGTGACCCTGTCCTGCGTTAGTTCCAAACCTATTTGATAGTATTTGGCAAGTCCCTGCTACCAAATACGATAGTGTGGAGTCTATTATAACTTGGGATGTTCGGCACTGTCTAGTTGAGGGATTGAGAAGCGAGCAGGCCGTAGCGAGAGGTGTTCATGACACTCGCAGACCTGCTCAGAAAAACGTTAGACGAGGACAGTCAAGACGTTTGGGAGAACGAGCGCACTCCGACACCCGTCCGGCGATTTGGGGTGCGTCTCCACACGGCGGGGCTGTCGATCAGGGAGACGGGGGCGATCTTAGACCTGCTGGGTGTCGATCGTTCTCACGGTGCGGTCTGGAACTGGGTTCATACGCTGTCTGAAGCCCAGAGCAACCCGCCGACGGCATCGCCGTCGCGGGTCGCGGTCGAGGAGAAACAGATCAAGGTTGACGGCGAGAAAAAGTGGCTCTACGCCGCTATCGACACAGAGTCAAAATTACTGCTCGAAATCGACGTGTTCAGCCGCCGCGGAACTGACCCCGCGGCGGCATTCCTGCATCGGCTCACTCAGAAACACGATGTCGCCGATTCAGTGTTTCTCGTCGATGCTGGCGGCTATCTGACTGCCCTCTCACGTCACGATTTGAGCGGTCGGCTCGACTACCGAATCCGGAACCACATCGAAAAGTGGTTCCAGACTGTGACCATGCGAATCGACCGCTTTCATTCTTTCTGGCGGGGCAGTCAATCCAGCGCGGAACAGTGGCTACGACGCTTCAGACACCACTACAACCACGAACGACCGAACCAGGCACTCGACGGCCAAACGCCAGCTGACGAGATTCAGAACTAGACAGTGCCGGATGTTCACATAGGTCATGAGAGATAAATGACAAATACACTGATAAGTTCACGACCGAAGCACGTCAAGCGGCTGCAATCTGTGTAAATAGATGCTCGCGGCAATAGCACTCAGGATACTAACAATGGTGGCGGCGACGAAGCCTCCAACCAGAATTGGTTTTGAAAGCGACACCACGTTCTCGAAACCACTGACACTGGCCGCGACCCAGTTGATAAGCCACGTAGAGGGAACAGCAAGGGCGATCCCGACGAAGCCACCGAGGAGGCCAATGAGTAGCGTATTCGCGACAACGATGCTGGTCAACGAGGACCTGGACATCCCCAGTGCCTGCAGAGCGGCGAATCGATCTCGTTGCTGGTAAACAAAGGAGAGCTGGAGGTTCATCGTCAACAGAATTCCAGCAACGACTGCTAATAAGGCCAAACTGAATCCACTCGCAATCACCGTTACCTGCTCTTGGAGTGTCGCCTGCAGCTGTTCTTGGTTCGTGCGAACCGTGTAGGCCGGATACTCTCTCTGTAACTCGTGTTTTACTGTCTCTGCGTTCGTGCCATCAGTGAGGCGTACAGAGATGAATGTGGCCCGATCGCTGGCAGTCGTGCCGGTTACTTCCTGAAGTTCGCTTAGATGTACGGTAGCGGTCGGTGCCCCGACGAACCGCGAGAACGTCGGCGAGATCCCCCGGACAACGAACTCGTTTTCGCTGGCTGCCTGGAGCGTTCCTCCGAGGTAAATTGTATCATTGACCTTGACGTCGAGTAATTCGGCTGTACGCTGGTTGAGGATAACCTCATTTGTCATCGGACCATCGTAGCTGCCGTTCGCGTAGTGGACGTCTTCTGTGGTCTGGAATGGCCGACCCTCGGTAATCGACACGGAAGGGCCGTATGCTGGCGCGCCCACACCGACGATTGTCTCGAACTCGGAGGTATTGCTCCCGACATAGACGATTTGGAAGGCCATTGGTATTGCCGTAAAGACTTCGTCACGGGCAGAGATGTTCTCCGAAACAGAATGTGCGTTAACCAACGTGTTCTGGAACCCACCTGCACTTCCGGGCCGCAACTCAACAGCACCCCCAGTGACCCAGAGGTCACGTCCAGACTGGTCGAATTTCTGCTGGCCGGTCTCGATTACGCCGCTCCCAACGCTGACGAGCAGCACCGTCGCGAGGACGGCCATCGCCACGCCCAAGACTGCAAGCACCGTACGAAGTCGGTCGTAGCGGAGTTGAGAAACGGCGATGCCAACCAGTTCGGGTAGGCGTGTCATCTACGAGAGCACCTCCAAGACGTCGCTACGCCGACTCAGCCAGACGGGGTATATCGCCCCGACAACCCCGATGAGGAGCGCCACAGCGATGGCGTACCCGGCTAAGACTGGCTGGAAGACTGCGACACTTTCGAGTCCGAACAGTCGTGCACCGATCCCGTTGGCACCGAGGACACCAATGAGCCCGACACCAATCCCTACGACACCGCCGACAAGCGAAATGATGACCGTTTCGGCAGCAACAAGGGTCGATAACGACTGGTTCGAATAGCCCATCGCGGCCAGCGCCCCAAACTGCTGCCGGTCGGCACTTACCTCTAGACCCATGAGCGTCGTGACGAACAACACGCCCACTACTACAGCTGAGATGAACGCGGAGACTGCCACGGCCAGCGGCAAATTCGACGACGAGACTTGCTGTGCGGAGAGGCCAGATCTTGTTACGACCGTTGTGCACGGATAGCGACCGTCTAACGACTCCCGAACGCCGCGGTCATTCGTACTGACCAGTAGTTGATCGGCGGAGTCGCTCTCCGCTGCGCCGGTCAGATATTGTAGTTCGGAGAGATGCATCAGCATCACCGGGACGGTCCCGCCGGTCGTCTGGCCGCTTCCAGCGGAAACATTCGTGACCGAGAGCTTCCGGTTCGACTCCCGCACATGGCCCAGCGAATCGCCCGCGGAGCTATTCGTCACCTCGGCCGCGGCGTCATTCAGCACGACCTCCCCAGTAAAGCGGCCGTCGTAGCTGCCGTTGTTGTAGTAGGGGTCGCCAGGTTCGAGCTGGGAGCCAGGCAGCCCGAGCACCGAAGTGTCTGGCTGGGGAACCACGCCGGCTGTGAGGACATAGGTCCGCTCCCCTGTATTCGTATCCCGTACCGGCACCAGCTCCAACAGCACGGGCGTCGCATAGCTGACCCGGTCGTCGCGGGCGATCTCCGCACTGGTCGCATGGACGTCGCCCAACTGTAATCCGCCCGCTGACACCGCGATGGACTCGACGTTCGATTGCTCGGGGACGATCCAGTAGTCGACACCTTCGCTCTCGATGACCGACTCGGAAGCGAGCCCCAGAGAGACGCCCGACACTGCGACCATCAGGCCGATGGCCAGGGCTACTCCAAATACACTCAGCAACACGCGTTGGGGTGCGATACGGAGCCGTCCCGCGACGCGAGCACCAGCCAGTCCCATCAGCGCTCGCATCCGACCGAACATCACTGCCTCCCGACGACCTGTCCGTCGCGCAGGTAGACCACGCGGTCACAGACATCCAGCGCTTGCTGGTCGTGCGAGGCGAGTATCACAGCTCGGTCGTCGGCCGCAGTGACAAGTAAGTCAAGCACTTGCTCGCCAGATTCAGAGTCCAGTTCGCCCGTTGGCTCGTCGGCGACTACGAGCGCGGGGTCAGTAGCGAGTGCCCGGGCGATAGCGACACGCTGTTGTTCCCCGCCGGAGAGTTGGCCGGGCTTGTGGGTCACGCGCTCTTCAAGCCCCACCGCTTCAAGCAACTGTTCGGCACGCTCTCGACGGTTACTTTTCCCGTGACCAGCTTCAAGCAGGGGGACGGCGACGTTCGCGCGGGCCGACAGCGAGTCCAGTAGGTGAAATCGCTGGAAGACGATACCGACCGTCTCCAGTCGGAGCCGGCCCCGTTGGCGTGTCGAGATGCTCGCGATATCAATGCCGTCGATTATCAGGGTCCCGCTGGTCGGGACATCTAAACCGGCGAGTAAATGCAGCAGCGTCGATTTCCCACTCCCACTGGGGCCGGCAATGCCGACGACCTCGTTGTTGTCGATAGCGATCGAAATCTCGTCGACGGCACGCAATGTTGGCCCGTCCGAATTCCCAAAGAAGCCACCGCTCGTCCGTGTATACTCCCGAACAAGGTTCGTCCCACTGACGATGGTGGATGTGTTGGCGTCGGCGACGTCTCCAGACTGAGCCATTAACCAATGTACACCAAGTTATGCAATAGTGGTTTCGTCATCCCGCTTCGATACAACACTCGAATTTGTTGGCTATCATATTTCAGGCAGTCACGTTTACCCACAGGTGCAGTTCTCGATATGCTGCCGATCGGTTCAGGGGTGTCGGTGGGTTCCCGCGGTAGAGGAGATACTGCAGTCGTAGATTCGATCCGGTCAGTTGTGGGGTGACTTTGTGCTGGCGGTGCCACGTCTCGTTGTGAATAAGGGACGGCCGGAACTGGTGTAACTCCTCAGACTCTCGGATACGCGTATCGTTGTCGACAACCTCTATTCGCTGGAGTTCCACGAGCACTATGTAGTTCACCCGTTCGTGCTGCTGGTTTCCGACCCCAACGGTCAACTGGTGGCTCTCACCACGCTGCAGTTCGGTCGGATATCCATCTGCGACCAATGCGCCGGTTTCGTTTTCCGTAAGCAAGTAAAACTCCGAAAAGGACTCTCCCTGTTGTGACACGTCAACTGCAAAGCCGACGCTTCCAACCGCCAGTAACACACTCACACTCAATACGAGTCCAACTTTCAGAGCCGCGTCAGCCTGTGAGTCTGGTTCGAGAAGTTCATTTTTGCCAGCCTCGAGCCACTCTCGATATGGGACCCGATATTGCTCTTCGGGCGGAAGCTCTCGACGACGGGACATAGTGACAGCAGTCAGAACAATCGTCACGCCACTCACAGCAACCATAATCGGTACCAGACGGATGCCCCACGGCGTGAAATTCAGGACCAGCCCTATAAACGGGGTTATGGCAATACTCAGTCCGAAGGATAGCGCAACCCGTTCGATACCGTCGATACCTCGGGACTGGTCAGTCGTCTCGCTGGTTTCTTCTTCGTCATCCAACTGTTCTGGCGAGCGTCCCTGCTCCGGAAACAGGGCTGCAATCAGCGCATAGCCGGGAACAATCAGCACGAACGGTAATCCGACGATGATGCGGAGCGGCGTCTCACGAACGATCGGGAGGAAGACAGCCGCATTCGTCACGACAACAAGAATGAGAACGGCAGTAAGATCGACGGGAATCCGACTGGCTATGTCGACGAAGAACACCCACGGTTTCCGTCGGTTAGGCATACACCATCTGTAGCTGTTGCCAAGTAAAAAAGCCGCGGTGACGGCCAATCGATTTCCTGCAAAGTATTCATGGTAGCTACACAGCCTCGTAAGTCCAACCGATTTAACTGCCACTCGTGCGTCTTAAGAATAAATGAAGGTAACGCGCCGATACTGGGTGACACTCGGGCTGGCTGCAGTGCTGTGTCTGTGGGCGGTCGTCCTCAACCGGACGGTACTGCTCGTCGGGGCAGCGAGCCTGCTCGGGTGGCTCCTCGCTCGACAGTATCGGTATGTTCGATCGACGACTGCGGTCGTCGATAGTCTGACTGTTGACGAGCAACTTGATCGGACACGAGTGACTGCCGGTGAGACGACACCAGGAACGCTCAGGGTCGAATCTGGATCGCAGTCAGGAGTGTCAGTTCAGGTTATTCTCCAGCCGCCGCTTGCCAGCAACACGACCGGTGCTTCCTGCACCCTCGGTCCCGACGACGAATCTCGAGAGTCTTCATTCGAGGTGGCGTGGCCGGTCGCTGGGCAGTTCAAGTTCGACCCTCCAAAGGTGACGGTTACCGACACACTGGGTCTGTTCCGCCAGACGACGACCATCGAATCCCACCTCAGGATCACCGTTGAATCACGCGCACCGCGCGATATTCATGTTGGCGAAGGGGGAGAGCGAATCGCGACAGGATTCGGTGAACACGAGGCCGGTCGTACTGGCGGGGGGGTGACGCCAGCAGAAGTTCGTCAGTATGTCCCGGGGGATACGATCCAGCAAATCGACTGGAAGGCGACAGCACGGCTGGCTAACCTCCACGTGCGAGAATTCGAAGCCGAAACTGATCTCGAAACAGCGCTCATTTTCGATCACCGGAGCAGTATGGGAACGGGGCCGGACGGTGAGACGAAACTGGACTTCGCACGACAGGTTTCCCTGGGGCTTGTCGATAGCGCACGTGAGCTCGGAGACCCACTGAGTTGGTACAGCGTCACCGATGACGGATTGCTCCATGCGGTTGGGCGAGGTGCTGAGGAAGAGCACTATCGAGCGATAACTGAGAGTGTTCGTTCGCTGACGCCCCTCGATGGTCTTGGTACCGACTACACTGAGGGAACGATTGATCCCGCGCGAGCTCGGCGAACAGCGGGCCAACTGGATGGCGAGAGTGCCTTCGAGACAGCACTGCACCCGTTCTTTGCCTCCTCGGATACCTACGTACAGCGAATTGCCGACCAACCGTTGTTTGCCAGTGTCGAAACGATCACAGGCAGACTTGAGGGAACGGTCCGGACCATCATTATCACGGACGACTCCAATCGAACAGAACTCCGTGAAGCCGTCAAAGCCGCTCATCGTGGGGGCGGTCAGGTGGTCGTCTTTGTGACGCCGAGTGTTCTGTTCGAGAAAACATCAGTGGGCAATCTGGACGACGCCTATCGTCGCTATACGGAGTTCGAAGACTTTCGGCGGAGCCTGGCATCGCTCTCGGGCGTCAGTGCATACGAGGTCGGGCCGAGCGATCAGTTAGCGGCTATCTTATCGGCTGGGAAACAACAGCGGAGTGCCGCTCAATGAGCAAAGAATCCGACCGAACTCGCATGCAAGCCGATAGCCAGCACGCGCAGTCGGGCAACAATTCGTTCTCAGCTGGTGTTCTTCGCTGGTCAACGGAACCGAGTTGGGGACGCTGGCTTGCACTTGGTGTGACGCTTGCAGCATCCTGGTGGCTTGGGGAGCTTGTCGGCGTGGGAGTGTGGACTGTCATGGCTGTCGGATTGTTCTTACTACCGACTGTCGCCGTGGTCGTGGTTGGGTACCTCGGACTGGTCGTTCTCATCCCGGTAAATCCTGGACTGCTACAGATCGCTGTCGGAGTAGCTGGTGTCTCGGTACTTCTGCTGGCTGACTTGCTCGAAGGGACTACATCGGTCAGTTCTCTGTTGGTGTTTGTCTTTGCCTTCGGAGGACTTGTGGCGATGGCTATCCTTCTTAGTAGTGTGGGAAGTATTCCTATTGTGATAGCCGTAGTGTTTGGACTCTTCGGGATCGTGTCCTATTATCTCCACTGGAGCGTAGAATACGAAATCGGCGAACGCGAACTCTCGGTAGAATCTTAGAGAGGGAAGACTGGAACAGATATAATAATGTTCCACTTTCGCAGCCGATCAGCTCAATACTGAGGTTATTGTTATCAAATGGATTTCAAAAATGGATGTTAGTTTCAAATGAGGGTGCTATCTTTGTCGATAGTATCTGGATAGTTGTGGATTTAATGAGAAAACCCTTCTTTCTATCTGAAATGGATATACGCGGCGCAGGAAGGTTCTACGGAACTGCCGAGAGTGAAAAATTTGATTTTGATGTGTATATTTCTCGGAATCAAGAGCGAGAAATGGTTAACGTACCAAAACATCGTTTCAGTCCCCGCAAAAGGAGGTTTATACCCGGTGCACCATCGAAAACCCACAGGGCGATGGCGATAAAAAAAGAGGCCAAACTCAGCGACAACCCGAGATGTGGGTTCGATGGCTGCAAAGCGACATCCTCCGCGCCGTGAATGGAGAGAGATCGGAGATCCCTCAGGCAACCGGGCTTCGCCCGGCGACGGCGCGGCTTCCCTGCGTGGGAATACCAGCTAGTCGCTAGCAGTGGGTTTCGACCCGAACTCACTGAGCGTCATTTGCTCTAATTGGCTCTGCTCACTGTGGGTCGTGGTGCTGTCACAGGCACTCCCATCCCGAGACGAGTCGTTGCCTGCCGGTTTCAGCGGCACGCTCTCTCCCCTCGGGTCTGCCCACTGTGCGATATTTATCGCGCCGTTTATGTCGCCCTCGAACGTCGTGACGTGACACACATCGTGCGTACAGAGGAACTCTCCGCCAATGTCTCGATAGCCGATGTGACCGCATTCGTGGCACGTCTGCGACGTGTACGCCGCATTGACGTACATCGTTGGGATTCCCACATCGCTGGCTTTGTCCTCGATACGGTCCTGCAATCGAGCGAAAGCCCATGCGTGGAGCCGTCGGTTCATGAATTTTCCGCAGTCCAGCGACTCGCGGATGTACGACAGGTCCTCCATCACGATTACGGGGGCCTCGAATTCACGGGCGTACTCGACAGCCTGTCGAGATGCCTTCTCGACAATATCAGTGGGGCATTCTGGTAGTGGTTGAATCGTTCGTCTATCCGCCACTTGGAGGCGTCTCGCTCTTGCAGGCGTTTCAGCGTGGTGCGCATCTCCTTACGGAAATGCTTTACGCGGCTCCCGTGGTAGTGTTTAGTTTGGAGCATTGTGCCAGCGAGCGAAACTCTGGAGCCAGGTTTCGGCTGTGTTCGGTTCGACGTGGCTGAAGCAGTTCGAAAACGACGAGGTTCGTCGTTTTAGCTCTCGAAAAATCCGCTCGACAGCGTTCCGATTTCCGTGGCGACACATCTGAAATCGGAGGCCAGCTCGTTGCAGGGCAGTTTGGAGATGTTGAGCACCATCGACGAGAAATTCAGCGTTTTCGACCTCGTGTTTTTGCCGCAGTTCGTTGAGAAAGATTTCGGTGAGAGCAGTGGTTGTCGTCGCAAACAACCGGACGTGAAGCAGTTGATTCGTTTCTGGGTTAGCGGCGGCGTACAGCCAATATTGCTGGTCGTTGATCCGAATCACTGTTTCGTCGAGCGCGATCTGATTCGGTTCTTTCCCAGATTCTGGCTGTAGATCGGCCTTCTGGACCCAATCGTGGATCGCTTTTCTCGACCGTTGGACACCCAAGCAGTCGAGTAATTCAACGGTATTCGACAGTGAAAGGCCCGCAACGTGCGATTGAATACCCAGCGCCATCGCTGGCTCGGGTGTCCGCTCGCGCTCCACAAAATCCAAATTAATCCACTCTCTATGACCAGTGAGGCGGGCGATTTCTGCCATGAACCAGCAAGAAATTCTCCCGCCTCACTTTTGACGCTTAACTGACTCGATGGAAATTCTGCTATCCCATGAGAGCGTGGAACAAGATATGGGACGCAAGAGACCGATCCGTGTTTCGTGCCGTCGAGCACGTTTAACTGACTGGTCCAAGTGCGTAAGAAGCCGAGGCTTGGGCGCTACAGCCCGGATGCCGCGGGGCGCGGCATCCGGGAAAGCCCGCATAGGTGAATCTCTGTTTCACGCACTGACGTCCCGGAGTGAGATCAATGTACCTTGGAATTGATATTCACAAGCGGCACGCACAGGTGGCAGTGATGGACGAAGCCGGTGAGATCGTCGAAGAGGTTCGCGTCCAGAACGCGAACCTCGACGACCTCGCCAAGCGGTATGCTGGTGCCGAGGCCGTCATCGAAGCGACCACCAATTACTACCACATCCACGATACGCTGTCGGAACATTTGGATGTGACTGTTGCCCATCCAGGCAAACTCACGCTAATCGCAAACGCGGACAAGAAGACTGGTCGCGTCGATGCAAAAGAGCTGGCGCGGATGGGTCGGTTAGATTCAGTCCCGGAGAGTTACGTTCCGACCAACGAGATCAGGGAAGCCCGCGCACTCGTGCGCGGGCGGCAGAAACTGGTCGAGAATCGGACCGACTACGCCAACAAGATCCATGGACTGTTGTCTGATCATGGAATCACGCGAGACATCAAGCCGCTGAGTGTGTCGGGGCGAGAGTCCCTACGGGACCTCTCGCTCCCGACTCCCTGGGACGAGTTGTTAGCGTCGTATCTTGCGATGATCGAGACGCTTACCGAAGAAATTGAACGACTCGAAGCGACGATCGAAGAGCTTGCTGGGTCTCTGGAGGAGACCCAGCTGCTGATGACGATTCCAGGTGTGAGCTACTATTCAGCGCTGATGATCTACGCTGAAGTCGGCGAGATAGAGCGGTTTGATCGGGACAAAGAGGTCGTGAGTTACGCTGGATTGAACCCGGTGATCCGCGAGTCGGGCGACTCGCGGATCGAAGGTAGCATTTCGAAACGTGGATCTCGGCAGTTACGGTGGATCCTCGTCCAGTGTGCGCGTACAGCCGTCCACACGTGTAAAGACGAGTACCTGAAACAGTTCTACGATCGATTAGCGGGAAAGAAGGGATCGCAGAAAGCGATCGTCGCAACTGCTCGTAAGTTGCTGGTGTCTATCTTCCACATGCTCGACCGAGAGGAGGTGTATAACCCGCCAGGTGTGAGTGCCTGACCGCCGCCGGACCGGCGGCGGTCAGTGGCCAGGTCGCAGGACGCATCAGCCACAGCTACCGCAGACGATGTCTCTCGCCTGCTACTGATCGAGAACAGCATCAGCCTGTCGTCTGGCCATTTCCTAGATTTCGGGTCCAATCAGCGCAGCGGTGCAAAATATTATGTCGTCAACGGTGGTTTATTCAGGTAGCAGAATTTCCATAGGTAAACACCGCCACGAGCGCACTCCGACACCCGTCCGGCGATTTGGGGTGCGTCTCCACACGGCGGGGCTGTCGATCAGGGAGACGGGGGCGATCTTAGACCTGCTGGGTGTCGATCGTTCTCACGGTGCGGTCTGGAACTGGGTTCATACGCTGTCTGAAGCCCAGAGCAACCCGCCGACGGCATCGCCGTCGCGGGTCGCGGTCGAGGAGAAACAGATCAAGGTTGACGGCGAGAAAAAGTGGCTCTACGCCGCTATCGACACAGAGTCAAAATTACTGCTCGAAATCGACGTGTTCAGCCGCCGCGGAACTGACCCCGCGGCGGCATTCCTGCATCGGCTCACTCAGAAACACGATGTCGCCGATTCAGTGTTTCTCGTCGATGCTGGCGGCTATCTGACTGCCCTCTCACGTCACGATTTGAGCGGTCGGCTCGACTACCGAATCCGGAACCACATCGAAAAGTGGTTCCAGACTGTGACCATGCGAATCGACCGCTTTCATTCTTTCTGGCGGGGCAGTCAATCCAGCGCGGAACAGTGGCTACGACGCTTCAGACACCACTACAACCACGAACGACCGAACCAGGCACTCGACGGCCAAACGCCAGCTGACGAGATTCAGAACTAGACAGTGCCCTCGACAGCGATGTGTAACGTCCATAATGTCGCTAGTTGTCCACTCTGATTCAACAGCCCAGTAGCTGACACGTTGTAGGAGTGAAGCGGATGAATCAGTAATCTGATCATTCGTCTTTAGCTAAGACTCACACCTCGGTTGTGTAGCGGTAGCGAGCGTCTCTTGTAAGATCGGTCGTTGTTGGTGGATCTTCTGAGCATCCTCAATCAGCCGCTCCAGCAACGGCGGTGGCGAGTAGCCGAGGTACTCACCGAGTTCGTGGAGGATGAGCTGGGCGTGCGACCGGAAGGTCGCCGCCCAGCGTTCCGGCGGAAACACGAGCTCGTCGTCGGCCTGCTCGGTGACCAGATCCAACAACTCACGACTCACCAGCAGTGACAGCAACGCCGCGTACAGTAGAATCTTCACGACATCTGGGTTGCTCGTATCGAACTCGTCCAGTTCATACTGCGTCTTCAACTCACGGAACAGCGTTTCTACTTCCCATCGACACCGGTACAGCGTCGCTAGATCCGCCGGGAGAAACTCCTCTCGCGGCAGATTCGTGATATAGAGATGGTAGTCGTCGGCGTCCTCGTTGCGGACGCCGACGACGCGAAACCGCTTCGTGTCCAGCGACCGTGTGCCGTTGTACGGCCCGCGTTTGAACTCTGCCTCGACTTTTACGTCGATATACTTCCGCGAGAGATCATCGACCACGTCGTGGATCTGCTTGCCCTCCAAGGGAATGGCGCGGCCGCGCCATTCCCGTAATTCCGTCGTTATCACCGGATTCGCGTTCTGCTTCAGCCGACTCACGAAGTAGCCGTCGTTCTCGTCGATCAACGCGAAACGGCGGTACTTGAAGTACGCTCGATCGAACAGAACTAGCCGTCCTTGTAGCCACGATCCCGTCTTGAACAGCGTGCTGTCGTGCGTTTTCTCGTCCGTTACGTCGATCCGTTCAATTGTCTGGTCGGTGGCGTTGTGGAGCAGGTGGAGCTTCGCTCCAGCCTGCTCCTCGTGACGGGCTTGGAACTCATCAGAGAGGAACTCGTGCAACCGCAACACTGTTCCATCAGCGATCATCACGTCCCTGAATCGGTCGATATCAGCGTTAACAGCGTCTGGAACAGCGACCTCGTCGAACGCGGCCTCGACGAGGTCGCGGAGATACTCTGCCAGCGTCGGTGTCAACCGGTGATAGAAGCCGCCAGAAGAGATTGGTTCGTCAGCTGTGGCGTTGTAGCAGCGTCTAAACCCAGCGAGTGTTCGGCTCTCGCCTGCGGCGAAGCCGAACACGAGCGCCCACACGAAGACAGGAATCTGAAGCTTGCCCTCTCGCTCGACCACGCCGAGTTCCTCGGCGTGCTCTTCGAGGAACTCGGAGGGAAACAGTGTAGTGAGCCGACGCATGATTCTCGATGAGGAGGCTCTGTTGGACACAGCTATCGCCTCCTCATTCCTCTCGAAAAGAAGCCTCGATAAGCCGCTGCTGTCACGCGGTTTGTCTCTTAGCTAAAGACGGATGGTAATCTGATTCATCCGCTGTCCGGATACACTCGTGATGAACGTCCCTTTGCTCAAGGAAGTTCTCACAGATCCGGACGAGTTCATTTCGAACGCCCAGTTGAAATCTCTTGCTCAGGAGGTGCTTGAGCTGGTTCCGATGCCAGGAATCGAGGGCTCGCCCCTCGATTCCGGCGAGATCATGGAGGTCGTTCTCCGTGCAGCTGTTGGGACAACCTCGGTCAACGGCGTCACGATCAACACAGAGAAGACGCCCAACAGAGAACCCATCATGGATTGGCTCCATACGCTCCAAAAAGAGCCGATGCTGGACGCTGTCAATGACATTCTCGCGTTGCTGGCGATGTCGGTTCTCGACCGCGATTGGTCGAGAACCGTCTGTATCGACTTCATGGACAACCCGTTCCACGGGACACCGGAGAGCGACGACGAGATCCGCCGGATGGCTGCTCGGGACGGGACAACGCAGTGTCATCGGTACTGTACGGCGTTCGTGATCGCGCAGGGAAAGCCGCTGACGCTGGCGGTTGAGCCAGTTGATGGCGAGCACGCGCTCGCCCGCGTCGAGTTGTACCCGTTCGACGTTGACCAGCTTCTCATGGATCGCGCAGCCTACGTCGGCGAGGTTATCGGCGTGCTTCGAGCAGTTGCACCGCCGGGCTTCCCGGTCAAGACCGGGAAGGTGTCGCTGCGGGAGAAACTTGCAGCGACAGCGTCGTACATGAGTGAAGAGACGATCTGTGAAGGAAAGGAGCACGAACAGATGTTTCCACTGGCGGTGAACGTCACTTACCAGAACGGTGATCGTGGGAAGTTTGGTGTGAAAACGACGGGATACGCGGCGTACGGTCTCGAAGACCGCACGCCGCGGCAAGTTGCAACGGACTATGACAAGCGCTCACAGGTTGAGAAGAGTTACGAGAAGTTCCGTGAGGCACGGGCCTTGACAACAACGCCATCGACGACAATTCGGCTCTTCTACGTGGGTGTTGGCTTTCTGTTAGAGCAGTTGTGGCTGGTGGTGCAGTGGGCGGTGCTCGCCCGGCCACGGCGTGGCGGGCGAGCACTCCCGGTTGGCTTCACGTTCGGTGATTCGTTTCTCCATGGGATCGAACGTGTGTTGGACGACGAGCTTGACTGGAAGACCAAGCATCGGACGAACGGGGAAGGACTGCCACCAGGTTACGAGCACGGGCTCGGGTGAGCCGCCTCGCTTCGGTCGAAGCGAGGCTGGCGGGGAGCAACAGCTGTCTTCTGAGCGGGGTTTGAGCGACGGCCACTGCGGAAAGCGACCAGATCTGTGACTGTTCTCTCAGTCTCCGTAATGCCAAAAGTGTAGTTCGTCTCGTTTCGGCATTCTCACCGTGTCAGACCAGCCTCTTGCTGCCGCCGCTATCGAGAGAGTGGACAACTAGCGACAGTATCCTTCCTTGTAGGCGGCAAGAGCATTCTGATCGAGCCGACAGCTACAAACCACTTCACAACAACCCTCGAATCAATGCCGACGCAACGGCGACAGCAGTTCGTGATCGGAAATCTTGCCTGGCAACTAGGCTCATTACTCGTCCTGGCCTTGGTCGGCTCGCTCTCGTTCGAGCTGTTCTTCGTCATCACGCTCATCGGCTTTCTGATCGTTACCGAGTTGACCTCCCCAAGCGCGGTAAGTCCAGCGTGGCGGCATCGACTCAAATGGCTGATCGGTCTTGGCTTGCTCGTACTCGCGTACATCGTCATTCGACGGATCCTGGTGAATCTGCTTCCAGGAGTGTTCTCATGAACCGGCCAGATATTTCATATCCACAGCTTCTGCTTGCCGGACTCGTGGTTACGCTCGGAGCTACAGCATTGATAGCCGCGGGAACCTCCTCCGCAACCCTTGGACCATACAACCCTGCCTGGGATGGAGTCTCCGAGATTCGGTCTGCAGCGGAGGCATCCGGTGCCCGCACAACAATCGCGCAAAACAGTAGTGCATACACTCCCGAGGAAGCAAATCAGACAATTGCGATCGTGCTTTCGCCGACGGAACCGTATACTGAGACATCGACCGCTAGCATCGAGTCCTTCGTGAGGAGTGGTGGAACATTGCTCGTGGCTGATGACTATGGGAATCACAGCAACGAGTTATTATCTGCCGTTGGCGCGGACGCGCGTATCGATGGCCGGCCACTGCGTGACGAACAGCGGGCCGGACCGAGTCCGGCATTCCCGCGCGCGGTTACCGTCCGCAATCATACGTATACCGAGGGTGTTGACGAACTCGAGTTGAACCATCCGAGTATCGTCAGACCGGGCACGGCGACGACGCTCGTCTCGTCATCGGAGTTCAGCTACGTCGATTCGAATCGCAACGGGAACCTTGACGCGAGCGAAACGCTGCGCGCTCGCTCGATCGTGACGGTCGAGTCTGTCGGCGCGGGGACAGTCTTGGCCGTCAGCGACCCAAGTATCTTCCTCAATGCGATGGTAGAGCGCGGCGACAACGGTGCGTTCCTCCAGGCGATTATCGAACCGCATACGGACGTCCTTCTGGACGTCTCTCATAGCGCGTCACCACCGCCACTCGTTGTCCTCCAGTTGTTCCTCCAAGATTCAGCGATGGTAGCGTTCGCGATTGGGGTGACGACAGTGCTGGTCATTGTCGGGGTATCCATCCCACTCAACATTGTCGAGCGGGTCCGAGAGTGGCAGGCGGTTTCGGCAGACACGCCGACGCTCTCAGCAGAGGATATCGCTGCGACAGTCAGCAAGCGCCATCCGGAGTGGGATGACGAGCGGGTCCAGCGTGTCACTGACAGACTCGTGGCGTACCGCCAAGGCAGGACTGGGGAAGAGCCCACCCGACGACCGTAAGTATGAGAGAAGTCGGTTGGGTGTCGATAGCTGCTCACCTATCGTCAGTTTCGTGTGGCTCCCAGCGGTAGGTGAGGAGATAGTCCGCACGGTCGTCAGTATCTGACGTGATCTCAATCGAGACAGGCGTCCCGAGTCCACGGGCCAGAGCGATGGCAAGTAGCGAGGCGATCGGGTGGTCGAATTGATCGAGCGGGCCGTAGACAGAGTCGGTGACGGCGACCGTGAGCTGATTCGACTCGACTCCCCCCTCTACGGACATCGCACGGGCCAGTTCAAGTTGTTCTACGATGGCGTCCCCGAATTGCTCGGCGATCGCCACTGGGGACGCGGCAACTGTCTCTCCAAGCGCCTCTTCCACAGAATGATACAACCGGCGGCCACTGGGGTCGACGGCCAAACCCAGCGGCCCCTCATCACCAGATGCGATGACCGTCCGTTCCAGTTGCTCGGATGACGGGACGTTGTCCGTATCGGACTGTGGGACGAATAGGCGAACACGCTCCCCATCCTGCGTCGGGACGTATTTGTGTTCTCCTGCGAGCCCCAGTTCACCAATCAATGCCGCTTCGTTTTCCGAGAGCGTAGCATAGACATCGCGGCCGACGTCGGCAGACACGAAACTCTCTGGCGTGATATAGAACGTCACAATCCCTCCGAAAAGACCGATGCCACCCAGACAGAACAGGACAGTCCCGAATGCCGGAATGAGAAATGCACCAGCAACGGCCAGGGCGCCAACCACCCCCAGGCCAAGCGCAGTTCTGCGGTACTGTGTCTGTTTGGCTCGCGTATACGAGTCCCTGAGCTTTCGGTTCTCCTCTGCGAGGAGTTCGAGTTGGGTTCGCAGTTCTGCAGGCGACTGTTCGGTCGCCTCCCCTTGCGTGCTATCGGTCTGTCTCTGCGTACTCATAGATTGAAGGAACGATATGATACAGGTATGGGTGGTTCATTTCAGCCCGAAATGAATGAGTGTGTCGCTTTGGTGGACACCGTATCTGATTGACGGAGGACTCAGGGAATATCAAGATATTGAGAAGGTATAAACCTGAGTCGTACCACGTACCGTGATACGGACGGAATTGTCTCTTGGGGGGGACTACAAAATGAGATCTATCAATGACTTCACGCAGGCACGGCTCGGCTCGGTTCCAGTGCGAGTTATCTCACAGATTGATCTGAGTTCGCCATTTCCCGAACTCAAGGTTACTGATGCACAGAATTGTGGATTTACTGTATATTTCACGTCGCGGGAGGCAGCCAAACGACTGTCATTCGAAGCTGATCGCTGGTATCGATTCACCGATTTACTCTATTTTTCAGACAGAAAACAAGGGCCGCAGTCGTGTCCGGACTGCGGCGGCCCGGTGTCTCCCTCGGATCCCGCTCTTACAGACGCGGTGAACCTCGTCCAGGAGGTCGACAAAGAGAACATCCTCGTTGCTATGGACACGGTGACGGTAGACCAATTAGAAGCGAACTGGATTCCGAAAGTAGACAGCACTACTGCAAGCCCAATTCACTGGGAATGCAAGGAATGCGGACGTGACAATATTACAGCCGAGAGCGAGACCAATACAACCAATGAAACGCTTGTTGATCGTATTACTGAGGGGTTAGAAGGTGCCCCAAACTCGACCCCTGAATCCTCGACATTACGTTCCTCGAATTTTTCATTGCGGTCGCAGATCGTCGAAGGAGAAGTACCAGATCCCGATGAAATAGATCTATCGTCGATTCTATCTAAACACGAATTTCCGACAACCGTTCGAGATCCGACCCAGATCGATTCGCTTGCTCCCACGGTTGATAGAGCTGCCCCCCGGAATCCGATTTCGAACGAGACAGAATGGTACTACAATGTGAATTTCAATGCGCGTTCGTTTGACTGGGCACGCGACCGGCCTACGCTTAATATCGTATTCGCAATCGACATCTCTGGGTCAATGGGGTCCAGTATAAATCAACGAAGCCGGATCGAGGAGGCCGATCAAGGCCAGAAACTTGCGGCTGTGGCAGATGTTATTTCCTCGTTCATACAACGGCTCAGTCCAGATGATAAAGTGGGTATCGTTTTGTTCAATACAAGCGCCCACATTGCACGACCAGTTCGTCCGGTTGAAGAAAACACACACGAACTGATACAGGAGAAGATGGAATCTACGTCGCCAGTCGGAAATACAAACATATTGACTGGATATAGGTGTGCAAAAGATCTTCTTCAAAACCATACAGACAGATATAAACCCAAATTAGAAAATAGAATCCTACTTTTGACCGACTCTCTACCAGGAATACGTGAAAAGAAAAATCCAGAATTCGCTCACCAATGCCAGTCAGCTTGGGAGTCAGGAATAGGCACAAGCTTTGTCGGGCTCTACCATCCGAAAGGGAATTTGGCTAGAAAAGTGTGTTCTGTGCATGGTTTCAATGCCGCCTATACAGATACGTATGCCGGACTGAAACGTCTGTTTGAACGGAATATCGATTCTCTCCTATTCCCTGTTGCGTACGATCTCACGATCCAAAGCACCTCGAAGGGGAACCTGGCAATACCCGAAGTAGAGAGTGACCCAATCCCAGGAGAAGGTGACTTCTATCGCCAGACAGTGTTTCCGGATGGGCCTACAGTGCAGTCTTTATCGAGTTTGCTTTTCCAGACAGATGACCGAATGTTCGATATCGAGATGACATGGCAAGATAGACACAGAAACAGGCAAGAGTGGTCCGAAACTGTAGAATTTGAATCATTGCAGGCAGACTCGTTTGATTCCACGGCCATCCGGAGTAAACTTGTGCTGGTTCGGTACTATCGGGTTTTGAGAAACTGGTGTATCGAAAACAACCGCCAGTCAGAATCTGTACGGTCCAGCGAGAAGCTGGAAAAGAATGATATGCTGATGGCTATTCGCCAAGTTCGAGACTACCTTGAGGCACAGGGTCATCAGGCCGGAAATAACTTCAAGGATGAAGCGGATGTCCTATCAGCGATACTTGCCAGCCACGGGTTTGAAGATCAATCCTGACAATGACGGAAGCAGTCCTATCAGAAGTCAATTCTTACCGAATAAAAAATTATTAATACGGGGGTTCTACGGCCGCTATGGAACAGAAAGTAGCAGGGGAGGAGATATCTATCTCAATAGAGAATATTGGCGGGATCTCCCAGAGCCAGACAAAACTTGCTCCTGGTGTTAACATCCTCTCCGGCCCGAACGCGACAAATCGTACATCGTTTCTGCGAGCGTTGGCAGCTGCCCAGGGCAGCCGCCAGGTGGCAATCAAAGGCGATCAGTCCGAAGCCACGGTCGAACTCGATTTGAATGGTGAGCGGTACGAGCGAACTATCTACGATGCAGACGGTACCAACGTGTTCGAAGGCGAGGTACCGGTCGATGACGAGGATATAGAATTGGCCGAACTTTTCGCGTTTTTCTTTGAAGATAATCGAGGACGGCAAGCGATCAGACAAGGGGACGACCTGTGGGAAGTTGTTATGGAACCCGTCGATACCGATGAAATCGAAGCAGAAATTAATCGGCTCCGGGAAACGCGTGCAACCAAAGAGGACGAGCTAGACCGCATCTCGACGCTACAAGAGAAGTTGCCGCAATTAAAACAACGGCGAAACGAACTCAACGACGAAATTTCGAGCCTTTCAGACCAACTCGAAACAAAACAATCTGAACTGGAGAGCGCTGATTCCAGGGTCTCAGAGACCGAAAGAGAAAACAAAGAACTGGAGGACCGGATTACTGAGTTACGTGAGACGGAGTCCGAACTGGAATCTGTCCAGTCTCGTATCGCATCGAAGGAACAGACGATCAGCCAACTAGAAGATGATCTCGAAGCTGCAAGAAGCGAACTCGAAGATATCTCTTCGGTCGATTCAGATGAACTTGTTAACATTAAATCTGAGTTAGACCGCCTCCATGACGACCTTGCCCGGAAAGAGACGATGATGAGTGAGCTGCAGAACGTCATTCAGTTCAATAAGGATATGCTGGGTGACGAATTGGAGGAGGACGACCCGCTTTCTGTGCTGTCGACAGCCCAAGCTTCAGATACGGATGACGAGGACCCCACAGACCAACTAATCGAGACCGACGAAATCGTGTGCTGGACTTGTGGGACGACTACTAGTCGAACACAAATAGCAGACACTGTTGAGCGGTTGCAGGCTGTACACGAAGATATCTATGGGGAGCGTGAACACCTTCGTGACCAGATCGACCAGTACAAAGAGCGCAAGCAGGAATTGGAGGAAGCCCAGCAACGACGGAGCGATCTTAAAGAGTCACTCTCCGAAATTGAGTCACAACTCGAACGGACAGAAGGAACGATAGAGACGCTCCGTGAGAAGAAAACGGACCTCAGTGAGCAACAGGAGCGTCTGGAAGACGAAATTGAATCGCTCCGGGAGCAACACGAGGACGAACTCCTCGATCTGCGCCAGGAGGTACAGAATATCGAGATAGACCTCCGCGAGGCGAAAAGCGAACACGAATCGGTCTCGGAAGAAATCGAATTGGTCGAACAGGAAGTCGCCAAAATGGACTCCCTAGAGGACGACATCGACGATCTCACTGTACAAATAAAGGATCTCAGAGGCCGTGTCGACCGTATCGAGACCCAGATCGTCGATCGATTCAACGAGAGTATGAACACTGTACTGGAGGTGCTCGAATACGATAACATCGAACGAATCTGGATCGAACGTCGCGAGGTGACAGTCCGTGAGGGCCGTCGAAAGGTCGATAAGACACGCTTCGATTTGCATGTCATCAGAGAAGCGGAAGATGGAGGAACATACGAGGATACGATTGACCATTTGAGTGAAAGCGAGCGCGAGGTGACAGGCCTGATATTCACGCTCGCGGGGTATCTCGTGTTCGAGGTCTACGAGAAGGTCCCGTTCATGATACTCGACTCACTGGAGGCAATCGATAGCAGGCGTATCGGACTGTTGATCGACTACTTACAGACCCATGCAGACATTATCGCGGTCGCACTACTGGAAGAAGACGCTGCCGAACTCGACGCTTCGTACCACCGAATTACGGACATTTGACTTTGTCGGCGAGCAGTCACGTATTCTCTCGGCACTCACACCCCCGCTGATCGAGGAGTTCTGTGATCTCTCTGGTTGTGCCACAGTCATTGCAGGATACCTGGATGTTGACGAAGACGTCAAATTCACCGAGCGCGAATTCGTCGCGATTGTTCAACTTACTCAGATTATTCTTGACCACCGATTGGGTTCTGCTGCTCAACCGCTGGATCGATTGTCTGGTTGCATTGATGAGTTCCTCCGTGGACTTCTGGTCTTTCGAGGTATCTATCTCGCGTATCTGTTTGAGGTACCGATACATCGTCTGATGTGAGACGAAATCCGCTTGGATCTCTTCAGCGTCCACATCGTATTCTGCAAGGCGGTTTTCTGCTTGGACTGTCTCACCAGGTCGCGTATCGTCATCAGTCATCAGTTCGTATATCGACTCTATCTCCCCGTCCAGTGCGATCGAGCCCGATGCAGCGATTGCCTCACGGAGGAGTGTTCGGTTGAAATATTCTGCTAACTCGCGAGTGCTATGTCCTTCGAATCCCTCACCTTTCCATCGCCGTTCGAGTTCGTCACCGAGCGTTTCCAACTCGTATTTCTCGATGGCCGTCTGGACCTTGTTCCGAGGTGAATTAGATTGGGGCATAATACTAGCATTCATCCAGAAGACGAATATATCGCTTCTGGCTTGTCCGGTACCTAGGATCCTCCTCAGCTACCCCTCCCAATCCACAGTATACTGTAGATAACAATCTCGATAGCAGCTAAAAAAGATTGCATGGAACAGACGGGGACAATCGAAACCGCCGCTGAGAAATGTGAGGCGATAATGGATCAGGTGACTGACGCGGTGGTCATTGACAAGGACCGGCTTGAGACAATCCTAACTGGGTTTCTCGCCAGGGGGCACGTTCTCATCGAAGACGTGCCCGGTACCGGCAAAACACTGACCGCACGGACGCTTGCCAATGCCCTCGGACTCACGTTCTCGCGTATCCAGTTTACCCCCGACCTGCTTCCGGCTGATGTGACTGGAAGCTACGTCTTCAACGAGAAGTCACGAGAGTTCGAATTTCGACCAGGACCACTATTCGGGAACGTGATTCTTGCGGACGAGATCAACCGCGCATCACCGAAAGCACAAGCAGCACTGCTCGAGGCAATGGCAGAGCAGCAGGTAACGATCGACGGCCAGACACACACGTTGCCCGAACCGCTCTTCGTCATCGCTACACAGAATCCGGTCGAGCAGGACGGCACGTTCCCCTTGCCGGAAGCACAGCTCGATCGATTCGTCATCAAGACGGCGCTCGGGTACCCCGATGCAGCGGGCGAACTCGAGATCATCGACCGCCGGGCAACGCGGTCAGAACGCACGCCGACGGTCGATACTGTCAGTACAACCTCGCCGGAAACCCTTCGGGCAGCCACGGACGACGTCCACGTAGCGAGGTCAGTCCGGAAATATCTCGTCGAGTTAGCGCGAGAGACGCGAGCGGACAGCCGCGTCGAACTCGGTGCTTCGCCACGAGCCACACAGCGATTGTTCGAGACAGCGAGAGCACTCGCAGTCATCCGTAACCGGCCCTACGTCACCCCGGATCACGTCAAAGACATTGCGCCTGCAGTCCTCGGCCACCGAATTGTCCTCTCGAACGATCTCCAGTTCGACAGTGTCGACGGGCGAGACGTCGTGGCCGACATGATCGACGAAACCCCGGTCCCGACTATCGGCGATACAACGCGATCATGAGTACGAGACTCGCCACCAGAAGCAAGACCAGCGCCGGCAGTGGGAACGTGATCTCGTAGTCGGCGATAAACAGCCCGATCCCGACGAGGACACCACCGTATCCGAGTCCGACACTGGCGTGGACGAGTTCGACTGGATACGTTCGTGCATCCGTCCGCAATTGCTCACCCAGCGTAATCCCGTGGTTTGCATTGTCCCACGCGAGAACAGCGCTCAGCGTCGCACCCAGCAGTATCGGGATCGAGGAGGTCTGGAACACCCCAGCGAAGAGAATGCCGAGAAGCAACGCAGCGAGTCCAGCCGCGACACTCACACGGGCACCCCGCCTCCGAACCGGGTACAGGCCAGCGCCGAACAAGAGAACCCCACAGATACCAAAGAACAGTTCCGGCCGCTCTATGAACAGTTCGAGGCTTACGATCCCTGAGGCGGCGACCAGTAGCAGTATCCCGATCCCAGCGCACTGCAGAAGCACTTGATAGATGATCGTGCTGTACCGACCAATGTGGGGCCCACTTAGCAGCAGCCCAATCGCTGCAACGGTTCCGACCACCAGGTGCTGCTGTGAGGGGGTCTGGGTGAGGCTTCCAACTGCCAGCGCTGCGAACAGCACCGTGATTCCGCTGGCGAGTGGCGTCGGTCGGTGGGCAATCTGATCCGTCATTGTGACCCTGGCTCCGTCCGAGCCGGGCTGACAGATGTCTCGACCGGTGTCGTTGGATCCCAGTCAACGACAGAGACACCCGCATCAGAAAGGCACCGCATGCGCTGGTACCGTTCTACGCTGGCGAGCTGGTGTCCCAGTGTGTCTGTGGCGGTCACATTAGGACTGAGCACTGTGAGCGTGGCACTGGCTGCTGCGAGTGATGACACTGCGTCGAGAATGGACTCGTCTGTGAGCGGCGAGCAGACGAGAACGTTCGTATCAGAGTGGAGACGGTGCCGAATCCTGGCTGTCTGCTGTTCGAGATCATAGTCGACAGAATCACTCGCTCGGAGAGACACCGCTGGGGCCGCTGCAAGTTTCTGCTGTATCCGCTCGCGGTGGGCCTGACCACTTCCCGGTTGTTCCATCTCGAAGCTCGGGCCAAGGACGGCCAGCCCGACGACAGTGCGTGGCTCTACGGTCCGCAGAATACCTCTGAGTGCTGTGACAGAATGAGCTACCGCCGTCGCATCCTGGTCGGAGCGAGAACGGTGCGCGCATGGCCGCGCATCCAGGATCACGAACAGGGACAGTCGACCTTCGCTCTCGAATTCGATAGTACTCAATTCGCCGGTCCGTGCCCATCGCCGGGAGTCGATTCGGCGGAGCGGGTCCCCATCGTGGTACTCCCGGACGGTCCGGAACTCGATGCCCGTCCCGGCTCTATCGCTGGCAACCTCCCCACCATGGCCAGTCGCCTGCAGCGCCGAATAGTCGAAATCAGAGCCAGTACAGTCGATCTCCACGGGATCGGGAAGCGTTGTTTCCACTTCGTAGCACCCAGTTACGTCCCGTGCTACTGCGACCGCTGACTCAAGCCGGTGTACTCCCGGTACTGTGTCGACGGCGTACGAGAACTCGGTCGTCTTCCCAGGCCGAAGAACGGCGGCGTGTTGTGGGCTCCCTGATTGAACAGTGAGCAATGCGGGAGTGCCATCGACGAGTCTGAAATCAGTGAGTGTCCGGGACCCCCTATTAGTAACGCGTGTCGTAATCGTCACTGACTCGCCGGGGTCGGGAGCGTGGTCGCTGAGCTGATGCTCTATTTCGAGGTCGACCGTTGGTGGAACAGTGAGATAGGGGTACGCTGCGAATCCGGTACCGATAATCCCCAGCAAGAGTACGCCCGGCCGATCGGTCAATACACCGCCAACGACGGCGACCATCGCAACTGCGATGATTCCATGCCATCGCCCGGTCGGACTGCAGGTCGTCACTCGTCTCCCCCCTTCGGGGTGTCGATGCCCGAAGAGTCTACGAGTGCACGCACAGCCGTTTTGCTCTGTTCGAGTTCCCAGAGGTCTCCAGTCACCCAGCCCCAGACTCGACGCGAAGCCGACACCGCTGTGGATCCTTCAGTAAGATATGTCGCGACCGCAGACTCAGTGGCCAGGGGTTCATTGGGTAGTTGCGCGGTTTCGCCGGTTCCAGTGAGAAGTGGACGCTGTCCTGCAGCCCTGCAGGACGCAAGCTGGAGTCGTTCGCGTAGCTCTTCACGTGTCAGGTCTGTACTCACCAGCTGTCCGAGCCGGCCCATTGTGAGGACGGCGTCGACCTCGTCGCCAGGTGTAGGTCCCTGCTGAGGGGTCTCCGGGTCCGGGAGGCTCGCATGCCAGACACCGCTTCGGAGACGGTAGAGCACCATCCAGACGAGGATAAGCAGCCCCAGAGCGCCGACCAGCCCAACGGCGAAGTACTCGTTCCCTGCGACTGCGACCAGTCGACGAACTGGGACTAGCGAAGGACCACCTGGTACCAGTGCAAGGCCAAACGCCAGAATCCCAGTCGTCACGAGAGATGCTCGAATAGTTCGTTTCACGAACGAAACCGGTTCAGTGGACATCCTGATTCTCCAGCGCTTGCAGGACTCGGTTGGCGACCTCGGTTCGCTCATCCGCTGGTGGGAGGTCACCATAATGGATATCCTCTACTGCCCGGCGGATTCGCTGGACCATTGCCGGGTCGAATCCAGCGTCGATTGCAGCCTGCGCACACTCTCGAGGGGTTCGGTGTGCCGTCTCAGTTACGTCCGCTTCGATGAGCAGTTCGGCCCATGCCTCCTCTATGACGTTGTCTGGCGTCCACGGGAGCTCCTTCTGAGAGGAGGGCTCAGATTCAACTGTGTGATTCCTGGGGAGTTTGGTGCGGATCGAGCTGCGATATCTCGCCCCAACACCGACGACTCCCAGACACACAACAATGAGGGTTCCGAGGAGTAACGGTCTGTGCTGGCCACCACCGTGCTGGGCGGACGGGGTTCGATCGACGACGGGTCGTTCAGTTGTTTGCTGCTCGGCGTGTGCGTCGCGTTGATCGTCTGTTGATTTCGCGGCTTGCTTCGTCTGTGGTGGTTGCCGGGTATTTGTTTCCTGACGGGACTGTGACGCTGATTCGGCATCATGGTCGTACTTGTCATCGACGCCAGCTGCAGCCTCCTCCAACCGGTCTCCCCAGGCACTCGCCAGCGGTATGGCGTCTCCATCGATATCGATGGCTTCGGATGGGTCTGTCGAAACTGATGCCTCCAGCGTCGAGGCTGAAAGTCCGATGGCTGCCACAGTGAGACACGCCACACCAACAGCGACAGCTCGTTCCGGATTCATCAAGCTCTTGCGAGTATTGGCGGTGCCAGGGTATTGTTAGGGACCGCATGAATACTCAGAGCCCAGGTTGGCGTGAACTGTCTCAAAAGAAACTTGTTCAGGGAGTGATTGTATCCTGATAGTTAATGGGACCTGGATTGCCAGTCGAACCTGACGAACTCCGCGCGATCTACCTAGAGATGGCAGAGGAGGTATTTTCCGACGAGGAATCGCTACGGGAGAGTTTGCCGATCGATACGACGGCCGACGTCTCGGCTCATATCACTGAAGTCGCCGAGGACTGGGAGACCACTCGGAAATCTCTTCGGACAATCCCGGCTGCGAATGTCTATGCCAAGGAACTTCGTGATCCGCTCGATTCAGCTCTGCTCAGGGTGTTGGTCGGGCTGGACGCTGAGGTGAACGTTCTTGACGACATCATCGATACGAAAGATCTGCCGACGGAGCAACGCGTCGCCCTCACGGCAAACGCCGCGTTTGCATCGCTACTCGTCGCCGAACACGCGCCGCCGGCACACCGTGAGGCAATCACGACCGCACTTCGGGAGTACTTCACTGCGCTCTTCCAGATTCCGCTAGTAGAGACCAAACTGTTCAGGCAAATGCGCGACGCGACAACGCCGACCGATCGACGTGAGGCGAGCCAGGAAATCTATCGGTATCGCGCCCGCGATATCGATGCCTTCGCAAAGATTCCCGCACTTGTGGGCGAAGTTGACGAACAGGCAGAAGACCAGCTCCGAGAAGATCTTCGCGCGTTTCGCGCCCGTAGACTCCTGTTCAAAGACATTCACGATGTTCCGCGTGATCTTGCGGACGACGATATGACGCCGATTGTCGCTCTTCTCACCGCTCATGACTCGGTCGAGACGATTGTCACAGAAGTTCGGCAAATCCATGACTCGTTCGAGTACACGACTACCGGACAGGCCCGCTACGGAGATGTGCTTGTCGAACTGGAAGATGCCCCGGACGACCTTGCGTCGCTTCTTCGAGAGCAACAGCACCTCGTCCGTACAACTGCTGACTAAGAGCTCAGTCTGATTGATCCCGATGCTCTGTAGGACCGATCAACTCTTCAGCTGCTGCGAGGGCATCCTCTGCCAGTTCGGTATCGACTGAACCGGTGAACACGGCCTGTTCGTAGGCGCCAGCAACGGTCTCTAGTGTGGCGCCGTCGATATCACTGTCAGCAGCAGTGGTAGCCGCAACGAATTCGCGATGCGTTGGCGAGTCCGACACGTCCACCTGGTCTTGGAGCTGGGACACGACCGACGCGTATGCTGTCTTTACTGCCTGCTCAGTATCGCCGTTAGTGATTGACTCCCTCGCTCTGTCGACCCACCGCTGTGACTCGTGGTGCGGTTGTTGCTCCGCTGGAGCCTCGTCAGCCATCTCAGGTTCGGGTGCTGCAGTAGTGCTGGTTGGCTCGTCAGTTGTAGTAGACTCTTGAGCAGCTTCTCCATCCCCACGACGCCGGAGGACTAGCGCCCCTAAACCGAGGATGATGAGGACAGCACCACCAACGACGATCTCGCTGTTCGACAGGAGCAACTGTAGCAGGCCTGCACTACCGTCGCCCAAGAGACCAGAATTCTGGCTCTGTGCGGTCTGGTTACTGACGGGTATCGTCGCCTCTGCCCTGGTGGGTGCTAGATTCGAGTCCTGATTGTTGTAGAAGACGACGACTGGAACCTTTGAATCTGCTCCTCCGGCTGAGCGGACATCATTGACGGGTACAGAGACTCGATATTCACCACTCTGGGTCGTCCGCGTCGATACGTTTGTCTCCGGTCCAAATGCGAGGAAAATGAGTTGTTCATCGAGGGGGCGGCCGTCGATGGTGGTCAGATTCCCTCTGATAACCAGCGTCGAACCTTGCTGGCTCCCGCTGACAGTCAGATTCGTCGGTGTCTCCTCGATAGTAACTTGCTCGGTCGTTGTCGCAGGGCCGACTGCCAGTCCTGCAGTGGGCTGATTTATACGGATGCGAGTCTGGCCGGGCTGAACCGTCCGTGAGACCCGCTGTGTCACTGTTGCAACACCAGCATCACTCGTCCGGTTTGTCGAGCGAGTTTCGGCAAATCGCGTCTCAATGGGCAGGTTTGGTACCCGTTTTCCATCGACCAATGGGACGACAGTGACCGTTACCTCATCACCGTATCCAGCTCGAGTCGGGTCAACACTCACGTTCAGTGTCGGGCTGACCTGCCGGACACTCACAGAGAGAGTGTCACCAGAGCCGAGATACGGTGATTGGGATGCCGGGCGGTACTGTACGGAAAGTGTCGTCGCGTTCGCAGGCAGCGTTACGGGACGGTACGTGAGCGTGAACGAGCCATTCTGTGTCGTTTGTGTCCGATAAATGCGATCGTGAACCTGAAGACGGACACTGCGGTTAGCGATTGCCGTCCCATTTGCCGTCGTCAGTTGCCCAGAGATATTCGCGGGTGCTGTAAATGCAATGGCAGATGAATCCGATTCGACAGTGAGTTGCGTGTCGACGAATGTCTCGGCCCGAACGGTGTCTTGCAATTCGAGGACTTCGGCTGTTTCGTTGCTAATCGGTTGCTGTGCGGCAGTAGTATTCAAACCGGTCTGATTACTCAGTCTCTGGTACGACCGGCTCAACGACGAGTTCAATCGGCGCAGTTGTTGACTGCGTGCTTCCAGTCGTCGAGCAGCGGCTCGTGTCGCAGTCTGGTTGCCGGCGTTTCGCGCCCTGAGATACGAAGCATAGGTCTCGTTGTATGCTTCGCGTGCGTCCGTGTAATTCCGTTGTTGGCGCTGAACAGTCCGATATGTCGAGGTAGCTTCATCGTCAGTAGGTCTGTCCGTCTCACCGGCGACCTCTACATACTGGCCGAGACGACTGTCATAGTCGTCGCCGAGTACCGCTCGTGCGCGTTCGTATTCGCTCTGAGAGAGCGCGATTGTACTTCCTTCCAGCCGTTGTAACATATCCCGTTCGAGCCATCGACTCACCGCAGACGCATTCCCGTCCTCGTCGGCGGTGTCTGGGCGCTCGTGCTGGATCGTCGAATTATTTGTCGGCGTTGGTGTGGGCGTGGTTTGCTGTGTGTAGTCGGTTGTCGGTCGCTCTACTGCAGCGACTGTTCCACCGAAAATCCCGGCGCTAGAGAGCCCGATCAAGAGGACGACGGCGAGTATGCTGACGAAGGCACTTCGTTCCACTCTCCCAACCATGCCAGTCACGTCGTCAACCAGTCAGTGTATAGGCAAAAACCTGCCTGTTCAGGTCGTCGCTCTCGGCCAGAATCGTGTCACGACCGGCTTCCAAGCGAACGTCGACGACGCGCCGGTGCGTGTCGGGTATAGCACCGAGACTACGCGGGCGGTGTCGGCTCAGCAACTGTTCCTCAAGAGTCTCGCGGTCGAACCGGTTCCTCACACTCGTAACACTCTGCGTAGCACCGACGCTCACCGTCAACGTCGTACTCAACGAGGACCGCGCCGGCGTCGATCGTGGTGTCGCACTGTGGGCAGCTGCCGACCGTGGGACCAGGTGGGCTCATGCGTATCAAAGAGGGAACTCGGGGCGTGTGACATGAACCGAGTTCCAGCCAGAGATAGCAGGCTGAATAACTTACCATTTCGGGAGGGGTCCGCTTGGTGCGGCCGCGGCAGTTCCTAGTATTAGTAGACCACAGAGTGAACCTCAATTTGTGTCGGTATCTCCGGCCGAGTGCATCTCGAAACAAGCGCGAGAAGTCAGTGCTTTTTTGCTTTATTGAAAATCTTATGTCACCATTATACAATCATATCCGCAATAGATACATCTACCTAGAACTAAACCTCAAATATATACATTTCTTAATACCAAGGTAGAGGCTTAGATGCTATTTTGATACGCCGATTGCCATCTTTCTCGATCAACCAATCACGGTTCGTGTTCAAGTTCGAGGTCTCTCACATCTAGTTCACCTTCGAGATATTGTTGTCCATGTTCGGTGATATCATAAACACCGTTTCCAAGGTGGACCAGCAAACTGGCGGAAACGAGCTTTTTGCAACGCTGATTGATATGTTGGCGTGAAAATCGAACTCGTCCACTGTCAGCCATCTCTTTAGGTGTGTCTGGCCCTCTTTCGGAGAGATGCTCCAAAATCCGGTCATCAGCGCGTGACATCCAGTCGTCGTCAAACCGCATGGTCACTAGTGGGTTGACCCCAATGATTGGAGGTTCGCTAAGTCACCCACACAATCTTTAAGCAACTATGGTTGTCTAGACTCATCTAACGATATCCCGATCTTTGAGCAATAGAAGAGACATGGTACTAATCCTCAGAGTAGGACCCCGACCGGAATCGGCACAGGAAGCGCAAATCCCAAAAGTCGGTTCGGAGTTCACCACCAGAGAATCCACTTCCAGCGTGGGTTCAATAACGACCCGATGAATGGCGACCAAGACTTTGAAGAGTTCCTTTCCAGGCTCTACCACTCTCTTCGTGCAACCCGCCGCCGGTATGTCATACAGGTTCTGGAGAAAACCAATAAGAGATTGCTTACAACGCGAGAACTGGCCCGAAAAATTGCGAGTCTCGAAATCGGTGTCCCAGAGCGACAGGCTACTGGCGAGCCCTACCGTAACGCGTACAACGCACTCTCGCAGACGCATTTACCGACCCTGTCGGACGCAGGTATCATCATCTACGACTCCGAGCGACAGACAGTCTGTCGCGGGCCAAACTTCCGAATCGCCTCGCTTCTCCTCGACACTAACACACCGACGGTAGACTTGTTCCAGGCCCTCCTCGAAGAAGCAGAAGACGAGACAGACCTATGACCACAATCGGCGATTGATCAAATGGAGTGGTCGCCTCCTGAGAGCTATCGATGGCCCTGTAACCGCCATCCACCAAGATCATGGCAGCTGAACATTCACCATCCTCTCGACCGGAAAACCCCTCACCCGCTGATGTCCTTACCTCACTTTCGGCTGAGTGCTTCCAAGACTGGTACCGGGAGCGCCAGTATAGACGAAACATCGAGAACGGCACTCCGTATTTCAACGGTCCAAGCCGGGTACCCAAGCCCGAGCGATACAGTCCAAGCTCACTCCTCCAGTGTCACCGAAAGACTCTCTACCGACAACATAACGCACCAGCAGAGGAGTCGGATCCGGATGGAATCTTCTGGTTTGGGACGCGATTCGAGGAGGACCTCGTCTTCCCGTTTCTCGAGCGCGCGGTCACGGGTCCGAACACATACGTCCGGAACACGATGTGGATCGACACCACAGTCGAGACTGACGCTGGCGAGCTACGGATCAAGGGCGCGACGGACCCTGTAATCGTCGACGAAGACTCTGTGCCAGTACTCCCGACGGAAGTCAAAACCAAGTCGTCTATCGATCACATCGATGCACCCAGTCAACATCATCGGGCACAGGTGCACGCATACCTATTCGGCCTCTCAGAAAAGTACGATATTGAGCTTACCGACGGAGCAATCCTGTATGGCAGTCGTCAGTCGCTGGAGGTAGAGGTTTTTCATGTTGAGTTCGACGAGGTGTTCTGGGAAGATATCGTTCTGGAATGGGCGAGGAAGCATACCCAGTACAGACTCGCTAGCGAGCTCCCCCCTGCCATACCAGAGTATGACTGGGAATGCGACTTCTGCTCGTATCGTGAGCGATGCGGGATGGGGGAACGACACGCTACGGACTGCGGTAGCACCGGCCTCCTGACGAGGTACTCAGGGTACCCACGCGAGAAGCTCGTTGAGTATCTTGACTCACACCCAGATGCAGAACTGACTCCCTCGCTCGCGTTTGAACACAGAGACCTAGCAGACGAGTACGGCGTCTACGATTGGGAATGTACCCGGTGTCGCGGGACGTATGCATGGGATTCGGTCGAGTGGAATGGAGACGTTACTCAGCCCCCACGGTGCCCGGCGTGTTTCGAGACAAACTCGATCAGCCTGCTTCGCGGGCCTGAGCCGGATAATCAAGTTGGCCGAAGGAGTGCTCATGTCACGGAATAGTTGGCTACACCTCGACGAGCTCCGAGAGAGTTGGCTATTCCTGATCGCTGGCGGCTCCAGGAAATCTGATAGCGAGCAAGGTTCGTCGAATTCCAGATGGGAAATGGAGTACTGGGAGCTCGGGGTCGGGAATCCCGAATCACTGGTTAGAACAACAGCGTTGAGTCGTTCTGGGAAGCGGTCTCTCTCCCAGCGCGACCTGCTGGAGGGTCTTCTTGACGAGCTACGGACTCACCGATACCGAGACACTCTGCTCATCACTCCCGACCAATCGACACTACAGCACCTTCGAGGGTGTCTAGTTGCAACCGAGATCGAAACACCATCACTCCGCGGGCTCTCCCACATCGAGATCGAGTCGCAGTTAGCGTCACAGTTTGGACAATCTCTTGCGGACTATGGAATCGATGAAGCGGAGTGGCAGCGGCCGCGCATAACAGACGATACTCAACAGCGGGTGGTAAGCACGGGAACAGTAGAGCGCGTCTGGGAGGTCTGGAAAACGCTCTACCGATTGATTCCTGGGGCCTCACTTGAGGGGGTGCCACTGTGAACGTAATCAGAAGTAGCCTCAACCCTGCTTCTTTCGAGAGGACAAGATTGGTGGAATAGCATGACCACCAAGGAACCGACGTTCATACGTCGAAAATTCACGATAACAGAGACGCTCGATCAAACGCTACAGGAGATCGCGACACGGCACTATCAGGGGAATGTGAGCCTGTGCCTGCGTGCAGCGATCGAGAGTCATCATCAAGTCCTAGATGGGGAAGGGCAGTTTGCTCTACAGCAGATCGAGCGACAGTTGAACGGGGTAGAGCAATCTGTTCAAGAAATTCGAGCGAATCTCGACGAGATTCCTGTAGAAACGGCTGAGAGCGAAGGCAATGGAGACCTCCAACCGATTGAATGGGGGGTGCAGATGGAGGATGATATGCCGGCAATAGTTGAGGTTCTAAAGACGGCATCGTCACCATTGCGAATCGAAGATCTACTTGAACAGACTGAATTGGCTCCGTCACGTCTCCAAGCTGATCTCGCTCGCTTGGTCGACAGCGGTCTGGTCGTAAAGACAGTAGATGGACTACAGCGGTTCGCGCTCGCGGGTCAGGTCAATCGCTCGCAGGACCGGGAGACAGAACGATGAACAGAGCCGAGGAGGCGTCTGGTATCCAACTACCAGACGGATATGCGACAGAATATTTGGAACACGCAGCGGGACTGAAGCTCTCTTCGAGTTCGACGGACACGTACGAATCTCACCTCCGAGGATTCGTTCAGTTCCTTCACGATAGTGAGACATCGGTCATAGATGCCACATTCGAAGATGTATTGCAGTTCGTCGAAGAGTGCGTCAGGCGTGGAAACCGCCAGTCGACACTCCAGGGAAAGGTCACGACGATCAGTGAGCTATACAAATACATTCGGCTACGAACTGAGGCCGGCGACGAGTTGTCACTGGAACCATTACGGTTAGCTGAAATCGACGTGAGTCGCTATCGAACTCCAGAGCCGATCAAACGAGTGGCACTGTCTCGTGAAGAACTACGAAAACTGTTCGATGCGTTCGACTCATTTCGGAACCGGCTGATGGCAGTGGTTGCTGTGGAAACTGGACTTCGAAATTCCGATCTACGGGAACTCAAGATTAAGGACTTGGACTTTGAGAGTCTGAAAATCCACGTATCTGATCCGAAAGGTTCGAAGCCGTACGATGTTCCGATGAGTGAGGATTTGGCATATGAGTTGAGATTCTGGCTCCAACACCACAGAGGTGGTTATGCAGACGCAGATGACAGTCCCTACGTGTTCCCCAGCCAGCGAGGGCAAAGGCTCGAATCGAATGGAAGCCTCAACAAGATTATCAGCGAATCAGCCGATCAGGCCGGCTTACAAGAGGTAATAGGTGAATCGAAAGTTCATATAAACGAAGGTGGCCACTCCCAATCAGAAATACAAACCAGGCAGTGGCAGCGTGTGACTCCCCACACACTCCGTCACTCGTTCATTACCCTCCTTGCCGAATCAGGTGTTGAGGTCGCATATCGACAGTTGGTAGCCAACCATGCAGACCCAGATACGACACAGATGTACACCCATGCTGAAGAGAATCGTTTTTCTGAGATTCGAAAGTTGTTCAGGCCACCGCGGTGAGAATGTCCAAAAATATGACCTAATAATATACGCTCGAATGCGGGGCGTGAATTTGTAGATTTAAAGCCTGCGTGACAGCCGTTCGGCTGTTACATTCAGTTTTAATTAGTATGATTAATTATCATTAGGGACCGGTTAATACCAGAGTTAAAAAATTGTCTCCTTTTACTTTGAGTTTTTCAAGCAGACTACAGAGGTATGGAAGTTTAGAAGTGTGAAAAATAAAGTAACTGCCCCGATTCATCGGAATTTTTTTATTATAGGCGAGTATTGTATTACATATCGGGCAGCGAAAACGCTGTGCGAAAACACTCCGGTAAAAGCTTCACCTTACCAAGCAAGACTGCCGAGTCTACTTGCTGGGAAGCCCCGGGGCGTAGTAGCGCCCCGAGAACGGAGCTCACCTATGACTAGGACAAACTCCAATATCAGGTTACAGAGGCGAAGATTAAAAAGTATCGTGCGAAGGGGGGCACACAGTCTCCGCGTCACTCGGAATGACCCGGCTGCTGCTAAAGATGTCCACTCCTTCTTGTTCACGGAGGGCCCAAGATGCTGAAAGACGAGTCGAACCGTTTCGATATCGACCTGGATTCTCAAGAGGCAGGTAAGTCTGTAAAACCCAATAGCACGATCACTCTAAGGCAGAAGCGTCTACTAGATCAAATGGTAGATATGCGGTACGCAAACCGGAGTGAAGCACTACGAGCTGCAATTGAGGGGCTTCGAGAGCGGCTTGAAAGAAAGGGTGCTCAGCCGATTGATGAGATCAAAGTTGAGGTCCAGTCGCTGGAATCAGAGATTAAGGAGCTATCAGAGAACGTCGACACAATTCACTCAGCACTGATTGCAGCGGGCGCAGATCAGAGACAGAGAAGCAATGACAGGACTGAAAATAAAATGCAGGCCCAAGCCCCGGCTAAATCAGCCCATTCGTCGGATAAACTGGCCAAGACTGTTCAGGACCTGGTCCTCAGAATGGACCAGCCCACAATTTACGACCTTACTACAAATAGTGGATTAACGACAAGAGAGGCACTGCAGGGGATTTTGCATCTCCAAGACAGAGGGCTGATTACCGCCTCTAAAAACCAGCAGCAAGTCGAATTCCGGTTGTCGGACATGGAGAGATGATTGTATGAGCGCACACACCTCATCAGACCGACCGGAGAGGCCAAAATGTCCGATATATCAAGAGGCAAGTCAAAAAGAAGAATGGCAACAGCTACTCAGGGGACCGGTGGACATAGAACCTCGTTGTGGGCATTTCATCAATAAAGCAATCGATGAAAGAGACAATTGGGCCAACTCAACGTTAAAAGGGTACTCCGCTATGGCATCAAGGTTTGTCGAATTCTTACACAATAATGGAGTTATGGTTTGTGAAGCCGAACTCAGTGACTTGAATGACTTTTTTGACCATTTAGCAGAACGACGGCTCGCTGTCAAATCATATGGGGGTTATAGAACAGTGGTAATCCATATGTACAAACAAATAGCCACAAGCCAATATGATTCTAATATAACGCCACACGAGATCAGAGAATTTATTGAAATAAATAAACTTCCTGCCAAAGAAGAAATAGAAAGAGAGGCAATCTCAAAGAAAGAAGTGAAACAATTGCTGGATTCGGCGCCTTGCTTCCGGGATCGGTTGATGATTCAACTGGGGGTAGAATGTGGCGCGCGGAACAGGGCTCTGTGTACTCGAAAAATGAAGCATGTCGACTTAGATCAGAATATTGTACAAATTTATAATATAAAATCAGATAGAAAATATACCATGCCGATATCTAACGATCTATCAATGAAACTTCGACACTGGACCGAAGTTACGCGAGAAGCGTATGAACCTTCAATCAACAACGATTATTTATTTCCCAGTCGGGGGGGAGGTCATATTGGGATGGGGTCTTTTTCGAATATCGTGCGAGAATCCGCCGAAGATGCAGGTATTCAAGAAGTGATTGGGACGATAAGTATCACAGAGAGACAAAAAGAGTCATTCAATACTAACGAGATGAAATTCTATCGAGTTACTCCACACGCACTCCGGCACACGTTCAACGAGCTAATGAGGGATCAAGGAGTTTCCCGAGAGATACGCAGCCAAGCCTTGGACCACTCAAGCACAGAAATCACGAAAGAACATTACGAGCATAAGTCCGAAGAACACTTGTATACTATTAGGAGTTCACTTGAGAACATCTCACTTTGATAATATTCTTTAGTATATTTTCAGTTACTAACCTATTTATCAAACTTTTTTCATATTGGTTTTCCTGTTTCTATGACGCTATAAATAACGGATTGGCAGAACCTTGACCGGGACCACCGCTTGACGAGATGTATAGTGGTCACTGAGTGACCACAGCAGATCCATTAAGATGGCTTAATACATCTGAGATGGTCACTCAGTGACCACTGGCCAACTTATCGTTTGTTTCTCGCAAATTATCGCCACCCGACAGGAGGAGCGGAATGACGGGTCTCGACCAGCAGCTGGGTGAGATACAACCATCGGCTCTCAAAGTCTTCGGTGGAATTTACTTGCGCACGCTCCGTTCGAAGACTCCTCCAACTACCGTCCTCTCTCATCAGAGTTCTTTAAAGAAATTCGTCACCTGGTGTTCAACTCAGAGGCCCCTGAGCGAATCGACTGAGAGGGTTCTGAGTCAGTTTATTTGGTATCTCATAGACGAACTGGAGCTTGACGTCGATACAGTTGTTGGACATGTATACTCACTATTGAGCTTCTGCTCCTGTCTTTACCAAGAGAGCCCAGCTATACTCCAAGCTCGGCTTGCCTCAGAACTTCGAGCACGTTCGTTTGACAAGCCCTCATGGGATATTCTCGTTGACGAGTTCGACCCACAACCAACTCCAGAACAACAGCGATCCGTCAACGCCCTTCTAACATATCTCCGGAAACGTCAGTATGCGACTCGAACGCATGTCTTCGTCGAGTTCGTTTACGAAACAGCGGGGAGGCCAACTCAAGTACGAGCGCTCAATCTTTCTGACATCCAATTAGATCAGCAGTTCGCTACGATCTCGATTTCCGAGAATCATGTTGTAGCCACTGCTGGTCTACACGAAGATCGAACCGCTTCCCTCTCGTCGACTCTTATCGGTCCTCTCAGGACTTACTTGGAGCATGAACACGAGACGCAACCTCAGAACGAACATCAGCCGCTGTTCACGACCGCACATGGTCGGGCGAGTGCAGGGACACTCCGTAAGGGAGTGAGATCAGCAAGCAACAACGCACAGGAGTACGCATCGTTCGACCCAGAGACGAATTGCACTGAACAGGGCACACCAGCCACGGCTGCCACGGTGGTTCCGAGCGATATCTGGCGAGTTGCACTCAATGAGGTCGTAGACTGCCAATGACGGAGGGGCTCGCTGAGTTGCTCGCAGACACCGATAATCCAGACGCAATCGCTGACCTCCTCGAGTTCGCTGCTAAGGATCGGGGATCCTCAACTCGCTCAGAATCCGAGCCCGTACTACTGCAAGAGTTGTACGAACGGTTCCTCTCACGGAGACAGAATCGAAGTCCGGCTACTCGTGCGCAGTATCGACGTACGATTCCGGACTTCATCGACTTTGCGACAGCCAACGATACCCGGACATCAGCTGAGATCACGGTTGATATTCTTGACGCGTACGTCGACAGGCTCCAGGTGAAATATGGGGGAGATGCGACGGTCCTCACCTACACGAAGAACGTCCGGAGCTGGCTTCGATGGCTCAACAAGCGCAACTACTGCTCCGAGACCATCTACCGAATCCTCGATAAGGACGAGCTCGGTCTGTCACCGGCAGCTCGTGATGAAGCACTTCCCGCAGACGAAGCTGATATACTGCTTTCCCGACTCCGTCAGCAGCGCCATGGCGCATTCTTGCACGCGCTGATTGAACTCCTCTGGAATGCTGGGCCCCGAATCGGCGGCGTCCAGTCCCTTGATCTTCGGGACTTCAATCCACGGGACAACGAAATCCGTCTTCGTCACCGACCAGCGGAGGGAACACGGTTGAAAAACGGCAGCGGTGACAGTGGCGATGGAGAACGAAATGTAGTTCTCACAGACTGCGTAGTCGACACACTCGAGACTTATATTCGCTATGAGCGGCCTGACGTTACAGATGAATACGGCAGGGAGCCGCTGTTCGCAACCCAGTATGGCCGAGCCAGTCGATCGACCCTCCGTCGGAAAGTCTACGAAGCCACGAGCTGCCGATGGCTTATCGAGCGTGAACCCGAGCGACCCTGTGATGGTGATTGTGACCCGGACTCAGGTGTCTGTCCATACTCGTACTACCCGCACGCAATTCGTCGCGGGGCAATCGTCCGTCACCTCAGTGGCGGGTTACCACCGCATATCGCAAGCGAACGCTTCGATGTGTCAGTTCAGACAATCCGAAAACACTACGACCCGCGTTCAAAACGCAGGCGGAAAGAGGACCGTTTGAACGATGTTCGAGATTCGTGGGATTGACTTGGGGCTGCGATGTCTATCTTTGCTTTGTTAAAATTAAGAAGAGCCGACACAATCAGCGTGCAAGATACAGAGGATGTAGTCAGTACGACGATTCTATTTCTTTCAGTGTTCCTTGTCGAATCAGCTACTCAGTATGTGTGCATATCGATCGTTATCTGCACTGGTCAATTGCGTCCCTATCCACTACTAACTAACAGATGGTATTAATACCTTTACCTTTGATTAAAACACGTACGAAACATGGTGAAGAGACGGTCGTTTCTAATCAGTACGGTTTTTTAGTCTCAACAGGGATTGCGGGTTGTTCAGGGGGCGAGGACGAGACTGAGGACATCCAAGATTCAGACGGTGATGGCGTAATCGATTCGGAGGATTATGCCCCCCAAGACCCTGAGGTACAGGAAAAGAGCGATCTCACCTCTGAAACCACAACCGAATCCGCGACGGCAACGCCAACACAGACAGAGATCTCGACGCCATCGCCAACACCGACGCCGACAGCAACTGCAACGCCGACGGCAACTGCAACGCCAACACCGACGCCAACAGCAACACCGACGCCCACGCCGACCCCGTCTACTGAGACGGAACAAGAGGCGCTGCAGGCCTATCAGGCAGGTGATTATGACTTCCAAAGTGTTTCAAATCTTGGAGCCGCTGCCAGTAATCACTTTAATTCGGAGAATTATCAGAGAGCAGAAGAGGACTTTCAAGAGACGCTCGAGACCTCGAGGGACGCTGTTGCACACTTCGATGAAGCAGCAACTCTCGCCGATCAAGCCGGCCATGACGAGGCAGAACGGGTCGCGGATGAGGCGTCTAAACACCTCACAGAATACTGGATCCCATGGGCGGAAAAAGGAATTGAAGCTTCTGAGGCGGCACAGGATGGCCGAACAGATGAAGCCGAGAAACATTCTAAGGAAACACAACGACTCACACAGGAGTCAGAATATGCAGAAACGGTAATACCAGAGCCAGATGAATTCAGGGATGCACTTGGCCTCTAATAGAGGGTGTCATAGAACGGTTGCCATGGTTCTCTGATATCGGCTGAAAGGCCTGTTATTGCTGCCCCTGAGTTTATGTAATATTTGCCCATTCTCAAACACCAGTTCTCAGAGAGTTACGAAGAGTTCTATGACACCCTGACATCACGCAACATTTGTTACTCAAAGTGGGTTTATTGTGTGTGAAAACTAATGTGATTGTAGTGCCATTTTTTACCCTCCAAACAGAGTCCTGCTTCCCGCCGACCGGGACGCTCTTTCAGAACGCATATAGGTGACAGAATGACCGCCAATCAGCACTATCGGTGTGAGGGGTGTCAAAGCAAGTTCACCGTAGAGGGCGACAGTGAAACGACGGTAATCTGCCCCGAGTGTGATATTGTGGCAACGCCTTGCGACGACAGTGGGGTGATTATCTTGTATCGCGTCGGGTACGCTCAGTATCGAGAGGGGCGGAGACAGCTCGGTTCCGCGATTGCTTCTCTCGAAGAAGAGCAGTGGGTCAATGCGCGGGCACTGTGCAACGGTGGGGCGGACGCGTTCGAAGAAGCGGTTGAAAAGTTCACACGGGTCGTTGACAGAGGTGGCGACCCGTCAGTGAGTGAACCAGCCGATAGTGCTAGAAAGAAAACGACGTGTTACTGGCGAGTAGCTAACTGGCTGAGTGGAACCGCTTACGCCCGCGAAAAGCGGGCACTAGACCGGGCACAGACCTACCAGCGTGAGGCGGAACAGCAACTACGGCGAGCCAGAGAATTCGGCGATCTCATTGATCCTGACACTTTTGTCTCTGAAAGCAATCCCGATTCGTCCTGAGGAATATCCCTGTAGTCGTCGGCCTACATGAAACAAAGCGAGTTGCAAGATACGCGCGGTGTATGCAGCACACCCTCTGAGAACTGTCACAAATTGAGGGTTTCAACAGGGCGGAGAATACAAGTCCACGCACGAAGCTGCTGTTAGGCGTGTGGACGTTCCATAGTTCGAGACTGAACGTCAATGATGGCGGGCGGGCTATGCTAGTTTGATTCGTCCGGGAGGTACTGGCGGCGCTGTTCGACTTTCTCCTGCTCCGTCCGCTGATCGTAGTGGCGCTCCAGTACGTTTCTGCCCACATCCATCCGATCGCTCACGACACGCTCCGGCGTGCCAGACTGGAGATGATAGGTGATCGATCCCCGCCGAATAGGATGGGGACTCAGGGCCGACGGACAACCGTACGCGTACTCGGTCGGCCGTGCGTCGCACGTCTCGATGTCACGGTCGTGCGGACACGAGTCGTCGTACACGCACGGCCGCGTGAACTGGTACGCGATAGAGCGCGCTCGGTTCCGACTGAGGCGGCCACGGCTGGTCGCAAAGAGCGGTGTCCGTCCGGCGTCGTCTGTCTTCATGGGGTGTTTGACCGAAACCCAGTCGTCCAGTATCTCACAGACTGCCTCACTCAGTGCGACCAGTCGCTCGCTCTTTTGCTTCTTTTTCAGCGAGGTATTTTCCTCCGGACGGTGAGCTAGCCTGAGCTGTTGCTTTTCGGGGTCGTAGTCATGGAGATCGATACCGACCGCCGCTCCGACCCGAAAGCCCGTGTGCCAGAGGACCGCCAGCAGGACGTGTTCGAGTGTGGCGTACTGGAACTGTTCGAGATGGGCCAGCATCTGTTCCGCCCGGTCGGCAGTGAGGAGCGCATCGCGGGCGTCTTTCGCAGTCGTGGTCGGCAGGATGATCTGTTCGTCGAGTCCAGGTTCGACGGCGTCGACAGTGGCACAGAAGCGAAGGAAGAGTCGGAGTGTGGCGAGCTGGGATTTCATCGATGCCGTCGCCAGTTCGTCTTCGTTCCGGCGCTTCACCCGGAACCGATGGATATCTCTGCCAGAGATGTCGTTCATATTGTCGATACCGTCTTCGTTGCACCACTTGATGAACTGCTTCAAGCGGTAATCGTGGGACTGGAGCGTCGCGTCCGCAAGCTCGTGGCGGCGCTCGTCCAAGTACATCTGCTTCGCTGTCGCGGGATCGAGTGGGTCGAGGTCTGTCGTCATTGTCTGGGTTCTCGAAGGCCCGACGACAGCACCCGTCGTACTCCACGGAAGCAGTGCCCGTATCGGCCGAGATTGGGTCGTTCACGGTGCCAAACGATCTGGATTTTCCCCGGCAGGGCCCATCGAACACCGCGAGCGAAGCGAGCGTGTGTGAGACGAACTGCCGGTTTGAACCCTGGAAGACACGCGCAGCGAGCAGCGCGAGCGAGTATGTCTTCCTCCGGTTCACAATCCGGCAGGACCCATTCAGTTCCTTGTCGAAGTCGAACGTGCTGGCATCTCCTCCACGTAGTTGGTATCCACTCTGAATCCGTAATGGAATCAACAATCCTCTAAAGGAACAGATACCCATCTAATCCGGAAGATCTCCGTAATTCTAGTCTAAAAAGCGATTTCGCATCTAAATCTCCGCATATAGATTTGTATTCTGTTTGTTGGTAGCTATTATGTGCATTCTGCATCTATTCTCTTAGTTAATTTACTATTTTTCCTAGATATCCCAATATCTGGGTCTATTTTTCGCCATTTTGAGTGTATGAGGAGTGTTTGAAATCCATATCTCATTCGGACCGGATGGAGACGGTCAGCAACGCTGCACCGGATGGCGAACCGATAACGGAAGTACAGGTGTTACGAGCTACGTGAAGCGCTATCGATCACCGACGATAGCCACACTACGATCCTCGTAATAATGGTACGCCTGTTAGCGGACAGCCAATATGTGGAAGGCCGTGAGAAGGATTTATATACTCTGGACCAAAGACCCTGGTATGGGAATGTCACAACAATCCTCCGAGACAGCACATTTTCGCGTCGAGAACGTCGGAGGGATCGACGAGACGACCGTCGATATCCCGCCGGGGGTGACCGTCCTCACGGGCAAGAACGCGACAAACAGGACGTCGTTCCTCCAGTCGATTATGGCCGCAATGGGGAGCAGCCAGGCGACGTTGAAAGGCGACGCGGACACCGGGCGGGTCGAGCTCTCCCTCGGTGGTGAGACATACGAGCGCACGCTGAAACGAACCGGCGGGACGGTCCAGTTCGACGGCGAAGGGTATCTCGACGACCCTGCCGTCGCGGATCTGTTCGCGTTCCTGCTGGAGACCAACGAGGCACGGCAGTCGGTCGCTCGCGGTGACGACCTGCGCGAGATCATCATGCGACCGGTGGACATCGACGAGATCAAGCAGGAGATCGCCGATCTCGAAGACCAAAAGGGAGAAATCAACGACGAACTGGCGAAGATAGAGTCGAAAAAGCGGGATCTTCCCGATCTCGAACAGGAGCGGACGCGCATACAGGAGAAAATAGCAGCAAAGAGGGACGAATTAGCGGAGAAAGAAGAAGAGATAGACGATAGTAGTCACGATATAGAGGAAAGTCGGAAAGAAAAGGAAGAATTAGAGGACAAGCTCAGCGATCTTCGGTCTACTCGCTCCAATCTGGAGTCAGTTCGTCGTAAGATAGAGACACAGCAGGAGAGTATCACATCACTCAAACAGGAACGACAGGAACTCGAATCAGAGCTGTCTGAACTCCCGGAAGCGCCGATGGGCGAGCACCAGCATCTCGACGACGAGATCGCGCGGCTCCGTGACCAGCGGCAGGCCCTGAACACGGAGATCTCGGATCTCCAGAGTCTCATCCAGTACAACGAGGAACGACTCGAAGAGGGGGACTACGGTGTCATCCAGTCGCTCGACAGCGACGACGGCCAGTCGGCCGAGGCTGTGACCGACCAACTGCTCGCCGACGACGACGAGTCGGTGGTCTGCTGGACCTGTGGGTCGACTGTCGATCGTGAACAGATCGAGGAGACGGTCACTCGGCTGCAGGATCTCCGACAGGAGAAGGTCGGGACACTCAACGACCTCAAGTCCGAGCTCGACGACCTCAAGGACCAGCAACGTGAGGCCGAGAAACAGCAGCGACGGCGCGAGGACGTCGAGCGGCAGATCGAGGATATCGAGACGGAGCTGGAGCGTCGCGAGGACCAGATCGACTCGCTCAAGGAGAACCGCGAGTCCCTCACCGAGAGCGTCGAGAGTCTGGAGACGGAGGTCGACGACCTCGAATCCGAGGACTTCGACGACATCCTCTCGCTCCACAAGGAGGCCAACCAGCTGGAGTTCGAGATCGACAGCCTCGAATCGGACCTCGACGACGTCTCTGACCAGATCGAGGAGATCGAGGAGATGTTAGAGCGGGCCGACGACCTCCGGGCCGAACGCGACGAACTGGTCGAGGAACTCACCGACAAACGCACGAAGATCGACCAGATCGAGGCCGGCGCCGTCGAGGAGTTCAACGAGCACATGGACGCCATCCTCGACATCCTGGAGTACGAGAACTTAGAACGGATCTGGATCGAACGCGTCGAACAGACGGTCCGAGAGGGCCGCCGGAAGGTCGACCGGACGGCCTTCGAACTCCATATCGTCCGGACGACCGAGAACGGCGCTGCCTACGAGGACACCATCGAGCACCTCAGTGAGAGCGAACGCGAGGTGACCGGACTGATCTTCGCGCTGGCGGGCTACCTCGTCCACGACCTCCACGAGACGGTGCCGTTCATGCTGCTGGACTCGCTGGAAGCGATCGACTCGGTCCGGATCGCCGAACTGGTCGAGTACTTCGCGGACTACGCCGAGTACCTCGTGGTCGCACTGCTCCCCGAAGACGCACAGGCACTGGACGACACGTTCAACCGCATCACATCGATCTAACGGCAGTAGTCTTATCCCACTCATCTCGCAAGGATACCTACGATGGCAGATACACCGGACGACCGGCCCTCGAGCAAGGTAGCGCGACTCATCGAGGAGTACGGCCTGGAGGGGTTGGGGGCGGATCTGGAGGCTCGCTGGACAGGCGACGGCGTCGAGCGGATGAGCCTCCGTGATCTGGCAGAGTTTTTCAACAAACGGCTGCTCGAACAGGCATTGCTCGAGGCCGGGATGAGCGCACTGGAGAGCGACGTCCGGACGACCTACGAGAACCTCACAGCCGACGACGTGAGTACCGGTGTCAGGACCGACACGCGCAACCGCCTCGAACGGAACGGGATCGACGTCGACGGAGTAGAGAACGACTTCGTCACCTACCAGGCGATCAGATCGTATCTCAAGGAGTGGCGCGGTGCCGAGTACAAGGGACTCAGCGACGCGGAGAAGATCGAGAAGGACCTCGAGAGTATCCAGCGGCTCATGACTCGGACGCTCTCGGTGACCGAAGAGCGCATCGAGAAACTCCGGGACACCGGTCGGATAGACATCGACACCTTCGAGGTGTTCCTGGACGCACAGGTGCTCTGTCAGGAGTGTGGCTCCCAGTACGCCGTCGCCGAGTTCTTCGAGCAGGGTGGCTGTACCTGCCAGCAAGAGTGACCGCCCCGGAAGCTACGCTGTGTAGTTTGACTGCATTCTCCGTCGAATGGTCGTATAACCGACGCTTCGGCGGACGTATCGTCCGGCCGCGGTGGTAGATGCCCGGCTGATGGTAATTGTTTTGAGGGGGTGGGCCCAAAATGCCGATAATGAGTGAAGAATCGGAGACAGACGAGAAGGAAGTGTCCGTATCGATGGAGATCACCGGTGACTACGAGGAGGTCATGTCGAAGCTCCAGTCTGGGGACAGCGGCCGAACGGATCTCGATCCGTTGCTCGGGGATCTGGAGATACTACTGGAGACGATCGTCCAGATGGACGGCGGGACGCGGAGTGCCATCGCCCAGCAACTCCCCGGTGAGATGGCCGTCACGTTCGACGCACAGGCGGTCGTCGATACGCTGCAGGTACTGGAGCGCTACGAACTGGTCGTCCTCGAGGGCAACACCTGGAAACCGGGCCCGAAACTCCAGGAGTAGCAGCTATCCCTGGAGTGCGTAGAGGGTCCCGTCGAGCGACGGAACCCACAGGTACCCGCCGCTGACGATCGGCGTACTGTGTTGGACCGGGGCAGCGAGCGAGTGGGTCCACTTGGTCTCGCCGGTCGCGCGGTCGAGCGCGAAGACAGTCCCGTCGTCGCCGACGAAGTAGAGCGTCTGCTCGACGAGTACCGGCGCGTTCGAGATGTTCGGCTCGACCTCGGTCTTCCAGGCTTCGAGCCCGTCCTTGAGGCCGTAGATCTCGCCGCCGTCGGTCCCGAAGAAGGTCCATTCCCCGTCGATGACCGGGTTGTGCCGGACAGCGGTTCTGGTCCCGAACTCCCAGAGGAGACGGCCGTTGGTGTTGAGCGCGAACATATTCCCGCCGCGGCTCGTCGCGTAGATAGCGCGTCCGTTCGTCGCGACACCACCGATCCCACGTCCCTCGTCGTACTCCCAGGATTCGGCCTCGGAACCGGCGAGCGCGAGGACGCTCCCGCTGTTGGTTCCGAGGTACGTGACGCCTCGAGCGCGGGCGATCGCAGTTCTGACCGGCGACGCCACGTCCTCCACGCCCGTGCGGCCACCCGAGTTCGCCAGAATCCTGAGAAAGCGGCCGCCCTTGGTCGCCGCGAGAACGTTCCCGTCGGCGACGTGTGCGGTACCGAAGCCGGCGTTCGACGAGACGCTGTATGTCCAGAAATCGTCGCCACTGGCGGTACTAAGTGCGTACATCGTCCCGGTGTCGCTGCCAGCGAAGACGAGGCCGTCTTCGATCACCGGCGTAGCGTGGACCGGCCCGTCGGTCCCGGTCTTCCAGACCCTGTCGCCAGAGATGGCGTCGATAGCGTGGATTGCACCGTCGTCGTCGCTACTCTTGGTGCTGCCGGCCCCGACGAACAGCGTGCCGTCGACCAGTCCCAGCGATCCCTGTGTCGGCGTCCCGAGGTCGTACGTCCAGACCGTCGAGGGCGACCCCGAGAGCCCAGTCGCGTCCGGGTGGACACCGCGGTTGCCGGCCGAGTAGTGGTATGTCGGCCAGTCGGCGTCCACCGATGGCGCCGGTGTCGCCGTCTCCGTCGCGGTCGCTGTTGGCTCGGCCGTCACGGTCGCCGTCGACTCGACCGTCGCGGTCGCCGTCTCCGTATCTGTCGGTTCCTCGTCACCACTATCCCCCCCACAGCCGGCCAGTCCCACGGCCGCCGTCGAGACGGCGGTCAGGAACGTCCGGCGTCGAAGCATCTCGCGCATCGGCTAATTCACGACCAGTGTCCATAATATAACTGTTGAAATCTATGACGTAACTTGTGCTGCGCCGTCACAGGCGAAACTTTCCGGGTTCCGATAGACCTATATGGTGGTGTGGTATAGCATATCACGTATGGCGTCCGCACCGAGCAGCGACGATATGTTTGACCAGTTCCTCTCCCAGCGGGGCCACGACGTCGAGACGGCCAACTGGGAGGAGAGCTACAACAAGAAACAGTGTCCGGACTGTGGCGGTCTCCACGAATCAGCGGCGACAGAGTGCTCGGTGTGCGGGTGGACACCCGTAAACTGACGGGAATCGAGTCGTTCTGGACAACACCACCGCGTCCTTTTCCGATCGGCCGACCGCGTAGCCGTCGCTGTCGGCCGGGCCACGGTGTCTCGTGAGGACAGCACGTAGACGAGCGCTATCGCTCGACTATGAAAGAGCGTGGGTCGAACCCGGCGACCGGGGTCAGGAGTCGCCGGGCCGACCTCGGGGAGAGAGCGTTGGATTAGACCGCGTCGAGTGACGCGTGGAGGAACAGTCCGATCGCGAGATGTTGATACATCGCGTCCTCGATCTTCGACTCCGCAGATTCGGTGTCGTCGATCGAGTACTGCTTGGTCTGCACCAGCTCGTGCATCTGGAGTTGGCCGTTGGCCTCGAGGTCGTGCAGACGCGGATACACCGTCCCCGGACTCAGGTCCGCACCGAAGAGCCGCGAGAGTTCCTCCATGAGTCCGGTGCCGTGTGTCTCGTCGTCGGCCAGCGCGATCAGCGCGATCAGGATCTCATCCAGGCTCTGGGTCACGATCCCGTCGTCGACGGTGAGTTCACCGTCGGCGACGTCGTCGATGACCGAAGTCAACAGTGGTTCCGGAATCGCTGCACTGTCGGCACCACTGTCGATTCTCGGGCGGTCCGTCCCGCCGAGAGGGGTCAGTTGCTCGTCGGGTGTCTCGCCCATCGTCTTGTCCGTCGTCATGCGACGGAGGTTTTCTCCGGACATCGTCTCACCTGAACGGGATCCGCACCTGCGGCTACCACCCCCAGTTCCATATATATCTGGCAGTGTTTTCTGAGCGTGAAGTGACCCCGGCGCTCGGAAACCCTTTTACTGTCCGGGGAGAATTGCAAGGTAGTGCCGGAAGACAAGAGCATCGAGGAGATTCTCGACACTATCGGCGACCAGCACGCTCGCCGCGTGCTGGCCGCAATCAGTCGGGAGCCACAGTCGGCCAAGGAACTCGCCGAGGAGTGTGACCTCTCGCTACCGACGGTGTACCGCCGCATCGAGATGCTCGACGAGTACGACCTGATAAAGGACCAGACGCTCGTCGCAGAGGACGGCAACCACTACAAGGTGTACCAGTCGAACTTCGAGTCGACCGTCATCTCACTCGAGGACGAGGAGTACAAAGTGCGCATCTACCGGGAGGAGAACCTCCCCGATCGGTTCAGCCAGCTCTGGGACGAACTCAACCCCGAATGACTCGGGGGCGAATGTTTACCACCACGGTGGGCAAACAGGGGTGACAAGATGGCCGACGGTGTCGCAATCGCGAGGGGAGTGCTCGTCCTGATGCGGATGGTGGTGTTCGGACTGACGCTGGGGATCACTCTCATCAGTTTCCAGGCGTACCGGAAGCGACCGTCCGAGCGGCTCCAGTACGCGTTCGTCGGGTTCGCGTTCATCAGTATGGGCGTCGCCGTCTCCAGTGTCATCACCCAACTGGGCGCGGGCGGCGTCGACCCCATGATCCGGGTGTTCTTCCAGATGGCCGAGACGGTGCCGTTCATCATCGGCTTCGCGATGCTGTACGTCTCGCTGTACCGCTGATCACCGTCCGGAAGTACGCTTCACCCCTGCTCTGCCCCCGCTCCCGAAAGCACGTCGTTTATCCGTACGCGCCCCTATTATCGGTGCAATGACTGAACCGACCACCGAGGTCGTCCGCTTGTTCGGTGGGCCCGGCAGCGGGAAGACGACGGCCCTCCTCGACCGTGTCGACGAGCTGCTGGAAGACGACGACGTCGATTTCCGTGACGTACTCGTTGTATCCTACACGCGTGCGGCGGCGGCAGAGGTCCGCGAGCGACTGGCAGAACGGCTCGACGTGACACCGCGGGCACTCCGGGGCAACGTCTGTACGATGCACGCGAAGGCCTACGAACTGCTGAACCTCTCTCGTGGCGACGTCGTCGGCGAGGACGACAAAGAGGAGTTCTGCGAACAGTTCGGCCTCGACTACGAGGACGAGTACGAGGGGTCCCGGCGGCGGTCGGCCCGCTCGACGACGCTGGGGAACAAGATCATCGCGACGAGCCAGTGGCTCCAGCGGACCCGGCGTGACGTGGCCGACTGGTACGACGTCCCGTTCAAGTGGGACGAGGAGGAGGTCCGTCTCCCACCCGAGATCGACGACAACGCCCAGACGGGCAACAAGTACACGCCGACGTGGCCGACCGACGACGACCGGGTCGACGTCCCCGAGGCCATCCGCGGCTGGCGCACCTACAAGGGCGACAACGACGTCATCGGCTTCGCGGACATGCTCGAACGGGTCGCCCAGCGCTCGCTACTTCCCAACGTCGACTACCTCATCATCGACGAGTTCCAGGACATCACGACACTGCAGTACGATGTCTACCAGGAGTGGAAGCCCCACATGAAGCGGGTGCTGATCGCCGGCGACGACGACCAGGTCGTCTACGCCTGGCAGGGTGCCGACCCCGACCTGCTCCTCGAAGAGAACGTCACGGAAGACGAGATCCTCCCCAACTCCTACCGGCTCCCCTCCCGGATCCTCAACGTTGTCAACCGCGAGGTCCGCCACATCGAGAAGCGCCAGGAGAAGGATCTCAACCCGCGCAAGGAGGGCGGCCGCGTCGAGGCGGTCCCCAATCCCTCGATGTTCGACCTGGCTCGCAACGTCAAGGCCACCGTCACCGAGTCCGACGATACCGTGATGGTCCTGTTCCGGGCGCGCTACCAGATGTTCCAGTTCATCGACGAGTTCATCGACGAGGGGATCCCCTTCTCCTGTCTGACCGACCAGCGGATGTGGACCGACCGGCTGACACAGTACGTCCGCGGGGTCGAGGCCGTCGAGAACGACGAGCACCTCTCGGTACTGGAGGCCCGCCGACTGGCCGACATGCTGGCCGACTCGGCATTCGGCACGGGCGAGCGTGACGACTTCTTCGACGAACTGGAGGAGATCGAAGAGAACCACGTCAAGGACGACATCGCCGAGATCGAAATCGCACCGGATGTCGTCACGGATCACGTGCCGTTCGTCCCGGACGCCGCCTCGGCTGGCGACATGCTCCGGAAGGTGACCAACTTCCAGGAACGGACTGTCGACGCCTACTTCACAGGCGACTACCGTGGGATGGACGCCGACCGGGTGCGTGTCGGGACGATCCACTCCGCGAAGGGTCGCGAGGCCGACCACGTCTTCGTCGCCACCGATCTCACCGAGAAGGTCGTCGAGCAGATGGCAGCGACCGTCGAACAGAAGGGCATCGACGTCCCCGAGGTCGACGAGTTCACCAAACACACCAGCCCTGTTCCGACGCTGACCGACAACGAACGGCGTGTCTTCTACGTCGGGATGTCACGGGCGCGTGAACGCCTGGTCCTCCTGGAGAACCTCGTCGACGGTGCGCCGACGCTGCCCATCGACGTCCTGCTGGAGAACGAACCCAGCGAGCGCTCCATCGAGGAACTGCTCGACGAGGCCAGCGAGCCGCTCGCGGCCGATTGATCGGCCGCCACTCGGTATACGAGTAAGAACACCCTACGGTGAACAGAATACTGCGCTGCCCGCGGTAGGCAGCATAATATTATGCCCTTCGGCGGGACGGTTGCAGGTACATGAGACAGCGTCCGACGAGCCGTGAGCCCCGGGATATCTGTGTGGCGATGCTACACTTTTGCAGGAGGCCAGAGCAGCTGCTGGATCACAGGTGTCTGCATCAGCGATGAACATCACGTACAGCGAGAAGTATGGCTCGATGAGCGGGGGGCCACCGTTCACTGAAGCCCTGGTGATCGAACCGGACGGGGACGACTCGTTCACCTTCGGGCCGGCCACGGGTCTCCGCGTGACGAAGACGACGACTGGTCAGCAGATGACTCTCAGACCAGGAGACAACGAGACGACGCAACCGGTCACCCGTATCTATATCGATCCCGCAGCGATCAGACCGGAGCTGGGGGCCGATTCGACGCCGAATATTTTCGTCTCGAATCCGAATACCGTCGCGAGCGACGAGATAGACATCCAGATCACGGGAGACAGCGGCGTCTTCGCAGGTGCTACGTTCGCTCCATATACCGTCGAACTACTGGACACAGATGGGACAGTAATCACAGCTACCGAGCCGAAAGTGCATGGAGTGGGCTACGACTTTGCGAGTCCCCCACGGGACGAGAGCAAGTCCATGGAAGTCAATTCGACAGCTGTGGCCGTTCCTCGTGATCCAGGTGTTCAGGAGGATTGGTACGTCCAGGTGGAACAGAGCGACGAGGACGGGAACTACTGGGTGCGGGAGATAGACAATTCACCCGACCAGGACTACTTCTTCATCTCTCTCGTCGACACTCCACTCGATGTCGACAGGCGGTTCCGAATCAGTATCTACGAGGACGAGAGCGACGGGTTTGGGGACGTAATCGTCGAGCTACGCTACCTGAACGTGGCGGATGCCCGATCGGTTACCGGGCCACTAGGCACAGTTTCGAGACCGGACGGCGTCGACACCAGCCGGTATGATCTGAACGCTGATGGTGAGGTGGGCGCAAGCGACGTCCAGCGAGTGATCGCGCTGTTCAACGCTGGGGGGCATATCGATGGGCAGCGAGTGACTGCAACAGACGCACAGATCGCGATCGCTGCATACAACCGCACCTGAAAGGGATTATCGTCGCAGTCCAGAGATTGCTCCCGTGAGATCGAATTCCGACACCGGACCGGAGGGCTCGATTCCTCCGGTCGGCTACGATACTCCCGATGAGAGATCGTCGTCCGATCGGCGATACGGTGCCTGTGGCCCCAGAGAGCCTTTGGTCGTCGACGCTGTATCCGACGCATGGCTGATCGTCCGCTCAAACAACGGTTCGTGCTCGACACGTCGCTGTTTCTCACGACAGAGATACGGGGACCGGACGAGGACCTCGAGACGGCGTGTCGAGACCTACTGGAACTGATCGCGGCGGCGAAACAGATCCACAACATCTCCTGTTACATGCCGCCATCGATCAAGGACGAACTGACGACGATGCTCGAAGACCGGTCGATCAGCGACGAGGTGCTGACGAAACTGGACACGTGGGTCATCACGAAGTCGCCGGCCCACTACGAGGTGATGATCCCGGCCGAACTCGTCTACACCTTCATCGACGAGATGTCAGAGCGGGTCGACCGTGGGCTGCGCGTCTCCGAGAAGGCCGTCCGCAAGGCCGAAGAGTCACGCGCGGAGACCATCGACGAACACGATCACATGACCCAGGTCGATCAGGTCATCTCGGACCTGCGTGACGAGTACCGACAGACACTCCGGCAGGGGGTGCTGGACTCCCGTGAGGACTTCGACCTGCTCATCCTGGCTCGCGAACTCGACGCCGGCGTCGTCACAGAGGACACGGGGATCATCAACTGGGCGGAGGACTTCGGACTGCGGTATCTCAAAGGCCGGAACTTCCCGTCACTGCTCGAAGAGTATCTCGCGGCCGACGACCCGGACCGCTGGCGCGACGAGTCCTAAGCGCTACTCGTCTTCGTCGGGGTCCTCGGTCTTGGCGACGGCCCCGACGGTCTTCTCGGCGGCCATCGCCGGCACGTCGGTCGGAGTCACGAGGTACCGCTCGATGGCGATCATCCCGGCGGCGATCGCCAGGAAGCCGACGCCGGCGACGACCTCGCCCCGAAGGAGGTGTTCGGCACCGAACAGCGCGACCGGGATGGCGAAGACGACGACGGTCAGCAGGCCGATCGTGTCGAGGATCCCCTGTGCCATTGGGCGGGGTTGGCGCCAGCGGGATAAAAGCTCCCTGGGATGGCGATCGACCGTGCGGGGAGTACGTTCTTGTCGTCGGGGACGAAACGGGTGGGCATGCACGTCGGCATCGTCTCCGATACACACGACAACCTGGACGCGGTCGAGACCGCAGTCGAGAGCTTCAACGAGGTGGGCGTCGACGCGGTCGTCCACTGTGGCGACTTCGTCGCGCCGTTCTCGGTGACGCCCTTCGATGGTGACTGGACGTTCTACGCCGCGCGGGGCAACAACGACGGCGAGTGGGCCGTCCAGTCGACCGTCGAGGAGTTCGGGACGTACCTCGGAGAGATGGGCGAGGTGAACCTCGACGGGAACGAGGTCGCCGTCTACCACGGAACCAGCGGTGCCATCGTCGACGCGCTGGTCGAGTGTGGCAACTACGACTACGTCTTCCACGGTCACACCCACGAGCGCGGGACCGAGGAGTACGAGGGGACGGTGCGTGTCAACCCCGGCGGCATCTCGATCCCGCCGGCCCCCGAAGCGTTCTCCGTAGCCACGCTAGACACCGCGAGCGGCGACCTGACCGTCCACGAACTCGGGTAGCCGGCGCGTTCATCAGGGTTATGAGGAGCGCCACGGACCAGCAAGTATGACCACGATCGAGCGCGACGGGAGAATCCGTCGTGGAGCGACGAGCCAGCGGGCGGTATCGACGGGAGCGTGACGATGCGACGGCCCGATACAGACCTCTCCGAGGAGACGCTCTCGGACCTCGATTCGACCGACGCCCTGGTCGACCTGCTGGTCGAGCGCTACGCCGACCATCCCGACGCCGATCGACTGCAGGCGCGTATCCGGACCCAGGTGCCGCGGCTCTGGACAGCCTTCCAGTCCGTCTACGGCGACGGTGCCACACAGCGCGCGTGGGCGATCGAAGCCGTCGACGCGGCCGTCGAGGGGTTCACCGACCGCCGCGAGCCCCTGCGGGAACTCGACCGCGAGCGGGCGGGGACCGACGACTGGTTCCAGGGCTCGGAACAGCTGGGCTACATGTGCTACGTCGACCAGTTCGCGGGCTCGCTGTCGAGCGTCCGCGAGAGGATCCCCTATCTGGAAGAACTGGGCGTGACCTATCTCCACCTGATGCCGCTGCTGGAGCCACGCGACCCACCCAACGACGGCGGCTACGCCGTCGAGGACTACCGGAGCGTCGACCCGCGACTCGGGTCGATCGAGGAGCTACGCGACCTCGCCGCGGATCTCCACGACGCCGGCATCGTGCTGGCACTGGACTTCGTGATGAACCACACCGCCCGCGAACACGAGTGGGCCGAGGCCGCACGAGCGGGCGAGGAGCGCTTCGAGGCGTTCTATCTCACCTACGAGGACCGGACGCTCCCGGACCAGTACGAGGAGACGGTCCCGGAGGTGTTCCCCGACTTCGCGCCGGGCAACTTCACCTACGTCGACGCGATGGACCGGTGGGTCTGGACGAGTTTCTACGACTTCCAGTGGGACCTGGACTACGGCAATCCGGACGTCTTCGTCCAGATGTTCCGTGAGTTGCTGTTCATCACGAACCTCGGGACCGACGTGTTGCGCCTAGACGCCGTCCCCTTCCTCTGGAAAGAACTCGGGACGAACTGCCGGAACGCGGACGAGGCCCACGCTATCCTGCGGGCGTATCGGGCGCTGCTCCGTATCGCCGCGCCGGGCGTGCTGTTCAAGTCCGAAGCCATCGTCGCACCGGAGGAGACGGTCAAATATCTCGGTACGGGCGGCCACGAGGGCGAGGAGTGTGACCTGGCGTACAACGCGCCGCTGATGGCCCACCTCTGGCACGCGCTGGCCAGCGAGAACACACAACTGTTGAATCAGACGCTGACCGGCCTGCCCGAACCGCCCGACGCGGCGGCCTGGATCAACTACGTCCGGTGTCACGACGACATCGGGTGGGGCCTGGCCGACGAGGACGTCCGCGCGGTCGGGCAGGACCCGGTCGACACGCGGCGCTTCTGTGCGGACTACTACGCCGGCGACCACCCCGAGAGCGACGCCGAGGGATACCGGTTCCAGGTCGAGGAGGCCACCGGCGAAGCCCGCACCTCGGGGACGCTGTCGGCGCTGACCGGCCTCCAGAACGCCCGCGTGGAGGGTGACGAGGACGACGTCGACCGGGCGCTCCGGAAGGCGTTGCTGTTGCACAACGCCGTCTTCGCGATGGCGGGGCTGCCCCTGCTGTACAGCGGCTCGGAGATCGGCCAGTCCAACGACTTCTCGTACCTGCGGGACCCCCACAAGGCCGACGACAATCGCTGGGTCCACCGCCCCGAGATGGACTGGGAGAGCGCGAGCCGTCGCCACGAGGACGGTACCGTCGAGCAGCGCCTCTTCGACGGCATCAGCCGACTCGCCGAGACCAGAGCGGATCTGGACGTGTTACACCGGCGGGCCGACGAGCGCGTGATCGAGAGCCGCAACGACAGCGTGTTCGTCGTCGAGCGTACCCGAAACGGTGAGCGGCTGCTGGCGGTCTCGAACTTCGCCGGCGAGCCACAGGCGGTCTCCATCGAGGACCTGCCCGGCGCGTGGGCGAGCGGTCGCTACACCGACGTACTCGACGACGAACGATTGCTGTTCCCGGACGGTCGGCTCCTGCTGGGCCCGTACGACTACCGGTGGCTCCAGCCGGCCCCGGACGCGACACCCGGCGAGCCGGTAGCGACGACCGTCGAGGTCGACGTCGAGACCGAGTGGGGCGAACAGCTGGTCGTCACCGGCGACCACGACGCGCTGGGGAACTGGGACGTCGAGGCGGCCGTCCCGCTGTCGGCCACCGACTACCCGACCTGGACCGGCGAACTGGCCCTCCCGGCAGGCGTCGCCGTCGAGTTCGAGTGGCTCAAGAAACGTGACGGCGAGCCAGTCGCCTGGTCGGGCCACCGCTACGGGACGGTCGCCGGGTCGGACACGGTCTGGCGGTTGGAGTAAGCGGACGCGGACCAGAACGAACGACCGTCTCAGTCGTCGGCGGTCCGCCGGGCGGTACTGCCCTCGTGCTGGACGAGGCCGCGGCCGATCCCCAGGGCCTCGTCGGTCCGGCGGATGCTGCGTGCGGCGTCGGGTGTACGTTCCGAGAGCGCCCGGATGGCGTCGATATTCTCGGGGACCACGTCGGCCTCCTGGTGGATGGCCTGGAAGAGGTAGAGGTCGTTGTCCTCGACGGTGACCGACTCGGCCCAGATACAGTTCTCCCAGACGTCACCGCGCGGTCGGCCGGCGTCACGGGTGTACTCTTTGAGTTTGCCGGCGCCGTCGATACCCAGCGTCTCGGGGATGAGGAACAGGCGCCGCTCGTCGGCCAGCAGGTCCCGGACCTCCGCTGCCGAGGGATCCGATTCGAGCGTGACGTTGACGCTGTGGGTGTGCATCTGGGTCGTCGGGACCTTCATCCCCATCGTGTCGATGTCGACGTCGGGGAAGACAGTCTGGACGTCGGGGCCGTGGTGGGAGGGGATCTCGACGGGGTCGGGAAGCGTGTCGTTGATCGGGCCGCGACTGGTCTGACCGGGGTCGCCGCCGCGGCGGACCAAGGTCACGCGGGCCTTCTCGATGCCGTAGCGCTCCCGGAGCGGAGCAAAGAGCCGTGAGAGCCCGGTCGTGTTACACGAGACCACGCGAGCGGTGTCGGCACCGAGTGCCGCCTCGTAGTTGGCGCGGGCGTTGAAGCTCATCTCGGCCACGTCGGGGTCCTCGCCGCCCTGGAAGATGGCCGGCGTGTCGTGTTCCTCGTAGATAGCGGCGTTCTCGGCACCGACGCCACCAGGGGTGGTGTCCACGACGACGTCGCTCGCGGCGACGAGGTCGTGTACCGTCCCCTCGGTGTGGAGGCCGGCGGCGTCGAACGGCGTCCGGCCGTCCTCACTCGCCGCGTAGAGGTCGTAACCACGGTCGTGTGCGATAGTCGCCTCGAAGTTCGGAGAGCGTTTCGAGACACCGGCGACGGTCATATCGGGCTGGGCACGCACCGCGTCGGCGACTCGCTTGCCGATCGTACCAAAGCCGTTGATGCCCACGTGGAGCATGTCTGGTGATTCTCGGGAGGGGGAGATATTCTTTGCGGTTAATAATAATAGAAATTAACTCGGATCGTTGTACTATCGGACACTGTTACCACCCCACACGGGCCGGCGGCGGCCAGTCGTCAGATTCCCGCGCGCACCAAGAGTTAATCCCCTCCCGGCCGACCCGTCGGTATGGACAACTCCTCGCTCAGACGGCCGGCCGAGACCGCCGTCAAGCAGTGTATGAATCTCAGACCACGGGAATCCTGTGCGGTCGTCACCGACGACAAACGCAAGGCTATCGGGGAAGCCCTCTACCGTGTCGCGGCCGAAATCTCGGAGGATACCGTCTTCGTCCGCTATCCGCCGGGCGACCAGCACGGCGAGGAACCGCCTGCCCCGGTCGCCGGCGCGATGCGGAGCGCGGACGTGGTGCTGGCGCCCACGACCAAGAGCCTGAGCCACACCGAGGCCCGCAGCGAGGCCAACGCCGCCGGCGCGCGGGTGGCGACGCTGCCGGGCATCACCGAGGGTGTGTTCCTGATGGGGTTAGACGCCGACTACGACGCCATCCAGGACCACTGCCAGGACGTCCTCGCGCAGGTCCGGGACGCCAGCGAGATCCGGGTCACCTCCCCCCAGGGGACCGACATCACGTTCGGCGTCGGGACACGCGAGTGGCAGCTCGACACCGGCATCGTCCACGAACCCGGCGAGATGTCGAACCTCCCGGCCGGGGAAGTGTTCCTCTCGCCCGAGACCGCCGACGGCACCTTCGTCGTCGACGGGACGATGCGCCCCCACGGGAAACTCGACGGGAAACTGCTCACCTTCGAGGTCGAGGACGGCTACGTCACGGATCTGGACGATCCCGACATCCGTGAAGAACTGGAGACGGCCGCCGAGGAGGTCGGCCAAGACGCTTACAACCTCGCGGAACTGGGCATCGGGACCAACGTCGCCGTCACGGAACTGGTCGGCTCTGTCCTGCTGGACGAGAAGGCCGGCGGGACCGTCCACATCGCCGTCGGCGACGACCACGCCATCGGCGGCGACACGCACGCACCGATCCACCTGGACGGCATCCTCACCGAACCGACGGTGTACGCTGACGGCGAGGCGATCGACCTGCCCCAGGCCGAGTGACCGGTCAGGTCAGCGAGATGCCTTCGCGAGCGAAGACGTAGCCACACAGCGACACGGCCCACACGAAGGTGCCGACCAGCACGTAGTCCATCGAGACGGCGTAGCCGGCGTTCCAGGCCAGGACGAGCACGTGGAGCGCGCCCATGAACCCCATCGTCGCGAGAGTGACGACCGTCGGGACACGGGGATCGGTCGGCGGGTCGAGACGCAAGCGCCACTTCATGAACAGGAGCGTCGCGAGCATGAGCGCCGGGAGCAACGCGATGCCGACGGCCTTCGGGACGTAGTTGTCGGGTGTTCCGGACGCGGAGAAGTGGATCGCCACCTCCGCAGGGAGTCGCGGCCAGAGAACCACTCCCAGCAGCGCAGTCAGGAAGATGATGCCGACGGTAAGCGCGTCGGCGGGGGACCGATGTCGGAACATCGAATTTAATTCCCATCACCACTGTGGAAATTTTTTCGGTTCGAGCGGTCGTGAGCACGCCGACCACACGACCCGAAGCGCCACCCGGTCGTCGGTCGAGCAGCCAGACCGTGCGAGCGGGGCCCACGAGCCCCTGCGTGCCGACGACCATTTACGCCCGGCCCGTCAACGCCGAGGTATGACTACCGCATCACCCGGCGAACGGATCGGACTCCCCTGTCCCGCCTGTTCACCGGATCTGGAGACGGTCCACGAGATCCTGAAAGGCGGTGGGCAGGTCACCGTCCGCTGTACGGAGTGTGACCACGTCCACAAGGAACAGCTCCCCGAGGAGACGACCGTCCCCCGTGACGTCGTCGTCTCCCAGGACGGCGAGTCGTTCACCGCACAGGTCGACGTCCCCGAGGACGAACAGCTCGCCGTCGGCGAGGAGTTTCTCTTAGAGACCGAGGAAGCCGTCATGACCGCCCGGATCACGAGCCTGGAGACCGACGAGGGCCGCGAGGAGGAGTCGCCGGCCACCGACATCGAGACCATCTGGTCGCGCGCCGTCGGGAACGTCGCCGTCAACGTCACGATGCACCCGAAAGACGGGCGCCACGACGAGACAGAGAGCTTCAAGCTCCAGGTCCCCGGCGACTACGAGTTCCGTGTCGGCGAGACCGAATCGTTCGGCGACGAGGAGTTTACCGTCGAAGGCATCCACATCCGCGACGACGCCCACGGCTACGACTTCGACAAGCTGGACTACGAGGGCGACAGCGCCGTCGCGAAGGACATCAACCGGCTGTACGTGCGCGACGAGTCGACGACTGCCTGGTCGGCCTGGTAGGATGAGCGACCCGGCCCGCGACCGCGCGGCGCTGGTCGACCGCCTCCGGCGCCAGGAACGACTCGACGACGAGCAGGTTCTCGCTGCACTCGAAACGGTCCCCAGACACGAGTTCGTCCCGGAAGGCCGTCGCCACCGCGCCTACGCCGACAGCCCGCTCCCCATCGGCGAGGGCCAGACCATCTCCGCACCGCACATGGTCGCGATCATGGCGACGCTGCTTGACCTCCGGCCCGGAGACCGTGTGCTGGAGATCGGGACCGGCTGTGGATACCACGCCGCCGTTACCGCCGAACTGGTCGGGGCCAAGCACGTCTACAGCGTCGAGTACCACGAGTCACTGGCCCGGTCTGCGCGTGAGCGGTTGGCGGCGACCGGCTACGGCGACGTCTCCGTGCGCGCTGGCGACGGCAAACGGGGCTGGGCCGACCACGCCCCCTACGACCGGGTGTACCTGACGTGTGCCGCCCCAGAGCTCCCGCGGCCGGTCGTCGAGCAGACCCGCCCGGGCGGGCTGTTACTCGCACCGATCGGGAACCGCCGGCAACGTCTCGTTCGCGCCCGCCGGCGTGCCGACGGCTCGCTCGACCGGGAGACCCACGGCGGTGTCCGGTTCGTCCCCCTGCAGTAGTCACCCGAGGAGCAACCGACGGACGCCGACTTCCGCACCGACGAGCACCGTCAGGACGACGACCAGCACCGGGCCAAAGAAGATCGTATACAGCCCGAGCGGGTCGGTCTCGCCACGAACCAGCAGGAACGTGTAGACGACGAGGTTCGCCACGATAGCAGTCGCGAGCAGCGGCACCACGGCGCCGTATCGGACGTAGCCGTAGACCGGGACGGCGACCTGTGCACCGAGGACCACGACACTACCGAGGACGAGGAGGGCAGCCGCCCCCGGTCGCTCGGCCAGTCCACTGGGAAACGTGTCGGTCAGCAGTCGCGCACCGAACCAGCAACACAGGCAGCCGCCAGCGTAGACGGTCCCGCTGCCGAGCGCGAACTGTGCCGGCGGCCACCGGTCACCGAGGACGAACGGGACTGCGAGGACGAGCGCCGACGCGACGAGTGAGAGTCCTCTGGTTAGCACCTCACTGCCAAGTGCCGGGTCCGCGGTGCCGGGCATGCCCGTCCGTTCGGCCCACTGTGAGGTTACTCTTGTCCCAGTGGCCGGGGCCGCGTCATTCATATAGCTCCACGCGAACCCACAGATATGGACACCGCGGTGCTGCGGGACGACATGGTCGACAGCCTCCAACACGACAGCAAGGGTGTCGTCCAGAGCGCGTGGCTGTCGACGGCGATGCGGGCTGTCCCGCGCGAGGCGTTCGTCCCCGAGGAGCAGGCCTATTCCGACCGGCCGTTCGAGGTCATGGGGACCCGCGTGCTCTCGCCCAGCACCGCTGCCCGCCTGCTGGAGGCGCTCGCTCCAGACACCGACGACGACGTCCTCGTCGTCGGCGCCGGCATCGGCTACACCGCTGCGGTGCTGGCCGAGCACGTCGGCGCCGCGAACGTGCAAGCGGTCGACATCACCCGGCGACTGGTCATCGAGGCGCGGTCGAACCTCCGGACGGCGGGCTACGACGCCGTACTCGTCGACCGCCGGAACGGCGCCGACGGCCTCCCGGAGTACGCCCCCTACGACCGGATCCTCCTCGAAGCGGCCGCAGTGAGGCCACCACGCGCGCTGGTCGAGCAACTCGCCCCCGACGGGAAACTCGTGATGCCGCTGGGCGCCGGCGAGCAGACGCTGGCGACCGTCGACGCGGACGGCGAGAGCGAACGGCTCGGTAGCGTCGCGTTCCGCCCGATGCTCGTCGAGGGCGAACAGGCCGACACCGTCGAGCGCAACCGCACCCAGCGGGAGGACCGCGAGCGGGCCCGGAAGGCCGCCGAGACCCGTCCTGGCTGGGAACACGAATGGATCGACTGGGACTAGGACCGGACTACCAGCAGATCCGTGTTGGCCCGGTTGTCCTGATAGCTGCTTCCTGCGGGCGGTTTCACGTCGAATACCACCGTCCCCTCGTCCTGGTTCGGCCCGAGCGACGGCGACAGAGACAGTGACGCCACCCCGCTCGCGTTCGTCTGTGCGGTCTGGACCGACGAGAGGGTCGCCGTCCCGCTCTTGGCGACGACCGTCGCGTTGGCGACCGGCGACCCCTCGGGGTCGACGACCGTCACCGAGACGGTGTTGCTCCCGGGCGTCGTGACCTCCGGCGCCGGCTGGACGTCGACCTCGGTCACCTGAAGCGTCTCGATGCCGGAGATCGTACTCATCATGACGCTCATACAGGCGACGCCGACGACCAGCGCGATGACCAGTCGGATCGGCAATCCTTCGATACCACGTTCGTCCTGCCACAGGGCTTCGAACATGGGCCGGCCTGGTCCCGGATTGGTACTTGAACCCTGGCACGAAGGTTCAAGAACGAAGGCGGATCCAGGCCCGGTATGGTCGTCATCGGACGCGACGGCGGGGGCGGGCCGACAGCGCAACTGGGTCACTACCGGGCACGCGACGGGAGCCGCGGTGCGCCCGTAGAACTGGATCTCGACGGGCCACACGTCGGGCTGGTCGTCGGCAAGCGCGGGACGGGCAAGACGTACACGCTCGGCGTCCTGACCGAGGCGCTGGCCAGCGCCGACGGCCTCGCACCGGTCGTCGCCGACCCGATGGACGCGTTCACCGGATTGGACGGCGCCGACATCGACGCGACGGTCGTCGAACCACAGGTTCGCGCGGCGGCGCTCGGCCCGCGCGAGTGGTGTACGCTGCTCGGTGTCACGCCCGATTGCGGGCCAGGAGCGCTCGTCTGGCAGGCCGCCGCCGAGCAGGAGACGCTCGCGGCGATGCGGCTGTGGGTCGAGGACGCCGACGCGGACCGCGAGACGCGTCGCGCGGCGGCGAACCACCTCGCACTCGCCGCCGACTGGGATATCTTCGACCCGGACGGGCTCGACGGGGCGAAACTCTGCCGTGGCTCGGTAACTATCCTCGACCTCGCCGGTCTCGATCAACGGCCGGCCGGTGCCGTCCTCGCTGCCGTCGCGACAGTGCTGTACGAGAACCGACTCGCCGAGCGGACCGGTCGGTTCCCCTGGCTACTGGTCGACGAGGCACACGCGTTCGTCGACGGCGTGGCCAGCGGGCCGCTCCGGCGACTCGTCACCCGCGGCCGACAGCCGGGCGTGAGTCTGGTACTGGCGACCCAACGCCCGAGCGCGCTCCCCGACGCGGCCGTCTCGCAGGCGGATCTGCACCTGACACACCGACTGACCTGCCGGGCGGACATCGACGCGCTGGCCGCGGCCCGGCCGACCTACCTCGACGGCGAACTCGCGTCCCGGCTTCCCGGCGCCCCCGGCGAAGCCCTCGTCGTCGACGACACCACCGAGTCGGTCCACCACGTCCGGATACGCGAGCGCCGGACGCCACACGGCGGAGCGACGCCCCGTGTGTCGGCCGACGGGCGGCTAAGAGGGGATGCCGAACACGAACCGCAACGCACGAGTAGATAGACCGGTTCTCCCCGGCAATGAGCGAGTTCCGCGACGAGTGGGCCGGGCCGCTCGCGCTCGTCGCTACGGGGGGGTTCCTCGGCGCCGCGCTCCGGCACGGCATCACTGTGGCGACGCCGGGCGTCGCCGTCCTGAGCGACCCGGTCACCGGGACACTCGTCGCGAACGTCGTCGGGAGCTTCCTGCTCGGGGCAGTCGTCTACGACGCGGGCGCCCGGCGGGTGCTGACGACCCGTGTCCGCCTGCTGGTCAGTACGGGGTTCCTGTCGTCGCTGACCACCTACAGCACGTTCGCCGTCCAGACGAGCGGGCTGGGCCCGGAGATCGCACTGCTGAACGTCGCCGCCAACTACGGACTCGGATTCCTCGCGGTCGTCGGCGGGCAGTCGCTCGCAGGGAGGGTGTCGTGAATCCATTCCTCCTGATCGGGGTCGGCGGGGCAACGGGAGCGCTGGCCCGCTACACACTCACGCGAACGCTGGAACGCGATCTGGTCGACACGCTCACCGTGAACGTCCTGGGCAGCGTCCTCCTGGGCCTGCTCGTGACCGCGCCGGTCGACGATGCGACAGTGGTGGCCGCCGGGACTGGGTTCTGTGGCGCGTTCACCACGTTCTCGTCGTTCGCCGTCGAGACGGTCCAGCTTGCCGAGAACGGCGAGCCCAGGGCCGCAGCGCTATACGCCGGCGGGATGCTCGCGGTCGCACTGGCCGGCGTGCTGGTCGGCGGCGCCGTCGGGAGCGTGCTGTAGCACGCAGGATTCATACTACCGGCGATACGCACGTGACGATTGTTGCCACCCCGAGGTGGTAACATCCGTCACGAAGGGATAGCCTGCAGTATCAAGACGCCGGCGCTCGTGGATCGAATATGGATCCTGCCGAGCTTCGCGCGTCGATCCCCGCGCTGGAGCAGTGTACGTACTTCAACACGGGCGCGAGCGGTCCGAGCCCGCGCCACGTCGTCGCGGCGGCGACCGAGTTCCTGGAACGCCACGCCTTCCAGGCCCACGGTGGCGAGGGCCCCTACGAGGTCGGCTTCGGCGCCATCGACGCCGCCCGCGAGGTGGCGGCGAGGTTGCTGGGAGCCCCACCAGAGGACGTCGCGTTCACACGCAGCACCGCCGACGGAATCAACCTCGTCGCCGGCGCCATCGACTTCCAGCCGGGTGACGTCGTCGTCCGGACCGACCTCGAACATCCAGCGGGGACGCTCCCGTGGGACCGCCTGGCCGACACCCACGACGTCGAGGTCCGGGTCGTCCCCACGAACCAGGGACGAATCGAGATGGACGCCCTGAAAGACGCCGTCGAGGATGCGCGGCTGGTCGTCCTCAGTTCGCTCACCTGGACCCACGGGACGCGATTGCCGGTCGCGGAGGTCACAGATATCGCCCACGACGCCGGCGCACAGGTGCTCGTCGACGCGGTCCAGTCCGTCGGCCAGCACCCCGTCGACGTCACCGAGTGGGGCGCGGACTTCGTCGCGGCGGCGGGCCACAAGTGGTTGCTGGGCATCTGGGGCGCCGGAATGCTGTACGTCCACCCCGACGCTCACGACCGTCTGCGCCAGACCCGCATCGGCTACCGGAGCGTCGAGGACCCGGCCGCCAGCGAGTACCGGTACCACGAGGGCGCCCGGCGGTTCGAGGTCGGGACGACCACGCCCGCGCCCTACGTCGCGCTGGCCGAAGCCATCGAGACCATCGAGGACATCGGCTACGGGACCGTCGAGAGTCGCGTCGAGCGCCTGACCGACCGTCTGAAGGCCGGCCTAGGCGACCGGCTGTTGAGCCCCGAACGCTACGAATCGGGACTGGTGACGTTCACCGCCGAAGACCCGGATGCGACCGTCCAGCGACTGCGCGAGGCAGGCGTCGTCGTCCGGTCGCTTCCCCACCCCGAGAACGCGGTCCGGGCCTCCGTCCACACGTTCAACACCGCCAACGACGTCGACCGACTGCTCGACGCGCTGTAGCCCCCAGGCTCATTGTCCGCGCGGCCGTCGGCCCCGGTATGCCAACGCGTCCGGTCGTCACCGTCTTCCTCCGCAACGACGGCGAGGTACTCCTGTTGCGCCGGAGCGACGCGGTCGGTTCCTACACCGGCCGGTGGGGCGGGGTCGCCGGCCACGTCGCTGCCGACGACGAAGAGCCGATCGACCCCGAGCGAGACCCCGAGACGGCCGCACGCGAGGAGATCGCCGAGGAGACCGGGCTCGATCGGGCAGTCACGCTGGTCCGGTCCGGCGACCCGTTCCAGGTGACAGACGACGAGGGCGACTGGCTGGTCCACCCGTTCCTGTTCGACTGCGAGTCACGGGCGGTCAGCGCCAACGCGGAGACGACCGGGACGGCGTGGGTCCACCCGCCGGAGATCCTCCGCCGGGAGACGGTCCCACGGTTGTGGACCGCCTACGACCGGGTGCGTCCGCGTGTGGCGACGGTCGAAGCGGACCGCACACACGGCTCGTCGTGGCTCTCGCTGCGCGCGCTGGAGGTGCTGCGTGACGAGGCCGCGCTGGTCGTCGAGGGGCGCCGCGGGGCCGACGAGCGGGCCGAGCGCGCGAGCGACGACTGGGAGGGTCTCGCGGCCCTGGCCAGGTCGCTCCGGGACGCTCGCCCGTCGATGGCCGTCGTCGCGAACCGGGTCAACCGAACGATGCTGGCCGCGAGCGACGGCCACACCCCACAGACCGTCGAGTCGGCAGCGAGGCGAGCCGTCGAGCAGGGCTGTGCCGTCGACCGGGACGCAGCTAGCGCGGCCGCCGAGACGCTGCCCGACCGGATCGCGACGCTCTCGCGGTCGGGAACCGTCAGCGAGGTCGTCCACGAGGCAGCCCCCGAAGCGGTTCTGATCGCCGAATCTCGACCGGGGCGGGAGGGGATCGACGTGGCGGAGGCACTGGCAGCCGTGACGGACGTGACGCTGACCACAGATGCCGCGCTGGCGTTCGAACTCGACGACTGGGACGCCGAGGCGGTGGTCGTCGGCGCCGACCGAATCCTGCCCGACGGGCGCGTCGTCAACAAGGTCGGGACCCGTGGGGCGGCGCTGGCGGCGGCCGCCGCCGACTGCGAGGTGTTCGTCGTCGCCGCCAGCGACAAGGTCGCGGCGACGGCCGACTACGACCTGGAACCCAGAGACGCCGCGGAGGTCTACGACGGCGCCGCGAGCGTCGCCATCGCCAACCCGACCTTCGACGTGACGCCGGCCGGCGCGGTGACGGCCGTCCTGACCGAACAGGGACGGCTGGACACCGCCGAAGTCGGGGCGGTCGCCGCCGCCCACAGAGAGTGGCGCGAGTGGGACGAAGAGTCGTAGAAGGTGGCGGGCTCGGTCCGAGGAGAGAGGGTCACTCGTACCGGGCGACCGCACGGACCGGTGCGCCGTCGCCGTCGAGTTTCAGCGGCTGGGCGTGCAACTCGAACCGCTCGGGCACCTCGTCGAGGTTCGTGAGGTTCTCGACGATGACGTGCCCGGCACCCAGCAGCGTGTGGTGGACGGGGACACCCTCGGGTTCGTCTGGGCCGGCCTGGTCGGTCGGCGTCGGATCGGGGTTGAGCGCGTCGACCGCGAGGTCGTACCCCTGCTCGCGACAGAACGCGGCGGCGGCGGGCGTGAGATACGGATGCTCGACGTACTCGGACTCGCCCCAGTACCGGTCCCAGCCGGTCCGGACGACCAGGAGGTCGGCGTCGGTCGCCGGCAGCGTGTCGGGACCGATGGCGCTCCGGGGCGCGCGCCCGCGACAGTCCGTGACGACGGCGTCGAAGACGAACCGGTCGACGTCGAACCCGTCGAGCGTCCGGCCGTCGGGCTCGGTGTGGCTTGGGGCGTCGACGTGCGTGCCGGTGTGGCTCCCACACGAGAGCGCACTGACGCGGTAGCCGTCGGCATCGTGTGTCGCGTGGGCCGTCACGCTCACCGGCGGGTCGCCAGGGTAGGTCGGCATGCCGGTCTCGATCGGCTGTGTGAGGTCGACGTAGGGCACACCGGATGTGGACGAGCCGGCGGCAAACGGTTTGGGTTCACTGTTCGTCGAGGACGACCGGGACGCCGGCGGCCGCCACGTCGGCCGCGAAGGCCCGCGAATCCGCCGAAAGCGTCGAGAAGGTGTTGTAGTGGACCGGCAGCACGAGGTCAGGGTCGATGGTCGCGGCGAGTGCGGCAGCCTCCGTCCGGTCCATCGTGAACCGCTGGCCGATGGGCGGACAGAACAGCGATGTCTCGACGGTCCGGTGGCCCGGGAGCACGTCGGTGTCACCCGGCCAGAAGCAGTGAGTTCCTTCGACGACGGCCAGGAAGCCACAGCCGAAGCCCTCGGGGTGGTAGGGCGTCCCGTCCGGACGCGTGTGCGGGCCGTCCGGTTCGTTGTACGCGGGCGTCGTCCAGATGTCCGTCTCGCCGACGGCGAGCTGGTCGGTCATCCCGACCTCGCGGACCTCGTAGGGCAGGTCCGCCAGTGGTTGCAGGTCCCGCTCGACGTCACGACCTTCGATACCTTCGAAGGCGACGATAGTCGCGTCGTCGGCCGCGACCCGCTCGATGGCCTCGGGGTCGTAGTGGTGGACGTGTGTGACACAGACGATGTCGCCGTCCTGGGCCTGGTAGTCCTGTGCCGGCGGGTGGCCGACACCCTCCTCGAAGGGCTCCCAGTCACCCGTCAGGACGCCGTAGCGGCCCGGATCCATGTAGACGACGGTGTCGTCCCCGGCCAGGCGGATCGTCGCGTACCCCAGCCACTCGACGGTGAGGCCGTCGTGTCGGACGGTCATTGTCACTCGTAGGCGACCGCAGACATAAATCGGCTACGTGCGAGCGGCGACAGATCAGCCACTGGCGTCAGCGGGGTCGGCCGCGGGCGCGAGCGTCCCCTCCCGGACCGCCATCCTGAGGCCCAGTTCGGCGACGTTGCCACCGTGTTCGGCGGTGCGCTTGAGGCTATCGAGGACGTGAGTGAGCCGATAGTCGCTCTCGGGGGCCTCGAACAGGCGGCGGTCGAGATCGGCCACGTCGCTGCGGACCCGGTCGCGGGCGGTCAGCACCTGTCGGGCCGTGTCGACACCGGCGTCGTCGATGACCACGCGGACCGCGTCCTCGACGACTGTCTGTGCGGTGTGTGCGATGTCGTCGAGGTCGTCGGCGAGGTCCCCGGAGACGGGCGCTTCGAGCCGTGCGGCCACCCGAGCGATGCGTTCGGCGTGGTCCGCCACGCGTTCGAGTTCGCGGGCCGTCGCCCACAGCTGGAACAGTTCGGGTCGGGTGAGCCCGAGCGCGTCCACCTCGTCGAGCCGGGAGAGCCCGCGCTCGAAGTGGCGCTCGATCATCGCGTAGAGCCGGTCGGCCTGATCGTCGCGGTCGGCGGGCTGGTCGACCCCGCCGGTGCCAGTCAATGCGGCGCCCGCGTCACGGTGCATCGACAGCGCCACGAACTGGAGCTGTCGGACCGACTGGGCGATGGAGACCTCCGACGCGTCGAGCATCGTCCGGACGGTCATCTCCGTGGCCGTCTCCTCGGCGACGGCGACGCCGGTCAGGTTCCGTGCTACCCTGTCGACGACACGCCGCTGCTCGTCGGAGAAACCCTGAGAGGCCGTGAGACAGATCTCCTGGGCGCCGGCGGCGTAGGCTGCTCGGAGGGTCTGTTCGACCGCGTCGCCGTCCGCGGGCGGGATCTTGATCTCGATAGGCCCGGTCGCGTCGTGCTCGCAGTCACCGGCCTGGATGACGAGCAGGCCGTCGATGTGCGTGTGGAGGTCTACGACGGTACCGGCCGAGACGTCGGCCTGGTCGGCCCACTCCTTCGGGAGCGACACGGTGTACGTTCCGCCACCGACCTGCTGTATCTTGCGTGTCTCCATGTCAGTAGATGAGTTCCGTGCTGGAATCGACCATGTACAGCGTCCGTGCGGCGATGTTGACCGCGTGGTCGCCGATCCGTTCGAGGTCCCGGATGGTCAGTAACACCCGCGAGACATCGTCCAGCACCTGCTCGGTAGACCAGGGGTCGTCCTCGCGGGCCTCCCGTTCGATGAGGTCGCGGACGACCGTCTCGCTGGCGTGTTGACAGAGCGCGTCGATGTCGTCGTCGTCGGCCGCGATTGCCCGACAGGCGTCGACGTCGTCGGTCCGGTACGCGTCCAGGGCCCGTTCGACGAGCGCCGTCGTGTCCCGGCCGATATCGTCGATAGCGACCTCGGGTACCACCTCGGCCGTCGCCGCCAGCCCGTAGTTGGCGAGGTTCGTCGCCAGGTCGCCGATCCGTTCGAGGTCGGTGATAACCTTGAACGAGGTCGCCACGAACCGGAGGTCGCTCGCGACGGGCTGCTGGAGGGCGAAGAGGTCGATACAGTCCTCTTCGAGGGACAGATAGCGCTGGTTGATCTCGCTGTCACCGTCGACGACTGTGTGGGCCAGCTCCGCGTCGCCGGTGCGGAGACTCCGGAGCGCCATCTCGAGACGCTCGACGACCAGCTCGCCCATCTCGACCACTGCCTCCCTGAGCTCTGCGAGGAGCTCCTGGTACGACTCCCTAGACATCCTCAGCCGAACTTCCCGGTGATGTAGTCCTCCACGCGCTGGCTCTCGGGGTTCTCGAAGATCTTGTCCGTGTCGTCGTACTCGACGAGTTCGCCGCCGGTGAGGAACACCGCCGTCTGGTCGGAGATGCGGGCCGCCTGCTGCATGTTGTGGGTAACGATGACGACGGTGTACTCCTTCGAGAGCTCCTCGACCAGATCCTCGATCTTGGAGGTCGCGATGGGGTCGAGTGCGGAGGCGGGCTCGTCCATCAGGATGACCTCGGGGTCGACGGCCAGACAGCGGGCGATACAGAGCCGCTGTTGCTGGCCACCCGAGAGCCCCAGCGCGTTGTCGTCCAGTCGGTCCGAAACCTCCTCCCAGAGGGCCGCCTGGCGCAGCGAGCGCTCGACGAGTTCGGCCTCCTGCTCGGTGTCGTCACGGCCGAACAGGCGGGCCAGCAGCCCCTTGTTGATGTCGCCGTGCTTGCGCGGGCCGTACGAGATGTTCTCCCGGATCGACTTCGGGAAGGGGTTTGGTGACTGGAAGACCATCCCGATGCGTTTGCGCAGTTCGACGAGGTTCGCGTTGGGATCGTAGATCTCCGTACCCTCCAGTTCGACCGACCCATCGATGCGGGCGGCCTTGATGCGGTCGTTCATACGGTTGAGACACCGCAGATACGTCGACTTCCCACAGCCGGAGGGGCCGATCAGCGCCGTGACGCTGTTCTCGGGGATCTCCATCGAGACGTCCTTCAGGGCGTGGTCGTCGCCGTACCAGACGTCGAGGTTCTCCACCGAGAGCTTCGATCGGCCCTCGAACTGGTAGTCGGTCCACTCGGGGCGGATCTCCTCCTGGCTCTCGCCGGCGGTCGTCGTGGTAGCTGTCTCGGTGTCGGTACGCTGTGTGTCGGTAGCTGAGTTACTCATAGTTCAGTTTCCTCCGGAAGTAGGTTCGCGCGGTGATTCCGACGGCGTAGAACGTCAGGACGACCATCAGCAGGATGAACGCGGTCGCCCACCCCATCGAGGGGGAGCCACTGACGCCGGCGGCGATGACTGCCCAGACCTGGGTCGGCAGGGACGCCGACGCCGACATCAGTTGATCGTTGACCACGAACGGCGGCTGGGCGACGAAGCGGAAGCCCTCCAGCACGCTGACGGCCTCGGTCGCGTTGAGCGTCGAGCCCAGCACCAGGATCAGCGGGGCGGTCTCGCCGGCGATGCGGCCGACACCGAGGATGACCCCGGTGATGACGCCGGGCATCGCGGCCGGGAGGACCACACTTCGGATGGTCTCCCAGCGGGTGACCCCCAGCGCCGCGCTGGCGTCGCGGTACTCGGTCGGGACGGCCTTGATGGCCTCCCGCGAGGTGATCAACACCAGCGGGAGGAGCATGAACCCGAGCACGAGCATCCCGGCCAGCAGCGACTCGTCGCCACCCAGCCGCGGGATGAGGAACGCGGCTCCGAACAGCCCGAAGACGATGCTGGGCGTGCTCCAGAGGGCATTCGTCGCGACCTCGACGACGGCGGTGAACGTCCCCTGTTCGGCGTACTCGGTGAGGAAGACGGCGGCGCCGACGCCCAGCGGAACCGCGAACAGGGTCGCGCCGACGACGAGCCACACCGTGCCGACGATGGCCGGGAAGATCCCACCCGGCTCGGCGCCGAGTGGGATATACGCCTGCATCGCCATCGGGAACGACAGCGACCCGGCGTTGGCGACAGAGAGCCCGAGCACGGTGAACGGGATACCGGTCGCGGCGACGTGCAGTCCGAGCAGGGCAGCGTGGCCAGCCGCCGCGGTCAGTCCGAGGGTCGTCTCCTCGGCCAGCAGTCGCTGCTGGAGGGGGTCGTCGGTGGTGCGGCGGGCGTACGCCGTCAGCGCCGCGGCCGCCAACGAGACGACGACGCCCAGCAACGCGATTGCGGGGACGACGTTGGCGGGGCCGACGCTCGGTGCGATGGTGGCGGCGGGCTGGAGGAACAGGACCACCGTCAGGAGCGCCAGACTGCCGAAGACGCCGACGGTGAACAGCGGCGCGCTGTCGATGGCCCGGTCGGCCAGCGAACCCGCGCCCCGGATGCTCCCCACGAGGGGTGCCAAAGCGAGCGCCCCGGTTGCGAGCGCACCCAGGAAGACGACCGCGAGTCCGACCGTCCCGCCAAGCGGGAGGCCCAGTGGCGACGGGCCACCGACGACGAACAGGACGAGGAGTCCGAGGACGCCCGCCACGGCCAGCGGGAGGGCCTGACGGACCTGCTCGACGGCAGTGACCGTCGTGCCGACGTTCCGGAGGTTCCCGAACTGCCGGAAGAAGTAGACGAACAGGAGCAGCGCCGGCGCGACGAGCACGAGGGCACCGACAACTGGTTCGGACGTCACCGAGATGGCCGTCTCCAGTGGCCGTTCCTGGCGGTTGACCAGGACGGTATAACTGAAGGGGAGCGTCAGCGCGTTGCCGGTCAGCGCCACGGTTCCCAGCACCGCGACCAGTGAGCCGACCGCACCGATCGGAAGCAGTCGGACGAACTGGCGGGCGCCGCCGTGCCAGTCACTCGTCCCGGCGGGCGTCCGCGAGACGGCGAGCGCCAGGACGACGAGCGGCGTGATCGCGACCAGCGCCGCCAGCGCGCCGATCGTGAACCCGTGGAGCGCGTACGCGACGCCCTTGAGCGTCACGAAGACGACGATGGTCACCATCACGGCGACCATCAGGAAGGCGTTGAGGTTGATGACGAGGAAGGCGCCGTACTCCCGGCCGCGGGCACCGAAGCCCGCGCGACACTTCGCGGCCGCCCACGCCGAGAGAATCGAGCCAAAGAGGACGAAGACGGGGATGACGGCACCGCCGGTGAACCCACCCGAGAGGGACTCGGGGTTCCACTGCCAGCCGACGCCGATGGCGGCCGTCGCGATGGTGAGTCCGAGTGTGCCGACGACGACCGCCGTCGGGACAGTCGACCCGAGGTCCTCGCGTGGGAGGATCGTGAGTGCAGTCAGCAGGCCGCCCGCGACGACTGCGACGACCAGCCAGGCCAGCGAGTCGAAGCCGACCAGTGTCCCGCCAAGCACCGCTCCGATAGCGAGGCCGATGCTCCCGAACGCGCCCCCGGCGAGGAGGCCGGCGCTCATGTTCGGTTCCGTGTCGACGAGCGCCATCCGGGAGACGACGCCGGCGGCCGCGATGGCCACCGCTTCGAGGACGAGCACGCCGCCCAGCAGCGTCGCCAGCGAGACCGGGACCGCGTACGCGACGACGGTCAGTCCCAGCGTGCTCACCACGAGTCCGAGCGCGATACCCCGGACCCGTCGGGAGGTCACGGGGACGACGTTCGTCCAGGAGGCGACTCCTGCCAGCCCGACGCCGCCGACGACGACCGCCAGCAGGAGGCCGACGAACTCGCCCAGTGCCGCACCGCTGGCGTCGAGGGGAACGAGGTCGATCAGGGTGATCATCGCGACCGCGAACGCCACCACGCTGGTCGCGATGACGGTATCGAGCCCGCGGTCGTAGTAGTTCGACTCCGCACTGACCAGTCTGTTCTCGCTCGCGTATGCGTCGCTCATTGTTGCCCCCTGAGTTTCTCCTGCATCCGCCGCTCGATGTACTGCGAGACGACGCTCATCCCGGCGACGATGACGAACAGCATCACGCCGGCGACGAACAGGACGTCGACGGTACTCTCCGACGCGCTGCCGTAGTTGACCGCGATCAGACTCGTCAGCGTCGCGCTGGCGTCGAAGACGTCGAACAGCGGGTCGGCCAGTCCGACACCGGCGGCCATGATCGCCGCCACGGCCATCGTCTCGCCGATCGCACGCCCGAGTCCGAGGATGACCCCCGCCGAGATGCCCGAGAACGCGGCGGGGATCGAGATGGACTTCATCGTCTGCCACTTCGTCGCCCCCATCGCGATAGAGCCGTCACCCATCGAGTCCGGCACCGACGAGAGGGCGTCCTCGCCGACCGAGACGACCGTCGGCAGCGCCATCACGCCGACGACCACGCCCGCGATGAGGAAGCTCGCCCCGTCGTCCAGGAACGACGTCTGGACGAAGCCGTTGAGCACCTGGAAGCCGATGAACCCGTAGACGATCGAGGGGATACCAGCCAGCACCTCGACACCGGGTTTGATGACCTCCCGGAGGCCGTCACTCGCGACTTCGGCGATGAACAGCGCGCCGAACAGTCCGAGCGGGCCGGCGATGGCGCCCGCGATGAGCGTGACGATGACAGTCCCCCAGATAGCCGGGATCAGCGAGTAGGCCCCGCTGAGCGGGTTCCAGAACGTCGCGTCGGCCGGCAGGACCCGCTGGAGGCCGAAGAACCAGCGGACCTCGCCCTCCTGGATCGGGACAAGGAGCAGTCCCAGCCCGTGTTCGAGGAACGCGGGCATCGCCGTCGCGAACAGGAAGATGGTGATGAACGTCACCGTCAACACCGTCAGCACCGTCGCGATCAGCGTCAGCATCCGTGCGATTTCCGCCTGATACGTCACCCAGCCGATGGCCGTCACGATGACGAACGCCGTCAACACCGGCAGCGCGAGTGCGGGCCTGAACAGGAACACGAGGATGGTCGCGACCAGCATCGCGGCCGAGGACCCGACCGCAAGCAGCGATCCCTCTGTGGCGTCCCCACCCAGGAGTAGTTCGCGCGCGTCGACCTGTGCGTCTTCTAACATTGTGGTTGTACGAAAAGCGTCCTGTGAACGTCGTGTATCGAAGTTTCAAACACCTGCTCGCGGTCGAAAACGGCGAGCCGCTTAGACCGGCGTCTGGTCGGGGAGCTTACCCCGCTGCTCTTTCCGGCGCCGCTCGCCGAGCATGAAGTAGTTGTTCGGCGCGACGAACAGATCCTGCCCGAAGTCGTGCAGCATCATGTTGATGAAGGCGGCCTCCTTCTTCGAGGTGCCGTCCCACGTGTACATGTGCAGGTCACGCGAGAGCGGGTAGGCCTTGGAGTCCAGCCCGTTCTGGTCGTCCTGGTAGGCGTAGGTCGTCCCCTCCCATTCGAGGGCGACGGGAGAGAGGCCGTCCGTGTTGATGAACGCGAGCGCGAGGTAGCTGATCGCGTTGTCGGCCTGCGCAATCGCCTGTGCGAGGCGCTGGTTCTGACCGAAGCGGTTGGCGACCGTGGTGTCCTCCTCGGGGTTGCCGAAGACGTTGGACACGAAGGAGGTGCGGGTACCGGAGCCCTTGACACGACCCAGGACCTGGACCTCCTTGTCCGGCAGGCTGCTGTCGATCTCCTGCCAGTTGCTGATGCGGCCCTTGTAGAGGTCCTTCAGCTGCTGGCCGGTGATCTGCTCGAGGCCGGCGTCGGCGATCTCCTGGGAGACGACCAGCGGCTGGCCGTCGACTGCGACGACGTGGTCGACGAAGCTCTCGTAGGAGTCGCGGTCCGGGAGTTCGTCCTCGACGTTCCCGGAGGAGTTACCGATGTCGTGCTGGCCGTTCATGACCTTCTCGACGCCGGTCCCGGAGTGGGACAGCGCGACGGTCACGTTGTACGGCGGGTTGCCGTTCTCGCCGGCCTCGAAGCCGTAGAGGCCCGCCCAGTAGTCGGCGAGGGCCTTGTCCGTCTCGATACCGTACTCCGCGTACGGCCAGTACTCGCTGTCGGAGGCCGGCCGGTTGGCGTTCCAGTACGAGGACGCGGTGTTGGAGACGGGGTAGACCGTCGAGGAGCCACCGGACGTCAGCGGCGAGACGCCGCCGCTCATGCTCTGTTCGTTCTCCTGGGCCTCGGTCTCCGTCGGGGTGTCCTCGGAGCTGGAGCCGTCGGAGCTGGAGCCATCGGAACTTTCGCCGTCCGAGCCCGAGCCACCGTCGCTGGAACTGGAGCCACTCGAACAACCGGCCACAGCCGCGATACCGGTTGCACCTGTCGTTGCGATGAACTTCCGCCGCGAGATCCGGTCTGACAGCCGGTCTGAATCGTGCGCCATCACCTGAGACAGGGGGAAGGATTATTAAACTCGTTTATAATAGGGGTACTTTCGAGTATGAGTCGACAGTGCCCCTATAGCCGCGTACGACCGGTACGTATCGCTATATACCGGCACCGAGAGCTATGTGTGGAGTTGTGTCATGGTGACCGGTGAGAGCCAGGGGATCGCAGTACTCGGCCCGAAGCGGACGCGATCCGTCGCCAGTCCTGAATCCGGAGACACACCCACGAGAACCAGGACGACCAGCGAGACGTCGGCCGACCGGTCATCCGGGCCAAAGGAGCGGGCTGACGGCGCAGGGGCCTGGACGCAACCGGTCGTTCTCGACGAAGACGACGCGTAGCCCGGCGCGGACCCTTCTCTCCAGGGGCGGAGCGAGCGAGTGACGCAACTGTGCCGTGGTAACACTTAATCAGATAGTTCACGAACTCGAACACGTGTTCGTCACCGCACTGGCCGGCGGGCCCGTCCACGGCGACTAGAGCGCGTTCGGAGAGCCCACCGATGCAAACATCAGGGAACAGAGACATACCGCGAGAGATCGAACCGATCCAGACGGGGGGGCGTGGGTCACGATGACCCCTCTCGGCGACCTGACGGTCCTGATCCCGGTCGATATCTCGGACACCGAGCCGCCAGGCCTCGACACCCTCGATCAGCTCGGTACCGTCGAGGTGGTCCTCCTCGGGTACTTCCCGGTCCCGGATCAGGCCGAACCGGCGCTGATCAGAGACCAGCACCACGCCGAGGCCGAGACCCGGCTCGACGGGATCGCCGCCGAACACGGCGACCCCCCAACCGTCCTCGTGTTCACGCACGACCGCGAGGCGACCATCGACCGCATCGCGGACGAGTACGACTGTGACGCGGTACTGACCAGCGGCCGTTCGGCAGTCGTCGATCGCATCCTCGTCCCGCTCCGCGGGGACGTGAACCTCGACCGGATCCTCACAGTCGTCGCCGACCTGTTGCTGGCGGGCGAGGAGACGGCCACACTGTTCCACTCGGTCGGCGACGACGGCGACCCGAGTCAGGGAGAACTGCTGCTCATGGGCGCTATCGACCGTCTCGAAGCGTACGGGGTCGACCGCGACCGCCTCGACTGGCGACTCTCGGAGGGGGGCGAGCCGGGCACCGACATCGTCGCCGTCGGCGCGGACTACGACCTGGTCGTCCTCGGCGAGACGGAGCCCTCGCTGCGCGAGCGTATCATCGGTGACGTCCTCTCGGAGGTCGTCGATACACTCGACGTGCCGGCGCTCATCGTGAGGGATATCGAGTGAACCCGCAGCCGACGACATCGGAGCGGGTGCGATGAGTAGCGAAGGCGGCGAACTCGAACGGACGCTGGGATTTCTCGAGGCGATGACGCTCGGCGGCGGGACGATGATCGGCGCAGGCATCTTCATCCTGCCCGGCATCGCCGCCGAGACCGCCGGGCCCGCGAGTGCGATCTCCTACGCTATCGCCGGCTTCGTCGCGCTGCTCGCGGCCCTCTCGCTCTCCGAACTGGCGACCGGGATGCCCATCGCCGGCGGGAGCTACCACTACGTCAACCGTGCGCTGGGTGGCCTCTTCGGCGCCGTCGTCGGCTGGGGGATGTGGACGGGACTGATGTTCGCGAGCGCGTTCTACATGATCGGGTTCGGTCAGTACCTCGTCGAACCGATCCCGTTCCTCGACGGGCGGACCTTCGTCGTCGGGCTCGGACTGGCGGGCCTGGCGCTCCTCCTCGGGGTCAACTACTACGGCACCGAGGAGTCCAGCGCCTTCCAGAACGTCACCATCGGCACGGAGACGGCCATCATCCTCGTCTTCGTCGCTGTCGGCGTCTTCTTCATCGTCCCCGAGAACCTCGAACCGTTCGCCCCCTTCGGGTCCCGCGGTGTCGTCGCCACGACGGGTATCGTCTTCATCTCGTTTCTCGGTTTCGAGATCATCGCGACCGTCGCGGGCGAGATCAAGAACCCCGGGCGGATCATCCCGCTGTCGATGATCCTCTCGGTGGTGCTGGTGACGATCCTCTACGTCCTCGTCATGCTCGTCAGCACCGGCGTCATCCCCTTCGAGTCGCTCGGGGAGTCACCGATCCCGGTCTCGGACGTTGCTGTCGTCTATCTCGGCCCGGCGGGCGTGGTCGCCATCGTCTTCGCGGCCATCATCGCGGCGATATCGAGTTCGAACTCCTCGATCCTTGCGGCCTCCCGGGTCATCTACGCGATGGGCAGGGACGGAGTCGTGACAGACTGGTTCAACGTCTCTCATCCCCGGTTCTACACGCCTCATCGAGCCATCGCGGCCACTGGCGTCGTGACGACGCTGTTGATCCTGCTGGGCCTCGAAGTGGAGACGATCATCGCGCTGCTGGCGGAGGCTGCCAGCTTCAGCTTTCTCGTCGCCTACTCGCTGGTCCACGTCTCGCTCGTCGTCTTCCGGCGCGCCGACCCGGAGGACTACAACCCCTCGTTCGCGCTCCCGCGACCGCTCTACCCGGCCGTCCCGCTCCTGGGCGTGGTGCTGTCGCTCGTGGTCGTCTCCCAGATGGCGACGGTCGTCGTCGTCATCGGCTCCGGTATCGTCGCCTTCGGCGTCCTGTGGTACGCGACCTACACCCGCGGGCGCGTCGTCAGCGAGGGGTTACTCGGCGAGGCGATCCGCGGGTCACCGGCCGAACCGTATCGCGTGGTCGTCCCGGTCGCGAACCCGGCGACACAGCACGGCCTCCTCCGTCTTGCCGCGGCCAGCGCTCACGCGAACGCGGAACGGGGAGCGGCCGAACTCGTCGCAGTCAACGTCACGCCCGTCGCACACCCTTCCCCGCTCCAGAACGTCGAGGCCGACCGTGCCGAGCACCAGCGCGACCTCCTCGCGAACGCCCACGACATCGCGGCCGAGATGGACGTCAGTCTCCGGACCAGAGCGGTGGTCGCCGCGGACGTCGGGACGGCGATCCTCGACGTGCTCGACGAGGAAGCCGCCGACGAGGTACTCCTCGGCTGGGACGGGTCCCTGAACCGCGACGGTCACGTCCTCGGTGCGACCGTCGATCCGGTCGTTCGAGACGCCCAGTGTGACGTCTCCATAGTCGACCTCAGAACGGACACCGTCGGGCCGCCGGTGGCATTGGTCGCCCCCGGCCCGAACGCACCGGTCGTCGCCCACCAGGCCGTCGAGTTCGCGACTGTCGACGGTACCGTCCCGACTCTGCTGAACGTCCAGGCTCCGCGTGGCCAGGCCGCCGACGCCGAGGCACGCGGCCGGTCGGTCGTCGTCGACGCCGCCGAGACAGCGGGACTCGAACCCGATCAGTACGACGTTCGCGTCGTGATCGCCGACGACCCCGGAAGGGCGATCGTCGAGGCCATCACGCAGTACGAGACCGTCTGCGTCGGCCTCTCGGGACGGACCGACGCGTCCCGGATACAGTTCGGAACGGTTACCGAGCGGATCGTCGACGAGAGCCGGGCCAACGTCGCTCTGATCCGTGGTTCCTAAAGTGCGCGAACGGGGTGGCGTACTCGTCGACGCCGAACGCCTCTCCCAGTTCCACACGGTAGACTGGATTCCGCCGCCCTGACATCCTCATCGACAAAATAGACCCAGTATTCGAGATAGTGGAACCGTATATCCCAAATATAGAAGTAGAAAAAGAGAGAGCGGACCAATACGCACCCATATCCGAATATACACTCACAATATACCCATATTTGCCATATCTAGAGAGATAAAATCTGGTTTCGACGTGTTGTTGTCGATTATCGGCTGTCAGTACACGGTTTCGGTATGTATCCGACGGGAATCGACACCAGAGAACCCATCATCGGCCCCGAACGTACGGCGTCCGCTCAGGCGCGGCGACATAACACAGGTACACTCGTTATCACGCCGCTGCAACCGGCTGTCGGGCGAGGGGGCGACCCGCTAACCGACCGAGAACTGCTTTCCTGTATGGAAAAATATTAGTCCGGCGGGTAGCCACCAATAGATAGTATGTCAGATCACATACTTATGTATCAAACTCGATTTCTAGAATGGCACTTTAGCTTTCAGTTCGGCTATTAAAGACATTCTATCGAACAGGGCAGTATCGTTGCTACAGTTATGTTTTCACCACCTACAAAACCATCCTATTCATATCATATATCATATTTTTCTCACAGAACCGTGCGTCAGACATTCATACCCTGGGTTCGAGAGAGTGGACATGGACCGCGATACGCTGAAACGAGCGCTGGAAAACGCCGACCTCACCAACTACGAGGCAGAGGCGTACCTGACGCTCGTCGACTACGGACGGCTCCCGGCAGTCGATGTCGCCAAGAAGTCCGACATCCCGACGTCCCAGGTGTACGACACACTCCGGTCACTGGAGTCGAAAGGGTTCGTCGAGACCATCGACCACGACCGGCTCCATGCCGAACCCTCCGACCCCGTCGACATTCTCACACATCTCCGAGAGCGGGGGGAACTGTTCACCAACGCCGCCGAAGAACTGGAGGACCGCTGGGAGCAACCGGATCTCAGCGACCATCGGGTCGGCGTCGTCAAGCACGCCGACACGGTGCTGGAACACACCCGGAACCGGATCCGAGAGGCCGAGATCGGTATCGAGGTCGCACTGACGGCGGACCAGTTCGAGTCCCTGCGGGCGGAACTCACCGAGGCGGCGGCCCGGGGCGTCGTCGTCCACGTCGCCGTCTACTACGAACCCGACCTGGCGGACCGCTGTGCGGACTGGGACCTCGGTGCGTCCGGGATCGAGGTGCACGTCGTGAAGATCCCGGGGCCGTTCCTGGCGGTACTCGACCGGACACAGACCTTCTTCGCGCCGAACTCCAGAGCCAAGGAGGACTACGGGATCCTGATCAACGACAACATCCTCTCCTTTATCAACCACTGGTACTTCCAGACCTGTCTCTGGTACTCCTGGGACCCGCTGACGCCGAGCCAGCAGGCACCGAAGACCTACATCAGTCTCAAAGAGTTCATCAGGGACATCTCCCCGATCTACGCCGACGGCGCGACGGTCACGGTCACCGTCTCGGGCATCGACACCGAGACGCGCGAGTCCAGCGAGATCACCGGGACGGTCACGGACATCTACTACCCCAACGTCTTCGTCAACGACTCGCCGTCGCTCGAACGACTCTCGACGTACTCGATCATCTGGGTCGAGACGGGGTCGGAGGAAGTATCGGTCGGCGGCTGGGGAGCGGTGTTCGAGGATTTCGAGGCCCAGAAGATCACACTCGACGGGATCTCGTTCGAGAACGCCGTTCAGGCGTAGGTCGTCTCGATCGTCAGTTCGAGGGACTGCTCGCCGACCTGGACCGCGTAGGTCCCGGGTTCGGCCTGTCGCTCGCCGTCCGTGTCGACCCGGCCGAGTTCGGTCGCGTCCAGCGGAATCTCGACGGTCGTCGCCTCGCCCGCCGCCAGTTCGACACGCTCGAACCCACGGAGTTCCCGGACCGGTGTGACCCGGTCGCTGGCGTGGTCGGTGACGTACACCTGAACCACTTCGGTCCCGGCACGGTCGCCGACGTTCTCGACGGGGACCCGGACGGTCGTCGTCTCGTGTGGCCCGATTGTCGACGCCGACAGCGCCACGTCACCGAACGCGAACTCGGTGTAGCTACAGCCGTGACCGAACTCGAACAGCGGATCGTACGAGGAGGGGTGTTCCGCCTGGCCGATCGGCGTGGGGTGGGGGAAGTGGTTGAACCGCGACTGGAGGTGACCCTCGGAGCGGGGGATGGTGATCGGTAGTCGCCCGCTGGGTTCGTTCTCGCCGAAGAGCGTCTCGGCGACTGCCTGCCCGCCCATCGTTCCCGGGTAGTACGCCATGAGGAGGCTGGGGACGTGCTCGGCCATCCAATCGACGACGAGCGGGCGACCCGTGACCAGAACGCCGACGACGGGCGTCCCCGTCTCGTGGATCGCTTCGACGAGGTCGCGCTGTGCGTCGGGGAGGTGGAGTGTCTGGCGGTTCGGGAACTCGTCCGGCTCGGTCCCGGTGTCGGCGCTCGGCCCGAACTCGTGGAGGTACCACGGCTCACCGACGGCCACGACTGCGACGTCGGCGGCTTCGGCGGCCGCGACGGCTGCGTCGACGTCGAGACTGTCGTTGATCGTCGCCCCCTGTTCGTAGACGACGTCGCCGGACGTGGCAGCCTCGACTCCCTCGCGGATCGTCACGACGTCGGTCCCCTCGGGGTCGGGGACGCTCCAGCCACCGAGCTGGTGGACCACGTCGTCGGCGTTCGGCCCGGCGACGAGGACGTCGGCGTCGTCGTCGAGCGGGAGGAGGCCGTCGTTCTGCAGGAGTGTCATCGAGTCCCGAGCCGCGTCGAGGGACGCCTCGCGGTGGGCGTCGGCGCCGATCACGTCCCGTGCCTCGTTCGGGTCGACGAAGGCGTCCTCGAAGAGGCCGAGCCGGAACTTCTGTTCGAGGACGCGCTCGACACTGTCGTCGAGGACGGCCTCGGCAACCTCGCCGTCCTCGACCAGGGAGACGAGGTGTTCGGCGTGGTCGATGGCGTCGACGGAGGCGATATCGAGGCCGGCGTCGCGCGTCTGGCGGACCGATCCGCGATGGTCGGCGGTGATCCGGTGATCCTCGTCGAGCATCTTGACGCCGCCCCAGTCCGAGACGACGGTGCCGTCGAAGCCAAGCGTCCCCCGGAGCAGGTCCGTCAGGTAGCGTCGTGAGCCGTGTGACGGCTCGCCGTCGATAGCGTTGTAGGAGGGCATCACCGACTCGACGTCGGCTTCCAGGACGTCCAGGAACGACGGGAGGAAGACGTTCCGCAGCAGGTACTCCGAGACCTCGACCGGGGCGGCGTCCTCGCCCCGTTCGGGCTGGCTGTAGGCCGGGAAATGTTTCGCCGTCGCGACGACCGAGGAGGGGTCCTCGATACCGTCGCCCTGGTAGCCACGGACCTTCGCGGCCGCCAGTTTCGCACAGAGATACGGGCTCTCGCCGAAGGTCTCGAACGTGCGTCCCCAGCGCGGGTCACGGGCGACGTCACAGGTCGGCGAGTAGTTCTGGTGGGCGCCGCTCCGTCGGACCTCGGTCGCCGTGATGCTCGCGGCTCGCTCGACGGCGTCGACGTCCCAGGTCGCCCCAGCCCCCAGTCCGTTGGGGAAGGCCGTCCCCTCGGCAACGTAGGCGTGACCGTGGACCGCGTCGACGTTGAACAGCAGCGGAATCCCGAGTCGGGTCTCGGAGAGTGCGACCTCCTGGAGACGATTGACGGTCTCGACCACGTCGTCGAGGCGTTTGTCTACCGCCCCGCCCCATCCGAACGACGCGACGGCACCGACGGCGTGGTCCCTGATCTCGTCGGCGACGTCGTCGGCGTCCTTGAACTCGTCGAGGTGGCCCGCCCAGGTCCCCACGAGCTGGCCGACCTTCTCTTCGAGGGTCATCCGTTCGAGCAGATCGTCGACACGTTTCGTCGTCGAGACGGTCTCGTCTCTGTACAGGGGCTGCTCGCCTGTTGACTGCATAGTGAGAACGATTCTACCACGTGCATTTATAATTTTGGATGGCAGAAGCGCGCTGACGGGCCGCTATCCGCCGGAGGCGGTCCGTGCCGTGACGACGACGCCGGATTTCGTCAACCGGAGTCGCTGGTCGGCGGCGACGCCCTCGAACCGCCGTTCGGTCCCGTCGGGCCAGCGGACGTGGACCGTCGCCGTCTCGTGGTCCCCGAGACCGACGTGTTCGACCCGCGAATCCTGCGAGAGGTAGTCGACGTTGGCCGTCTGCCGGACTGTCTGTTCGGTGTCGCCGGCGGTGACAGTGACGACGGCACCCAGCGCCGTCGCTCCCTGCTCGTCGACCGCACGGAACTGGAGGCTGTGCCGGTCGGCGGCAGCCGTGTTGTCGTAGACGACGAACCGACTGTCGTAGGTCGCGACGACGAGTTCCTGGGCGCCGTCGTGGTCGTAGTCCAGCGTCGCCAGCCCCCGGCCGTCGGTCTCTCGCATGCCGTTGGCGGTCTTGTTCACGCGGGTGAACCCCTCGCCATCGGTCGACTGGAACACCATCGGATACGTGTAGACCGGGTCGCTACGGTTTATCCTGACGACGTGCTGGGTCGTGTGGACGAGGTCGCGGTCGCCGTCGTTGTCGAAGTCCGTCGCGCTCGCGGCCCACCCCCACCCGCCGTGGCGGACGCCGAGGTCGTCGGCACGGTCACGGAACCCGCCGTCGCCGTCCGCGACCAGGAGCGTGTTGCCCTTCGTCCGACTGGAGTGGATGACGAACTCCAGCAGTCGTTTCAGCCGGTCGTACCGTTCCTCGTCCATGTTCTTCTCTAGGTCGGGGAACCAGATGTTCGAGACGAAGACGTCGGGACGGCCGTCACCGGTCACGTCCGCGACCTCGGAGGCCATCCCGTTCCGGGCCGTCGCGCCGCCCAGCGAGCGGTGCTCGAAGGTGCCGTCGCCGCGGTTGACGTACAGTGTGTCGTTGTTGTAGTCGTTGGCGACGTGGATGTCCGGCCGGCCGTCGCCGGTGAGGTCGACGAAACTCGCGGCCAGACTCCAGTGGTTCCCCCCGACGGTGTCGGTCTCGACGCGCCGGAACTCGCCGCCGACGTTCTCGTAGAGGTAGTTGGGGTTGCCGTTGTCCTCGGCGATGGTCGTCTCCAGGTTGAAGTAGCCCGCCGGCTTCCGGTCGCGCCAGGATCCGGACTGGTAGACGAACAGGTCCGTGTCCCCGTCGCCGTCGTAGTCCGACGCCGTCGCACCGAGCGGGTAGGTGAGGTTCCCGAGGCCGTAGTCGGTCGGTTCGAAGGTCCCCCGGTCGTTGTCGAACGCGTGGACCGTCCCGTCGCGAGCGAACAGGAGCAGGTCGGGCCACCCGTCGCGCTCGACATCGACGAAGGCCGCGCTCTTGATCTGGCCCTCGACCGACGGCAGCGCGTCGCTCCGGACGAACGTCCCCTCGCGGTTCTCGAACAGCGTCGGGCCGTCCCCCCCGATGGCGAGGACGTCGGTCCAGGAGTCGTTGTCAACGTCGGCCGTATAGACCCCGGAGTTGCCGCTGCCGACGCCGCTGCCGGTCGCCTCGTACTGGAGGCCCGACGAGGCCGTCACGTTCTCGAACTCCAGTCGCGGTTCCTCCGGGTCCGGGTCGCCCGATCCGAACCCCCCGGCACCAGCACACCCGGCCAGAACGAGCAGCACCGACAACACGACCGCCGAAACACCTCTCCGCATCGTCAGACCACCGGGAGCGCCCAGGAATCGCGCGGTGGGACGAGGTAGCTGCCCCGCCGGAGCGTCTCCAGGTAGTCGACGATGCCGTGGTCCTCGGCGGGCACGTCGAAGTCGTACTCGTCGACGTTCATCGCCCGCCGGGTCTCGACGAAGTCGGCCATCGTCGCCTGCACGGAGTTGAACTGGAACCCGGCACCGTCGTGGACGGTCGTCGCGACGCCCTCGGTCCGACGGAGGATGCGCGTCTCGAAGTCGTCGTCACGGGCACGGGCCAGTTTCTGGGAGTGGCCGACCCGGCCGCGTTCCTCGGCGTGGGCGTCGAGGTTCTCGACGTCGGCTTCGGTGATGTCGCTGTCGCTACCGAGTTTCTCGCCGATGGGGCCGACGTCGTCGGAACTGTGGGCCGGGCAGAACATCTCGGCGGTCCGTTCTTCGTGGCGCTGGTCGTACCAGCGGTCGAGGTCGATCCGGAGCGTCGAGGACGCCAGCGTCGTCCCGCCGGCGAGGGGGCCGTCGTCGATGGTGACGCGGTCCTCGCTGGGGAGGTTGTCCCGGAAGCCGGACTTGAACCCCATCGACAGGGGGGCGTCCTCGGGGATGTCGTCGTTGTCGAGTTTGTCGGCCGGCAGGCCCTTGCCGATGTAGCCGGTGTGGCGCCCGGCCTTCGAGAAGACGCCCTCGAACGTCGACTCGACGGCGAGACCGTTGATGGTCTCGACCTCGCCGAACAACGCCGCCTCCGCTTCGAGGACGACCGACCCGACGTCGCTCGTCAACACCATGACTGCGTCGTAGGCGTCGGCCCTGGCGGGGTCCTCACCGACCGCTTCGAGGACCGACTCGGGCGTCGTCACGGCCTCGGGGACGTCCCCGACCTGGTCGAAGTACCCCGGCGCGTAGCCGAGCATGAACAGGAGGCCGCGGTTGAACGCTGCCCCGGCGTTGCCGCCCGTCCCCCACTGGAAGGCGTGGTCGAGCAGCGCGAGGGTGTCGGCGACCTGGGTCCGTTCGGCCGCTGTCGGCGGCGCCGACCCCTCGTAGGAGAGGCCGACCACGACGAGTTGCTGTGGGGGGACGGTGTTCCCGTGGGCATCACGCACCAGGAACTCGCCCCAGCGGTGCTGCCCGTCGGGAACTGCGTCAGGGTCGCCCCGTGGGAACGTCGGTTCGGTGTCGGTCTGTGTCGATTCGGTCTCGACGTCGAGTTTAGACTGCTCGCTGTCGAGGCACGCCGAGAGGGCGCTCGTCCCGCCGATAGCCACCGCCGCTTGGACGAAGCTCCGGCGAGAGAGGCCCCGTGACTCGTCTGGGCGCATTGGCTGTGGTACCGAATGACACGTGTTAATTCTTTCGCTGTGCGGACTCTGGCCGGCCACGCGAGACCGACGGTCGCCCCGACCGAACTCACTGGTCGTCGGTACCACTGGACCCGTTGTCGATGATTGACCAAAACATTTAATGCAGGTTAGCGGACTCGTCTGACTGTACGCATGTCCAACGCGACTGACGACTATAGCGACCTGATTAGCCGACGGAAGTTCGTTCAACTGACAGGAGTCTCCGGCGCGGCGGCGCTGGCCGGCTGTGGCGGTTCCAGCGACGACGGTGGCGCGACGGAGAGCAGCGGTGACGGTAGCTCCGATGGGAGCTCCGGAGACTCGTCCTCGACCGACAGTCAGGGCGGGTCGGGTGTCATCGACGCCACCCTCACCGGGGCGACGAACAACGGCGTCCCGTCGAACCTCCACGTGAACCCGATGGCGACACAGAACTACGACTGGATCGCCGGCAACCACCTCTTCGAGCGGTTCGCCGCCTACAACTTCAGCACACAGGAGTTCGAACTGGCCGGCCTCTCGGACTGGTCGTTCGAGGGCAAGACGGTCACACTCTCACTCCGGGACGACCTCAAGTGGGACACCGGCGACGACGTGACGGCCGGCGACGTCATCCTGCAGTTCAAGCTGATGAAAAAGACCGGAGCAACGCTGTGGGACTTCGCCGAGAGCGTCGAACAGGGCGAGGACGACAAGACGGTGGTCATCAACCTCAAGCAGCCGTCGAACCCGCTGATCATCAAACACACGCTGGCGAACGGGGACCTGCGCATCCACGGCTACCAGCCCGTCTTCGAACAGTTCCTCGACAAGGACGCCGCAGCGATCCAGCAGTTCGCCTGGGAGGAGGACATCCACGGCAACGGGCCGTTCAGTTTCGAGTCCAAGAACGACCAGGCATGGACCCTCTCGCGTAACGACAGTTTCTACGACGCCGACAAGATCAATTTCACTGGATACGAGCTCCTGAACCGCCAGGACAACACCGCCCTCCAGCAGGGCCTGATGGGCGGCGGCCTCGACGTCGTCACGAGCCTGTTCGCCCCGCCGAAGATCGTCGCGAACTTCCCGGACCGCGTCGAAGAGGTCTCTCTCCCCGCGAAGTGGGGCTACGGGGTCATGTTCAACCACGACGACGAGGACTTCGGTAAACGGAAGGTCCGTCAGGCGGTCGCACACGTCGTCAACCGCCAGCAGGTCGCCGACAACGCCGGCCCGCGGACCAAAAACCCCGCGCCGAAGGTCACCGGCATCGCGCCGGCCGACCAGAAGTCGTGGCTCGGCGACGCCTTCGGGAACTTCGAGGGCTACGGCATGGACGCCACGCAGTCGAAGAAAGCCGCGACCCTGCTGCGCGAGGCCGGCTACTCGAAGTCCAACGGGAAGTGGCGCGACGGCGACGGCAACACCCTCGGCGGGAGCTACGTCACGCCGGCCGGCTGGACCGACTGGACGACCGCGACCAACACCGTCGTCGACCAGCTGAACGCCTTCGGGTTCGACTTCGAGATCAACTCGCTGCCCGGTGGGGACTACTTCGGCGCGTACATCGAGTCCAACTTCAAGATGGGCGCCTTCTACTGGCTCCCCGGCGGCGCCCGCTCGTCGTTCCCGTACTTCCCGCTGCGCTGGCAGATGGCCAACCCCGACATCGACCGCGGACACAACTTCCCCGAGGGCGAACACACCGTCCCGTCGATGGACGGCTCGGGCGAGACGACGCTGAACCCGATGGAGGAGATCCAGCAGGTCGCGACGATGCAGGACCAGGCGAAGGTCTCCGAGACGGTCACCCGCGTCGCGTGGCACCACAACCAGAACCTCCCGATGCTGGGACTGGTCGGCAAGTTCGACCAGTCGTGGCTCACCGACGCCGAGTGGAACGTCGTCTCGGAGGACGACGACGCCCGGGGCGTCAAGTGGCCGTCCCACTGGCTGCCCAAGCAGGGCAAGCTGAGCGCGACGAAGTAACACCACGAGGAGACAGACGCAATGGTCAACTACTACGTGCGACGGACCGCCAGAGTGTTCGTCACGATCTACCTCGTGGCGTCGCTGACCTTCGGGCTGGTCCGGTTGCTCCCTGGCGGTCCGTTCACGCTGTTGCGCGCACAACTGCTGCGCCAGGGCGTGCCGGCCGAGGAGGTCGACGCCAGGATCGCGAACCTACAGAACATCAGGCCCGACGCGCCGCTGTGGCGCCAGTACCTCGACTACATGGCCGCGCTCGTCCAGGGAAATCTCGGCGAGTCCATCTCGCTCAGCGAACCCGTGACGTCGGTTCTGGCCAGTGCGGCGCCGTGGACGATCTTCGTCGTGCTCGTCTCGACGATACTCGTCTTCGTCGTCGGCATCTTCCTGGGCTCGCTGCAGGCCTACTGGGAGGGGACCCGGTTCGACCAGCTGGTCTCGGGTGTCTCGATCTCGCTGATGTCGGTGCCGTTCTACGTCGTCGCCGTCATCATGCTGTACATCTTCGCCTACCAGTTCGGTTGGCTCCCGACGGCCGGGACGGTCGCCAACGGCGTCGAACGGGAACTGGGCGTCCCGTTCGTCCTCAGCGCCCTGAAACACAGCGTGCTGCCGATCCTCTCGTACACCCTGGGTGCCGCCGGCGGCCAGGCGCTCGCGATGCGGGGTAACAGTATCCAGGTGCTGGGCAACGACTACGTGCAGGTCGCGCGGCTCCGAGGGCTGTCGGACCGCCGTATCGCGACGCGGTACGTCGCCCGGAACGCCATCCTGCCGATGTACACGGGGTTCCTGCTCCTGCTCGGCTTCCGCCTGGGCGGGACCGTCATCCTAGAGCAGATATTCTCCTACACCGGCCTGGGCTACTACATGATCTCGGCGCTGAACGCCAACGACTACCCGCTGATGATGGGGACCTTCCTCGTCATCACCGTGGCGCTCGTGCTGGGCGTCTACGTCGCCGACCTGACCTACAGCAAGATCGATCCGCGGATCAGCGCAGGTGAGTCAGATGAAGCATACTGAATCCGACAGCGTCGACTGGCGAAGCGAGAGTTCGTCGGCCCCCGAGATGACGACCGGCGAGCGGGCCAGAGAGGTGTACGAGGAGCGGATCCGGACGCCGCTGCTGGTCGCCTGGGCCGACTGGCGGACCCGACTTGGCTTTCTCATCCTCGGCGGCTACCTGCTGCTGGCGCTCGTCGCGGTGCTGGGGCTCTGGCGGGAACCGTCGACCAGCCAGGCGCCGCGGTACCTGATGCTGTTCGAGAACATGAAATACCCCCTCGGGACGACCGCCTCGGGGACCGATCTGGCGGCGCTGATCATCCACTCGACGCCGGCCATCCTGTTGATGATCACGGCGGGCGCCGTCTGGGCGACCGGCGTCGCCGTCGCCATCGGGACGCTGGCCGGCTACAAGGGCGGCCGCGTCGACCGGACGCTGATGTCCTTCTCGGACCTCGTGATGGCGATTCCGGGGCTGCCGCTGGTCATCATCCTCGCGGTGACGCTCAACCCCGAGAACCCCATCCTGCTGGGGATCATCATCAACATCAGCTACTGGGCCGGCCTGGGCCGGTCGCTGCGCTCGCAGGTGCTGACTATCCGCGAGAACGACTACGTCGAGGCCTCGCGGACGATGGGCGTCAGCACGCCCCGGATCATCGCCAAGGACATCATCCCGAACCTGATGCCGTACGTGACCGTCAACTTCGTGTTCGCCGCACGCTACGTCATGTTCGCCTCGGTCGGGCTCTACTTCCTCGGCGTGTTGCCCTACTCCACCCAGAACTGGGGCGTGACGCTGAACTTCGCCTACAGCGGCGGGGCGCTGTTCTCCTGGAGTGCGGCCCACTGGCTGCTGGCCCCGATGGTCGCCATCATGGGCCTCTCGCTCGGGCTGATCCTCCTGGGCCAGGGGATGGACCGCGTGTTCAACCCCCGTGTCCGGACCCGGATGGCCGGCGAATCGAAGTCGACGGCGACCGACGACGAGGACAGCGGCGTGACGGAGGTGCTCTGAGATGCCACCGGAGACGACAACACAACAGCGACCCGGCGACCCGGCAGCGGCGACCGACCCCATCATCGAGATGCGAAACGCCGCGGTCACCTACGACGACGGCGAGACGTTCGTCCTGGACGACGTGAGTATGGCCGTCGAGCGCGGCGAGGTGCTGGGCGTGGTCGGCGAGAGCGGGAGCGGGAAGTCGATGTTCGCGTCGGCGATGCTCGACGCGATCCCCGATCCCGGCCGACTCTCCGGCGAGATCCTCTATCACAAGGCCGACGGGACGACCATCGACATCCTGGAACTCAGCGACGAGGAGCTCCGCCAGTTCCGCTGGGAGGAGGTCTCGATGGTGTTCCAGGGCGCGATGAGTTCGTTCAACCCGACGATGAAGGTCGGCGGCCACTTCAAGGAGACGCTGAAGGCCCACGACGCACACGTAAGCGAGGGCATGGAGTTCGCACGCCAGCTCCTCTCGGACCTGTATCTCGACCCCGAGCGGGTGCTGGACTCGTACCCACACGAACTGAGCGGCGGGATGCAACAGCGGGCGCTCATCGCGCTCTCGCTCGTCCTGGAACCGAACGTCCTGGTGATGGACGAACCGACGGCCGCGCTGGACCTGCTGATGCAGCGGTCGATCCTGATGCTCCTGCAGGAACTCCAGGAGAAGTACGACCTGACGATGGTGTTCATCACCCACGACCTGCCACTGGTGGCCGCGCTGGCCGACCGGATGGCCGTGATGTACGCCTTCGACCTCATCGAGGTCGCGCCCCGGGACCAGCTCATCGGTAACTCCGGGCACCCGTACACGCGTGCGCTGCTCAACTCCACGCCGAACCTCGACGCACCACTCGAAGAGATGACAGCCATCGAGGGGCAGAGTCCGGCGCCGATCAACGTACCGTCGGGCTGTTCGTACGCCCCACGCTGTCCGCTGGCGACCGAGGAGTGTCGCGAGACCGATCCCGAGTTCTACGACACGGGGGACGGCCACAGCACGGCCTGTCACCACTGGGAGGAGGCCCGGTGGTCGATCGAACTGAACTTCGAGTCGTTCGACGCCGGCGATATCGTCGACGATTCGGGGGAGCGCTCATGAGTACACCCGACCACACCGCGGATACGACCACGCGGACCGACGCCGACGCACCGCTCGTCTCGCTGGAGGACGTCGAAGTCCACTTCGAGAAAGATCAGGGACTGTTCGAGTTCTTCGAGGAACCGGACGTCGTCAGGGCCGTCGACGGCATCTCGCTGGACATCGAGGAGAACGACGTCCTCGCGCTCGTCGGCGAGAGTGGCTGTGGGAAGTCGACGCTGGGCAAGACCTGTATCGGGCTCCAGCGACCCACCAGCGGGACCGTCCGCTACCGCGGCCAGGACGTCTGGGCGGCCAACGACGGCCACGGTGACGTCGACATCCCGTTCGAGGAGATCCGGTCGTCGCTCCAGATCATCCACCAGGACCCCGGCAGTTCGCTGAACCCGAACCAGCGGATCGTCGACATCCTCGCCCAGCCGATCAAGCTGACCCACCCGGAGGTCGGCGCCAGCGAGCGCCGCGAGCGAATCTACTCGCTGCTCGAACGCGTCGGGATGAACCCGGCCGCGGACTTCGCCGACCGCTACCCCCACCAGCTCAGCGGCGGCGAACAACAGCGTGTCGCGCTCTCACGGGCGCTCCTGATGAACCCGGACCTCATCCTCGCCGACGAGGCCATCAGCGCGCTGGACGTCTCCCTGCGCGTCGAGATGATGGACCTCATGCTGGATCTGCAGGACGACTTCGACACGTCGTTCGTGTTCATCTCCCACGACCTCTCGAACGCGCGGTACTTCGCCGAACACGGCGACGGTCGTATCGGCGTGATGTACCTCGGGGAACTGGTCGAGGTCGGTCCCGCGGAGCAACTCATCGAGGATCCCGGCCACCCGTACACGAACGTCCTCCGGTGGGCGACGCCGGACCTCTCGCTGAACTCGGCCGGCGCGAGCGAGCCGCCGATGCGCAAGATCGACATCCCGGACCCGGTGAACCCGCCCAGCGGGTGCCGGTTCCACACGCGCTGCCCGGAAGCACGGGAGGTGTGTCGGGAGTCCTGTCCGTCCCTGACGGGCGAGACGGGCGAGCACCGCACCGCGTGTTTCCGGTCGCAACCCGACCACGACTACTGGGACAGCGCACCGCTCGAAGACTGAGCCGCGGTCACTCTTCTCTCTCGCCGATCCGTGCGCTCGCTACGACCGTCTGTACGGGTGCGGGTTGAGATGATCCGGGACGAGCCAGCGCCGACCGAGGACGCCGACGGCGCCTCCGACGAGCCCGGCGAAGCCGTAGATCGGGACGAACAGGATGACGCCGACGCTGCCGTAGAACGGCGCCCAGTAGAGGAACAACTGTCCAGACTTGGCGTGCCAGAGCACGCCGAACGTGATGGCGGCCAGGACAGCGATCACGACCACGCCGAACGCGCCGGCTCGCAGGCCCGCGACCATCCCGTCGTAGCTGTTGGTCCCGAGCGCGAATCCAGCAGCGAGGCCGCCGACGATCCCGCCGCCGTACATGAACGCGGTCCCCCATCCGGTGAGGAGGTACGCCACGAGGACGTACAGGACGACAGTCATCGTCCCGAACGCGGTCACCCACCAGGGACGGCCGAGCAACTGCGCGACGTACTGTCTGTGAACGTAGCTCGAACGCATATCGGTGCGTCGGCACAGTGCTGTAAATAACTTTGGGCGAGGCGGACCACAGCGTTATCAGGGCCACGGCCGTCCGTCCGTCATGGACGTACTCATCATCGGCGGCACGGGGCTGATCAGCACGGGAATCACGCGCCAGGCGGACGCCGCCGGCCACGACGTGACGGTGTTCACGCGCGGGGAGACCGACGCCGACCTGCCTGACGCCGTCGACCACGTCACGGGCGACCGGACCGAGCGAGCGGCCCTCGAACGAGCGCGTGACACGGTCGACCCCGAGTGTGTGATCGACATGGTGGGCTTCGAGCCAGCCGAGGTGGAGACGGCCATCGACGTCTTCGGCGGCGTCGACCAGTACGTCTTCTGCAGTACCGTCGACGTCTACCACCGGCCGGTCGCGACGATGCCGATCCGGGAGCGGGCCGCTCGCGAACCACCGGTCAGCGAGTACGGGGCGAACAAGGCCGCCTGCGAGGACCGGCTGTTCGACGCCTCCCGGACCGACGGCTTTCCGGCGACGATTATCCGACCGTGGCACACCTACGGCGAGGGCGGCGACCTCATCGACACGCTCTCCAGTGACGCCTACGTCGACCGGCTCCGGTGCGGGAAGCCGATCGTCGTCCACGGCGACGGGACCTCGGTGTGGGCGCCGTGTCATCGCGACGACGTGGCCGCGGCGTTCGTCGCCGCCATCGGGAACCAGGAGGCCATCGGCGAGGCCTACCACACGACCGCGACCGAGCCGATGACCTGGAACCAGTACCACCGGCGGGCAGCGGCCGCCCTGGACGCACCAGAGCCGGAACTGATCCATATCCCGACCGACGCGCTGCGCCGGGCGGTCCCCGACCGTGTCGGCCCGCTGTGCGACCACTTCCAGTTCTCGACGGTGTTCGACACGACGAAGGCAGCACGGGATCTGGGGTTCCGGCAGACCGTCTCCTGGGAGGACGGGGTCGAACGCACGGTCGCCCGCCTGGAAGCCGACGACGCGGTCGACGCCTGGGACAGCGACCCGGAGTACGACGCCGTCGTCTCGGCGTGGCGCGACGCGACGGCGGGGTTCGCCGCCGCGTTCGAGTAGACCAGCCAGGAGCACGCTTCGGCGACAGACGACACAGCACGGCTATCGGCCGTCGGCTCACTCGGTGACCAGCGTCGTGTAGCCGTCGAAGTTGAGGACGACCCGCTGTGCGACGTCACCGAACACGGCCTTGCCGGTCGGTGACCGGGACTGGCCGACGACGAACACGTGGTCGCACTCCCGGTCCGCGGCAGCGTCGAGGATGTGCTGGGCGCGGTCGGTCTCCGAGTCGACGGCGACGGTGATCGTGCTGTCGACGTCGCGTTCGCCCGCGACAGACTCCACGAACGCCGCTGCGTCCGCCGCGGCACCCTCGATGACCGCCGAGTGGTCGTAGGCGACGTTCTCGACGCGGCCGACCGATTCGAGGGTGTCGACGTCCGCGTCGTAGTCGGCTTCGTCGAGGTGCCACAGGACCACGAGTTCGGCGTCGGTCCCCGCGGCACAGTCCATGGCTTCCGCCAGTAGTTCGCGATGCATCTCCGTCTCTCGAAGGCTTACCAGACCGCGTCTCATACAGCCGGGATTCCAGCTTGCAGTGTATAAAACTACCGGGCAGCGGGGGTCGCCCAGGTGCGTCGCCGGCGTCGGCCCATTTCGACCGGGACGTTAATGTGGATAGGGACGGACGTGAACCTATGACATTCGCGAAGTACATCCTCGACGCGACCTGCGAGCAGCGCAATCAGATCCCGCTCATGCTCGCGGTCGTCCTCGTGATGGGGTTCCTGCTGGCGTTCTCGTTCCTGTTCCTGCAGCCGGGGACCGCCGCCTACGTCATCGCACTCGTCGACCTGCTCCTGGTCGCTGGCTGTCTCGTCGCGTTCGGCGGGACCTACTGGTACTGTACGAAGCGAGCGATGGACGACTGACCGGGTCAGGCGTCGAGGAAAGCGGCTGTCTCGTCGGCGAGTGCTGCGACATCGTCGTCGGGGTCCGTCTCGGCGACCTCCCGGAGGACGTCGGCGTGGCGCTCGTCCTGAAGGTGTCCGAGTGTCTGGACAGCACGGGCACGTACCACACGTTCGTCGGTGTCGAGACACGCGACCACTGCGTCCGCGACCGAGTCGACGGCGCCGGGCGATGCCTGCCCGATCGCCGCGAGGACGTCCAGTGCTGCCCCGCACACGACCGCGTCGTCGGCGGTCGTGAGCTCGGCGACGGTCTCGACGTGCTCGGTCAGTGCCGACGGATCCGCTTCGGCTGCCGCCACGACGACGTTGGCGAAGACCTGCCTGGCGACCCGTTCGTGCTTGCGTTCCTCCTGTTCGTGCTGCCGTATCGTTCGCTGCGTGACGCGGTCGTCGACACACGCCGCGACCGACTGTCCGTCGTCGGTGGCTGGTGGGCTGGCGAGTCGCTCCAGCAGCGTCCCGACGATTGGTGTACAATGACTCGGCCGCTGCCGAGCGACAGCCGCGAGCAGTTGCGCACCCGCGACCTGAACGCCCCCGAGTGTCGCGTCGGCCAGCGTCGCAGCGTCGTCGAGGACACCTGTGACAGCGTCGGGGTCGGTCGTCGTAACCTCGGTGAGCGCCGCGGCGGCGGTCTGGACCACGCCGGGGTCGTCGTCGTGCAACGCACGCCCGAGTGCGTCCACGAACGGGCGAACGGCGTCGACGTCGTCGGCCGCAAGCGTTTCACAGACACGCGCCCCGCGCTGACGGACGGATGCACGGTCGGCATCGAGCGCAGCCAGCACGGCCGACGAGTCGACCGACTCGGGCGTGACGTCGTGCAGCACTACCTCTCGGAGAGGAGAGTGGCTAGTACCGGACATATACACCTGTTTCCGTGCGGACCGTGAAATACGTACCGGTGCGTGAACTGTTTCCAGGTGTCGCTACGCGGGTGGATGGGGAAGTGGAGATCACGCGGTGGCTGCGTGACCTCCCGAAGATGACACAGTGGTGGTGGTGGTGGTGGTGCAACCGGGCTGTCGACCCTGTGACTGACACAGCTCTCGCTGGACTGCGAGAGCATGCGACTGGAGCAACGGTACTCCATTCGTGACATTGTCACGCCCTCATATAAAAGTAGTTGTTTAGACGGCAGCCCCCACGCCCCCGGTGTCACCCGGAGCGACTTCCGCTTATCGCCGGTGGCAGCGACGGCGAGCAGCACCGCTCACGCCCGCCACCCACCGACAGAGGGTCGTTTACTGCTAACCTACGAAGTCTGTCAGTACTTCATTTCAGATTGGTATTTCTGCAAAGGCAGTACTGAGAAGGTGCTATTTAGCCAGTATTATGTCATGTATTCAGTGAACTAAAACAATTCGTAACAATACTCGTCCCCGGTTCACCGCCAGCCGGATTCCACACCGACGGCTATCATAACACAAGTACGCATGTTATCCTACGGGACCTGCCGGTCCAGTGAATGGCGCTGGTGAATCGGACCCCCGAGAGACGAGGAATCGCCTCTGGAGCAGGAATTGAATTGCTATTTTCGGACAGATACAGACAAAATAACCGACATCAGGATTTTCTGTTTTCAAATATCGTGTCTAGTTTCACCCGAATATATTTATACCTATTTTTCTCCAATTCCTCTATATTATACGCATTTTCCTACCTATATTTTCCAATCGATAGTTGTAGTCTCCTATAGAGCGCCGATTTAGTTCTACAGATCTGGTGAATGACTATCAACCCCAAGCCAGTACTGTATTATCCCGTAGTGATCAGTGTCTCCAGTCTGGGTCGGTACGTGGTTCGTTTCGTCCGGTCGGTCGTCACGGGACACATATACCTCGCTTCCCTCGTCGTCGTATGGAAGAGATCGAGGGAACGATCCTCGCCGGGCGGTCGTTCGAGCCGATCCACGGCCGCGTCGTCGTCGAACACGGCCGTATCACGGCCGTCGAGGAGACACCCGAGCGCGACAGCGAGACGGACCGTATCGTCCTGCCAGCGTTCGTGAATGCACACACCCACGTCGGCGACTCGGTCGCCAAGGAGGCAGCCGTGGGACTGGGTCTAGAGAGGGCGGTGGTACCCCCAGACAGCCTGAAACACCGCCGGCTGGCGGCCGCCGACCGCGAGACGCAGGTTACGGAGATGCACCGCACGCTCCGGTTCATGGAGCGGACCGGTACCGCAGCGTTCCTCGACTTCCGCGAGTTCGGTATCGAGGGCGCCCGGACGCTGCGCGAGGCGGCCGAGGGACTCGGTATCGACGCCTTCGTGTTCGGGAGCGACGACCCCGCGGTCCTCGACGTTGCCGACGGATTCGGTGCCAGCGGCGCCACCGACGAGGATTTCACTGCCCGACGGGCGGCCGTCAGGGAACGCGGCGCGCCGTTCGCCATCCACGCTGGCGAGCCGAACGCCAGCGACATCCACCCGGCACTGGACCTGGACCCGGACTTGCTGATCCACATGGTCCACGCCGAGGCCGACCACCTCGAACGGGTGGCCGACCAGGACGTCCCGATCGCGGTCTGTCCGCGTGCGAACCGCGTCCTCGACGTCGGCCGGCCGCCGATCGAGACACTGCTTGAGTACACCGACGTCGCGCTCGGGACTGACAACGTGATGTTGAACGCCCCCTCGATGTTCCGCGAGATGGAATACACCGCGAAGACATTTGACCTCCCTTCGCGGACGGTGCTGCGGATGGCGACGACCGCTGGCGCCGAGGCTGTGGGGCTAGACTGTGGCGTGATCGAACCTGGCCGCAGGGCCGCGTTGCTGGTGCTCGACGGCGATTCGGACAACCTCGCTGCCACCGCAGACCCGGCCGATGCGGTGGTCCGGCGGGCAGGTGCGCTGGACATCGAGCGGGTCGTCTGCTGAACGGACTGCTGGGCCTGTCGGACTGTTCATACCCTGGTTCTCGATGGACAGCCGCGACACGATTCCTGTCCTCCTAGGGATGGAGTCTAACGAGGACAGAGAGGGATTATCGTAGCAGTCCAGAGATGTCTCCCCTGAAATCGAATTCCGACACCGGACCGGAGGGCTCGATTCCTCCGGTCGGCTACGATAATCCCGAAGAGTAACCTCAATCGTTCAGCAGTGTCGACAGCGACACAGCGAACAGCACTTCCGAAAGTGTCTCGACACCAGAACGAGTCTTACGACGGCGGCTCACCGCGCAGCGGGGCGATGTCAAAAATTATCGAGAGGACGGAGGTGGGGAGGGGAGAGCACGAAGCAGCCAGGTGGAGGGCGTCAGAGGGCAATTGACTCCACCTCGGCTGCCGCCAGTGGGTGATCGGGGGAGGGGGCAAGCATGTCGGATATTTTTCGGGGACCGCCTCCGACTGGCGGCTACCTGCACGTACTTGCCGGGAGGTAATCAACCCCCCCAGCGTGTCTCAGACGCTGAAACACTGGAGTTGTTTTCTGTCGGTGGGACAACTGGAGAGAGACGTCTGTCTCAGTTCCCGAAACGCTGCTCCCCGTCTTAGTATCCTGGCACCCGTTGTTCCAGATATGACCGACTTCGATGTCCGAGATGGAACTGTGTCCTGGGTCGAGGAGCAGACCCAGCGGCCCGAGGAGGAACCAGCACCGTCCCGGTTCGATGTGGTTCTAGACCCCAAATCCAACCGTGCCACCTTCGTTTCGAATCGCACTGAGGCTGACACGACAACTGCGTGGATCACTGCCGACGTCGAGGTGCTCGTAGACGTGTCCGAAATGCAGTGAGGGCACGCTCTCGATGGGGCCTCGTTCGGTGATCTCTGGCGCTCCAGTGTCCGTTCCCTCGTCGAAGTAGAGTCGCGAGAGTTCCGTGACAGACCCGAACAGATCTACCGGACCCAGAGACAATCACTTTATTGCCACCGAGATATCAGGTCAGAAATACGATGCCCTCCATCGAGACGCATGGTCTCACGAAACGGTACGGAGACGATATCGTCGCTGTCGATGGTCTCGATCTCACGGTCGAGACTGGCGAGATCTTCGGCTTTCTCGGGCCGAACGGTGCCGGGAAGTCGACGACGATCGACCTCCTACTCGGATTCACGCCACCGTCAGCCGGACACGCGGAGGTCCTCGGGCAGAGCGTGACGGATGATCGAACAGCCGTCCGTCGCGACATCGGCGTCCTTCCCGAGGACTACGCGCTCTACGAGACACTGACAGCCAGGGATCACCTACAGTCGCTGATCCGTCTGAACGACGTCGAGGACGACCCGGAACGGCTGCTCGATATCGTCGGCCTCGACCCGGGGGACCGCAACCGGCCGACGGGGACCTTCTCGAAAGGGATGCGACAGCGGTTGGTGCTGGCCATCGCGCTGATCGGCGATCCGGATCTCCTGATCCTCGACGAGCCGTCGTCGGGCCTGGACCCAGCTGGAATGGCCAACGTACGCGCTCTCGTCCGTGACGTCGCAGCCAGCGGGACGACGGTCTTCTTCTCGAGCCACCACCTCTCCCAGGTGGAGGCAGTCTGTGACCGTCTCGGCATCCTCGACGACGGTCAGCTTACGGCGGTTGATACTATCGACGGGCTCCGCGAACGGATCGGCGGCACCGAACGACTCCGGATGGATCTTCATGCGGACCCGACCACTGAAACGCTTGCGCAGATCCGGGCACTCGACGGCGTCGTCGAAGCGAGCGCGAGAGACACACAGATGACCGTCCGCTGTGGCAAACCGGGTGCCAAAGCTCGGGTTATCGCGACGGCCAACCGCAACGCCACCGTCGCTGACTTCTCTGTAGAGACAACCTCGCTGGAAGAGCTCTTCGACGCCTACACTGGTTCGGATCCGAATGAGACCGGTGACGGCCACAACCGCGATTCGCCCCGACAGCACAGAGGGACATCACCGTGAGCATCTCAGACGTAGCGCGACACGACTTGCTGACGGTTCGTCGGTCGCTGCTGCTCAAGACCGTTCTGTTAGTTCTAGGAACGGCACCCGTCGTCGGTATCGCCGTCGGCTTCGTGCTGTCAGACGACCTGACGCCGCGCTTTCTGCTGTTGTCGATGTGGCTCGTCGTCAGCGGCACCGTTCCACTCGTTTCGCTCCTGACCACAGCGCCAACTATCGCCGCGAGCCGTGAGTCCGGCCGCCTCAGGATATTGTTCACGTCGCCGATAGATCGCCAGACACTGGTCGCTGGCACGCTCTGTAGCCGCCTTCTCGTCGTCGAGGGCGCGTTGCTACTTGGTTTCGCCTGTGCAATCGGCGTCCTCCTCGCACTCTCGCTGCCAGTCTCTCCCGGGGCGCTCGCCGGCTTCGTCGGATTCACACTCCTCCTCGCCGCGACGTACGTCTCGCTCGGTGTGGCGATATCGACGATGACGAACTCACAGACACGGGCAGTTGGATCGGCTCTCGGCGTATTTGCGGCGACGCTGTTCTGGCCGCGAATCGCGGGCATACTCCATACGGTCCTGACCGGAGTCACGGGCCGTTCGTTGTCCGAGACCACGTTCGACATTGTTGGCCGACTCAGCCCGTTCGGTGCCTATAGCCAGGTCATCAGTGACGCCGGGGCGATCTACGGCGTCGCACCGACGACGCCACTGCTCGGATCCGGAGCGATGGCGGCAGTACTCGTCGCCTGGGCTGTACTCCCGCTGCTCGTGAGCTATCGGCGCTTCTCCGGCACGACCCTCTGAGTTGTACTGTGCGACGGCACCACTCCCACGGCTGCTGTGTAGTCTGAGCGCTCTGGTGGTATCTTACCAACGATTTACAGGTGTCGAGCTTCAGGTAGGAGCTATGTTTGCAGGCAGCTCTCGTTCGTTTTCGTTCCTGCTTGTGGGGGAAGATCCGGACGGGGCGCTTCGGTCGGCATTGGAACAGGGGGCCGGGCTCTCGGTCGAGGCCGAGACTCATTGGACGGACGCGACTTCGGAGACCGATTGCCTGCTCGTGAGCAGTGGCCCGGGAGAGGACGATACCGCCGACATCGTGCACCAATGGACGGCCGAACGGCCGAACACACCGGTTGTCGTCATAGGGGACGGCGACGACGAGGAACACATCGGGGACGTACTGTCGGTGGGCGCGACAGAGTGGCTTCCGCGCGGGCTGGCCGAGACAGCACCGAGTGTACTGGGAGACCGCCTGCGGACAGCGGTCGAACGGAAGCACGCACAGCGGAGTGCGCGCGAGATATTCGATAACGTCGGGGGCGTCGCCATTCTCCACGATCCGGAGACGGGTGAGATGATTCACGCCAACGAGACACTCTGTGAACTACTCGGCCAGGACAGGGCGGGGGTAGAGTCGATGGGGATCGGCGAGTTCACTGCCGATCTCCCCGGATACGACCACGAGTGGATAACGCAGGTTGTCTCGAGTGTGACAGAGCAAGATGGGGAAATCGAGATCGAGTGGCCACTCCAGACAGCCGAGGACGGGGTTCGGTGGACAGAAGCGCGCCTGCGAACAGTCCACGTCGGTGGCCGTGAGGTAGTGCTAACCACGTCGGTGGATATCACTGAGCACCGCCGAGAGGAACGGAAGTACCAGCAGGTGTTCGACAACGTCAGCGACGTCATCTCCGTCCACGACCCCTGGAACGAACGGATCGTCGACGTCAACCAGACGATGACCGAGTTGACGGGATACAATCGCGCGACGCTGCTGGAGATGGGTATCAGCGGACTCAGTGTGTCCGATGCCGGTTTCGGGTCGGGAACACCCTACGAACGACAGCAGCGTGTCGCAGCGACAGGGGAAGCCGAGACCGTCGAGTGGACGATCGAAACTGCTGCCGGGGAGCAGCGACGGTTAGAGACGAATCTGGCGCCAGCTACCATTGCGGGGGAGGACCGTGTCCTCGCCCTGTCCCGGGATGTGACCGCACGAACCGAGTACGAGCGACGGCTCGAACAGGAACGGGACCGCCGGTCGATACTGTTCGAGAACAACCCCGACCCAGTCGTCCGGGTTCGATTCGACGAGGACGACGAACCGATCATCAGAGAGGTCAACCCCGCATTCGAGGCGGTCTTCGGGTTCGCTGCCGAGGAGGTCGTCGGGGCGACTGTCGCCGAGATGCTCGTTCCGGAGGACGAACACGACGACTTCGACCGCTTCCGACGGCAAGCAGCGAGCGGTGACCGCGTCAACGCGACCGCACCACGGCAGACAGCGAGTGGAACCCGCGAGTTTCTGTTCAACGTAATCCACTTCGACGCTGGAGAGGCCGAGAACGGCGTCGCCGATGCGTACGTCTGGTACACCGACGTCACGGAACGAAAGCAGCGTGAGCGAATGGTCCGCTCCCTCCACGAGTCGACCGAAGCCGTCCAGACTGCCGAGACGGCACAGGCCGTCTACGAGGCCGTCACGGATGCCGTCAGGGAAGTTCTCGACCTGACAGCGCCGACCTGCTGGCGTGCGACGGACGACGGCCCGGAACTGGCCCCGGTTGTACACAGCGGTTCGGGGCCTGGTCACACAGCAGTATCAGCCGAATCAGATGTGATCGAACCTGGTTCGGTGCCGTACGATGCGTACCAAGCGGAGGAGCTACGCGTAATCGACCCTGGAACGGGGCCCCGGGAGAAGCAATCCGCAGAGACCGTACTCATCCCGCTCGACGGCCACGGTCTAGTCGCCGCAGCAGCGCCGGGACCCAGGCAAATCGACGCAGTCACGCTCGATGCCGCACGGATCCTCGCCCGACACGCGACGACGGCACTCGATCGAGTCCAGCAGGCTCGGGAACGCCGCGAAAGTGAACGTCGGTTCCGTCTCATCGCCGAGCACATCGACGAGATCGTCTATCTCACGACGGCCGACTTCTCCGAGATGCTGTACATCAACCCGGCGTACGAGGACATCTACGGGCGGCCTGTCGAGGAGATCTACGAGGAACCGACGTCGTTCATCGACGTCGCTCACCCGGACGACCGTGCGAGATACGAGGCCGACGTCCAGCGACTGATCGACGAGGTGGCTGCCGGCGAGCCACAGGACACGTACGACGGCCAGTATCGCATCGACCGGGACGGTGAGACGCGGTGGGTCACCGTCACCCGATTCCCGATCACAAACGAACGTGGCGACGTCGACCGCGTCGTCGGCCGCGTCGAGGACATCACCGAGCGAAAGCGCCGCGAGCACGAGTACGAACAGATCTTCGAGATGGCCGGCGACGGAATCGTCGTCCACGACCCGGAGAGCGGTGACGTGGTCACCGCCAACAGACAGGTGGCAGACCTGCTCGGCTACGACCGCGAGGCGTTCATCGAGCGACCGTTATCGGAGTTCCAGGCCACGGACGAGGGTGCCACGGCTGAGGAAGCCAGACGCTTGATCCAGGAGTCCGCCCGTGAAGGCGGACAAGAGTTCGAATGGGCTCTCGAGACAGCCGACGGTGAGACGGTATGGGTCCGAGCCAGACACGAGCCGGGTGAGATCGCGGGCGAGCAACGCATCGTCGCACTCCTGTACGACATCACCGAACGCAAGCGCCGTGAGCGGGAGTACGAACAGATCTTCGACGGTGTCACCGATTCGATCACGGTCCACGATCCTGAAACGGCAGCACTCGTCGATGTCAACGAGACGTTCTGTGACATGCTGGGCTACGACCGCCAGGAGATACTGGAGATGGGACTCACTGGATTCAGCCCGGCCGACCAGGGCTATACGATGGACCGCGCGAAGGAGTTCATCGAGACGGTCCTCGACGCCGACGGACCTAGACAGACAGAGTGGGCCGTCGAGACCAGCGACGGGGAGATCCGCTGGCTGGAGGTGAAAGGGACGAGTATCGAACTCAGTGGGGAACAGCGGTACGTCTCACTCAACCGGGACGTCACGGACCGACGCCGGAGCGAACGGCGACTCCGTGCGGTCCTCGACCGGATCGACGAGGCGATCCTCATCACGCGTGCCGAGGCGATCACCTCCGGATCACAGGCCCCCGAGTACGTGAGTTCCGGCTACGAGGATATCTGGGGGCAGTCTCTCGAAGAACTCAGCGAGGCCTACGACGAGGGGTTTTTCAGCACGCTCCATCCGCAGGACGCAGACGCCTATCGGCAGTTCGTCGAGGACATCGTCGCGGATGTTCGAGCGGGAACGGCGGCGGACAGGTACTCCCGAGAGTATCGAATCAGTCGATACGATGGAGCGACCCGCTGGGTCAAGTCGGACTACTATCCGACCGAGTGGGACGATGGCCAGACACGGCTCGTGATCGTCAGCCGAGACGTCACCGAGCGGAAACAGCGAGAGCGGCGCATCGCCTCGTTCGACGACGCGACCGACGACCTCGCCACGGCGGACACGCCCGAAGCGGCGACGCGGATAGCCGTCGAGGCGGCTGCCGAGACCCTCAATCTTCCTGCCGTTGGGGCCTTCCTGTACGACGACGACGAGGGCGTCCTCAGACCTGAGGTGCTGGCCGGTCAACTCCCCTCGGATGTGGGGGACGAGCCCGTCGGTCCGGGTGGGGGCCCACTCTGGGAGGGGTTCGCGGCTGGCACGAGCGTCACATCCGACGGAGGCGAACAGATACGGGGCTCTCGTAGCGGGCAATCCGAGTTCGGATCCACGACAGGACTGGCGGGCCTCTCGGCCTGGCGCGCGCTCTCGCTCGGAAGCCACGGCACTCTCCTCGTGGGCACTCTCGACGGGTCGTTGGGTGCGGAGTCGGTGCAGGCCGCCCACGTGCTCGCTGCGACGCTGGAGGCAGCACTCAACCATCTCGAAGGCCAGCGACGACTCGCCGCTCGAGAGGAGGAACTTCGGACACAGACAGAGCGAGCGGAGCGGCTGGACCGTATCGCCCGCCTCACACAGCGGGTCGAGGCCGCGATCACCGAGGCCTCGAGCAGTGCCGACGTGGAACAGGCAGTCTGTGAACGCCTCGTCGATACGGGTCCGTACGATCTGGCGTGGATCGGCGGCGTCGACGCCGGATCCGACCGTCTCGTCCCCCGCGCTATCGTCGGGGCGACGGCTCAACACGTCGAATCAATGGATCTGACGACGGCAGGTGAGACTGTGGATCCACACCCCGCAGTCGAGGCCTGGACGAGCGACCAACTGCAGGTCGAGGACTCGCTCGTCGGCGACGGCCCAGCGGACGACTGGCGGCGCCTCGGTCTCTCCGAAGGACACCAGTCCCTCTGTGCGGTCCCGCTGACCTACGACGACATCACGCGTGGCGTGTTGACCGTGGGCTCCGAATCACCCAACGAGTTCGGCGAGCGCGAACGCGACGTCCTCTCCCAACTTGGCGCCACCATCGCAAACGCGTTGGCGGCAATCGAGCGCCGCCGAGCCCTCGAATCCGACGAGACAGTCGAACTAGAGTTCTGCGGTGACGGCGAGGCACTCCCGTTCGCGCAGGCGGCGACCGAAGCGGACTGTCGCGTCAGGCTCGAACGAACCGCTGCTGGACAGGCGGGCTCCACGAGCCTCTATTTCAGTTTCGAAGGCGATGCACCGACCGACGTGGTCGAGATCGCCGAACAGCGCCTCCCCGGGGCAGTCGACATCGTCACTGACGGGCCGGCATCGACCCTGGTCGAGGCGCATGCGACTGACTGGTTCGGCTCCCCGATCGCCGAATACGGGGGGATTCTCCGGGAGGCTGTCGCAGACCCCAGCGAGACGACCATCCTCGTCGAGGTCCCGCGAGAAGCAGATGTCCGCTCGTTCGTCGAACGGATTCGGGACGTTGCCCCGTCGCTTGCACTCACCGCCCAGCGTCAGCACCAGCGCCAGGACCGGACACCATCCGAACTGAGCGAGCAGGTCCGGGCAGCGCTCACCGACCGGCAACTCGAGGTGGTCCGAACAGCACTCACTGCGGGGTACTTCGAGTGGCCCCGTGAACACGACGGGAGCGAGGTCGCTACTCGGCTGGATATCACACAGCCGACGTTCAACAAACACCTCCGACTCGCGGAGCAGCAGACGTTCGAACTGCTGTTCGGCGAGGCCGACTGACTACCGGGACCAGTCAGCGGGGCTGGCGCCCGCCGACCGGACCGCCTGGAGCCGACTATCGAGGAACGACCCCAGCGTCAGTTGTCGGAGTTCAGCGACCCGCTCCAGTACTGCCGGGGCCGATTTCAGGGCCGGGTACGCGTGGTCGTCTCTCGTTTCACGTACCGTCTCTCGGAGCGTGCGAAGCCGCTGGTAGCGCTGGCGCGTGTACGCATCGATCACCTCCGACACCGAGCGGTTCTCGCGCGTCAGTTCGGAGAGAAATCTGAGACCACTCTCGATGCCGAACCAGATCGAAAACCCGGTCGCTGGCGCCGTCGGATAGGCCGCTGTGCCACAGGACACTACCCGATCGGTTCCCCACCGTGTCCGGTCGCTCCCTCCACAGTTGACGCACTGACGAACACTGGTCGACCCCCACTCATCTCCAGGAGGGGGGCTGATCCCCATCTCAGGGGCGCTCTCGTCGGTCAGGGCGTGGAAAACGTCGCTGGGTGAGGCCGAAGCAACTGCTAACTGCGGGATCGTGAGACGGACGAGCGTTGCCTCGCCGCCAGCGACGGGGAGTCGTTGCACGACCGCGTTCGGATACCAGACTTCCCGAACCGGTAGCGAGTCGACTGGCTGCGTGTCGGCCACCGCTTCGTACTGTACCAGCGTCGCTGTATCTGGCTCCTTCGTGCGTGCCAGACGACGAGCCACGCCGTCGAGAGTGGCATCGACGAGCACGTCGAACCACTCGGTGATGCCGTCCTCGAACGCGACTTCCAGGCCATCGTCCCGTGCCGAGAGCGTGGCAAGAGCGCGATCAGTACTGCGCTGTCGATCCGGAAGCGTCGCTTCGAGGGTCTCTGTGAGCCACTGCGTATCCACGACAGCTGCCCCCGGATCACTCGGTCTGTTGGACACCGAGCTGACAGACGACGGCTCCGCCGAGATGCTGGCCTGTTCGAACGAGATCCGTTGGACTGGAACCCCGTGGTCGGACGAGGCTGTGTCGATCGCGAGCGAGTCCATGACACTGCACGCTGACTGCGAGAGGAACGTCGCTCGCGACGCGATAGAACCACTGGACTGGCGCACGAGTAGTGGATCGTAGCCCTGCCGATGGAGCAAGCGGGTGAGTGTGAGCCCGACGACGGTATCTCCCACGACGAGCACCTGTCTATCGCGACGGGGGTCGCTGGCGTCGGTTTCCAGTAACCAGTTCTGTTCTGCGACGCTGTCGGGGGTGTGTTCCTCCCGCTTGGTAGCTGACTCGGTTCCGCCGTCAGTTGCGGGAGTGGCTGTCGAGTCCGGACACTGGCCGGAAGTCATCTCGCTGGCCTCCCTCGGCTACCCGGACGGTAGTTGAGACGGTGGTGACGTGCGTTGCCGGAGGGCGATGCGTCTAGGTGAGGTGCGGGGTGGCGACGTCGTTCGGAGGGCCGACAAATCCGCATACAGTTGTTCTGGTCGGTTCGCATCGCATCTAAGTCCCCACTCCGTGTTTCACCGACCGCAACACCAGGCAGTAGTAGTGACAGCTATCTCCATCCATGTCACAGAGCCACAAGGCAATACTACTAGCCAGGGGGCCCCTGACGAGACAACGTCAGTTGACAGTAGGCTTGGGATGCTGTCGTGGTACAGTCTTACGCAGAGCACGGCAATGTCAGTCACCCGAACGACACCTACCGAGGACTCAGAGGGGAAAGCCAACACGCTCCCGTCGGGAGAGATCCTCACACGACTCAACGCAGCATACGCACAGCAGATCTTGGAAGCGATCAGCACAGAGGCCAAGCCCGCCCGTGACATCGCGGTCGAATGTGGCGCATCCCGGGCGACGGTGTATCGACGGTTGAATGCCCTCCAGGAGGCAGGGCTCGTCGAGACAGCGATGCAGTACGATGGCGATGGTCATCATCGGACCGTCTTCGAAACGAACTTCGAATCGCTTGCCCTGGAGATGACGGACGACGGACTCGCGGTGACTGTGAGAGGGACAGACCACCCCTCGATCGGGGCGCGGCGATCGGCCGCTGGTGACTGAAGTTGTCACTGTAGTGGTTGCAGTGGTCGAGAGAATGGAGGCGGGTTGCTGGCGTCCTGCTCTGTCACCACCTGACGCGGCGTCAGTCGTCACCGTTCGCCAACCTGTCTACCGTGGGAGAAACCGTGTTGTTCTCGACCGTTACGCTCCGTTCGTGCCCGCCGGCGACGAGGACCAGCGGGGCTCCAGCCGGAGCGAAGACGTCCATCTCGACACCGTTTTGCGAATACCACTGCTCGACGACGGTTACGAGGTTCGCCTCGAGAAGTTTCTCGACGTGATAGCCGACGTTCTGGATGGAGGTGTCGACCCGTTCAGCAAGTTCTGATTGCGTCGCTGGGTTCCGATACAGTTCTGCCAGCACGGCTCGGCTGATATCTGATCCGAGCGTGGCAAATACGTCGTCTGCATCCTCGTCGTCGAGAGTGACGATCCGGGAATCCGGTTCTTGACGGTCCACGTGTGGTTTCTGTGGGAGCAGGTGACTCATACACCTGTGTTGGGTACACCCCCACTGAAACGATTCCACTACATCTGTCGATACCGCTGATGGAGGGGGCTATACTACTAGCCTCTCCCGTGGACATCGGCTGGTCGAGCGAGCGACGGCTGTGCGTAGCGAGGGCGACATCGTCACCGATCCACCTCCCCCATGATGGTGTCGAGGCTCCCCAGCGTCGCGACGAGGTCGGCAACGGACTCCCCCTTGGCCATCGCGGAGAGCGCCGACAAGTTCGAGAACGACGGCCCGCGGATCTTGAACCGTGCAGGTGTCTCGGTCCCGTCTGCACGGATGTAGATCCCCAGTTCACCCTTCGCACCCTCGACGGCCCTGTAGCAGTCACCCGAGGGCTTCAGCGTCCGCGGAACGTTGGCCTGGAGAGTACGCTCGTCCTGGGGCCAGTCTTCGAGGAGGTCGACGCACTGCTCGACGATCGCTGCAGATTCCTCGATCTCTCGTAACCGGACGAGGACACGAGAGAAATTATCACAGTCCGCCTCGGTGACGACGTTCCACTCGAGGTTGTCGTAGTATCCGTACGGATCGTCCCGACGAAGGTCGTAGTCGATGCCGGACCCACGAGCGACTGGACCGGTGACGCCGTACTGCTTTGCGACCGCCGGCGGGAGTTCGCCGGTGCCGACACAGCGGAGCTGGAACGTCTCGTTGCTCGTCAGCAGGTCGTGGTACTCACCGAGTTTCGCTGGGAGGGCGTCGACGAAGGCACGGACGGCATCGAAGAACTCCTCGCGGGGTTCGGGAACGTCCCACGCGACACCACCGACCCGGAAGTAGTTGAACATCATGCGCTGGCCGGTGAGGTCCTCCAGCAGGTCTTCGACGACCTCCCGGTCCCGGAAGCCGTACATGAACGTCGCCGTGAACTCGCCGCTGACGTCCAGTGCGTACATGGCAGTGAACAGGAAATGCGAGAGGATACGCGACAGTTCGGCGCTCATCGTCCGGATCACCTGTGCGTACTCGGGGACGTCGATGTCGGCCAGATCCTCGATCGTGCGGGCGTAGGCCCACTCGTTGAGGAGCCCTGCACCGCCCCAGTCCCAGCGGTCGGGATAGGGCATGATCTGGTGACGGTAGGTCCCCTTCTCGCACATCTGCTCCTCACAGCGGTGGATGTAGCCGATATCCGGCTCGACAGCAGCGACCGTCTCACCGTCCAGCGTCACGTTCAGGTGGAGGACCCCGTGGGTCGAGGGATGATGGGGCCCGACGTTGAGATGCATCGTGTCGGGCCCGTCACGGCGGTCCTCGGCAAGTGGGTTCGCGTTCTCGCGAAGGGGAACGATCTGCGGTTGTGTCTGGTCGTAGTCGTCAGACAGTGGATGCCCCTGCCACGTCTCCGGTAAGAGGATGCGACGCAAGTCCGGATGGTCCTCGTACTCGATCCCCAGGAGGTCGTAGGCTTCTCGTTCGTGCCATTCGGCCGTTCGGTAGACCGACGTGGCGGACTCACTGACCGGCTCGTCTTTCGGCGTCGGGACGACGACCGACAGCTCCCGTGTCCGATCATCGTAGCTGGTGAGGTGATAGATCGTCTCGAAGCGGTCGTCGTACTCCTGGGCAGTCACACACGAGCAGTGGTCGAGCCCTCCCTCGGAGCGAAGCGTCGAGAGGACGCTCTCGACACTGTCGGCCCGGACCACGACTGCTGGAGCGTTCTCGTGTGACTCCCGGCCGACGAGCCCGTCGTCGTCGAGTGCTGTGACGACACTGTCTACGAACTGATCTTCGGGTGAACGGTGTTGCTGTTGCATCGCCCGTCTGGTTGCAGTTCACGGCTCGGTCGAGTAGCTGAACTGCCTCACCAGTGGTGGGATATAAGTAATCGCTCTCCACAGTGGTTTACTTACAGCCCGTCGAAGGCGGTGTATGCGATATCTCACCCTGTTAGTTAGGCCGAAGGGAGAGAGCGCATTCCACCCGCTCGGCGAGGAGTTGACGGCCGCACAGTCCATCGAACGCCGGGCGATCCATCACGTGGAGTTGCTCACCGACGATACTGTCCTGTTGTTAGCTGAGGCGAGCGGCGATCAGGAACAGTACAGCGAGATCATGGAGAGCTCCCCACACGTCAGCAGCTATCTCACTGCCGGAGAGGACCCCTGGATGGCTGTCAGTCAGTTCGAACCGACAGCGGTGGTTCGCAAGTCGTTGCAGCTCCAACGTGAGTCGCCGCTGGTACTCGATACCCCGATCCGGTTCACCGCCGACGATGCGCTCAAGGTCACGTACCTCGGGACCGACGAGGTGTTCAGCGATCTGTACGACTACGTCGAGCGTGTCGACTACATGGACGTCGACGTGCTCCAGACAGGTGAGTACGAATCCGACCGGTCGACGTTCAGCAGGACGATCACCGATCGACAGGAAGAGGTTCTGGAGACCGCAGTTGAGCTGGGCTACTACGACGAGCCCCGCCAGGCATCACTGGAGGATATCAGCGACGTCGTCGGAATCAGGCCCGGAACCGTCGGCGAACACCTTCGCAAAGCCGAACATCGGGTATTCAGCGAAATCGTCCAGTGACGCGGTCTCGCTAGTATACAAAACAGATCACCGTGCAGTTCCAAACAGCAGTGAATCGGGCTGAACCAACCTGAGTCTATCGACCTTTCCGACGAATTCCTGCAGGCTGCGGTCGGAACCGAGCTGTCGGAACATAAGTAGCCCCATGGATGGGGCAATCGGCGTACGGAACCCGGCACCGTATGTTCGTCTACGACAGGAGACAACGATGTTCGATAGACAGCATCCAACCACGGTCGCGGCTTCGAGTCGATACTGATGTCGGTCACGAGATCACGTCCCGATACTGACGCGTCGTTAGTGGCCGACATAGAGATCGAATCCTCCTCTCGGGTGGTAAACGACGTCGAGTTACACGTCGTCACTGCTGGCGATCCGGACGCGCCACTGGTCGTCTTACTGCACGGGCACCCCGACTTCTGGTACGGCTGGCGTGACCAGATCCGTCCCCTCGTCGACGCGGGGTTCCGCGTGGTCGTCCCGGACCAGCGGGGGTGCAATCTGAGCGACGCCCCCGACGGAATCGACGCCTATCGGCTCTCGGAACTCGTCGCGGATGTCGCCGACCTGATCGACAGCGAGGGCCGAGAGTCGGCTCACGTCGTCGGGCACGACTTCGGCGGGTTCGTCGCCTGGAACCTCGCACTCCGGCGCCCGTCGCTCGTCGACCGACTCGGTATTCTCAACGTCCCCCACCCGACAGTGTATCGAGAGACGCTTCGGTCCAGTCCCCGACAGCTCCTCCGGAGCTGGTACGTCTGGTTCTACCAACTGCCGAAACTGCCCGAGTGGCTGTTGGCCCGGAACGGAATGGACAACATGGTCGACTCGCTCGAACTGACGTCGAATCCCGGGACGTTCGACCAGGGGACGATCGACCGCTACAGAGCGGCCTGGGAGCACACCGGTATTCGACCACGGATCCACTGGTACCGTGGGTTCCGCAGATCGGAACGGCCACCCCGTACCAGCGTCACCCAGCCCACGCTGCTCTGTTGGGGCGAGGACGACGTCGCGCTCGTTTCCTCGATGGCCGAGCGAAGTATGGAGTACTGTGCTACCGGTCGGGTACGGACCTTTCCCGATGCGTCCCACTGGGTCCACCACGAACGGGATGCGGTGACCGACGCACTCCTCGACCATCTCTCCTGATCCGTGGCCCTCACGTTGCGGCCGGGCGCTGGGCGTTCACCCGGTACACCATTCGGGCCACCTCCAGGACGATTGCAGCCCCGATCAACGCACCCAGGTACGACGGGAGAGTCAGTGCCGCTCGGAGGACACCGAACGCGAAGACGGCGATGCCGACGCGGAGGACAGTGTTCCCCGCCACGTTCTGTACCGTGTCCTCCGACACGGGGACGCTCTCGTCGTACCCGGCCAGGAGAAACGTCCACCCGCGGAACTTGATCAGTGCGCCCGCGACAGTGACGAGGGCCCCGACGGCGATCCACTCCAGTGCGTCGGCAGAGAGCGCTAGCATCTCTCGTCACTCCCGTCGGGTGCCACCTCGAAGGTCGTGAGTATCCCGAACAGACCTGTCGTGGTGTCCTGGATCGACAGGCCCGCAGCCTCGACCACCTCGCGTGGATTCTGGGTCATGCGACAGCCGCTCTTCTCGTAGTGGGCGTCGGCCCGCCAGTCCTGCCAGCGGGCGATGGGTGCCACGTCACTCCGACCGTGTTCGACGAGACGGATCGTACCGTCCGGTCGACAGACCCGTTCCATCTCCCGGAGCGCGGCGACGGGGTCCGGGAAAGTGCACGTCGACATCGCCGAGATCACTGCATCGAAGCTGTCGTCGGCGAAGTCGAGCGCCTGCGCGTCCATCTCCTGGAGTGTCCCGTCGCGGCCGAGCGCCGCGAGCTGGTCGCTGGCCCTGTCCAGCATCGCCGGACTGATGTCGATCCCGATGAGGTCGGCCGACTCGGGTAGATACCGGAAGTTCGCCCCGGTTCCACAGGCGACGTCGAGCACCCGCCCGTCGACGTCGCCGAACCGGTGGCGGCGATAGCGTCCCGTGAGGAGTCGGTCGACGCGTTCGAACCGGTGCATCCAGTCGGCGTGGTCCGCGTACCAGGATTTGATCTCGGAGACCGACATCGACTGGTGTGAGACTGGATCGGTGTCGGTCGGCTGTGCCGTTCGATGATCGTGAGTGCCGTCGGTATGATCTGTGGGAGTCATTGTAGTCGGTCGCTAGTTCTCGCAGAGGGTGCTGCCGAAGAACTCGACAGTCCGTGTGACGTATTCGACGCGGTTCGCCGTTCGCTCGACGTCGTGGTCCTCGTCGTCGAACAGCAGGTACTCGTGTTCGACGTCGCGCTCCTGCAGTGACGCAACGAGTCGATCGACCTCGCTCTGGGGAACCCGGGGGTCGTTCCCACCCTGGACGATCAGTACCGGAACGTCGATGTCGTCGACGTACGTAATCGGCGACCGATCGGCGTACAGATCCGGTTTCTCCGCTGGGACCCCACAGAACTTCCGGAGCAGCATATCGGCGGTGTCCCCCCTGGTGTTCTCGACGGCAGTCTCCCAGTCGACGACACCACAGATACTCGCGCCAGCGTCGAACGCGTCGGTCGCACCGACGCCCAGCAGTGCCATGGAGCCGCCGTAGGCGGTCCCGACGATGCCGACGGTCTCTCGCCCCCGCTCCCGGAGGTAACTTGCGGCTGCGACCACGTCCGTGAGATCGTCGCCACCGAGGTCCTCGTCGCTGGCCGTCCGGAACGCTCGACCGTAACCGAGGCTCCCCCGGACGTCCGGGGCTAGGACTTCGAAGCCGGCGTGGGCGAGCGCCTGTGTGGTGAGGTCGAGGGGGTTGTAGGCCTGTGCTTCCGGCCCGCCGTGGGCTTTGACGATTCCCCCGACCGGAGCGCAGTCGGGCATGTAGAGCCGGGCTGCTATCTCGGTGCCGTCGAACGACTCGTAGGTGACGTCTTCGGGCGAGACTGTCGGACCGTCGACCTGACCCACCGTGACCACGGGGTCACCGTCTCGGTGGAGGTCGCCGTCGGTCGCAGAGTTCGAATGCCTGTAATAGACGTCACCGTCGATGGTCTTGACGTCCACGTTCATCCCGGACGACTCGACGGTCGTGACTGCGCCCTCGGTGAGTCGACGCAGTTTCCAATCGCCTCGGCTGGCTTCGAGGAAGACGATATCACCGCCCTCGGTCCACTGGGGGTCGTACTTGTCGCGGTTGTTCACGTACCGGAGGGTGTAGTCACCGTCGGGTTCGGCGACCGCGAGTTCACGGTAGCCGGTCTGGTGGTTAGTCGTGAACACGACTCCATCTGTCCCCCAAGCACCGCGGCCGTCGTCGGTGAACGCGAACGACTGTTCCGAGTCGGGTTCGTCGACGAACACGTCGTCTCGTCCGGTACGACGGTCGACGACACGGAGGCAGGCGTCGTCGACGGTGCCTGCCTGATAGACGATCCGCGTGCCGTCGGGCGACCACGCGTATCCCATCACCGGCGCGTCGCTCTCGGAGAGTCTGGTGACGGTGCCGTCGTCGAGCGTGACCGTGTACAGGTCCAGCGAGCGGTTCCGGTTCGAGACGAACGAGACCTGATCCGACACCGTCGGATGCTGACGGGCACGGAAATTTCGGAACCCATCGTTGAGGACGGGCGTCGTCGACCCGCTCTCGGGATCGACTTCCAGGAGGTCGTACTGCTCTGTGCCACCCTGGTCGCGGTATGCGAGGAGTGTGCCACGGTCCCGGAGCCAGGTGGGGTTCGTGAGGTCGCCATCGGCGTCGGTGAGTGAGCCGTTTGGCGTCTGCAGATCGTACTCGCCGCCATCGTATGCGGCGTAGACGAGTGTGCCCTCGGGCGTCATCGTGTACCCGGAGACCCCGTGTGATCGTGCGAGTTGGTCCAGATACGCTTCGAACTGTTCGGTCGATCGGTTCGCTGTGGTGGTGTCAGTCGTCGTCATATCGGTGTCTGCCTCGATTCACACCCGAAACGACGATTCGACCACACATAAGTACTATAGAATATTTGATATATTATCGAGAGTGTTTCAAAATCAGATTTAAGCGGTTTCGTGGGACCGAGAACGGGTTTAATTACAATGCAAGAGAGCTGCCGTGTGCCGTATCGATTCAGTAAAACGTGCTTTTGAAACTATTCTTTCATACTTGTCGTCAGGGAGGATGCTGGTCTCGTACGCGCACAACAAGAAGGAGGTCTATAACGGATCGAGAGTACGTCGGAGACGAGATCAGTCGTCGCCCGGGATCGGAAGATCCGTCTCTCCGAGCGAGGGGCGCGGCGTGACAGACCATTCGCGCTGGGTAACTCGCCACCAGATAACCAGGACGGATGGCAGCACAAACACCGAGGTGAGGAACGCGTAGACGATGGAGATCGCGGTGAGAACGCCGAACTGGCCCAGCGCCGGGGAGATCGCCAGGGCGAGGACGCCGATGCCTGCCGTCGTCGTCAACATGCTGCCCAGCAATGCACCGCCGGTTCCGCTGACAGTCGCGTCCAGTGCCGCCTGGAGCGGTTGTTCCTGTATCTCGTCGGCGAACCGGTGGGTGACGTGAACAGTGTAGTCCACGCCGAGCCCGATCGTGACCGCGAGAATCGTCGCCGTGATGGCGTTGAACGGAATGCCGAGCAGTCGCATCGTCCCGGCGATGGCACTGACGGTGACGACGATGGGCACGAGGTTCGCGATGCCGAGGGACGCCTGACCTTCCAGAACCCGATAGGCAGCCATCAAGAACAGCGCGGTTCCGGCGAGTGCCACCACGAGCGATTGCACCGCCGATTCCAGGACGAGGTCGGTCACTGCTTGTAACACCACGGTGTTTCCGGTGGCGATGGCAGTGTACCGGAAGTCGGCGGCGACCTGGCGGGTGTCCGCCGCCACGTCGTCGTTGCTGGCGTCGGCTTGCACCATGTAGACGATGCGGGCGTTCCGATAGTCCTCGCCGATGTACCGGAGCGCTCGGTCCCTAGACGAGGAGTCCAGCAGGTAGTCGTACACCTTGCCGAGGTTGTCGTCGGGAACCCCGTTGTCGTTGTGATCGTTGCGCTGGACGAGCCGCCGGAAATCGGGGTCACGTGCTGCTCTGTCCTGGATCACGGTCAGGATGGACGTCGCGTCGGCCCGGCCGTTCTCGCGAACGAACGAGTCGGGTGGGTCCCTGTTGGTCCGGTAGATCGACTCCAGCGCGTCGTCCTGTCGCATCGGCCGTTCCAGGTATATCGTGGTCGTGTCGCTCTGCCGGGCGTCAAAGGTGTCGTCCAGGAAGTTGATCTGCTCGGTGACGGTGTAGGTTCCAGGCCGGAACGGTTCCGGGAGCTGCATCAGGAAGTCGGGGTTCTCTTCCGGGGGGAGGAAGTCAGTCCGCTCGAAACTGGTCGAGACGTCCGTCGCGTACACCCCGGAACCAGCGCTCGTGAGGAGGAGCAGGCCGACGAACAGGACAGGCGCGCGGTTCGCGACGTACACGCCGCCCCCGAGGACTCGTGCCAGCGCTGACCCGTCGGACCCGAGCGGCCGGCGGCTGAGCGTCGGGATCGGGTATCGCTCTCGGAGCCGGTCGAGCTCTACTTTGGCAGCCGGCAGGAACACACCGAAGATGAGGAACGTGAACGTCATTCCGATAGCGGCCACCGCACCGAAGTCCCTGATCGGAGGCAGCGAGCTGGTGAGATTCGCTCCGAACCCGATCACAGTCGTCCCAGTCACGATGAAGAAGGCGACCAGGAGCTGATCGGTCGTGACCCGCATCGAGTCGGCGATGCCAGTACCGTCTGCCCGCTCCTCTCGATACCGGTTCACGGCGTGGATCCCGAAGTCGATCCCCACTGCGAGCAACAGCGGGGGAACGGCGATCAGGAGCGTCGAGAACGGGATACCCGCCAACCCCATGAAGCCGAACGTCCACACGATCGCCATGAACAGCGAGAGGGTCCCGAGCAGCAGGTCCGCCAGGTCCCGGTAGGCGACCACGAGGAAGAGGAGGATGAACAGCACCGCGGCAGGGACGACGATGAGGATCGAATCGACCAGCACGCTGGCGTTCTCGCTGGCCACGATACCGGTCCCGAAGACGGTCATCGAGCCACCGGCAGCCGACTGCACGGTGAACTGCGCCCGCTGCTGGATACTCGTCAGCGGGCTGGACCCGCTCTGTCCCGTCCCCGAGGAGAGCCCCGCTGGAACCTCGTGGGTGACGATGCCGACGGTCGCGGAGGCTGTCGCGGCCTCCCGGTTGAAATCTGTACTCACCAGCGAACCGAACCGGGGGTTCGTCGCTGCGACGTCACGGACTGCACGGTCAACGTCGCTCTCGGAGGCCCGTTCGACGGTCCGAATCTGTGCCCCAAGCGTGGTCGCCGACGGGTCGAGCCGCTGGGCCACCAACTGCGCTGCACTGGATGTACTCTGGACACGTAGGTCGTCGTCCGCGGAGAGACGCTGCTGGACCCGCAGCATCCGCAACAACCCCTCTTTCGAGAGGACGTTCTCACCACGCTGGACGAGTTGCGCACTCCCGGTATCCGCCGTGAACGTCGGCGAGAACTCCTCGTTGACTCGCTCGAAGGCCTGCTCGGCGGGCAGGCCGCTCGTGAACTGGGAGGTCCCAGAGTTCGTCGAGACGTTCCCCAGGCCCGCAGTGAACAGCAGCGTCACTACCAGGAAGGTAGCAACGACCCGCCGCGAGTCGTCGACGATGCGGTCGTCGATCCGGTCGATGAGCGCCTGGTAGTTCATCTCACTGGTACCTGCTGTAGCCGCCCACTGCGAGGAGTCCGACGATCACGAGGCCGCCGACGGCAGTCAGCGGGACACCGCTGCCGCCGCGCTCTGAGGACACCTGAATCGGCACTCGATAGGTATCCGACACCGGCGTGTCGCCGTCCGGTTCCTCGTAGCGGAAGTCCAGCGAGAGCGGGTATGCCTTCGTGAGTGCGCCACCGCTCGTGCTGACGCTGAACCTGAGCGTGGTGGACTCGCCGGGAGCGAGCGAGGAGACGAACGCCTCGTCGTCAGACACCGAGATGGGAGCGTCGGCAAACAGTTTGGCGGAGACGTCGGTCACCTGTTCGTCACCAGTGTTGGTGACGATAACGTCGATGGTCGAGGACCCACCAGCGGTGACGGTCCCGTTGTCCACGGACACGTCGAATTCGTCGGTCGCGTCGGCAACAGTAGCCTGCCCTACCAGACTGTCGCTCTCGTGGCGGTCGCCGTCGTCGTCACGGTAGACAGCGACGAATTCGAACTGCCGGGGTCCGGCGTCCGCACTGTCGGAGACGTCGACGCCGAACGTGACCGTCGCCGACTCGCCCGCAGCGAGGTCACCGACCGCGAACTGGGTCTCCTGTGGCGAGATGTTGCTGTGGTCGCTCTGCCAGTTCACCACGAGATTCTCGACGGCACGGTCGCCGGTGTTCGTGAGTGTGGCGTTCACTCGGCCGTCGTCACCGGTACGCAACGTGCCGTCGATGCCGTCGAGTTCGAACGACTGCTCCTGCTGTGGCGTCAGCCCGATAGACAGGGGGTCGGTCTGCGAACTGTCGCCCTCCGGATCTTCGTACCTGACCTGTGCCGAAAGCGCGTACGACTGTCGGTCGGAATTCGAGCCTGCCGTTGCCTGGACGCTTACGGTCCGCGTCTCACCGGGCTGCCAGGCGCCGACGTACTGTGTCGTCGACGTGGCGCCATTGAACGAGATATCGCTACTCCGGGAGTTGATCTGGACCGTCGCGTCGGTGACCGCTACTGGCCCCTCGTTACGGAGCGTGACGTCGTACGAGCCATCGTCACCGATGGTGACGTCGCTCTCGGTGTCGACGACACTGAAGGACTGCGCTGCAGCGACTGGGACACCGACCGACCGCTCGACGGACTGTCGGCGCACGCCGTTCGTATCTTCGAAGTCGACCGCCACTCCGAACTCGTACGTGTCGGCGTTGGCGTTCGGTGCGGAACCGACGCGGTACTGGAACGTCCGGGCCTCTCCGGGCCCCCACGCCGAAACATACCGGGAACTGGCCTGTTGTCCACTGACCGAGAGGTCGGGGCTACTGGACTCGAACCCGATCGCCGCGTCGTATGCGGTTTCGTCCCCGGTGTTCTCGACAGTGACCTCGACCGTCCCCGTCGAGTCTACCCGGGCGTTCGAGTCGACGTCGGTAACAGCGAACGTCGGCCGGTCGGCGACTGTCACGGTGACCATCTCCCGGGTCGTCTCGGTGGCTTCGTCCCTGTCTCCGCTGGTCTCGGAGATGAATTCGGTGTACTTGTACTCGAGGACCACCGGGACTCGATAGGTGCCCGGGTCGGCGTTCTCGTCGACGACAACGTCGAACGAGAGTGGCTCGGCCGTCCCCTGTGGGAACGATCCGTACACCTGCTCGTCGGTCGTGATCGTGAACGGTCCATCACCGTCCTTGATGTCGACCCGTAGTCCACGGGCAGTCGTCACTTCGCTGTTGAACCCCGGGTTCCGCGAGGACGCAGTGTCGAGCGATCCGGTGTTGGTCAGAACGACCTCGAACGTCGTCTCCTCCCCGGGGACGACCGTCGAGTCCGAGAGCGAGGCCGTGATGTCGGGGCTTCCGGTGACTGCAGCCAGTGAGGTCCCGGACGCGGTCAGGAGGACGACTGCCACCAGGATGGGCGTAAGTCGACGTGCTATCATTCAGCCCGCACCTCCGTTCGGACAGACGGGAGAGTGGCTGAACAGCGGGAGAGTATCACTGACTGCCGGCTATCCCGACTGGCGTCTCGCTCTCCGGAGACGTCGCCGAGACCGACTGGATACTGTAGGCGTCCGGTGGGCTGTACGACAGGTCGTGCCGCCGAGGGAGTCTCGGCCGGCAAGATCGGTTCGATCATCGTTGTCGACAGTCGGGACGTCACACTAGCCACCTATAAGAATTATCGAAGAATTGATATATTATCTCGATCGTTTCAAAACCGAGTTTAAGCGATTCGAGTCGCTCGAGAGGTATAGAAAAGCTATTCAGGAGAATGGTCCGAAAACCGTCCGGATCGCTCAACGAGGGTTTTGAAATAATTCTATCAGTATCGTCGCTATCGCTGGCCTCTGCGTTGCACGCGCTCGGTGTGTGTGACCGTGGCAGTCTCGTCGAGGAACAGTCGAAGGGTGGCCCCCCCACGACGTAACTCGACACGGTATTCGGCCGGGTCCGTCGCGATGCGCTCTGCTGTCCACTGGTCGTCGTAGATGAAGCGGTTAAAGTTCCACACACCGGAGTCGAGGACGTCGAGTCCGTGCTCCCAGTGGAACGATATCGACTCCGGATGGTAGGCAGCAGCCACCGGGAGTGGCAGGCTCAGAAACCGAAGACACGACTGACATTCGCTGGCGGTGATAAACGAGACGGGCGGCTCGCCGGGAAACGGGACACCCTCGGTGTTCCAGACCTCGGTCTCGATGCGACCTGCGCAATCCGGGCAGACGCCGCGCCGTGTCTTGAGCAGATCCCCGACCTGTTCTCGGACAACCGCGTCGATAAGGTCCTCACCCGTTCGGTTGCGAACCTGTGCGGGCCGAACACGATACGCCGTCGCACCTCGTTCACAGGCGGTACAGTACATCATGAAGTACTGGTCCTCGAGTACCGCTTCCAGTGTCTGTTCTCCGCACCACTGACACCCACCCTCCGTCTCGATCGGACCGACTGAATCGGGCTGGCGGTAGTTCTCGGCCATGACGAACCGGACCAGTTGCTCCCCGGCGTGTGTGAACGCATAGCTATCGTTCTCGTCGTGTTTCCTGAGAAACGTACCGGTCAGTTCGCCGAGATGGTACGACAACTTCGACGTATCGTCGACGTCGACCCGGTCGTAGATCTCGGAGAACGAGAGCGAAGCGACACCCCGCTGTTTGTTCTCGTTCTGCGCGATCGCCACTGTCCGGAGTACGTCGAGTCTGATTTCGTCGGATAGAAGCTGGAAGATCTCGTCGGCTGTCTGTTCGCTCCCCATAGATGTCGATGAACGACAACGATATTGAATTTACGGCCTTTCGAACCGTTACGGACGGTGACCTGTCGATTGTACACCCAGCGGGAAACTCCGGTCGGGAGCGCTGGCTCTTCGCAACCGATATTGTATACTCTCTATCAGAGTCAGTGAACCGGCAGGCCAGCCGAGAGGATTGGCGATAAATTGATCCTCGACTGGCCGCCTCCGATCCCTACCGTCCGGCTATATAGCCAGGAGTACCCGATGAGAGAGGTATCGATACCTGTCTATGCACCCATGACACTGGCTCTTCCCGGATTATATCCCATATTTCCCAGTATATAATCTTATATTCGGATAATATCGCACCATAGTTGAGTTGTTAAGGTTATATCTGAGTTATATGGTAAAAATATAATCGTATTTATAATCATATAGATTTTTCTGCTGGAATTACTCTGGATCAAGATCTACCGACCCTTCGAGTGGGCCACGGCGCTAACCAAGTCTCGGATGGTCGGACGCGTGCGGTCCAATCAACTGTAACTTGGAGCCCGTGTCGTTGTCGGAATACATCACACGTCTGCAGTTAACTCGGAGATAAAAGAGGAGTGTTTTATCCTTGTGGGTGTATAGTGTTACAACGAATCTCATTTTCGGCCCGACGGCGTCGACATCGTCCAGCCGGATATCTCGCATGCTGGTGGAATATCCGAATGCAAACGGATCGCCGATTCGGCCGCGACATACGACATGGGAACGGTACTCACCTGTTCGGTCGGACCGATCGCACTCGCCGCGTGTCTACAGATATGTGCGAGTACGCGGACAGCGTTCCTCCAACCAGCCAATCGACACCGGAATATCGACACGTACGTAACAAATTCGGGTGCTTTAGATGTAAAAGATGGGTACTTCGACATATCATCCGGTAGTGGCCTCGGAATAAACGTGAATATCGACAAAGTAGAAGAGAAATCGAGCTTCTCCAGCACCTGGAACACGCCGGTTTGGAGACACAACGACGGTTCTGTTTCTGAGTGGTGACGGAGCGGTTCCGGATGGGCCGACCAGCTCACGGAGATCTTTCCGCACAACAGTGGTTACGGGACGGTATCAATATCCTGGTTTTCGAAGTATATGTGTGAAATAGCGCACTACGGCGAGCCGATTCGGGAGTGCTATGTGGCAGCCGAGATAGATAGTCGTAGTCGGTCCCGGTCGATGTCAGTCATCAGTTACCGGTCGTATCCCTGCCGAGAGTTGATGTCCGTGCATCCCTTCCATCTCCGAGATACGCGCCGCGTACTCTGACAGGTGTGCAGCACCGCTCGCTGTCAACTCCTGATGCGTGACCGTCTTCATGTACGAACTGATCCAGCACCCGCCGTTGAAGCGTGCTGTTCCGTGTGTTGGAAGAATATGGTTGGGGCCAGTGACCTTATCACCGAAGGTTACTGGCGCGTTCTCACCGAGGAATGCCCCTCCGTAATTACTCATCCGCTCAAGAATGGCACGGGGAGACTCTGTCATAATCTGGACGTGTTCGATCGCGTATTCGTCGGCGATTGTGGCCGCCTCCACATCGTCCTCGGCAAGTACGATCTGTCCGTTCTGCTTCCAGCACTTGCGGGCCGTGTCTTCGGTGTCGAGTTGTGGTAGCCACGATTCAATCTCTTCGAGAGTCTGTTCACCCAACTCACGGTCGGTCGTGACCAAGACAGGCTGTGACGTCTCCGTGTGTTCTGCCTGGGAGAGGAGGTCGAGCGCGACGACCTCCGGGTCGGCAGTCTCGTCTGCGATGATCAGGACCTCCGTCGGTCCAGGGAGCAGGTCGAGGTCGACCTCACCGAATACCTGTCGCTTTGCCTCGAAGACGAAGACGTTACCCGGGCCGGTGACGACGTCGACCGAATCGATAGTCTCGGTACCATAGGCCATCGCCCCAATCGCTTGGGCTCCGCCGATCTTGTAGATCTCGTCGGCACCCGATTGGTCCATTGCGTACAACTGGTAGGGATGTACCGACCCGTCCTCCTGGGGTGGGGTACACGTAATAACCCGGTCGACCCCTGCCACGCGTGCGGGAACGATCGACATCGGTGCTGTAGCGATGTGGGTGAAGTGGCCGCCAGGAACGTAGGTCCCGGCCGCTTCGACTGGGAGTGTCCGCTGGCCACAGACGATACCGTCACCGAACTCACGCTCGAAGTCGTTGTCTATCGACTCCTTCTGGGCCTGCGCGAAGTCGCGGACACGCTCGATGCTATAATCGATCCGTTCTTTTTCCTCGTCGGAGAGTCGCTCCCTCGCCGACTGGATCTCGTCGTCGGTGACACGGAATTCGTCGAGCTCCACGCCATCGAATTTCCGGGTCAGTTTCTGAACGGCGTCGTCTTGTTCTTCACGGACCTGCGACAGGATGTCGTAGACGCTGTCACGGACCTCGTTAGAGATCTCGGTGGACTGCTCTGGTGCATCTTTGAGGTAGTCTCTACTAGTCCCCATGCTCGCCATCAATTACTGGCCGGTGATAAATGATCGCAATTATTTAAATAATCATACAGGTATGCTGTGGGCTTTCGTCGAAGGGGTGCCATGCGCTGTTCGGCGCTGCCGAGCGCACGCTTGATTGCGAAAAATTAGTTTAATACTGCAGTCACTGGTACATCGGAATCAAGTAACACAGATTGCGTTACACTCCCGAATATCACCTTTCCTGTTGGTGAACGTTTACGTCCCGACATAACAATCCGATCTGCAGCGATCTCGTTGGCGACTTCATTGATAGCGGTTGCCGGGTCTGCGTGTTCCCGTCGTATCTCGGTGGAGATACCGGCATCCTCTAAATACTCTTGGACCTTTTCCGCGCTCGGTGGGATATCTGTCTCGTCGTACCACTCTTCTGAACTCGCGCGCCCGCTCTCATCGGCTACCTCAACTTCTCTTTGAACATTCAGTATCGTTACCCGAACGTTTTCAGCAGCCTGTGGCAGCGTCGTAACGACCTCCGCTGCTTGAAGCGCCCGTTCATCTTCAGCATCAACTGGTAGTACTACCTGAAACATAACAGTATGTACGATAATAGGTTACTAAAATTCTTCTAATTCACTGTATTACTACCATCAGCTGTGTCAGCTCGATTGTGTAGGACTCACCACAGTTTGGTGTCTCTGCCGGGACAGTCGTGCTTGGGCTCGAAAGGCTAAACAACCCGCTTGCGCTGTACCGATAAGACTAAATTCGACGTGTCAAATAGCCAGATATGGAGAATCCGGCTCTCGAAGAGCTCCGCCGCGGCACCGATCTCGTCAAGCGCGGCTTCGCGAAGATGCAGAAGGGCGGCGTCATCATGGACGTCGTCGACCGTGAGCAGGCCCGTATCGCCGAAGATGTCGGCGCCGTGGCTGTGATGAACCTGGAGGCTGTCCCGGCCGATATCCGCAAGCGGGGCGGCGTCGCGCGGATGGCCGACCCGGCCTCGCTGGAAGCGATCATCGACGAGGTGTCGATTCCGGTGATGGGCAAGGCCCGGATCGGCCACACGACCGAAGCACAGGTCCTCGAAGCGGCCGGCGCCGACATGGTCGACGAGAGCGAGGTGCTCACACCGGCCGACGACCGCTACCACATCGACAAGCGCGACTTCACGGCGCCGTTCGTCTGTGGCGCCCGGAACCTGCAGGAGGCCCTGCGCCGTATCGACGAGGGCGCGGCGATGATCCGCACGAAAGGCGAGGCCGGCACCGGCGACGTCAACCAGGCCGTCCACCACCAGCGCAACATTCTGGGCGCCATCCGTAAGCTCGAAGGGATGAGCCACGAGGAACGCGAAAAGTGGGCCCGCGAACACGAGGCGCCCGCCGACCTGGTCCACGAGACCGCCGAGATGGGGCGACTCCCGGTCGTCAACTTCGCGGCCGGCGGCATCGCGACACCCGCCGACGCTGCCTTGATGATGCACCACGGCTGTGACGGCATCTTCGTCGGCTCGGGTATCTTCGGCGCCGAGGACCCCGAAGCGATGGGCACCGCCATCGTCGAGGCGGTCAACAACTGGGACGACCCCGAAGCGCTGACCGAGATCAGCAAGAACATCGGCAAGGGCATGAAGGGCGACGCCAACGCCGACCTCCCCGAAGAGGAGAAGCTCCAGGGTCGCGGCGTCTAACGCTCACTGCTCACATACTGTCGATCGTTAGTGGATCAGACTGCGTTTTCAGAGGGTCGACTACCGGCATCGTCGACACCTTCTGTGTATGTCGGACAATCGGACGACCTCCGAGATATGAGTAAGGCCACCTTCGGGACGAACTCTGTGTCGGAGAAGTGAAATCGCAGGAAAGATCGACAAGTACCGAAGGTCTTCGCGTGAACGGGCACACCCAAGTTACTGTTAGAAGAGAGCTCTGACAACGAAGAGTAGTATTGTAGCGATAGTTCCGAGTGCAGTAAGCACGGTGAGGATTGGTCGGAGGCCGGTCGAACGAAACTCGGACAGTTGAATCTCGAGTCCGAGGCCTGCGAACGCGAGTAGAAACGCCCAGTCAGAGGCGTTCGAGAGCGACGTTATCTGCCATTCTGACAGAACGCCAAGGTTTGCGATGAGGACCATCCCGAGGAATCCGACGATGAATTTCGGGAACGTGTCCCAGAGGAACCGCCAGCCCCTGGAGACATTTCCGGTGGTTTCGGTCGTGGTCCGGTGGGCATAGTACATTGCGTACGAAATCGCAGCAAGGCCGATCATCGAGTTCCGAGTGAGTTTCACTAAAAGTGCCCACTGCCCGGCCGACTTCGAGAACGCGAACCCGGCAGCTGTCACAGGGCCTGTACTGAACATAGTCAACCCAGCCCAGATTCCAAACACTTTACTAGATAAATCAAGCACCCCGCCGATGACAGGGTACGTGAACAGGGTCACAGTATCGAATAGAAGCACGGTCGCAGCTGCGTACGCGATACGTGTCTCGTCGACCGAGATACTCTCGGCGATAGCAACAACGGCAGAAACACCACAGATACTCGATCCTGCCGCAAGGAGCGACCCCGTCTTCTCGTCGATGGAGAAGATGAACCTGGCCAGCGTCTCTACGAGAACGATCGTCAGCAACACGGATACGACAACGATGAGGAGGATCTTCGGGCCGGCCTCGATCACACGATCAAGCGCGACGCTTGCACCCATCACGACGATTCCTGCCTCCAACCAGACCTTGTGAGTCCCGACGCCAGTACGTGCCCAGTCAGGAATCCCGTAGGTGTTTCCGATCAACAGTCCAAGAATGATCGTGACGATGAGATAGTTCACGCCAGGAATGACCATGGTGAGGAGACGAGCTACCACTCCAATCACGAGAAGGAGGCCGATCCCGGGAAGGTATGTCTGCCTCATCGGTCACCACGGAATAGACAGGCCGAGGGTAACGAGAAGACAGATAAAGAACCCGAGACCGACAGCCTGCCAGTCGGTTTCAAGATCGATCCACCAACTCACGAGACCTTCCGGTAACTTCTTAACTCGAATCACTGTATTTTCGCATTCCAACCTTCCAACATATATAAATACCGGTATTTGATCACGCCCCTGTAGAGCAACCGAGCACGGGTAGTTGGTCGAGCGGAAATTATATATACTGAGAATTTAAAGCAGCAAACTGCAATGTCAGAGAGGTATATAGCTGTGGTTAGTACCACGGACAACGTTGGAACCCTTCTTCGTGACGCGGAAGACGGAGAAGAGCTGGAAATAGACACGACCGATGGCATCGTCGAAGTGACACTCGAAGAGGACATCGAGTTCGGTCACAAGGTCGCGCTCGAGCCCATCACGGCTGGCGACACGGTGTATAAATACGGGAAGAGCATCGGTGACGCGAGCGAGGACATCGAACCCGGCGAATGGGTTCACGTCCACAACGTCGAGTCGAACTACGGTCGCGGTGACCTAGAGAACAGTGCAGAGGCAGAAGCGGTCAGTGAGTAACCAACTCAGATACAACAATGTCTAATTCAGAATTCCTCGGCTACGAACGGGACGACGGCAGTGTCGGTATTCGAAATCATGTACTCGTCGTCTCGACAGCACCGTACGCAAACGACACCGTCAAACGGACGGCTGAGATCGTCGACGACGCGATTCCGATCACACATCCGCTTGGTCGATGCCAGACCAAACCTGACGTCTTCCAGACGTACCGGACGCTGCTGGGCTACGCGACGCATCCGAACACGTACGGGGCCGTTGTCGTCGCCCACGCGGGCGAGATCGTCGATGGGGACGAACTGGCAGACGACATCGCTGAAACCGGGCGTCCGAGTGAGAGTGTGAACATCCACCGCGAGAAGGGTGTCATGAACGCTCTCGACAGAGCTGTCGACGCCACGACGGAGATGGTCCAGGACGCTAGCGCACAGACGCGCAGTCCACACGACATGTCGAAGCTCACGTTCGGGATCAACTGTGCGACGTCCGACACGACGTCCGGTCTGTGTCAGCACAAGGCCACCGCAAAGGCAGTCTGGCGGCTCATTGACGAACACGGTGGTCGAGGCTGCTTCGCAGAGACGCCGGAGTTCTTCGGCGGCGAACACGAACTGTCCGACCGTGCGATCAACGACGACGTCAAACAGGAGATCCTCGACCGCGTCGAAAACTGGGACAAGCGTCTCCAGGCGACCGGCTACGACGTGCGTGGTGCCCAGCCGACCCCGGACAACATGGATGGCGGACTCACGACTATCGAGGAGAAGTCCCTCGGTGCGCTCGTGAAATCGGGTGACGGTCCCATCCAGGACATCATCGATTACGGTTCGAAGATCCCCGATGAGTCCGGGATGTACATCATGGACACCCCTGGTCACGGTGCCGAATCGGTGACCGGTATCGGTGCGGGCGGTGCACACTTCATGGTCATCTCGACGGGACAGGGCCACACCCTCTCGAACGCGGTTATGCCAACGCTCAAGATCACCGGTAACCCGGGGAGCGCTGAACGAGTGCCCGAACAGACCGATATCGACGTTAGCGAGGCACTGGTCGGCGACGAGACGTTCGACTGGGCGGGAGACCAGCTCTGGGACGAGATTCTGGACGTCGTCAACGGGAAGTACACGCTCTCGGAGACGATGGGCGAGTCGCAGTTCGCTATCCACCGGATCGGCCCCTCGACGTAGCGCGCATCGACTGGGACCTGTTTTTATTTTGCGGAAGAACGAGAAACAGACAGCGGTTCTGCCCCGTCCTGCGTTTCAGCGGTACCAGAGCGCTACTTTGTGAAGCGACGACGGGACGAGACCACAGTCGAGCAGGAATCACTGAGAGTCATCGGCGACACGACAGTACTTACGGACGGACAACGCTCCTCAGCAGTGAGTGGTGGAGACGATTGGCACGCGGCCGATGCACAACAGCTATAGTAACAATTGAAACGATTTACACACCGATCGCACTGCCATCGTGCGATCGGGTGTGCAGTGACTTTCAATGGCTACTATAGTCCGTCAGGAAGCACGCGGCAGTCCGTGAGAGTGACACCCATAGTACGGACTCCCGCCAACCAGATAGTTTCGAGTTGCTCTCCGCTGTCAGTGATATACTGTCCAGCGGAAGCAATTCACGGTCGCTCTCAAATCCCGGTTACATCCGGGGTATTACAGCAGTGAAGCACCCGTATAGAACGTCTGGTGAGAAAGCGCTCGAAGAGGTCTGCTATCCTATGCTAGACCCAGTAACCGAGGGATGAACAGGGAGATCTCTGGAACGAATATTATTAGAAGTAATATTGCTATTTCGAATGCCAAGAACGGTAGAACGTTCTTGGCTACGTTTTCGAGTGTCGTATTCCCGATTGGTGCTGCGACGAATAGCGTCACGCCCAGAGGCGGGGTGATCATACCAATAGCAAGCGTGACGATCATCATGAGCGCGAAGTGAAGGGGATGAGCGCCAGCCTGGACAGCAGTCGGCGCCAGAACAGGTCCCCAGAGCAGGATGTTCGCGGCGGACTCGATGAACAGCGCCATGAACGAAAGGATCCCAGCAAGCAAAAGCAGGACTGCAAGTTCGTTCTGCGTCGTTGCGAGGAGAGTCGAGGAGACCAGGTCCGGGACTCTCCGAATCGAGAGGACGTACGTCAGGGGTTTCGCAGCCCCGACGATGAACAGAGTCACGCCGGTGATAGTTGCAGCACGATACGTCGAGTGGATGAGATCGGAGACAGAGATCGTTCGATAGACTACGCCGCCAATAATCAATGCGTAGAGCACTGCAACGGCCCCCGCTTCAGTTGCGGTGAATATGCCGAGTATGATACCGCCAAGAATGATCATCGGCATCATGAGGGCGAGCAGTGAGTCTTTTATAATCTTGAGTGACTCCCCCATGTCGTACGTTTCCCGCTGCTCCGTTGCTGGATACTTTTTCCAATCGCTGAGATACCCGATAAGGATGATGACCCCCATCAGACCACCACCAAACAGGACTCCGGGAATCACGCCAGCTGCGAACAACCCGGCGACGGTGACGTCGGTCACCGCAGTCGCATAGATGATCATGATGATACTGGGTGGAATAATCGGTCCAATAACTGATGACGAACAGGTGATAGCTCCAGATAGACCGACATCATAGCCCTCTTCCTCCATCGCAGGCATCATCAGCGATCCGATTGCAGCAGTGTCCGCGACTGCTGATCCCGAGATCCCTGCAAAGAGCATACTCGAGACGACGTTCACCTGCGCAAGGCCTGCCTTGAACCGTCCGACGAGCAACTTCGAGAAATCGACGAGCCTGTCAGTGAGTCCAGAGACCATCATCAACTGGCCTGCGTATATGAAGAAGATGATTGCAAGCAGGGGGAACGAGGCGACACCCTGGCTCATCTGCTGGACGACCAACACCGGCTTCAGGACCGCGATATCCAGTGGGATCACGAGAAGGAAGAGGAGCGCACTGGAGGCCATGGCGAACGCGATAGGCTCGTCCATGAGGATGAGAAAGAGGAGGAGCCCAAAGAGGACGAAGAGTTCAGTGAACGCCATCGTCAGACATCCCCCTCATCCGAATCGGTAATCGCATCGGAGATCCGTCTCGACGCTTCGATAAGCAGGTAGAACCCGCCGATTGCGAGAGGGATCCGACTCCAGAACAACGAGATACCCAGATAGATCGTCTCGCCATCGGCCTGGGAGATCGCGAGTTGTGACCCATAGTATACCATCGCCGCCGCCAGGACGATGATAACCATGTTGGTGAACACGGTGACTATCCGAGCCAACTTGCGAGGCATCTTCTTGTGTAGGTATCCCACGCTGACGTGGTCCCCTTCGTAATAGGCGATTGCGCCGCCGAGGTAGGTGAGCCAGATATTGAGCAAGACAGCAAAGCCTTCAGGCCACGGAAGGGCATTTCCGAGGACGTACCTGAAGAAGATCTGGAGGTTAATCACACCGACCATGAGGAAAACCACTGCGATGGTGATCCATTTCAGTATTGTCCGAACACCTACTTCGAGCGACGCGATTTTGGGTTGAATATCGAAATTTGGTGCGCTCATGCGTGGAAATCCATACGATTATTAATAGTTGTTTCGGATAATCACAGGGTCAATAAGTCGGCTTACAGTTCAAGGCCGGGGATACTGTGATCCTGTGCGTCCAGTGCAGTCTTCACCGTTTCTCGCGAGATGCTGTCCTCCTGCAGCCACTGTTCGTAGACGGGAAGCGAGGCCGCCTGCCATTCTTCCAGTTCAGAATCCGTCGGCGTATAGATTTCGACACCCTTGTCCTTGGCAGCCTGCTTTGCCTTGGCACCCTGCTCCTGATCGAACTTGAATTCTTGCTCCGAGGCCTCCCGGAGCGTCTCGTCGAAGACGTCCTTGAGATCGTCCGGAATCTGGTCGTACTTGTCGGGGGACATGATCACCGCGTTCGGACTGTAGAGTGACTGGATCTCCGCGATGTAGTCGAGCACCTCGAACATCCCTGCCTGAAGCGCCCAGTAGTAGTGGAGGTGGATCCCCTTCACGACCCCCTGTTGCATCGCCTGGTAGGTATCGGTCCACGGGATCGCTGTCGGACTAAAGCCCCAGGCATCGGCGACTGACTTCTCGACCGGCGATTCAGTAACCCTGATCTTGAGCCCGTTGGCACCGGAGGGGACCTTCATTGCTTTATCGGCGTCGGTCACCATCATGTGGCGGTAGCTCCCTCCGCCAGGGCTCCAGTAGGCCGCCACTTTGAGACCGAGATCGTCTTCAGCCTGTTTGGTGACACTCTCGGCCTTGTCTGTGCGCCAGAAGTTCTCCATCGAGGATTCCGCACTCTCCCAGAGATACGGTAGCTGGGCGAAGTACCACGCCTGCGTCAACGAGGCGATGTTGTTCGTTCCGACAAGCGCCATATCCAGCGTGCCGGATTGGATCCCTTTGGCCATCTGCGTGTCCCCACCCACCTTTCCACAACAGAGGGCATCCAGTTGAATCCGGTCGTCGGTCCGCTCCGCAAGTTTGTCACTCAGCCAGTCCGCTGCGCGGTACATGGCGTTGCCCTGCGTTGCGGTCGTCCCCATCCGCAGGGAGATCTCTGTATCACTGTTCGAGGAACCTGACTGGGTCGATCCATCGGTCTGTGACGACGAGCCACCCGATGAGCCACCCGATGAGCCACCTCCACCACTCCCCGAGCCGCCACATCCAGCCAGCCCGGCAACGCTAATCGCTGAAATTGTTTTTAGCGCATCTCTTCGTCGGTACTGCGTATCGCTTTGGTCTGACATGGGCCACCTAACCATGCAGTACCCACCTATATATAGCTTCCGGAGAGGGACTCAGCAACCTGTTCAAATGTATGGATCTGTAGCGATCTACTCCCACATACTACTGCTTATCGAGATCAAATATTCAAAATCGAATAAAAACTCTAGCATCCACCCCGGTCTGTGTCAATCTCACCGATCTGGCACTCCCGCTCCCGTCGAGCCATTCCTCCGCTATCAACAACGGCCAGCTACAGGAAGTTGGCGCTCCTCGGAGTAGTGTGTTGAATTACCTAGTGGACGTGCTCCTAAAGTAGTATCATTCGAGGTGCTACGTGACTGGGAGCCGCGGACACACGGCGTGATACCGCCAACTGTCCTGGCAGCGATAATCTGTCAAGTCATTCTCTGTGCTGTAGCATCCACGAGGTCGTTTGTCGACGACTACAGTTGTGTCCCACACCCCAGTTATCAGTGCATTGCTTCATCGGTGATCGTCAGTGCGTCGTCGAGGATATCGATCGCCTCATCGATCTCCTCTTCAGTGATCGTGAGCGGCGGAGCCATAACGAGGCAGCTGAGCCGCGAGTAAACGTACAGGCCATCTTCGAACGCCTGCTTCGCCAGTTTGTCTACCACGCTGCTTTCCCTGGTGAACAGATCCTCCCGAGTGGCGAACGGGCTGCGTTCATCTTCCGTCTGCGTGAGTTCGATTCCCTGCATGAGTCCAACGCCGCGAACATCACCGACGCTTGGATGGGCCTCCGCAAGTTCCTCGACCTTGTTGCGGAGGTACGGTCCCAGATTCCGAGAGCGTTCGACGAGATTGTCGTCTTGGTATTTTTCGATAGCGGCTAGTCCCGCTGCGCAGTTGAGCGGATGACCGGCGTACGAATGTCCGTGACAGAAGAGATTGTCGTCGAAGTGCGAGGCGACCTCGTCGGAGACGATGGTCCCACCCAGTGGCGCATACCCCCCCGACATCCCCTTAGCCAGCGTCATGATGTCTGGGGTCACGTCGAACAGATCTGCCGCGAACCACTCACCGGTCCGGCCGAATCCAGTCATGACCTCGTCGAAGATCAGCAACGCGCCGTGGTCGTGGACGATCTCTTTCAAGGCCGACAGATACCCATCCGGCGGCATGATCACGCCGTTTCCGCCGACGATGGGTTCGACGATAACAGCAGCAACTGTTCCGTCCTCTAGGGTCAGCGCTTCGTCGATGTACGTGAGGGTCTCCATCGGGTCGATGTCCGACCCGTACTCGTATGGATCGGGTAGCCGAATGGTCCCCGGCATCGCTTCTGCGTAGTGGCGTCGTGGGTCCCCAGTGATGCTGAGTGCTCCGTGTGTTGCACCGTGATAGGACCGATACCGAGACGCGATCTTCTTGTTCCCGGTGTACCACCGAGCGATCTTGATTGCGGCCTCGTTCGCTCCCGCCCCACTCATCGAGAACATCGTCTTGGAGAGGCCATCCGGCGTCACCTCTGCCAGTTTTTCGCCGAGCTTCGCGCGCTTGTCAGTGGTGAATTTCTTCGGAGAGACGAATGGCGTTGTTTCCAGCTGGTCAGCGACGGCATCGACGATAGAATCGGCCGAGTAACCGAAATTCGAACAGACAAGTTGGCTCGAGAAATCGAGATAGGTGTTCCCGTCCGTGTCGGTAAATCGGTGGCCAGTCGCATCGACGATTTCGATCGGCTCCGCGTCGTTCTGGTACGACCAGGTGTTCATAACGTAATTCTGGTCTAATTGCTCTATGTCTTCTTCTTCGGCACTTGCTGGCATGGGTCTCGTAGACTCGTTTTGAGACAACCATAATTAAACCTTCGGTCATCTGGGGCAGGAAGAGTACATTCCGGTAAGACATAGGATCGGGAGAAAAGGATATGTAGCCTGCATTAAACTCTGGTATATGGTTCGAGAGGTGTACGATTCGATTGTCGTTGGCGTCGGTGGAATGGGTAGTTCAGTTGTCCACAAACTGGCTGAACGAGGGCAAGACGTGCTTGGCATCGAGAAACACGATCTCCTCCACAGTCAGGGATCCTCACACGGCGCGAGTCGCATGATCCGACGGCCGTATCCGAAACATCCAGCGTACGTCCCCTTACTCGAGCGATCATACGAGCTTTGGAGACAACTAGAGAAAGACCGCCAGCAACTCCTGTACACGACAGGGTCGGTCCATGTAGGCCCATCTGACGGTGAGTTCGTGGCAGAAATCGAGAACGCGTGTATCCGGCAGGGAATAGCATATGACAAATTGACTGGAGGGGAGGTTTCCGGTCGTTACCCGGCTTTCCAAATCCCGGACGGATACGAGGCCGTCTACCAACCAGATGGTGGTTTCATCTGGCCCGACCGCTCGATCGTTGCCCACGTCGAGGCGGCGGCTGAGCTGGGCGCAGAATTCCGTTTCCGGGAACCAGTAACAGAGTGGAGACAGACGAACGACGGGATCGTCGTCCGGACCGACAGTACGGAGTACCTCACAGAGAGCCTCGTGATCTCCGCTGGAGCATTTTTCTCCGACCTCACGGACATAGCCACCTCCCGACTTCGTCCCGAGCGCCAGGTACTGGGTTGGTTCATGCCGGACAACGATTCGTCTTCCCGCTTCGCTCGAGAGAACCTCCCAGTCTTTCAGGTGACTGACGACGAGCATTACTACGGCTTCCCCAAATTCCAACTCCCCGGCATCAAGATCGGTCTACACCACCACCTTCGAGAGCACGTCGATCCATCGAACATGGCGGACCCAACACCCGAGGACGAACGCCTGCTTCGCCAGTTCGTCGAGAAGTACTTCGCTGCTGGTTCTCTCGAGACGCTACGTCTCGAAACGTGTCTCTACACGAACACACCGTCTGAGGACTTCATCATCGATTTCCATCCAGATCACGGTAACGTCGTCCTCGCCGGCGGCTTTTCCGGACACGGTTTCAAATTCTGTCCTGCGGTCGGTGAGATCGTCGCCGACCTAGTGATGAATGCTGACACTTCCCACGATATAGAACTGTTTGCGCTGGACAGCGATCTCGAATCGGGTAGTACGGTCGGGCTGTCTGATCGATAAAGAGCGTCTGCCACTTTGACTAAGTAGGCACCAGAGCCCCCAGAGAGGAATATTTCGATCAATCATGTACGATTCGATAGGCGGGCTACTCCCGTTAGTATATAAAATCCCGCATCGTGAAAGAGTCAAACCGCCCATCCATTACAAAACTATGCTTGTAATGGATTCTTGCCAGCACGGTTGTCAGTGTCTGAGACAGGAGGTCCCAGATAACGACGATCGAATGAGGGTGTCCACTCCTGCGGAACCATTGATACAGCAGTTCTACAGGGAATATTAACTCGAATCCGACTCCTTGTCGGCTGTCTACTCGGGAGCGAAACCGTGTCCTCCACAGATACCATACTAGTGCAAATAAGGGACCGCAAAGAGGCATTACAACACTATGTGTGTAAGGGAATGGGATGTAGGAGACAGGTCGCTGAGAAGATCGAGACAGAACTCCCCCGTCCAACGAAGGGAATTGAATTGCGTTGTCACTCTTTCACACCATCGTGAACAGCTATCTATTAGTGATCAGTTGATGAGCTGTTCCCACGATAGTAAACGCCAACCCCAGATATTGAGGTGTCCTCTCTGTGACCACAGGCCCCACCAGTCTACGGTTGATACTCCCAGCTCGCCCGTTCGAAAAATTAGTCGAGCGGTTGATTCCACGAGAGAGAGGGAGAACAGACACGAGATCGGTGAATCCGAAGACGAGTGGCTTTCTCATAATAGTAGACTTTATAAGTATCCGAGACGGAAGTGAGCGTAGCACATGGACACAACTGATACGAATAAACGACCGATACAATCGCTTGAGAAGGCGTTCGATATCTTGGAAGCGCTTCGGGAGTTAGACGGCGCACGCGTGACCGAATTGGCAAACCACCTCGACATGCCCAAAAGCACAACGTATCGGTACCTCGCAACGCTCGATCACGGTCGGTTCGTCGTGAACGAGGGCGGGACATATCGGCCGAGTCTTCAGTTCCTGAACTACGGAGCGTACGCGAGGAGACAGTACAACCACTCTGAGTTTATCAAAGAGAAAACGTCCGAGTTAGCCGACCTGACAGGTGAGCGAGCGCAGTTCTTCGTCGAAGAACACGGGAAGAGCGTACACCTGTATACCGAAAGTGGACAGCACGGTATCTCGGCAGATGTTAGAGTGGGGAAGATAGTTCCCCTTCACGCGACATCGGGTGGTAAGGCCATACTCGCGTATCTTCCAGAAGAGGAAGTACAGAGCATCCTTGATCGACATGGGATGCCCGGATATACTGAAAATACCATCACCGAGAGGGACGACCTGTTCGAAGAACTTGCCGAGATCCGTGAGTCGAAGATATCGTACAACCGGGAAGAGCGTGTGAATGGGCTCTACTCCGTCGGGTGCCCCGTCGTTTTCAACGATCGTCCGATCGGGGCATTCAGCGTGACGGGATCCAAGCGGCGGATGCAGGGCGAGCGAGCCGAGGACGAGATCCCGAATATCCTTCTGGAACTGACCGACGAGACAGAACTGAAGATAGAGTACGATCGGTAACAGAGAGCAGCCCTATCGTGTCTCTCCGCTTCACTCTCCTCGTGTGGATATACGGTCGATACGGATAGATGACCGATAGTAACAATTGAAACGATCTACACACCGATCGCACTGCCGTCGTGCGGTCGGGTGTGCAGTGACTTTCAATGGCTACGATAGGGTGGAATATCGGGACAGCAAGAGACCGCTTTCGGGATAGTATCACGATAGGGTAGTGGAGGGTGAGGCGAGGACAGTTGTCGATTGACCCCTTCATGAAATATGGACCAACAAAAGATATATATATTATCAACATCACACGATGGACATGGGTTTCGATGTGCCCCAACTGGACGTAGAGATGCACGGTGTGGATCAGATCGCATTCGTCGTGAACGACGTCGACGACTGGATGGAACGGCTGTCGAATCTCTTTGGGATCGAGCCATGGGAGGTCTTCAGAGCCGAACCCCCGAAGCTGACAGAGGGGACGTACCGCGGGGAACCCGCAGAGTTCTCGATGTATCTCGCACATGGCTATGCCGACGACATGATGTTCGAGATTATCGAGCCACTGGAGGGGCCGACGATCTACCAAGACTTCCTGGACGAACACGGTGATGGCATCCACCACATCGGTAACTTCTCCTGGGACGAAGAAACGACGTACGATATTATCGATCAGCTAGAGGACGCTGGGATGCCAGTCATTCAAAAAGCCAACTACGGTGGTGCTGACTTCTGGTACTTCGATACGGCTGACGAACTAGACGGCCTCTACTTCGAGACCGCTGTTCGGCACAAACCTGTCGAGGAGGCGCGCACTGCCGAGTACACGTACCCCGAGTGAGTTCACCCGCTGCTCGCGCCCTTCGTTCTGCTTTTTTAACTGTACACAGCAGAGACTAGACAATCGCCAAAACATTTATCAGGGTTGTCCGATATTCGGAGAACGTTGGTATGAGTCTAGACCAATCCAGCAAGCATGAGTTAGATATGCTCATCGACGGAGCGTGGACTGACAGCGACGAGCGAATCGACGTCGTGCATCCGTACGACGACGACTACGTGGGATCGGTCCCTGTAGCGACCCGTGCGCAGGTAGTCGAAGCGGTCGACGCCGCCGAGCGAGCCTATCAGGAGTCGTCCCTATCGGCGTACGAACGGTACGAACTGCTGTACGCAACGGCAGAAAAACTCGACGCAGACGCAGCCGAGACTGCACGCATCATCACAAGTGAGCAGGGGAAACCGCTCACTGAAGCACGGACCGAGGTAGACCGTGCAGTTCAGACGTTGAAACTCGCCGGAGAGCAGGCAAAACGGCAGTTCGGAGAGTACGTGCCGATGGACGCACAGAAGGGGTTCGCACAAGACCACTGCTTCACGAAGCGGGAACCGCTCGGCGTTGTGGCGGCGATCACCCCGTTCAATTTCCCGCTGAACCTGATGGTCCACAAGATCGGACCCGCTCTCGCAGCGGGGAATTCCGTTGTCGGGAAACCCGCTTCGAACACGCCGCTATCGTCGGTCAAACTGTTCGAGTGTCTCGAAGAAGCCTGTCAGGAAGTCGGGGCTCCCGACGGACTCGTCAACATCGTGACCGGGAGCGGGAGCACGACGGGCGATGTCTTCCTGGAACACGATGCGGTCGAGGCCATCTCCTTCACCGGGTCGACTGCGGTGGGGAAATACCTCGCCGAAAATAGCGGCATGCGAGAGATGACGCTAGAACTCGGCGGGAACGACCCGACGATCATCTGGGACGATACCGATATCGAGCAGGCGGCGTCGCAGGTCATCGGTGGAGCCTGTGCGAACGCGGGACAGGTCTGCAACAGCGTCGAACGCGTCATCATCCCTGAGCACATCGAAGCGGAAGTCGTCGCTGCGCTCGTCGAACAGGCGAATTCGCTTACTGTCGGCGATCCCTTCGATGACGAAACGGATATCGGGGCGATGATCGACGACGAGCAGTTCGACGAAGTAGTCGAGATATTCGAGGCCACCGTCGAGGCAGGTGCCACTGTCGAATGCGGCGGCGAGTTCGGTCTCGGTCCCGCGGGGCGAGCCTTCGAGCCCACCGTCCTCACAGACGTCACCCCGGATATGCCGGCTGCAAAGGAAGAGACGTTCGGCCCGCTCGTTCCTGTGATCACCGTCTCCAGTTTCGAGGAGGCACTCGAGGAAGCGAACAATACGGAGTACGGCCTCGAAGCAGGTCTGTTCACGCAGGATATCGACCGCGCAAAACGTGCGGCAGATGCGATCGATGCTGGTGGAGTCAACATCAATACGGTCAGTGGCTTCCGAGCAGACCACATGCCCTACGGTGGGTTCAAAGACTCCGGCGTCGGTAAAGAGGGAATCAAATACGCTATCGAGCACTTCTCGCGAGAGAAGCTCGTCGGCTTCCATCAAGGGTTCAACGCTTGATCAGCCGAGCGTACCCCCAACAGTACCCCTGAACACGGGTCACTCTGGACAACTGCTCGTGCACGGTGCATGACAGTTGTTCGAGATCGTGACAACCACTACAAACGAGATACGGTTCAACCAATCATGGCCTCAAAACAAACCGCCGATACCGAGACAACCGAAGAGCCCGAGCACGAATCCGCCCTGGAAACAGCACGTCGTCAGTTACGCGAAGCGGCGACTCACACCGACGTCAATCCCGGTGTGATCGAACGACTCAGACATCCGACCCGGGTCGTCGAGGTGACTGTCCCGTTAGAGCGTGACGATGGTAGTGTCGAGGTCTTCACTGGCTATCGCGCACAACATGACGACGTCAGGGGCCCGTACAAAGGTGGGCTCAGATATCATCCAGATGTTACTGCCGAAGAGTGTGTGGGATTGGCGATGTGGATGACGTGGAAATGTGCCGTCATGGATATCCCGTTCGGGGGCGCAAAAGGTGGTATCGTCGTCAACCCCAAAGACCTCAGTGAGGACGAGACCGAGCGGCTCACTCGGCGGTTCGCAGAGGAGATACGTGACGAAATTGGCCCCAGTCGGGATATCCCTGCACCAGACATGGGGACAGACGGGAAGACGATGGCCTGGTTTATGGACGCATACAGCATGCAGGAGGGCGAAACGATCCCAGGTGTCGTCACCGGGAAACCACCTGTAATCGGTGGAAGTTATGGCCGAGAGGCCGCACCAGGTCGGAGCGTCGCAATCGTCACCCGGGAGGCGGTCGAATACTACGAACGGGATATTCAAGACCAGACGGTAGCTGTCCAGGGATTCGGGAGCGTTGGCGCAAACGCCGCACAGCTCCTCGATGAATGGGGTGCAGACGTCGTGGCTGTCAGCGATGTGAACGGCGGGATCTACGAACCGGGCGGGTTGGATACGGACGCGATTCCGTCACACCAAGAGGAGCCAGAAGCCGTCAAAAAGTACGACGCTGCGAGTACCGTGACGAACGAGGAACTCCTCGAGCTCGACGTGGACGTGCTGATTCCTGCCGCCATCGGTAACGTGATCACGAACGAGAATGCCGACCGGATACAGGCAGATCTCATCGTCGAGGGTGCGAACGGTCCGATAACATCCGGGGCGGACGCAACACTCCGAGAACGAGGAGTGACCGTGATTCCCGACATCCTCGCTAATGCCGGTGGTGTAACCGTCTCGTATTTCGAGTGGTTGCAAGACATCAACCGCCGAAGATGGTCAGAAGAACGGGTCAACGAGGAACTCGAGTCCAAGATGGTCACAGCCTGGGAAGAGATGATCGAGGAGTACGAGAAAGCGGATATCACGTGGCGAGGTGCCGCATACATCGTTGCACTGGAGAGAATCGGAGAGGCCAAAGAAGCGAGAGGGCTCTGGCCCTAGATTGAGACGGTCCCACGTCCCAGAATAGTCCGAAAGGGTCGTATACCGAGACGACGGTTTCGTATTTCTGTGGACTGTCGTGGCTAGTACCGCGGCAGATTGATGATGCTGTTGGGACCGGATACGCACGCTCGGGAAGCAGTGACTCCAGAAGAGAGTTGCTCTCGTACTGTCCCGTATCAGGTCGCTGTCTCGGGAGCAACCCATGCGAATGTGATGCCGACAACTGCGAGTATCCCAGCAACCGCAAAGGCAACAGCATACCCGTGGGTTTCGATAATTGCGCCCCCGGCAATCGGAGCAACGAATCCCCCGGCGAAACTGACACTGGTCTGGAATGCTACTGCTGTCGCCGTAACGCGGGACGAGACTAATTCCCCGACGTACGTGAAAGAGATTCCGAGTGCCAACTGCACAGCAAACCCAACCCCGAGTAACACACCAACGAGTGCAGCCACAGAATCGAACTGAGTGAATCCGATAACCAACGGTGCAGAGGCACAGAACGAGAAGAGCATGACAGGCCGTCGGTTACCATGGAACAGCCTGTCGGAGAGGACGCCCCCACTAGTCCGTGAGAGTGCCCCGATCGCAGGGAACAGCGCGACAAGTATACCGCTCACACCGAGGGGCAATCCGACGATCTCGTTGATATACGAGGGCGCCCAGCTATTGACGAACAGATATAACGAGTAGCCGATAAACCCGAGTCCCCCGACGAGCCAGACGTTACGATCCCGAAGGACCCCAGCAAACTCACTGATTGTGGGCGGTGCAGTGCCCGTCGTTCCGAATCCACGGCTACTCGGTAGGAATAATACCAGTCCCACCAGGGAGAGGCTGCTGTACGCAATAAAGATGATCGGCCAACCAAACCGATTCGCAATCGCTGGACTAGCACCCTGTCCGAGAACGAACCCCAATGGACCACTCGCGGTGAACACCCCGACTACGGTAGCACGCTGGGACTGAGTGACGGCTTCCTTCACGATATCGATACCAGCGTTCCACACGATGACGTACGTGATACCGCCGACAATTCGCGACGCCAACAGAGAATAATACTCCCCATTGTCGGCAGCGATCCACCCCCACAGTCCAGCGACGACCAGAGCCCCCACTGCGACTACAATAGCCGTCCGTGAGTTTGTCCGGTCCAGTATCGCACCAACAGGGAGACTCGCAACCACCGCAGTGCCAAACATGACGCTCACCAGAAGGCCGGCATCGGTCGAACTGATTCCCATGGAGGTTCGAATTATCGGCGTCACGCTTGCCGGCGATATCTCGTATGCACCCAGCGAGAACGAAATTAGGCACATTCCAGCGACGAGTAGGGATCGAACATACGTGTCCTGTACGGTCTGTTGAGACTTGTCTCCCGTCGAGTCAGTCATTACAGGAAGCTCACTAGCTTACCATATGTGTTTTTTCGTAACAAGGTCCGATTGCCGCGTTCGGAGTGCGATTACTGCGGCACCATCGTCAAAGAGTCGTCTGACAACTCGTCGATCTCCGCGATAACGATCTCCGGTCTGTTGTGGACGTCTAGATCGACTAGGAGACGATCTCTGGGGCTAATCGGTACGGGATCTGGTCGGGGAGCTTCCCGAACCGAAGCGACAGATCAAATCGTTCACCGTGTGACGTTCGACTCCCGTACGCTACTACCGCCCTGAGGTGGTTTGGCGAAGTACTGTGGTTTCATACCGAATGTATTAAGTAACCTCGTAGTTTCTGGACAGGTGGCTGATGAGATAAGGCATACTCCGGCCCCAGTCCAGAGCAGATGGTATCAACCCGACCCCGAGGTTACGCTCATCAGCCCAACCATATGTTCGATGGCGAATGTAAGGGCCGTTCGTGTACCCTTTCTTCGCCATCAGTTCTAGTATAATATCAGTACTTCAACGTGCGGCTAAAATAACTCAGGAGCATCCGGCCTACCCCAATAATTTAAGTAGTAGAATCGAATTGGTAGAGGTACATGCCAGTCGCATGGCTAAGTACCATTAGCCGAGATGACGTCGACACCGTGGGCGGGAAAGGAGCCTCGCTCGGTGAATTACGGACCGCGGGACTCCCCGTACCACCCGCATTCGTCGTCACAGCCGAGACGTATCGGACCTTCATCGAAGATGCTAATATAGCTGCGGAACTTTTCAAAACCGTAGACGTTGACCGAGAGGACTCCGCAGCGCTGGCTGAGGCGGCACAGCACGCCCGGAAGCTCATCGTCGACGCGGACCTCCCAGATCATGTTGCATCTGATATCCACGCAGCATACGACAGTTTTGATGGGGATCCCTTCGTCGCAGTTCGTTCTTCAGCGACTGCTGAGGACCTGCCCGATGCGTCATTCGCTGGCCAACAAGAGACGTTTCTCAATATCGACCAATCAGATCTAATCGACTCGATCAAACGGTGCTGGGCATCCTTGTTTACCCAGCGAGCGATCTACTATCGCGACGAACAGGGGTTTTCCCATTCCAACGTGGACATCGCGGTCGTCGTTCAGCGGATGGTAGATGCTGAGAAATCTGGAGTCATGTTCACGAGCCATCCTTCTACGGGTGCATCCGAAATTACTGTCGAGGCTGCATGGGGCCTCGGTGAGGCCGTCGTCTCCGGCGCTGTCTCGCCAGACAACTATACCTACGATAGAGAGAGTGAATCGGTTGATTCGGTGACTGTCGCGACAAAAAAGATAATGCACCGTCGAGACGACGAAACCGGCGAAACTATCAAACAGTCTGTCCCGGAAGAGCGACAGACTGAACGTGTACTCGACAAGGAAGAACTGGCTGAACTCCACCGAATCGGTGAGATGGTCGAGGATCATTATGGACAACCGCAAGACGTGGAGTGGGCGATCGACGAGGGAACTGTCTATCTATTGCAGTCCCGACCGATCACGACCATCGAACAATCCGAGCAGACGACGGACTCGACTGAGCACGAAGGAAACGGAGATGTTCTTGTTGATGGGTTGGCTGCGAGTCCTGGGCGGGCAACGGGTGCAGTCCGTATTGTCGGTACTTTGGACCAACTCGATAAGGTAAACCAGGGGGACATCATCGTGGCTGAGATGACTACGCCAGACATGGTTCCGGCAATGAAACGAGCCGATGCACTGGTGACCGACGAAGGCGGGATGACCAGCCATGCAGCCATCGTCTCTCGGGAGCTAGGAGTGCCAGCCGTTATTGGGACAGAGACAGCGACAGAGACGCTGACAGATGACCAGATGGTATCGATCGACGGCGATAGAGGAATCGTAGCCGATGGCCATCGGCCACCCGACAACGACGAGGTGAGCCAGACTGAAACGGGTACAGAAGCAGGCCATCGTATCAACAGCAAGCCGATGACCGCGACCGATATCAAGATAAACGTCTCCATCCCGGAGGCTGCCGAACGAGCAGCTGCAACCGGTGCGGACGGTGTCGGACTGCTTCGGATGGAACACATGGTGTTGTCGACCGGGAAGACACCGCAGCAGTACGTGGCCGATCACGGTACCGAGGCGTTCGTCAATACGCTCACTGAATCGATGCGAACCGTGGCCGAAGAATTTTATCCGCTACCAGTCCGCATCCGAACGCTTGACGCCCCAACCGACGAGTTTCGCCAATTAGAGGGCGGTGAAAACGAACACGAGGAGCACAACCCGATGCTCGGCTACCGGGGCATCCGAAGATCACTAGCTGAAGACGAGACGTTCAAACTTCAGCTACAAGCGTTCCAGCAGCTCTACGAGATGGGCTACGATAGTGTCGAACTGATGCTCCCACTCGTAACTGACGCCGAAGACGTGGTCCGAGCACGGAAGATCATGGAATCGGGCGGGTTCGAACCCGAGAAACGCTCCTGGGGGGTGATGATCGAAACTCCCGCAAGTGCGCTGTGCATCGAGGATATCTGCGATTGCGGTGTCGATTTTGTCTCGTTCGGAACCAACGATCTGACCCAGTACACATTGGCTGTCGACAGGAACAACGGGACTGTCGCTGACCGGTACGACGAACTCCATCCAGCAGTGCTTCAGTTGATGAGTGACGTGATCGACACCTGCCAAACGTACGATGTGGAGACTAGCATCTGTGGACAGGCCGCCTCCAACCCTCGGATGGTTCGAGAACTTGTCGAGACAGGCGTCTCCTCGATCAGTGTAAACGTTGACGCTGTTAGGGATACACAGCGCGAAGTCAAGCGTGTCGAACAACAACTCATCTTAGAATCTGTCCGGCAGTGAGTGAGACAAACACGGAATGGCGTACGACTCCGAATCAAATACCAGGTTTGATTTTCTCGCTTCAGCATGCCCCCAAAGTGTCGCTGTTGTCAATCTTTCACCCCACAGTTAAACAGATATCCCCAGTATAGATAGATCTATCCTCTATAGACCCATATATGGCGGTTTGAATATATTATTCGGATTTTAAATTATAACTTGACCCATTTGTCCATATAAATAGATAACATGATATTATTTTTGGTCTGGACAATCGCACTTCCCTTCCGAAAGGAGCTGTCCGATATCGTATTGTTTCCCACAATCTGTACACATTACACTAACATCTACGAATACCTCTAGATCACCCGTCGATAGCTGATCCGTTTTACGGAGACGTGAGACCGTATTTTCCGTGACGGCGAGTGTACGGCTCTGGAGGCGCTGGACTGTTTCGATTGCATTTTCGACCTTCTCTGCCTCATCTGGCCTTTCAAACTCTGTTTTGTGGTATTCAGTAAGATATGTGTGAACAGCCTGGTGAGTGACAAAATTCGATGTCAACTGATCCACGTCGATATCGTTGTGTTTTAATTCGTTTTCTACGTCTGTTTTTACACCGGCACTAACGTCATCCCTCAACGCCCGGTATTTCTTCTCTATTTCGCTCTGAATAGGATTTAATCCACTTTCGCTCAATTCTTCAGCCAAGATACGTTTGTTGATGATATCTGCGAGATCGCGGAGACTCGTTCGTTCGCCCCCGGTGCCAGTCCAGCGTGCCTTGAGTTCCTCGTCCAGCCCACTCAATCCGTACTCATCGATTACTCGACCGACTTTGAAATCGGTCGGGCTGCGCAGAGTGTCATCCGTTTCTTCGCTCGTTTGGTTCATGTATGATATATACACTTAGTCCGTTTATAATTTATTGACGTACCGCTCCCGTATTGACCTGCTACTGTGACGTATACGCCATCTTTCGACGAAAGCACCGGAACAATCCGGGCTGGCCCATCCTGCGGAATCGTACTCGTTGTACTTGTCGTCGTCCGAATCGTTCGCAACCGTGTGTGCCAGCTATAGTAACAATTGAAACGATGTACACACCGATCGCACTGCCGTCGTGCGATCGGGTGTGCATTGACTTTCAATGGCTACGATATGCCGAAGCGATCAAAACGTGCTTCAGGTCTCAGAACCAATCTCGACCACGCCTCGATTAATCCGTAATACCGATTCTTACCTCAAGCAATCGACTCCACAACGAACCGCCTTCCTTCAATGTCTTCTAACATAGCCCCCCAGCCACCAATATTGAACGTCCCTTCGGCAGTCTCCATTTTGATGGATGCTTCTTCAGTAAACGTAGCCAGTGCCGGTCCGTTTTCTCCGGGAGTATACGTGATATCGACGACGGTGCCTGTGAGTCGTTTCTCCACTGCTTCAGTCTGGAGTTGCCCATGTACCGTGAGTATGATCTTCTTCCCAGCATCGAACGCTGTGTAGATATCCCTGATACATTCACGGATGTTGGTGTAAACCCGCGGCGTTCCAGTTTCACGCCCGGAATAGATCGTCGGCCACGGCTCCCAGAACGCCGTCTGGAAATACCAGTCAACCATATGAGAGAGAGAATAGTCGTTGATGAGAAGTCCGTACCGCTGTGCCGGGTGAACCGATTCGGCCGGCGTGAAGCAGGCTGATAAACGATCGACCAGTACCAAGAACGGAGTCGGAAGGCGACGGTGCCTCACTTCGGTCACAACGCCCTCGAAATCGAAGTCCGGTGGTTCCTCCACACCGGTGATAGTCGCCTTGATGACGACACCACGGTCGTGTGCACTGACGAGTGCCGATTTGAGTGTTTGGTATTGGTCCGGTGTTAGTGCAATCTGAATCTCGTTTTTCGCATCCTCGATCTTCTCTGCGGCCCGGTCGAACACAGAGTCAGCGGGTCGAATGACGCTGACTTGGTGGTTTTCGACTGTCGGCTCCTCCCAACGGTCCTCTAGTTCCGACCCTGCATCGGCGACAGTTTCGGCGTATGTGTCGAGTTTTTCGACGATCTCGGTGGGATCCCGGGCACGTGCTCGCATACTGTCTTCTTCGTAGGTCTCGACGTACCCACTCGCTTCCAGATTCCGGAGTACATCGTAGATACGAGCCTGTGGCACACCGCTGGCGTTGGCAATCTCCGTCGCCGATGCGCTCCCCAACTCAAGTACGGTAATATAAGCCTCGGCTTCATATTGTGTGAGACCAACATCTTCGAGTGTCGATCGGAGCGTCTCCGTATCCATGACCTGCAATTGGTCAACGCCGTGGTTAAATTGTGACGCCTTCGGGGAGTGATTCAGTCTCGACGGCACGGTTGAAAATAGTCGTTCCCGAGTCCGTCTCGAAGGCGTGGATTCGGTCGTGTGGGAACCGGAGGCGAACATCCTGCCCCAGGGAAATGTTATAGGATCCGTCGACAGAGGCAACCATCTCTGTTCTGCCGACACGGACGTGCAGGAGGTTTTCCCGGCCCATCGGTTCGACAACCTCGACAGTAGCAGGAACAGTAGCTGGTCCCGATGAACTCGCCAGTTCGATATCTTCGGGACGGATCCCCAACGTGACTGACGACACACGACCGATTTGTTCTGCCTGCTCGTCAGCGAATCCATATTCGACTCCATCGCCGGTTCCGATATCGTTTGCAGTATCGTATGCCAGGTCCAGGAAATTCATGCTAGGTGAGCCGATGAATCCTGCGACGAACCGATTGGCGGGTTCGTGGTAACACTCTAGCGGTGTCCCCAGTTGCTGGAGCTGCCCGTCGTTGAGGACGGCAATACGATCCCCCATGGTCATCGCTTCGGTCTGGTCGTGAGTCACGTAGACTGTGGCGACACCGAGCTGCTCGTGGAGTTGCTGAAGCTCCGTTCGCATTTCCGTGCGGAGCTTGGCGTCGAGGTTCGAGAGGGGCTCGTCCATCAGGAACACCTGCGGCTCGCGGACGATGGCCCGCCCGAGCGCGACGCGTTGTTTTTGTCCGCCCGAGAGCGCGCCGGGTCGGCGTTCGAGCAGTTCTGAGATACTCAGCATCTCGGCAGTCTCGGAGACCCGACTATCGATCTCGGCGTCTTCGAGTTCCGTTGTCATCTCCAGTCCGAAGCGCATATTCTCCCGGACAGTCTTGTGCGGGTACAACGCGTAGTTCTGGAACACCATCGCGATGTTCCTGTCTTTGGGCTTCTTGTCGTTGACGACCGTCCCACCGACACTGATCTCACCATCGCTGATCTCTTCGAGACCGGCGAGCAGTCGGAGTGTGGTCGATTTTCCGCAGCCCGATGGACCAACTAATACGAGGAATTCTCCCTCGCGAACGGAGATGTCGAGGTCGTCGACTGCGACGACGTCACCGTCGTCGGAGTCGAACACTTTCGTGACGCCGTCGTACTCGACGGCCGGTAGTTGTCGCTGTTCAGCACTCGCCATGTTCTATCATGACTGTCATACCGAGGCCCCATAATTGTTACTACTGGAGTAGTGATGGCTGTTCAAGTGCTCAAACCGACCAACCACGGTATGAAATCCGAGGCCAGATACAGAAACCACTGCACTGTCCAGGATACTCCGAGCCATAGCAGTCCCCAGGGTGCGGAGACGATGACCGGCCGGACAGGCCAGCGTGCCCCTGGATGTGTCATCCCGCGTGGATAGACGTAATCCGCCACGAAGTGCAGTGCCATTCCGAGCGTGATGAAGTGTATCGTGGTCGCGGCCACGGGCGAAAGCAGGCCGACGGACTCTAGACCAGCATACACGACTGCTGGCAACAGGAACGTATGGAGCGCCCACGAACGGTGGACATGTTCCCGGAGCGCATCCAGTTCCGGGAGGACTGTCCCAGTGACCAATGGCACAGCGACTAGTGGGTGATGTCCGATGACGACAGCAAGAAATGCGACTGGAACCGCACTGGCCACGTGAATCTCACGTCGGGTCATCCCTGCTCACCGACCCTGAGTTGTCCTTGGTAGGCGCGGACGACTCTGAGTGCACCCTCACCGGTGGTTTCCTCGTACGTAACCACTTCGAGCACGCCCAACAAACCGGGCAGCAAGACCACGACAGCCACGCCCAATCCGAAGCAGAGCAGTAGTAGTAGGGCCGCAAAGAGGACGTGTAACACGGTAAACGACGGTGTTTCGATGAGCAGACGACCGCTGTCCCAGAGCGCCTGTTTGGGGGCTGTAGCCCCCGTTCTGGCGACGAGTGATGCCGCTCTGAACACACCAACGAGTGTAACGACGGTCGCGTAGAGCCCGATGATGGTTCCGATAAGTAGCGTCCCGCTCTGATTGGCGATGGCGAGACTGGCGTACAAGCCCGTCGAGACAGCCACTGCAATCAGCGGCAGGCCGAGGACGAGCCCCGGTCGAAACTGGTCGACGAAGGTTGTTTTGAACCGGCTGAGACGATCCCGTTCGGTGACTTTTTCTCCCGCTGATTCACCTGTCACACCGGCCGTCTGCGCCGCGACGAGCGCGAGAATAGCCGGCCCAACGGTGACGACCGGGAGCGCCACGATGGAGAAAGCAAGACTCAGTACGACGACGCTAGTCAGGTCCGAATACGCCACTCTCCCGAATGCCGCCAACGTGCCAGTCGGATCCAGTCTGGGCCGGTCAGTCATAGCATCGTACTCGGTCGTTCACTGTCGGATTTCACGGGGTGGTTCGACGGAGGTACCCTGGATTGCCTGCAGACACGCCAGTGGCGCAGCGGCTGCCCAAGCCTGTGGTTCACAGGCTTCACCGTACGTGACTGGAACGTCGGTTTCGCTCCGGTCGAAGCCAGCGAACAGCTCGGGCAGTCTGTCGTTGCCACGAGCGCGAGCAGCTTCGATTAGCCCGTCAGCGACTCGGCTGGCAGCGTCCTGTCGTCCATAGCGGGCCATCCCGAGAGCGACGATCGAGTTGTCGTGGGGCCAGACGCTGCCGAGGTGATAACTCTGCGGGTTGTACGCCTGGTGGTTCGCAGACAGTGTCCTGATCCCCCACCCCGTGAACATATCGGGTGCGAGTAGTCGGTCGATCACGGCGTCCGCCCGGGTCTCAGGAACGATACCGCTCCAGAGACAGTGACCAGGATTCGTGGTGATCGACGGGACTGGGTCACCGCCTTCCTCGACTGCTACCGCGTAGAACTCCTCGTCTGAGAGCCAGAACGCCTCGTCGAAGCGCTGTTTGACACGTTCGGCGTCCGTTTCGAGAGTTCTCGCGTACTGTTGCTTCTCCATCTCGCTGGCCAGTTCCGCTCCTCGTCGTTTCGCGTCATATTCGTAGCCCTGCACCTCCGCGACCGCAAGGGAGCCGCTGGGGTAGCTCCCGTCCGGGTAGACGATACCGTCACTGCTGTCTTTCCATCCCTGGTGGCGGAGTTGGCCGGATCCCGCCCCATCGAGCCCGTACGCCAGTAGCCCACCGTCGGTTCGTCGTGCATGATCGTCGAGCCACGCCAGTGCACGCCGCACGTTGGGCCAGAGTTCGGCGAGGAAGTCGTCGTCGCCGGTGCGTCGCCACGTCTCGTGGACCAAGACAACGAACAGTGGTGTCGCGTCGACGGTCCCATAGTACGGGCGATGTGGCACGAGTCCGCGGGCCGTCAACTCGCCGTGTCGGATCTCGTGAAGTATCTTCCCCGGTTGTGCGTCCCGGTCCACGTCGTAGCTCTCGGCCTGGTGTGCGCCCAGATACCGGCAGGTCCCTTTCGCGAGGTCCGTGCTCACTCCCAGTGACTGGAAGGCAGTGATGATCGAGTCCCGACCGAACGCCGTTGCGAACCATGGCACACCGGCAGCCGGTACTGGCCCGTGTTCGGTCGGGAGTTGGAGTTCGAGCAGATTCTCGTGACTCTCTTGGAGAACTGGTGTCCACGAGTGATCGTGGTCGGGGAGCGTGGCGGTCTCGGTCCACGTCTCCGCTCGTTCTCGAACAGTCTCTCGGGCTATCGCCAGTTGCTTCCCCGGTACTTCCGGGCCGTCGACGGTCACCGCTACCGGGACAGACCTGGACTCGCTGGGGGCGAGTGAGAGATCCGCTTCGATCGTCCCATCGATTCGATCCTCCCCTGACACCACATCGATCGAGACGTCCTCGGCCTGATCCAGAGTGATCGAGACAGACCGCGAGAAAGCCATATCGTCGGGAGAGTACCGAAACGTAAGTCCCATCTCGTGACGATCGACCTCAATCGTTCGGTCGAGATCAGCGACCATTCCACGGACCTCGAAGAGGTCGTCGAACTGGGAGCCAAGAGCCAGAGAGAGCGAGGTCTCGATTCGCTCTCCGGACAGGTTCGAGACAGTGAGATCTTCGAAGAGACCGTCGGCAACGAACTGCCGGCGGCTGACGTGAAGCTTCCGGGACCCCTTCTCAAGCGGCGTTCCGAGGTGTAACAACCGCTCACCTGGGTGAACATCTACAACTTCGAGTGAGTTCAGTTCCTCGTCTACCGAGAGCCTGTAGTCGTCCAGATGCCGAACGTCCCGATAGTAGAAGCCGTCGTGATCCCTGGTCGGCCGGCCTTCCGAGTCTGTCACGAGGAAGGTCGAACCCATGATTACTGTGCTATCGGTCTTCATCGTACTCCGATTTGCGTAGGTGGGGTAATAAATGCCCGGCTTGTCACTACTGGAGTAGTGAAGACAGCAAAAGTATTTTATACTCTTAGTTATTCGTTCTGCACGAACATACATGTCAGACCGTGCCAACGGGAACTCCATTTCCCGCCGGCGGTTCGTTCAGAGTGCAAGTATCGCTGGACTTACGGCCACTGTCGCCGGTTGTCTCGGCGGCAGTGATGGTGGAAGCAGGCAGAACACTGCAGATGGGTCCAGTGGCAGTGGTGACGGATCCACGACCACGTCAGGAGACCAGACCGCGACGCCGATGAACGCGGATATCACCCTCTCCGGGTGGGCGGCAAACAACGAAGAGTCCGCGCTGGTCAAGGAACTCGTGGCCAGTTTCGAGGAATCGCATAGCGGAATTTCGGTGGATTACAACCCCATCCAGTCCAAGTACAAACAGAAGATCAAGACACAACTGGGGGCAGGCAACGCACCCGACGCATTCTACGTCGACTCGTCGTACTTCCCATCGTTCGCGTCGGCCGATGTGTTGCTCTCCATGGACGAACTCGAAGCGTCCGAGGAGTACAATACCGACGACTTCTTCCAGCCACTGCTGGAAGCGTTCCGGTTCGACGGGACATTGTACGGGGTCCCGAAGGACTTCTCGACGCTGGGGCTGTTCCACAACACCGCGATGCTCGAAGAGGCCAGTGTCGAACCGCCGGAGACGTGGTCAGCTCTGGAAGACACACTCTCGGCGCTCAAGGACAACGTCTCCAACGAGAATTTCAAGGCCCCGATGATCGAGTATGCGAACGCTCGGTCCTGGTGGGCATTCCTGTTCCAGAACGGCGGTCAGGTCCTCTCGGAGGATGGCAGCGAGGTAGTGTTCGCGAGTGACGCCGGTGTCGAAGCACTCGAGTATCTCGTCGGACTCAGAGAGGATGGCCTTCTGGCGTTGCCGACCGACCTCGGGTCTGGCTGGCACGGGGCCGCGCTCGCGAGCCAGGAGGTCGCGACTGCCGTTCTGGGCCCGTGGGGCCTCCCGTTCCTCGAAGGATACGAGGACAATCCGGATATCAACGACCAGGTCGACGTTGCACATCTTCCGACGCCGAGCGATGGACAGAAAGCGACGATCGCCTACACGGTCTCCTACAGCGCTTCGGCAAACACTGACAGTCCTGCGGCCGCGCGAGAGCTGATCCGCAGTCTCACTGGCGACGAAGGGATGTCACGGTGGGCACGCAAAGGACTCGCCCTCTCCGCTCGGCAGTCCCATTCGGACCTGGACTACTACCAGAACCACCCGCGCCGGAAGACGCTGCTCGATGCCGGTGCGTGGTCGCACCCCTTCTCGTTCGGTCCCAATAGCGAATCGATCGTCAACCGTGTGCGTCCACAGCTAGAGGCAGCGATGCTGGGCGAGAAATCGCCGTCCGACGCACTGGAGACGGCACAGACGAAGATCAACAGCGAGGTCTTCTGAGATACCAATGGCCACCGAGAGCCAGCGATCAGTTACCGACGCCGTCACGAGAGTGCGACACGCCCTGACGAAACTCAAGCGGTCCGTCGGAATCACCGAGGACCAGAACAATCTGATGGGGGCCGCCTTCGTCGCGCCTAACATCATCGTGTTCTCGGCGTTCTTGCTGGGACCTGTCCTCTACGCGTTCTACATCTCCTTCCAGGAGTGGAGTATCCTGGCTGGCTCGGGCCAGTGGGTCGGACTCACCAACTACGTGACGGTACTGCAGCCACTCCCCCTCACCGTCGAGAACGGCGGGCTGAGCTGGAACCCGAAAGTGTTCACCGATCCCGCGACGAGCCTGTGGTGGTATTCGCTGAAGAACACCTTCGTCTACGCCATCGGAACCGTGCCACTGCAGATCTTTGGCGGACTCGCTGTCGCACTGATGCTCGACAAACGCGTCCGGTTCAAGAAGGCCTATCGCGCCGCCTACTTCATGCCCGTGATGCTCTCGGGGGCCGCCTCGGCCGTGATGTGGCGGTGGTTCCTCGCTGGAGACGGCGTCATCAACGGGCTCTTGCCGACGTTCCTCGAACACAACTGGGCCGGTGACCCCGGGACCGCGCTGGGTGGGGTTATGTTGATGGCTATCTGGGGCGGTATCGGCTCGAACATGATCTTCTTTCTCGCGGGGTTGCAGAACATCCCCGAAGAACTGTACGAAGCAGCCCGTATCGACGGGGCGAGTCGCTGGCACCGGTTCCGCCACGTCACGTGGCCGAACCTCGGGAACACGAACTTCTTCGTCTTCGTGATGGCGATCATCTCTGCGTTTCAGGTGTTCGGCATCGCGCTGGTGTTCTCCGAGGGGGGGCCGGTATACTCGACGACGACATCCGTCCTGCTCATCTACCAGCGTGCCTTCGAAGAAGGGGCGTTCGGTGAGGGGGCCGCGATGGCGTTCGTCCTCTTCCTGATCATCTTCACCTTCAGCTACTATCAGTACCGCTACCGTGACCAAGCGGAGGTGGATTACTGATGGCTCGGTCCGACTACGAGTATCCCGGCTACGATCGAACGGGCGTCGGCTACTGGTCGAAGACGACGCTGCTCTATGCAGCTGTCACTGCCGGAGCTCTCTGGATGACTCTGCCGTTCTGGTGGACGCTCACCACGTCGCTTTCTGCGACCCCGACAGCGTCGTCGGTGTCGTTCATCCCTGCCGCACCGACACTTGAGAACTTCATCACCCTCTGGGAGCGACCCGACATTCCGCTCGTCCGGTGGTTCATCAATACAGTCATCTTTGCCGGTGCGGTAACCACGTTCAACCTGATCTTCGACTCGCTGGCAGGCTACTCGCTGGCGAAGATCGACTTCTGGGGGCGTGACAAGCTGTTCCTGGGGTTCATTTCGACGATGATGATCCCAGCGATGGTGACGCTGATCCCCGTGTACCTGATCCTCACCCAACTCGGGTGGATCAACACGTACCAGGGACTGATTGCCCCGCTCGTGGCGAACCCACTGGGGATCTTCCTGTTGCGCCAGCACTTCAAGTCGCTTCCCTCGGCACTGGGAGACGCGGCCAAGATCGACGGGTGTAACGAGTTCCAGACCTTCTACAAGATCTATCTCCCGCTGGCGAAGCCCGCACTGGCGACACTCGGGATCTTCACGTTCATGGGTGCCTGGAACAACTTCCAGTGGCCCCTGATCATCGCCAACGACACGAACATGTACACGCTTCCCGTGGCGCTGTTCGCTGTCCGGAACCAGTACTTCGCCGAATGGGGACTGATGATGGCTGCGGCACTGATCATCGTCGCTCCGGTCATCGTGGCCTTCCTCGCCGCACAGAACTACTTCATCCGTGGCATGAGCCTTTCCGGGATGAAAGGCTGACCAGATATATCGTCGTATGTCATTGCTACTACTCCAGATTTGATCTGTTGGACTGCCTGATAAAACAGTTTGAATGCCGTTGGACAGTCGGCTCCGAAAATGTCACTGATTGACTTTCCGAGACGGATTCGTCACCTATGGGGTTAGAACCAGATGATATAGTGATGGGGGACAGACCATAGTCCGAGATGGGCCACGAGGTCATCGAAGACGTCGAAACTCGTGACGGCAGGCGGGTCGTCCGGCGGAAGATATACCGGACGGACGATTCGCAGTATCCGAGTGCGACCGATACGCGCTCCACTACGGGTACACCGACGCTCGTGGCACCATCCTTCGTTACGACAACGAGAACGAGACACCAGGGCGGCACGAGAAGCACACGACCGACGGGGTCGAACCGATCGAGTTTCCGGGGATGCTGGCGCTCCGGGACCGATTCGTCACCGAGGTCGAGGCGTTACCATGACCACCAACACACTCAAAATTACGTTCGGACAGGCCGACGACCAGCGAGCGGCAGCGCGGGAGCGCCTCCGGCGAGCCGAAGCCGGCGACCGCGGGGACGAGATCGAGCAGGACGCGCGGTTCGTCCTGAACTTCGAGGAGTTCGCCGAGGTCGAGAAACTGATGCGGACGTCGAACCTCACCCTGCTCGAAGCGATCGTGAACGAGCGACCCGAGAGCATCCGACAGACAGCTGCGGCTGTCGACCGGGACTACAAGGAGGTCCATCGGAACCTCGAAGAACTAGAGTCGCTGGGAGTCATCGAGTTCGAACAGGACGGCGCGAGCAAGAAGCCGGTGCTTCGAGGCGGTGCCGAAACCATCGACTTCTCGTTCAGCATCGAGCGCGGTTCGGTCGGTGAGCATCCGGGTGCCTCCGTGTGACAGGATCCCGAGGAACACGCGGAGATACGGCAAGCTCGAACACGAGTGAGCGCCCCGAGAGTCGATAGACGAGTTTTTCCGGTGGGGCGATATACCACCCGATGGTGGCGATGACGAACCGTTACCCCCGCTGAGCCCCTTGTGACGATAGCTTCACCCGAGCCACCACTCGTTACCGACGAGCGACATCGATACCCGGACGGCAGTGTCAGAACGGCGCTGCCGGCCCTTCGTCGGCCTCGTCGGATTCAGCACTCTGGAGCGGGCCGTCCCAGCCGTCCAGTCCCGGCGCAAAGCTCTCGACGGTGCCGTCGAACCCCTCGTAGGAGGCGATGAGCCGTGCGGCCTGGACGCTGGATTTGCCGTGTGGGCAGACGGTGACGACACGGGCTTCGTCTGCGAACTGTTCGACCTCGTCGACGAGTCGTCCCAGCGGGACGTTCTCGCTGCCGGGGATGTGGCCCCTGTCGAAGGCCCCGGGCGAGCGGATGTCGACGACGCTCGCGTCGTCGTCTTCGAGTCGCAACTCCAGTTCGTCGATCCCGATTTCGCCGTCCATACCGGGCGCTAGCGGGCGAGCCCTAAACGTGCACCGGACTACAGCAGGCCGTCCTCGCGGGCGAGCAACAGCGGCGTGACGGCCCACTCGGTCGTGATCGAGGCGTCCGTGCGCACCGTCGCAACAGCATCGTCGACAGGCACGTGGCGTGTCTCGATCTCCTCGCCATCCTCCAGGTCGGGGTCGCCTGCGGTGAGACCGTCGGCGACGAAGACGTGGCGCCGGGCCCGGACCCAGCCGTTCGGAACGTACGTCTCGACGTGGGTGACGTCGGCGGCGCGGTAGCCAGTCTCTTCCCGGAGTTCGCGAACGGCCGTCTCACGCGGCGTCTCACCGGGATCGACACCGCCGGTCGGGAGTTCGAGCGTCTGCTGGCGCAGGCGGGGCCGGTACTGCTCGACGAAGACGACGGCACCGTCGTCGACGGCGACGACCGTCGCCGCGTCGGCGGGATCGATCCAGTAGTACGCTGCCTGCGCCCCGTCGGGGCGTTCGACCGTGTCCGACCCGGCGTCGAAGAAAGGGTTCGACCACGTGACGGCCGTGTCTCGCACGCGCCACTCGGGGTCGGCAGGGAGCCAGTCGGGTCCCTCGGTCACAGTAGCCCCTCGGCCTGCGCCAGGAGGATGCCCTCGATGGTCGCGTCGTTGGCGGGTTCCTGGCGGGCGACGTCGAGCGCGTCTTCGACGGGGACGGTCGTCACCGAGAGGAACTCGTTGTCGTCCAGGTCACTCTCGACGGGCTCCAGCCCTTCGGCGAAGACGATGCCCCGGCGGTGTCGAAGAACGCCGGTCGAACACCAGAACGCCTCCAGCAGCGAGAGGCCGCCGGCCGCGAAGCCGGTCTCCTCGCGGAGTTCGCGCTCGCCGGCGGTCGTGTAGGACTCGCCGTCCTCGACGATGCCGGCAGGGAGTTCCAGACACTGCTCGCGGATGGTCGGCCGGAACTGGTCGACCATGACGAGTTCGTCGCCGGTGGTGGCCACGACGACGACGGCGTCGGGGAGTTCGGCCCAGTAGTAGTCCTTCTCGGAGCCGTCCGGTTGTCGCACGCGGTCGTAGCCGCCGGTGTACCAGCCGGTCTCGTACTCGGCGGCCGAGTCGACGACGGGCCAGTCCCAGTCCTGGGCGTCGGTCATACCTGCTGTGTGACCGCGAGGCGGTAAAACGTGCCGTTGTGGCCGACGACGACGCCGTCCCCGGCGGCCGCGTCGTCGTACTGCTGGACCAGCGCGTCGCGCTCGTCGAACGGCGAGTGGGTGAACGCCCCCTTCAGTCCGACGGGGCCGCGCCAGTACGGATCGGAACGGCCCTCGCTGTCGGCCGTGGCGTTGCCGAGCGCGGCCGTCGTGAACGGGTACCGGAGCTCCGAGAGCGCGCTGGCGTTGACCGCCGTCCCGTTCTCGACGCTGTAGGTCCCCTCGACCGGTGTCGCGGTGAGGTAGTAGGGGTCGCCGCTCTTGAGCAGCGACGGGAGCGCTCCCAGCGCCAGCAGGAGGACGACCACGGCGAGGATGCCCAGAAGCGTGTTGCGTGTGACCGGCCGCATCAGACGACCTCGCGGTAGAGGCGACCGAACGCCTGCCGCCGGAGGGTGCCGACCGCCGCCCGGCGCTCGTCCTGGAAGGTCGCTGCGACCGCCTCGTCGGCGAAGGTCGGGGCGTGCCAGACGACGTTGTCGACGTTCTCCGAGCCGACGACGGTGACCGCGTGGTCAGTTTCGGCCCGCCAGTCGTCGAACTCCGCGCGGGTACCGACGGTGACCGCGAGCGACTCGGCGAAGATGACGTCTCGGGCCGTCTCGACGACGTCGCTCGTGACCCGCTGTTCGTACGCCTCGGCGTCCAGTCCCATCGCCTTCGCGACCTCCTTGACGACGACCTGTGCTGTCGGTCCGACCGCGTCGTAGCGGTCGCGAGCCTCGGCGACTGTCGACGGCGAGAACTGCCCCTCGGTCTCCATGCCCGGGGTTAGGCGACCACGGGACTACTGGGTTTCGTCTCCGGACGCGTCGTCCGCGTCGGTTGCCTCGCTATCCTCGTCTACATCCTCGACTGTGTCCTCGTCGAGCATCTCGCGGGTGAGGTCTCTCGCTTCGGCCAGGACCTCGCGGTCGGCGTCGCTGAGCGACCGGCTGCCGCGGTGGGCGTCGCTCCCGGCCGGGAGGTCACCACCCTGCGCGTGCGAGTGGTCGTGGTCGCGCGAGTGGCCGTGATCGGTCGTGTCCTCGAAGACCTGCGGATAGTCAGCCTCGTCGGCGTGGTCGACGACGACCTCGGCCAACTCCGATTCGCCCATCGACCCCCAGTCGGGAACGTGCTCGTCGAGCCAGGCCTCGTGGGCGTCGTCGCCGGTGATCGCCGTGAAGGCCAGATGGTTCGCGAGGTGGCGAGCGTCGGTCTGTGGGTCGGTACAGACGGGACAGGCGTAGCCCATTGCCAGAACGTCAGGCCGTCGAGACCTATCAACTGTCGGGTCTCGTCGTGCCGCCGATCTCGGTTACTCCAGCAACCGGACCATCACGTGGGCGTTGGCCCCGTTGCTGTAGTAGTTGGGGATGGTCTTTCGGTGTTCGAAGTCGAACGCCCGATAGAGGCGCATCGCGCCGTCGTTGTCGGCCCGGACCTCTAGTTTGACCGAGCGTGCGCCGGTGGCCGCCAGGACGCCGAGTGCCCGTGACAGCAGCGCAGTCGCGACCCCCTGGCGGCGGTGGTCGGGGCGAACAGCCAGGTCCTTGACGTGGCCCAGCGGTGTCCCGTGGTTCGGGACCGTGTCGGCGATGACGTAGCCGGCGACGGTCGGCGCGGTCGTGGGGTCGTCGGTCTCGGCGACCAGAAACCCCTCCTCGCCGAGATAGCTCTCCAGTGCGGAGAACGGCCAGGGCTGTGGGAACACCGTCTGCTCGATGCGGTGGACCTCCAGCAGGTCCGCCCGCTCGGCCGGACGGATGACCGGCGGGTCCGACGTCGTCGGCCCGTCGGGGGACACCGTCGTCACGACCCGGGATACGGCTGGCGAGTACAAAGGCGTTGTCGCCAGGACACGGTCCGGCCCCCGCGTGAACGTCTCGCACGGCGACACGACGGCCACAAGGTTCATATCCATCAGCGACTAACCCTTAGGTGCACCCAATTTGGGTGCCACCACCCCCCACCACCCACCCCCTCTTTCCACTTTCCACACTCCTCTCAGCGGTCGCGCCGTGACAGTTCCGTCAGCGGCCGTGTTTTCGCCCGTCGAGCACGTCTCGAACGGCAGAGCGTATCGTGACCGGCAACGCTGTCGCTTGCCGATGTGTCGTCGCTAAAAAAATGCGGTGGTCGGAGTCGACTCAGTCGTCCGCGGGTGCGGCGCCGCCCTCGTCGTGTTGCATCTTCGTGTGGGGCAGCTTGCCACCGTCGGCGAGGATCTCGCGTTCGCGCGCGGAGGCGTCCAGCGTGGCCGTGGCCTCCCAGTCGTCGTTGATCCGGATGGTGAACTCCGCCTGGCCCGAACGGACGGCCTCGGCGACGTCGTCGACGATCTCGATGTCGTCGCCCTGCTCGATGTTCGTGTAGGTCTCCTCGTCGATCTCCAGCGGGACGATGCCGAAGTTGAAGAGGTTCGCCTTGTGGATGCGGGCGAAGCTCTGTGCGAAGACGGCCTCGATACCGAGGTACATCGGACAGAGGGCCGCGTGCTCACGCGAGGAGCCCTGGCCGTAGTTCTCCCCCGCAACGAGGACGCCGCCGTCGGCGTCGAGCGAGCGCTGGGCGAAGGTATCGTCGACGCGCGAGAGGGTGAACTCCGAGAGCTTCGGGACGTTCGACCGGTACATCAGGATGTCCTGCGTGGCCGGGATGATGTGGTCCGTGGTGATGTTGTCCTCCATCTTCAGGAGGGCCTCACCGCCGACCTCGCTCTCGAGGGGGTCTTTCAGCGGCACGTCGCCGATGTTGGGCCCCTTGATGAGTTCGTCGTCGACGGCCTCGTCGGGCGCGATGAGGTCCGATTCGGAGTTGCCGATGTACTCGTCGGGCATCTCCAGGCCGGGTGCCTCCAGGTCGCCGAGGTCGTCGGCCAGGTCGCGCGGGTCGACGATCTCGCCGGCGATGGCCGCCGCGGTGGCGACCTCGGGCGAACAGAGGTAGACGTTGTCGTCCTCGATTCCCGACCGACCCTCGAAGTTGCGGTTGAAGGTCCGCAGCGAGACCGAGTCGCTGGCGGGGACGTGGCCGATGCCGATACAGGCACCACACGTCGCCTCGGAGAAGTTGACGCCGGCCGCCATCATCTCCGCGGTCCAGCCCTCGCGGGCCAGCATCTCGGAGGCCTGCTTGGAGCCGGGTGCGACGATCATCTCGGTCTTCTTGTCGATGTTGCGCCCTTCGAGCATCTTCGCGCTCGGGAGGATGTCCTCGTAGGCGCCGTTCGTACAGGAGCCGATGATGACCTGTTCGACGTCCGTACCTTCGACTTCTCGCACCGGCACGACGTTGTCGGGCATCGACGGCTCGGCGATGAGCGGCTCCAGGTCCGAGAGGTCGACGACGATCTCGTCGTCGTACTCGGCGTCGTCGTCGGGCTGGAGCTCCTCGTGGACGTCCTCGCGGCCGAGACGTTCGAGGTAATCCTTGGTGTTCTCGTCGGTCGGGAAGATCGAGGAGGTCGCACCGAGTTCCGTCCCCATGTTGGTGATCGTCGTCCGCTCCGGAACGGAGAGGGTCTCGACACCGGGGCCGGTGTACTCCAGGACCTTGCCGACGCCGCCCTTCACGGAGAGGCGACGGAGCAGCTCGAGGATGACGTCCTTGGCGGTCGCCCACTCGGGCAGCTCGCCCTCGAGGCGGACGTTGACGACCTCGGGCATGTCGATGTAGTAGGCACCGCCACCCATGGCGACGGCGACGTCGAGGCCACCGGAACCGATGGCGAGTTCACCGAGGCCACCGGGGGTCGGCGTGTGCGAGTCCGAACCCAGCATCGTCTTGCCGGGTGCGGCGAAGTTCTCCTTGTGGACGTTGTGACAGATACCGTTGCCCGGGCGCGAGAAGTGCGCACCGAAGGTCCCCGCGGCCGACCGGAGGAAGCGGTGGTCGTCCGTGTTCTTGAAGTCGAACTGATAGGTCTGGTGGTCACAGTACTGGGCGGCCAGTTCCGTCTGGACCTCTTCGAGGCCCAGCGCTTCGAACTGGAGCCAGACGAGCGTGCCGGTCGTGTCCTGTGTGAGCACCTGGTCGATCTCGATACCGATCTCTTCGCCGGGTGTCAGCTCCCCTTCGACGAGATGGTCGTCGAGAATCTTTTCCGTAAGCGTCTGTCCCATAACGTCCGAACGTCGACGGCGCGCGCGTATAAATCCCGCGTATCCTGCCCTATTTTTCATCTTTCGGAACCGCCTGGCGTGGGGCTAACGCTGCCCAGAAGCGGCAGTACTTTCGCGCACGCGCTCCCAGTCGCGTCCATGTTCAAGAGCGGCCGTTTCGTCGCCGAGAAGCTGGACGACCTCCGTCCCGAACAGGTCCAGCCCAACGGCGTCGACCTCACGCTGGGAACCGTCTACGAGCAGGTCGAGTCCGGCCACGTCGGCCGCGAGGGCAAGACCGTCGGCGAGCGCCGGGAACTCGACGCGGAGGACGGCGTCTACTACCTCGACCCCGGTGGCTACATCGTCCAGTACGGCGACCGCGTCGTCATCCCGGAGGGCCACGTCGGCTTTCTGTATCCCCGGTCGTCGCTGCTGCGTAACTCCTGCATGCTGGATACGGCAGTCTGGGACGCCGGCTACGAGGGCAAGGGCGAGGGGCTGCTGGAGGTCCACCACCCTATCGAACTGGAAGAAGGTGCCCGCATCGCACAGCTCGTCCTCGCGGAGGCGGCCCACGAGGGGACCTACGAGGGGAGCTACCAGCGCGAGAATCTCTAAGTCGCTGTCACGACGGAGTCGGCGCGACTCCAGTGTGCTCGCGACTACGGTTCGTCCGCGAGCGCCTGCTCGCGCAGTTCCCTGCAGCGCTCGCTCTCCGCCGTGAGTTCCGGCACCGGCGTCGGCTTCCCGTCCTCGATGGCGACGAACGTCGCGTAGGCGCTGGTCGTCCGCTCGGTCTCGCCGGTGTGGGGGTTCTCGCGTGACACTTCGATGTGGACCCGGACGCTGGTCCGGCCGGTCGCGTACGCGTAGGACTCGATACGGGCGTTGTCCCCGATGGGGATCGGCCGCTCGAAGTCCACGCGGGACATCTGGGCGGTGACACAGGATTGCCGTGCGGCCCGCATCGCCGACATCGCCCCGAACTCGTCCATCCACTTCATCACGATGCCCCCGTGGGCACTCTCGTAGTTGTTCGCGTCGCCGGGCTGGACCCGTTCGCGGTTGACGATGTGCGTCTCCTCGATGGTGGGCATACCCCCGCTTGGGCGGCGCCCGTGAAAACGGTGTGCTCGCACCGAAACTCAAAGCTTAAACGGCCCCACTGGCAACGGACGCGCATGGCTAGCTTCGAAGAAGCGTCAGAGCGACTCCTCAACAAGCAGATCTGCATGCGCTGTAACGCCCGGAACCCCCAGCGAGCACAGCAGTGCCGGAAGTGCGGCTACGGCAAGCTGCGCCCGAAGGCCAAGGAACCGCGATCCGCATAACCGAGTCGCTTTCTCAGTCTCCCTCGCGCCGGCCCAGCGGCCGCACTATCACTCGTCCGGATACTTGGGTTCGCGCCGTTCGGCCCGTTCCAGCGCGCGCTCGACGATACTCCGGACGTCGCCGTGGAAGACGCTTCCGTGACCGGAGTACATGTGCTCGACGCCGTCGGGCATCCGGTCGAGCAGGTCCCGGATGCTCTCGATGAGTCGCTCGCGTGACTGGCCGGGGTAGTCGGTCCGGCCGAACGAGCCACCCTCGAAGGCGCCGTCGTCGTGGACGACCACGTCCCCCGAGAACAGCGAGGCGTCAGAGACCAGCGAGACGTGGTCGTCGGCGTGGCCCGGCGTGTAGACCACCTCGCAGTCCTCGTCGCCGATCAGGACCGTATCGCCGTCCGCGAGCGCGTGGTCACGGCGGGCGTGGTCGCCGTAGGCGTACAGGTCGGCGTCGAAGGCGTCGAGGACGGCGTCGAGTTGCTCGACGTGGTCGCCGTGCTGGTGGGTCAGGACGACGGCATCGAGCGTGTCGGTGTGTTCCCGGACGGCCTCGACGACGCCGTCGTAGGCGCCGGCGTCGACCAGTGTGGGTCGCTCGCCGGTCGCGAGATAGGCGTTGCAGGTGAACGTCTCGGCGTCGGCGGTGACGGTATGGACCTCCATAGCGGGGTGGTCGACCGCGACGCGCTTGAGTGTCGTGGTCAGGCCTCCGCTTCGATCTCGTCGAGCGTCTCGGCCAGATCCTCCATCGCTGCCGCGGGGGACTGCTCCCCGGCGACGGCGGCGTTCGCCCGTTCGGCGATGGGTCCGGTCTGGTCGCGCCAGACCCGTGTCGCCGGCTGTGGTATCGCGTTCTCGGCGGCCACGCGCAACGTCGGGAGATACCGGTCGGAAACGGCCCCCAGGTCGTCGTCCCACAGCGACAGGGCCGGCGGGAAGGCGTCGACGAAGTCGGCGTAGAACCGCAGGAACGCTGGCTCCGTCGTCGCCTCGAGGACCGCACCGACAGCGTCGGACCGCTCGCTGTGGCGGTTGGCGATCACCACGAATCCCCCCAGCGCCGCGGTCGTCCCGCCGGTACCGGGTGCCGTCGCCTCGCTGGATGTGCGAGCGTACGGGATCGGCATCGCCCCCAGATCCTCGCCGAGCGAGCCCTCGGGACCGCCCATCCGGCGGAGCGCGTAGGGCCAGTTCCGGTGGGCGACGACGCGCCCGGCAGCGACGGGCTCACGCGAGGGTTCCTCAGTCCAGTCGAGTATCTCGCGGGGCGCGATATCGGCGGCGTACGCCGAGAAGCCCTCGCCGGACGATCCCTCGACGAACCGCCGCATCATCCCCAGGCTCCGGACGACCGGCCGTTCGTCGACGGTGACCGGCCGCTCGCCGACGGGGCCGAAGAGGTGCTCGCGCCCGCCGAAGTACGCGCCGCCCCAGGAGGAGAGCACCTCGTGGAACGAACAGCACGCGGTCCCGATGTAGTGGTCCCACTGGGTCGTGAAGCCGTAGTCCACGCCCGCGTGGTCCTGGACGTCCGCGACGATCTGTGACCATTCGGCCCACGGCATCACTGTCGTCGCCCAGTCGTCGGTTCCGGGACTGTAGCCGGCGGCCTCGGCGAGGTCCCGACGGTACAGCATCGTCGGCAGGTCGACGAACAGCGGGAGGCCATAGCGGGCACTGCCGTCGACCGCGCTCCCGGCCCTGACGATAGGGCCCAGGTACCGGTCGGCCGCGCGGGCGACTGTGTCGGGTGCCAGTTCAGAGACCGGCCGGAGATAGCCGAGATCGCGCAATACCGGGAGGATGCGGTAGTCGACGGTGAACAGGTCCGGCCGGGACTCGCCGGCGGCGAGACGCTGCTGGATCTGTGAGAGACGGGTCACCGTCTCGTAGCTGGGCTCGGTGATCCGGACCGTGACGTCCGCCGGGAGCTCCCCCTGCTCGTGGAGCGCGTCCCGTATCGCGGCTGGCTGCCCGTCGTCGAGATGGCCCGCCACGTTCCAGACGACCGTCCGGTCGTCGGGGGTCGCGGTCCCGACGGTCGTGCCGGTCGGCGTCGACTGGGGCGTGTCGATCGATGTCGACTGGGGCGCGTCGGTCGGCGTCGACCGGTCCCCACTCCCGAGGCCGAACCGGCCACAGCCGGCGGTCGCTGCACCCAGTGCCGCGACGAACGTCCGGCGGTCGACGCCGGTTCGGGAGGGCGAATCGTCGCACATCGGCCGCTATCTTCCGCCGCCATGTCAATAAGTCTCGTGGCCTGCCCGATGCGAGCAGTTTTGCCCCGCCGCACACACAGTCGGCGTATGGTATCCGTCACTGTCTGGAACGAATTCGTCCACGAACAGGAGGACGACGAGGTCGCCGAAGTGTACCCCGACGGCATCCACACGACCATCGCCGACGCGCTGGCCGAACGGGGCCACGAGACACGAACGGCGACGTTGCAGGAGCCCGAACACGGCCTCACCGAGGCCGTCCTCGACGAGACCGAGGTGCTGACGTGGTGGGGCCACGCCGCCCACGACGAGGTCGACGACGAGATCGTCGAACGGGTCGCCGCCCGCGTCCAGGACGGGATGGGACTGCTCGTCCTGCACTCCGCACACGCCTCGAAGCCGTTCAAGCGCCTGCTCGGGACGCCCTGTGACCTGACCTGGCGGGAGGCCGGCGAGCGCGAACGGTGCTGGGTCGTCGACCCCGGCCACCCCATCACCGACGGGCTGGACGACTCCATCGTCATCGAGGAGGCCGAGATGTACGGCGAACCCTTCGGTGTCCCAGCGCCGGATCGACTGGTCTTTACCTCCTGGTTCGAGGGCGGCGAGGTGTTCCGTAGCGGCTGTTGCTACCGCCGCGGGCGAGGCCGGCTCTTCTACTTCCGGCCGGGCCACGAGACCTACCCCATCTACCACCGCGACGACATCCAGCGCGTGCTCGCGAACGCCGTCGAGTGGGCCGCACCGACCGAGGGCGCCGACGCCCACGCCGGCAACCGGAACGTCGAGCCACGCGAGTCGCTCTGAGTCGGTCGAACCGCCGGATGGCGACGACGTGTCCTTCGACACTGGTCGAAATGGTACGACAGACGCGCCCACGCGCGCGCTGACGGGAATCGCTGACACTGAGCTCGGCGAGTGATTTATTGGTGGGAATAGCGTAGGTGTACACGTACCATGGGGTTCGGGAGCTACGACGAATCAGAACAAGACAACCAGGAGTACGACACAGACTTCGACGACGAGGACGGACTCGATACGGAGGACAACACCCACGAGGGTGACGTCGAGTACGAGTTCACCGCGTCGAACGACGAACTACTAGACCGTCTCAAGGACATCAAGGAGACCGAGAAGAACACGTGAAATCGGGGGTCCGAGCCCTCGGGGTCGCGGAGTCGTACCGGGAATCGACCAGTTATCTCGCAGGGGCTGTCGTCCGCGCCAGCCGGGTCGCGGACGGGTTCGTTTTCGGAACGTGTACCGTCGGGGGGAGCGACGCGACCGCGACGATCTGTGCGATGGTCGAGCGACTCGCTCGGGCGGACGTCCGCTACCTCCTCGTGGCCGGCATCGCACCGGCGTGGTTCAACATCCTCGACCTCCAGCGGCTCCACGAGCGGACCGGGCTGCCCACCGTCTCGATCACGTTCGAAGCGTCACCCGGACTGGAGACCGCAATCCGCGAGGCCTTCGACGACCCCGACGTGGTCGCGGACCGCCTGGCGACGTATCGCGCCCAGCCCGACCGCCGGCCGGTCACGGTCAACGATCAGACGGTGTACGCCCGTAGTGTCGGCTGCCCCGCCCACGAGGCCGACGACGTCGTGCGGGCGTTCACGCCCGAGGGTGGCCGTCCGGAACCGCTCCGGGTCGCCAGGCTGGCGGCGCGGGCCCTCGTCGATGCCGACTGACGCGGACCGCTGCCCTTGATACCGGCCGGGCGCCAACGCCCGGTATGGAACAGATGGACGGACTCGACGTCGTCGCCTGCGAACGCTGTCCGGAACTGTGCGAGTCGCGCTCGCGCATCGTCAACGGCGTCGGCCCGGCGGACGCGGATCTCCTGTTCGTCGGCGAGGCCCCCGGCGCCAACGAGGACGAACAGGGCGAACCGTTCGTCGGCCGCAGCGGCGACGTGTTAGACGAGACGCTGCGCGAGGTCGGCCTCGACCGGGCCGACGTGCGCATCACCAACTGCGTGCGCTGTCGCCCGCCGGACAACCGCGACCCCCGCGTCGAGGAGCGGGAGAACTGCCGGGAGTTCCTGGAACACGAGATCGACGCCATCACCCCCGAGGTCGTCGTCACGCTGGGGAAGGTGCCCGCAGAGCACCTCCTCCAGCGCGACGTCGCGGTCACGAGCGAGGCCGGCGACGTTTTCGACGTGCCGATCGAGGGGGCGCCACAGCGTGTACTCGTCTGTGTCCACCCGGCAGCGACGCTGTACGATCCGAGTCAGAAAGAGACGTTCGCGTCGACACTGGAGAAAGCCGCCGAGTTCACGGACGGCGAGAGCGGGCAGAAGCGGTTAGGGGAGTTCTAGTTCTTCTCGGTCCGGCCGACCCACTTCTCGGCGTTCAGCAGATCTCGCAGTCCCTCGACGAAGCCCTTGCTCTCGTGTTCGCCGGGGCGCAGACGCGCCCGAATCCGCGAGGAGAGCAGTTCGATCGAGAGGACGACGATGAAGACCATGACGATGCCCGCGGCGGTGTTCTGGAACTGCAGGAGGTCCTGCTGGTTCCGGATGTACAGGCCCAGACCGCCGGCGCCGACGACACCCAGCGAGATGGCGATGCGGGTGTTGATCTCCAGGATGTACAGTGTCCAGGCGATGAAGGAGCGAGACACCTGGCTCAACATTCCGAAGCCGACGGTCTGGGTACGCGAGGCGCCGGTCGACTCGATGGCCTCGATGGGACCCTCCTCGACCTCCTCGAGTTCGTCGGTGAACAGGCGGCCGAGGTTGCCGATGGTGTCGGTGGCGATCGCCAGCACGGCGGTCGCCTGACTCGGCGGACCGAAGGGGATAAAGAGGAAGATCCAGACGATAGCGGGGATGGCGCGGATGGCGCTCATCGTCCCGCGGAAGATGAAGTTGAACGGGAACGGCGTCACCTGCTCGCTGCCCAGCACGCCGAACAGGAGCGCGGGCAGGAAGCCCAGCACCGTTCCGAGGAAGCCCAGCAGCAGCGTCACGATACTGGCTTTCACGAGCGTCAGCCGCGGCGAGCCGAGGCTCTCGACGATACTGCCGGGGTTGGTGAGGCTCGCGGCGACAGCCTGCAGTCCGGTGATACCGTTGTTCTTCGTGAACAGCGTCAGCGCCTCGAAGTTCGGCGGGAAGAACGCGAAGATGAACTCGATGAAGCCGGGTACACCACGGGCGATCTCGTCGAGGTCGAACTCGACGAATCCCAGCCCGAAGTACGTCACCGCGACGATCCCCAGGACGAGCGCGAGCGTCGAGCCCTGCTTGATGCGCCGCGAACGCCGCAGGGAGTTGAGCTGTGCCGTGATCGGTTCGGTGCTCACGCGGACTCACCCCCCTCGACGGCAGAGCGGGTCGCGCCGGTCCCGGTCGGGTCGTCGCTCTCGTCGGCGAGTTCGCCGGAGGCGTCCTCGCCGTAGTAGATCTCGTCGACGACGTCCATCGTCAGATCCTCGCGGGAGCCCTGGAAGACGACCTCGCCGTCCCGGACACCGAGGAACGTGTCACCGAACTCGCGGGCGATGTTGACCTGGTGGAGGCTCGTGATGGCCGTCAGATCCCGCTCGCTGGCGGCCTGTTTCATGTAGTCCATGACGTTCCGGGCGGCCTTCGGGTCGAGGCTGGCGACCGGTTCGTCCGCCAACAGGAGGTTGGGCTGCTGGACCAGCGCGCGGGCGATCCCGACGCGCTGTTTCTGGCCACCGCTCATCGATCCGGCGCGCTGGCCGGACTCGTGGAGCAGCCCCACCGTATCCAGCGCCTCCAGGGCCGTGCGTTTGTCAGCGTCACTGTGCCAGGTGAGGAAGCTCCGGAGGAGCCCGTTGCGCGAGAGGGCGCCAGTCAGGGCGTTCTGGAAGGCACTCATGCTCTCGATGAGGTAGTGCTCCTGGAACACCATCCCGACGTCCTCGCGTGCGCTCGTGGCCAGCTGGCCGTTGATCGTGACCTCCCCCTCGGTCGGTCGCGTCAGCCCGTTCAGCACGCGCAGGAACGTCGACTTCCCCGCACCGGACGGGCCGAGCAGGATGACGAACTCACCCTCCTCGATCTCGATGTCGACGTCCTTGAGGGCGACCGTGTCCTCGCCGTAGATCTTCGTCACGTCGTCGAAGGTAACTGCGGGCATGATTCTGTTGAGAGATCCGTGGGTGTTAAACCGTGATGATTAGCCGCTGAAGAAGTCCGCGCCGACACCCAGCGTCTCGGCCTTGTCGATCACGATCTGGTAGTCGTCGATGGTCGCCTCGCGGACCTTGCTGAACCAGAGGTCGTCGTCGGTGCCGTCCTCGCCATCGGCCCCGTCGAACGTCTTCGCGGGTGCTTCGAGGAACGCCTGCTTGATCGCGTTCTTGGCGTTGTCGTCGAGCGCACTGCTGACGACGATGGGGGCCCGCGGAAGCCCGGTGTCCTCGTGGAGGGTCGTCGCGTTGCTCTGCCACTCCTCGGGCGTCGGACCCGTCTTGGTGTCACGGACGAACCCGCCCATCGCCGCGGCGTCGACCTGGCCCTTGACCAGCAGGGTGTACGACTGGACGTGGCCGCCGGCGAAGACCGGTTCGAAGCCGGCCTGCGAGCCGTTGCCTTCGGGGAGGTTGCCGACGTCGACGCCGGCCTCTTTCATCGCTGCCGTCGGGAAGAGGAACCCGCTGGTCGACAGCGGGTCGCTGAAGGCGACGCGCTTGCCCGAGAGGTCCGACAGACCGCTGATCGAACTGTCGTTGGGCGTCGCGATGATGCTCTTGTAGGTCCAGCCGCCGTAGCCAAAGCGCTGGACGATAACCTCGGAGTTGCCGGTCTGGTGGCCGACCGCGGCCGCGAACGGCCCGGTCTCGGCGAGGTTGGCCGTCCCCTGGCCCAGGGCCTGGATGACGGCGCTGTAGTTGCTCCCGACGTTCATCTTCGCGTCGAGCGCCGCCGGAACGTCGTAGTTCCCGGAGATGTACTGCTCCAGATAGTCCCGGAGGGGGGCGTACTGGACGTAGAGGTCCTCCTGGGGGACGCTCGGCGAGAGGTTGAAGTTGAGTTCCTCGTTGCCGCCGAACGTGACCTCGGGCCCAGAGGGCGTGCTCGTGGCCGTGTCGGTACTCGAACTCTCGCCGTCGGAGGAGCCATCCGAGGAGCTCCCGTCGCTGCTGCCGGACCCGCCGTCGCCCGAACTGTCACCCGAACAGCCGGCGATGACGCCAGCCGCCCCGATCGCCCCGATACCTTTCAGGAAGTTTCTCCGCTTTCGCATAGGCAACGCTACAAATTAGCGCTAATAAAACGTTCATATGTTTTTTATATATAAGTATGTAAATTCGAGTGGATATATATAGTCAGTATCTTCCAATTTTTCGTGCACGTCACGTCGGATTAACACTCTGCCACTGATCCCGTCCGAAGATTTACAATCTCAGTACCGTGAGCGGTGCCATCAGGGGGAAATGTCACTGGACCGCCAGCGTTAATCGGCGACGCGCCGGAACCCGGATATGGATCTGGGAGAGCGTGCTGTGGTCGCCCGCGAGGCGGCCCACGCCGGGGGAGAGGTAGCGGCCGACCTGTTCCGGGAGTCCCTGCCCGTCGAGACGAAAGACGGGAAGACGGACGTGGTGACACGGGCCGACCGGGAGACACAGGCGACCGTCGTCGAGCGAATCCACGAGTCGTTCCCGGACGAGACCGTCGTCGGCGAGGAGGACGGTGCCGATCGGGCGGTCCCCGAGGACGGCGTCGCGTGGATAGTCGACCCCATCGACGGGACGAACAACTTCGTCCGCGGGAACCGGCGCTGGACCACGAGCGTCGCCGTCGTCGAGAGCGGGACGCCGCTGGCTGCCGTCAACGTCCTGCCGGCACTCGGGGACACCTACGTCGGGACGCCCGACGGCGTCACCCGCAACGGGGACCCGGTCGCGGTCAGCGACCGGACCGACCCGGAGACGTTCATGGTCGTCCCGACCGTCTGGTGGGGGTTCGACCGCCGCGCGGAGTATGCCGCGGCCGCGACCGGGATCATCGACCGCTTCGGTGACCTCCGGCGGGCCGGGTCGGCACAGAGCGTCCTCTCGCTGTGTGCGGCCGGCGGCGTCGAGGGGGTCGTGACGAACATCGCGGTCAACCCCTGGGACTCCATCGCCGGCGCGGCCATGGTCGAGTGGGCCGGCGGCACCGTCACCGACCTCGACGGCGACCCCTGGCGCCACGACAGCGTCGGCCTCGTCGCCTCGAACGGCCGTGCACACGAGACAGTGCTCGATGCCGCTCAAGACATCGCTGCCGCGGCCGACCGGTAGTGCTGCCCGAACAGGAACGCACTTACCGGGGGTGGGCCTACCGGTTCGTATGAGTGTCAGACAGACCGCCGCGGAGGTGGTGGTCGTCGACTACGGACTGGGGAACCTCCGGAGTGTCACCCGCGGCCTCGAACGGGCGGGCGCGGACGTGACCCTCACCGAGGACCCCGCGTCGTTCGACGCCGCCGACGGCATCGTCCTCCCCGGCGTCGGTGCGTTCTCCGAGGGGATGGACAACGCCGGTCCGTTCCGCGAATCGCTCGTCGAACAGGCCGACGCAGGCAAGCCGCTCTTCGGTATCTGCCTCGGGATGCAGATGCTCCTGACCACCAGCGAGGAGGCCGACCACGCAGGCGAGGGCGACGTCGAGGGCCTGGACCTGATCCCCGGCAAGAACGTCCGCTTCAGCCGCGACCAGACGGTCCCCCACATGGGCTGGAACCAACTGGACGTCCAGCGCGACCACCCGCTCGTCGACGGAGTCGACGGGGAGTACGCCTACTTCGTCCACTCCTACTACGCGGTCCCCGACGACGAGGACGCCGTCGTCGCCACGACCGACTACGGCACCGACTTCGCCTCGATCGTCGCCAACGAGGCCGGCAACGTCTTCGGGACCCAGTTCCACCCCGAGAAGTCCGGCGAGACCGGGCTCCAGATCCTCCGGAACTTCGTCGACTACTGCGCCGAACAGCGGTAGGCGGTTGCTGTTTCTGTTGTCCTGTTGTGTTGCTACTGTCGCGGTTGCTGTGGACGTTCTGCTGTCGCTGTGCTGCCGTCGCGGTGGCCGGGAGCGAATGCCGCGACGGCAGTCGCGGCCGAGCGAGGACGGGGAAGGGCAGGCCTGCCTGAGAGCATACGGCGAGCGGAGCGAGCCGTTTCACTTCACGCGACCGTAGGGAGCGTGAAGGGTGTTTTTCCCCAAGTTTTTGCGCGGGGGTTGAGGCGAGCGCGGCGCGCTCGCCGAACCCCCCGCGTAAAAAGTGGGTCCCTTAGAGGAAATCCCGAACGTCCGAGTACCACATGTCGTGGTCGTCGACGGCGTCGATGGCCTCGGCGATGCGGACCGCCAGGGCGTGCCAGCACAGTTGCTCGGGGTCGTCGGGATCGAGGTTGTACTCGGCGTCGGCACAGGTACAGCCGTCGTCCTCGACGATGTACTCGTCCTGGTGGCCGACGACGACGACGAAGTCCCGGTAGCGTTTCACGCGGCTCTCGCCGACGGCTTCGATGGCCTGCTGGCCGCGGTCGCCGTGGGCAGCGACGATACGGGACACTATCTCGGGGGAGAGTTCGCCCGCAGCGTCGAGGTCGGCCACCCAGTCGTCGACCGCTGTCACATGCCGGCTACGGCGAGGCGTGACAAAACAGCGTCGCCTGACGGGCGGAAAGGTCAACAGGGTACAGTCCAAGGGTGGGGCATGGTCGCCGATCTCCCCTGGCCAGCAGTCGGGGCACTCGCTTCGGGGGTCGGCTCGCTGTATCTGCTCGCACAGCTACGCATCTACTGGGAGCGGCCGGGCGCGAAGTGGTTCGTCGCCACCATCGCCACCATCACGGCCTGGTGTGGCAGCTACGGAGTCGCGCTACTGGTCGGGCCGCCGATCCGGCTGGCAGCGGAGGTCTTCTCGTGGATCTGTGCGGGCTGGATCGGCTTCTTCTTCCTCTCGTTCGCGCTGGGCTACACGGGCCGGACGAGCATCCTCACGAGCAGGTGGTACCGGGGCGTCGCCGTCGTCCCGGTAGCGACGTCGGTGCTTGCGGTCGCGAACACGCAGGTCCCGCTGCTGTGGGGTGGCTACGAGACCGTCCGCGTGTGGGGGGTGACCGGCGCCGAGTACGCGTTCCTGCCACTGGGGTACGTCGCGGTCATCGGGATGATGCTGTTCGTCAGCGTCGGGACGGTGTTGCTGTTCGATACGGTCGTGAGCTACGGGCCGCTGTATCGGCGGGAGGCGCTGGCGGTCGGCGCGAGTCCGATTCCGCCGGGGATCGGTGCGTTGCTGTGGGCGCTCGGGCTCGGGCCGGCGGTGAACCTGACGACGGTCCTGTTCCTCCCCCATCTCGTGCTCGACGCGTACGCGTTCGTCCGAGGCGGGATGTTCGAGTTCCACCCGGCGACCCGGCGGGTGGGCGAACGGGCGGCCATCGACGACATCGCCACGCCGGTTGCCATCGTCGACGTCGACGGGCGCATCGTCACGCTCAACCCGGCCGCAGAGGACACCTTCAGTGTCGAGACGGCAGCGGTCCTGACGCGGCCACTGGACGAGGTGCTGGAGGGCGACACCGTCACCGTCGACGGCGAGGGCGGGCGACTCGGTGTCGAGACCGGAACCCAGCGCCGCGAGTTCAAAACCCAGCAGACCGAGTTGCACGACGACGCCGGGACCCACCTCGGCTACACGGTCGTCTTCCAGGACATCACCGACGAGATCCGGCGCGAGCGGCGGCTGGAGGTGCTCAACCGCTTTCTGCGGCACAACGTCCGCAACGAGAGTGTCGTCATCAGAGGCCGGGCGGAACTGCTGGCGGCCGACCTGGACGGCGAGCAGGCGACCCACGCCGAGACCATCGAGTCGGCGGTCGGCCGACTCGTCGAGTCCGGCGAGAAGGCCCGGACGCTGTCTGAGGTCTCGACCACCGGCGAGGGGTTCGAAGACGTCGACGTCGCCGCCTTCCTCACCGACGTGGTCGAGGGACTGGACCCGGCGTACGACGGCCGGGTGACGGTCGCGGTCGACGAGGGGGTGGCGCTACGGACCCAGCCCGTGTTGCTGGAGGTCCTCGTCCGAAACCTCGTCGAGAATGCCATCGAGCACACCGACGATCCGGACGTGCGGGTGGCGGCCACGACCGAGGACGGCGCGGTCGTGCTGTCGGTCGCCGACGACGGGCCGGGGGTCCCCGAGCACGAACTGGCGGTGCTTGACAACGGCCGGGAGACCGACCTGGACCACGGCAGCGGCATCGGTCTGTGGCTGGTGCGGTGGGTGGCGACGACGCTGGGCGCCGAACTCGGCTTCACGGCCGAGTCGGGTACCACCGTCACGGTCCGGTTCCCGCCGGAGACGGCTGCCTGACTGGGCCACGGCGTGTCGAATCCCTTAACGCGTTCGGCGGGTATCGTCGGGTATGCGCGTCAGCGAGGGGCAGGTGACAGTGACGGTGCCCGAACAGGCCGACGCCGGGAAGGGCGAGAACGTCTTCTTCAACCCCGTCCAGGAGCTCAATCGGGACCTGACGGTGGCGACCCTGCGGGCCTACCGGGAGCGCGAGGAGCGCGCCGAGTCGTATCTGGACGCCACCGCGGCGAGCGGGGTTCGCGGGGTGCGGGCCGCCGCCGACGGGTGGGAGACGACACTGTGTGATATCGACGACGAGGCCGTCACCCTCTGCGAGGAGAACCTCGAACGAAACGACCTGGCGGCGTCGGTCCGGCAGGCCGACGCCAGCGTCCTCATGCACACCGACACCTTCGACGTCGTCGACATCGACCCGTTCGGGACGCCGATGCCCTTCGCCGACGCGGCCATCAAGGGCACCCGGAACCTGCTCTGTGTGACTGCGACCGACACCGCGCCGCTGTGTGGCGCCCACTTCGAGAGCGGCGTCCGGACCTACAGCACCGTCCCGCGCAACACCGAGTACCACGCCGAGATGGGGCTGCGGGTCCTGCTGTCGGCGATGGTCCGGACCGCCGCCCGCTACGACGTGGCCGCCCGGCCCATCCTGAGCCACGCGACGCGCCACTACGCCCGGACCTACCTGGCGTTCGACCGCGGCGCGAAAGTCGCCAACGACTGCATCGACGAACTGGGCCACGTCCACCACTGCCAGCAGTGTCTCTGGCGCGACCACGCCCGCGGGCTGATCGCCGACCCACCCGCGGAGTGTCCGGAGTGTGGCGAGCACCTCCAGACGGCCGGCCCCATCTGGCTGGGCCGGACCTGCGACCCCGCGTTCACCCAGTCCGTCGCCGACTACGTCAGCGACGACATGGGGACCGCCGACGAGGCTCGCGAACTACTGGCGACGCTGGCGACGGAACTGGACACCCCGACCCACTACGACCAGCATCGCCTCTGCAAGCGCTGGGGTCGTGGCGCGGACGCGATGGACGAGTTCCTCGCGACGCTGCGCGAGGCGGGCTACGAGGCGACCCGGACCCACTTCGGCGGAACGACGTTCAAGACCGACGCCGACGTGGCCCAGATGCGCAAGGCTGTCGAGGCGTAGTCGGCTCGCTGTTTCGTCGTCGTGAAGCGACCTGCCTCAGCGACTGCCGACCCCGCCGACGGCGGCGAGTTTCCGAGCAATATCGTAGCCCAGGAGGTACAGCGGCCGCAGGAAGTAGTTGGCCATCCCAGCCAGTCCGAGGAGACCGCCGATGGCCTGGACCTCGCCGGGCGTCGCCGAGAGCCTGACCAGCAGTGAGACGGCCGCGACCGGTGGTGCCAGCCAGAGCCACCGGAGGATCATGTCGACGTCGACGCCGACGACACGACCCACGAGGTCGTCCGGGCGTGTGAGAAAGAGCCCGGCGCCCAGAACCGCAAGCCCGGCGACCAGGAAGAGGGACGCACCGACACCGAGGAGGCTCACCCCGACGAGCAGCAATCCGGCGACGAGCAGGACGATCGTCACCTGGAGCGTGCCGTCCCGGATGGCCACTGGGGACATCATATCCGTCCGGAGGGTGGGATCGCGTATAAAAACTGCTACCCACGGGACGGTTCGTGACGCCTTTCACCGTCGGCGCCGAACCACGGACGGTGTCTGGCTCCCGCTACAATCCCGTCCGCGGTGTCCTCCTGCTCGTCGGGCGCCTGCTGGCGCGGGCCGGCCTCGTCGAGCGTGACCGTATCGCACGGGCGACGGCGCTCTCCTGGCCCCGTATCGTCACCGGCCTGGCTCGGATGTCGAAATCGACCGCCGACGTGGCGATGGTCGGGCTGGCTATCGGTCCCACCGCCATCGCCGGCGTGGGCTACGCGACGCCGTTCTGGGGACTGTCGTTCGCCCTGGGTGGCGGTGTCGCCGGCGCGACCATCAGCATGGTCTCCCAACGGTACGGCGCCGACGCTCGCGAGGAACTCGGGCTCTCGGTGACAACCAGCGCCGTCGTCGTGGTGGCGATCACCGTCCCGGTTGCGGCACTGTACTGGGTCGTCCCCGGGCCGCTGGTCGACCTCGTCGGCTCCGGCCCGCGGGCCGTCGCCTACGGCGAGTCGTACCTCGGTATCGTCGCGCTCGGGGTCCCCTTCGCCGGGCTGAACCTCGTCGGCAGCCGCACCCTCGTGGGTGCCGACGACGCCTGGTCGGCGATGGTCGTCCGGGCCGGCGGGGCCGTCGTCAACGTCGCGCTCAACGCCGTGCTCATCTTCGGACTGGGGATGGGCGTCGTCGGTGCGGCCGTCGGGACCGTCGTCGCGAACGTCCTGGTCACCGCCGCGCTGGTCGTTGGGCTAGCCCGCGGCGAGCTCCCGGGCGTTTCCTTCCCGGTGCGGATTCCCATCGCGCGACCGTTCCTCGACCGCACGCTGGCCCGTGACCTCGTCGAGATGGGTGCGCCGCTGGTCGGGACGAACCTCGCCCGGACGGGCGCGCAGTTCCCGCGGCTGTTCATCGTCGGACTGTTCGGTCCGAACGTCGTCTCGGCGTACGTCGTCGCACTCCGGGTCCGGGCGCTGCTGGACACGCCGAACTGGGGGCTGAGTCTGGCCTCCAGCAGCCTGGTCGGGCAGGCCCTGGGTGAGGACGACGAACGCGACGCGACCGCGTGGGCGCGGACGGTCCTGCGCCTGGGTATCGGCGTCTACGTCGTCGTGGCCGTGGCACTGGCGCCGTTCTCGCGGCAGATCGGCCGGCTGTTCGTCGAGGACGCCACGCTGTTGCCGCTGGTGACCGTCTTCGTCGCCGTCGCGTGTGTGAGCGTGGTCTTCCGCGGCGTCGACGGCGGCGCGACCGGACCGCTCCGAGCCAGTGGTGACACCCGCTGGCCGCTGTACTCGCAACTGGCGGGGATGTACCTCTTCGCACTCCCGGTCGCGTATCTGGGCATCCTCGTGCCGGCGATCGGCGTCACCGCACTCTACGCCTCCCTGCTCGTCGAGACGGCCGTTCCAGCGGCGATCACCTACTACCGGTTCCGCTCGGGGACCTGGCGGGTCGTGAGCCGGTCTTACCGGCCGGACGCGGCGCTGGACGACTGAGGAGACAGCAAAAGAGACGGGGAGTTACTCCAGTTTCTGTTCGGCGGCCGAGACGGAGTGAGCGGTCTTGCCGTCGTAGCCGGCCTTCCGCGAGCGGCGCTGGAACGCGTTCTCGGTGACAGTGCTGGTCTCCTCGGCGACGACGCGGACGACGTCGCCGACGCCCATCTCCTTCAGTTCGATCTGTGCCTCCTGGATGGGCTTTGCCGCCTCGGGCGAGGGTGGGGTGAACGTCGAGATGTCGTTGACGATGGCGAAGCCCTCGCGGAGTTGCTCGGCCGCGTCGATGGTCTCCTCGGCGGCGACGTCCATCTCCTCGGCGGTGAGCGTCCCGCTGAACTCCAGGTACAGCGTGTTCGCGGCGACGTCGGGTCGGATCTCGTAGCTCGCGTCCGGTTTCGCGCCGGACTTGGATGTGACGGACATTGTACTTCGGACGTGAACGTCGCGCGTGCTGGAAGTAGTACCTAACTGGTAAGGCCCCAGAACACACCGCTGTCGAGAGATCATCCAGAGTCCGTCGAAGCCCGGCGTCAGAGGTCGTACTCGATGGCCCAGTGGTGGAGGTGGGCGAACACCGGAAACAGCGACTCGGCCTTCTCGGTCGGTGTGTACTCCACGCGTGGCGGGATCTCGTCGTAGGCCGTCCGGTCGAGTAGGCCGGCCGCAGTGAGATCCGAAAGGCGCGCCGACAGCGTGTTCGGCACGATATCGAGTCGGTCCTCCAGATCGCTGAACCGGAGCGGTCCCTCCGCGAACGCGAACGCCGACAGCACCGCCATCGCGTGGGCCTTCCCCAGGAGGTCCAGCAGGTCCGCCACCGTCGTCTGGATACGTTCCTGTTCGGCGTCCTCGAACGACTCCCGCAACGCGATGGCCTGCTCGCGGGACAGGCCGGCACTCAGATCGGGAATCTCGGGTGGATCGGTCATGCCCATCCCTTCGCTCTCAGCAGACTTGTACTCTCGTATCTTCGGCCCAGAATCGCTGTAGCACCCAATACTTCGAAGCTACGAAGTTGCAAGTATAAGCTCTCTGCGGCCCTATTCGGGGTATGCGACTCACAGTATTCGGAGCGTCCGGACGCACCGGCCGCCCGCTCGTCGAACAGGCACTCGACCGCGGCCACGAGGTCGTCGCGTTCGTCCGCTCGGCGTCGAAACTCGACGTCGAGGACGACGATCTGACCGTCGTCGAGGGAGACGCCTACACCGGCGAGGGTGTCGCCGAGGCCGTCGACGGTGCCGACGCGGTCGTCTCCGTCCTGGGCCAGACCGGTGACGGCCCCGCCGACCTGCTGACCGTCGCCGGCGACCATATCCTCGACGCGATGGGCGACGCCGGTGTCACCCGATTCGTCACACTCGTCGGCGCCGGCGTCCGCGAGGAGGGCGAGTCGGTCACGCTCTCGGGGAAGGTCATGGGGACGCTGCTGAAGGTCCTCGCTCGAAGTGCGCTGGAGGACGCCGAGGAACACGTCCGGCGGGTCCGTGCGACCGACCTCGACTACACGGTCGTCCGCGCACCCAGGCTGACCGACGCCGAGGGTGACGGCGACTACCGCGCGGGCGACATCGACCTCGGGTTCGAGGCCGTCGCGCGACCCGACGTTGCCCGATTCATCCTCGACTGCATCGGGGACGAGCAGTACGTCGGCGCGATGCCGAAGGTGGGGCCGACATGACCCGCGTGCTCGTGACGGCGGCGACGGGCACGGTGGGTCGCCACGTCGTCGCGGAACTGGCAGCCAGCGACGTGACCGTTCGGGCCGGCACGCGGAACCTGGCGGCGGCGAGCGACCGCCTCGACGCCGACGAGTTCGTCGAGTTCGACTTCGTTCGACCCGAAACGTGGGGGCAGGCGCTGGCCGACGTCGACCGCCTGTTCCTGGTTCGGGTCCCAGGTGTCGGCGTCGACGAGACGACCGCCGTCGCCGACGCGGCCGCTCGGGTCGGCGTTTCCCACGTCGTCTACCTCTCGGCGCTCGGTGCCGAGAAGAACCCGCTCATCCCCCATCACCGGATCGAACGGCACCTCCGGCGGACCGGGATGGTCCACACCTTCCTGCGGGCCTCGTTCTTCATGCAGAACCTCCACGAGGTCCACGGCGAGGATATCCGGGGCCACGACGAGGTGTTCGTCCCGGCCGGGGACGGCGAGACGAGTTTCGTCGACGCACGGGACGTCGGAGCGGCCGCGGCCACACTGCTCGCCGACCCCACCGACGCAGCCGAGAGCTACGACCTGACCGGGTCGGAGGCACTCGACTACGCGACCGTCGCGTCCGTGCTCAGCGACGTACTGGGCCGCAAGATCGGCTACCCCGCCCCCTCCATCCCGGCATTCGTCCGCCGCTGGCGCGCCCGCGGCGAGCCGCTGGGCTACGTCCTGCTGCTGGTGGGCATCTACACGACCGCCAGAGTCGGCCTGGCCGGGCGGGTCACCGACGACCTGGCACGGCTGCTCGGACGGGACCCACGGACGATCAGCGAGTACGTCAGCGACTACGCCGCCGAGTTCGGGGCGGTCCGGAACCCCACCCGGACCGCGCCGTAGCAGCCCCTCCTGGGCCAGACCGTCATCGGCCGCTGGCCAGCATATTTGTGCTCGCGCTCCGATTTCTGTGCGTGAACCGGAATCGAGCCATCGGAATCGGCCGTGCCCTCGTCGGGACGGTCCGCGAGGAGCAAGTGTCGTTCCTGGCGGCGGGCATCGCCTACTACATGTTCGTCTCGGTGCTGCCGCTGTTGTTGCTGGCGCTGGTCGTCGGCTCGCTGCTTGGCGGCGAGGCCTTCGCCGAGCAGGTCGTCGCGGCCGTCGGGTCGGCGCTGTCGCCGGCGGCCTCTGCGTTGCTGGAGGACGCACTGACCAGCGCCGCCGGCCGGGGCGGGGCCACCGTGCTGGGGATCGCAGTGATGCTCTGGGGCGCACTGAAGGTGTTCCGCGGGCTCGATCTGGCCTTCTCACAGGTCTACGGCGCCCACGACCCGAAGTCGTTCGTCGCGCAGGTCGTCGACGCGCTGTCGGCACTGGCCGGTATCGGCCTCGCCATCGTCGGCCTGGGCGTCGTCGGCGCGCTCGGGACGGTGCTTGGCGTCCAGGTCGCACTCGGCGGCCTCGCGCTCGTCCCCATCCTGACGGTCGCCTTCCTGCCGCTGTACTACGTCTTCCCCGACGAGGCGATGACGGTCCGGGAGGCCGTGCCCGGCGCCGCGCTCGCGGCCGTCGGCTGGGCGGTCCTGGGGACGGCGTTCAACGTCTACGCCGCCCAGGCCGACACGTACCAGCTCTACGGCGTCGTCGGCGGCGTCCTGTTGCTCGTGACGTGGTTCTACTTCGCCGGCCAGATACTGCTGGTCGGGGCGGCGCTGAACGCGACGCTGGCCGGCGGCACGGACCGGCAACTACAACAGGACGCGCTTCGAGGGTCCGGCAAAGCGATGAGCGAGGACGCCGACGCACACACCGGCGAGACGCCGCCGCCCAGCGGTGAGGGGGGAGACGGGCGGGCCGTCGACGACCTGTCAGACGAGGAGCTCGAAGCGCTACGCGAGGAGTTCGAGGAGTTCCGTGAGGACGTCGAGTCCCGCACGCTCCACCGCGAGGACGTCGAGGCCGACCTCAAACAGTACGTCCGGCGGCGGATGCGACGGGGACACGCCCGCGGGTGGGGCCCCTACGTCGTCCTGCTGTACGGGACGGTGATGACGCTGGGCGCGTTCTACTACCTGAACGGGCCGTGGGCAGTGGCCTCGATGCTCGTCATCTGGCTGTCGACGCTCGGCCTGTACGTCGTGATGCTCGTGGTCGGGGTCACCTTCCGGGTGACGGGCCTCCCGCGGCGTGCGGTCGACCGGGTCCGTGACTGGCGCCAGTGATCCGGGCCGTCGGCGTCACCGACCTGCTGTCGGCGCTGCCGGGCGTGGTGGTGGTCCTGTTCGCGCTGCTGACGCAACTCGGTGACTTCTGGCTGACGCTGTCGCTGTCTGCACTCTGCTACTGGCTCGGTCCGTACGCACCCCGTCTCGGCCGGGGCCTCACCCGCGAGCGCGGGGCGATGGTGCTGGCCCTGCTGGCGAGCGCGGTCGCGCTGACCGTCACGCTGAAGGCCGTCTTCGGCCTGCCGCGGCCGGTCGGTGCTGGCGTGCCGCCACACGCGGAGCTCGTGCCGGCGGCGTTCAAAGACGTCTACGCGTCGATGGCGACCGGCGACAGGTACGGCTTCCCCAGCGGCCACGCCACGACGTCGCTTTTGGTCTGGGGCGGCCTCGCGTGGGCGGTCCGGGCGGGAACCCGACGACAGCGGGTGGCGGTCGCCGGCGGCGTCACGCTGCTCGTCGGCCTCTCACGGCTCGTGCTCGGCGTCCACTATCTCGTGGATATCCTCGCTGGCTTTGCCGTCGCCGGGACCGCCCTCTGGCTCGCGGTCACCCGCCTGCGGACGCCCGACCGCGTGTTCGGCCTGGCCGCAGTCGTCGCAGTCGGTGGCCTCCTCGTGGCCGGCCCCACCGTCGAAACGGCTGGCGCAGTGGCGATCGCCGCCGTCGGTGCCGTCACCTGGCGACTGCTCGGGGATCGACTGCCGGCCGGGACCCGCCGGGGCGCTACCCTGACGACGGGACTCGGGCTGGGGGCGTTCGTCCTCGGCGTGGCCGTCGCGGTACTGACCGATCCGACGCCGTTGTTGACCGGTCTGGGTGCCGGCGTCGGGACCGCACTCGTGCTGGCGACGCCACTGGCGGGCGAGCGACTCGCGAAAAAATGAGCGGTGTCGGCGCTTAGAAGGTCTCGAGGTACCGGTCGAGTTCCCACTGGGAGACGTCGACCAGGTAGTCCTTGAACTCCTCGCGCTTGGCCTCGACGAACTTCTCGGAGATGTGCGGGCCGAGCGCGTCGAGGACGACCTCGTCCTCTTCGAGCGCGTCGACGGCCTCGCCGAGGTTCGTCGGCAGGGTCTCGATGCCGTACTCCTCGCGCTTCTCCTCGTCGAACTCGTAGATGTTCTCCCGCACCGGGTCCGGGCAGTCGAGTTCCTTCTCGATGCCGTCCAGCCCGGCGTGGATGAGCGCGGCGAAGGCGAGGTACGGGTTACACGACGGGTCGGGGAAGCGGGCCTCGATACGCGAGGCGGCCGGGACGCGTGCGGCCGGCTTGCGGATCAGGGCCGAGCGGTTGCGGTCCGACCAGGCGACGTAGACGGGTGCCTCGTAGCCGGGGACGAGCCGCTTGTAGCTGTTGACCGTCGGGTTCGTGACGGCGGCGAGTGCCGGAGCGTGTTCGAGGATACCGGCGGTGAACTGCTTTGCCGTCTCCGAGAGGTTGAACTCGTCGTCGTCGTCGTGGAACGCGTTCCCACTGTCGTCGAACAGCGAGATGTGCGTGTGCATCCCGGAACCGTTGATGCGCGGGATGGGCTTGGGCATGAACGTCGCGTGCAGGTCGTGTTCGGCCGCGATGGCGCGGACGACCGACCGGAAGGTCCCGACGTTGTCCGCCGTCGAGAGCGCGTCGTCGTACTCGAAGTTGATCTCGTGCTGGCCCTGAGCGACCTCGTGGTGGGACGCTTCGATGTCGAAGCCCATGTCCTCGAGGCCGTAGATGATGTCACGGCGAACGTCGCTGGCGAGGTCCTTGGGCGCGAGGTCGAAGTAACCACCGGCGTCGTTGGTCTTCGTCGTCGCGCGGCCGTTCTCGTCCTCCTCGAAGAGGAAGAACTCCGGCTCGGGGGCCGCGTTGACGGTGTAGCCCATCTCCTCGGCGCGGTCGAGCGCGTCCTGGAGGACACCACGCGGGTCGCCGGCGAACGGCGCATCCGTCGAGGTGTCGTGGACGTCACAGATGAGGCGGGCGCTGGCGCCGCCCTCGATGTCGTCGCGGCTCCGCCACGGGAGCAGGGCGAACGTCGACGGGTCCGGGACCAGGCGCATGTCCGACTCCTGGATACGGACGAAGCCGTCGATGGACGACCCGTCGAAGTAGATGCCCTCGGAGAACGCCTTCTCGGCCTGCTCGGCCGGGACGGAGACGTTCTTCACCGTGCCGAGGATATCTGTGAACTGAAGTCGAAGGAAGTCGACGTTGTTCTCTTCGATCTCATCGAGTACCGCCTGTGCCTCGTCGGAGAGTTCGCTTGTCATCTTTGAACACCCGATAGGAACACTGGCACTACTAAAACCCTGCCGTTTTGCGCAAAGATTCCGAACTCGCCGGCGCCATCTGGACATTCGTAAAATTCTAATGCCCACGGGGCGTGAATGGATGTAATGACGTACGAAAATCTCGACCGCAAGTTGGTGAATGCCCTGCTGGGGGACGGACGCGCCAGTCTCCGTAGCCTCGGCGAGGACCTCGACGTCTCGGTGACGACGGTCTCGAACCACCTCTCGACGCTCGAGGACGAGGGTATCATCAACGGGTACACACCCAAGGTCGACTACGGGGCACTGGGGTACGACGTCACCGCGATCATCCAGCTGAAGGTGGAGGGGTCGTCGCTACCGGACGTCACCGAGGACCTCAAACACCACAAGCAGATGATCTCCGTCTACGAGGTCACCGGCGACTACGACATCATCGCTATCGGGAAGTTCACCGACACCGACGGGATGAACGCCCAAATCAAGGAGCTGTTGACCGACCCCGACATCAAGGAGTCCAACACCTCCGTCGTCCTCAACGCCGCGAGCGAGAACGAACAGTTCGACCTGGATCTCGACGACGAGTAAGCGACCGCCGTTCTGCCGTCCGCCAGTTTTCCAGCGGCTGCGCCGTGCTGACACGTCACCTCGTATCGGCCGACCGACGGATTCTTGACTGACCAGTCAGTTAGTTACTGGTAATGAGTGACGGCGACACTGCAGACGACATCATGAGCGCGACCTATCGTGCGCTCTGTACCCACGGGTACGCCGATCTGACGATGCAGGACATCGCCGACGAGTCCGACAAGAGCAAAGCGGCCCTCCACTACCACTACGACAGCAAACACGAGTTGCTGTGTGCGTTCCTGGAGTACCTCTACGACGGCTTCGTCGAGCGTGTCCAGGATCCCGGCGGCGACGACCACACGATGCGCCTGCTGGAACTGATCGACGCGGTGCTGGACAAACCCGACGACGAGGACGAGGAGTTCGGGACGGCGATCCTGGAGATCCGGGCCCAGGCACCCTACGAACCCGGCTTCCGTGAACGACTGACCCGGTTCGACGACTACCTCGTCGGCGAGCTGACAGCGATCCTCGAGGACGGCATCGCGCACGGGACGTTCGACCCCGATATGGACCCCGAGGACACGGCGATGTTCATCGTCACGGTGCTGACCGGCGCGGCGACCGAACGGGTCACCGCCGGCCGGCCGGTCGAGTGTACCAAGCAGATGCTCACCGAGTACGTCGAGACGCACCTGCTGGCCGATCCGCGGGAGGTCGAAGCGTGAGCCCGCGCGAGGTCGCAGAACGTATCGCAGATCGGGTCGGCGGCCTCTTCAAGGGCCAGGACGAACTCGATCTCACGAGCGGCGAGATCGGTAAGCCACTGCTGTATCTCTCCTTTCCCATCGTCATCACGAACCTCCTGCAGGTCGCCTACAACCTCGCGGACACGTTCTGGCTCGGCCAGTACTCGACGACGGCGCTGGCGGCGATCTCCTTTGCCTTCCCGATGATCTTCCTGCTGATCTCGCTGGGAATGGGCCTCTCGGTGGCCGGGAGCGTGCTGGTCGCCCAGCACACCGGCGCCGAAGAGCCCGAAAAGGCCGAGTACGCCGCCTCGCAGACGCTGACCTTCGCCGTCGGCGCCTCGTTCGTGCTTGGCGCGATCGGCTTCTTCTTCGTCGAGGACTTCCTGGCGCTGCTGGGGGCCTCCCAGCAGGTCCTGCCCGGTGCGACCGGCTACCTCCAGGTCGTCTCGCTGGGCCTGTCGACGATGTTCGGCTTCTTCGTGTTCATCTCGCTGATGCGCGGGGCCGGCGACACCATCACGCCGATGCTCGTGATGTTCGGGACGGTCGTCCTGAACATCGCGCTGGACCCGTTCCTCATCTTCGGGTGGGGCCCGTTCCCGGAACTGGGCGTCGTCGGCGCGGCGGTGGCGACCATCTTCTCGCGCGGCCTGGCGTTCGCCGTCGGCATCGCGATCATGCTGCGCGGGACCCGTGGTATCCAGATCCACCTCCGGGATATGGTTCCCGACCTCTCGTACCTGGGGAAACTCCTCCGCCTGGGCGTCCCCGCTTCCATCGAGGGGACCGGCCGGGCGCTGTCGGTCAACATGATGCTGTTCATCGTCGGAACGTTTTCGGTGACCGTCGTCGCCGCCTTCGGCGTCGGGATCCGCGTGTTCTCGCTCGTGTTCATGCCCGCTATCGCGATGGACCGGGGTGTCGAGACGATGACTGGCCAGAACCTCGGGGCCGAGCGCCCCGACCGGGCCGCGACGGCGAACCACTTCGCCGCGAAGGTGTCGTTCGTCATCCTCACCGTCCTCGGTGCGGTCACCATCTTCGCCGCACCGACGGTCGTCAGCGTGTTCAGCGACGACCCCGAGGTTGTCCGGATCGGCGCCGACTTCCTCCAGTGGGTCGCCCCCACGTTCGGCTTCATCGGCATCGTTCGGGCGTACTCCGGCGGGTTCCGGGGTGCCGGCAAGACGCTCACCGCGGCCGCGCTGGCGGTGACGATGCTGGGGATCATCCGCCTACCGGTCGCCTGGGTGGCGTCCCGCCCGGTCGCGGTACCGGCGTGGTTCGGCCCGACGCTCGTCGACCTGTTCGCCCAGTCGCTGGCCGAGCAGGGTATCTGGCTCGCCTTCGGCGTCTCGAACGTCCTCGCAGCGGGTATCGCGACTGTCTGGTTCCTCCGGGGCACCTGGCGGGACGCCGACCCGCGTGCAGCGAGCGGCCCGGCGACGGCCGACGACTGAACCGGGGCCAGTCGCCGACGCGAAACCGTCGTGTGACGGCCGTCTGACTGAGTTTGATGTGCTGGCGTGCCAACCAGCCACACATGAGTTCCGGGGCCGAGAGACGTGACGACGCCGACGGCCTGCTGTCGGTGTTCGGTGCGCCCCTGGTGTCCGCGCTGGAGAGCGACGCCGACAGGGAGGCCGCACGCGCGCTCTGTCTGCTCGCCGACGCCGACGCCACCGTGGTCCCCGCCCTGACCGACCGGCTGCTCGACCGACTCCCGGACGCCGACGACCAGCAGGCACTCGTCCGGACGCTCGCGACGCTAGCGGCCGACCACACCGACGCCGTCCGCCGAACCGTCGCCGGCCGCGACCACGCCGACCGTCTCGGGAACGCAATCGCCCGCGCCGAGGGGTGGGAGTTCGACCGGGCGGCCGACGGCGGGACCGACGTCCTCGGCGCGGTCCGCCAGGCCGTCGACGCCGAGCGGGCGGAATCGCCCGGTCCCGGTGTCGTCGAACGCCGACCCGACACCAGTGGGAGAGCCGCCGACGCCGACCGGGCCGCCGAACGGGAACACCGCGGCGACCCGGCCGCGGTCGCCCGCCGTGAGCGCATCGCCCGCGCGGAGGAGTCCGAAGCGTTCCGTGCGATCAGTCTGCTGGGCGCCTTCGAGGACATCACCGTCATCGAACCGGAACAGTCCGTGCGGTACGGCTCGGTGCTGCGGACGCGTGCGACCATCGCCGGCGAAGAACACGGCGTCGCACTCCGGCTGTTCGACCCGCCGGACGACGGCGAGCAACAGAAGGCGTTCGGCGCCGCCGTCGCCGAAGCACTCGCACAGTGGGACGGCCTGGCCGTCCACGACGGGGTCGCGACGGTCCACGACTGGGGCGACTACCCCCGACCGTGGGTCGCGACGCCCTTTCTCGACGGGACGCTCGCCGACCGGGGCCGGGCCAGCGTCGAACGCACACTGCGCGAGGTCGCCCACCTCGCCAGCGCCGTCGCCCACTGTCACAACAACGGCGTCGTCCACGGCGGCCTCGACCCGAAGACGGTTGTCTACCCGTCCAGCGAACTCGACGGTCTGCCGGCGCCGCGTCTCGACAACGTCGGCGTGCTGGCGGCCACCCGCGACCACGTCGAACCCGCGAACTACCTCGACCCCCGGTACGCCGCCCCGGAGTACTTCGAGCGGTCGTTCGGCGCCGTCGACGCCGCGACCGACGTCTACGCGCTGGGGGCCATCTGCTACCGACTGGTGACCGGTCGGCCGCCGTTCTCGGGCGACTACGCCGACGTCCGCCGTGGCGTCGTCGACGGCCGGGTCCCGGCGCCGAGCGGCCAGCGGCCAGGGCTCCCCGAGGCCGTCGACGCCATCGTCAGGAAGGCCACCGCCAAGCGGAAACTCGGTCGCTACGAGACCGCCGCGGCCGTCAGGCGGGACTGCTGGCGGCTGGTACAGTCGCTGGACTCAGAATAGGAGCCCGGACCGCAACGCTGCGACCAGCAGCGTCACCGTGAGCACGCTCGCGACCGTCGTCACGAACACGGTCGCGCTGACGAACTCGCCGGGCGAGCGCTCCCCCGTGCCGGCGCTGAACGCGCCCACGAGGATGAGCGTCGTCACGCCCGTCGGCGTCGCCAGCAGGAGCACGACCACGCGGGCAGCCGTCGTGTTCCCGAAGCCGATGAGCGTGGCTGTCGCGAGTACCGCCCCGACGGCCACGAGGGGGGCGAGCAGGAGTTTCAGCCCGCTGGCGACGCCCACCGGCCACAACGTCTCTGTCGAATCGACCGACGAGAGCTGGATGCCAAGGATGAGCAACATCACCGGGATGGAGGCGTTCCCCAGCAGTTCCATGGTCTGCATGAGCGTCGACTCGACCGGCGGGACGACACCGAGCCAGCGGACCGCCAGGGCGACCACGACGGCGTAGACCAGCGGGACGCCGAAGACCCGCCGCATGTCCGCCAGTGGGCTGCTCCCGCTGCCTCTGGCTGCCACGTAGATGCCGACGGTGTAGAGCAACACCCCCTGGAGTGCCGTCACGAGGACCGCGACACTCCGTCCCGTCGCGCCAAACGCGAAGTCGGCCAGCGGGATGCCGTAGTTGCCCGTGTTCGGGAAGACGCTCACGAGGACGAACGCGCCGAGGAACGGTTCGGTCTGGCCCCAGAGGCGACCGACACCCTCGGCGACGGCCAACATCGCGGCGGTGAAGCCCCCGACGGCGACGACGACCGCGGCGATGGTCTCACCGGCCAACTGCGAGGTCGTCAGGCTGTGGACGACCAGCGCCGGCGCGAGGACGTAGACCGTGATGGTGTTGAGCGGGTCCGGATCGACCCCCTCGTACCGGCCCAGCGCGAACCCGACGACGGCGACACCCACGACCGGGAGGATCGCGGACGCGAAGATGCCGAGTAGCGACACGCTCTGGGCTCGCGCACCGACGGATAGAACGTTTTCGACTCGCTACGCGATCAGTCGAGGCGCTTGCGCCCCCCGAGTCGCCAGCGGAGTTGCCGGGCGGCGATTCCGAGGAGTTTCCCCGGCCCCTTCGGGAAGTTGTCCAGTTGTTCGACGAGACCGAGCGCGTCGGCGAGGATCCACGCCTCCGCTATTCGCCCGTCTTCGATCCGGTAGTAGCCGAATTGCGGGATCTCGAAGGACTGGCCCGTCGGCGCGATCTCGCGGTCCTCGATACGGACGGGACCGACGTTTCGCCCGCTCGCGGTCACGTACGCCGCGATCTCGTCACCGTTCGTGACCGACCGCTCGACGGTCATCTCGACGTCGACGAACGTGTCCTCGTTGGTCCGCGTCGCCTCGACGATGGCGTCCCTCCCCTCGGTGTCGAGCGGCCAGCGGGGCTGATGCAGGAGACAGTCGTCGGTCACGAGGTCGGCGATACCGTCGGCGTCACCGCCGACGAACGCCGCCAGGAACGCTTCGACGAGACGCTCGTCGGACGCTGATACCGCTGAGCCGCTGTCTGCCGCTGCCATGGTGAGTCACCACCGTAGATATATGCTGTTTGGTAGCATAGCTCTATCGTCGGTCGACAGTAGTCGCGCCGCGACTGTGAGAAACTGGCGAGTCGGCTGGTAGCAACTGGGACAGATCCGGTCTGTAGTATCCGGGAGTCCGAGCGGCAAGCGGGCCGTCGGTCAGCGGTCGCCGGTGTCGACCCGCGGGTCCAGCACGCCATACGAGAGGTCCTGGACGACGTTGCCCAGCACGCCGACCGCGATGATGACCAGCGTCCCGCCGAGCAACACCGGCAGGTCCCGCTGCTGGACCGACCGGAACAACAGCAGTCCGAACCCCTCGATGCCGAAGAGTACTTCGACGACGAAGACGGCCAGGACCAGCAGCGCGAGTGCCTCGGTGAACACCAGCGAGAAGATGGGGATGGCGGCGTTCCGGAGGACGTGGGCGGCGACGCGTCTGCTGCCGACCCCTTTCGCCCGGACCAGTCGGACGACGTCGGAGGTAGCGTACTCCAGCGAGTGGGCCCGCGCGTAGCTCACGACGGCCCCCAGCAGCGTCGTCGCGGTCAGGACGACGGGGAAGACGTGCTGGAACAGGGCCGCCGGTGGGTCGATGACGCCACCGGCCGCGAGCGAGCGCGCCATGCCGCCGATCCAGAAGTTCGGCACGGCGAACGCGAGGTAGCTCCCGGTCAGCCCTAGTCCGGCCAGGCGACTGTCGGGGGACAGCGCCGCGTACAGCCCCAGTCCGATGCCGGCGCCGACCGCGAGGACGAGCGCCGGGAGGACGTACAGCGCCGTCCGGCCGACGGCACCGACGACCAACCCGAGTACGGGCTCGCCGACCCGGAACGAGGTGCCCCAGTCGAGGGTCACCATGTTCCAGAGCCAGTCGCCGTACTGGACCCAGATGGGTCGGTCGAGCCCACGAGCGGCGAGATACTGGTTGCGAACCCTGTCGAGGACGGCCTCCTCGGTGCCGGCCCATTTGAGCGCGCCCAGACGCTGGTTGAGCACCCAGTCCTCAGTGAGCGTGAACAGCGCGAACACCGACGTCAGGACGACCCAGGCGGCACCGAGCCCGAGCGCGAGTCGCCAGGCGAGGAGCCGGAGGAACTTCACCGGCCCCACCTCGGACGGGGGTGTCGGCAAGGACACGAGGGCTGTCGTCGGGGATCGAACCGCTCCACGGGGGCGGAGCGAGGGGGCAAACAGGCGGGCGGCATCGTCACTCGGCTTTGCGTCGACGCCCCTGAAAAAGCCCACGGCGGGCCGAACAGGTACTTTTATACTGCTCCGTGCAACGCGTTGGCATACCCTCCATGGCCGAGCCCGACGGTCCCCGCTTCCAGCGTGTCGACTGGGAGACGATCGACGACAGCACCGGCTCAGTCACCGCCGAGCGCGCCGTCGCGCTCGTCGGCCTGCTCGCAGTGGGTAGCCTCTTCCTCTACGACCACTACGTCGCACACGTCTACCTCGTGGGGACCTGGGAGGTGTTGCCCGTCGACTGGGCGGCGATGGTCGGCCTCGTGGTGCTCGGTGCCTACGGCGTCGTCCCCCTCTGGCGGCGCCCGCAGATCATCGGCCGATTCCTCGGTGCGGTGCGGGCCCGGCCCCGCCTGCTCGTCGGGACGACACTGCTGGCGGTCTTCGCCGTGCTCGGCGTGGTCGTCCCGCTGGTGATCGGCCGGCCCGAACTCAACTTCGTCGACGCCTTCCAGCCCCCGCTCGGCTTCACTGCCGAGCGGTTCGGTCCGGCCTGTTACGGCGAGACGACCGTCGGCGAGGGCATCACACGCTACTGTCACGGCTCGACGTACTACCCCTACGGCACCAACCACCGTGGCCACCCGATGGAGTACATGGTCGTCTACGGCGCCCGGACGGCGGCATACGTCGTCGTCTTCGCCGCCGCGTTCATCGTCCCGCTGGCGACGGCCGTCGGGGTCGCCGCCGGCCTCCGTGGCGGCCGGCTGGACGACCTCCTGATGGGCTACGTGGACGTCCAGCTCTCGATCCCGGCACTGTTCGTCTACTTCATCGGCTACATGTACTACGGCCCGTCGCTGCTCCTGTTGTTGCTCACGTTCGGGCTGTTGAGCTGGGGTGGTATCGCGCGGCTGGTCCGTAGCGAGGTACTCCAGCGCCGAGAGGCCGGCCACGTCCTCCTGGCACGCAGCCAGGGCGCGTCGATGCGGTATCTCGCCCGGCGTCACGTCCTCCCGAACGTGACCAACACGCTCGTCCCCGCCGTCTTCCACCTCTTCGCGATCCTGGTACTGGCAGAGGCCGGCGTCGCCTTCCTCGGGTTCAGCGACGTAGAGCTGTACTCGTGGGGGTCGACCATCGCCGAGGGGTTGCACACCGAGGACATGCACCCCCACGAGGTCTGGTGGATCACGACGCTGCCGGCGCTCGCACTGACCCTGCTCGTCGTCGCGTTCAAACTCGTCGGCGACGGCCTCCGCGACATACTCGACCCACGACGGAGTCCTGACCGATGACTGCTTCCCCCCCACCACGGCCCGACGACCCCCTCCTCGACGTAACGGACCTCAGAACGTACGTCCACGCCGACCGCGGGACCGTCCGTGCGGTCGACGGCGTGAGTTTCACCGTCGATCGCGGCGAGGCAGTCTGTGTCGTCGGCGAGTCCGGCAGCGGCAAGAGCGTCACCTGCGAGTCCCTGACAGGGCTCGTCCCCAGTCCCCCGGCCGAGCGCGTCTCGGGGACCGTCCGGTTCGACGGCGAGACGGTCGACGCCGCGCGCGCCCAGCGAGCACTCCGCGGGGACCGTATCGGTCACGTCTTCCAGAACCCACAGCACGCGCTGGACCCCGTCTACACCGTCGGCGCACAGTTGCGCGAGGCGATCACCGCCCACGAAACGGTGTCGGCCGACCGGGCCCGCGAGCGGGCTGTCGACCTGCTCCGGCGTGTCGGCATCCCGGACGCCGAGACGCGCGTCGACGACTACCCCCACGAGTTCTCCGGTGGGATGTGCCAGCGGGTCGCCATCGCGACGGCACTAGCGGCCGATCCGGACCTCCTGATCGCCGACGAACCGACGACGGCCGTCGACGTGACCGTCCAGGCCCGGCTACTCGATCTCCTGCGTGGACTGCTCGACGACGGGATGGGGCTCTTGCTCGTGACCCACGACCTGCGGGTGGTCGCCGAGGTGGCCGACCGCGTGCTCGTGATGTTCGGCGGGACCATCGTCGAGCGCGGCCCCGTCGAAGCCGTCTTCGAGCGGCCCGGACACCCCTACACCCGGACGCTGCTGGACAGCTACGAGGAGTTCGAGCGCCGGACGGACCGCCCCGCTCGCGACGACCTCCCGACCGACGGCTGTCGGTTCCGGGCGGAGTGCCCCCACGCCGTCGACGCCTGTGCCGACGGCGACCAGACTCCGGCCTATCCCGTCACCCCCGACAGCGACGACGGGCACGTCGCCGCCTGTGTCCACTACGGGCCCGACGGCGACCGGGAACGGCTCGACGAGCCCGCGGAGCAGACACCGTCGGAGGCGACCGATGACTGAGGGCGACAGCGAGCCACTGCTCGCGGTCCGGGATCTGGAGAAACACTACCCGGTCACCGAGGGACTGCTCCGGCGGGAGGTCGGTCGCGTCCGGGCCGTGGACGGCGTGAGCTTCGACGTCCAGCGCGGTGAGACGCTCGGCCTGGTCGGCGAGTCCGGCAGCGGGAAGACCACGACCGCCCGGACGGTCCTGGGCCTCGAATCCCCGACCGGCGGGGAGGTCCGGTTCGACAGCGACCCCGTGAGTTCGCTCTCGGGTACCGCCGAGTCCGCGTTCCAGCGCCGCGTCCAGCTCGTGGTCCAGGACCCAAGCGAGGCGTTCAACCCCCGGACGACCGTCGGCGAGGCCGTCGCCGAACCGTTGGGCCTCCACGGCCTCTCGGAGCCGGAGCGCCGCCGAGCCATCGTCACGGACCTGCTCGAACGGGTCGGGCTGGCGGCGTCGGACTGGGACCGGTACCCCCACGAGTTCTCCGACGGCGAGAAACAGCGCCTGGCTATCGCCCGCGCGCTCGTCGTCGACCCCGACCTGCTGGTCGCCGACGAACCCACGAGCGCGCTGGACGCCCGCGTCGAGTCCGAGATACTTGGCCTGCTGGCCGACGTCCGTGAGTCGTTCGACGTCTCGATCCTGTTCATCAGCCACGACATCGACGTCGTCCGGCGGTTCTGTGATCGAGTGGCCGTGATGTACCTGGGCGAACTCGTCGAGACCGGCCCGACCGACACGGTCCTGTCGAACCCGGCACACCCGTACACGCGACTCCTGCTCGACTCCGTGCCGAGTCTGGACCCCACCGAGCGGGGACTGGCCAGGCCGCTGACCGACACCGTGCCCGATCCGGCAGCCCCTCCGAGCGGCTGTCGGTTCCACCCGCGCTGTCCTGCCGTGATCCAGCCAGAGGATGTCGACCTCCCGACGGAGACCTGGCAGGCCGTCGCGGCGTTCCGCTTCACCCTCGAATCCGGCGCACTCCCGGACGGCCTCGACGACACCGACGCCGTCCGCGACGCGTTCGACCTGCCGGACGGTATTGCCCACGAAGGAATCGAACGTGCGGTCGCGGACGCGGCGGCGGCTCTCGTCGATGGTGACCGTGACCGCGCCCGCGAGCGGCTGGCGACGGCGACGCCGACGGTCTGTGCCAGCGAACCACCCGAGACGGCGTCCGTCGACGGCTGTGCGGTCCAGTGCCACCGCTACGACGACTCGGAGCCTGGCGATCCACTCGTCGAGGACTGATACTAAGTCCTGGCGCTGTGTCCCGGTGCTCGACCGTGCGTCAGTCGGCGATACCGGGACGAAACGACAGGACTCCGACTCTGTGGAAACCCTCAGTAGGAGACAAGTCAGTACCCGGTTGTGGTCAATACAGGGTACTCACTGACCGCGCCCAGTGATCACCTCTCAGGAGTTTAGTAGAAAGGCCCTGCAAAATATAGAGAATCTATTCAGGACGATTTGTGAAGCTCAGTCACCGACCGGGGGGTTTCGACAGGGAACTACAATAAACATCTACGTGCTAGAATAGACGTCAGTCACTACTTCCCCTGCTTGATCGAGATTGTCCCATCCCGCAAATATGCCCAACCGGCGACGAGGAGATAGCCACAGATGAAAACTGGAACGATGATGACTGGGTCAAGCGACTGGAATTGAAGCCTAGCCCCGGAAACAGTGTGCTCCGTGCGCAAGATCGCCGGACCAACCGCTCCGGGCGGGCCAAAGAAGAGATTTTGCTCCGCGAAGTTGATGCCCGTGTGCAAACCGATCGGGAGTGCGAGCTCGTTCGAGAGAAGGTAGGCCAGTCCGAAAAGGCCGCCCATGACAGATGTCATGACCAGCGCGTACAATAACGAAATCTCTTCTGGATTCGATCCCAGTGGGCCGTGAAGGAATCCATAGACGAGCGAACTGCTCAGCCACGCGCCGAGTGCTGCCGTCGTTGGAGACAGGTCTCGAACAGACAGCCCTTCCGCAGCGTTCTTGAGAAAGAGGCCGCGAAACAACGTCTCTTCCCACAACCCGACGAATACCCAGCCGAGCAGGACGACTCCGAACCCAGTCATGAGCGTTTCTGCGTCTCCTGCTGAGAATGTTTCCACTGTAGTTACCACGCCAAGCTGGTGAGCGAAGCCGAAAGCGAGACCAACAAGCCCAATGCCGATGACAGCACCAACGACTGCTTCAAGCCCCCAACTGAAAGAGAGGGCAAATCCATAGTCTGAGAATCGTCGGTGATCGATGTAACGAGCCAGAAGCCCGGCTGTAGCGAGAACAGCAATAACGGCAAACAGGTGTGCGAAAAGGGGGACGAACAGGTCTTGTATTGCCACTTGCTGAACCACGAGTACGCCGCCCAGAGCACCGACAAATGTCAGACCAACTGCGATGATGATTCGCCAAGAAGCACGCAAACGGCTATCGGTGGTTCCACGGAATATCCGGTTACCTGCGGCTCTCAATCGACTTTTCATACGGATAGGGTATCAATCTATTATAATAAAGCAAGAGCCTGTGTTTCAGAACCGGAAACACCAGTTACTGGGATTCCCACAAAATGCCAACGTACGATATGCGCCCTGCATCTTGCACGGTGATCGGAAAAAATACTAATACGTTCATAGGTTCTGGTGGTCAATACGCACACCAACCTAACGGCTGTTTCAGCGTCAGAAGTGTCCAATTAATAGGGTTTCAACTGGGCCAGTAATCCGTACCAGCCACTATCGGCGCGAAAACGGAGAGAAGTCAGCGAGCGATGCGGAGCGGTAGCAGGGATGAGCATCCGGCGCGCGCAGCGCGCCGGTTCGACCGCGACAAGCGACCACCGCGCGCCGGAGGCGCGCGACGGGAGCGCAGTCGCGATTTTTCCCCAGGTTTTTGCACGACTGAGGGCGCGAAGCGCCCGAAGGAGTTGCAAAAAGTGGGTTTACATCATGCCGCCCATGCCGCCACCCATGCCGCCCATGCCGCCCATGCCGCCGGCGCCGGGTGCGCCGCCGGGGCCGCCTGGGCCGCCTTCCTCGTCGTCGTCGTCGCCCTGGCCACCCTTGAGGTCGCCAGCGGCGATGACGTCGTCGATGCGCAGGATCATCACTGCGGCTTCGGTTGCGGATTCGATTGCCTGGGTCTTCACGCGGAGGGGCTCGACGACGCCGTCCTCCTCCATGTCGACGATCTCGCCGGTGTAGGCGTCCAGGCCGGCGGCGACGTCGCCGCCGTCGTGCTTGCTGCGGAGATCGACCAGGGAGTCGATCGGGTCGTGACCGGCGTTCTCGGCGAGGGTGCGCGGGATGACGTCGATGGCGTCGGCGAAGGCCTCGACGGCGAGCTGCTCGCGGCCCCCGACGGAGTCGGCGTAGTCACGCAGGCCGAGCGCGAGTTCGGTCTCGGGGGCACCGCCGCCGGGCAGGACCTTGCCGTCCTCCAGCGTGGCGGCGACGACGCCGAGCGAGTCCTCGATGGCGCGCTCGACCTCGTCGACGACGTGTTCGGTGCCACCGCGCAGGATCATCGTGACGGCCTTGGCGTCCTCGACGTCCTCGACGAAGATGCGCTCGTCGCCGGCGATGTCCTTCTGGGCGACCGAGCCCGCGAAGCCGAGGTCGTCCTCGGTGATGTCGTCGATGTTCGAGACGATGCGGGCGCCCGTCGAGCGCGAGAGCGCGTCGATGTCGGACTTCTTGGCGCGGCGGACCGCCAGGATGCCCTCCTGGGCGAGGTAGTGCTGGGCCATGTCGTCGATGCCCTTCTGGCAGAAGACGACGTCGGCGCCGACCTCGGCGAGCTTGTCGACGTACTCCTTGAGCTGGGCCTCTTCCTGATCGAGGAACTGCTGGAGCTGATCGGGGTCGGTGACGTTGACCTCGGTGTCCAGCTCGGTCTCGGGGACCTCGATGGCCGTGTCGAGCAGCGCGATGTCGGCGTCCTCGACGGCGAAGGGCATGTTGTCGTGGACACGCTCCTTGTCGACGATGACGCCCTCGACGAGTTCGGACTCGTCCGTGGCGCCGCCGACGACCGTCTCGATCTGGATGTTGTCGGTGTCGACCGTGCCGTCGTCCTCGGCGACGGACTGGACGGCGCGGACGACGAGTTCGGCCAGAACGTCCTTGGAGGATTCGGCGCCCTTGCCGGTCATGGCCGTGCCGGCGACCTTCTCGAGGGTCTCGGTGTCGTCGGCGTCGACGTCGATAGCGTTCTCCTCGAGGATTTCCTTTGCCTTCTCGGCGGCCTGACGGTACCCCTGGGCCAGGATGGTGGCGTGGATGTCCTGGTCCAGCAGTTCCTCGGCCTTCGAGAGCAGTTCGCCGGCGATGACGACGGCCGTCGTCGTGCCGTCCCCGACCTCGTCCTCCTGGGTCTGGGCGACCTCGACGATCATGTTCGCGGCCGGGTGCTCGATGTCCATCTCGTCGAGGATGGTGACGCCGTCGTTCGTGACGACGACGGACCCGGAGTTGTCGACGAGCATCTTGTCCATCCCCTTCGGACCCAGTGTGGTCCGAACGGACTCGGCGACGGCCTTGCCGGCCGTGATGTTCATCGACTGCGCGTCTTTGCCGGATGTCCGCTGGGACTCCTCGGAGAGTACGATGAGGGGCTGGTTGCCCATCTGCTGTTGAGCCATAGTCAGGACGATGATTGATTGTCCTTCTATATAAAACCACTGGTGCCGGTGTCGCTGGGGCACCGCAGTCGGGCGGTGACGTATGTGTTAGTCGATGACACGCACCCGTTTATATACGGGCCACGGACCCGGTACGCCGGTCACGACTCACACACGTCACAGACGGCCATCTCCCCGTCCAGCGTGAACGTCAGGCGGTCGCCGTCCAGTTCGGCGACCACCTCGACCCGGAGCGGTGTCTCGGGGTAGACGGTGACGGCCTCGCCCGTGGCGGCGACCGGGAGTTCCCAGATGTACGTCTCTCTGGGGTCCCGGTCGTGGGCCTGGGAGAACGCGACGTACGCGGGATGTGGGACGAGCAGTTCACCCACGGTGGGGAAGCCGGTCTGGCCACAGACCCGACAGCGACAGGCGGCGACCGGCTGTGGGCGGTCGCTGGCCGCCTGCTCGTAGTCCTCGCCGCCCATCAGGCCGAAGTCGAGGTCACCCCCACAGGTGTCACAGACGCGCCGGGCGATAGTCGTGGCGTAGCCGCGTGCGTAGGCGTCGGCGATGTCCAGGATCTGGTCGGGCGAGCGCGTCGCGATGGCACGCGGCGGGATACCCATCATCTTGTAGCCGATCTCACAGTCCGGGCAGGCGATATAGAGCAACTGCTCGGTCGTGTAGCGGACGTCCAGCGCGGTCCCACAGTCGAGACAGGCCGACGCGCTCGAAAACGAGCGGACCGCGCTGTCGGCAGTATCCGCGGACCACCGGGCGATCATGTCGAAAGCGTACTGTCCGACCCAGGTCAGCCGATACGTGTCGCCCTGCTTCTCGACGAAGGTGTCCCGCAGTTCGTCGAGGTGGTAGTTGAACCGGCCGTTGTCACGGATGCCGACCGCGGACTGCAACTCCGAGTACGTGAGCCCGACCGGCGAACCGTCGATTGTCCCGTAGACGATGTCCTCGGGCGGCGTCTCGACTGCGGCCGCCCCGAGCGCCTCGACGATACGGACGCGCTGCTCGCTGGAGAGCCGCGAGAACGCGTCGGTCGCCGTCTGCCAATCCGGGCCCTCGACCATCCGCTCAGACGGTCACGTGCCAGCGACAAAATTGTCTCGCCGCGCTCACTGGCTCATCCCGAACCGCCGGTGGCGCAGTTCGGGCGTGATCTGGATACGGTCGATGTCCTGGCCGGTCCGGTACCAGACGAACGCCGCGCGCGTGAACAGTTCCCGACACTCCATGCGGACCTCGCGGGGGTTGCCCTCGGTGCGCTCGTGGATGTCCTCGATGGCCTGCCGGGTGAACAGGTCCGGCGCCTGCCCCTCGTACGGCTCGTCCCGGAAGTACGCCATCGACCGGGCCACGTACTCGGCGATGTCGCTGGGCGAGAAGGGGTCGATCCCCTCGTAGTAGCGTAGCCGTGAGTCCAGCGTTCCGCGGATCTCCGCGACACGGCGCTTGCCTTCGGGAGTCCCCGAGAGGAACAGGCGGACGCCGGCGTCACCGGCCACCTGTAGCGGCGAGAGCAAGTCGGCGTCGAGTACCTCGATCTCGTCGACGACGAGCAACAGCGTCCGGTCGTCCTCCCGGACCCGCCGGACGATCTCACGGACCGCCTGCTTGGCGTCGGCGGTCGCCCAGGGGATGCCGTTGCGGACCTGCGAGTAGTTGCCGAAGTCGACGGAGTAACCCGCCGAGTAGCCCGCCGTGAGGATGGTCTGGTAGAGCTTGCGTGCCGTGGTCTCGCCGGGGTTGTCCAGATGGGTGACGACGAACCGCTCGTGTTTCCCCAGGTCCCGTAGGACGATCTCGCGGAACGCCGACTTCCCGCTACCGTACGGGCTGACGAGCCCGATGTGCTGGTCCTGCAACAGCCAGGAGGTGACCTGATTCAGCATCTCCGTATCGTGCCGGACGTACAGCGGTTCCGGCATGTGGTCTAAGCCCGCCTCCTCGGTGAACGGCAGGTCGGTCACGTCCTCTGCTGCACCCCCCAGTGCCTCCCCGAACGAGAGGAGTCGCTGCTCGACCTCCGCCAGTTGGTCCAGCAGGACCCCGTCAGTGACCGACGTGTCCGACTCGGCGTCGGTCCGGATCCGTTCGAGTTTGTCGACGACCTCCGAGACGGTCCGGCCACTGTCGGTGTCGGTGTCGGTGCCGCCGCCGGGCGTGCTGGTATCGTTTGGCACGATGTTCTTTGAGGTCCTTTCTCGGCTAAAGAATTATATGTTACGCCTGGTGGTCAGAGCGAGAGCGGGTGGCCGGCGAGCAGTGATCCGCCCCCCGTCGACGGGTCGTGTAGCCGTCACACGACCCAACCCTGAAGTCGTGGTGTGAGATTGTTGGAACATGGGTTCGAGCAGTGAGGGGGACGACGAGTCACGGCGCATATCGCGGCGGCGGCTCCTGTCCTCGGTTGCGGCCACACTGGGGACGACGGGGATCGGCGGGTGTCTACGGAGCGATGTCCAGGGAACGACCGCAACACCGACGAGTCGACGGGACACGCCAGCCCCGACACCAACACCGGGCGTTCGGTCCGAGACAGCGGCCCCACAGGACCCGACCGAGACGCGCACACCGTTCGCGACGCCGGAACCGAACCGTGAGATCGTCGGCGAGTGGCCGACCGCGTACTACGACGCAGGGAACACCGCCTACGCGGCCGACGCGACCGGACCAGGGGCCGACGCCGAGACGAAGTGGCGGGCCGAGATCGACGCGAACATCTTCCCCGAGGCCGGCCCGGCGGTAGTCGACAACACCGTCCTCATGGGCGTCTACGGAGGGGCACTGCTCGCGTTTGACGGGCGTGACGGGAGCGAACAGTGGCGCGCCTCGGTCGGTGACGACGTGTACGCGACGCCGGCGGTCGCCGACGGGACCGCCGTGTTCGGCTCGGTCGACGGAAAGATCCACGCCGTCTCGGTGCGCGACGGGAGCGAGCAGTGGACCCACGAGATCGGCTATCCGCCGAACGTTCCGGTGACGATCGTCGACGACACCGTCTACGCCGTCGTCGAGTACGGCTACACCGAGGGAGCCGTCGTCGCGGTCGACCTGGCGACCGGTCGCCGCCGGTGGCGCGTCGACACAGGGACACAGATGGCTGCCACGCCGGCAGTCGCCGACGGGACCGTCTACGTCGGCTCCGGCGACACGATGTACGCGCTCGACGCCGCGACCGGGCGGGAACGCTGGACCAGTACCGGCAACGGCGGTCGCTATCGGACAGCGACGGTCGCCGACGATCGAGTCTACGCCACCACCGGGAACGGCAATATGCTGGCGTTCGACCGTGACGGCGGCAGCCCACAGTGGCAGCGCTCGGTCGACACGGAGATTCCGGCCGGTCCGGCCCGGTCACCGGCCGGCGTGATCGTCGCCGATCAGGACGGGACGGTCCGGCTCCTGGCACCGTCGGATGGAACGGTCCGCTGGAGTCGGACGATCGACATCGGACGACTTGTCCGGGGCCATCCCACGGTGACACCCGAGGCCGTGTACGTCGGTAACTACCGGATCGATCTCGCCGACGGCACTGTTCGGGGACCGGTCGGACCCGGCCAGAGCACACACCAGTCCGTCGTCGCCGGCGGGACGCTCCTCTACACCGTCCGCGGGCAGTTGGTCGCGGTCCAGACGGAGGAGCCGCCGGCATGACGGACGGCGACGCCGGCCGACGGCGGTTCCTCACGGCGCTCTCGGCCGGTATCGTCGGGTCGGTCGGTGGCTGTCTGGACTTACAGTCGCCGGAGGAGAGAACAACGACGAACACCGAGGGACGGACGCCGGTGGCGACACGCGAGCGGCCGACAGCCACCGAGACACCGACGGCGTCGACCAGTCCGGCGGGAACCGACTGGCCGAGCCACCGGCGTGGATCGCGCAACAGCGCCAGCGTCCCCGAGACGGCCGGACCGCAGTCGAAACCGACGGTCGTCGGACGGCTCAGCGCCAGTGAAGGGGAACTCGGGAGCGCCGCAATCGTCGACGGGATCGTCTACGCCCCAGACGATAACGGCGGCGTCCATGCCTTCGATAGTAGATCCGGGCGTCGGCAGTGGCACACACCGGGAGTGGACGCGATCTTCGGCACCCCGGCCGTTGCGGACGGCACTGTCGTCGTCGGGGCTGGCAACGACGGTGTCAGGGCGCTGGACGCCGAAACGGGTGCCGAGCGCTGGTCGTGGTCGGTCGGCGAGCGCGTCACGTCGTCCCCGATCATCGCCGACGGGACCGTCTACGCCGGCCGGGAGACGATCGCGGCACTCGATCTCGACTCGGGAGCTGTCCAGTGGCGCCACCGGTTCGATCGGTCAACCGGGACGCCCGCCGTCGCAGGAGAGACCGCCGTCGTCCCGACCGCCGAGGGGACACTCGTCGGGTTCGACCGCGCGACGGGTCGTCGCCGGTTCCGGTTCGCCAGCGTCGCTCGGGTCCTGCGCCGGGTCGTGGTCGTCGCCAGGACGGCGTACGTCGCCGCCAGCAACGGGGTGGTCCACGCGATCCACCTCGACACCGGAGAACAGCGGTGGGCGGCGACGGTCATCGAACTGTCCGAGGGGCGGAACGCACTGCCGTACTGGCCCGCCGTCGCGGGGTCGACCCTCGTCACGGGCGCAGGCATCGAGCGCGACGATGTGACCTTCGTCGGCCTGGATATGGCCGACGGGAGTCAGCAGTGGACGTGGTCCCCCGACGGGATCACCTCCCCACCGGTCGCCGCAGGATCGACCGTCTACGTGAACGTTCAGGGCCGCCTCACCGCGCGGTCGGCAGCCGACGGGAGCGAGCTGTGGACGACCGAGCAACGGCGGATTCCACCGGAACTAGCGCTGTCGGGCGGACGTCTCTACGCGACCGGCGGCTCGGTCCAGATCCTCGGAGAACAGTAGTTCAGCCCGTGAACTGGTGGTACTCCAGACCCTTGTGTTTCATCTCGTTGTGCTTGCGTTCGAGGAACGAGTACACCGAGCCGTGGGGGGCGCCGTCCAGCAGCATCTCGGCTGCCTCCCGCACCGCGTCGACCTGTTCGGGCCCGCCGATGATCCCCAGCGTCGAGCCGTAGATGACGACCGCGGCCCCGGACAGTTCCTGCATGAGTTCGCGGGTCCGGCCGCCCTCGCCGATGAGTCGACCCTTCTGGCGCCGGAAGTCGTTCTTGTTGCGGGAGGCGGCCTCGATATCGATGAGTTCGAACATCATCATGTCGTCGTCCAGCAGCGCCATGGCGTCCTCGGGCGCGAACCCGCGGCCGATGGCCTTCACGATGTCGGGCCCCTTCAGCGCCGTGACGGGGTCGCCGACGGTCTCGACCTTGACAGACCCGTCCTCCGAGTCGATGTCGAGACGGACCTCCGCACGCTCTTCGATCTCGCGCATCGTCTCACCACCTTCGCCGATGAGAACACCGATCCGGTCCTGCGGAATCTTCACGTGTTGCATAAGTATATGCTTCCGTAAGAGGGTCAGACTGTTTAAAACTTCGGCGTCAGTACCGTCCTGCGAGCGGTTCTCAGGCCCCGCAGGTGTGACTCGCGAGGTGGTCGGTCCCCTGGGGGACGGTCCCGTCGTCGGTCACCCACAGCGTGACGTACTCGAACTCGATCTCCCGGAGCGGGACGTCGTGGGTGCGGTTCCACCGCTCGCAGTGATACTGCAGGAACAGTTCGCGCTCGTCGGCGTACCCGAACTGCCGGAGGTTGCTCATGTACTTGCGCCAGCGCTGGTTCGGGTACTGTGTCGCGAGGTCGTCGAGCCCCGGCGGTCGCTCCTCGGTGACCGGACCGCCACGGGCGACGTCGATGGTGGTCCCGTTGTCCAGGGTCCCCGGCAGCCGGTACCACCCCGTCTTCCGGAGCGGGTCGGGCGCGAACATGTTCCAGTACTGGGTGAGATACATCGTCTCGCCGTAGCTCTCCAGCGGTTCGGGCGTCGTGTCCTGTGGGCCGACGTCCGAGCGGTTCGTCAGCCGTTCGGCGTTGAACGCGCCGACGAACAGCACCGAGACGAGGATGACGACGACGGCGACGACCCGGAGGTGCGCTCGCAGTCGGGCGAGTCGGTGGGGCGTCGAGAACGTGGGATAGAGCGCGCGGAACAGGTCTTCGACGCCAGTTCGGCGGAGCCGGTCGATCCGGTCGGTCGGCAGTAATCGGTCCCACACCGGCGTGGGAAGGAACAACAGCAGCGCCGCGATGACGATGAACGGGAACAGGCCGATATGCATCGAGAGGGCCATCCCCGCGTGCATGCTCATGAACAGAGTGGCAAGCAGCGCACGCTTCCACCCGGTCAGGAGGAGCAGGCCGGGCGAGAGCGTCCACAGGACGAACACCGTGTATCCCAGCGCCGTCGTCACGAGCGGGAGCGTCCCGAGGAACTCGCCGAAGGCCGTCGTGAAGTGGCCGAGTCGGAGCGTGTAGGTCAGGCCGTCGCCGGACCGCCAGACCGTCCCCATGTGCTTGAGCGCGGCGTTGGTCCCGTACATGAACACGACCTGGGCGAGCAACGCCGCGGTCCCGAGCGAAGCGATCCGGTCGGGCGGGTCCTCGCGGTGGAGCGCGTCGACGGAGAACCGGTGTCCCAGCGGGACGAACAGCGACCAGAACAGCGACAGGCGCAACAGCGTGTCGCCGCCGTTGAGCGCCATGGGGAACCGTGCGTGCAGGGAGAACCACAGCAGCCACGTCAGCAGCGTCGCCAGTCGGGTCCGGTAGCCGACGAGGAAGGCGAGCGCGACCAGTCCCTGCAGGGCGAACAGCGCCGCGAGTTGCGGGACGTCACCGACAGCCAGGTGAATCGACAGCGGGTCGTAGAGCTCGATGGCCGCCGACCTGGGGAAGACCCCGCGGTCGCTGTAATGTGCCCGGAGGTCTCGGGCCCGCAACAGCAGATCCAGCAGCAACAGCACGCCCAGCGAGATGCGGAAGGCGGCCAGCGCCCGCGTGTCGATAGCGACACGCTGACGGACGCCAGCCCACAGCCGGTCGGGGAGTCGGTCGCGCCAGGTGCTCATACGTCCAGTCGACAGGTGTCTCCCTTAGCGTTTTGCCTGACCCAGAGAGGAGTTTGAGTTACTCCTCGTCGGCGTCGTCCTCCGCCGCGACCGCGTCGTCGTCGGCGCCGCGCTCGGTGTCGTCGTCGTCCCGCGGGGTGGCGTGTTCCCGGACGTACGCGAGCAGGTCGTCGGGGTCGGCGTCGACGCCCTGCCGGGCGAAGAAGTTCGCGACGTTGCGACAGTCCCGTTCGAGGAACTCCTCGGCGTTGGGGTGGTAGACGGTGACCGCCTGCCCGAGGTCGATGATGTACAGTTGGCCCTCGTGGAAGACGACGTTGTACTCAGAGAGGTCGCCGTGGACCAGGCCGGCGTCGTAGAGCCGTCGCATGTACTCCTTGACGACGTCGAAAGCCATCTGGGGGTTCTCGATGTGGACCTCGCTGAGCCTACGAGCCCGCCCTTCTTCGGTCCCCAGATACTCCATGACCAGGACGTTCCGTTCGACGGCGATCGGTTTCGGCGTGCGGACGCCGGCCCGGCGGGCCCGCGTGAGATTCGAGGACTCCTTGCGGACCCAGGCGGTGACGACCTTCTTCTTGTCCGAGCCGATCCCCTCGAAGCGGGGGTCGCCGTCGAGATAGCCCCGCATGTCCGTGAAGTCGGAGGCGTTGATGCGGTAGACCTTGACGGCGACCTCGTGATCGCCCGACAGCGCGGTGTAGACGTTGGCCTCCTTGCCCGTGGAGATGGGGCCGCCGAAGGCGTCGATGTAGCCGTCCTGGACGAGTTTGTAGAGCGCGCCGTAGGTGGCGTCGTCGAAGACGCTGGCCTCGACCTTGAACTGGTCTGCGTCCTTGATGCGCTTGCGGAACTCGCTGAACTCGCGGTCCCGCTTGCGGGCGATGCGGTCGGCCTCGGTGTCCGAGACGTCGAGTTCCTCCCACTCGTCGCCCGGCGTCTCGGCCTCGTCGGTGTCGAGGAGTCCGAACTCCGCCTCTGTCACGTGTCGGCCCTCGTTGGTCGAGTCATACGGTCGCTACTCCTGGATGTGTCCCTCCTCGCGGAGCTGGTCCGCGTCCTGCTTCTCGTAGCGCCAGGTGATGTCGGCCTTCTCGTCCTGCCAGTCCCACGGTTCGACGAGCACGACGTCGTCCTCCCGGATCCAGATCCGTTTCTGCATCTTGCCCGGAATCCGGGCTGTGCGTTCGACCCCGTCCATGCAGCGTACCTTGACGCGATTCGCTCCCAGCATGTCTGTGACGATCGCGAACACCTCGCTGTCCTCGGGCATCCTCAGGTCCTTTCGGCTGTCGTTGTCGCTCATACGCGCACGTTCGTTCCGGGGAGGTTTAACTTCTGGCGACTTCGCTGTAGCGGTCAAACCGGCAATCACAATTCTTATTCGGATTACTCCGAACTGTTCTGACAGTATGAGTGAGGGTCACGACTACGGTGACGACCGATGAGTGTGACACTACCCGAGGACGCTCCCGAGTGGGCCACAGCCTGGCGCGAGCGAATCAGCGAACGGGACGGGTTCGAGACCGCCGCCGAGGAGTTCGTCGCGACCTTCCAGTTCGAGATCCGGGCCGACGACACCTACGGGGGCGACCCCGTCTCGTTCGTCGTCGACGTCGACGACGGGGACTGTATCGACGCCGCAGTCGGTGAAATCGACGACTACGACTTCGCGCTGCGCGGCCCCTACGCCGCCTGGAAGGAACTGTTACAGGGGAACCTCGACGTCTCGGAGTCGGTGATGAACGGGACCTTCGACGTCGAGGGGAACACGATGACGCTGTTGCGCCGTCAGGACGCCATCGCCGAGATGGTCGCCGCCGCACAGGCCATCGAGACGACCTTCGAGTACTGACCGACGGTCTTTTCTCCGCCCGCCCGCCGAGTGGGGGTATGCTCGACAAGCTCGGCGCGGTCGGTATCGCCGGTATCGTCGTCGCCCTCGGTGGCATCGGACTCGTCGCCTCGCAGGCACCCCTCGTCGCCGCCGGACTGGCACTAGTCGTCAGTGGCCTCTCGCTGGTCGTCTACGGCCTCGTCTCCAGCCTCGTAGCCGCCTTCGGGATGGGCGGTGGGATGGGCGGGTTCTCCTGACTCGCCACCTCGACAGTCGAATTCGAACCGCGCGCCACCGGTGTCGCTCTCGGTCAGGACAACCGACCAGCCGTGCGCGCGGGCGATAGAGCGGACGATGTAGAGCCCGAAACCGGTTCCGTCGGCGAGACTGACGCCCGGTTCGAACACCCGGTCGCGCTCGGCGGCGGGAACCCCCACCCCGTCGTCCTCGACGGCGAACCCGGTGTCAGTGTCGGCGAGTCGGACCGTTCCGGCGGCGTGTTCAGCGCTGTCACCGGACTCCGTCCGAGTGCCCGGAGAGCTGTGCTCGACGCTGTTTCGAAACAGGTTCTCCAGTAACCGCTGGAGTCGCTGTGCGTCGGCATGGACACTGCCGGACGCGAGACATTCGAACGTGGTGTCGGGCGCCTGGACCGTCTCCCAGGCCCGCCGGGCGGCGGTCGCCAGCTCGACCGGCCGTGGGTCGGTGGCCAGTTCCCCCTCACGGGCGGCGCGTCGGATGTCGGCAATGATAGCCTCGATGCGGTCGTGGGCGCTGGCGAGCCGGTCGAAGTGGGCGTCGACGCTCGTATCGTCGACGTCTGCGCGAGCCAGCGCCAGGTGGCCGTTCGCGACAGACAGGGGGTTCCGGAGGTCGTGTGCCAGGACGTCGGCGAACTCCGCGAGCCGTTCGTTCTCGCGGGCCAGTTGCCAGGTCTCGTCGCGCCGGTCGGTGACGTCCCGCCCGACGCCGGCGAACCCCAGGACTGTCCCGTCGTCGTCGGTCAACAGCCGCCCGGACAGTTCGAACCGGATCCGTCCCTCCGTCGTCTCGGCGATGGCCTCGACCACGGTCTCGCCGGTCTCGTAGAGGTCGGCGACGGCCGCAGCGACCGAGTCACGGTCCTCGGGGACGAAGAACTCTGTCGGGTCCTTGCCGTCCAGTTGCTCGGGGGAGAGGTCGAACAGCTCTTCGAGCCGACGGTTCCAGTGGACGAGTCCGTCGGTCGCGTCGTAGACGTAGAAGACGTCGTCCAGCGTATCCAGGGCTCGCGAGAGCCAGGCTGGGTCCCCCGTCATACTGTCCGGTACGGAGACGGCAGATATAACCGTTACCTACGGCAGAGACCACGAAACACCGTCGACAGCCCTCGAAACTCCGGTTGACGGGACTCAATCGTCGACGGGCCGATCCGCGCGGTGTTCACTGATGATCTGGTCGACCATCTCGGCGTTCTGTTCGCGCTTGCGGTCCTCGGCTCGGTCCTCCCAGTCGTCGATGGCCGCCTCGACCTCGTGTTCACGGGCCACGGCGAGTTCGTCGACCTCCTGGACCGTCACCATCGAGGCCGGCGCGACGGGGATGCGGTGCTCGAACAGCACCTCGTCGGCGGCGTCCGAGAGGTTCCCCGCCCGGAGGACGATCCGGGGGCCGATATCGGCAAGGAGTTCCGCCGTCGAGCGGCCGGCACCGGAGGCGTCCCGGAACATGACGACGTCGTCCTCGACGAGCCCGAACCGCTCGTCGGCGTCCTCGATGTCGGCCCGCGTGAACTGTGCGACGACCTTGACCGGCACCAGCCCCTCCTGTTTCTCCGAGACGTCGGCGAAGTTCGAGTGATCGAGCTTCCAGAGTGCCTTCAGCCGGTCGAGCTTGTCGGCCAGTTCCTCGCGCTTCTCCTGCTCTTCGGCCAGGTCCCGTTCCAGGGCCTCGTTGCGCCGCTGGAGACGGGTGACCTCGCGGTCCTTGCGGACCTCCCGGCGACCTTCGCTGCGGGCCTTCTCCAGCTGTTTGTCCTTCTCGGAGAGCTGGTCGTCCTTGCGCTGGATGGTCCCTTTGAGGTCCTCGACGTGGGACTCCAGCCGGTCGATGCGGGACTGGAGTCGCCGAATCTCCTGTTCCTCCTCGCTCAGTTCGCGCGGTTCGTGGCTGGTCGTCTCCTCGTCGTCCTCGTCGTCACCCTCGATGTCCGAGAGGACGGCTTCGACGGACTCCTCGCCGGCCACGACGCGGGCGACGACCGGGCCGACCTCGTGCTGTGGCGGGACCTTGCTGGCGATGCGGTCGAACTGATCCTCGTGGCTGTCGTAGGCGTACAGCGCGGCCGCCATCGCGTCCCGCTCGTGGTCGTTGTCGTAGGCCGTCTCTCGGGTCCGGTGTTTCTTCTCGTCGACCGGGAGGTCCCGGTCAGGTTCCCAGCCGGCGGCGTTGAACGACCGGCGGAGCTTCTCGACGGTGTTGGGCATCGGCGTCACGTCGGCGGCGACGACGACAGGCCGGCCCCGTTCGATGATCCACTCGGTCGTCGCGGCGGTATCGTCGGTCCGCGAGGAGTAGACGTCCAGTACCTCGCCGTCGAGTCCGACGATGGCGACGGCCGTCGTCGTCCCCGGGTCGACGCCGACGACGACGTGGTCCCGCCGCTTCGCGAGCGGCCGGAACTCGATGCCGTCCCGGCGAACGCGCTCGATCTCGACGCGGGTGTCGCCCGACCGGTTCCGGGAGACCGGGATGTCCTGCGGCCGTGCCTGGACCTCGAAGACGGCGTTCGAGAAGCCGCCGTACTTCTCGGTGACGTCGCGGTCGTACGCCAGGCCGGCCTCGTCGAGTGCCGACTCCACCTCGCGAGCGCGGGTCTTGACCGAGCCGTGGATGCGCCGCGTGTAGCGGTCCTCCGACCAGCCGCCCTTGCCGGTCGAGCGGCCGCGGGCGACCTTCACCTCCGTGGTGTCGGTAAAGGCCGAGACCTCCTGGCCGACGTTCGCGGCCGCGAGTCTGGCGGCAGCCTCGGCCTCCTGCATCGGCTCCTTCCCGTAGGGGACGCCGTGGCGCTTGGCGACCCGCGAGAGCGGTTCCGGACGCTCGTCGCCGGTCACCTGGACCAGCCGCGTCCCGTCGGGCAACTGGCCCAGGAAGTGGACGAGCTGGTCCTTGTCGGCGGCCAGTTCGTACATGTTGTCCGTGGCGACCATCGCCGGCGCCTCGTCGTCGATCCGGCGACGGAGCTTCCGTCGCGAGACCACGTCCCGCTCGACGGACTCGCCGTCGAAGACCACCAGCGCGTAGGAGGGGGCGTCCCCGCGCACGTCGCCACTCTGGATGTCGACCCCGAAGACCACCGCGTCCAGGGCTGCCGTGCGATTCACGGGGGGCCGTAGGCGGTCAGAGACCATAAATCCGTTCCGCGGGGCTTCGGTGTCCCTTTTTGAGGGTCCCGCCCCACGTCCCGCGTATGGCCCACCGCGCGAACTACGCGACCTGTACGTTCCAGCAACACCTCGGTCCGTCCGCCGACTCGCTCGACGTCCCCTGGGCGGAGTTCGTCGGCGACCGCACCGACAAGCTGACCTTCGAGGTTCCGGTCGCCGAGCCGGTCGACCCCTACGTCGAGATGCAGGTCTACGACGTCAGTGACTACGACCACGAGATGCTCGTCAACGGCGAGGCCCTCTCCGGGTTCGACATCGCGACCGGCACCGGCTGGCAGTACTGGATGGACACCGTCGTCCCCGCCCGCCTCCACGAGGGCGAGAACACGCTCCAGTTCCGCCGGAACGCCGACGGCACGGATGCCTTCGTCGTCGGGACGGCCATCGTCCACTGGAAAGAGCCCGTGGAATAGTATTTAAACGCCAGTTCTGTGCCAGCCGAATGCGTGTGATGGGATGGCACGATTCGAGCGTGAAACCACCGTAGTACCGTGGTTTCTGGAGTCTGTAGTACAGCGCCGGTCGTCGTCGTGCCCGGCCAGAACACCTACTTTTATATAGAACCACATACAATCTCCGTCTGATTATGAGCCAGCGTCAAATGCAGGGACAGCCGATGATCATCCTGGGAGAGGACTCCCAGCGGATGAAGGACAAATCTGCACAGGAACACAACATCTCTGCGGCTCGCGCGGTCGCCGAGTCCGTTCGATCGACACTCGGTCCGAAAGGGATGGACAAGATGCTCGTCTCCTCGATGGGCGATGTCACCGTCACGAACGACGGGGTAACGATCCTCCAGGAGATGGACATCGACAACCCGACGGCCTCGATGATCGTCGAGGTCGCCGAGACCCAGGAGGACGAGGCCGGTGACGGTACCACCTCCGCCGTCGCCATCGCCGGTGAACTCCTGAAGAATGCACAGGACCTGCTCGAACAGGACATCCATCCGTCGGCGATCATCAAGGGCTTCGACCTCGCCGCGAGCGAGTCCAAGGACATCATCGCCGACATCTCGACCGACGTCGACCCCGACGACGAGGAACTGCTCCGCAAGGTCGCCGAGACCTCGATGACCGGCAAGGGCGCCGAGCTCAACAAGGAGCTGCTCGCCCAGCTCATCGTCGACGCGGTCAACGCCGTCACCGTCGAGGCCGAGGACGGCTCCATCGTCGCCGACCTGGAGTACCTCAACATCGAGACCCAGACCGGCAGCTCCGCCGGCAACTCCGAACTGCTCGAAGGCGCCGTCGTCGACAAGGACGCCGTCCACGAGGAGATGCCGACGAACGTCGACGACGCCGACGTCCTGCTGGTCGATACGGCCATCGAACTGGACGAGACCGACGTCGACGCCCAGCTCTCGGTCGACGACCCGAGCCAGCTCCAGACCTTCCTCGACAAGGAGGAAGAACAGCTCAAGGAGATGGTCGACAAAGTCGCCGCGACCGGCGCGAACGTCCTCTTCTGTCAGAAGGGTATCGACGACATGGCCCAGCACTACCTCGCACAGCAGGGCATCCTCGCCGTCGAGCGGGCCAAGAAGTCCGACATCGAGTTCCTGAAGGAGGTCCTGGGCGCTCGCATCGTCTCCGACCTGGACTCCGCCAGCGAGGACGACGTCGGCCAGGGCTCGATCCGGCGCGACGAGGCCGAGGGCCTGTTCTACGTCGAGGGCAGCGGTGACGACGCCCACGGTGTCACCCTGTTGCTCCGTGGCTCGACCGACCACGTCGTCGACGAGCTCGAACGCGGCGTCACCGACGCACTTGACGTCGTCGCCAGCACCGTCGCCAACGGCACGGTCCTGGGCGGCGGCGGCGCCCCCGAGGTCGAGGTCGCTGCACGCCTGCGTGACTACGCCGACTCCGTCGAGGGTCGCGAGCAACTCGCCGTCGAGGCCTTCGCCGACGCGCTGGAGATCATCCCGCGCACCCTCGCCGAGAACGCTGGTCTGGACTCCATCGACACGCTGGTCGACCTGCGCTCCGCTCACGAGGACGGCGATGTCAGCGCCGGCCTGAACGTCTTCACCGGCGACGTCGAGGACACGCTGGAGACCGGCGTCGTCGAGCCGGCCCACGCCAAGCGCCAGGCGCTCTCCTCTGCGGTCGAGGCCGCGAACCTTGTGCTCAAGATCGACGACATCATCGCCGCTGGCGACCTCTCGACCTCCGGTGACGGGGACGAGGGCGGCGCGCCCGGTGGCGCCCCCGGCGGCATGGGCGGCATGGGCGGCGGTATGGGCGGCATGATGTAAGACCACTTTTTACGCGAGGGCCTCGCACTCGCGAGCGCTCGACCCCCGCGTAAAAACTTGGGGAAAAAGGCGGAATCGCAGCGCTCACGGCATCGCCGTTCGCTTGCGATTCCGAGAACCGCGGCCTTCGGCCGCGGATGCTTGGCCTCCCCACCGCCTCCGCACCGCTCACAGACCGACTTCTCTCTGTTTTGACTCGCCCGGCGATCGCTGCGTCCACCCGAACCATGAGCGACGAGCAGGCACGGCAGGTCCGGACATGTACGACGGCCCCGGGGACTGGTATCTCAGCTACAGGGACCAGATCTTCCGGCTCGAACGGGGATACTACGCGACGTATTACTGATTTCCTACGACGGAACTACTTCTCGGTCGGAACCGTCGTCGTCCCGACATCGGTGTAGCGCACTGATTCGGTCACCCGCAACTGGACGCCGTCACGGATGACGGTGTACTGGACGGCGTACGAGCGGACCATCCCGGTGGGAGTCACCGTCGCGGTGAAGCCCACCCCGCCGACGCGCTCGGCACCGACGACCGGGATCTGTTCGCGGTCGGTCGCGCCGTCGGTCGCGATCCGGTACAGCGGCGCCTGCTGGATCTGCATCACCTCCTCGCTGGTCGGGGAGACGTCGATGACGTGGACGCCCGAGAACAGCAGTCGGATGCGCTGGTTGTACGTCGGATCGAAGAACAGTGCGTCACGGGGCGGAAGCGGCGGACCGCCGATACCGCGGCTGTCGGCGACGATCCGGCGGTCGGTCGTCCCGTTCTCGGTCGTCCACTGGACCGCACGACCGTCCGCCCACCGCGTCCTGATCATGCGGTCGGGGACAGCCACACCCGTGACGGTCCGGATCGCCCGGTAGGTGTCGTATCCCGTGGCGATCTCGGCCCGTGTCCGTTGGCGTAACCGGACCGTCCCGTTCGTGGTCTCGACCAGCCGCCGGTGTTCGACCGTGTACGAGCGGTTCGAGAGGGAGACGACGTGGGCCCGCGCCAGCGCGTTGGAGTCGGTGACACCGGCCTCGGTGAGCCCCGGCGCGAGGACGACCGGTTCGGGGTCGTCGGTCGGGACCGGTGCCGGCGTGACCGTCTCCGGCGGCCCCGAATCACCGACGAGCCCGCCACACCCCGCGAGGGCGAGACAGAGCGCGAGGAGAACGACGCGGCGCCCATCGTCCATACCCGACGCTGGGGCGTCCAGACGCATAACGGCTCGCCCGATATTTCGTTCCTTCGAAGGATCCCAGGGGAGACAGATAAGTGCCATCGGGTGCCAGCATCCGACATGCAGACCCTGTTGCTCGGTCCCGACGCAGTCGAGACACACGCCGACCTGCCCGCGGTCGTCGACGCCGTCGCGTCCGCGTTCGCCGCCGACGCACGCGGGACCACCATCATGCCCGCCAAGTCCTACATCGACTTACCGGAATACAACGGCGACTTCCGGTCGATGCCGGCCTACGTCCACGCCGGCGACTGGGACGCCGCGGCGGTCAAGTGGGTCAACGTCCACCCGGACAATCCGAGCGACCACGACCTGCCGACGGTGCTGGGGACGCTCATCTACTCCGACCCGGAGACGGCGTTCCCGCTCGCGGTGATGGACGGCACTGTCCTGACGCGCCTCCGGACCGGCGCCGCGGCCGCCGTCGCGACCGATCACCTGGCGGTTCCGGACGCCCGCTCGCTGGGCCTGGTCGGTGCCGGCACCCAGGCGTATACGCAACTGGAAGCCATCGCCACGGTGCGGGACATCGAGACGGTGGTCATCGCCGACCGCAACGAGGAGCGCCAGCGGGCCTTCGCCGACCACTTCGGCGACCGCTTCGACGTCCGGCCGGGCAGCATCGAGGCCGCCGCGGGTTGTGACGTCCTCTCGACGATCACCCCCGTCGAGTCGCCCATCGTCGAGCGCGAGTGGCTGGGCGAGCGGACCCACGTCAACGCCATCGGTGCTGACGCCGCCGGCAAACACGAACACGACGACCGGACGCTGCTGGACGCCAAACTCGTCATCGACGACTACGAGCAGTGTACCCACTCCGGCGAGATCAACGTCCCCTGGAGCGAGGGCGTGCTGGACGACGAGGACATCTACGGCGAACTCGGCTCGATCGTCGCCGGCGACATCGCTGGTCGCGAGAGCGGCGACGGCATCACGCTGTTCGACTCGACGGGGTTGGCGATCCAGGACGTGGCCGCCGCCCACGTCGCCTACACGAACGCCCGTGACGCCGGCGACGGCACCGAGTTCGAACTCGTCGGGACCGAGACGACCTAGTTCGGTGCCAGCGACTCCGTCACCTTCGAGATCAGCCAGACGATGACGATGAACGGGAGCAGCGGGACCAGCAGGATCACGATGGTCAGGAACATCCCCCAACCGAAGACGTCCATCTCCTGATCGGGGCGGTTCCGCGAGAGCGGCGTCACGGTCCGGAGCGGTTCGGGGAGGATCGAGTCTGTCGACTCCTCGTCAGTGGGTGTATCGTCTGCCATACTTCGATATTCGCCGGAAATGGCAATAAGCCTATGCCACGACCGTGTCATCGTCGCCCACACTGTCGATTCGGCCCACTGAAGGGAAAGCTATAGCAACGTCGGTGTCCGACGTTTCCGTATCTATGACCACGACCGGTGACGAACGCGAGCGCGGGTTCGACCACACGGCGATCGAACCCCACTGGCAGGAGGCGTGGGACGAGGCGGACGTGTTCCGCATCGAGGACGACGCCACGGACCCCGAGTACGTCCTGGCGATGTTCCCCTACACCTCCGGGAGCCTCCACATGGGCCACGTCCGGAACTACACTATCACGGACGCCTTCGCCCGTTTCGAGCGGATGCGCGGCGAGCACGTCCTGCACCCGATGGGGTGGGACTCCTTCGGCCTACCGGCCGAGAACGCCGCCGAGGAACGGGACACCAACCCACGGGACTGGACGCTGAACTGTATCGACTCGATGAAAGAACAGCTCACGGAGATGGGCTTTGGTTACGACTGGGAACGCGAAATCGCCACCTGTGACCCGGACTACTACAAGTGGAACCAGTGGCTGTTCAAGCGCTTCGACGACGCGGGGCTGGTCGAACGCCAGGGCGCCGAACTGAACTGGTGTCCCTCCTGTGAGACGGTGCTGGCCGACGAGCAAGTGGAAGGCGAAGCCGAGCTGTGCTGGCGGTGTGATACGCCCATCGAGCACCGGGAGATGGACCAGTGGTTCCTGACGATCACCGACTACGCCGAGGAACTGCTGGAGGCACTGGAGGAGTTGGACGGGTGGCCCAACAACGTCCAGGAGATGCAGCGCAACTGGATCGGCAAGCAGGAGGGCGCCAGCGTCGCTTTCGAGGTCGGCGACTACGGCGCGGTCGACATCTTCACGACGCGACTCGATACGATCTACGGCGCGACCTACTTCTCGCTGGCGCCGGGCCACGAGGTCGCCCAGGAAATCGCCGAGAACAACGACGAGGTCGCGGAGTACATCGAGATGGCCGAACAGGCCGACGAGGACGACCTCGAAGTGACCAGTGGCGTCTTCACCGGCGAGTACGCCACGAACCCCGCGACGGGCGAGGAGATCCCCGTCTACGTGGCCGACTACGTCCTGACCGACGTGGGGACCGGCGCGCTGTACGCCGTGCCGGCCCACGACGACCGCGACCACGAGTTCGCCGAGGCCCACGACATCCCGATCACGCAGGTGATCGAGCCGACCGACGATGCCGAGGTCGATCCCGACGAGATCGACGTGCAGGAACAGGCCTACACCGAGGACGGCGTCCTCGTCGACAGCGGCGGGTACGACGGGCTCACGAGCGAACAGGCCCGCGAGGAGTTCGTCGAGGTGTTCGACGGCGAGCACCGCACGGAGTACAACCTCCGGGACTGGGGCATCTCCAGACAGCGCTACTGGGGCACACCGATCCCGATGATCGAGTGCGACGACTGTGGCTACGTCCCGGTCCCCGACGAGGACCTGCCGGTCGAACTGCCGGAGTTCGTCCACACCACCGGGAACCCGCTGGATGCGGCCGAGGAGTGGAAACACGTCGACTGTCCGGAGTGTGGTGGCGACGCCGTGCGGGAGACCGACACGATGGACACCTTCGTCGACTCCTCGTGGTACTTCCTGCGGTACACCTCGCCCGACCTCGACGACGCACCCTTCGACACCGAGCGGGCGAGCGACTGGATGCCCGTCGACCAGTACGTCGGCGGCATCGAACACGCCGTGATGCACCTGCTGTACGCCCGCTTCTTCACGAAGGTGCTCGACGACATCGATCTGCTCTCCGGCGACGTCCGCGAGCCCTTTACGAACCTCACGAACCAGGGGATGGTCCTGGGCGCGGACGGCAACAAGATGTCCAAGAGCCTGGGTAACGGCGTCTCGCCCCAGCGCATCATCGAGGAGTACGGCGCCGACACGGCCCGGCTGTTCATCATGGAGGCCGCCCAGCCCGAGAAGGAGTTCGCCTGGAGCGCCGAGGGCGTCCAGTCGGCCCACAGCTTCCTCCAGAACGTCTACGAACTGACGACCGACTACGTGGCCGACGAGATCGAGACCGGCGAGCGCGACGACATCGCCGAGTACGTCGCCCGCGAGATCGACGCGACGGCCGCCAAAGCGACGACCGAGTACGAGCAGTTCCGGTTCAACCACGCCCTGCAGGCGGTCCGGGAACTGGTCTCGCTGCTCCGCCGCTACGAGGAGGCGACCGAGCCCGCCCCCAAGACCTTCGAGCGCGGGCTGGTGACGGTGACGAAACTGCTGGCACCGGTCGCGCCCCACGTCGCCGAGGAGATCTGGGGGGAACTGGACAACGAGGGGCTACTCGCCCAGGCCGACTGGCCGGCCGGCGAGGCCCCCGCAGACTACGAGATCGAGCGCCGTCTGGTCGAGGACACCCGCGAGGACGTCCGGGACATCGTCGAGACCGTCGGCATCGAGGACCCACAGCGCATCACGCTGGCGGTCGCACCCGAGTGGAAACACGAGATCGTCGACATCGCCCGCGAGGCCGACAACGTGGTCCCCGCAGTGATGCAAAACGAGGAGCTCCAGCAGTACGGCGAGGCCGCCGCGGACTTCGCGAAGGACCTGGCTGGCCGCGCGACGTTCCCCGACCTGCTCGCCCCCGAACAGGAGGTCGAGGCACTCCGCCGGGCCGCGTGGCTGATCGAACGCGAGTTCGGCGCCGAGGTCGTCGTCCAGTCGCCCGACGAGGCCGACGACAGCCTGGTCCGGAACGCCGAACCGGGCCGCCCGGCCATCGACATCGAGGCGTAGGGACCGGTTCGGCCCGCGACATCCCCGCGGGGTTTTTGTTCGTCGACTGACCATCTCCGGCTATGGTGGGGGAGACACGCCGCGGCCAGACGAGTACGATCGGTGTCCTGTTGCTCGTCGTCGTCGCGGTCATCACGGCGATGGTGCTGGCGACGGTAGCGTTCGGACTGGCAGGTGGGCTGCTCTCGGACGCGCCGACGGCGTCGTTCGACTTCGACTACGACACCGACACCGGCGAGGCAGTCGTCACGCTGGCACAGGGCCAGCCGATCGAGACACAACATCTCAGGGTGTCCGGCGAGGACGGTACCCGAACGGACTGGCCGGACAGGACGCTCGCAGCCGGCGACAGTGTCCGGTTCCAGGCGCTTCCCGGTGACGAGGTCAGGGTCGGCTGGCGAAAGCAAGACATGACGAAGACCTTCGAGACTTACACCGTCCCGCCCCAGTCCGGAGCGGTGACCGCTGCCTACTGGGACCGTGGGACCGACGGCGACAGCCGCGCCGCGTTCCAGCGTGCGTTCGACGATCAGACGACCGGTCTCCAGCTGACCGAGGACGTCGGGAGCCTCAACGTCTCGCAGGCGGCCGACGGCGCCTCCTACGGACGCTACCGGACGACGCTCCCGGCGAACGATGGCCGCTTGACCGTCGATTTCGGGTTCGAAGCCGTCTCCTTCGAGGACTCGGGGATCAAACTCGTCGCGGTCGACTCGACGGGGACCGAGTACGTCATTCGCTGTGACGAGAGCAGCAACGCTTTCGGATCTGACGTCGAGATCAGGTGCCCGAGTTCCTCGGGCGACCGGTCGTCATTCACCTGGGACGGCACCGAGACGGTGACCACGACCGGCGACGCCAGCTTCGAGCAGTTCTACGTCCTCGTCGACATGGAGAACGTCGCCGGCACCTACCTCGACAGCGGCGAGTTCACGCGGCTGTCGGCGACGGTCGACTAGTCCATCGCGACGAGGCCGGCCTCCATCAGGTCCCGCAGGACCTCCGCGGCGTGGCCCTCGGGGCGGACGCCCTCGTAGACGCCGACGACCTGTCCCTGGGCGATGACGAACGTCGTCCGACTTGCCCGGTCGCGCTCGCGGATCTCGACGTCGAACGCCTCCGCGAGAGCGCCGTCGGGGTCGGCCAGCAGGTCGAAGGAGAGGTCGTGTTCCTCCGCGAACTCGCAGTGGCTGTCGACGTCGTCGGTCGAGACGCCATAGACCTCGACGCCGGCGTCGTGGTACTGCTCGTAACGGTCGTTGAACTCCCTGGCCTCGGTCGTACAGCCCGGCGTGTCGTCACGCGGGTAGAAGTACAGCACCGTCGGCGTCTCGAAGTCCGGACTGACGCGCTCGTCCCACTGGTTGTGCGCGCTGATCTCCGGCGCCGCCGAACCCGGTTCGAGGACCATCGTCAGTTCACCGGGATGTCGGTCCCCTCGTCCTCGTCCTCCGTGACGGCCTTCGCCAGGCGGACGGTCAGGACGCCGTCCTCGTAGTTCGCCGAGGCGTCCTCCTCGACGTCGGCGGGCAGTCGGACCGACCGGGCCAGCGACTGCTTGCGTCGCTCTCGTGTGAGGTACTGCCCGTCGACGGATTCGGACGACTCGTCGCGCTCGGCGGTGACCGAGAGTTTGCGCTCGTCGACGAGTTTGACCTCGATGTCGTCGCTGTCGAAGCCCGGCAGGTCCATGTGGATCACGAAGGCGTCCTCGGCCTCGATGACGTCGGTCGGGACCGCGCCGAGGTTCGTCCCGAACTGGTCTGTCAGCACGTCGAACGCGCGCTCGATCTCACCGAACGGGTCGCTATCTGTCATAGTCGTCCCTACGCGGCCCCGGGACTTAACTTTCCCATGACAGGTCGGCGCAGGCGCGACCGGGGCACAGCGGGCCCCTGTCACCCCGAACCGGCACTCAGTTGATGACCGTCTCGGAGTCGTAGGATCCGAGTCGGCGGACCCAGCCGTTCTCGGCGATGGCCTCGATGTCTTCGAGGGCGGCCTGGGTGCGCTCCTCGTAGAGGCCGGCGGCGATGTCGATGTGGAAGACGTAGTCGCCCAGTCGCTCGCCGCTGGGACGGGACTCGACGCGGGTGAGGTTGATGTCCCGGTCGGCGAAGGGCTGGAGGAGTTCAAGCAGGAGGCCGGGGTAGTCGGCGTTCGGGTAGACGATGAAGGAGGTCTTGCTGCCGGCGTCGCTGCGTTCGTCGGCCGGCGCGACGACGACGAAGCGGGTGGCGTTCGAGGAGCGGTCCTGGATGTCCTCGGCCAGGACTTCCAGTTCGGTGCCGTTGGTGGCGTTGGCGGGATGGCCGATCGCAGCGATAGACGGGTCTTCACGGGCGCGCTCGACGCCGCGGGCCGTCGAGGTGACCGCCTCGACGGCGATACCGGGGTAATGTTCGTCGAGCCAGCCCCGACACTGGGCGAGCGCCTGTGCGTGGCTGGCGACGAGGTCGAACGCCCCGCCCTGGGCCAGCAGGGCGTGCCGGATGGGGGTGATGATCTCGCGGACGACGGCCACGTCGTACGTGCTGAAGGCGTCCAGCGATTCGGTCACCGACCCCTCGATGCTGTTCTCGACCGGGACGACGCCGCGGTCGGCCTCGCCCTCGGCGACAGCCTCGACGATGGCGGTGACCGACTCGGAGAACGTGATGTCGTCGCCGGCGACCGCCTGGGCGGCCCGGTGGGAGTAGGTCCCCGACGGGCCGAGCGTGATGGTCGTCATGGCTGCGGATACACCGCAAGCCCTGAAAAACGCCCCGGTGTCGGCGGTCCGCGAACGTCACCAGGCAGGAAGCAGCCGCGACACTGACCGGTCAGGACAGGCGTTCGACCTCGTCGTCGGAGAGGTCGATCGCGCTGGCCGCGACGTTCTGTTCGAGGTGCTCGATGCTGGACGTCCCCGGGATCGGGAGCGTCACGTCGGAGTGCGCCAGGAGCCACGCCAGCGCGATCTGGTGGGGGGTCGCGTCGTGGCGCTGTGCGACCTCGTCGATGCCCTCGACGCCGTCGAGGTCGCCGGCCCCCAGCGGGTACCACGGGATGAAGCCGATATCGTAGTTCTCACACGCCTCCAGAACGGCCTCGGCGTCGCGGTTGGCGACGTTGTACTGGTTCTGGACGGTCGCGACGTCGACAACGTCACGGGCACGGTCGAGCTGATCGACAGAGACGTTCGAGAGTCCGACCTCCCGGACCAGCCCCTCGTCTTTCAGTTCGCCGAGCACCTGGACGGAGTCCTCGAAGGGTGTGTCCGGATCTGGCCGATGGAACTGGTAGAGGTCGATGGGATCCATCCGGAGGCGGTCCCGCGAGCACAACTGGGCGTTCCGGAGGTAATCCGGGTCGCCGTGGGCGAGCCACTCGGCGTCGGTGTTGCGGAGGAGTCCACCCTTCGTCGCGACGACGAGGTCCTCACGTTCGGTATCGAGCGTCTCGCCGATGAGCCGCTCGGAGACACCGGGACCGTACGAGTCGGCCGTGTCGATGAAGTCGACGCCGAGTTCGACCGCCCGTTCGAGGACCGCACGGGCGTTCTCGGCGTCGTCGGGCTCGCCGATGATCCGGTCGCCCGTGATACGCATCGCGCCAAACCCGAGCCGTTTGACTGTCAGTTCTTCGCCGATGTCGAACGTCCCGCTCTCGTTGGTGACCATTGTGACCGTTTCGAGGGGCGAACGTAAATACCGCCGGTCCCCGGCAGTTCTCCGTTCCGATAATCGCCCCAGTAGAGTCATATACGCCGACGGCAAACGCCCGACAACATGTCGCTGCCCCGGCCGCTGGCCGCACTGGCGCTGGCCATCGCGGTGCTCGCGCTCGCGTCGGGGCCACTCGTCGGGGGCGTCGACCTCACGCACGCGACGGCACCGGCCGGCGCAGGCGAGGCGACAGTAACCGTCGAGTCGGTGCCAGCCGACGACATCACACTCGAACGCAGCCGGTTCGGCGCCGGCCGGTACCACCTCTCGGCGCCGCCAGGTGTCGTGACCGTCGATTCCGTCGAAGGGAACCCAGTCGTCAGGTACACCATCGACATCCCGACGCTGTGGACGACGGCGACCAGTCGGTACGAGCTCGACGGGCGTGCGGGCGACCGTCTCCGGCTCAGGCCGAACCCGCTGGGCATCAGCCCCAAACGGCTCGACCGGGACAGCTACAACGCCACCGTTGCCGTCTGGCTCCGGACCGGCGACCGCGAACGGGACCTGGTCCAGCGTCGGATCACCATCGAGGTCGAACGATGAGCGAACGCGTCCTCGACCGGTTGCTCGCGGGCGAGACCGTCTCGGTGGCAGCGTTACGAAGGGCCGTGTTCGGGGCAATCTTCGGCGACCGGACCGGTGCGGTGGTGGGACTGGCCGCGCTGACCTGGTTCGGGCTGACCTGGGAACTCGGGTTCTTTTCGAGCGATCAGTACACCTTCGCGAACACGCTCGTCGGCGTCCTCGACGGCCACCTCTCCATCGAGACCGTCGTCTACGGACCGCCGTCGGGGTCGACGCCGGGGACGTATCTGGTCGACGGGCGCGTCTACGGCCGGAACTACGGCATCGTCCTCGTGTCTGCCGTCTGGCTGGTCCTGTTGCGCCTCCTCTCGCTGCTCGCTGATCTCCGGGTCGTCCTCGTGGGCCTGTGGTCGGTCGCCCTCGCGGTGGTCTGCTGGGGTGTCGGCCGCTGGCTCGACCGCGGCCGCACCGCCCTCCTGGCCGGGAGCGGGGTCGGCGCCGCGCTGTTCCTGTGGAATCTACTGGGCGCCACGCCACTGTCACCGCGGTGGCTACCGGTGCTGGCACTCCAGACGACGACTGCACTGGCCGCTGCGTTCACAGCAGTCGTCAGCTACCGACTCGGGAGTCGACTCTACTCGCGCCGCGTCGGCGTGGCGATGGGTGGCGTCACGGCTGTTGGGACGCCTGTCGGGTTCTGGGCCACGCTCCCGAAACGCCACAGTGTCACCGTGTTGCTGGTCGTCCTGGCGATGTACACGCTGTACCGGAGCCGTGCCGCGGACACGCGGCGGAGCGCGACTCGGTTCCGGGCGCTGACCTACGTCTGGGTCGGCCTCGCCGCCTGGGTCCACGCCGCCGAGGGGTTCATCCTCCTGCTCGCCGTCGCGGCCGTCGACCTGCCGACGGCCCGCTCGAACGGACCGCGGGACCTGGCGCTCGTCGGGGCGGCGCTGTTCGTCTCGCTGCTCCCCTTCTTCGTGACCAACTGGCTGATCGCTGGGAACCCGCTGGAACCCCCCCGACTGCTGTCGAACTACAACGGCGACGTGCTCAGTGCCGAAGCACCGGAGGCCACGCAGGACGGTACGGGTGGCAACACGCCACAGGCGGACGGTAGCGAGTCACAGACGGGGGCGGAGGCTGCCCAGACCCAGGGCGAGAGTGACAGTGCCACTGGTGGCTGGGGAGCGGTCGCGGCTGTCTCGGGTGCTGTAGCTCTCGTCGGGCAGCGCCTGCTCGGCCTGCTCGGAGACTCCTACGGACAACTGGTCACCGACCCGGAACGGACACTGACTATCTTCGTTCGGACCGGGTATCTGGAGAGTATCACGGCGTCGCAGGACGCTGCGATCAATCTGAGTGTGCTGGCCTCGATGCCGTTGCTAGGGACGCTGACGGCGGTCCCGGTCTTAGCGAGACGACGGCTGACGGCGACACCCCCGAGCGAGTGGTCCCCGATCCGTGTCCTCGATGCGTTCACGCTCGCGTACGTCGTGTTGCTGTTCGGGGTCTTCCTCGGGAGCCTCCCGACCCACCACATGTTCACCGTCCGGTACCTCCACCCCCTGTACGCCGTCGGCGTCTACTGGCTCGCACGGCTCCCGGTAGTCCGCGGCGTCGTCGACACCCAGCCAAGACTGCTGGCCGTGACGACGGCAGCGACGGGCGTCCTCGGCAGTCTCGCATACCTCTGTGTGATCGCCGTCGGTGACCTCGTCCTCGGCGAGTCCGTCCAACTCTACGCGCTGTGGGCGCTGGCGGTGGCCCTCGTCGTCGCCATCTGGACACTGGTCGCGACGACCCGCGACGGCGGCGAGCGGGCTGGGGCAGTCGTCCTCGGTGTGGCCGCTGGGTCGATGGCAGCGTACCTGCTGGTCAGTGGTCTCTCACTGTTCCCGATCACTGGCGAGTTCGTGCTCCCGGTCGGACGGGCCGTCAGCGACGCCGTCCACTACACGCGCCTCTACGGGAGTTCGCCGCCGTTCTGACTACTGATCGGACATCGCCTCGCTGGCGATGGAGCGCCCCCGCGCCTCCAGTTGGACCTCGCGACGGGTCCGGACCGGTTCGAGGATGTCGGCCTCCAGCAGTCGGTCGTACACCGCCTCGACCTGGTCGATCTCCATGTCGACGAAGTCGGGGATCTTGAACGGCGAGATGCCAGAGTACAGCGCCATCAGGACCTGGGTCTCCTCGTCCGTGAGTTCGACGTCGTCGGCGACGTTGCGCTGTTCGCCCTGCCGGACGAGCCCCTCCAGCAGTGAGACGTGGCGGGGATTTCCCGAGATGTGTGTCTCGACACTGGTGCCCTCGACGGTATGTTCGACCTCGAGCATCGGCCGCTCGTCGCCCCTGATCTGTTTCTCCTTTGCCTCGACGGTCCCGACGTCGTCGATGTCGAGTTCGACGAACGTCCCCGTCGCGATGGCCAGGTTGATGCAGTCGCCATCGAGTTTGAGTCGGGCCTTCTCCCAGCCGGTGTCCTGGACGACGCCGCCCTTGAGCGCCGGGTGTTTGGCCAGCACGACGATCTGGTCCAGCAGCGAACTGTAGAGGTGCTCTTCGAACTCGTCGGCCTTCGGCGCGACGAGTGTCACGTCGCCACCCGACTGGAGTTTGACGTAGCCGTCGACCTGTGCCAGCGGCTGGTTCATCTGACTGGCCGTCACGCTGGTCAGCGAGGACAGCGGGATCGTCCGTTTGCCCTCGTTGGTCGCCAACACCAGCCGCTTGTTCGACAGCAGGATACGGCCGGGGATCCATTCGATGTCGTTGCGCTTTCGCCCATCGGACACTACCTGGACGAACTTGCCCTTCGTGTCGACGAGTTTGCGCTCTCCGTCGCTCATCGCTCTGGTCGGTCACCCGCCGGTACGGACGGGCGGTACTTGAGCCGACCGGCCTGCGTCATCCCCGACCACCCAGCTTCGAGATGGCCGAGAAGGCCTTCTTCCGGACGGTCTCGTTCTCGGTCTCGTCGATGAGTTGGTCCAGGGTCTTGCGGGACCGCTCACCGCCGACCTTCCCCAGCGTGAAGATGGCCTGGCCCCGGACCTGCGGGTCGACGCTCGTGTCCTCGACGATCGAGAGCAGGCGGCGCTCGACCATGTTGTCGTCGCCGCCCAGTTCGGCCAGACTCGTCGCGGCGAACTGGCGGATCATCTGCCCGTCGTCTTCCAGTGCGTCGACAAGCGCCTCGATGACCCGGTCGCGTTCCTCCTGGCTCGTCACGCGACCCAGCAGCCAGGCGGTGTTGCGCCGCTGTGCGGACTGGGTGCTCTCCTCTAAAATCTCGACGAGCGGGACGACGACGCTCCGGTCGTCGGTGTTCGAGAGCTTCTCGACGACGGTCTCGCGGATCTCGTGGCTCTGGTCGGTCGGGACGTTCGCCAACAGTTCGATCAGCGAGTAGACGGCCGTCCGTCTGACCCCCGCGGCGTCGTCGCCCAGCGCCTCGATGAGGTAGTCGACCGGCTGATCGTTGTTGAAGTTGCCAAAGGCGCCGACGGCGATGCGGCGGACCTCCTCGTGGTCGTCCTCGTACAGCGGGAGCAGGGCCTGCAGCGCTTGCCGGTTGCCGATGTTTCCTAGCGCCTGGGCAGCCTCGCGGCGGACCGCCGACTTCGAATCGGTCAGCAGTGACTCCAGCGGGTTCGTCGCCCGCGAGTCCCCGATCTTGCCGGCCGAGCGGGCCGCACGCGCCCGGACCCGCGGGTCGGGGTCGTCGAATCGGTTCGCGAGTTTCGGGACGGCGTCGGCCTGGTCCAGTCCGCCGAGCGCGTTGGCCGCGGCCATCCGCAGTTCCGGGACGTCGGCATCGAGTGCCTGTGTGTAGGCCTTGGCTTTCACCCAGTCGGCCGAATCGTCGTCGAGGTCGACGCCTGCCATCGTGCCGATGAGCTGTTCGATTGCGTCCCCCCCGAGTTCGTCCAGCGAGTCGATGGCCATCGCGGTGACCCTGTCGCTGTCCCGCTGGGCGGCTTTGACGAGGGCGTTGACGACGTCACGCCGGTCGTCGTGGTCGGCGAAGTTGCCGAGCAGTTCCGCGGCCCGCGTCTGGACGCGCTCGTTGTCGCTCTCCCGGAGGACCCGGATGAGCTCCTGTACCTCGCCGTCCCGTTCGAGTTGGTAGAGGCTCATACCCGTCGGTAGATACGGTGTTGCTTGTCGACCGGTTCGAACGAGTCCCGACACTCCGTCGGCAGCGTCTCGGTCATCCCGATCATCAGGTAGCCGCCCTCGCGAAGCGAGCCACGGATCGTCTCGAAGATTGGGACCTTGAACTCGGAGTCGATGTAGATGAGCAGGTTCCGACAGAACACCAGGTCGAAATCCCGCTTAGGGTCACCGCGGATGAGATCGTGTTGCTCGAAGGTCACCATCTTCGTGACCCTGTCTTTGACCTGGAAGGTATCGCCGTCCTGCTCGATGTACTTCGAGTAGTCGTCCAGCGGTTCCAGTTCCTCCGCGATGTCGGTCGTCTGGGAAGTCTCGTAGGTCGCCCGGCGCGCTTCACGGAGGATGTCGGCGTTGATGTCCGTCCCCGTGATCTCGATCCGGCGGGCCTCGATCTCGGGGTCGTCCAGCGCCAGCATCGCCGCTGAGTACGGCTCCCGACCGTCGGCACTGGGGGCGGACCACAGCCGTACCCGCCGGTTGTCCGCGGTCAGTTCCCGCAGGACCGGCCGCAGCGCCTCCCAGGCCTCCGGGTTCCGGAAGAACCCGGTGACGTTGATCGACAGGGAGTCCAGTAGGTGCTCGCGCTCCTCGTCGTCGCGCTGGAGCAACTGCCTGTACGCCCGGTAGGTCTCGGTGTCGGTCCGGCGCATCCGGGCGGTGATCCGTCGGTCGAGATACGCGTCGTTGTAGAAGCCCGATTCGAAGTCCATCTCGTCGCCGATGAACTCCAGCAACTGGGTGAACTGTCTGTCGCTTCCTTTGTTCATAGCGTCACCACGTCGAGTATGTGGACGATGTTCCCGTCGCCCAGCACCGCGGTCCCGGAGAGTCCGGGCGTCCCGGAGAGGATCCCCTCCAGCGGTTTGACGACGACCTCCTCCTGACTGTTGACCGAGTCACAGTAGAGCGCGACCTGGCGCTCGGATTCGCGGATGCGAACGAGCATCCCGTCGCCGTTGGTGTGGGCGTTGTCGACGTCGAAAGTGTCCGCCAGGTGGATGACCGGGTAGATGTCGTCGTTGTGCTTGATGACCTCGGTCCCGTTGACCTGCTTGACGGCGTCGGTGGCGGTGATCTCGTCGACGTTCTTGATCGGGACGCCGTACTCCTCGTCGCCGACCTCGACGAACAGCACCTTCACGATGGCCATCGTCACCGGCAGGCGCAGCGAGACGGTCGTCCCCTCACCAACGTCGGATTCGACGCTGACCGAGCCGTCCAGTTGGGTGACGGTGTCGTGGACGACGTCCATCCCGACCCCGCGGCCGCTGGTGTCGGTGACCTCGTCGGCCGTCGAGAACCCAGGGTGGAAGATCAAGTCGTAGATCGAGGAGTCGTCCATCGCCTCCAGTTCCTCGGGCGAGCGGACGCCCTTCTCGATGGCCTTCTGTTTGATGCCCTGGACGTCCAGTCCGGCACCGTCGTCCTCGACGGTGATGATGACGTGGTCCCGTTCGCGGGAGGCCCGCAGTTCGATGTGTCCGGTCCGGGGCTTGCCCGCCTGCTCCCGTTCGTCGGGCGATTCGATCCCGTGGTCGACCGAGTTCCGGAGGATGTGCATCAGCGGGTCCGAGATCTCGGTGAGGATCGTCCGGTCGAGTTCGATGTCCTCGCCCTCGATGGTGAACTCGACGTCCTTGTCGAGCTCGCGCGCGAGGTCACGAACCAGTCGCGGGAACTTCCCGACGACCTTCTTCAGCGGGATGAGCCGCATGTCCATCACCGTGTTCTGGAGGTTCGCGGTGATCTTGTCGAGTTCGTTCAGCGTCTCGCCGGCCGAGTCCAGATCGTCCTGTTCGACCGAGCGTCGCAGTTTGATCCGGCTGGTGACCAGTTGCTCGACGAGCCCGTGGAGGTCGTCGAGCTGGTCGACGTCGACCCGGACGGACTTGATCTCGTCGACGCTGTGTTCCTCCGAATCGTCGGTCTCTGTCGCTCCGGCGGTCATCGAACTGGACCCGGTCGCTCCACCGGTCAGCTCGTCGGTCACGTCGCTCGCGGCGAACGACTCGATCTTGCCGACCGAGCCCAGTTCCGCGTCGACTGTCGCCGCGTCCGAGGCGTCGAGGTATACGACGAACGTGTCCTCGAACTCGCCGTCCTCGATGTCGGCCCGGTCGGGTTCCATCGCCAGGATGTCGAAGACGTCCTCGACGGCCTCCAGTGCGAGCATCGAGTCGACCCCGAGCATGTCCGACTCGCCGACATCGACCTCGACCTGGACGATCCGCTCGTCCGCTTGGGCCGGATCGACGTCGGCGTCGACGTCCAGGCTATCGGCGCCCGACTCGTCATCGCCACCGGTGTCGCCGCCACCGACGTCGCCGGCGGCGTCGGCCCCCTCTTCGAGGACGGTCCGAAGTTCGTCGACCATCTCGTCGGTCTCCGTCTGTGATTCGCCCTCGGCCTCGATCTCGTTGACGATCACCTCGATCTGATCGACGCCGGCGAACACGAGGTCCATCACTGCCGGTGTGACCTCCATCTCGCCCTGGCGCATCTCGTCGAGGAGGTCCTCGACGGCGTGAGCGAGGTTCGCGGCGTCGTCGAACCCCATCGCGCCGAAGTTGCCCTTCAGCGTGTGAGCCGTCCGGAAGATAGAGTCCATCGCCTCGGTGTCCGAGGGGTCCGATTCTAGATCGAGCAGCGAGTTGTTGAGTTCGGTTATCGCCTCCTCGCTCTCGCGGATGAACGCGTCGAGATACTGGTCGTCCATTGTCAGGTCACCTCAGTCGTTATCGTGTCGAGAATGCCGCTCGCGATGTCGTCGATCGGCAGGACTGCGTCGACACAGCCGGTCTCGACGGCCCGCTTGGGCATGCCGTAGACCGCCGACGTCGCCTCGTCCTGTGCGATCGTGTCCCCGCCGACGCCCTTGATCGTCCGGATTCCCTCGGCGCCGTCCTCGCCCATGCCAGTGAGGATGACGCCGACGAGCGGGTCGTCGATGGTCGACGCGGCCGATTCCATGGTCACGTCGACTGCCGGTCGGACGCTGTTGACCGGCGGATCCTGGTTCAGCTTCACCCGAAGGCGGCCGTTCCGGTAGTTCTTGACGACCATGTGCCGATCGCCGGCGGCGACCATCGCTTCGCCACCGCCGAGCCGCCCGCCGTCCGTCGCCTCGCTGACCTCGTAGTCGCTGCGGGCGTCGATACGCTCTGCGAACCGGCCGGTGAATCCCTCGGGCATGTGCTGGATGACCAGCACGCGGAGGTCCGCTGCCAGGGGGAGGTTCGCGAGCACCTTCTCGACCATCTTCGGGCCGCCCGTCGAGGAGCCGATGACGAGCGTCGGATTGTCGACGTACGCCCGCCCGTCACCCGTGGCGCTAGTGGTGCGTTGGCCACTGGAACTGGCCCGGTCGACCGACCCGCGACCACCATCGGCGACGTCGACCTCGGCGACGGAGGTCACCATCTCGACCAGCTGGTCTTTCAGCCGGGACATCTCCATCGACACCTCGCCGCCGGGCTTGGTGAAGAAGTCGACGGCGCCCTTATCGAGCGCCTCGAAGGTGACGTCCGCGTTCTCGTCGGTGTGGGCCGAGAGCATCAACACCGGCGTCGGGCGGACGTCCATGATCCGTTCGGTCGCGTCGATACCGTTCATCTCGGGCATCTCCACGTCCATCGTCACGACGTCCGGCCCGTGTTCCTGGACCAGTTCGACCGCTTCGACGCCGTTGCGTGCCTGTGCAACGACTTCGATACCCCCCTCTTCCAGGATATCGGAGATGACACTCCGCATGAAATGGGAGTCGTCAGCCACGACCGCGCGTGGTGTTCGACCCGCCATCGTCACGGTGGCTCCCGTAACCGGGTCGTTCGCGAGCGACACATCATACCTACCCCGTAATCGGGTTCGGCCCCGAAATAAAGACTCCGCCCGTGTAATCAAAGTTGATAGTCCAGCAGGCAGCTTTATACCTGGCTACCGACCTACCTTCTGGTAGTCCCAGGAACAGTTATGTCAGCCCAGTCAGCCACGACCGGCCAAGTGCTCGAGTTCAAGCTTGGAGACGAGACCTACTGTGTGAGCATCGACTACGTGACAGAGATCGTCGACGTCGGCGAGTTGACGAAGGTACCGAACGCCCCACCCCACGTCGAGGGCGTCATGGACCTCCGTGGCCGGACCACCTCCATCGTGAATCCGAAGGCGGTGTTCGGCATCGACGAGGACGGGGCCGAGAAACGGATCATCGTCTACGACCCGGAGATCGTCCAGACCCAGAGTGCGGCCGGCTGGCTCGTCGACGAGGTCTACCAGGTCGTCCAGGTCTCGCCGGAGCAGGTCGATCAGTCACCGGCCAACGACAACGGCTCTATCCGTGGCGTGGTGAAACGCGACGACGAGTTCGTCATCTGGGTCGATCCCGCAGTCGTCCACGCTGCCGGCTGACTGGGTTTCTCCTGGCGATTCGTGAACAAGACTTTTCACCACCCGTAACACAGGAGTACCTAACTTCCCCGGAATAAACACACGAAAAATGATAGAAATCACGAAAACAGGCATCGACGGGCTCGATTCGATTCTGAACGGCGGTATCGTCACGAACTCGACGACACTCGTAAGCGGCAACCCAGGCGCCGGGAAGTCCATCCTCTGTCTCCAGTACATCTACAACGGCGTCGAGATGTTCGACGAGAAGGGGATCTACCTCTCCTTCGAGGAGAACGAAGCGGACCTGCGGGAGGCCGCCGAATCGATCGGCTTCGACAAGTGGCCCGAGTTCGTCGAGAACGGCGACATCAAAGTGTACGACAAACAGGTCCTGCTCCGCGAGAACGACTTTTCGTCGTCCCTGGATCTCCTGCTGGACGACCTCGAAGACGAGGAGTACGACCGGCTGGTGCTGGACTCGCTGGCGATGTTCAACCTCTTTTTCGAGACCGAGACCGAGAAACGGACCTACCTGCTGAAGTTCACCGACATCCTGCGGAGTAACGGCCTCACCACGTTGATGACCAACGAACAGGGCGCGGTCTTCCCCGATACGGACATCGGCCTGGAGAACTACCTCACCGACGGGAACATCTATCTCATCCAGACGCCGACGGACTCCGGCGTCAGCCGATACGTGTGGGTCGCGAAGATGCGGAAGCAGGATATCGAGACCGATATCTATCCGATGGAGATCGAGTGGGGGGGCATCCAGGTCCACGAGAACGCGAGCGCGTTCTCGATGATGAGCGAACAGGATTCCCCGCTCTAAGCGGACCATATTCCGATTATTATCGGAGAGAACGGGGATAGCAGGCCCCAAAGCATCCGATTCCACGATTTGGCTCTTTGCCGTCTACGCTCACCGACTCAGTCACTATCATAGGCGGTAGCTTTATGCAAGACTGAATTTATATTCTGATAACGATGGTTTCGGCGGAGATCCTACAGACGCTGGGGAACAAATACAGCGCCGAGATTCTCGACGCGACCGACGAACCCGTGTCGGCACAGGACCTGAGCGACGAACTCGGGATCCCGATCGCGACGTGTTATCGACGGATCGACGAACTGACCGAACACGACCTGCTGGAACTCCACGACAACATCCTCTCTGACGACAGGCGCCGTATCAAAGTCTACCGTCGGAACGTCGACGAGTTGCGTGTCGACTTCGAGGACGAGCTGACGATCCACATCGAAGAACGCTCGGAAGTCACGAACAAACTCGACGAAGCCTGGCGGACGCTCTCGGAAGGCTGACCCCGACATTCTCGCGAGTTTTCGGCGTTATCAGTAGAGATATTTTAGAGGGTGGATTTATGCGTGGTTCTATGCTAGGAGACCATAATGCCGATGATAGAGCTCCTCTACACGGTCTCGACTCTGGTGTTCGTCGTCGCGGGCCTCACCATGGTCGGGATGGCGATGCGCGCGTACGTTCAGACCTCACGCCGAGCGATGTTGCACCTCTCGGTCGGATTCTCGCTGGCTGTCGCCGGCGCAGCTGCGACGATGATCAGTGCCTTCGTCAACGATTTCACCGGCGTCAAATCACTGCTGTTGGTCAACAGCGGGTTGACGACGTTCGGGTACCTGTTCGTGATGTACAGTCTCGTCACCTACGAGTAATCACACGCGCGCGATCGGCTTCTCATCGGCCCCTATCGGTCCGTCAGTCGAGTCCACTACGGAGACCACCTGTCGACTGCGTTTTCAGCACTGAATGTTCGCGGGTCGTCGACACCCCGACCTCGAAATGAAACGGACGTTTTTCAACACCTATTCGTGTCGAATTTTCACATTTCACCGGCCTCAAACACCCATTATCAGCATAGATATTTCCGGGAGAGGTATTATTACCGACGATACAGAGAGTGCATGTAGGGTCAGACAGACCCGGACCAACCAATGTTCATGGAAACCCCAGATGACGACGACCGCGGGCAGGTCGGGATCGGTACCCTCATCGTGTTCATCGCGATGGTGCTCGTCGCCGCGATCGCCGCAGGCGTCCTCATCAACACGGCCGGCTTCCTCCAGAGCAGTGCCGAGGAAACCGGACAGCAGAGTAGCGATCAAGTGACGAATCGGCTCGAAGTCGTCAACACCGTCGGCGACAACATCGATCAGGACGAAAAGAAGATCCACACGGTCGAGGTGACGGTCAAGAAGGCACCAGGTGCGGCCAACATCGACATGGGTAGCACCATCGCCCAGTGGGTCGATACGACTGGCTCCTACGACCTCACGTACGCGTCATCCGCGGATGCCACCAGCTTCAGTATCAATACGGTGCAGGACGACGACGACTCCATTACTAGCAGCCAGGTGTTGAACGACCCGGCCGACCGGGCGACGCTCGTGTTCGACGCCCAGCAGATCCGTGCTGGACAGGGCAACTCCGTGACGGACAGCGACGGCCTGGGAGAAGGTGAGACTGCCACGATCCAGCTGAACACCCAGTCCGGCGGGACCTCGACCGTCCGTCTCGTCGCACCGGAGACTCTGTCTGGCAACTCTGCGGTCACCCTGTAATCTGCGCGCCGCTCTTCCTGTTTCTGTCTTCGACACGTTACCCACATAACGAGATCGCTGCGTTGATACATCCAGATTGGGTACCGATACCGGAGTCCAGCCAGTTATCCTCTAAAACCACTGTTATCAGGAAATATATTTGCAGGAGAGGTATTATTACCAGTGAGAAAAATCGCGTTAGTAGGGTCAGGCAGACCCGGACCAACCAATGTTCATGGAAACTCCAGATGATGACGACCGCGGGCAGGTCGGGATCGGCACCCTCATCGTGTTCATCGCGATGGTGCTCGTCGCCGCGATCGCCGCAGGCGTCCTCATCAACACGGCCGGCTTCCTCCAGAGCAGTGCCGAGGAAACCGGACAGCAGAGTAGCGACCAAGTCACCAACCGGCTCGAAGTCGTCAATACCGTTGGGGATAAAATCAACAGCGGTGCGAAGACCGTCGACCTGGTCGAAATAACCGTCAAGAAGGCACCAGGTGCGGCCAACATCGACATGGGTAGCACCATCGCCCAGTGGGTCGACACTACCGGTAGCTACGACCTCACGTACGGAGGCGGTTCGGCCAGCGGTGACGCACCGAACTCGACCGCCTTCGCTGTCGACACCGTACAGGACGACGACTCTTCGATTTCGGATAGTCAGGTCCTCAACGACCCCGCTGACCGGGCCACGCTCAGCTTCGACGTGGACGACATCCGCACCGACACTGACGACGACAGTTACGATGGCAACGGCCTCGGCGAGGGTGAGACGGCAACGGTTCAACTGAACACCCAGTCCGGTGGGACCTCGACCGTCCGCTTGGTCGTCCCGGAGACCCTGTCTGGCAACTCTGCGGTCACCCTGTAATCTGCGCGCCGCTCTTTCTGTCTCGTTCTCGCCGACGGAGTTATACCAGTCCCTGACACACTAGTTCGTATGGCACAGGGGTCAGACGACACGAACCCTGAAGACGGGAAGATTCTCTCCCCCGAGGAGCTCGACATCGCGGACGACGAGCACGTGACACAGATCGACGAGGGACGGTACGTCGTCTCCTCGGACGTCCGAACCGACGAGAAACACGGGAACGTCACGAACACGCCTGACCCCCAACCGAAGCCTGAGCCACAGCCGGACCCCGAACCCGAACCCGAGTTCACCGACGCGAACGTCCACGAGTGGCTGGCCGAACAGATGGATGCCTCGAACGCCCGGTACGGCTTCGACGTGACCGCGAAATTCGACGGCGAGGTCGATCAGCAAAAGCTCGTCTCGAACGACATCGTCACTGTCTTCGAGAGCTTCATGCTCTGGTACGGACGCCAGATGGACGGGTCGACCCCCGTCGAGGACGTCCTGGGAATCCTCCTCTCGGAGTCGAACGTCCCCGTCCGCTATCCGCCCGAGAGTATCAAGACGCTGCTCCGGTCGACACAGCTCTCCCCGGACGACACCATCGCCGACCTCATCGAAGCGGTCGACGACGACGGGATCGAGCTCTGAACGGCGAGGGATTTATCCTACGTGCCGACCGTTGTCACGCCAGGCGATGACCCTTCGGCAGGTTCCAGCAGGTGTTGCCGTCCTCGTCTGTGTCTCACTGGTGGTCATGGGACCACTGATCGGCGTCGACGTGACACGACAGTCGGCGACTGCCTTCGGTGAGGGGACCGCGACGGTGTCGGCCGTCGAGATCCAGCACGACGAGTTCCGGGTCACCACAGGCAGGTTCGGGACGGGTGTCGAGTACGTTCGGATTCCCGCGGCGAGCGTGACCGTCGACGCCGCGACTGGCCGGCCGCGACTGCTCTACCTCGTCAGCGTCCCCGCGCTGGACGTCGACATCGTGACGACGACACTCGTCACCGGCGCCCCGCGGACATACGAACTGACACCCGGCGATCAGGGCATCGAACGCGGCCGTGCGACGAACGGGACCTACGAGGGGGCGCTGACCGTCCGCGTCCAGAGTTTCACCGCCGACAGGACGATCACGACCAGGAACGTCACCGTGGAGGTGGCGACGTGACCAGTGACGTGCAACGCGAAGTGGTCGAGCGGACCCGACAGCGCCTCCGTGCGGCCGGACGATGGCTGTTCGGCGATCGATACGGCCTCGCACTCTGGTTGGGACTGGCGCTCGCGTTCGCAGTGACCTGGCGGGTCGGCTTCTTCATCCAGGACACGTACGCGACGGCGAACACGCTCGTCGCACTCGCTGACGGACGGCTCCACGTCATCGAGGTGCGCTACTCGCTCTCGCTTGGCTCGCTCCCCGGCCTCCACGAGGTCGGCGGGCGACTGTACGGCCGGAACTACGGCCAACTGGCGCTCGCGGTGCCGCTGGTGTGGCTGTTAGAGGGAGCAACAGCCATCGTCGACCCAGGCCTGCTGATCGACGGCCTCTGGACACTCGGTGCGCTCGCGTTCGTCCACACCGTCGGTCGGTTCCCGGGAGTCGACCGCCGGCGGGTGGAACTCCTGGGGACGGCGTTCGTGGCAGCAGTCTTCGTCGCGACGCTGCGGACGGCGACCGACCTGGATCCGGATCGGCTGGCGCTGGTCGCATATCAGCTCTCGACGCTGCTGGCAGCGGCGACGCTCTGTCTCCTGTTGTATCGACTGGGGCGGCTCGTCCACGACCGGCGGGTCGGACTGGCCGCCGGGCTCGTGACTGGGCTGGCCACGCCAGTCGGGTTCTGGGCGACCATCCCGAAACGGCACACGCTCGTCGCGGCGCTGACCGTCGGCGTGGTGTACGCGTTCGCCGTGAGCCGGTATCGGGACGGTCGACCGGCGATGCGTGCGAGGATGGGTGCGTACGCACTGGCCGGTCTCGTCACGTGGACCCACGCCTTCGAGGGGTTCTTCCTGGTCGTGGTCCTCGGCGTCGTCGACCTCGTGACGGCACGCTCGCGGCAGCCACGACAACTGCTGGCGCTCGGACTCGTCCTGCTGGTCGCACTGACACCGATGTTCGCGACGAACTACGCGATCTCGGGGAATCCGGCCGAGCCACCGCGGGTGTTGCCCGGTGTCGAGACCGGGTGGACGCCGAACAGTGGCGCGGAGACGACGCCGGACGGCACCGCGGCGGCGACGCCGAACGGGACCGCGGACGGGGGGGCTGCGGGCAGCGGGGACGGTGAACCGACGCCCGACGGGCCCCCCGGTGTAACTCCCACACCGGGCAGCGGCGACGGCGAATCAGGGAGCGGGTCGGTACTGGACGGCCTGTTCGCGCCGCTACTGACCGTGTTCGGGTTCGTCTTCGAGTTCGCCGGTCGGTCGGTCGTCGACGGTATCGGCGTTCTCGGCCAGCCGGGTCGGCTGGCCGATATCTTCCTCCAGAGTGGTCACATCTCGGGGGTGCGCTACGACCTCAACGAGTACGAGGTCGTGGAACTCGCATTGCTGGAGGCACTGCCGGTCGCTGGAGCGCTGGCCGCGTTGCCGGTACTCGCGATCCAGCGGGGGCGAGCGCGTGTCGAGCGAGCCACGACCGGGCGCCGGTCGCTCTCGCCAGCACGGCAGACGGACCTGCTCGTGTGCTCGCTAGCGGTCGTGCTGACCGTCGTCTATCTCCCGCTGCTCCCGCTGTTCAGCCAGCTCACGGTCCGGTATCTCCATCCCGTGATACCGCTGGCGGTCTACGGCCTCGTTCGGATACCGGCGGTTCGAGACGGACTCGACGGTCACTGGCGGCGACAGGCAGGGGCCGCAACCGGCTGGGTCGGCGTGGTGACACTCGGGATGCTGTGGGCGATCACCGCGCTGGACCTGGCAGTCGGCGAAGCGGTGCAGTTGCACGCCACAGTTGCCTTGGTGGGCGCGACTGTCTGGGCCGGCGTCGTCCTGGGCCGAACGGTCAGACCGGGGCACGTCCCGACCTGGCTCGTCACGGCCAGCGGTTCACTCACGGTCGGTGTCGGGACGGCGTACGTGGTGCTGGGCGCGCTGGTGTACTTCCGATACGGAAGCTACGCCCTCGCCGTCGTCCAGGCTATCGCGGCCGGACTCCCGTCGCTGTAGGCGCACGGATCCCGGTGCAGTAGTGCGGTATCAGACGCGATAATTTACGGGACACCTTTATTTAGCTCATTCCGGTATCTACGGTTCGATAAGTCATGCCAGACGTACTGATAGCCGACGACTCGGAGTTTATGCGCAACCTCCTGCGTGAGATTCTGGAGGAGGACCACAACATCGTTGGCGAGGTCGAGAACGGTGTCGAAGCCGTCGAAGTGTACAAAGAACAGACGCCGGATCTCGTAATGATGGACATCGTCATGCCCATCCGGGACGGCATCGAAGCGACCGACGAGATCAAGACCTCGAACCCCGATGCCAACGTCATCATGTGTACCAGCGTCGGACAAGAGGAGAAGATGAAAGAGGCCGTCAAGGCTGGCGCCGACGGCTACATCACCAAACCGTTCCAGAAACCGAGCGTGATGGAGGCGATCGAGGACGTCGTCCCGTCATAGATGAACGTCGATATCCAGTCGCTCGGTACGTTCAACCAACTCGCACACGAGGGGGCCCAGCAGGCGACGGCGTCGATGGCCCAGATGACGGGTATCGACGCGACGGTCGACGTGACCAAGATCACGCTCGTCCCGCGGGCGGACGTCGGGGAAGAACTGACTGGCAGGGACTTCGTCGGCGTCCAGTTCGACTTCGAGGGCGTGATGGACGGGGAGACCGTGCTAGTCTTCGACGAGGACTCCGCCGATACCATGGTCGAGGCGATGGTTCCGGGTGGTGCCGACGACGACGCGATGGCACAGAGCGGCGTCGAGGAGATCGGGAACATCATGATGAGCGGGTTCATCGACGGGTGGGCGGACTACCTCGGGGCGACGATCGACCACTCGCCACCCGTCTACATCGAGAAGTCCGGGGCCGACGTGTTGCCGGAGGCACCCGAGCACGACGCCCACGACCAGGTCTTCGTCTTCAAATCGGAGATCGAGTGGGTCGGCGAGTCGGTGAGCTTCTACATCTACATGCTCCCCGAGTACGAGTCGCTCACGGAGACGATGATGTCCCACGCCGACACCGACGGCGACGCCGTCCCCATCGACAAGCTCGAGACGTTCAACGAGATGACCGAGAGCGGGACCGAGCAGGCCGCCAGCAACGTCGAGATGATGACCGGCATCGACACCGAGGCCGAGGTCACCCAGATCAGTTTCGCCCCGATCACCGACGTACCGAAACAGATCGGGACCGAGACCTTCGTCGGGACGGTCGTCGAGTTCACGGGCGTTCCCAGTGGCTACCTGCTCGTGCTGTTCGACGAGGCGTCGGCGGTCACCGTCGCTGAGGCGATGATGCCGGTCGAGATGGACAGCGACGAGTTGACGGACCAGCACAAGGCGGCGATCGAGGAGTTGGGTAACATCATGACAAGCGGGTTCGTCGACGGCTGGGCGAACGTCCTCCAGACCTCCGTGGACCACACGCCACCGCGTCTCGTCCACGACATGGGGCGAGCCATCGTCGATCCGCTGGCAGCACAGGTCGGCCAGCACCAGGAGCACGCGTTCATCATCGATTCGGAGATGCACACGCCCGATATCGACTTCAGTGCGGAGATCCACGCGCTCCCCAACGAGAAGGAACTGCGGGCCGCGCTGGACGACCTCGACGTCGATAGGGCCGATAAAACCGAGGCGAGCGTGGAACAGATCTTCGAATAATGAAAGTCTACGACGGGAGCCGGACGAACGGGACGCAGGACAGCTCGCCCGAGCGGATCAAGGTGGGCATCGCCGAGTACAAAGTGACGACAGAGTCGGCGGTGCTGACGACGAGCGGACTCGGGTCGTGTATCGGCGTGGCGCTGTACGACGAGAACTCTGGTGCAGCCGGGCTCGTCCACGTCATGTTGCCGACTGCGGAGGACGTCGAGGGGGGCAACCGGGCGAAGTTCGCCGACACTGGCGTCGAGGCCCTCGTCGACGCGCTCGAGAGCAAGGGCGCCGATACGGGCTCGCTGCAGGCGAAGATGGCCGGCGGGAGCGATATGCTCGACTTCTCGGAAAACGGCTCCTCGATCGGGTCACGGAACGCGAAACAGGTCCGGGCGACCCTGGCGGAGTTCGACATCCCGATCGCAGGGGAGGACGTCGGCGGCGACCACGGCCGTTCGATCCAGCTGAAAGCCGACAGCGGCGACCTGGTCGTCAAGAGTGCCAACACCGAGTCGACGACGCTTTGATTTGTGAGAACCGACGGACACGATAGGGTATCCGATTCGGATTTCTGTCTGACAGACGGCAGCCGTCTGGCAGACGGGCGCGCACCCACAAATCGACGATAGAGGGTCGATAGAGCGAAATTTCCAGCAGAAACGGAGGTTGAAGTATTAATTCTATACCTGACGTATTGAATTTACCTGGATTCTCTGCTACGAACTCGATAGTTATCACTTGTGATACGCTAGACGGAATATTGAAGGGTATCTGAGGCCATCTTTCAGAGAGAATGAACAGTCCCGATCTCGTCACAGCGCTCGCGGACGCGGCCGCGCCAGCGCTGATAGTGCTCCTGTCCGGCGGTCTCGTCGGCATGAGCATCAAGAACATGTTCGACTCGATCCTGTCGGACGACGAGGACGAGGACGACGAAGACGGCGACGGGATGGCCGACGGCGGCGGCCTGATGGCAGAGGAGGGCGGTGGCGACGACGATCTCGGTGGGTTGGGTGGGTTCGACGACGAGGGTGACGACGAGATGGGCGGGTTCGGCGACGACGAGTTCGGCGACATGGAGGACGCCACGGGCCCGGACACGGACGAGCTCGAACACCGCCTCGACGAGTTGGAGAACGAGGTCGGGAGTCTCTCCTCGACGGTCAACACGGTCCGGACGGAGAACGAGAGCATCTCCGAATCGGTCGAGGAGGTCGAGGAGAACGTCCGGAAACTGCTCGACATCTACGAGATGGTCACGCGCGGGGTCAACCCGTTCGCGGACGACGTCGACGCCGGCATGGGCGGCGGGATGGATGGCGGTGGGTCCTTCGGGCTGTTCGACGACGACGACGGTGGCGACGACGAGGAGGACCTCGACGACGACATCGCCAACGCCGACGCCGAGGGCTTCTTCGACGAGGACCTCGTCGAGGACGACGCCGGCGGCATGGAGATGGGTGGCGGTGGCGAGGTCGACGACATGTTCCCCGACGAGGGCGACGACGGGGGCGGTGGCTTCGAGGACGACGGCGGTACCTTCGACGAGGATTTCGACGACGGCATGGAGATGGACGACGGAATGAGCATGGACGATGGCATGGACATGGACGACGGTGACAGCACCGACGATGGCGGTGACGGTGAGGGCGGCAAATCGTTCGCCGAACTGAAAGACGAGTACGAGTCGGGCGACGCCGACTGGGCGGAAGGCGAGGAGCCAGCCGACGAGGACGACGATCTGTTCGACGACGATGGCGACGAGGGTGCGATGGACGGCGACATGCTCGAAGCGGACGACGACATGGGCGAGGAGATGCTGGCAGACGACGCAGGCATGGACGACGACATGCTCGACGACGGCATGGAGGACAGCCTCGAAGACGACGAGCTCTTCGACGAAGTCATCGATGCGGACGAGGGTGGTGCGGCCGATCCCGAACCGGAAGCCGACACGGACACCGAGCCGGTCACGGAGACCGAACCAGACGACGACACCGACGAGACGGAGACAGCGGCATCCGCCGAGACGGATGCAGCAGCGACGGGCGACGCTGATGCTGACGCCGCGGCCGAGACCGATTCGGAGACGGCGGCAAGCGCGGACGACGACGGTAAGCCGTACCTGGCGACGCTACCCGACGGTTTCGGCGCGGAGCTGATCGTCGTCGAGTGGCTGGAGTTCCTGGTGAGCGAGTCGGGGTACCACGAAGCGATCAAAGCCATCGACTACTACGAGACCATCGACTGGATCGACGCCGCCGTCGCGGCGGACCTCCGGGCGTACCTCCGTGGGTTCGACAACGTCGACGACAGCGGCGAGGCGCTGACAATCGACCACCACACGGAGAGCCTGACCTACATCTCCCAGCTCGACGAGGACAGCGGGGCGGAGGGCGTCGCGCTCTCGAAACTCGTGCGTGGAGGTGGTTCCGATGGGCTTCAGCGTTAGCGGGTCGGCGGCGCTCATCTTCGTCGCCGCGTTCATCGGTTTCGGGATGTTCTACACCTCGGCAGCCAACAGTTTCGAGAACGTCAACGACGCACGGGAGGCCAGTGCCGACGCGACGCTCGAACAGCAAAACACCGCAATCGAGATCCAGAGCATCGTCTACAACAGCACGGCCGACTCGCTGGAGATCACCGTCGACAACACAGGCTCGACCGAACTCGAAGTCAGCGAGGTCGACCTGCTCACGAACGACCAGTACCTCAGCGGCTACCAGACGGCAGTCGACGGCTCGACGAGCACCGACCTCTGGCTCCCGACCGAACAGTTGACGATCACCGCGACCGGCATCACCAGTGATCCCGGCCGGGCCAAGCTCGTCACCGGTCCCGGCGTTGCCGCGACCGAACAGACGACGGTGGTGAGCTAACGTGGCGAGTGTCTCGGTCTCCCATCTGATCATCTTCATCGCGTCGATGATGATCGCCGCCAGCGTCGCCGGCGTGTTCACCGACACCGTCGGGCAGTTGAGTAGTGCCGTCTCCGAGCAGGGGCTGGACGTCAGCAGCGACGTCCGCACCGATATCGAGATCATCTCCGATAGCGGCTCCAGCGCGATCTACGACAGCAGTGGGAACCAGAACATCACGCTCCACGTGAAAAACACCGGCTCGGAGCAGTTAGCCGCCGAGGCCGGGGAACTGGACGTGTTCGTCGACGGCGAGTTCGCGACCGGCTACACGGTGACGCTGATGCCCAACGGCGGCCTATCCTGGGACCCCGGCGACGTGGTCCGTCTGGAGATATCGACGGGGGCGCTATCGAACTGGCAGGCCAGCGGTGATCACCGTGTCAAGGTCATCGCCAACGGTGACGAGGAGGTGTTCGAGTTCCGCACATGAGTATCGCAAGCAACGATCTGTTCTCGCTCGGACTGGACGATCACGACCGACTGAACAAGGAACTGGGCGGCGGCATCCCGCCGGGCAGTATCATCCTCGTCGAGGGTGACTACGGGGCCGGCAAGTCCGCGATGAGCCAGCGGTTCGCCTACGGCCTCTGTGAGGAGGGTATCGACGTCACCTACCTCTCGACGGAACTGACCGTCGGGAGCTTCCTCGACCAGATGCACTCGCTATCCTACGACATGGTCGATCACATCCTCGACGAGAACGTCCTGTTCCTCCACGCCGATATCGGGGAATCGAACGCCCTGACCGGCAACAACGACGAGGAGGAGGAGCGCAAAGACCTGCTCAAGCGCCTGATGGAGGCGGACGTGATGTGGAACAGCGACGTCGTCATCATCGACACGTTCGACGCCATCCTCCGGAACGACCCCAAGTTCGAGGCGCTGGTCCGCCAGAACGAGGAACGCCAGGCCGCCCTGGAGGTCATCTCGTACTTCCGTGACGTCATCTCCCAGGGCAAGTGCGTGATGTTGACCGTCGACCCCTCGACGCTGGACGAGGAGGCCATCGGTCCGTTCCGAGCTATCGCGGACGTGTTCATCGAACTGGAGATGATCGAGGTCGGCAACGACGTCCGGCGCCAGATCAACGTCCTCCGCTTTGCGGGGATGGGCGAACAGGTGGGTGACACCATCGGGTTCTCGGTGCGCTCGGGGACCGGCATCGTCATCGAATCCAGGAGTGTTGCCTAACAATGACAGACCACGGACGCGCCAAACCCTCGGACGAACTGCGACAGATGGCCGCGCGACGACCACACCTGCGTGACCACTTGAAGAAGTTCAAGCAGATCACCGGGGAGTTCCCCATGCTGATCGACGAGGCCGACGGCGACTACGAGTCCGACCGGCCGAACGTCCTCTACCCGGTCGGTGGCCCCATCTTCTGTCACATCTACGGCGACGTCGGGCAGGACATGAAGTACTACGCCATCGAGCCGGAACTCGACGAGGACGAGCAGGTCGTCTTCGGGAAGGTCCGCAACCGGCTGCTGGAGAAGAGCGTCAACAAGCCCGCTCCCGAGAGCGAGGCCCAGTACGACGACCGCATCGAGGAACTGCTCCAGGAGACGACGAAAGTCAAAGACGAGGACGGCAACGACGGCGTGCTCACGCGGCTCTCGAACCTTACGAGCGTCGGCAACGTCGAAGTCACCCAGTCGACCTACGAGAACATCCTCTACCGGCTCAACCGCGATATCGTCGGACTGGGGCCGCTGGAACCGGTGATGCGGGACCCGGCCAACGAGGACATCCACGTCATCGGCCGCAGCGAGTGCCACGTCGACCACGGCGTCTACGGCATGCTGGAGACGACCGTCGAGTGGGAAAGCGAGGAGGCGTTCGACCAGTGGCTCAGGAACATGGGCGAGCGGATGGGCGACCCCGTCAGCGACTCCGATCCCATCGTCGACTCGACGCTGCCCGACGGCTCGCGCCTGAACCTCATCTACTCCGACGACGTCTCGCTGAAGGGGCCCTCGCTGACCATCCGGCAGGGCGACGAGGTGCCGCTGTCGATCTTCCAGATCACGAAGTGGATGACCCTCTCGCCGGAGCTAGCGGCGTATCTCTGGCTCTGTCTGGAGAACGAACAGACGGTGTTCGTGGTCGGGGAGACGGCGTCCGGGAAGACGACGACGCTGAACGCTATCACCTCGTTCATCCCCGACGACGCGAAGATCTACACCGCGGAGGACACCGCCGAGGTGTTGCCGCCGCACAACACCTGGCAGCAACTCCTGACCCGTGAGGGTGAGGACGAGGGGACCAGTATCGACATGTTCGACCTGGTCGCCGCGGCACTGCGGTCCCGCCCCGACTACATCATCGTGGGCGAGGTTCGTGGGGAAGAGGGGCGGATGGCCTTCCAGGCCGCACAGACCGGCCACCCGGTCATGCTGACCTTCCACGCGAGCGACATCGTCTCGATGATCCAGCGCTTTACCGGCGAACCGATCAACGTCCCCGAGACGTTCATGGACGTCGCCGACGTGGCGCTGTTCCAGAACCGCGTCAAGCAGGGCGATCAGGTCCTGCGCCGTGTCACCTCCGTCCAGGAGATCGAGGGGTACTCCAAGGAGATGGACGGTGTCGTCACCCGGCAGGTGTTCAACTGGGACCCCGTCGAGGACGAGATCGTCTTCCAGGGGATGAACAACTCCTTCGTGCTCGAAGAACAGATCGCGACCCTGCTGGGCTACGAGGACACCCGCGACATCTACGACGACCTGGAATTCCGGGCGAACATCATCAGGCGAGCGATCCAGGAGGGGATCACCGGCTACCACGAGGTCAACGACTTCATCAGCGACTTCCAGCGTGACGGTATCGAGGGCATCCCCTTCAGCATGACCCGACCCGACTAACATGGCCCAGAGCGAAGCCGAGGGACTCGATCTCACGATCTCCGAGACCATCCAGGGACTGGTCGAGTCCTACCGCCAGATGGAGATCCCCATCGAGCGGTATCTCACCTACATCCTGGCGCCGGCCGTCGTCTTCTTCTTCATCACGGTCGGGGCCGGCCTCCTGCTGCCGTTTCCCCTCACCATCCGGGCACCCATCCCGCTGCTGGGGCTGCTCGTGATGGCGTCGGCGGTGTTCTACCCGAAGATCCTGCTCTCCCAGCGCAAGAGCGAGCTCAACAACCGCTTTCACCTGATGATCACACACATGACGGTGCTGGCGACGACGAAGATCGACCGGATGGAGGTGTTCCGGACGCTCGCGAAAGAGGACGAGTACGGCGAACTCGCCATGGAGATGCACCGTATCGTCCAGCTCGTCGACACCTGGAACCAGAGCCTCGACGACGCCTGCCGGCGGCGGGCCAAACAGGTCCCCAGCGACGCCGTCTCGGACTTTCTGGACCGACTCGCCTACACGCTCGGGGCCGGCCAGTCCCTGGAGGACTACCTGATCTCCGAACAGGAACAGATCATCCAGCACTACACCACGGTCTACCGGAGTTCGCTCGACAGCCTCGAAGTGATGAAGGACCTCTACCTGTCGATGATCCTCTCGATGACGTTCGCACTCGTCTTCGCGGTCGTCCTGCCGGTGCTGACGGGGACGAACCCGACGATGACCGTCAGCGCCGTCATCGTGATGTTCGTCTTCGTCCAGTCCGGGTTCTTCCTCGCCATCCGGTCGATGGCCCCGTACGACCCCGTGTGGTTCCACCCCGTCGAGTACCCCTCGCCCATCGAGCAGAAACTCGACCGGTCGATGTACGCCGGGGTGAGCCTCTCTGTCCTGCTGTTTGCGCTCTCGCTGGGCGGGATGTCGGGCATCTCACCCATCGGGCTCGACGACCTCCTGTTCATGTTCGACGGGGTGCCACTGCCGTTCTACGCGGCCGTGCCCGTCACGCCGATGCTCATCCCCGGTATCGTCTTCCGGCAGGAGGAACAGAAGATCAAGGCCCGCGATCAGGAGTTCCCCAGTTTCATCCGGGCGCTGGGGGCGACCGAGGGCGCCAAGCAGTCGACGACCGGGCAGGTGTTGCGGACGCTGCGGAAGAAGGACTTCGGGCCGCTGACGCCGAACATCAACGACCTCTACAAGCGCCTGAACATGCGCATCGAGCCGACCGCGGCCTGGCGGTACTTCACCGCCGACTGCCGGTCGTACCTCATCCAGACGTTCTCGGAGATGTACCTCATCGGCCGGGAGATGGGTGGTTCGCCGAAGCAACTGGGCGAACTGATTGCCTCGAACATGAACGAAGTGCTCCAGTTGCGCCAGAAGCGAAAGCAGGCCGCGACGACGCTGATCGGGCTACTCTACGGTATCACCGCGGCCTCGACGTTCGCGTTCTTCATCGGCCTCCAGGTCGTCAACATCCTCGCACAGATGTCCCTGGACCTCAACGCCGGGAGCCGGCTGGACGTCAACTCGCTGATCAACACCGGCGTCTACAACATCCCGCTCATCGAGTTCCTGCTGGTCATCATCATCATGTTCTCGGCGATGCTGTCCAGCCTGATGATCCGGACCGTCGACGGGGGCCACAAGGCCAACACCTACATGCACTTCGTCATCCTCACCTGGATCGGCGCCAGTACGGGGACGTTCACGAAGTGGCTGGTGACCCAGTTCCTCCAGATATGAGCCGATGCCGGGTTACGCCTCGAACCCGTCCTCCCACCGGAACAGGCCGTCGCGCTGGATCACCTCGTCGTCGACTTCGAGGCGCGATCCATCGTCCATCGTCGTGATGAGGTCCTCGTGAACGGCGCTCTCGTTGCCGGACTCGCCCGCGGGGAGACACGCGTCGTAGGCGCGGCCGAGCGCGAGGTGGACCGTCCCGCCCATCTTCTCGTCGAAGAGGATGTTGTCGGTGATCCGGTCGACGCCGCGGTTCATCCCGATGCCGAGTTCGCCCAGGCGGCGGGCACCCTCGTCGGTCTCCAGGATATCGGCGATCACGTCCGCCCCCTGGCCGGCCGTCCAGTCGACGACGACGCCGTCCGCGAAGGTCAGTTCGACGTCCTGGATACGGCGACCCTGGACGGTCATCGGGACGTCGAAGGTGACGACCCCCTCGGTCGCTTCGGGGGCAGTGAACACCTCGCCCGAGGGGAGATTGTGAGAGTCGTAGGCGACGCTGGCCGCGGAGTTGACTGCGATTCGTCCCTCGATGGACATGGTGAGGTCGGTGCCGTCGGCGACGATGTGGACCTCGCTGCCCCCGTCGAGAATCTCCTTCAGGCGGGCCTGTTCCTCGGCCAGGCCCTCCCAGTCCCGGAGCGTCGCGTCGTAGACGAAGTCCCGGTAGGCCTCGTAGGCCATCCCGGCCTGCTGGGCCATCGCCCGCGTCGGATGCTGTGTCGAGACCCAGTCGGTGTCCAGTCGAGCCTCCCGGATCCCCTCGCGGGCGGTCGCGTAGGCCCGGCGGCGCTCGCCAGGAACGTCGGCGCTCCCGGCGGTATTATGCGAGCCATAGAGCGCGAGGACACTGTCGGCCCGCTCGTACAGCGCCAGTTCGTAGTCGGGGTCGTCCGCGAAGTCCTCCTCGTGTGCCCGCAGGTACGCGCGGGTGATCTCGTCACTGTCGTAGACGGCGAGCAGGTTCGCGCCGCGCTCGCCCAGTACTTCGGCGACGGCGACGGCCAGGTCGTGGGCGCCCTCCTCGACCCGGACGACGACGTCGTCGCCGGCCTCGATGCGAGCACTCCAGTCCACGAGCGTGCGTGCGTGGTCGCGGATGCGGTCGTCCATGCCCACGGCGAGGGGGGCCACCGGTGAAAACGTACCGCCCGCTCGATCACGAATCGGTCTCCAGCAGGCGCTCTACCCGGCGTTCGAACTCCTGTTCGTCGATATCCCCGCGAGCGTAGCGCTCACGCAGGGTCGTGACCGAAGCGTCGGCGACACCGGACGCCGTAGACGAGCCCTCGGATGCCTGCGACCGCCATCGCAGCCACCCGAGCGTCAGCGGCAACACGCCGCCGTAGCCGACCGGGAACGCGACCCACGCCCAGGAAATCCCGAGCGCGAGGCCGCCGAGGCCGGCCAGCAGAATCGCCAGAGAGAGTACTCCAGTCACAAGTCCGTATGTCGCGGTGTCGTAATCAGTGTCCATACAGGCAGTTGTATCCGGAGAGTAATAAATTTGAGTGAGTGCTTACTTAGAAGTCCGGGGCTCGAACCGGAACCCCTACCTGCCCGCTCACAGACCTGCCGGTATGGAACTTGGCGTCATCGGACTCGGACGGATGGGCCGTATCGTCGTCGACCGCGTCCTCGACGACGGCCACGACGTGGTCGTCTTCGACATCGACGAGGACGCGGTGGCCGACGCCGCCGATGCCGGCGCACGACCGGCCGACGGGATCGAGGACCTCGCCGGGAAACTGGGCGAAGAGAAACGTATCTGGCTGATGGTGCCGGCCGGGGACCCGGTCGACGCCGCACTCGACGAACTGGAGGGGCTAGTCGACGCGGACGACGTCGTCGTCGACGGCGGGAACTCCTACTTCGAGGACTCGGTCCGCCGGGCCGACTCGACCGACGCAGCCTACCTGGACTGTGGCACCTCCGGTGGCCCCGCTGGCGCCGAACTGGGCTTTTCCCTGATGGTCGGCGGCCCCGAGTGGGCCTACGAGGCGCTCACGCCGGTCTTCGACGCCGTCGCCACCGGGCCGGATGGCCACGACCGCATGGGTCCCGCAGGCTCGGGCCACTACGTCAAGATGGTCCACAACGGCGTCGAGTACGCGCTGATGCAGGCCTACGGCGAGGGGTTCGAACTGCTCGCGAACGGCCGCTACGACCTCGATCTGGAAGCGGTGGCCCGCACCTGGAACAACGGTGCCGTCATCCGCTCGTGGCTGCTCGAACTCTGCGAGGAAGCGTTCCGCGAGGAGGGCAACGACCTCGGCGACGTCGCCGACCGCGTCGAGGGTGGCTCGACCGGTACCTGGACCGTCCAGGAGGCCCTCGAACAGGAGGTTCCGGTGCCACTGATCTACCAGTCCCTGGCCGAGCGGTTCGGCTCGCGGGCCGACGACGGGCGGTTCTCCCGGCGGCTGGCCAGTCGGCTTCGGTACGGGTTCGGGCGTCACGAGGTCCCGCGGCGGTAAGAGTGGTACGCGACTCGCGCTGCGAGTCGGGCTTTTTCGCCCACGTTTTTCCCGAGTGATGGCCGAGCACTGCGAGGCCACCCGACGGAAAAACGGTGGTCGGTACGGGTTCGGTCGTCACGATGTCCCGTATCGGTAGGAGAGGCAGGCGCGTTGGGCGTCCCGCGATCAGTACGTCGCTTCGGGAACGGTACTGCGGGCGAGTGTCGCCGAGGAGTCCGGGCCGTCCCAGACGACCCGGAGTGTCGTGCCCGGTTCGACAGTTAGTTCGATGGCGTCGCCCGCAGACAGTCTGCCGTCGTCGTCGGTCCAGTCGACGACCCGGTCGCCGGCATGGACGGTCAGATACGTCGCGTTGGCCGTGTCACCGCCGTCGTGGGTGATCGTCGCCGTCGTTCCGTTGGCCGTCGACTCGTAGTCGAAGGCAGTCGCCATCTGGGGCGGTTGCGGTCCATCGGGTGCGTCTCCCACACCCAGGACGAACGAAGCGACGACCGCCGAGAGGATGACCACGATCGGAATCAGGATCAACAGCGCGGCAAACCCCACACCCAAGCCGACCAGTATCTTCACGCCCGTGTCGAGGTCGTTCCACCGTTCACGCAGCTCCATACGCTGTATCTGACTGTTGTATCAAAAGTAGTTCCGGTCGATAGAATGGAACGTGATACGACAGCCCCCAGTTCGACGGGACGCCCGCTGTGTCTGAAACAACAGCTAATTAAATCAGTACTCCATAGGCGCGCACATGGTTGAACTCGTAGGTATCGGCGCGGGGGCGCTGCTGACGCTGATCGTGGTGGCGCTCCACTACGCGAAAGGGACTGGCTGGGATGCCCCGGAGGACATCTCCCAGGAGGTCCTCGAACAGCGCGCCGCCACCGTTCCGGAGACGGACTTCCCCGAACCGTACAACCGGTCGATCGGCGGCGGCGGTGCCGCAGCGATCCCGGCTGGCGAGGCCGGCGAACTCGGTGAGGGCGAGGAAGAGGAGGAAGAGGCCGGCTTCGACCCGGACGACATCGCCGACGACGAGATCGAGTACTACGAGATCGAGTTCGAGAAGGAGGGCGAGACTATCGAGGTTGCCAACAACGAGACCATCCTCGACGCCGGCGAGGACGAGGGCTGGGACCTGCCCTACGCCTGCCGACAGGGGCAGTGTATCTCCTGCGCGGGTCACATCCAGGACGGCCCCGCCGAGGAGTACATCCGCCACAGTCAGAACGACTCGCTGATGGACGACGACATGGAGGAGGGCTACTGCCTGACCTGTGTCGCCTACCCGGTCGCGGAGTTCAGCATCGAGACCGGCGAGTCGCCCTGACCGGTCGCTTGTTCACAACCGTTAAGACGGGCTATCCAGTACGATTTATCGAGGGCGGCTAGTTCAGCGGACAGAACGCCTGGTTCCGGACCAGATGGTCGGGGGTTCAAATCCCTCGCCGCCCGTAGTATTTTGCTGCGAGCAATCCGCGAGCAGCAAATGCGCTACGCGAGGGATTCTGAACCCTGCCAGTCGCGCGCAGCGAAGCGAGCACGTCTGGCTTCGGTTCAAATCCCTCGCCGCCCGCTATTCTGCGACGAACGGACGTGCGGGGCGAATAGCACCGCGGCGGGGTTTGAATCACGCGAGACGAACAGAGGAGTCTCGCATCGGGTTCAATTCCCTCGCCCCGTGCTAGGCCACGTCCAGTCAATCGACGACGCTGTAGACAACCGGACCGGCGACGAGTGCCGTCAGGAAGACCAGCAGCGCACCGAGGGCGATGGGAGCGGGAAAGAAGTCGACGAGACTGCCAGTGGCCAGGAGACTGCCGGCGCTGATTAACGAGATGCCAAGTGCGAGCGCACCGAGGTAGAGCGGTCGGTATCGTGATCGATCCATGCAGTCTCACTAGTACACCATATCGCGGCAGTTTGATCGGGAGTGGTAATTATGTTTCCCCGAGAGAAGGTTCACCGACAGAGTACGAACGGAGTGTCGAGAGGGCCACGTCGAGTCAGGCCGACACGATCACTTCGGAGATCGATACGATGTCGCCACCACGTCGGCCGGTGTCCCGGGCCCCCACAGCGTAGTAGTTCCGACGACGGGCAGTTCCCGGTGACCACCGACTACTGTACCTCGGCACTCGCCGCGCGGGCGAGCAGTCGGACCGCGAGGGCACCGATCACGAGATTGAATCCCAGAAGGACCGCGACAGCAGGGACGAGCGTGTTCCAGAGGCCACCGAACATCGAGACGTCGAGGACGGTCATGACGTCCCGGCCGAGCATGAGCGCCCGGATACCGTCGACACCGTAGGTGACCGGGTTGACGACGGCGACGGCCCGAATCCAGCCGGGCAGTGCGTCCAGCGGGACGAACGCACTGGAGACGAACAGCAGGGGGAACGTGAGGAGGTTCGAGAGCATGACCGTCGCGTCGCGGTCGCGAGTCACGAGCGCGACGACGGTCGAGTAAGCCATGAACACGCCGCCGAAGAGGACGGTGACCGTAAGGATGCCGACGGCGCCGACGGCGCCGGTCTGGAGGTACTGGGCGGGACTCGCGCCGCGTTCGAGCGCCAGCATCGCGTACCCCAGCACGAGGATGATGGCCGTCTGGACGGTGATGCGGACGACTTCGGAGAGCGCTTTGCCCAGGAACATCGCGCTCCGATGCATCGGCGAGATGAGCGTCTTGTCGAACATCCCCGTCTCCATGTCGTCGACCAGGCCGATCCCCGAGACGGCCGCAGCGGCCAGGGCCGACTGGACCACGATCGCCGGCGTGAGGAAGGTTACGTAGGAGACGGCGGGGCCGAGCGACTGGGCCAGGACGCCCTCGACGACGGCGCCCAGGACGGCCGCCATCAGGACGAAGAAGACGATGGGCTGGACCAACGAGGTGAACGTGACGAACGGGTTCCGGGAGGACTTGACCAGCCAGCGCGTGAAGCTGACACGAACGTCCATCAGCGGACCGTTCCCGGCCGCTCGCTCCGCGGTCCCTGACGTGTCGGCACCATCCGTCGTCCCGCTCATCGGTCCACCCCACTGGCGGTCGCGTCGCTGTCGGCATGCTCGTCCCCGCCCGTCAACGCGAGGAAGACGTCGTCGAGCGTGGGCGAGTCGACGTCGAACGACTGGACGGCGACGCCGGCCTGGGCGAGCGCAGCGAACAGGTCGCCCGCGACCTGGCGCACGTCGTCGGCTTCGAGGACCAGCCCGTCGACGGTCGGCTCGACGGTCGCCGTTTCGAGCGCGGTGCGTGCCGCGTCGACGGCACGACGGCACTGCCGGTCGGACGGTGTCGCAAGCGTCACCGAGAGCGTCTCCGTCCCGACCGCGGCCTTCAGCGAGTCGGGCGATCCCGTCGCGGTCACACGCCCGTCTTCGAGGATCGCCAGTCGGTCACAGAGCCGGTCGGCCTGTTCGAGGTACTGGGTCGTCAGGAAGACCGTCGTCCCGCGGTCGTTGATCCGCTCGACGTGCTCCCAGACGCGGCGGCGTGCCTCGGGGTCGAGCCCGGTCGTCGGTTCGTCGAGGAAGACGACCGGGGGCCGATGGACGAGCACCGTCGCGGTGTCGAGTCGCTTCTGCATCCCGCCCGAGAACGTCTCGGCCCGGTCGTCGGCCACGTCCTGCAATCCGACGAGTTCGAGCAGGTCCTCGATCCGCTCGCTGCGCTCGACCCGTGGGACGCCGTATATCTCACAGGCCACACGGAGGTTCTCGCGAGCGGTGAGTTCGCGGTCGATGCTGGTCTCCTGTGCCATGTAGCCGACCGACTCCCGGACCGCCCGTGACTCGTCGACGGTGTCGTAGCCGTTGATCTGGACGGTCCCCGCTGTCGGGTGTAACAGCGTGACGAGTGTCCTGACGGTGGTCGTCTTGCCGGCGCCGTTGGGACCGAGGAAGCCGAAGAACTCTCCCTCGGCGACGGCGAGTGAGACCCCACGGACCGCCTCGGTGCCGTCGGCGTAGGTCACCTGGACGTCCGTCGCGTCGATCGCGAGGTCCGTGTCCGGCGGGGTTGTCTCCTGTTCGGTCCGGTCGCGTGACTGTTGGACTGCCATAGCGTCAGTGACGTTCGCCGACCGCCCGGGAAGGTCCGTCTCGAATTGGTCCGGCCGTTTAAGTCCCCTCAGTCGGGCAGCGGCGGCCACGTCGTCGCGACGGTCTCCTCGATCAACTGAGTCTGCGCGCGCCGGAGGCGCTCGGACAACGAGGAGGCGGTGATCCCCAGTTCCGCAGCCACGTCCCCCAGCGACGCCGCCCGAGGGATGTGGAAGTAACCCATCTCGTAGGCCGTCCGGAGCGCCTCGCGCTGGCTGTCGGTCAGGCCGTCGCCGGGCGGTTCAGGGGCGTCCGGATGGGTGAGGCGGTGGAGTTCGAATCCGACGTTACGTTGCCAGAAACGCCGAAATTCGTCGAAGGTCGTCCGGTCGGCGAACCAGCCTGACTGTCGCCAGCCCGTCGGTAGCACCTCGATGCGGTGGACGACCGCGTCGGCCGTTGCGAGGGCTCTGAGTCCGTCGAGGTCGTCGAGGACGTCACCGAGCTGTTCGGAAAGCGAGAAGGCCGGGACGGCCTGGTACCGCCGCGTGTCGCCGGCCTCGCCGATCAGCGTCCACTCGTCGACGTCGACAGCGTCGTCGAGTGCGGTCCCGATTGCTGGCGACCCATCGGTCACCGTCAGGACGAACAGCGGTCGCCGGCCGTGATTGAACTGCAACTGCAGGACCAGTGTCGCCGACGGGACAGCCGCCGCGACACCGACGAGCGGGAGCCGGTCACAAGGGATGTCGAACTCGGCGAGCAGCGCCATACTGGCAAGCGAACCCCCACCGAAATAGCAGTTCTCACTCCGGTCGAGAGTCAGGCAGGGCTCCGGCTGTCGGTCGCAGTCGACGGTGGGACGGCCGTCCCGGCCGCGAGCGTCGCGCGGCCGTACCGGAGCAGGAGTCCCGCAGCGACCACCCAGACGGGGGCGACGTACGCGAGCAGCGTGGGGATGGCGACCCCTGCCGGATCGGAGACGACGGCGCCGCCGAGGCTCGACGCCGTGTTGATACCACCGTGGAGTCCCATCGCGAGAAGGACGTTCCCGCCACTGCTGTTGTACAGCCAGGTGAAAATGATAGCAAAGCCGACGAGCAAGACGGCATACAGCGGGAACGAGAACGAACCGTATCCGATGTCGAAGACAAACAGCGGGAGGTGCCAGACCGCCCAGCCGACGCCGACAGCGACGCTCGCTGTCAGTGCGTCGAACCGCCGCTGGAGTGCGGGTAGCGCGAACCCACGCCAACCGAACTCCTCCTGGCCACCGCCGAGCAGCGTCGTGAACAGCAGGACGAGAGGATAGCCCAGCACGACGCGGTCGAGTCGAGCGGTCGTGAACTCGCCAGCGACAGCCGCCAGCAGCAGACCCATCGCAGCGCCGAGTACGACCGGGAGGCCAACCGCAACCGCGTACCACCGCCGTCCGACCCGCCAGTCGAAGCCGTCACGGAGCCAGGCGCGGACCGAGCCACCGCGGAGCCAGACCAGCAGTGCCGCCGCGACCGCCGGCCCGAACGCCCCCGGTATCACGTACAGTTGCGTCACCCGGTCGACAGTCGCGAACAGGGGAAGCCACAGCGACCAGGAGAACGCGAGCGTGAGCGCGTAGAATGCTGCCACAGGATGGTCGTCTGCGAGCGCTACGAGCCGAGGCGGGGGTGCGAATCGGTGTGTCGTCATCACAGTCGAAGATGGGAGTTCCGGGGGCAAAGACCGGAAGCCACGGCTTCAGTCCGTGAAGCGGCGGTACATCTTTCATCGGGTTCGCCGAACGACGTACTGATGAGTAACGACGCGCCGGACCCCGAGACCGTCGGCGGGATACTCGAAGACCAGACGGCCCGGGAGATACTCATCGAGACCAGTCAGGAACCCATGTCAGCGACACGTCTGAAAGAGCGCTGCGAGGCGTCAGGACCGACCATCTACCGCCGGCTCGAACGCCTGCGCGAGGCCGATTTCGTCGTCGAACAGACGCGCCCCGACCCCGAGGGCGGCCACCACCGGAACGTCTACGCGCCGAACCTCGACCGCATCGTCGTCGCACTCGAAGCGGGGACGCTCTCGGTCAGTATCGAGCGCGACGAGTCGATGGCCGACCGGTTCACCAGACTCGTCGAGGAGATGTGACCATGATCGGACCCCTTCCCGTCGCGTTACAGTCCGCGGGCCAGCCCTCCGAACTGGTCCGCATCGGCCTGCTCTCGTACGAACTGGTCGGTGCCGTCCTGGGCCTGTGCATCGCCTATCTGGCCTACCAGGGGTACCGCCGCAACGACAGCCGTCCGATGCTGTTCCTCTCGCTGGGGTTCGTCCTCGCGCTGGGCGTCCCCCTGGCGCTGACGCTCGTCTACCTCGCGCTGCCGATCCCCGGCGGCCAGGTCGCCGTCCAGGTCCTCAGTCAGACCAGCGAGATCGCCGGGCTGCTCTGTATCATCTACGGCCTCCGGGTCTGATCTCAGGCGACGTTCAGCGCGACGAGCAGCAGTTGGGTGCCACAGAGCAGCGCCAGCACGGCGACGAGACACGCCTGGTAGTAGGGCCTGACCGGCGCGAGTCGGTCGGCCAGGTCGTCGAGCAAGGGGAGGCCACGCACGACAGCGAACGTCACCGTGCTCACGGCCGGGACGATACTGAGGCCGACTGCCTTCGCGACCGTCTCGGGGCCGTAGTAGACGCCCCCCGGCGGCGTGTAGTGGACGACCATCTCGGCAGGGACCGCGTCGTAGGCGAGCGCGCCGACCGCGACGGTGCCGACGAGCAGTGCGAACGCGATACCGTCGCTGGGGCGGGCGCGTCTGCCGACTGCGGCGCTCATCTGTGTCCCTCCGCGTGGGAAGTCGAGTTCACTAGCTGTGCGTCACGACAGTGTGCCGTGCAGTTCGGGTGCATCACGACTCGTGTTACGGACCCGGTCACAATAGAGCGCCGAGCAGCGCTTCAGATGCTGAAGTCGTCCACCGACAGATGAACGGTCCGACGTCGACTCGCTCCGCTCGGCCGCTGCGACTCGCGTGCTCGACCCCTGGCAGGGTCTCGTTTTCGTCGCTCGCGGACACCGCGCTGTCGCTCGATATATCGTCGCAACAGAAAGCGCCGCCGCCAGGGCTCGAACCTGGGACAACCTGGGTAACAACCAGGTGCTCTACCAGCTGAGCTACGGCGGCTCTTCGCACTCAACGATTGCTGGAGTTGGTAATTAGGGCTTTCGTTTCCGTTCGGCATCGACACGCTTTCACGCACTCTATGAGTAGCGCGGGACATGAGCGACGAGTTCGATGCCGTCGTCGAGCGGGTCCGAGAGCGGGTCTCGCCCGACGCCGAGGAGCGCGAGCGACTCCAGCGGGTCGCCAGCGAGGTGCGAGAGCGGGCCGAAACGGCCATCGAGGAGCTGCCGGTCGCCGCCGAGGTCGTCCAGGTCGGGTCGACCGCTCGCGGGACCTGGACGGCGGGCGACCGGGACATCGACGTGTTCGTCTGTTTCCCGCCGGAGCTTGACCGCGAGACACTGGAGTCGTACGGCCTGGAGGTCGGCCACACGGTGTTGCCCGAAGGTCGCGAGGAGTACGCCGAACACCCCTACGTCGTCGGCGAGGTCGAGGGGTACGCCGTGGACCTGGTCCCCTGCTACGACGTGGCCGACGCGACCGCCATCCAGTCGGCGGTCGACCGGACGCCCTTCCACACCCGCTATCTGGAGGCGCGGCTGGACGACACCCTCGCCGGCGAGGTCCGGGTCACCAAGCAGTTCCTGAAGGGTATCGGCGTCTACGGGAGCGACCTCCGAACGCAGGGGTTCTCGGGATATCTGACGGAACTGCTCGTCGTCGAGTACGGGAGCTTCCGTGCGTTCGTCGAGGCCGCCGCCGACTGGCACCCACCGGTCGAGTTCGACCCCGAGGACCACGCCGCGGCACGCTTCGACGACGCGCTCGTGGTCATCGATCCGACCGACCCCGAGCGCAACGTGGCCGCAGTCTGTTCGGCCCGGAACGTCGCCCGCCTCCAGCACTACGCCAGGGATCTGCTCGCTGATCCCCGCGAGGAACTGTTCACGCCCAGCGAACCCGCCCCCTACGACGCCGAGGACGTCCGGGCGGCCATCGAGCGCCGCGGGACGACGCCGGTCGCGCTGCGCTTCGAGACGCCCGACGTCGTCGAGGATCAGCTCTGGCCCCAGCTGGAGAAGTCACTGGGGGGGCTGACCGACGAACTCGACCGTCGGGGATTCGACGTCCTCCGGTCGGCCGCCTTCGCCGACGAGCAGTCGGTGTTGCTGGCCGAACTGGCCGTCGCCGAGCGACCGGCCGTCGAGCGCCACGAGGGGCCGCCCGTCCACGTCCGTGACCACGCGACGGGGTTCTACGAGTCCTACGCCGACGCCGACGTGGCCGGCCCGTTCGTCGACGGCGACCGCTACGTCGTCGAGCGCGACCGGGAGTTCACGACGGCCGCTGCCCTGCTGGAGAGCGACGCCGTCTTCGACGTCCGCCTGGGGCCACACGTCGAGTCGGCACTCGACGCCGGCTACGACTGTCTGGTCGGGACGGAGCTCGCAACGCTCACCCCCACGTTCGGGGTCGACCTGGCGCGTTACTTCGAGCCAAAGCCCTGATCGGCCAGGTCGTCCAGCACCTCGCGGGCCTCGCTGGCGACCTCACCGTCGGGTGCGACCGGGTCGTAGCCGTCGAAGACCTCGTGGACCATCGAGATGGAGTCCGCCAGCGTGTCCAGCCCGTAGCCGCCCTCCAGGACGAACCCGAGGCCGGCCCCGCAGTCCTCGGCCAGCGACCGCATCCGCTGGGTCATCACGCCGTACCCCTCCGTGGAGACCCGCATCCGTGAGATGGGGTCGTGCTCGTGGGCGTCGAAACCGGCGCTGATGAGCAACAGGTCCGGGTCGTACTCCGCGATAGCGGGTGCGAGACAGTCGTCGATGGCCGCGAGGTAGTCGACCGTATCCGAACCGGGTTCGTACTTGATGTTCAGCGTCGTCCCTTCGCCGTCGCCGGTGCCCGTCTCGTCGATCTCGCCGGTCCCCGGGAAGAGACCGTCCTCGTGGATCGAGGCGTAGAAGACGTCGCCGCGGTCGTAGAAGATGTCCTGTGTCCCGTTGCCGTGATGGACGTCCCAGTCGAAGACCGCGACGCGGTCGGCCTCGCGTTCGAGGGCGGCCTGTGCCGCGACGGCGACGTTGTTGATGAAACAAAAGCCCATGGCGTCGTCCTCGACGGCGTGGTGGCCCGGTGGCCGGCCGAGTCCGAACGGGGTGTTACGTCCGTCCAGTCCGTCGAGGGCGGCTTCGGCGGCCCACACCGACACACCGGCCGATGCCAGTGCAGCGTCCCAGGTCTCCTCGACGGCGACGGTGTCCGCGTCCCAGTTGCCGCCGCCGTCGTCGCAGAACGTGCGGAACTCGTCGATGTAGTCGCTCTCGTGGACCCGCCGGACGAGGTCCGTGTCGGCGTCGCCCGCCGCGACGTACTCGACGCCGTGGCGTTCCTTGAGCGCACGGCGGACTGCCCGGAGGCGGTCGGGACTCTCGGGATGGCGCGGCCCGGTGTCGTGGTCGAGACAGACCTCGCGGTAGCCGAAGTTCATTCAGAGTCAGTAGTACTGCGCGAGTTCGAAGTACGCCTCGATGTCCTCGGCCTTGATCGTCCGTCGGCCGGCGTGTCGAGCGAGCGTCGCCGCGGCGGTCGCCGTGTCGTCGGCGAACGCTTCCAGGATGTCCGCCAGGGCGACGCGTGCGTCCATCGACACGCGGTAGTCGTCGTCGATGTCCAGCCGTGCGATGCGGTCGACCGGCGCGACCGGCAGTTCGAGCCTGTCCTTGTCGGGGACGTGTTCGACCCCGAAGTCCGACGGCATCAGCGTCTTCCGCCCGTCGGCTGTCGCCTCGGCGGCGGCCTCGACCGCCAGCGACGACCCCTGTGTCTGGATCCGGCGCGCCAGTTCCTCGGCTGCCTCGGCGCTCACCCGCAGCCCGTCCGCGTTCCGCCGGATGACGGCGTCGACCGGCGCGAACGGTAACTCGACACTCATACCCACAATCGGGGGTGTTGCGGTCTTAAGAGTTTCCGTAGCGGTGTTGCTCCATGCAGAGGGCTCGAACGTGCCAGCCGCCCCTCCCATCCGAACGCAGTCCGGCGAATCGATCGGTGGGTCAGAACACGTCGTCGGCGTCGATGCGGTCCTCGTCGGTCGGTGTCCCCCGGACCGTGACCTCCTGTCCGAGTTGCAGGCGCTCGTCGGTCTCGACGGTGCGGGTCTCGGTCCCGTCGTCGAGGATCGCCGGGTTGCCGGTCTGGACGACCGTCCCGGTGAACTCGACCTGGGTCTCTGCGACGGCACCGCCGCCGGCCGACCCGTCGGTGGCGGAGTCGGACGCCGAGGTGGTCGACTGCGCACTGTCGTCACCGTCGCTTCCGAACTCCCCGAGGCCGGCGTTCTGGTCGTCGCCGCCCTCGCCGGGCGCCATCGTGTCCACGCTGTCCTCCAGGACGACCACCGTCGACGCCCAGTTGGCCGAGGCTTCCTTGTCGTCCTGCCAGCCGTCCTGGATCTCGACGTCGGCCGCGAGCACCTCGTCGCCGGGGCCGATATCCTTGTCCGCCTTGTCGCCCCACAGTGCGATGCGGATGTCGCCGGTGGCGTCCTGGACACGGATGTTCCGGACCTGGCCCTCGCCGCCGTCGTCCCGTTCGAAGGTCCGTTTCGGGTCCGCCGAGCGGACGACGCCGGCGACGTCGACTGTGTCGCCGATCTCCACACTGGCGATGTCGTCGGCCTCGGGCTCGAAGGCGACGGACTCGTCGATCTCGTCGACGGCACCACCGTCGCCGACGTGCAGTTCCAGCGAGCCGTCCCGCTCGCGGACGTAGCCGTCGACCACCTCGACAGCGGTGCCGGCCGACAGTTCCTCGGCGCGGTCCGCGCGGTCGTCCCACAGCGTCACGCGGACGCGACCCGTCTCGTCGCCCAGCGTGAGGTTCGCCACGCGGCCCTCGCTGCCGTCGTCGCGGTCGAACGTTCGGATCGAGTCGGTGTCCAGCACGAGTCCGCGGAGCGTGACGTCGCCCTGGCCCATCGTCAGCGAGTCGATGGTCGACCCACCGGCCGGGTCGACGTCGATGGTGGCCTCGTCGTCCGGTTCGGCCTTGTCGACGGAGACCTCCAGCCCGTTGTAGCCGTCCTTCGGTCGGCCCTTGATGCGGAGGACGTCACCGACGTCCAGTTGTCCCTCGTCGATGGAGACCGCCTGCTCGTCCCAGAACGCCAGACGAACCGTCCCGGTCTCGTCGGCGACGTCGACGTTGACGACCCGGCCGTCCTCGTCGTCGCCGTCCCGCTCGAACGTGCGTAACTCGCCGACGGACATGACCTTCGCGAGGAACTTCACCTCGTCCATCCCCGCCTCGATGTCGGCGATGGCGTTGACCTCGCCCTCGCTGAGTTCGTGGGCGATGAGCATCGCGGCCGTCTCCTCGTCGGCGAGCCCCCCCATCTGCTCGACCTTCTGCTCGACGGCCTCGCGGAACTCCTCCTCGGAGACGTCGGCCTCGACATCCGCGTAGATATCCTCTATGGAGCCCATTATCTATGGGACGCAGGGATGGACCGCGCTTAAGCGTTGTCGTTGGCTGATTACCCCGTCCTCGTCCGTCGGTTCGCCGGGTCTGGAACGCATCGGTGGGTCTGGGCCCGCCACCCCATATAAAAGCTCGGAACGGACGGGGCGGTGTCGGATCGCTACTGGGTCCGTGTCACTTCCGTCGGTGCGTCGCCACGATCGTGGGTGACGATGACCGTCCCCGGGACGCCGTTCTCCATCGAGACGACGGCCCGGTACTCGATCTCGACGATGGCCTGGGTACAGCCGACCCCCTCGCCGCTCTCCCTGTCGACGGTCCGGACAGCGACGGTCAGTTCGTCCGCGTCGGAGTCGTAGGTGACCGACGCTGGTTCGGCCGTCTTGCAGCCGTTGCTGCCCCAGATGGTCCCGACGACCGTGACGCTCGTTTCGTCGATGGAGGCGGTCGCCTCGTCGCGTTGCTGTCCGGACGTTCGGTTCCGGACCTCGAAGTCGACTCCAGCCACGACTGGCTGTTGGGCCGTCGTCTCCGTGGGGCTGTCGTCCGGATCGCCGTCCCCGTCGCCGCCGGCCAGACAGCCACTGACAGCTGTCAGGCCAGCAGCCCCAGCACACTGCAGCAACGTTCGACGGTTCATATGGCCACTGAGCGCACCCGAAATGAAGGCCCTTGTGTTCGGTCAAGCGACCGTTTCAGCGAGTGTGCACATCTCTCGCGTGCCGGTGAGCGAACCGTCACCCTTTTGAGTACCACCACCCTCCGCTAATACGAGTCCGGGTAGGGTAGTGGACTATCCTCTTGGCTTGCGGAGCCAGGGACCGGAGTTCAAATCTCCGTCCGGACGTCATTCTCTCGAAGCAAGTCGGCGAGCACCGCGTAGCGTGTGCTCGCCACTGCGAAGAGAGATGTCGGCCAGCGGAGATTTGAGCAGACGAGGAACGCGCAGCGAACGGAGTGAGCGAGCATTTCTCGGCGTGTTCAAATCTCCGTCCGGACGTTCACTTCGTCACCGGTGAGGTGTCGCCGGGTGCTCGCGGGAGCGCCGCTCCCGCGCTGTTCACGACCGGCCGTGCTCCACGCTCGCTTCGCTCGCGTGGAACTCCGTCCGGACGTTTTTGCCCGTACTCGTACAACAACCGTCATGCGCCCCCACCTCAGAGCCGGCATCGCGGTCTACAACGCCGGCCGGTACCACGCCGCCCACGACGCCTGGGAGGACCGCTGGCTGGCGCTGGACGACGGTCCCGACGAGCGGTTCCTCCACGGCCTCATCCAGTTCACCGCGGTCGTCCACCACGGCCGTCACGAGAACTGGTCGGGCGCGCAGGGACTGGCCGAGAGCGCCGACGAGTACTTAGCGGATCTGCCGGCGGAGTACCGGGGTGTCGACCTCGGTGTCGTCAGGCCGTTCCTCGCACGGGTCGCCGCGGATCCACGAGGGATCGACTGGACGGACCCACCGGCACTCACGCACGACGGCGAGGTCATAGGCTACGAGGACCTGGACTTCGACGCGACAGCGGTCGTCGCCGACGTTCTCGCCGAGGCCGATAGCTACGACGAGCGCGTCGTCGAACAGGCCATCGAGTACGCGCGAGCGGAACTGAACGACCGCGAAGACGGCCGGTTCGTCGGCCTCGTGTTCTCGTTCGTCCGCGAGGCGGATCAGCGCCCAGTGGTCTACCAGCGGCTCTCGGAGCACGTGAGCCGCGAACAGCAGAAAGACGACGACGTCGCCGGACTGTTCGACTAGATATCGGGTTCGACGACCCGCTCTTCGCCCTCGAAGTGCGCGGAGTTGTCCCGTGGCTCGTAACCGAGCACTTCCTTCGCGCGCTCGATGGAGTAGTACTTGCGGTCGTTGTCGGAGATACCGTAGACGATCTCGAAGTCGTAGTCGGCCCGGAGCGCACAGTCGTGGATGTGCGCACAGTCCCGGTAGGAGAGCCACATCGCCTGGCCACGCTCGTAGTCCAGCGGGGGGTGGCCCCGCGTGAGGTTGCCGATGCGGATGTTACAGACGTCGATTCCGTACTCGTCGTGATAGTAGCGACCCAGCACCTCGCCGGTGGCCTTCGAGACGCCGTAGAGGTTGCCCGGACGTGGGAACTCGCTCCCGTCGAGCAGGAACTCGTCGTCGGGACGGTACATCTCCGGCGTGCGCTGGTCGGTCTCGAAGGCGCCGACCGCGTGGTTCGAGGACGCGAAGACGAACTTCTCGACGCCCTCGGCGACGGCGGCCTCGTACATCTTCTGGGTGCCGTCGATGTTGTTGGTCAGGACCGACGGCCAGGGAGCCTCGGGGCGCGGGTCGCCCGCGAGGTGGATGACCGCGCCGATGCCCTCCATCGCTTCCGCGACATCGTCGGCGTTGTCGACGTCGCCGATGAGGTACTCGTGGTCGGGCTCCTCGGCCGGTGGGTTGTGGAACAGGAGTCGCCACTCGTAGGCATCCCCGATGCCCTCGAGGATGGCCTCCCCTACAGCCCCGCCGGCGCCCGTGAGCAGAACCGTCTCCTCCATGTTATCGGAGGAATAGGTACCACCGAATAGGTAGCTTGCGGTTCGGTTATGTGCCGGGCGAGTGAACAGTTCCCCATGGATCCGACGTCATCGGAGGTCGCGTGTTTCGAGGCCGGCATCAAGTTCGGCTCGCTGTACCACCAGTTCGCCGGGACGCCGGTCAGCCCCGAGAGCGCCGACTCGCTGGCCACCGCGATGGAGGAAGCGATCGAGAACCAACCCTACTGTGAGTCGGTCACCGTCTCGGTGCGGACCGACGCGCTACGGGACGCCATCGAGGTCGCCGACGCCGACTACACCGAACTGACCGGGCGGTTCCTCGAAGTGTCGATGCTCGTCGACTACGAGGGCGTCGCCGTCGAGACGAGCATGGCGATGGAGGGAGCGTACCCGTTGATGCAGGTCGACGATGTCAGAGACTGAAACAGGTCCAAACGTTTTACTGTCGATGCTTGCGCACCGTCGAACGAAATGACCCTCCACGCAGTAGACGACATCGACGAGGCCATCGACGCCACGAAGGCCTTCCTGCTCCCGTTCGACCTTCGCCAGTGGCTCCGGATGGCTCTCGTCGTGTTCTTCATCGGTGGCGGTGGTGGTACCAGCGGCGTACAGAACATCGGCCAGTTCAGCAACGCTGGCGGCGACGGCACGGGCGGACCATCGGCCGGGGAGTTCTCGCTGACCGCCCCCCTGGAGACGGTCCCCGCGGTCCCTGGACGCCTGTTCCAGGTCGGCGCACCAGTGCCCGCCGACCCGAGCAACCTCGCGAACGAGATCGGCACCGCCGTCCTCGTGGCGGCCGTCGTCACCCTCGTCGTCGTCGCACTCCTGTTCAGTTATCTCGGCGCCGTCATGGAGTTCGCGTTCGCGCAGTCGCTGATCAGCAAGGAGGTGCACGTCCGTCGCTATCTCGGCCGGTACGCGGGCAACGGGCTCAGACTATTCGGCTTCCGGATCGTCCTCGGGTTCCTCATGCTGGTGATCGCGGGGATCGGACTCGCGGTCGTCTACATCCTCTTGCTCGGTGGGAGCCTCCAAGATCCGAACGCCACCGCCTTCGCGGGGTCGCTCGGCCTGCTCATCGTCGGCGCTATCGGTATCGCCGTCGTCTACGGCCTCGTCAACGGCTTCACCAACGTCTTCGTCGTGCCCATGATGGTCAGCCAGGAACGCGGGCTGGTCGACGGCTGGAAACAGCTGTGGGGCTCGCTGGCCGCCGAACCGAAGCAGTACCTGGCCTACGTCTTCTTCTCGGTAGTGTTGGCAATCGGTGTGGGCATCATCGGGACCATCGCCGGGGTCGTCGCCGCCCTCGTCGTCGCCATCCCGTTCGGTATCGTCGGCGCCATCGTCGGGTTCGGGCTGTTCACTGTCAGTCAGGCCGCCGGCTGGATCGGCGCCGGCATCGTCTTCCTCCTGTACCTGCTCGTGTTGCTCGTGGTCGCGAACCTCATCAAAGCGCCCCTGCAGTCGTTCCTGCGGTACTACGCGATGCTCGTGCTGGGCGACATCGACGAGACCATGGACCCGCTGCCAGCGGTCCGGGCAGACCTCCGCAGCGAGGAGAACGCCTGAGTCCGACCCAGTTTTCGGTTTCCGCCGTGGCGGCCGTTCGCTGTCGTGCGGTTACACTTTCACTTTCAGGCTGGCTTTTAATCCCCCACCGCTCGAACGGGGAGGTATGGGACAGACAAGTCTTGACGACGACGAACTGTTCGGCGAGGCCGCAAGCGAGATGCGCTCGGACGTGGAGGCGTCACTGGCGGAGGCACGCCAGGCGCTCCCCGACGCCGACGCCATCTGGGATGTCGAGGCCGACAACACGCTGGGCGTGCTCAACGCACTGAAGGGCGCGCTGGACGTCGGCGACGCCGAGGACCACCTCCGGGACGCCAAGAAGTGGTACACGATGGGCGAACGCGCCGACGCGTTCGAGGACGCCGACGACCTCGCCGACGCCATCGAGGACGTCGAGGACCTCATCGAGGACGTCGAGGAGGCCCGCGAACAGGTCGGCGACCTCACCGCGACGATTCCACAGCTCCGGAGCACGCTCGAGTCGTTCGACGAGGGTGACGACGGACCAGAAGCCGACGCGGACGGCGACACAGAGGAAGCAGAGGCCTAACGCGTCGCCACGCGGTCGAGTAGCGTCGCCAGCGCCTCGCTGGCCGCGTCGAGCAGTGCCTCGCCGCGGTCGGGGCCACCCTCGCGTGGGTCCCCGACCGTCCCGTTCTCGCTGAACTCGTCGGTGTCGTAGGCCAGGTTCACGCCGTCGACCCACTCGCCCCAGCCGTCGGCTCCGTCGGCGGCCGCGTCGTCGAGTCGGTCCTCGTGGACCAGGTCGGGCCGGACGTGCTGGAGGAGACTCGTCTCGACCGGCCCGCCGTGACCCATATCGGGCGCGTCGACGGCGTCGAACCACGTGAACGGCACCGTGTAGGCGTCGTCGTGTCTGGTCACCCGGCCACAGACCTCTCGGAGCGGCCCGACGTTGCCGCCGTGGCCGTTGACGACCACCACGCGGTCCCAGCCGTGGTGGGCCAGACTACCGACAGTCTCGCGGACGTACTGGCGGAAGGTGTCCTCACTGACCCACAGCGTCCCCGCGAAGCGACGGTGTTCCTCCGCGACGCCAACGGGAATCGCCGGCGCGACGACCACCTCACCATCGTACGCGTCGACGCCCGCCTCGGCGACCGCCTCGGCCGTCAAGACGTCGGTCCCCAGCGGCGCGTGGGGGCCGTGCTGTTCCGTGCTCCCGACCGGGAGCACCGCCAAGTCGGTCGCTACGTCGTCGGCGTCGGTCCACGTCGTCTCGCGCAGGTGCATACGAGCACGTGTGCGTGGGGAGACTACAAAGAAGGGGGGTCTCAGCAAAGAAAGGGATCTCAGGAAGGGATCGAGAAAACCGGGGCCGAGGGAGGCCCCGGGATAGCGCAGTCTCAGACGATCGAGTCCGGTCGCGAGGCGAAGTACTCGAAGACCATCCCGAGGCCGACGCCGTAGACGACGTGGGCGAGCAGCGTCAGGACGACGTACAGCACGAGTTCGATGCCACTCTGCCCGGTGTAGAAGGCCAGGACGAACCCCGTCCACATCGCGGCGCCGAAGAAGGCCCCGCTGACGGCGTCCGACGACTGGCCGGGCAGATAGGCCTTCAGTGACGCGAACAGCAGCGGCCACGGGAACATCCCGCCGCCCAGGAAGATGAAGAAGCCGAACAGGACCTCCGGCACGTAGCCGGTCAGGCCGACGAGTTCGGTCAGTATCGCGAAGTCCGTGAGGCTGAACGCCCCGAGCGACTGTGCGATGAGGAAGACGACAGTCATCATGGCAGTGCCCACGAGTCCGCCGGCGGCGCCGACGATGCCGTCGGCGATGATCCCGACGAGGCTGTCGAACTCCTCGTTGTCGGTCACCGACTCCTCGGCCATCGGATCGTCGAGGCCTGGCGTCGTATCGTTCATGGTGTGGTGTAACATACCAACGGGTAAAAAGGTTCCCGCACATGTGCGGCGAAGGAGGGACTTGTGTAATATTGCTGTCCATAATGCCTAATACACGGTGCGGAATATCATCAACGAAATGGCGGGATATGTGATACCACACGCCGTGGTTGGGATACCGTTGCACGGTGGGAGCGTCAGGGCGCCAAGCGACGTCTTCAACAGCATCTTCGAGGTGTTCCTCGTCCTCGGCACGGCCGTAGGTATCGTCGTGGTCGTCTACACGATGTACCACGCGCTCAAGTACCGTGATTCCGGGGAGGAAGAAGATCCATACGCCGACAAGGTCGAACGCCCCTCGATGGGGGAGTTACCGACCGGCGGCAAGGGCGGTCGGAAAGTGTTCTACTCGTTCGGTATCAGCGCGGTCATCGTCATCTCGCTGATCGCCTGGACGTACACGACGCTGCTGTACGTCGAGACCGCGCCGGAGGGCGACAACATCGACGCACTGGAGATCGACGTCGAGGGCTACCGGTTCGGCTGGACGTTCCGGTATCCGAACGGCCACGAGAGCTCGACGCTCCGGGTCCCCAAAGACAGGGTGGTCAAGTTGAACGTGACATCGCGGGACGTGTTCCACAACTTCGGGATACCGGAGTTGCGGGTGAAGACCGACGCCCTCCCCGGCCAGACCACCTCCGCGTGGTTCACCGCCCCGGAGGTTGCCGACTACCAGGCCAAGTGCTACGAACTCTGTGGGAGCGGCCACTCGGTGATGACCGCACCCGTCCACGTCATGCCAGAGCAGGAGTACGACGACTGGTACGCGAACACGTCCGCACCTGACGAGAACGCGAGCGTGGCCCCGGCGACGCCCGCCAGCGTGAGCGCACCACAGGAGGTGCCGGCATGAGCCACGACCACGAACACGGCCTCCCGCCCAAGTCCTCGGTGAGTCGGTGGTTCCTCACGACCAACCACAAGGACATTGGCATCCTCTATCTCATCACCGCGCTGTTCTTCCTGGTCTTCGGCGGGATGCTCGCGCTGCTGTTCCGCCTGGAACTGATCAACCCCGGCGCGGACCTGCTCGGGTCGATGGGGTACAACCAGGCGGTCTCGACCCACGGCCTGCTGATGGTGTTCTGGTTCATCTCGCCCTTTGCCTTCGGCTTCGCCAACTACGTCGTCCCGCTCCAGATCGGTGCCGACGACCTCGCGTTCCCGCGGCTGAACGCCCTGTCGTACTGGCTCTATCTGTTCTCCGGTATCCTGATGGGCGTCTCCTTCTTCCAGGGGACGACGTTCGCGGGCGGATGGACGATGTACGCGCCGTTGAACACGCCCGCCTACATCCCCGGCGAGGGACTGGGCGCCACCTCGGTCGTGCTCGCGCTCATCATGTTCACCGCCGCGGTCACGATGGGGTCGGTCAACTTCCTGACGACCATGTACCGGATGCGCGCGGAAGGGCTCCGGATGCGGGACATCCCCGTCTTCTCGCTGACGATCAACCTCACCGTCTGGATGATGCTCTTCGCGTTCGCGGCGCTGCTGGCGGCGCTGATGATCCTCGCGTCTGATCACATCATCGGGACGACCTACTTCCAGTTCGCCAACGACGGGTCGACGCTGGGAACCAGCGCCGAGAACCCCGGCGCGTCGCTCCTGTGGGCCCATCTGTTCTGGTTCTTCGGCCATCCGGAGGTGTATATCGTCTTCTTCCCGGCGCTTGGCGTCATGGCCGAGTGCTTCCAGACCTTCACCGGGCGCCGACTCGTCGGCCGGAAGTGGTTCATTATCGCGATGGTGCTGGTGGCCATCCAGAGCTTCGTCGTCTGGATGCACCACATGTTCCTGACCGGCATCAACCTCCCCATCAAGACCGTCTTCATGGCGACGACCATCGGCATCTCCTTACCCTTCGACCTGATGGTCTTCTCGCTGATCTACACGATGGCGAAGGGTCGCGTCCGCTTCACCACACCCTTCCTGTTCTCGCTGGGCGCGCTCATCCTCTTCATCGTCGGCGGCATCACCGGCGTCTTCCTGGGCGCCATCGTGCTGGACTACCAGTTCCGCGGGACCTACTGGGTGGTCGCGCACTTCCACTACGTGATGGTCTCGGGCGCGACCGCGCTGTTTGGCGGGCTCTACTACTGGTACCCGAAGATCACCGGGAAGATGTACGACGAGTTCCTCGGGAAACTCCACTTCGCGGTGTACTTCGTCGGATTCAACCTGCTGTACTTCCCGATGTTCGTCGCCTGGGAGACGCCCCGGCGCGTCTTCGAGTACTCCCAGGACCTCCAGATCTGGCATTCGATGGCCACCGTCGGCGGGTTCATCCTCGGCGCGAGTTTCCTCATCATGTTCTACAACCTGTTCGTCTCGCTGTGGCGGGGCGCGGACGCGGGGGACAACCCCTGGGAGTACGCCACCACCGCCGAGTGGGCCGTCTCCTCGCCGCCGCCGCTGGAGAACTTCCCCGGCCTCCCCAGTTACGCCGACGGCTCGCTGTCCTTCCTCTCGGACGAGGAGGTCGCCCAGCGGACCGACGGTGTCGCCGCGGACGGGGGGACCGCCACCGACGGCGGGACCGCGACGCCCGTGACCGCGACACAAGCGACGGCGATGGGGACCGCCCAGGAGACCGGCGGTGAGGAACACGCCAGTCATGCGAGTTTCTGGCCGTTCCTCATCAGCCTCGGCGGATTCGTGCTGTTCCTGGGCCTCTCGGGGGTGAGGACCGGCAGTGTCGTCTACGTCGGGATGGCGCTGACCGGCGGCCTGGCGACGTTCGCCTCGCTGTTCGGGATGACTCGTGAGTCGTTCCACGCGCCCGAGATGGCTATCGCCGAGCGGTGGCCCTTCGAGGGCGTCGAGAAGATGAAACTCGGGATGTGGACGTTCCTGGCCAGCGACATCGTCCTCTTCGGCGCGTTCATCGGCTCGTACTGTTTCGTCCGGGTCGCCTACGGCTGGCAGGACTGGCACCACGACCTCATCCCGGCGGCCCACGTCACGATGCCGGGACTGATCAACACCTACCTGTTGCTGACGTCGAGTTTCCTCGTCGTCATCGCGATGGTCGCCGCCGAACGGGAGAGTCGCCGCGGCACCGTCGCTGCACTGGTCGGTACCTTCGCGCTCGGGGTCGGCTTCCTCATCAACAAGGGGATCGAATGGCAACACCTGTTCCACATCCACAGCGAGGCGTTCCCCAACGGATGGAACCTCTCGACGAACATCGGGTCGTCGACGTTCTACCTGACGACGGGGTTACACGGCGCCCACGTCGTCATCGGGCTGATAATCTGTGCCTACATGGCGATTCGGGCCTGGAACGGGGCCTACCAGGGCGACGACAAGCCAATCGAGTACTTCGGCCTGTACTGGCACTTCGTCGACATCGTGTGGCTGTTCCTGTTCCCGCTGTTCTACATCCTCTAAAACCATGGACTGGAAAGGATACACCCTGATATACGTCGTACTGTTCGTCTTCGCGACCGCCCAGGCCGTCGTCGAGTTCGCCGGCCTCGTCGACAGCGCCTACTGGCTGGCGTTCGGCCTCATCATGGTGCTGTCGATCGTCAAGGCTGTCGGCGTCGCCGCCTACTACCAGCACTTGCGCTGGGAGCCCAGGTCTGTGACGTACCTCGTCGCCGGCGGGACGATCGCTGCACTGGCACTGACCGCTGCTGCTGCCTACTCGATCATCTAGACCCGGCCGCCAGCTAGTTCGAGGCCGGCGGTCCCGTCTCGGCCTGTGCGTCCGTGCCGACGTCGGCCGAGGCGATATCCCCGAGCAATCGGTCGAACGTGACGCTCATCTCGGTCGCGAGTCCGTCGAGTGTCACGTCTCCCACGACCGAAAACATCGCACGCGGATTGACGGCACTGACGACGGTCTCCCCCTCCGAATTCTCGTAGACGGCGATGGTGCAGGGCAACAGGACACCCAGGTCCGGATCCGCGGACAGTCCGGCCGCCAGCGACGGGTTGCTCACCCCGAGGAGGCGGTAGCGGCGCTCCTCGTCGAACCCCTCCGCCAGGGTTGTCGGGACGTCGATATCACACACCACGTCGAACCCGTCTTTCTCCAGTCGTCCACGTACCCGCGTGACGACGTCGTCCACGCCCCCAGTGACTGTCCGCTTGATACAGTGGTGCATGCCCGCTCAGCCGGTCCTGTGGCGGGGCAGACGTCCGTCTGTCGGCACTCCAGATGGTGAGAGACACATGGCCGACTCGTCGCGTGGCGAGAGCTTATAGTTATCTGTGAGAAAAATCGGGGTTGCAACGGTGGACGAGTGGTGACAGCAAGAGAGCGTTACGGCGGCGGTATCGACCCGACCAGCGGGCCGCTACATCATCAGTCGCGCCGCGATCGCGACCAGAAAGAGAGTGGCAGCGACGGTCGCGGACTCGGCGACCGCCAGCGAACGAGGGTGGCCACGACCCGTCGCGGCCACGTAGACGCCGTAGAGCAGGTACCCGACCACCAGCACGCCGCCCCCGAGAGCGACGGCCATCCCGGCCATCCCCTGGCTCTCTGCCGGTGCCGAGATGTAGACGATGGGGACCACCAGCGCCGCGACGACCAGTCCCACGAAGGCAGCGAGTTGGACCGCGGGTTGGCTGGCGAGTTGGCCGATCGGCCCACCCGAGCCACTCTCCTGGGTGCTCGGTAGCGCGGCGGCACCCTCTGCCGGCGGCGAGTAGTGATACCACTTCCGCCCGTTCATCATCCATGCCACCACCGCGACCGCGAGTACCGCCATCAACGCCGTACTCACGAGGTATGCGGTCGCCATGCCAAGTGGTTACATGGCACTCCGTAATAACAGTTTACCCGAGAGCTATCAGTCGTCGGCGTCGGTGCGGGCACGCCGGCGGACCGCACGCTGGACGAACTCCTCGGGCAGTTCGTCGATCTCGCCGGCCTGGACCGCCCAGAGGTTGGCGTAGAGGCCGTCAGCGGCCAGCAGGTCGTCGTGGGTCCCACGTTCGACGATCTCCCCGTCTTCGAGGACGACGATCGTGTCGGCGTCCTTGATCGTCGAGAGCCGGTGGGCGATAGCGAAGGTCGTGCGGTCGGCGGTCAGTTCGTCCAGCGAGCGCTGGATGAGCATCTCCGTCTCCGTGTCGACGTCGCTCGTGGCCTCGTCCAACACGAGGATGTCGGGGTCTTTGAGCATCGCGCGAGCGATGGCGATCCGCTGGCGCTGCCCGCCGGAGAGTTTGACACCGCGCTCGCCCACCATCGTGTCGTAGCCGTCGGGAAGGTTCTGGATGAACTGGTGGGCCTCGGCGGCCTTCGCGGCCTCGCGGATCGCCTCGTCGCTGGCGTCGAAGGTGCCGTAGGCGATGTTGTCACGGACCGTCCCGTAGAAGAGGAACGTCTCCTGGCTGACGTAGCCGATGGCCTGCCGGATACTCGGGATCTGGACGTCCCGGAGGTCCTGACCGTCGATGCGGACGGCACCCTCGTCGACGTCGTACATCCGCAAGAGCAGTTTCATGACGGTCGACTTGCCGGCGCCGGTCGGCCCGACCAGCGCGACCGTCTCCCCACCGTCGACGGTGAACGAGACGTCCGAGAGGACCGGATCGTCCCCACCGTAGCCGAAGGTGACGTCGTCGTACTCGACGGCTCCCTCGGTCACCGACAGCGGCGGGGCGTCCTCGCGTTCTTCGAGGCGCCCTGGCGTCTCCATCAGCCCGAAGACCCGCTCGGCGGAGGCGTAGGCCCGCTGGTACATGTTGATGATCTGCCCGAACTGGGCCATCGGCCAGACGAACCGCTGGGTGTAGATGATGAAGGCGACGAACTCCCCGGGGGAGAGCGAGGCGGTCAGCGGCCCCGGTGGCTGACCGATGACCATCAGGCCGCCGACGACGAACGTGACGACGAAGCCGATGCCCGAGACCAGGCGCAACCCCGGGAAGAAGGTGATACGCGTCTCGATGGCGTCCCAGTTGGCGTCGAGATACTCCTGGGAACTGTCCTCGACGCGGTCGGACTCGTACTCCTCGGTGTTGGCCGTCTTGATAATCTGGATGCCGCTTAAGTTGTTCTCCAGCCGGGAGTTGAGCTTCCCGACCGAGGAGCGCACGTCGGCGTACTTGGGCTGGATGGTCTCGATGAACCGTTTGGTGAACACCGCGATGAGCGGCACCGGCAACAGCGCGACCAGCGCCAGTTGCCAGTTCATGTAGAACAGATAGGCGGCGATACCGACGACCATGATGATCAGTCGCGAGGAGGAGTTCAGTCCGTCGTTGAGGAACTTCTCCAGGCGATTGACGTCGTTCGAGAGGACCGACATCATCTCGCCGGTCTGCTTGTCGGCGAAGAAATCCATGTTCAGCCGCTGCATCGTCTCGTAGGTGTCGGTCCGCACCGCGTGCTGGACGTGCTGGGCGAACTTGTTCCACCCCCAGTTCCGCGAATAGTGGAAGACAGCGCCGAAGCCGAACGAGGCCGCGATCAGCCCCGCAGTCAGCCACAGCTGTCCGGTCTGTCCCGGCGGAATCCAGGCGTCGGGGACGAACAGCAGGCCGTAGGTGGTGTCGGTCTGCTGGATGACGGCGTCGATAGCCAGCGCGAGCAAGATCGGGGGCAACAGGTCGAGCATCCGGGCGGCGATAGAGCTGATGAGACCGGCGACGAAGGCCAGTCGCTGGCCACGCCCGTACTCGGTGAACAGCCGCCACATCGGCCGCTCGACCCGCTCGCGGGCGTCCTCGAACGCGTCGTCGTCCGATGCCGCGTCGATATCCATTACCCGACGTGATGGCCCGGACGCGCAAAAGACCGTCGGGCTACGCGACGCCCGCCGGGAGTTCGACCCGGTCGCCCACCGCGACGCCGGTCCGGTTGGCCCACCCGCGGTTCACTTCGAGGACGTACTTCCCACGGCCCCGATAGCGATGCAGCGTCTCGTCGCCGGGATCGGGCAGCGACGCGTGGTGGATAGTCGTGATGGTGCCGTCGGCGTCGACGAAGATGATATCCAGCGGGAACGACATGTTCCGCATGACGTAGGCGTGGGCCCCCACTTCGTCGTGGACGAACAACATCCCCTCGTCGGGCCCCAGTGAATCCGTCTCGCTCAACCCGACGTACCGTTTCGTCCCCGTGTCCGCGATTCGGACCTCGACTGTCGCCAGCGTCGCGCCGTCACCCTTGACCGCGACTGTGGTTCCGGGCGTTGCGGTGGCCGTCCCCGTCGCCGTCGAGTCGGGTGCGGCGGTCGTCTCCCCCTCGCGGACGGTGACCGTCCCACGCTCGTAGTCGCCGGTCCCGATCAGGTCGACCCACGCGCCCGTCTGTAGGAGGAGTGCCCCCCCGACCAGCAGGGCGACCGTACCGAGGATGGCGATACCGGCCCGTCGCTCCATACCGGTCGAGAGGGCCAGCGCGACGGTAAGGGTTCCGACCGAGAGAGAAAGCGTTATTCCTGCCGATGGGGAACGATGGAACGAGGGTCCGTGGTCTAGTTGGTTATGACGTGGCCTTTACAAGGCCGAGGTCGGTGGTTCGAATCCGCCCGGACCCATAGATTCTCCGCGAACGGCTCGTGAGCGATGAACCTCTCTTCCGGGCGGATTCGAACCACGGTCACTCCGTGGTACTCCGTTCCCTGATTCGAATCCGCCGGGAGAGCGCCGTTCCGGCGATCCCTTGCGCTATCGCGCACAAGCCGAGCGCAATGGGTAGTCCGCGTGCCCATACGACCGGGCACCGCTCGCAGCTGCCCGAAGTACAGCCCTGCCTTTCCCCGTCTTCGCTCGGGCGCGACTGCCGTCGCGCCACTCGCTCACGGCCACAACACCGCCGGGGGACCCCTCACGAGGGTTCGTTGTCCTCCGAGATGCCGAAGCAGAAGCTGCTACTGCGCGGAAAACGGGAGAACCCGGAGCCGCCTACCGCTCGTCGATGGGGACGAACTCGGTCTCGTCGGGATCGGCGCCGGTGTACCGAGCGCGCGGCCGGATGAGGCGGTTGTCCTCGATGTACTCCAGGACGTGGGCGACCCAGCCGCCCACGCGGGACATCGCGAAGATAGGGGTGTAGATGTCGATGGGGATACCCATCTGGTAGTACGTCGAGGCCGAGTAGAAGTCGACGTTCGGGGCCAGGCCCTTCTCCTCCATGAGGTAGTCCTCGATTGTCGTGGACATCTCGTACCACTTCAGGGAGCCCGCAGCCTCGCCGAGTTCCTTCGAGCGCTCGCCGAGGATCTTCGCGCGCGGGTCCTTGACGTTGTAGACACGGTGGCCGAACCCGGAGACGCGACGGCCCTCGTCGAGTGCGCTCTTGACCCAGTCCAGGGGGTCCTGATCGGCGTCGTCGACCTCCTTGAGCATCTCCATGACGTCCTGGTTGGCGCCGCCGTGGAGCGGACCCTTCAGCGTCCCGATGGCCGAGGTGACCGAGCTATGGACGTCCGAGAGCGTCGAGGCGGTGACCATCGCCGAGAACGTCGAGGCGTTGATGCCGTGGTCGGCGTGGAGGACGAGTGCCTGATCGAAGACGTCCGCGAGCACGTCGTCTGGTTCCTCGCCGTTGAGCATGTACAGGAAGTTCGCCGCGTGGTCCAGGTCCTGGCGGGGTTCGACCGGGTCCTCGCCGTTACGGATGCGGGTGAAGGCTGCGATGATCGTCGGAATCTTGGCCGTAATCCGTCGGCCCTTCGCGAGATTGACCGCCTCGTCTGTGGGGTCGGCGTCCTCGTCCGCCGGATCGTACGCCGACAGCATCGAGACGGCGGTCCGGAGTGCGGCCATCGGGTTCTCGTCGGCCTCGGCCAGCTGGCGGACGGTGTCGATGACGTCGTCGTCGACCCCGCGCTCGCCCGCCATCGCGTCCTCGAAGGCCGCGAGGTCCTCGGCGTTCGGGAGGTGACCGTGCCAGAGCAGGTACAGCACCTCTTCGTAACTGGCGCCGTTCGCGAGGTCCTCGATGGTGTAGCCACGGTAGACGAGTCTACCGACGTCGCCGTCGATCATGCTGAGACTGGACTCGGCGACGAGGACACCTTCGAGCCCCTTCTTGAGGTCGTCAGACATACCGTGAGGGTTCCCGACGTGCCGGGAAAAACATTTTCTTTCCGGCTGCCGCTGTCACAGAGCCGGGGGAATAGGAATGGACGAACGGTCGGTGAGCGAGGATATTGTTTTAACTAATGTATCGAACTCGTCCGGAACTGTCCGAGCGGCCACGACGGTGCGCGACACCGTCTGACAGGGTCAACGCTTTTGCACGGCGGCGCCGAACCGCGGCGTATGGACCCGACAGTGTCGGTCGAGTACGAACCGGTCAGCGTGAAGGCGGTGCTGGCCGAGATGAAAGACACCGCGGAGCTGCTCATCGATCTCTCGTACTCGGCGGTCCTGCTCGGGAGCGACGACGTCGCCGCGGAGGTGCTGGAACTCGAAGAGAAGATGGACGTCCTCCAGTTGCGCGCCCGGATGAGCCTGCTGATGGCCTGTCGCTCGACGGACGACGCCGAGGCGCTGGCGCCGGTCCTGGGGATGGTCGGCGCCGCCGAGAAGATCAGCGACGCCGCCGGCGACATCGCGAAGATCGTGCTGGAGGACATCGGCCTCCCGGACACGATGCGGACGGCACTGCCCGAGGCCCTGGAGACGCTCGTCCGTGCGACGGTGACCGCCGACTCACCACTGGCCGGCCAGACGCTCGGCGCGTTGAACCTGGAGACCGAGACGGGTGTCCGGGCGCTCGCGATTCGGCGCCAGGGCGACTGGCTGCTCAACCCGGACCGCGAGACGGCGCTGCAGGCCGACGACGTCGTGCTGTTGCGCGGGCCCGAATCGGGTGTCAGCGAGGTGTACCGCGACGCGACCGGCACCGACTACGAACCGCCCGAACCACCCGACGATGCTGCCCAGGACCTCGACCGCGCGGTGACCTCCATCGTCCTGATGAAGGATATGGCCGAACTGGCCGTCGACCTGGCCTACGGTGCGGTACTGTTCGACAGCGAGGCCGTCGCCGAGGAGGTCGTCGAACTCGAAGCCGAGGTCGACGCCCTCCAGTCCCGCTTCGAGGCCTGGGTGCTCCGGGCGGCCGGCGACAGCGACGACCCCGTCTCGTTGCGCGGCCTGGTCCACCTCGCCCGTTCGACGGAGGTCATCTCCGACGCCGCCCTGGAGATGAGCGAGGGCGTCCTGCGAGGGCTCTCGACACATCCCGTCGTCGCCGAGGCCGTCCAGGAGTCCGACGAGATCCTCACGCAAGCGACCATCGCCGCGGCGAGTGACCTCGCCGGCAGCACCATCGGCGAGCAGGAGATCAAGACCGCCACGGGGATGCGCATCATCGCCATCCGGCGGCCGGGCAACCTGAGCGACCGGACCGGGCGCGAGGGCGGCGACTGGGTGGTCTCGCCGGGGCCGGAGACGCCGCTGCAGGCCGGGGACGTCGTCATCGCGAAGGGGACCCGCTCGGGTGCCGAACGGTTCACCGAACTGGCCGAGCGGTGACCGATCAGGTCGGCGTCTCTGTCACATCGGGTTCGGCGGCCACGACGGCGCCCAGCGTGTACAGGAACCCCAGGATGCCGAACGCCGCGACGACCGGTGCAGAGGCGGCCGTGCTGTTGCCGGCGGCATCCCCGATCGCCAGCAGGGTGATAACGAATCCGCCTGACTCACTCCGAGCTGTCCTGGCGGGCCAGTCGCACGGCCGAAGCGACGGTCAGCAGCGCCGTCGTCAGCCCGCCCAGCGAGGCCGCCAGCACGAACGCCAGCGCGAGATAGAGGTACGGTGACCGGCCGGTCCCCGGCAGGACGAACGTCGCGAACACGAGGCCGGTCACCACGAGCGCGAAGCCGAACCCGAGCTTCGCGTTCCGCGGGACGTTCAGCGCCTGCACCATCGCGGCCCGGCCGCCTGGTTGCTCGGACTCTGACACACCTGCCGGTAGGACCCGTCCGTTCAAGACGGCGTCGGTCCACGCCGCCGGAATCCGAACCAGTAAAGGCACACAGGCCGAACGGGTGGGACAATGGTACGTTTCGGTACGGCGACTGCCGTCCCCGGTGAGATGGATACGGGACGGTTGCCGGTGGGTGAGGCCCGCGACGGGAGCGACGTCGGACTCCCCGTGGCCGTGGTCAACGGCGCCGCCGACGGGAAGACACTGTACATCCAGGCCGCCAGCGACGGCGACGAACTCAACGGCGTCGGTGTCGTCCAGCGCGTCCTCCCGCGGCTCGACCCCTCGGAGATCGCCGGCACGATCATCGTCTGTGGCATCGTCAACTACCACGCGTTTCAGGTCGCCGAGCACCGCAACCCCATCGACGACACGAAGATGAACCGGGCCTACCCCGGCGACGACACGGGGACCTCCAGCGAGCGCATCGCCGCGGCGACCTTCGACGCCGCGGTCAGCGCCGACCTCGTGCTGGACCTCCACCAGGGCTCGACCTCCCGGATGATCGAGGAGTGTCGCGTCCGCTGTGGGACCCGCCACCGCCTCCACAGCGAGTGTCTCGAACTCGCGAAGGTCTTTGGCTGTGGTCACATCCTCGACCAGAAGGGCCCCGACGGGCAACTCGCTCGTGCGGCCCCCGACGAGGGCGTCCCCACCATCGACCCCGAACTCGGCGGCTGTGTCGGCTGGGACGAGGACTCCATCCAGAAAGGCGTCGACGGCGTCTTCAACGTCCTCACCTACTACGGTTTCCTCGACGGCCACTACAGCCCCACGCCACAGACCCGCGCCAGCGGCTTCGAGCAGTACGGCGCCCCCGCCGGCGGGCTGGTGGACTTCGAGGCCGACCTGGGCGACCGCGTCTCCCGTGGCGAGACGCTGTTCCGTATCACCGACGTCTTCGGCCAGGCAAAAGAGACCATCACCGCCGACTCGTCGGGCATCTTCTGGCGTTCCCGTCGCCTCCCGCAGGTCGCGACCGGCGAGTACGTCTGCTCGGTCGGGACTGATATCGATACCTACTAGACCACTTTTTACTTCGTCGGGTGAGCGCTTCGCGCTCACCACTCCTCGTAAAAACGTGGGGAAAAACTGCTCGACCTCACTCCGTTCGGTCGAGTGAAACCGCTCGCTCCGCTCGCGGTATGCTCCCGGCACAGCCCTGCCGGCAACCACTTTTTCCGCTTCGGGTGGCCTCGCTGCGCTCGGCCACCGCTCGCGCAAAAACGTGGGGAAAAAACGGGACCATCGCTTCGCTCGGTCCCGTGAAACCGCTCGCTCCGCTCGCGGTATGCTCCCGGCACAGCCCTGCCCTTCCCCGTCTTCGCTCGGGCGCGACAGCAGTCGCGCCACTCGCTCACGGCCACCGCACCGCCGACGGTTTCCGACCATCACTTTTTGATGGCTCCCCGACCCAGTGCCGCCATGCGACACTGCGAGGCCTGCGGCCGCGAGTATCCCCGCGACCGGCCGTGGCGCTGTGACTGTGGCCACGCGCTGGACGACGCCGACCCGTCGGTGCCCGACGGCGAACCGCCCGCGTTCGACCGCGAAGCGGGCATCTGGGCGTTCGAGGCGTTCCTGCCGATGGACGAGCCGGTGACGCTTGGCGAGGGGTGGACGCCGCTGGTCGCGGCCCCCGAGTGGGACGCGACGTTCAAACTGGAGTTCCTCCACCCGACGGGGAGTTTCAAGGACCGCGGCGCGGCGACGGTGATCGCCGAGGCACGGGCCGTCGGCGCCGACCGCGTACTGGAGGACTCCTCGGGCAACGCCGGGCTTGCGGTCGCCAGCTACGCCGCCCGCGCGGGCATCGACGCCGAGATCTACGTCCCTGCCGACGCGAAAGCCGAGAAACGCCGACGCATCGAGCGGACCGGTGCCGACGTGGTCGCCGTCGAGGGCGACCGCCAGGCGGTCACCGACGCCTGCATCGAGGCCGTCGAGGCCGGCGAGGGCTACTACGCCAGTCACGCCTGGAACCCGGCGTTCTTCGCGGGCACTGCCACCGTCGCCTACGAACTGGCCGCCCAGCGCGACTGGTCGGTCCCCGACGCCGTCGTCACGCCGCTGGGCCACGGAACGCTGTTTCTCGGCGCCTACCGCGGCTTCTGGGCGCTGGAACGGGCCGGCTGGATCGACGACGTCCCGCGGTTGCTGGGTGCGCAGGCGGCCGGCGCGAGCCCCATCGCGGACGCCCGCCACGGCCCGAGTGACGGCGACGATCCCAACGACATGGCGGACGGCATCCAGATCCGAGAGCCGGCACGCGGCGACCAGATCCAGGACGCCATCGACGCGACCGACGGGGACGTCGCGGCGGTCACCGAGCGGGCGACCGCGCGGGAGTACAACCGACTCGCCGCTGCGGGGTTCCACGTCGAACCGACCTGTGCGACGGCGACGGCAGCGCTCAGGACGTTCCGCGAGCGCGGCGTCCTCGACCGGACCGACGACGTCGTGGTCGCGCTGACCGGCCGGAACGCCTGATTACCGCCACAGCAGCAGGGAGACGGGCGTGTCGGCGTCGACAGACACCCACTGTGTATCTACCGAGTCCGCTGCATCGCCGTCGTAGCAGATGTACCGTTCGCTCCCGTCGGACCGCGTCCGCACCACTGCCGGGTACACTCCCTCGTCGGGATCCGGCGACGGGGTCCCCCCGGTCGGTGAGACGTGTTCGGTTCCCATGCTGGGATGAGTCGACCACTATGTCTATTGTTACCAACAAACTAGGCGACGGAAGGGGTCACCGAACGCGCTCCAGCGAGATCAACACGTCGGCCGATGCAGCCACCCACCGTGTCGCGATCTCCTTTGCCGGCCGGTCTTTCGGATAGAGGATCGCCCGCTCGTCGCCGTTCCTGGATGGCTCCAGTTCGGCGATCAACAGCGTCTCGCTGAAATCGTCCTGCGGGAGCGCCACGCTGTCGCCGTCTGGCCCGGGGCTGCTTTCGGTGCTCATAATCTGTGCTAGCATCTGCATATTCCTTGTTATCGCCCTCCTAATCTGCGACACGCGGCTCCGCAACCACCGTTTTCGGCGTCGGGTGTCCTCGTTCATTCCGTTCGCTGCGAGCACCACTCGCGGCAAAAACGTGGTTCTCGTGAGCGAAGCGAACGAGATGGTTCGAGACGGCCTCGCCGTCTCGTCATCTGCTCACGGGCCGAAGGCCCGTTTGCAGGTTCGCGCGACTCTGCGAGTCCCGCGCTCATGCCGGAGATCGAAGATTTCCGGGCAGCTCGAAGGACGAGCGGAGCGAGTCTTTCGGTGGCGAAAAAACGGCCACTCGCGACGCTCGTGGCCGGTCCCTATCGTTGAGGATGTGTCGGTCCCTCGAAACCCCCTCGAACTAGTGGTTTCGCCACGTGTCGTCGCGCAACGGGTGGGACCTCGTACCAGCCCGGTTCGAGATCACGGTCGACCTGCTCCTCGACCTTCCCGTCGGCACTCGTCCCGCAGTCCCGACAGCGGTAGCCCTGGTTCCGTCCGGCCGAGGACATCGACCGGCCGCAGTCGGGACAGTCCGGCGTCGTCAGTTCGGTCTCGACCAGGTCCTCGACCCGGAACTTCTCCAGTTTGAGCGTCCCGTCGCTGACCTCGCCACAGGCGGTCACACGGTCGCCGACACGGAGCGCCCGCACCCGGTCGCGGAACTGTTTCGTCGGCTCGAAGGCAGCACACTGGAGGGTCATCCCGTCGTCGGCTAGCGTCAGGAACACGTGGCCGCCTGCCCGCGTCTCGGGTGCGTCGACGACCTCGCCAGTCACCCGGTAGGCGCTGTCGTCCGCGACGGCCGCCAGCGCGGCGTCCTGGAGGTGGACGTCGGTCCCCTGGTTCGTGTGGAACGTCGCGCGCTCGGCGACCGGTTCGCTCTCGATGGCGTCGGCGACCGTGCGACACACTTCGGGATCGTCGCCACGGATGCCGTACAGCACCGGGCAGGGCGTCCGTGGGACACAGACGGGGTACGCCGACGCGTGATCGACGGTATCCCAGACGGCTGGATAGTGATCCTCGGCCGCTGCGAAGACGCTCTCGGTGTCGACAGTGCGGTCGGTCCCCCACCGCTCGCGCTCGCGGTAGGCGATGTGCTCGTAGGTCCACTCGTCCAGGGCCGTCCACGCGCCGACGGCCGCCAGCGCCCCGACGACGCCGCGTCCGTTCCCGCGTTCGAACCGTGCAAAGCCAGCCATATCTATCAGTGTCGTCGCCGCGACGCGGTCCTGGATCGCCTGGATGGCCGCCAGCGTGAACTCGGCGACCGACGGGGGGACGGCGTCTGGATCGCAGTCGGCGACGACGGCGCCGGGGTTGGTCTGTGGGTCGTCGGTCTCGGCCAGCGCGAGCGTCTCCCGGACCAGACTGGCGGCGCGGTCCGCGTCGAGGTCCGTGTGGATCGCCAGCGCCGCGTTCCCGCGGGTCTTGTGCTCGACGGCGGGATTCAGCCGGACCAGCAGCAGGCGCTCGACGTGCCCGCCTGCCTCGCGGATGTCGTCGGCCAACTGCCTGGCGGCGTAGGTCGTACACATCCCGCCGGTCCGGGAGTCCGTGTCGTCGAGTCCGACGATGGTCACGCGCCCCCGTTGGTCGGTCGCGCTCAAACCCCTTTCGTCGCCCCGAGAGTACCCGACGAGACCGGAACGGCGCCACAAATCATATATACGGCGATTGGCTATCCCTAATAGAGGTACGGAGTACTATGTCACGGTCGGCACTGGTCGGCAACGTCATGGCGATGCTTGAGGACGCGGGCTTTCTCGTCAGCGACCGGTGTGCCATACGGCCAAAGAGCTTCGACATCGCAGCCCGGCGTGGTGAGGACGTCCTGCTCGTGAAGATCCTGGGCAACATCGACGCCTTCGACGGCGTCACGGGCGCTGAGATGCGCCGCCTGGGGACCTACCTGAACGCGACGCCCATCGTCGTCGGCCTGCGGACCCGCGACGAGGACCTGAAACCGGGCGTCGTCTACTTCCGGCACGGCGTCCCGGTACTGTCGCCGGACACGGCGATGGACCTGTTCGTCGAGGAGGTCCCGCCGCTCATCTACGCGGCGCCGGGCGGCCTCTATGTCAACATCGACTCGGAAGTGCTGGCGGACGCCCGCGAAGACAGGGAGTGGTCGCTGGGGCGCCTGGCCTCGGAACTGGGCGTCTCCCGGCGGACCGTCTCGAAGTACGAGGACGGCATGGACGCCTCCGTCGAGGTCGCAGCGGAACTCGAAGACCTCTTCGACGCACCGCTAACTGCGCCTGTCAACGTCCTCGACGGCGCCGAGGAGGTCCGGGACGACGAACCGACGCCGGAGGACCCCGACGCCGACCCCGAGGACGAACCCATCGTGACGGTGTTCACCCGCATCGGCTTCGAGGTCCACCCTACCGACCGGGCACCGTTCAAGGCGGTCAACGAGAACGGCCGCCGCCGCGAGCAGGTCCTGACCGGCCACTCGCCATTTACCGAGGCCGCCGAGAAGCGCGCCCGAATCATGTCCTCGGTCGGCGAGGTCACACGGACCCGCTCGGTCTACGTCGTCGACGAACTCAAACGCGAGTCCGTCGACGGTACCGCCATCATCGAGGAAGACGAGATGGAAGAGATCGAGGACGCCGTCGACCTGCGCGATCTCATCATGGAACGCGGTGAGGACCACGAGGAGACTGCTTGACCACTTTTTACTTCGTCGGGTGTCCTCGCGAGCGGCTGCGCCGCTCGCTGTGGACACCACTCCTCGTAAAAACACCCTTCACGCTCCCTCCGGTCGCGTGAAGTGAAACGGCTCGCTCCGCTCGCCGTATGCTCTCAGGCAGCCCTGCCCTTCCCCGTCTTCGCTCGGCTGCGACGGCAGTCGCAGCACTCGCTCACGGCCATCGCATCTACGACCGCAAAAAGCCGCTCATCTTTCGCGGTCGCAAGCGATCGCGCACCGCTCGCAGTGTTACGCCGCGCCGCTACCGTAGGTCTCTTCGAGATACTCGACGATGTCGTCGGACTCGGGCATCCCCTCGATACCGTGTTCCTTGTCGACAAGTACCGGGACACCGGTCTGGCCCGAGACCTCCTTCACTTCGGTGCGCTCGCTGTGGGAGCGCGGGACCATGTGAGAGTCGTACTCCAGGCCGAGTTCGTCGAGTTTCGTGATGACCTTCGCACAGTACGGACAGCCCTCCAGTTCGTAGAGTTCCAGGTTGGCCATTGCGGCTATCGGTATGGACGCCAGCGACAAGAGGACATCGGTGGTGTGTAGGCCCCGCGCAGGCCCGTCAGACCGCGCTGGAGAGGATGCCGCCGGTCCGGACGACGAAGTAGAGGACGAACGCGAGCGCCAGCACCCACTGGCCGATCAGGACGTCGTCGAACTCGCCCTGCGCGGTCTTGACGATGGGGTAGGAGACGATGCCGGCGGCGATACCGTAGGCGATCGAGTAGGTGAACGGCATCACCATGATCGTCAGGCCGGCCGGGACCGCATGCGAGAAGTCGTCCCACTGGATGTCGACGACGTTGCGCATCATCAACACGGCGACGACGACCAGTGCGATGTGGGAGGCATAGAGGGGGATCGCCGTCGCCAGCGGGACGACGACGAGCGACGCCAGGAACAGGCCGGCGACGACGAGTGCCGTCAGCCCGGTCCGGCCACCCTCCTCGACACCGGTCGCGGACTCGATGAACGTCGTCACCGTCGAGGTGCCCAGCATTCCGCCGACGGTCGTCCCGACAGCGTCGGCCATCAGCGGCTTGTCGATGTCGGGGAAGTCACCGTTCTCGTCGAGGAAGCCGCCGGCCTGCCCGACACCGACGAGCGTCCCGGCGGTGTCGAAGAAGTCCACGAAGAAGAACGTGAACACGATCAACGCGAACGCGAAGGCCTCGACGTTCTGGAGGCCAGCGATGAACGCGCCTGCGAGCGGCGTGATATCGTACTGTGCAGAGGAGAGCTGTGCGGCGTCGAAGCCGCCGTTCCGAACTGCTTCGGTCGCGAGCACGCCGGGTTCGGCCAGTCCGAGGAAGGTCCCGACGGCACCGGCAAGCGTCGTCAGGACGATGCCAGCGATGATCGCCCCACGGAAGCCAGCCGCATAGAGGACGAAGGTCAGGAACAGGCCGGCGACCGACAGGATCGCGACGGGATCGCTAGCGATACTCCCCAGCCCGACCAGCGTCGCCGGGTCGTCGACGACGATACCCATGGCTTGCAGGCCGATGACCGCCAGGAACAGGCCGATCCCGGCCCCCACGGCGAACTTCACGGGCTCGGGGAACAGTTTGATGATGTACTCTCTGGCCCCCACTGCGGTGAGGATGATGAAGATGATCCCCTCGACGACGATGGCGGCGAGTGCCGTCTGCCAGGGGACACCCAGAACACCGACGACGGTGATCGAGAAGAAGGCGTTGAGGCCGAGTCCGGGTGCGAGCCCGAACGGTCTGTTGGCGTAGAACGCCATCACTAGCATCGCCACGACCGACGAGAGGATCGTGACGACCGCGAGCATCTGCAGTACTTCCGGCGGGCTGTACCCGTCGATGGCGATGCCGCCCGGTGTCCCGTTGTCCGGGAAGGCCGTGAGGATCGCCGGGTTGAGGACGACGATGTAGCTCATCGTCAGGAACGTCGTCAACCCCGCGACCAACTCGGTCCGGACGGTAGTGTCGTGTGCATCGAGTTCGAACAACTGCTCCAGCGTACCCATTGGTGCCAGTCTCAGTATAGACGGGCATAAGCGTGGCGAGAACGGCCAAAATTGGTAGTCCGGACGAAAGCTCCGGGACGGTTACGCTTCGACGTCGAGGTCGTCGGGGGCGTCGGCCAGCAGGTCCGAGGCGGTCACCAGCGCCTCCAGTTCCAGGTCGTGCTCGGCGAGGTTCTCGCGGGCACCCTCCTCGCGGTCGACGACGACGAGGACGCGCTCGACGACGGCGCCGGCCTCGCGCAGCGCCTCGGCGGCGTCGATGGCGCTCTGGCCGGTCGTGGCGATGTCCTCGATGATGACGACCTCCTCGCCCGCGTCGAGTTCGCCCTCGATGCGGTTGCCCGTGCCGTACTCTTTGGCCTGCTTGCGGGCGATGACGTACGGGAGACCGGTTTCGACGCTCGTCACCGCGACCATCGGGACCCCACCCAGGGCGACCCCGGCCAGTTTCGTGTCCGTCACGCGCTCGGCGAAGGCAGTAGCGATCAGTTCCAGACAGCGCGGATTCGTCTCGAAGACGTACTTGTCGACGTAGTAGTTCGACGTCCCGCCGTGTGAGAGTTCGAACTCGCCGTACTTGACCGCGTCAGCGTCCCGCAGCGCGTCGATGAGTTCCTGGTTGGCCATACAGGCTCTCTGCTGGCAGGGTGCTAATGGCTGTTGGAATCGGCCGGGTAACGTCGACATTCCTAAGCCACTCGGTGACACAGATTGGCTCGAATGCAAGTGTTCGGGTCGAGTGGCGTCCGGGATGTCGCTGGCGAGGGGCTGACACCGCGGTACGTCCTCCAGGTTGCCGAGGCCGCCGGGAGCGTCTGGACCGACGTCCACCGCCGGGTCGCCGTCGCACGGGATACACGGACGACCGGTCGGACGTTCGCCAACGCCGCGGCCAGCGGGCTGACGGGGCTCGGGCTCGACGTCGACCGCCTGGGTATCGTTCCGACACCGGGGTTGCAGGCGTACTGCGAGCGCGAGGGCGTGCCGGGCGTGATGATCACGGCCAGCCACAACCCGCCGGCGTACAACGGCGTCAAACTGATCGGCGGCGACGGCGTCGAACTCCGCCGGGAGACCCTCGACGATATCGCCGCCGCCGTCGAGGCAGACGACCCGGAACTGGTCGGCTGGGACCGTGTCGGCACCGACCGCTGTATCGAGACCGCACGCCGTGACTACCGGGAGCAAGTACTGGACGCCGTCGACCGCGAGCGCATCGCGGCGGCCGATCTGACCGTCGTGATCGACCCCGGCCACGGCGCCGGGTCGCTGACCAGCCCGGACCTGTTCCGGGAACTGGGCTGTACGGTCCACACGATCAACGCCCAGCCCGACGGCCACTTCCCCGGTCGTGACCCCGAACCCGTCGCGGCCAACCTCAGAGACCTGCGGGCCTACGTCCGTGCGACCGACGCCGACCTGGGTATCGCGCACGACGGCGACGGTGACCGGGCCATCTTCGTCGACGAACACGGCGACCACGTCGAGGGCGACGCCGCGCTGGCGGCACTGGCGGCGGCCGAACTCGAAGCCGGCGACGGCGTCGTCTCGGCGGTCAACGCTTCACAGCGCCTCGTCGACGTGGTCGCCGAGGCCGGCGCGGACCTCTCGCTGACGCCCATCGGCTCGACGTACATCGTCAGTCGCATCGCCGAGCGACGGGCCGACGGTGACCACGTCGCCATCGCCGGCGAGGGCAACGGCGGTATCATCTTCCCGGACTACCGCGTCGCTCGCGACGGCGCCTACACCGCCGCGCGGTTCTGCGAACTCGTCGCAGAGACGCCGGCCAGCGAACTGGTCGGGGCCTACGACGGCTACGAGAACGTCCGGCGAAACCTCCGGTACGACGATACCGAGGAGCGAGCGGCGATGCTCGACGGCGTCGAACGGTACGCCGAACGCGCCGACGCGACCGTCGACCGGACCGACGGCTGGCGGCTGGACTACGGCGACGCCTGGGTGCTGGCCCGCCCGTCCGGCACGGAGCCGGTCGTCCGCGTCTACGCCGAGGCCCGCAGTCTCGACCGGGCGACGGAACTGGCAGAGGCGATGGTCACGGCCGCGGACGACAGCTGATCAGGGCGGGCTCGGCAGTTCGCCGTGTGTCTCCAGTGCGTCCTGGATGGCCTCGGACTCCTCGCGAGCGGCAGCCAGGTCGGCCGCGACGGCGCCGCTGGCGACCCGCTCGCGCTCCTCGGCGGTGAGTTCGGCGCGAGCGACAGCGCTCTCGCGTAACCGCTCGTAGTCGTCCCGCCGTGCGAGAGCACGCACCTCCCGGAGTCGGGCGACGACCGTCTCGTCGGCGAATCCGGCGACGACCGATCGGTACTCCTGACACAGCCAGGGCAGTTCCGCGGCGGGCGGCGGCGGCCAGCCGACGGTGAGCGGTTCGGCGTCGAGCCCTCGGAGATAGGTCCGGCGGGTCGCGACCGCGCTCCGGAGCGCCGCCGGGTCGTCGACGTAGTGGTCGAGTTTCGATCCGGAGTAGTCGGCGTACTCCAGCAGCGTCGGGACCGGCTCGGTGCCGGTCTCGTGCTCACGGACGTACGTCAGCAGTTCCGGCGGCGGCGTCCGGAACTCGACCAGCGGGAAGGCGTCGGCCCGCGCGACCAGGTCGAGCACCTCGCGGGCGGGTGCGTCGCCACGGAACTCGCCGAACGCCTCCCTGACTGCCTCGTCGTAGGTGTCGATGGGGTCGCGCAGTCGCTCGACGGGTGCCTCCAGGTCGGCGTCACCGAGGCGCTGGAGCCGTTCGAGGGCCGCGATGTGCTCGTCGAGTTCGTCGAGCCGGCGGCGTGCGTCCCGACGGGCCTGGACGTAGGCTTCGCGGGCGGTTTCGAGTTCGTCCAGCCGGCCGACGAGGTCGCCGACCGGTTCGAGTCGCTCGCGTGCCCGCTCGAAGTCCGACTCGGTGAGCCGCCGTTTCTGGAGGCTGTCGTCGACTGCCTCGAAGGTCTCGTACTCGGGGACGTCCTCGTCGAGATTCTCGACCAGTGTCGCGACGGCACCCTCGAACTGGGTGTAGGCCTTGAAATCGCCGCTGCCGGTCGCCCGGCCGTCGTAGTCATCGAGCAGGCGCACGAGCTCCCGGTAGGCGTCCCGACAGGTCCGCAGCCGGTCGGCACCCACGTCCTCGACGCGCTGTCGGGCACGCTCGCGCTCGCGTGCTGCCTGCTCCAGCTGGTCGACGACCTCGGACATCAGTAGACGTCGTCGGGGTCGAACACTTTCTCACCCACCACGTCTCCCTCGACCGTGCGGTGGAAGCAGGACTCGTAGCCCGTGTGGCAGGCACCCCCGTTCTGGTCGATCAGGTACAGCAGGGCGTCGCCGTCACAGTCGACCCGGATCTCCTCGATCGCTTGCGTGTGCCCGCTCGTGCCCCCCTTCTTCCAGAGTTCGTCCCGACTGCGCGAGTAGTAGTGGGCGTACCCGGTCTCGCGAGTCCGTTCGAGTGCTTCCTCGGTGACGTACGCGAGCATGAGTACGTCACCCGACTCGGCGTCCTGGGCGACGGCGGGGATGTACTCCTGCTCGTCGAACGCGAGGTCGACGGCTGTCATACTCTGGCGGAAGTCTGTGCGGAAGATAGGTCTTGTGTCGTGGGCAGCCTGTCACCCGTGGCTCGCTATCAGGCCGACCGTCTATCGTTCTTCGCCTTCGACGTCGATCTCGGCCTCGATCTCGATCGTGATGCCGTCGGCGTCCAGTTGGCCCTCGACTTCGCGCCGGTCGCCCACTTCGAGTTCGAGTTCGTCCGGTTCGATCTCGACCTCCACTTCGAGGTCGACGTTGACGTTCGTCTCCGTCATAGCCGGGCTAGCGGGAGTAGTGCTATAACGACATCGGGTCCCGTCGACGTGCTCGGTTCCGGAAGGTATTTTTTAGGCTGGCCAAAATAGAGGGGTAGATGCGCGACGCGATTCGAGTCACCGTCGAGGCAGGCCAGGAGACCACGTCGGCCCGCGTGCACGACGACGCTGGCGAGGTGACCGCCGGCGACGCGACGTTCCGCTTCCGTGTCGACGGTGCGGACGCCGACCACACCGAGCCGGCGGCAGACGACCACGAAGACGATACCGATGGCGAGGCCGACGCCCGTCATATCGCACCCGTCGCCGAGATTCCGACAGATAGCACCCTCCGATGTGAGGCACTGCAGGACGGATACGGCGTCGGGATCATCCTCCGTCGCGAGGACGACGACGTCTTCGCCTGGCGCAACTCCTGTCCCCACAAGCCGGAGGTCCCGCTCGATCCGGGCCGCGGCGCCATCGTCAGCGGCGACCAGATCGTCTGTCACGAGCACGGCGCCCGGTTCGAGTGTGACGACGGCTTCTGCACGTATGGCCCCTGCCAGGGGGAGACGCTCGACGAGATCGTACTCGACATCCGCGACGGCGACGTCTACCTCGCCGACGAGCGGTTCGAGGCCTGCACCCGGATTTGAACCGGAGGCAGTCGGGCCCACTCGCTTCGCTCGTTGTGCGTGTCTTCCAGGGTTCAGAATCCGCTCGGTAGCGTCTTCACTGCTCACTTCGTCCGCAGGAACATGCCGCCTCCCGGATTTGAACGCGGTGCCTCAGACGCCGGCTGGCTGACCTCAAGCGCCGGACGGCTTCCGCTCAGACGCCGCTCAGGGCTTGAGCGCATTCCCCGATTGGCGTGGACCCGTTCTGCGGAGAATCCAACAATGGCAGAACTCGAACACCTCAGTCCCGCCAAAGCGAAGGAAATGTTCCTCGCACAACGAGAAGACGAAGTCGCAGAAAAGACGCACCAAATCTACCACTACCGTCTCAAACCGTTTGTGCAGTGGTGTGAGCAAGAAGAGATAACGAATCTCAACGACCTCACTGCCCGGTCATTGCACGAATACCGCCTCTGGAGAAAGAAGGATGGCAATCTGAAGACAGTGACCCTGAAAGGCCAACTCTCGACTCTCCGAGTCTTCATCAAATTCTGCGAATCTATTGATGGAGTCGAGAAGGGTTTGCACGACCAAATTCTCATTCCCTCTGTCGATGACGAAGAAGCCGTCAGTTCCAGTATTCTCGAAGCTGACAAGGCAGAGATGGTCCTCGACTTCCTCGACAAGTATGAGTACGCCTCAAAGCGCCACGCACTCATCACTGTGCTATGGCACACAGGCTGTAGGATGGGTGCCGCTCACTCCCTTGATGTCGGTGACTTCGACCCCGATGAACAGTCCCTTGAAATCAGGCACCGACCAGAGACGGAAACGAACCTGAAGAACAAGCAGTCAGGTGAGCGCATCTGTGCTCTTTCGGAGAAGGTCTGCTCCATTCTGCAAGATTACATCAATGTGACGAGGGATGAAGTGACCGATGAACACGGTCGAAACCCATTGTTCACTACCCAGTACGGTCGGATGCACCGCTCGAAGATTCGGCAGATGGTGTACGCCGCTACTCGCCCGTGTTTCTACGATGAACCGTGTCCTCATAATCGGGACCCTGATTCCTGTGAGGCTATGCAGTATTCACAGGCAAGCAAGTGTCCCTCTAATGTGTCGCCTCACGACATTCGACGAGGAGCAATCACACATCTTCTGCGGAATGAAGTTCCAAAACAAGTCGTTTCTGACCGTGTGAATTCCTCACCGGAAACCTTGGAAAAGCACTATTCACAATTGACCGAAGAGGAAAAGATGGAGCAGAGGCGAGAACATTTGGATAGCATCTAATCAACACCACAGGTGAGAGTTAGCCTCTGGGAATTCAACCCACCTTGGTGACTGAGGCTCAACCATCACCCTGTCAGACTATCCGACCGCATTTGATGACTTGTGATATCGAAACCGTTCAAATGCGGAAAACAGCCTGACAGAGAGAGGGCTGAACCTCAGTCACCGAGTCTTAGGATAATGCCCGAAGGTAAGGAAACTTTCAGCCAAGACTACTCCTCTTACAATACTTAGATTCCAATTGACAGAGACGGCCAATGGTTGATTTTACCTTCTCGATACAGTGCTCTACTCCGTGCATCCAACGAGGGTATGCGTTCGCAGTCGGACCCTGATTCCAGATGAAATCCCTATACACGGTTCAAGCGAGCGTCCCACCCTACGCTAAATCATAGGATGTTGGCCTTGACCAATCGAGCGTACTTGCCACAAGAAGTCAACAGCCTGACAGTGCATCAGGCGTCACCTCAGTCACCTGTAGAACCGAACTCCCACGTTCAACTCTACAGTAGTACATACGCACTCCAGCCACTTAAAACTTTCGGTCATCTGACCAGTCTAACTTCGTTCATATTCTTGTTTATCATGTTGAAGCAGAGTCTTGGATTAGGAGTGTCCCTCGCCGTTGTCAGTGGTCTCACCGAGTGAGTGGTTTGGACAGTAGCCGTGGTGAAGGTCTGTCATATCTGTGAGGACGCCGATTCCCCATTCCAGTTCAGTCCACTCGCTATCTTTGATAGCCTGCATACTATCGAATACCTCCGTCTTATTACAGCAGTCGAGTCGGCAGATAGTTCGAAATCCTACTAACTTCTCTTCGCGGGTAGGCGAATCTGCGAATTCAAGCTCGGGGTGGTCCACCTCCGTAGGGGGCTCAGATGCATCAACACCTAACATGGAATTGATGAATGCTTCTCCCTCCTGTTCTGAGATACCATCTTCAAGTTGGTACTCTTCCTCTTCACCGTCAATCAACAGGGTGACCGTCCCTCCTGCGAGTGGATGTTCACTCATTGGTGCCCTCATAGAGAATGGTGCCATCAACGAGCCGTGCAACACTCACCGGGTTGATTACCCAATCGCTCTGGTTTAGTTGAGTGAAGCCCTCAAACTCTGCCCAATTCTCGTAGTCGTCTGGGTCGATAACTCGGATTCCCTGGAATTGGGTTAGTTCTCCTTCATCCGCAAACTCCTCGACGCTGTAGCCGTGATTCTTTATATAGTGGTGTCCTTCGCCGCTCTCTTGGTGCTCAACTTCGCTGTTTGCCGGACGCTTTACCTGTCGCTGTTCGTGCGATTTTTTCGTATTCATGATTGCTCGAACGTCCGGGCTATCTATCACCGGACGCATTTACATACAGGGGCGATTGATACTTAAGCGCCATCTCCCCATTGGTGCAAAATCGCATTCTGAATTAGATTCGGAAGTTCTAACAGAATATGTGTGCTATAAATGTATCTAACGGGCCAGTTCTGTTGAATATTTCTCATTCCTTGAAATACAGACAGGCCTCAGAGGACCAAATCATCTCACTCTTTGAGATGTTCGAGAATCTGGAGGAAGCGAAACGCGAGTTCATTCCGCTGAGCGGTTGTTGACCCGGCAACATCCCGAAGTTCTTCGATTTTTCTCGTGTACTTCTCATTCGTCACCAGCTCAAGTGGGTTGTCGGTTCGCTCTTCGAACTTCTCAGCGACCTCTTGCAACTTTGTTTCTGAGGCATTCGGAACATTAGGACTCCAGAATTGGAACCGGTGAGAGGCCGAATCACCAAACGCCTGGTTGACATAGTTCTCAGCATTTTGGAATTTTGATTGAATCCTGTCTCGGTTGGTTTCGGCATTCCCATAGCCCAAGCCGCGTATGTGGGTTGATACTTCACAGGCGATTATCTCTTGCTCACCCTGTGGTTGAATCCCAATCACATCGACCTCCATTTGGTCACCTTCAATCGGGGAATGCTGTCCGTAGGCGACTATCTCACACTCCTCTACCAACTTCAAGTACGACCCGACCAACATCTCTCCCGCTTTCGGTTGTACTGCCATATTCACGGTTCACAGTGAATTAGGATAAGCTCCGGCCACCCAAACCACTCTAAGGGCCTACCCTCAACGGGTTACTATGGGAAATTCGTATCTGGTGGAAGTCAAGCCCTCCGTATTCAGCGAGACCACTTTGACACCGAGTGACTTCGACCAAATCAGCAATCTATCTACAGAGGCAGACCAGTTTGACGACCGGCTTACGATGGCTTTCCGTTCCCGAGAAGGTGCAGAAGAGTGGGTCAACTCGCTTGAAGCAGATATTTACACACATCGGATAGGCCGTCTCCATCTACAATCAGCACATCAAGCCGATAGCTCAGAGGTTGACGCATACCTCATGTTCAAACCACGGTCCTAATTATCGAGCCGGGGGTCAGTCTTCCTCTCTCCTCGAAGAAATCGTTGAATTTCGTGCTTCAATTCCCTTTCCGAGAGTTCTTTGCTCTCACCCATCTCAGAGCTAATTCCCATCCTATCGTGCAATTCATCTTGCTGTTGCTGGATTTTTTCGTCTCGGTCAGCCAGGCCCTCAAGCGTCTGCACGAGGGCTGTTTCAATCTCTTCGTCCCGGATTTGTTCTAATTCTTCTGCAGTTTTATCGCTGACCTGAACAGAATATTCGACGGTCATTCTCCTTCTCCCAATTCAGCGAGTCTTCGTTCCGCCAGGGTCCGGGCATATGCTCCAAGCGAGATACGTCCCTCTTCACTGAAATCTTGTTTGAGAGCTTCTTTTAGTAGGTTCTTTTCGTCTCTATGCATGATGACATAAGTTTCGTTAGTTCGATTCATATGTAAACTGAGAAAGAAACACTACAGGACTACCTGCGTACTTAACTACGTGTTCCAGCTACTTAAAAGTTTCGGTTATTTGACATATCTTCAGTACATAATCTGCTACCTCATCTTGAAATCAGTGGAATAAGAGTCAATGAAGCCCAAAATCAAGGGTATAAGCAATTCGACAGGATATTTCGATATAACCTGATTTCGCCATTTGCCTGGTCTCAGCTGCCCATATTTTTGGACCCTTGTGGGCATTGCTCGTGCTGGGTCAGATTTCTGTGTATATAAAAAACCAAGGCACGGTTGTGATGAGACTTGTGGCAGGCAAATTTTATCTTCTCTCGCTAAGGCGTCTTATCAAGTAACAATGTCTGACGAGAATGAAGAAGAAAATGATGGGGATAATAATCCAATAAAATACTCGCCTATGCGAGAGATGGTGAAAGAGACTGTTGAAGAGTGCCAAACAAGCGAAGAAGGCGTGGAGCTATTAATTGACCAGTTGGAATTCCTTGGGAAGCAGATTTGGATACAAGCGAGTCGACATGTGATTGAAGATGGACGTGTTCGTGTTCAAGAAGATGATGTACAGACAGCGTATGATGAGTTGCGACACCCGCATGACTTATTGAAGAACTCAGCCGATGATATGCGCGATATGGCGCGTGATTTAGATTCTTTAGCCGAACAATCACCAATATACGCCAGTATTCCTGACGAGGACGAGGACGATGAGTAGTAATATCTTCTTTTTCCGTGGCGGTGATGATGACTACACCATTGAAGAAATGCGGAATCGAATCCCCGCAGGAAGAATTACTCCGGAAACTCCCGAGGTGATGGAGATGCTTGAAGAATTGAATGAGGTGCCAAGCGAGGTTTCGAGCTTAAATAAGAACCCTCATCTTGACCTTGTTCGAGAGGAACGCTCCCGAGAGCGATATGAGGAATATATTACTAACCTGTTTCAGGAGTACGGAAAAAGAGGTGACAAATTCAATATTCAGCTATTCGAGTTAAAAGGTGGCTCCATCTCATTTGGGGAGTTATCTGAACAAGCCCAATCATTAGAAGGGACTGATGTGGCTGACGAGTTTTCCGACCTGCGAGACGTTCCCCTCGCTCTTCAAAAGGTCAACACAAATGAAGAAGAGAAGCGCGTTGATTTTTCTTTCCAGACAATTGAATCAGAAGAGTGGATAAATCCCACCGATGATTTACCAATTATTGTCTACCGAGGTGGTGAACAAGTACAAGAGTATTCTGACCCCGATTATGAAGTAATGGCTCCCGCGACGTATAGAATCGAAGCAAGAGTCTACGTAGATGCGGGCCTGATTGCAGTCTCAAACTTTTCTTCAGTAAAGGACGGTGACCAAACTGATATTGTTGAGATAATTGGTTCAATAGGCAGGACGCAGGAGGCTGAGAACAATGAGTAGCTCATCTCGGTTAGAACTGAATGGGACTGAGCTTTTATTATTGAAGTGGGAAATGGAAGGTAGTACTTCTGAGGTTGGTTATAAATTCAGGTCCGATTTAGAACGTGCGAACGTTCGAGGCGACCCCGACAGTCAATTTATGACGAACCGGGCTGTCAGTGTTCTCGAAGAACAAGGGGAACTTCGAAAGATTCTATTTTGGGTAGAGTACCCTGAAGAGTTCTTGGACGAGGACCGATATGTTCAGGTTCGTGTTTATGACGACGGACACATCACTGTTTCACAGCCCGTTCGCTCTGACTTGTTCGATGATATTGAGTCACACATCGAGCGACTTCGAGGTTACCGTGACTATCTACAAACTCTGGATGAACTTCAGGACGAATTTATGAGGGATGCATATCGAACAGAATCCACAGACAGACGCCAACGCATCCGTCAACAGATGGTTCAATCTTTTGACCGGGTACTGGACGTGCACTTTGATACTTCTGAATATTCCGATGCAGAAATGCGAGTTTTCCGGTCGATAATTGCAAATCTTGGCATCTCTATCATTCGAAATGGATTACCCGATATTGACGAGGTTGAGGGTATATGCGAAACCGAGATAGAAGCTCTTGACCCGGATGCCCCCGTTGAGAATGGTATTCGTGAATTCTTTATCAATTATGCAGACCATGGACTGGATAACCAATCGCTTGATTACGAGAAGTTTGTAGACCATTTGAGACCGATTTTGGAAATCAGGAAAGATTTAGACCCTGACCACGAGGGAGAATACACTACTTGGAAGAAACCGTTGAGCGTAATCTCTGAAGTCACTGAACGCTATGGCATTGAATGAAGAGGCGGAGGCGCTAGTCGAGTGCGTCTTCCATGAGAGTGGGCCTGAGCCCATGGAGGAGCGTTTTTACTTAGAAGACTTGCAAGAATGTGGAGAGGATAAGTTTGGTGACCCTGACGTCCTTCGAGGACTAAAGAGGGATTTTTCCGTTCAACAGGAGACCGTTTGTACTCGATGCGAGCCCGAACAACTCGCTAAATACTGCCAAGAGCACTCTGGAGCAGATTTTGAGGAACGAGAGTATTGGCAGATTCATCCTGAAAACACGGTGCAGAGGTGGATTGATTGGGTCCGAGGCGAAGGCATATTCCAATCAATCAGCGAACCCGAACAGTTAGATAATGCTCGGTGGAAAATCACTGGCACATTTGAGTCTGGGCCTGTCCGGTTCCATATATTTTTTAGTAAACCGGAATTGGACTCGTTCAATTTTGACCGGGACACTCCTGAGTTCGGAGTAGCATTTCTGAACCCCGGTCTCGTCGAACAATCAACTAACTCTGACAGGACGTATTCATGGTCCGAAGTGTTGCGTGAGGGATTCCCTCAGGATTTCAGACAGACCCGCGAGGAATTGTTTGGGAGTTTCGGTGATAGACTTCTCTCTACAGAAGACTTCCAAACCAGCAAGCCCCTTATTGAAGACAGCTTACGAGAATATTTTTCTGCTATCGGCTATTCTCGGATTGAGAATAACGTAGGTGCTAATTGTCCTGAAGCCAGGAGATACGAGTTGGACGTTTCTGCGCATGGTGATTTTGTAGCCATTGAGTCAGACACCGAGAAAGTAGTAGCCTGTGAGTGTGATGTTGTAAATGACTATCACCTACACAGATTCTCAGATAATCAATTAGCGTCCGCTTCAGGTGCAGATGGAGTTGATGAATTGAGTCATTTAATAAGCGAGATGCGCACGAAAGCGACACAGAGAGCAGCTCTTACGAAGCGTATTAATGATATCCAGACATTTGTGAGTCTGTCCACAGGGGTTGCTGCGGTTGCAGCTATTCTATCTCTCTTCAATAACATTAGCCAGTTTGCAAGCTTTTTAACTGATATATTCGGTGGAACACCCATCTCAAAGGGTTTGAGCTACTCATTTCTCGCAATAGCAATAGCCGCAATTATCTTCATAGCTGTACTCGCTGCTCTCTCCCTATTTTGGGAGTATCGTTTTGATTGGAGCGTGGAAACGCCAGACGACCAACCTAATTAATAAACGTGACTCAGAGACTACGTTATGGATGAGTAGGATACCAGAGAACAGCTTTCAATTTGTTTCCACTGAAGGGGATTTATAGGACACTATGGACCTTGATATTCTCGACCGTGACTTGGAATTGGCTCCTTTGTGGTCGATGTTTTTTGCGACTTTTAGTTTAGTTGCCGTACTTGCCACGCTTGCATTCTGGGCGATTATAACTCAATCAATTGTGAGCTCACTATTTCCGGCAGCTGACGCAATTGAAATCGGTAAGCTAACTGCTTCTCTTATTGCGGTTATAGTCAATTTAGGATTTTCTGCTGGACTTATCTATATTTATGTTAGACAGACTGGCGTACTTCGTGAGCAAAAAAATATCAGTAATGAACAAACCACGATTCAGGACCGGCAGCGGAAGATTATGGAGGCAGAGTATATTCCAGAGGTGGGTATAGAAGTTGACGAAATTGAGGAAGACACGGTCAAAATTCAGTGCACAAATAATGGTACAGGGTTGGCGAAGCATTTTGAAGTAGATGTTGAGTTCTTTGTAAGCCGTGATTCAATGGACGACCCAGCAGAGTATGACCAAGGCGTAGAATTAGAACGGCTCTCTGATACATCGTTTAGTCATACCTCACACGTTCCAAACTACGGAGAACTTGAGCAAATCGCGTACTACAATGGGGGCGCTTCAAAGCCTCGTAGGCCTTCTAAAAACGGGAATGCAATCCAGGTTCGAACGGAGGAAATATTACGAGAGAAAGACAGTGATATGCTTGAATTTTCTGTATATTTTGAGAGGTTTGTGGACCCTGGTGGAAATCCGGAGAATCCAGGTAGGCTATCTTTCAGCGACGGAATTGAGGCGTTGCAGGAAGAAGGGATAGAGACCATCGGCGTCGGACTGAATATCTCATATCAAGACGTGTTTGACGAAGAGGTTGCGGATGAACCTCTCGTGAGTAGTTGGGTGGATATCCGGGATGGAACGTCGCTTGCAGAATTGTTTGAGAAATCGAATGGCCGAGGCGTTTTCTCCTCTCGCATGCCTTTCCGTGATAGAGAAAAAGTATACCGAACAGGAGTCTACCCCTATGTCTGAATCCGTGGGAAGGCCCCCTGCAATTTGAGAATTGGTAGTAACACAGCTCCATTGAGAGAGCAATCGTGGGTCAAGGAATTTTAACCACCAGTCTGTTGGCTACTGGTATGGATACTTCTCATATACTGGAACAACTGGCTGATGATTTCGCTACGGTAGTTCCTTCTGTTGACTTGAGAGCCGAACATGACCGATGGAAGGCGGGTATCGGGCCCTTCGAGGAAGAACGACAAGTCGAGATGCTCCGGGAAGCAGTCGACGGAGCCACCAGCTACTCCATCGAGACTGAAGTGCCATATCTCGATGGAGGGCAACGGGTAGACGTCTTAATCGAGAGTAAGGACACGCAGATTCCGGTTGAGGCGAAGCTCCTCCGCTTTCGCTATGACAACGGGAATATCGACCCGAACAGCTTTGCGAAGGTCTTCAGCCCCTTTCCCGAACGGACGACCTCGACGCTTCTCACGGATGCTCTGAAGCTCCACGAGGCGGGCTTCAAGGAGAGTGGTGGCTTGCTGGGCCTCTACTACGAGCCGGTTGATGAGTCCTACGAGCGAATGACTCCCGAAGCTGTCGCAGAGAAGTTCGCTCTCGACGTAGACTACTGGTACGACTTTGATGTAGAGACAAGGAAAGTGGCACACTTCGAGGGGTTGCGTCATCCCATCCATCAGCAGGGTGCTATTATTACGTGGGAAATCATTGACTCAACATAGCAATGCGGACACCACCAGAAGGTATCGTAGTGGGTGATTCCCTCACTCAAGACGAAATCGAAGATGCGTACAACACTGGCTTCGGCTATCGTATCTCAGGAATCAACCCACGACGTGACGACCACGACCGACGGTATATTCTCCTCTTCGCCAATGAGGACGGACCCTACGGTGACTCGGTGACGCAAGGCCGATTCGAGTATATCGGTGAAGGACTCAGCGGAGACCAAAGCGAAAGTTCACCGGGAAACTCTGCGCTCATTGACGCACGAACTTCAGACACCCCGATTTACTTCTTCTATAAGGGAACCGAAGAGACAGGTTGGGAGTTTCAAGGACTTGTTGAGGTAGTTGATTACGAGTTCCAAGAGCAGGACGGGAGAGAGGTTCTGGTCTTCACGCTTGAGCATCGGGAGCAGCCAGATAGAACGGAACCATCAGAAGAGGAGATAAAAGAGGAACAGACCCAACTACAGCAAGCCACTGAATCGGAACCTCAGCTTACAAACGATGAAGAGCAGTACACAGAAAGCCGCCGGCGGGCGAGGGATACAGCCTTCGCACGATTAGTCAGAGACGCTTACGATGAGCAGTGTGCTATCTGTGGAAGCGCACGAGAATCGCCCGACGGGAATCCCGAAGTTGAGGCGGCACATATCTATCCGAAACGTAGAGGTGGCAGTGATGACGTGAGAAATGGGATTGCGCTCTGCAAACTCCACCACTGGGCCTTCGATTCGGGATGGTTGTCTCTTGCCGACGACCACGAAATTTTGATACACGAAGCTCCCGAGAGGAACGGCTATCACGAGTTCAAGCAACTCGAAGGCAGGCAGGTACGACTCCCCGACGAGGCGGAAGCTCAGCCTCACCCGATGTTTCTCGAAGAACACCGGGAACTTCACGGATTCAACAATGACTGAAATCGGCCTTGTCAGTTGCGTCAAGACCAAACGCGACAAACCGCATACTCCGAAAGAACTCTACACCTCTTCCTACTTCGAGAAGATGCGCTCCTACGCCGAACAGTACCACGACGATTGGTGGATACTCTCGGCCAAGCACGGTCTCCTTGACCCAGACGGCGACCCTATCGAACCATACAACGAAACACTCAGTGGCGCAAGAGTGGCAAAAAAGCGAGAGTGGTCGGAGAAGGTAGCCGACGAGATGGACGAGCAAGGCTTACTCTCAGGTGATGTGACACTTGCGTTCCACGCGGGCAAGGACTACTATGGCGAATTGCTCCCGCTCATCGAAGACTCAGGGGTTGCCATCGAGATTCCCACTGAAGGTTTAGCAATCGGGGAGAAGCAGGCGTGGTACAAGGAACGACTATGACGAGAGAAAAAGATATCGACCGATTCTACAGCTATCTCACCGAACTCGAAGAGGTAGTCGGTGGCAAGCAGAAACTCGGGGAGTGTACTGGCTACATGGACTGGCCCGACCGGGGAATCTACTTCTTCTTCGCCTCGGATGAGTATCGAGGTGAACAACTTCGATTGACTCGGGTAGGAACCCATGCCGTATCCTCTGGTAGTTCGACATCATTGTGGGACAGACTTCGAACTCATCGAGGGGCAAAGCGTGGGACGTATGAGGGAGGTGGAAATCATCGCGGCTCAGTATTCCGGAAGCGCGTCGGCGAGGCAATTATTGAGCGCGACGATTTCCACGACGAGTATCCTGAATGGGGAGTGGGGTCAAGCGCAGGACGGGAGCAGCGCGTTACAGAGTTAGAGCTGGAGCGGGCTGTGAGTGACTACATTCGAAACTTACCATTCCTGTGGGTCAATGTTGATGACGAACCAGGGCCGGGAAGTGACCGCGCCTACCTCGAACAGAATGCGATTGCACTCGTTAGCAATTACGAACGAGAGACGGTTGACCCGCGCCAGGATTGGTTAGGGCAGTACAGCCGGAGCGCGAAAATCCGTGAGTCGGGGTTGTGGAATGTGGACCATGTCGATGAGGAGTACGACCCCGCGTTTCTCGATGTGCTGCAGGAACAAATACAGCAGACGTCGTCGGCCTGAACCTGCTTTCTAACGTGTGTTTCTATGGCTCGTAGCGGTCGTGAGAAAGCGGCGTATGACAGTTTTGTTGCCAGAGGTAGCCGTGATTGTCATCGGTGAGTCCTCTGCACAACACAGAACTGTCCTTACTGACCACACTAACAGATGGGCAAGTTTTAATACAATATGGGCAGTACTGTCAGTGTGGAGGATGACCGTGACAATGGAAGCAACTGGCGAGGGCCTCACGTTCAAGCGCGAGGTCTCAGAGAGTACCGCCCTCAAAATAATGGAAATCGCGTTAGGTGATGACGTAGAATCTGACCAAGGATTAATTAGCGTCTCCCTCAGCGGGGAGGGTATCGGATTCGACAAAGAGGTGTCCGAGACCACTGGTGTCGGATTAATGGACGTGGCTGTTCACGAGGGAGCACATACTCTGGGTGAGGAAGAAAACGACAGCGAGGGGCTCCCCGATGACTTCATTGATAGGCTATCGAATAGGCAGCGAATCATGTTGAAGGTCCTACTGGATGCTGATGGAGAGTGGCTGAAGGGAAAGGAGATTCGACGGAGGATGAGAGAAGACTACGGCGCAGATGTGGGGCAAAGTGGACGTGCATCGGCGGGTATCATCGCAGGACTCACGCGGAAGTACGGTGAGGACCTACGACGGGATGTAATCGAGGGACGTTGGGCGGACGAGACTCAACAAAACTCTGAGCACAGAATCGGTGACAAGTACAAAGAAGAGATTAGGAAGGGGTTGGAAGAACAATGACCTTACCGAGTGACTTTTTCGAGAGATTGTCGCCAAAGAAAAATGCATTACTGAAGGTATTGCTGGATGCCGAAGGAAAGTGGGTGCGTGGTGTCGATATCCGTCAGCGGATGCGGGACGACCATGGTCTTTCCGTCCCTCATGACACGGGGGCGCTAAATATACATCTCAGCCATTGGGTACAGTGGTATTCTGAAGAGTTCCGGAGGGACCTTATCCCCGGTCGGTGGGAGGATGATTCTCGCACGCACGCAGAGTTTCGAATCGGGGAGAAGTATGAGGACGAGCTCCGTGACTGGTTCGGAAAATCGACATAGTCAAATCTGTATTGGCTTGGACAAGTAGAAAATCCTGACTCAAAACGACGTCCACTATCTCTCTTGTCCACATCCCAATTCGGCTATAGAACGACCGTATATGGACTCTACCAAGGAATTAAGTTGCCCCCGACCTTATCAAACATTGCAGAACGCAACACGCTGTCGGGTGCGCCCAGTGACCGGTTGAAATCGCACAAGGGATTCCGGAATCGCAGGACTGCGAAGCTGCTGTCGAATATTATTCAACCGGTACGTGGATGCCGCCTCCCGGATTTGAACCGGGGACAGCTCGATCTTCAGTCGAGTGCTCTCCCAGTCTGAGCTAAGGCGGCGCGCACTTCGACCGATGGCCAGTGTATAAAAAAGGATTTCGAAAGCGGGCGGTCCTACTCAGGGAAGGAACAGGTCCGCACTGTCGTAGCGCTCCCCGCAGTCGTCGCACTCGTACTCCGTGCCGTCGGTCGTCGAGACGTGGCCCTTGCACTGGGGACACGTCGAGCCGTCGATCATGTCTCGCGGTACCACAGACCGGGATAAATGGCTTTCGCCACGTGTTGCCGGGGCAACAGCACGGGTAGTCGGCGCGTCCTGCGCGAGAGGAGTAGATCTGTCGACGCCGGGGACGGTCGCGTCTATCCCGAGACTGGACGGTGATCACCCCGACCGTGTGTCACGATGGACATCTCGTCCACGTCGGTCCACGGCGCCGCTGGCGATTCGGTTCTGTCCTGTCGACATCTCTCGACAGACAGTCAAAGTGAGGTCAGTCGAAGAGCTCCCGGAACCGCGTCACACCCTCGTCGGAGCCGGCGACGACGAGTTCGTCGCCCCGGCGGATGTCGACGTCGGGGCCCAGTTCCGTGAGGACGTCGCCGTTGCGCTCGACCGCGATGACGGTACAGCCGGTCCGCGAGCGGATGTCGGCCTCGCCCAGCGTCGTCCCGGCGAGGCCGTCGGCGGTCGTCCGGACGACCTCGACCTGCTGGTCCATCGAGATGACGTCCTCCTCCCGGAGGATCGTCGAGGCGAGCATCCGGCCGCTGACCGTCGCCAGCGAGAGGACGTAGTCGGCGCCGGCGCGGTAGATCTTCTGGACGTTCTCGGTTCCCTCGGCGCGGGCGATAACCTCGACCTGCGGGTTCAGATCCCGGACGACCAGCGTCGCGAACTCGGTGTCGGTGTCCTTCGAGAGCGCAAGGATCACCGTCTGTGCCTCGTCGACACCGGCCCGCTCGAGGTCCGCGGGTTCGGTCGCGTCACCGACGACATCGACGGACTGCATGTCGTCGCGGTCGAGCACCGTGTAGGGGACGCCGGCAGCGGCGAACTCCCGACAGATCGTCTGGCCCACCTCGCCGTAGCCGACGACGACAGTCTCGCCCGAGCGGTACTCCCGGACGTTCGAGAGGGTCATCTTCTTGAGGGCTTCGAGCTGTGTCTCGGTGCCAGAGACCAGCAGAACGGTGCTCCCGTCGAGTTCGGCGTCGGGAGAGGGCGGGCTCTCGAACTGGCCGTGGAACCACGCGCCGATGACGTTGACACCGGTCTCCTCGCGGATGCCACTGTCGGCCAGCGTGGTCCCGACGAGGTCGCTCCCGCGATGGACCGGGAGTTCGGCGATGTCGAAGTCCTCACCGAGTTCGATGGAGTCGCCGAGCGTCGCCGAGACACCGGTTGTCACCTTGCCGGCCAGACTGCGACCGAGGATGCCACGTGGCGAGAGGACGACGTCGGCGCCCGCCAGTTCGTGGTAGCGCTCGCGGTCCGGTTCTTCGACGACGCTGATGGTCCGGACGTCCTCGTCGACCTCGCGGGCGGTGAGGACGATACTGGTGTTGACCTGATCGGAGTCGTCGGCGACGAGCGCGCGGGCCGCGGAGAGCCGGGCGTTCTCCAGGCCCTCGACGGACTGTGGATCGGCGTGGATGACGTGGTAGCCCTCGTCGTAGAGGTCGTTGGCCGTCTCGCGGTCGGGTTCGACGATCACGTAGTCGACGTCCCACGTCTCCAGTTCCGTGACCAGTGTCTCCCCGCGCGGGGTGAACGTACAGATGACGATGTGGTTCTCGATGTCGGACTCGACGGCGACCGGGGCCTTCGTCGCCATCGCCTCCTCGAACAGCGGAAAGAGCAGGACCGGCAGCGCCAGGAAGATGAGGACGACACCGGTGACGTCCATCAGGATGACGAACACGCGCATCACGTCGGTGTCCCACGGTGCGTCGGAGCCGTAGCCAGTCGTCGTGAACGTTTCGACGACGACCTGCAACGAGTGGAGGAACTCACGGGGCCGGTTCTCGAAGGCAGTCATCCCGTAGTCGTAGGCCAGCGTGTACGCGAGGATGACACCGACGAGCCCCACGACGTACAACAGCGTCCGACGTTGCCAGGTGTCCATCTACCCCTTGTTACTGGGTCGAGCCATACCAGTGTTGGTACCGAGCGACGGTCAGACAGACAGGTGACATTTGTGACAGATTGGCAGTCAGACGAGCGGCCGACACCGGGCAGACGTGTTCCGTATACCGCCTCCGTCCCACACTTTCACTTTCGCCGCGGTTCGACTGGTTTTATATCATCGGGGGTGCATACTCCGGATGCAGTCACACGCTCCCCCCTAACATTTGGTTCTCCCGCAGGTTGAACACCCCACAGCGAGTAGGCCGCGCCATGCTCTCGCTGGACGACGTGCTGGCTGCACGGGACCGGGTCGCAGAGACCTCCCGACACACGCCACTGGATTACTCGCATACCTTCTCGTCGATGACTGGGGCGAACGTACACCTCAAACTCGAACTGTTCCAGCGCACCGGGGCGTTCAAGATCCGCGGGGCCACCAACCGCATCGCGACGCTGTCACAGGCCGAACAGGACGCCGGCGTGGTGACCGCGAGTGCGGGCAACCACGCACAGGGCGTCGCGCTGGCGGCGACACGCGCGGGCGTGGACTCGAAGATCGTCATGCCCGAGCACGCCCCCATCTCGAAGGTCGAGGCGACCCGGAACTACGGCGGCGAGGTCGTCCTCTCGGGCCGTGACTACGACGAGGCGGCCGAACGCGCTCACGAGATCGAACGCGAGGAGGGGCGGACCTACATCCACGCCTTCGACGACGAGATGGTGATGGCCGGCCAGGGGACCGTCGGTCTGGAGATCTACGAGGACCTCCCCGGCGTCGAGACGGTCGTCGTCCCGATCGGTGGGGGCGGCCTCATCAGCGGCATCGCTACTGCCCTCAAGGGAAAGAATTCGGATATCCGTGTCGTCGGCGTCCAGGCCGAAGGCGCCGCCAGCGTCGCCGAGTCCCTGGAGAAGGGCGAGCGGGTCGTCCGCGACGAGGTGCGGACGATCGCCGACGGCATCGCCACGCGGACGATCGGCGACCGGACCTTCGAGGTGATCAAAGAGCGCGTCGACGAGGTGGTGACCGTCGACGACTCCGAGATCGCCGTCGCGCTGACGACACTGCTGGAACGGTCGAAGATCATGACCGAAGGTGCCGGCGCCGTCGCACTGGCGGCCGTCCTCGAAGACCGCTTCGACTACGCCGAGGGCGAGACCATCGTCCCGGCGCTATGTGGCGGAAACATCGATCTCAACACCCTGACGAACGTCATCATGCGCGGCCTGGTCGAGACCGGACGGTACATCAAGATCCGGACGGTCCTGACCGACCATCCCGGCGCACTGGAACGACTCGTCGCCGTGCTCTCGGCCGAGCAGGTCAACATCTACGGCATCGAGCACGACCGTACCAGCCGTGACGTGGCCATGGACGACGCCGAGGTGGAACTGGACCTCGAAACGCGAGGCCACGACCACGTCGAGTCGGTCCTCGCGGCGCTGCGCGAGGAAGGGTATCCCGTCGACGTCCTCGTCTGAGCGAGGAGTTTTAAGCCGCTGGCGGTCGCGCACCCGGTATGAAAGAGACGGTCCACACCGACGACGCACCGGCCGCCGTCGGCGCGTACAGCCAGGCGACGACCACCGACGACCTCGTGTTCACCGCCGGCCAGATCCCGCTGACCCCCGAGGGAGACCTGCTCGACGGCGCCGCCGTCGACGTCCAGACCGAGCAGGCACTGGAGAACCTCCAGGCGATCCTCGAGGAGGCCGGCACCACGATGGACGACGTCCTGAAGGTGACGGTGTACCTCGACGACATCGAGGACTTCGACGCGATGAACGACACCTACGAGACGTTCTTCGACGACGAACCGCCGGCGCGGTCGGCCGTCGCGGTCGCCGACCTTCCGAAGGGCGCCGCCGTCGAGATCGAGGCCATCGCCGCGAAGTGATGGAACCGGCGACGAAATCCAGTCTGCTGTGGGGTGTCGTGGGCGCGCTCTCGTTCCTGGTGCTCGTCCAGGGGTACGAACTACTCGCGAGCCAACCCATCTCCGCAGCGGTCAAGGTCGGCGTGGCGCTGGCCGTCGGCGTCGGCGCGACCGCCCTGACTCACGCCGCCCGCGGGCGTCTGCCGCGAAACGAAAGCCCTTAACCGACGGCCCGCACACCCTCAATTGCGAGCCAGAGTGGCCGAACCTGGTAAGGCGCACGCCTGGAAAGCGTGTTCCCATTCGGGATTCTGGGTTCAAATCCCAGCTCTGGCGTGGTTCTTCACCGACCGACTCCCGGGTAGTGTGAGGGACAGGTCCACCACCACGTGTCTCCGTGGGTACAACACAGCGGCTCTGGACGGCCAGGGTCGGCCTACAGCCGTTCCAGACAGTCCCGGCAGTACGTGAACGCGGTGTCGTTGACGGTCCCGCAGTGCTGGCACGTGCGGCCGTCCGATGCCTCGTCCGCAGCGGGCGGGTGTGGCGCACCCCGGCGCTGTCGCTCGCGGCCCTCGCGGACGATGCCGACGAGGACCGGCACGGCCGCTGCGAGCGCAGCCAGCAGCAGTACCGTGACGACGAGCAGGTACAGTTGGCCGGGATCGAGCACGACCGGACTACGCGCTCGACGGCCGTAGCTCCTCGGTCACTCCCAGGCGAACAGTTCGATGGTGTACCCCTCCGGGTCCTCGACGAAGGCCGCGTACGCTCCGGCCTCCGGGATCGAGGTCGGCTCCAACACGGCCGCGCCGCCGGCCTCGATGGCCGCCTGGAACTGTGTGTCGACGTCGTCGACGGTGAACGCGACGTGGTCGACGTCCGCTCGACCGGGCGCGATGGGTGTCGTCCGGTCGGGGTCGTACCGCAACTGTAGATCGCCGTCGCCGCCGGATCGACCGAGGTAGACGTTCTCGACGCCGTTCAGCGTGAACCGGTTGGTCTCCTCGAACCCGAGCGCGTCGTAGAACGCCATCGCGCGATCGAGATCGGAGACACAGAGTGCGACGTGTGCGAGATCCATAGCCGAGCGGTTCGGGACCCCCCGGGATGACTGTACCGGTGTGGTGACTCTCACCGTCGCCGGTACTTTCACCCTCCAGACACAATTGACGACGAGATGGGCGCGTCGGAACCCACGACACTCCTGCTCGACTACACGCAGGACAAGATCGCGGTCCTCGATGCGTCGGGGACCTACACCTACGTCAACGCGGCTGCCGAGCCGATACTGGGGTACGAACCGGCGGCCCTAGAGGGGACGAACGCCTTCGAGTACGTCCATCCCGAGGACCGCGAGGAACTCCGGACGGGCTTCGAGCAGGTGGTCGAGGCCGACGGCTACGCCGCCGATACGTCCACGTACCGGTATCGAGCCAGCGACGGCGAGTGGGTCTGGCTGGAGAGTCGGATGTCGAACGTGACAGACAGCGGTATCGACGGCTACGTCGTGAGTTCACGTCCCGTCACCGACCGGATCGAAGCCGAGCGCGAGCGCCGCGAGACCCAGGAACGGCTCGCGGAACTGGCCGACGCGACCGACGATGTCCTCTGGGTATTCGACGCGAACTGGGAGGAAGTGCTGTTCGTCAATCCCGCCTACGAGGGGGTGTACGGCCGACCCGTCGAGGCTCTCGAAGGGGACCCTCAGAGCTTTCTGGACTGTGTCTACCCGCCAGATCGCGAGGCCGTCGAGGCGGGACTCGAACGGCTCTCGAACGGTGAATCGGTCGATATAGAGTACCGAGTGAACCCGAAGACCGAGTACAACCGCTGGGTCTGGGTGCAGGGCGAACCGATCGTCGAGGACGACGAGGTCGTCCGGATCGCGGGGTTCAGCCGGGACGTCACCCACCGACGGCGTCGGGAACGACAGCTCGCAGTACTCGACAACTTCCTGCGACACAACATCCGGAACCAGTTGAACGTGGTCATCGGCGGGGCGGAGACCCTCGAACACGATCCAACGGGGAACGTCGAACTCCAGGCGACGATGATCCGCCGTGCGGGCGAGGCGCTGCTGGAGACGGCCGAGAAACAGCGCGACATCGTCGACATACTGACCGAGCAGCCGCGGACGGCGACGACGGACATCGCCGATGCTGTCCGGCGGTCGGTCGCGACGCTCCGCGAGCAGTATCCCGACGTGGACATCGAGACCGACCTCCCGGAGACGGCGGTCGTCGACGGCCCCGGCGAACTGGAGTGTGCCGTGGCGGAACTCGTCGAGAACGCGATCCGGCACAACCAGACTGGCACACCGTGGGTCCGGATCACCGTCGAGCAGGACGGGGACCAGGTCGAGGTCGCCGTCAGCGACAGCGCGGCACCGATCCCGGAGTACGACCGCAACGTCCTGCTGGGCGACCACGAGATGTCGGCGGTCAACCACAGCCGTGGCTGTGGCCTCTGGCTCGTCTACTGGACCGTCGACCTCGCGAACGGATCGATCAGCCACGACGTCGACGACGTCGGGAACACGGTCACGCTGTCGCTCTCCACGGCCAGCTGATCGCCCAGGCGAGCCACATTTAGGTCGGCCGTCCCTTGCCCGGCCATGGAGTACACCACACTCGGTTCGACCGGGATGGAAGTCAGCAAGATCTGTCTGGGCTGTATGAGCTTCGGGAGCGACCGCGAGTGGATGCTCGACCGGGAGGAGGGCCGCGAACTCGTCGAGCGCGCCATCGAACTCGGCGTGAACTTCTTCGACACCGCCAACGTCTACTCGGCGGGCGAGAGCGAGGAGATCCTCGGCGACGTGCTGGCCGACTACGACCGCGACGAGCAGGTCGTCGCCACGAAGGTCCGCTTCCCCGGTGCCGACGACCACCGCAACGCGCGCGGCCTCTCCCGGAAGACCATCGAGCAGGAACTGGCCAACTCCCTGGACCGGCTGGGAATGGACACCGTCGACCTCTACCAGATCCACCGCTGGGACGACGACACGCCCATCGAGACGACGCTCCGGGCGCTGGACGACACTGTCCGGCGTGGCCAGGTGCGCCACATCGGTTCCTCCTCGATGTGGGCCCACCAGTTCCAGCGCGCACTCCAGATCAGCGACCGCGAGGGACTGGCTCGCTTCGAGACGATGCAGGACCTCTATCACCTGACCTACCGCGAGGAGGAGCGCGAGATGCTGCCGCTGTGTGACCGCGAGGACGTCGGCGTCATCCCGTGGAGCCCGCTCGGTGCGGGCTACCTGGCTCGCCCCCACGAGGAGTTCACGGCCACGACACGGGGCGTCCACGAGAACGAGAACGCCGAGGTCCCCTACGACGAGGGTCCGGGGAGCAAGGAGATCAACGAGCGCGTTCAGGAACTGGCCGCCGACCACGGCGTGACGATGGCCCAGATCGCGCTGGCCTGGCACTTCGAGAACGACAACACGACCGCGCCGATCCTGGGGACCTCCAGTATCGAGCACCTGGAGGAGGCCGTCGAGGCGCTGGAGATCGACCTCTCGGCGTCGGACGTGGCGTATCTGGAGGAGCCCTACGAGCCGGTGGCGGTGTACGGGCACGAGTAGCGGGATTCCGAACGGAGTGAGGAATCCCGACAACGAGCGGGGAATGCGAGGCGCGAGGCGCCTTGTCTGTGAACGGGGAACGTAGTGACCCGCGAGTAGCGAGACTCCGAGCACAGCGAGGGGTCTCGACGGAACGGCGACCAGCGGGAGCCGTGGAGTAGCGGATTCCGAGCACAGCGAGAGGGCGCGAAAGAACTGACCGGGCGTCCCCCGACGCCTCACAGGTCCGCGTAGAACCGGAGGAGGCCACAGTCGGGGCACGCGACGGTCTGTACCGGCTTGGACTCGGTCAGGCCCAGTTTCCCCAGCACCCCGGCCTTCTCGTCGCCGGTCTTGATCTTCGGGTTCGAGGCGTCGTACATCCTGAACTCGACGGACTCCATCGCGACGTCGCAGTCGGGGCAGTGGACGGTCTCCATAGCCAGGTCTGTGGACGGGGCGCCAAAGGGCGTTATCCCGCGACCGGCGGGACCGGCGCGGCCGGTGTTACAGCAGTTCTCCCTCGGCCACCGGGACGACGCTGCCGCCGACCTCGACGGTGATCGTCTCGCCGCTCGCATCTGCAGCGAGTTCCAGCAGCGACGGGCGCCCCAGCTCGTAGCCCTGTTCGACGCGGACGTCGACGGTGTCGTCGCCGAAGTACTCGTGGCGGGCCAGATACGCCGCGAGACAGCCGTTCGAGGAACCGGTCGCCGGGTCCTCGGGGACGTCGTAGAACGGCGCGAACACGCGGTCTGCGAGGTCGTTGGCGTCGTCTCTGGGGTCCGGACAGAACGCCAGGACGTTCTTGGCCTCGCGGTCGCCGGTCACCCGGTCGTAGGCTGCTCGGTCGAGGTCGATGCTCGTCAGCGCGTCGCGGTCGACCAGCGGGACGACGATAGTCGGCAGGCCCGTCGAGACAATCTGGACAGGCCAGTCGGTGTCGAGCGCGTCGACGGACAGGCCCAGCACTTCGGCGAGGTCCGCGTTGGCGAGCGTGTCGCCGAACGTGGGGGGCTGCTGGGTCATCCACAGGGACTCGCGATCGCCGTCGGATCGTGTCTCGACGGGGACCGCGCCGACCTGGAGATCTAGTGTCACCGTCGCCGGGCGGCCGTCGGCGAGGTGCTCGCGGATCACCTGGGCGGTCCCGAGCGTCGGGTGGCCGGCGAAGGGGACCTCCGCGGCGGGCGTGAAGATGCGGACCGGCCACGCCTCATCTGTGGGCGGGCCGGTGACGAACGTCGTCTCGGAGAAGCCCATCTCCGCGGCGATGGCCTGCATCTCGGCGGTCGCGAGGTCGCCGGCGTCCTGAACGACCGCGAGCTGGTTGCCGGCGTAGCGCTGGCGGGCGAACACGTCGACGATGTGGAACGGGCGGGACATACGGCAGGCCAGGCGAGCATCGACAAAGAGCCTGAGGGAGCCGTGGTACCACACCGCTTTGGTCGTGGCGGCCGCCGACCCGGTATGGACACTGTCGCGGTCGTCTGCTACGACGGATTCGACGAACTGGACGCCATCGGGCCCTACGAGGTCTTCGAGAACGCGGCGCGTGCCGGCGCGACGTGGGACGTGAGCCTCCGCTCGGTCGAGCCTAGCGAGACGGTGACCGCCAGCCACGGCCTCCGTGTCGAACCGGACGGCCCGCTCGAAGCCGTCGACCCGGACCTGCTGGTCGTCGCCGGCGGCGGGTGGAACGCACAGGGTGAGCAGGGCGCGTGGGCGGAAGCCGAGCGCGGGGTCCTGCCGAAGCAGATCTCGACAGCCCACGAGCGTGGCGCGACGGTGGCGGGCGTCTGTACCGGTGGGATGGTGCTGGCACGAGCGGGCATCCTCGACGGCCGACCGGCGGTCACCCACCAGGGCGCTATCGAGGACCTCCAGGCGACCGACGCCGAGGTGGTCGACGCCCGCGTCGTCGACGACGGCGACGTGCTGACCGCCGGTGGCGTCACGTCCGGGTTGGACCTCGCGTTCCACGTCGTCGAACGCGAGTGGGGCGCCGACGTGGCCGGACAGGTCGCCCGGGAGATGGAGTACGAACGACGCGGGCGTGTCTACCGGCCGAACAGGGAGTCGGAGCGGTAGTTTTATACTGCTGTGTAAAGCATGCTTTACACGTAAAGCGACCTTTACGACAAGCGCGCTTTACGTGGTTCCCGATGACGACTGTAACCAACCCCACGACGTACCGACGCACGTATTTCGGACTCTGGGCCGGAGGTGGCCTCGCGCTGGCGCTGCTGATCGCCGCTGGCAACCCGCTAGCCGGCGTCGCCGGCTTCGCGCTGGCGGCCGTCGCCGCCACGGCCCTCCAGTACCGCACGCCAGTCATGTTCGACGAGCGGGACACGACGGTGTTCCAGGAGGCCGGCGCCAACACCATCGCCGCCGTCGGGATGAGTTCGGCGATGGTCTTCCCGACGATGACGGCCCTCCGAGCGCTGGGCATGGTCGAGTGGCCGCTCTGGTTCGTCCACCTCGCGTGGTTCGTCACCGGCCTGTTCGCGCTGTGGGCCCTGCTGGTCGGCGTCGCACGGGCGAAACGATGAGGAACTCGCTCCCGGAGCTCCGCGAGGAACACGGCGAGAGCCAGGCCGACCTGGCCGCCGCCGTCGAGGTGACCCGCCAGACCATCAACGCCGTCGAGCGCGACCGCTACGACCCGTCGCTCGACCTGGCGTTCAAGCTGGCCGACCACTACGACTGCGCGATAGAGGACATCTTCTCGCCCGAGTAGCGCCGGACCCCCCGGACCGGCTCCCTACGCGTTCGCGTGGGCCTCGTTGAGCAGGTCCTGAACGTTGACCGGCTCGCCGCGCTCGGCGCTCTCGATGGCCGCGAAGACGATAGCCATGGATTCGAGGACGGCGTCGACGTTGGTCTGCATCCGCTCGTCGCCGTCGAGCCACTCGCAGAACTGCTCGATGAGCCACGTGTTCTCCCAGGAGGGGCGCTCGTCGAGCGGGATCGGTTCGCCCTCGGGTTTCTTCGCCCAGTCACCGACCGCCTCGGGTTTGAACGGGTACCGCGTCAGTTCGCGGTGGTCCAGCACGATGGTCTCGTCACGGCACTCCGCGCGGAACTGCTCGTGGCCCCAGCCGTTCAGCGCCGCCGCGTTGGCGTAGCTGCCCTCGTACTGGACGCGGGTCCCGTCGGCGAAGTACATCGTCACGAGGCCGGTACAGTCGCCCTCGTAGTCGGCGGCGTCGGGGACCCACGTGTCGGCGTAGACCTCCTCGCAGGGCGCGTCGACGAGCGACGCGAGGATGTCCAGGTGGTGGACGGCGCCGTCGAGCAACAGCAGGTCGTCCATGTCGTGGACGTAGTCGGAGTAGAGTCCCCGCTCACGGACGTTCCCCGTGTAGCGGGCCGAGAGGTAGTCGACGGGACTGGCCTCACGGACCGCGCGGCGGAACGTCGTCTTGTCCTGGTCGAAGCGATGGCTCATCGTGATGCCCATCTTCTTGTCCGCCTGGCGGACTTTCTTGGCGATTCGCACGGAGCCCTCCAGCGTGTCCGCGATGGGTTTCTCCGAGAGGATGTGACAGTCGTGTGCCAGCGCGATGTCGACGACCGGTTCGTGGGCGGCCGGCGGCGTCACCACGGAGACGAAATCAGCCTCGCGTTCGCTCAGTGCCGTCTCCAGGTCGGTGTAACAGCGCTCGGCGTCGAGATTCAGTTGGTTACGTGCCAGCGTGAGTCGGTCCGGGTCGGTGTCGACGGCGGCGACCACTTCGATGCGGTCGGCCGCGACGTTGGGGGGAATCGACTGTTCGACCCAGTGGTGCCCGCGACCACCGAGGCCGACGTGTACCATCCGGTAGGTCATATCCGGGATACCGTGGCCAGGGGTAAAGGTACAACTATTCGGCGTCGGGGAACGATATCTCCCGTTCGAGCCCGTCGTCGGGGACGAACACCTCGCCGTCGAAGACCTCGGCGGCCTCCGTGGCCAGCCGGTCGGTCTGGCCGGCGTAGCGCGTCGAGATGTGTGTCAGTGCCAGCGCGCGGACGCCGGCCCGCGAGGCGATCTGTCCGGCCTCGCGAGCGGTCGAGTGGGCCGTCGCCCGGGCGCGGTCGGCCCGGTCCTGGGCGAAGGTGGCGTCGTGGACGAGCAGATCGGCGTCCTCGCTGGCCGCGACGACGCTGTCGGTCGGCCGGGTGTCGCCGGTGTAGACGAACGTCCGGCCGGGGCGGGCCGGGCCGACGACTTCCTCGGGCTGGATGGTCCGCCCGTCGTGTTCGACCGGTTCGCCGCGGTGGAGCTTCGAGTACTTCGGGCCCGGCGGGATACCAAGTTCCTCCTCGGCCTTCTGGCGGTCGAACCGTCCCTTGCGGTCGGCCTCGGCGAGGACGTAGCCGACCGACGCACAGCGATGGGTCGTCTCGATGGCCCGGACCGCGTAGTCCGCCCCGTCCAGCGCGACATCGCCGGCGGATACCTCGTTGATACGGACCGGGAAGGATGGTTTCGTCCCGTTGGCCTCGATGAGCTGGCGGAGGTTTCCACGGGTGCCGGCGGGCGTGTGGACGGCGATGGGCTCCTCGCGGTCGTTGAAATCGAACGTCTGGAGCAACCCCGGAATCCCCAGGACGTGGTCACCGTGGAGGTGGGTCACGAACAGGTGATCGACGGCGAATCCGGTTCCGTATCGCATCATCTGGCGCTGGGTTCCCTCGCCACAGTCGAACAGGAGGTAGTCACCGTCCTTGTTGACGAACAGCCCGCTGGTGTTGCGCTGGGTCGTCGGCACGGCCCCACTCGTCCCGAGGAACGTCACTCGCATCTCGTCCCGTCGTCGGCCGTCGACGGGTAAACGCGTGTCGAAAGTCCCTGACTCTCGGGACCGTCCGGGTGCGGGACCGCGACAACAGTCAGTAAATATATCATTTCTCGGCTGAGTGGGAGAGAGCGACGGGCCCACCTCAGGTACCGTAAGTCCGCCATATCACCGTCGGTAGGCCACAAACGCCCGGCCTTGTGCCGCTATAGGAGTCCGTTTCCCAGGGTAATCCTCGGGAACCGATACTGTTCAAATGTGAACAATTATACCGATTTATCCGCGACTCGCGGGTCAGTTGGACTGGCTATGGACACAGTCACAGAGAAGTTGACATCGCTGACGATGGTCGTCCTGCTGGTCGTGTCGACGCTGACAGTCGTCGCGTTTGTCGGTCCGGGCGCCGCACAGGCAGGGAACGCAGCGGGCAACGCGTCCGTCTCCTTTTCCGACCAGTCGACCGACGGAACGGCGGTCACGGTCGACTCGGTGAACCTCTCGGAGGGCGGGTTCGTCGCCATCCACAACGACAGCCTCCTGGCCGGTGACGCCGTCGGCAGCGTCATCGGTGTCTCGGAGTACCTCGGACCAGGCGTCCACGAGAACGTCACGGTCACGCTGTTCGACGTCCCCGGTGCGTCCTTCGACGACGACGAACTCGACGCGAACCAGACGCTCATCGCGATGCCTCACCTCGACACCAACGGCAACGAGACCTACGACTTCGTCGCCACTGGTGGGACCGCCGACGGTCCCTACCTCGACAACGGACAGGCCGTCACCGACAGCGCGAACGTCACCCTGGTCCAGGAGACCACCGGCGAGTCGTTCGCAGTGAGCGCGCTCTCGGTCCCGTCCGTCGTCCAGCGCGGGACCAACCAGAGCGTCACCGCGACGGTGACCAACCCCAACGACGTCACGGAGACACAGGCCGTAAGCTTCCGGTTCGATGGCGACCTCGTGGCGAGTGACGAGGTGACACTCGGTCCCGGCGAGTCGACGACGGTCTCGTTCCCGCTCAACACCACCGTCGCCGAGGGGACGTACTTCCTGGGCGTCTACACCCGGACACGCGGCCAGCCCGCACAGGTCGGAATCGTCGACGAGATCGAATCCTTCGGCGTCACGAGCCTCTCGGCGCCCGCGACAGCGACCGTCGGTGACACGATCGCGGTGAACGCGACGATCACCAACCCGAACCCGTTCGCGCTCACCCAGTCCGTCGAGTTCCGGTTCAGCGGTGACCAGCTCGCGACACAGAACGTCACACTGCCCGCGAACGACTCCACGGAGGTCACCTTCAGCGCCGACACGACGGCTATCCCCGCCGGGACCTACATCCACAGCGTGTTCACCGAGGCCCGGGGGCAGTCGGCACTGATCACGCTCACGGACCCGACAGCACCACCGACAACCAACGAGTCGGCGACGGTCTCGTTCTCGGACCAGTCGACCGACGGGGAGACCGTCACGGTCGACTCGGTGAACGTCTCGGAGGGCGGGTTCGTCGCCATCCACAACGACAGCCTCCTGGCCGGTGACGCCGTCGGTAGCGTCATCGGCGTCTCGGAGTATCTGACGCCGGGGGTCCACGAAAACGTCACGGTCACGCTGTTCGACGTCCCCGGCGCGGTCTTCGACGACGACGAACTCGACGCGAACCAGACGCTCATCGCCATGCCCCACCTCGACACCAACGGCAACCAGATATACGACTTCGTCGCCACCGGCGGCAGTGCCGACGGCCCCTACACAGACAACGGTTCGGCAGTCACCGACAGCGCGAACGTCACCGTGAGCGACGATGACGACAACGGCGAGGGCCCGCCGTCGCCGTTCCCCGGTAACGACACCACCAACGAATCGTCGCCGACCGCCTCGGGCTGACACCCTGTCACCCGTTCACATTTATACCGGAGGCTGTCGTATCGCCCCCTATGAAGTTCGTCATCGTCGGCTACGGTCGTGTTGGCTCGCGGACCGCGCGCATCCTCCAGAGTGAAGGCCACGACGTCAGCATCGTCGAGACCGACCTCGAGAAGGCAGATCGAGCCAGAGACGCGGGATTCCCCGTCGTCGAGGGCGACGGCACCGAGGAGGGCGTCCTCGAAGAGGCCGGCATCGAGGACGCGGACGCAATCGGCGGGCTGACCGGCGACCTCAACACCAATTTCACTGCCTGCATGGTCGGCAAGGAGTACGGCTGTCGGACCGTCCTGCGCATCGACGCCGACTACCGCGAGGAGATCTACGAGAAGTACGCCGCCGACGTCGACGAGATCATCTATCCCGAGCGCCTCGGTGCTGCCGGCGCGAAGACGGCGCTACTGGGCGGGGACTTCAACGTCTTCGCGGACCTCACGGAGAAACTCTCCATCGCCAGCGTCCGCATCCCCGAGGACTCGCCGGTCATCGGGAAGCGCGTCGTCGAACTGGAACTGCCCGGCGACGCGCGCGTCTACGCCCACGGTCGCGCTCACGAGTCGATGACTATCCCGCTCCCCCAGACCGAGATCGAAGCGGGTGACAGCGTCGCCGTCATGGCCGCCCCGGACGGACTCGACGCCGTGCGAGCGGCGTTCCGCGGCGAAGCCTCTGCCTGAGACCGGAACGGAGAGGGGTATGGGGTATCCGGGCGCGCTGTGGGAGGATAGGATAGGATTGGTCGCCGGTGCGCGCCCGTTTCGGTCGAGGGTTCCTCGGGAAATAAACACCCGTCAGACGCACGGCAGACGGTACGGCTTTCTGCGCGCCAGCCGAGGGACAGATATGACCTGGGCCGACCTCTTCGAGCGCGCCAGCGAGTACGAGACGACCGTCGAGCACGTCCGTGAGACGCTCTCGGAGCGACGTGGCGATGTCTGAGGCGTCGCCGGCCCGCGTCGTCGCCGATGCGGACGTCCTCGCGGCCGACCTCCTGTGTGGCGACGGCCCGGCCCGCGAGGCCCTGGACCACGTGCGCCGTCACTCCTGGATGACACTCGTCGCCAGCGACCCGCTCCTCGAGGACGCCGAGGCGGTGGTCGCCGCGGTGAGCGAGCCGTCACTGGCGGCCGACTGGCGCGAGCGGGTCGAACGCGAGCGCGAGGCCGTCGACCATCCCGACGGCGACCATCCGGCGCTGGCGTCGGCCTACCGCGGCGGGGCCGCACACCTGCTGTCCTACGACGAGGAGCTGGCCAGCGCACAGACCGGCGCCGCGCTGCAGTCCCACATGCAACTGAGCGTCCGGCCGCCCGACGCCTTCGCCCGCCTGTTCGACCCCGAATCGCTGTATCTCGCCGTCGAGGGCGGCGAGTACTCCGGCCCCGATCGGGACCCGCGGGCGTGAGCTTTCGCGGCGGGAGCCGTCGAATTTTTGCCCGCGAGGGACGAACCATCGTCGTACCGATATGCTGGCCCAACTCCGCAACCCCGAGTACACGGGAGAGAACCGCTGTCTCCCCTGTACGGCAGTCAACAGCGTCATCGCGGTCGTGCTCGCTGCAGCGGTCGGTGCCGGAGCGGCCGCCGTCACGACTGTGGCGCTCGCTGGGGCCGCCGCCGGGGCCGTCCTGGGCCTCTCGGCGCTCGCAATCTGGCTGCGCGGCTATCTGGTGCCGGGGACGCCGGAACTGACCAAACAGTACATGCCGCCCTGGCTGCTCGCCTGGTTCGGCAAGGAACCGGCCCCGCAGGCCGGCACCAGCCACTTCGAGGCCGAGGACGTCGACCTGGAGACGATGCTGCTGGAACTCGACGTGCTCGAACCCTGTGCGGAGGTCGACGACCTCTGTCTGACCGATACCTTCGACGAGGTCTGGGCCCGCGAACTCCAGCGGGTCCCCGAGACCGTCGACGCCGACCGGTTGGTCGAACTGCTCGGCCTGGAAGCGGTCGACATCGGCGTCCAGACCTTCGACGACGCGGTTGTCATCACTCGCGAGGGCGAGCAACTGGGCCAGTGGCCCTCGAACACGGCACTGCGGGTCGACGTCGCCGCTGCCCGGGCGTTCGCGGACTGGACCGACGAGTGGCCGAAACTGTCGCCGGGCGCCCGCGGCGAGGTGCTGGCGGGCCTGCGCGTGTTCGTCCGGGAGTGTCCCGACGGCAGTTCGGCGACGTTCACGACTGACACCGTCGAATCCTGCTGTTCGAGCTACGAGGTCGTCACCGTCGTCTGCGAGGGCAACGGCGATCGGCTCCTGGAACAACCGGTGAGCTAGCGGCCCGCTCCCTTCTCGGACCGGTCACCGTCTCGACCCTCGTTTACCAGTCGCGCGACCCGCCGGGTCACCGACCGGGGCGCGACCCGCCCGAGGAGGTCGACGGCGCGCATCAGCCGACTCGGGATGACGACGGTCTCGCCAGCGACCAGGCCGTCGTAAGCCGCCTCGGCGACCGCGTCCGGGGAGTTCGTCGTCACCGACCCGACCGTCGAATCACCCATCCCCGCGCGGTCCTGGAACTCCGTCTCGACGGGGCCGGGACAGACCACCGTCACGTCGACCGGCGTCCCGCGCAGTTCCTCGGCGATGGCCTGCGAGAAGCTGTTGACGTAGGCTTTGCTGGCGTAGTAGCCGGGCAGGAACGGGCCGGGCTGGAAACCGGCCATCGACCCGACCGACAGCACCGCGCCGCCGTCGCCGAACTCGTCGAGGAAGAGCCGCGTCAACTCGACCGGGAGGACGACGTTGAGTCGCAACTGCGTCCGCTCGGCGTCGAGGTCCGCCTCCGCGAAGCGGCCGTACGTGCCGACGCCGACGTTGTTGACGAGGACACCGATATCCAGGCCACGGTCGGTGATCCGCTCGTAGAGGTCCAGTGCTGCCCGCGTGTCGTCCAGATCCATCACGATGGGCGTCGCAGTGACGCCGTGGTCGCGCTCGATGGCGGCCGCCAGCGAGCGGAGTCGGTCCTCGCGGCGAGCGACGAGCACGACGTCGTGGCCGTTGGCGGCGAACTCGCGAGCGAGTGCGGCGCCGATACCCGCCGACGCGCCCGTGATCAGCGCCGTCCCGGCGACGGTCATCGGTCGGCGTACCAGGCGGCGAACGCTTCCAGCGCACGGCCGCGGTGGGAGACAGCGTTCTTCTCGCCGGTGCTCATCTCGGCGAAGGTGGTCCCGTCGTGCTCGAAGATGGGGTCGAAGCCGAAGCCGCCGTCACCCCGCGGGGCGACGATGACTCCGTCGACACGACCCTCGAACAGCGCGACGGGCGGTTCGTCGTCGTCCCCCTCGTGGACCCGCTCGGCAACGACGGGGTCGCCGTCGCAGTACGCGATGACGGTCTTGAACGCCGCCGAGCGGTCGGCCTCGGGTTCGGTCATGCGCCAGAGCCGTTCGACGCCGACGGTGTCCTCGACGTACGAGGAGTACGGGCCGGGGAAGCCGTCGAAGGCGTCGACGAACAGGCCCGCGTCGTCGACGACGACCGGCCCCTCTGCGGCCCAGTAGGCCGATCGTGCGCCGTGTGCGGCCACGGTCGCGAGGTCGTCGGCCTGGACCTCGGGGTAGTCGAAGTCGAACTGCTCGACGTTGTCGTCCAGGTACGTCGTCGCCTCCCTGACCTTCCCAGGGTTGGTCGTCACGAAGTTGAGCATACCGACGGAGGGCGCCCGACGGGGAAAGAGCCGTCGAAAGCCGCCACTACCGGCCCGGAAACAGTCGGAGAACAGCGCGTGTCGGCGTCAGTCGACGACGACTTCGACGGGTTCGTCCTCGCCCTCATCGTCGAAGGCCTCCTCGTCGCCGCCGCGTTCGAGGTACAGCATCACACCGGCGACCAGCAGCACGACCCACGCGCGCCAGTTCGCGAGGTTCAGCGTGTAGCCGATGCCGAAGGGCTTCTCGACGAGCATCCCCTCGCCGGGCTTCCAGTACGAGGACACGAGGCGCTTGAGGCTCGGTCGCTCGAAGTTGTACGGCACGCCAAAGAGGGTCCCGGACTGTGGCTTGTCGTCCATACTCTCTGGTACTGCCCCGGGCGTTAAGTCATTTGTCACCTCGGCAGCGATGACGGCGGACCGGTACGTCGACCCTACCGGCTCACTGGTAGCGGCCGCGACCCTCGATGTCCGAGAGTGACGCCAGCACGGGGCCGGCGTCGGCCGCCTCGTCACGGTAGGCCGACAGCGCCGCCTCGAACAGCGTCTCGGGGTCGTCGGCGGTCCCCGCCAGTGACTGGGCGAAGACGTGCAGGTCCATCGCGTAGTCCTCGGGTTCGTCGGTGTAGTAGCCCAGGCCGAAGTCGATGAGATAGGTCCGGCGGTCGTCGTCGGCCCGCACGCGGACGTTCCGGGTCGTGGGGTCCCCGTGGACGAAGCCGGCGTCGTGGATGCGGGCCAGCCAGCGGCCGACGTCACGGACGTGAGCGTCGGTCAGTGCCCCTCGTAGGTCGTCGTCGCCGACCCGCTGGAAGACGATCCGGGAGTCCCGGAGGTCCACGTCACGGACCAGCGGCGTGGGCACGCCGTGGCGGCGAGCGTCGCTGGTCAGGCGGACCTCCTGGCGGGTACGCTCGGTCCGCAGGCGCTCGTCGAGCGTCGAGTGCCGGTAGCTCCGCGGGATCCGGTCCTTGACGACGTGGTCGGCCTCGATGCTGACGGTGGCCTCCGCGCCGGTGACCGTCTCCGCGCCGGTGTCGCCGACCTGTGGACGGTTCTCGCCGACTGCCTCGTCCGTCCGCCAGGTCACCGGCACCTCGTCGGGCCGGAAGTTCGAGTCGATGCGTGAGTCCTCGATAGAGAGCGTGTCGCCGGCGGCGTACATGCGCGCACCGAGCATGGCGATCATGCCGGCGTTGTCTCGCAGGAAGCGGTTCTCGGGGGCGTAGAAGTCAGCGCCGCGCTGTTCGCACATCTCGCGGAGCATCCCCTGGAGCCGTTCGTTCTGGCCGACGCCGCCGCCGAGGACGAGTTCGTCGGCGCCGGTCAACGATAGCGCTCGCTCGGCGACCTCCGTGAGCATGGCGAAGATCGTCTCCTCCAGACCCCGGCAGACGTTCTCGACCGGAGTACCGTCGTCGACGGCCTGCTTGGCGGCGGACATGATCCCGGAAAAGGAGAAGTCCATCCCCTTGACGACGTAGGGGAACGGGTGGTATTCGCCCTCGCGGGCCCGGCGCTCGACCTTCGGCCCGCCGGGGTGTTGCCAGCCGACGTGGCGGGTGAACTTGTCGATGGCGTTGCCGACGCCGGTGTCCATCGTCTCGCCGAGCACCCTGTAGCACCCGCCCCGGTAGCCCAGGACGTGGGCGTTCGCCCCGGAGGCGTTCAGACAGACCGGCGAGGCGAAACCCGAGCGGTAGCGGCCGACCTCCAGGTGAGCGACCATGTGATTGACGCCCACGATTGGGACGTCCAGGCGCTGGGCGACGGCCCGTGCCGCCGTCGCGACGATGCGCAGACACGGTCCCAGGCCGGGACCGCGGGAGAAGGCGACGGCGTCGACCGGGGAACCCTCTTCCCCGGCAGCGGCGGCCCGCTCGCGAGCGTGATCGAGCGCCATCTCGACGACCTGGGGAATCGCCCCACCCATGTGTTCGGCGGCCTCGCGCGGGTGGATGCCGCCGCTCTCGGGCTGGTAGGCGTCGGTCTCGATGAAAACGTGGTCGTCGCCGGGCGTCGCCGGCGTATCCGGGTCCTCGGTCTCGAAGACCGAAGCACTGGCTGCCCACGCGGTCCCCTCGATACCGAGAACGCGCATACGGCCCGTTACTTCCACTCGGTGTAGCCGCACTTCCCGCAGTGCTGGCGGTCCTCGTGCTCGGCCAGCACCGTATCACCGCAGCGCGGGCACAGTTCGCGGTCGAGTTCGCCGTCGCTGTAGTACTCGTTACGGGCCATTATGCCTCCTCACCCTCCTCGCCGTCGGCGACGATCTTGTTGCGTTCGAGCATGTAGTCCTGCTCGACGTCGCGGGCGTACTCGGGGCTCTCGTAGACCTTCGCGTAGCCGACCGTCTTGCGCATGCCGAACTTCGTGTCGAGTTCGTGGATGACGACCTCGTCGGCGTCCTTGTTCAGCATGGCGGCCAGGGAGTCTCGCACGGAGAGTCGGGAGGGCGTGGCCTCGTCGTGGACGACCTCGAACCGGACGTCCGTCCTGTGCAACATCGGATTGTCGTCTTCGTCGATGATATCGATGTCCATAGTTCGTTGGCTCTACTTCCCCCCGAAACGTGTAAAAGGATTTCGAAGCGGTTGAATCCGCGAACAGCACTCCCGGGGAAGCAGGTGTTATTGTTGTGACGGGGAGAAATGACACTCGTAAACACATTATACCAAAATTGAAAATTGGAGGGTGAAACCCTTGTACCTGGTCGCCGAAGGGCCGGTATGGCTACGGGCACGACCGACCGTCTGTCCACCGGCGTCGACGGACTGGATGCGGTCCTCGACGGTGGCTTGCTCTCGGGTCGGAGTTATCTCGTCCGGGGCGCTCCCGGGACCGGGAAGACGATACTCGGCCTCCACTTCCTGACGAGCGGCGCCAGTACCGGCGAGACGGTCCTGTATATCAACCTCGAGGAAGCGACCGAGGACATCCGCGAGAACGCGACGTCGCTCGGGTTCGACCTCTCCGGGGTCGACTTTCTCGATCTGAGCCCCTCCTCGGCGTTCTTCGCCGAGGACCAGTCCTACAGTATCTTCGAGGCCGAGGAGGTAGACCGCGACCCGATCCAGCGCCGTATCCGCGAGCGTGTCGACGAACTGAACCCCGACCGGGTGTTCGTCGACCCGGTGACACAGTTCCGCTATCTCTCCAGTGACGACTTCCAGTTCCGCAAGGAGGTCATCTCGTTCATGCGATATCTCAAGGAAGCCGACGCGACGGTGTTGTTCACTTCCCAGCAGTCCGAACAGGCACCCGACGACGACCTCCAGTTCCTCGCGGACGGCGTCGTGGAACTCGGGCGTGCCGAGAGCGGTCGCACCCTCTCGGTCCCGAAGTTCCGCGGCTCCGACCGCCAGAGCGGGACCCACTCGATGACGGTCGGCCAGGGAGGGCTCTCGGTCTATCCGATCCTGGAACCCGGCGAGCACGCCGCCGAGTTCGACACGGCCCCGATCGCTTCGGGTGTTCCGAAACTGGATTCGCTGCTGGGGGGCGGCATCGAACGTGGAACGATCACCGTCATCAGCGGGCCGACCGGCGCCGGAAAGACGACGACGGGTACCCAGTTCGTGCAGGCGGCCGCCAGCGAGGGCGAGCGCTCGGTCATCTACCACTTCGAGGAGTCACCGCGGACGTTCCGACACCGCTGTGAGTCGATCGGTATCCCCGTCTCCGACCTGGAAACCAGCGGCACACTCTCCGTCGAGGCAGTCGAGGCACTCGACTACTCGGCTGAGCAGTTCGCCGCCCACGTCCGCGAACAGGTCGAAGCGCGCGGTGTCAGCGTCGTCATGCTCGACGGCATCAACGGCTACAAGCTCTCGCTACGGGGGCAGGAAGACGCGCTGGTGAGCAAACTCCACGCGCTCGGCCGGTACCTGAAGAACATGGGCGTGACGGTCATCCTCGTCGACGAGGTGACGACGGTCACCGGCCAGTTCGAGGCGACCAACGCCGGGATCAGCTACCTCGCGGACAACGTCCTCTTCCTGCGCCACGTCGAACTGCAGGGGGAACTCCGGAAGGTCGTCGGCGTGCTCAAGAAACGTGTCAGTACCTTCGAGCGAACGCTCCGCGAGTTCGAGATAACGAGTGATGGCATCGTCGTCGGCGAACCACTCAGCGACGCCAGTGGCTTGCTCGAAGGAACCCCCGACGTTACCGAGTCACCGGACAGCTGATGAACGACGAGCAACGGCCGGTCGACGGGAGCGCGCTGTTCGCCCAGTCGACCGACCGGATCGAGATCCTGTTCGACCACGACCGCAACGGCGAACTCCTCGCGGAGTGGCTCGGCGAGAGTTTCGACGTCGAGACGACCGCCGAACCGGGCCTCGACGAATCGGTCGACCTCTGTCTCGTCGATGTCGGCGCGTTCGCCCGCCACGAGACGGCCCTGCGGGCGTGGAAACGGGCCGCGGATCCGGTGTTCGCACCGGTGTTGCTCGTCAGCGACGAACCCGTAGGCGACCAGTTCGACCCCGGCGAGTGGCGGACCATCGACGGGCTCTACATCGTCGACGACGTCATCGCGACGCCCATCGAGAAGCCGGTCCTCCACCGACGCCTCGCGAACCTCCTGGAACGGCGGACGCTCTCGAAACGACTCGACAGCAAGTACCGCCGGAGCGAGGAACGGTTCGCCTCGCTGTTCGCGACGCTGCCGGATCCGGCGCTGGTCACCGATCCCGACGGCACCCTGTTGTTCGTCAACGACGGGTTCTGTACTGCCTGTGGGATCGGCCGGGAATACGCCGTTGGCAAACGGTTCGCCGCACTCGACTGTCTCGACGACGACGCCGCGGCGACACTCCAGCAGTGTATCGCTCGGGCCACCGACGACGACGCGCTGGCCGCCGACCAGATCACGTTCACGACACCGGACGGCGACCGGCGGCACCTCGAACTCAACGCCACGGCGACCGCCATCGACGACGACGAGTTCGTCACCGTCGTCCTGCGTGACGTCACCGAACGGGTCCGCCAGACCGAACGGCTCGCAGAGAGCGAACAGCGGTTCCGACGGATCGCGACCCACCTCAACGAGGTCATCTGGATGGTCGACGAGACGGGAGAGCTACTGTACATCAGCTCCGGCTACGAACGCCTGACCGGCCGGCCGGTCGACGGACTCCACGACGACCCGCTGGAGCGAGCACTGGACCACATCCATCCCGAAGACGAGGAGCGCGTCGCCGACGCGATGGAGTCGATGTTCGCGGAGATGGACGACCCCGCCGAGGAGTACCACTTCGAGTACCGTCTGGTCGACGACGACGGGACCGTCCGCTGGGTCGAGACGAGCGCCTACCCGATTTCGGTCCCAGAGAGCGGCCAGACCCGTATCGTCGGCCTCCTGGACGACATAACCGAGCGGAAGCGCCGTGAACACGCCCTCGAACGACAGAACGAGCGTCTCGACGAGTTCGCCGGCATCGTCAGTCACGACCTTCGGAACCCGCTGCAGGTCATCGACGCCCGGCTGGAGATGCTGGACAACGGCAACGACGATCACGTCGCGGCCATCGAGCGTGCGACCAGCCGAATGCAGCGGCTCATCGACGATCTGCTCTCGCTGGCTCGGCAGGGCGAGACGGTCTCGGACGTCGAGACAGTCGAACTCGCGGCGGTCGCCGAACTCGCCTGGAAGAGCATCGACGCGCCCGAGGCGACGCTGACGATCGAGAGCGACATCGTCATCGAGGCCGACGCCGACCGGCTCCGACAGCTCTTCGAGAACCTCTATCGGAACAGCGTGGAGCATGGTTCCACGAGCAACCGGACGGAGTCCGGTGACAGCGTCGAACACGGCCAAGTCGACACGACCATCACTGTCGGCGCGCTCGACCGGGGCTTCTACGTCGCCGACGACGGCCCCGGCATCCCGGAAGACCAGTGGGACCGCGTCTTCGAGCAGGGCTACTCCACGCAGGCCAACGGCACGGGCTTCGGCCTGAACATCGTCGCCGACATCGTCGCTGCCCACGGCTGGGCGGTCTCTGTCACCGACGGCGAGGCCGGCGGCGCCCGGTTCGAGGTCGTCGGCGTCGAGACCTACGACGACTGATCGAGCTGGGCCAACAGGTGCGAGAGGTGGATGCGCTCGTTGGCGGCCTCGGTCAGCGCCATGTCGGTCTCGCCGGCGAGTCGGTGGACCTCCGCGAGCCGCTGGCCGGAGTACCGCGAGCGAGCGACCGACAGGAGGTCGTCGATGACGTCCCCCGCGCCGTAGCCCTCGTCGACCAGCAGGTCGTCCAGCGTCGAGCGAGCGTCGGTGAAGCGACCCTCCTCGGCGGCGACGACCATCGACTCGACCTCGTCGTCGGCTTCGAGGTCGTTGAGCGTCTCGTAGGCGGTGTCCATCGTCACCTCGCCGGTGGCCTCGTAGATGGTCTGGGCCGCCAGGATGGCCGTCCGCAGGTCGCCGTCGGCGTAGCCTGCGACGTACTCCAGGCCGTCGGCGTCGTAGTCGGCGCCGGCGGCCGTCGCCACGCCTTCCAGCACCGACACCGTCTCCTCGTGTGTCGGCGCCCGCATCACCACCGGGAAACAGCGCGAGCGGATCGGCGGGATGAGCGCCGAGGGCTGGCGGGTGGCGATGACGAACTGCGTGGCCTCGTAGTACTGCTCCATCACGCGGCGCAACGCCTGCTGGAAGTCCTCACGCATCCCCTCGGCGTTGTCCAGCAGGATCGTCTTGTACGTCCCAGAGACCGGCGCGTAGCTGGCCGACTCCTTGAGCACGTGGTTGATGAGGTCGGCCTTCGATGACTCCCGGCGACGCTTGCTGTCGATGAACGACGAGAACCGGGGGTCGTTGGCGACCTCCTTCTTCGTCATGTCGAAGACGTCGGCGACGTTGAGTTCGGTGAAGTCCGCGTCCGGGTTGTCGTGGACCTCACGGGCGAACGCCCGCACGGCAGCCGTCTTGCCGCTCCCTTTCGGGCCGTGGACGAGCAGGTTCATCGGCTCCTCGACGGCCCCCTGCAGGTGCTCGCGGGCCTGTGGCTGGGGGATCTCGTCGAGCGACGGGGCGTATGTCTCGGTCCACAGCGGCGCGTCCATCTGTCGACTGTCGGTTGGCGTGGGCGGGTCAAGTATCCCGCGGTCGAAGCGAGGCGCCGACCGACGGGAGGGGCCTCGTTACCGCGCAGCGGCGAAAGCAGTGAGCCGCGAGCAGCGAGGGAACAGTGAAATTATCGAACCGCAGAATGACGCGAGGCGCCGCCCGCTCTTCGAGGCGCTTCGCTCCGCTCAGGCCCCCGCTGCTCCACGGCTCGCTTCGCTCGCCGTTCCGCCGAGAGACCTCCCTGCGGTCGGTCTCTCGCTCTGCTCGCGGGTCGTTCCTCCCCGCTCGCACTTCGAGGCCCTTCGCTTCGCTCAGGCCCTCGCTGCTCCACGGCTCGCTTCGCTCACGGCTCCTGCCGTCGCCGTTCGCTCTCGAGGGCCGCTCACTGCGTTCGCGCCCCTCGCTGTCGCCGTTCCGCCGAGGAATCTCCCGCCGGTCGGTCCCTCGCGCTACTCGAACAACTCCTCGAACACCTTCTGCTGTGCGGCCCGGAGATGCTGGTGGTAGGTCGGCCGCGAGATGTCCATCGCGGTCGCGAGTTCGTCGCCGTCAATCTCGCGGGGCCACTTGAAGAACCCGCCGAGATAGGCAGTCCGTAGCGCTGTCTCCTGGCGGTCGGTGAACCGATCGGACAGCGAGGCACGGAACTCCTGGCGGGTCTGGACTGGCCGTTCGTGCTCGTGGTAGCCGACCAGGTCGGTCCCGTCGTAGTTGTCGTCGACCAGGGCGAACACCTCGCGAGCCTCGGTCTCGTAGGGGAGTTCGATCGTATAGCGGGCCACGCCGTCGGCGGCGGTCACCCCGGTCGTGACCGCTCCGTGGTCGGCCAGGCGGGCGACCAGGGACTCGCCGACGGTAACGTCGAACAGCGCGTCACCCTCGTGTTCGACGATGCGCCTGACGCTCAGGACGGCATCGTCGGTCTCCAGGGCGTCCAGTACCGCGTCGGTGTCGGCCCCCTCGGCGGTCAGGTACATCCTGAGCGAGCCGTCGTCGTTGATGACAGTTCCCTCGGAAGTGAGCTCGGCCCCCGTCGAGGCCGAGAGGCGACTCAACAGCAGGGCCCGGTCGTCGACGGTGAACTCCATCTCGACGACCCGGTCGGCCGAGAGGATCTTCCCGCTCTCGATGGCGTTGATGGCGTTGGCGACGGCCTGGCCGAGTGCCTCCAGCACGACGCGTTCGCGCTCGTCGAAGGCGTCGGCCTGGTCCGCACAGACGTAGAGGACACCGTAGGTCGAATCCGTGTACGACAGCGGGATCGCCATCACCGACGCGACACCGGCCGCGCGGGCTCGTGGCCCCCACTCGGCGTCGACCGTCTCCAGGTCGGTGACGATCTCGGGTTCGTGGGACGCCAGCGCTCGCACACCGGGTTCGTCGACGTTCATCGCCACAGAGACGTCGTCGACCTCGATAGCCGAATCGCCAGCCCAGGCGCGTGCCTCCAGTTCGTCGTTGCGGACGTTCGGCCGGGCGATCCAGGCGAAGACGTACGGTTCGGTGGCTGCGACCTGTTCGCAGACGCCGGCCTCGACCTCCTCGCGGGTCGTCGCCTCGACGAGCACCTCGATGGTGTCCTCGACGAGGCCGTTGATGCGTTCGAGGATGGCCGCGATGCGCTCGCGGGTCTCGCGGACCTCCTGTTCGCGTTTCGCCCGGTTGCACGCCGCGGCGGCGTTGGTCGTCAGCAGATCGACGACCATGTGGTCGATGTCGCCGAAGGCGTCGGGTTCGGTCGACATGACACTCAGGGTCCCGTGGACGCCGATGGGGAAGTACATCGCCGACCGGAACCCGGTGTCGTCCTCCTCGATGTCGTCGTAGATAGCCGGCTCACCGGAGGCGAACACCTCGCCGGGACGGCCCTCGTCGATACCGTAGACCGGGCGGTCCCCGAGAAGGGCGTCGGTCCGACCTGACGTCGCCGCCGGCCACAGCGTCTGCGAGTCGGCATCGTACAGCCGGACAACGTTCAGGTCCATCCCCAGAACCGTCTCGGCGGCTCCGGAGACGATATCGGCCACGGCCTCGCGGCTCGGTGCCTGCATCAGCGCCCGTGACGTCTCCTGGAGCTCCGAGAGCATCCGTTCGCGGCGCTTTCGTTCTGTGATGTCCCGGATAACCCCTGCCGTCCCGCGGAACCGGCCGTTGGGCCCGTAGAGTACCGTCATGTGGTCCTCGCATGGGAACGGCTCGCCGTCTTTCGGTCGAATCTCCAGTTCGAAGGTCGTCTCGACGTCCTCCGAGCCCGAACTCGACAGCAACGACGCGAGCTTCGACTCGGCCAGTTCGACGGTCCCGCGGTCCTTGATCACCGCCGTGTGCTCACCGAGCAGTTCCTCTGTCGGGTAGCCCGTCAGGTCCGCCATCGCCTCGTTGACGAAGACGAATTGCCCCTCGTCGTCGAGCGCGTAGACGCCGTCGTCGAGCGCGCTGATGACCTCCTCGTAGCGGTCGAAATCGCTGTCGGCGTCGTAGCTCGTGTACGCGTCGGCGGCCCGCTGGACACGGTGTGCCAGCACGGCGTACTGCTCGTCGGTCCCCCGCTGGACGTAGTCCGTCGCCCCGCGGTCGAGCGCGCCCTGTACAGTTTCGGGGCCACCGCTGGCGAAGACGACGACCGGCAGCGACGGCGACTGCTCGCGTAGCCCACCGACGAGAGCCGGTAACTCGGCCGTCACGCTCACGACGCAGTCGATCGTCCCGACTGCATCCGCACCCACTGCCTCCGTCGCTGTCTGGACGGTCATCCCGCCACGGTCTTCCAGTGCCGCCGCCACCTCGGCGACGACGGTCTCGTCTCCGCCACAGACGAGGACGTTGACTCCGCTAACCATACCTAACTGGTTAGCCACCACAGTATAACAAAGTAGTGGTCGGAGCGGAAGCGGTCGCTCGCGCTGGGACGTCCGTACTTCACTTCCCTCGGTTCCGCATCCGGCGCTCACGAGAAGTTCGAATCAGAATGCGCCGGCCGGTGAGTGAGCGAACGCGCAGCGTTCGCGAGCCACGACGGACGCAGTCCGTCGGTGATTGAACCCGATGCAAATCCTCGCTACCGCTCGGATTTCCGTGATTCAATTCCGCCTGAGTTGCATTTGCTCCTCACGTCCGTTCGTCGCAAAATGCGCCGGCCGGGAGTTCACCGAGCACCGCGAGGTGAACGTCGGGCGGCGCACGACCGCAGGGAGTGCGCCGGCCGGGAATTGAACCCGGGCTATTGGCTTGGGAAGCCAATGTCCTACCACTGGACCACCGGCGCGCACGATAGAGCGTCGGGAGAGCCCGACGCACGACAAGCCATCACTCCGCGCGAAGCGCGGACGACTACTCGCAGTCGAGAGTGAACAGTCGTGGCACTTGAACGTAGCGTTTCGGCGCCATCCCAGCGAGTGGGGCTGAGTGGACACGCGTCCGGAAATCCCGCGGCGATGGGTGGGTATTTGTCGTGTCCGGTCTACGTTTCGGTATGGCCGAAGCCGATGCGATCGTCCGGGCCGAGAATCCGCTGAATCTGACGTTCTCCACGACAGAACTCGAAGCGCACCGGGAGCACTGTACCGAGTTCATCCGGACCCAACTCGACGCCGCCGGCGTCGAGCGGGCCGTCATCGGTCTCTCCGGAGGCATCGACAGCACGCTGACCTCGCATCTGGCCGTCGAGGCGCTGGGTGCCGACGCCGTCCACGGGCTCGTCATGCCCAGCGAGGTCAACCGCGCGGAGAACATGAGCGACGCCGAGCGCGTCGCCGACGAACTGCTGGGTATCGAGTACGACGTCGTCGAGATCAACCCGCTCGTGGACGCGTTCCTGGACGCGGTCCCGGCCGCCGAGGGCGACCAACTCGCCGTCGGGAACCTCCGGGTGCGCTGTCGGGCCGTCCTGAACTATCTGGTCGCCAACCACGAGAGCGCGCTCGTGCTGGGGACCGGGAACCGAAGCGAGGCCCTGGTCGGCTACTACACGAAGTACGGCGACGGCGCCGTCGACTGCCATCCCATCGCGCCGCTGTACAAACAGCAGGTCCGGCAACTGGCGAAACACGTCGGCGTCCCGGACGACCTCGCGGAGAAGACCGCCAGCGCCGAGATGTGGACCGGCCAGACCGACGCCCAGGAGATGGGGATGGACTACGACACCCTGGACTCGATCCTGGCACTCCACGTCGACGGCGGCGTCCCGAAGGCTGCCACCGCCAACCACCTCGGCGTCCCCGAAGCCGCCGTCGAGCAGGTCCGCGAGATGCACGAGCGCAGCGCTCACAAGCGTGCGATGCCGCCGGGTCCCGAGCCGCTGTACTGACTACCCGTCTCTGGCAGCGATCAGGGCTGCGAACGCCCGCTGCTCGCGTTCTTCGCGCGTTTCTCGGTCGTCGTCGTCCCGGAGCAACGGTTTCAGCCGCCTGAGCGCACCGTGGTCGACGTCGGCGAGCTCTCCGGCGACCTGTCGTGGCTCGTCGGTCACCCGCGAGACCAGGCCGATCCGAAGCGCCGTCTCGGCGTCGACGGTCCGGCCGGTCAGGGCCAGGTCAAGGGCCGCGCTCTCGCCGACGACGCGTGGCAGCCTGACCGTCCCGCCCCAGGCGCCGAACAGCCCCAGTGTGACTCCCGTCTCGGCGAACGTCGCTGTCGGCGTCGCGACTCTGAGATCACAGGCTAGCGCCAGTTCGACACCGCCACCCCTGGCGGCCCCGTCGACCTCGGCCACGACCGCGCCGTCGTAACCCTCCAGCCTCCGTGCGACCCGCTGTCCCAGCGCGGCGAACTCGGCCGCCGACTCGTCGTCGAGGGCAGCGATCACGTCCAGATCGGCTCCAGCACAGAACGCCTCGCCGGCGCCACAGAGGACGACGACGGGCGCAGTCGCGCTCGTGACGGCACGCTCCAGATCACGCAGGTCGGCATCGGTCAGTGCGTTGCGTTTCTCGGGCCTGTCCAGGCGGATCTCACAGACGTCGCCGTCGACCGTCGTCCGCACCATGTCCTCCCTGACTCCGGTGTTTCCAAAGGTCTTTGCCCTTCGCGCCGCTAGGTTTTGCCAATGGAGGAAGTGGCGGCGGTCCGCCGAGCCGCGTTGGCAGCGGTCGACGATATCGAGCCCGGACATCTCCAAGACCGGATTTCGTCGCGCCTCGACGACGCCGCGTTCGCCCCCGGCGTCCTGACACTGGCCAGTGCTAGCGCTGCCCGCGACAGATCGGCCGAGCCCAGCGACGGCCTCGCCGAACGGGCGGCGGGCGTCCAGCTCATCTACGAGGGGCTCGCGCTCACGCGGACGCTCGCACACGACAACCCCTGGGAGCACGGCGACCGCGACGCCGGTGACCTCGATATCCTCATCGCGGACATCCTCGTCTCGCGAGGATTCTATCTGCTTGCCCGGACGGAGGCCGCCGAGGACGCCGTCACGGTCGTCCAGTCGTTCGGCTCCGACCAGACGGTCCTGCGGACCACCGGCGACGAGAGCCTGGACGCCAACCTGGAGCCCGACGTCCTCGAACTGGCCGCCGTCGCCGGCGTGACCGCTGCCGGTGTCGCCCCGACGCCGGGGCTACGTGAGTATGCGGCCGACCTCGCCAGGAGCGGCTTCCCCGAGAACGGCGCCCTGCTGGGCGAGGAGGTCCGGACGAGGCTGGCGACCCACGTCGGGGTCGACCCCCCGGCCACGGACGGGACAGAGGCGGCGGCCGACCACTGAGAACGACCGCCATACCCGGCCCGAATCGAAACGCCTAAAGACAATTGCGGGGAAGAAGGAGATGCGTGCCTGGGTAGCTTAGCGGTAAAGCGCGTCCTTGGTAAGGACGAGACCCCGGATTCAAATTCCGGCCTAGGCTTTCTGCGACGAGCGGACGTGAGGAGCGAAAGCAGTCTCCGGAATTTGAATCCCTATCAGTCGCGCGCAGCGAAGCGAGCACGTCTGATTCCGGATTCAAATTCCGGCCTAGGCTTCTTCCGACCACAATCCTGCGAGGCGCTCCGTCGCCGAGCGACTGCTGTGGTCGGAGAAGGCGTTCCGGGATTTGAATCCCTGGAAGCCGAGCGCAGCGAGTCTTCCTCCGGTTCAAATTCCGGCTAGGATGGGACACCGAAAGACCGAACGGCGTCCGACAACACATATATCAATTCGATACCAAGAACCGCTATGGCCGAACCGACGGTCCGTCTCGACGCACACGAGAAATACGCGGTACCGCTGGGGTTCACACACGACTGCGAGGTGCTGTTCACGGGTGGGTTCGACGGGACCGTCACGGGGTGGGCAGTCGGGGAGTGGCAGCCGGCAGTACAGCTGGACGGCCACGAACAGAGCGTGAACGACGGGGCGATCACCAGCGCAGGGCTGCTCGTGACTGGCTCGACAGATACGAGCGTGCGGCTGTGGGACGTCGACCGCGAGGCGTCGGTCGGTATCTTCGAGGGGCATCGGAAGACAGTGGCCGGTGTCGCAGCCCACCCGACCGACGAGATCGTCGCGTCGGCGTCCTACGACACGACAGCCCGAGTCTGGAATCGCGACGGCGCGACGACGGCGATCTTCGAGGGTCACGACGGGAACGTGACCAACGTCGCGTTCGTCGGTGCCGGCGACCTACTCGTGTCGGGTGGCATCGGTGGCGCGCTCCACGTCTGGACATGCGAAGACGGGACGGCGGTCGCCGAAGTAGGTGACCACGGTGTCGCCGTCGCGGGCGTCGCGGTCGGCGAGAACGCGATCTGGTCGGTCGGTAATAACGGGACCGTCTTTCGGTGGTCGACGGCCGACTGGACGGCAGTGTCGACGTTCGATCTTCCGGACGGGACGGAACCGAGCGGACTCGCTGTCGGTCCGGACGACGATCAGGTCGCCATCTCGAAGGCCGGCGGCACGCTGGTCTGCGACGCCAGCGGGGCGGTGCTCGCGGACCACCAAACAGAGATCAAGGGCATCACCGCCCCGTGCTGGTCCCCCGACGGGGAGTGGCTCGCGGTGGGCGGCGCAGACGGGACCGTCAGGCTGTATCCGTGATCGCCGAGGACAACTGGCGTGCGGACTCGGCGACTGACCGCCACGCGCTCACAGCCAATCGACGGACACAGCCGGGTCAGTTTTTTCTTGCAGGACCGACGATAGTCTATAATGGCCGACGCAGAGGCCGACGAGTACGTCGGGATCACCTGGTGTGGCGAGTCGTGGCTGGCGGTGGCGTTCTCGGAGTCGGGGTTCGACCACGTGACCGTCTGTGCCGGCATCGGCGACTGCTGGGCCCGCTACGAGGAGACGGGTCGCCGGCTGCTGGTCGACCTGCCCGTGGGGCTCGTCGAGTCGGGCGACCCGACCAGAGAGTGTGACGAACTCGCCCGCCGCGTGCTGGGCCCGCAATCGGGGACCGTCTACACGCCGCCAGTCCGGGAGGCGACGCGCAAGCGGCGCTACTCGACGGCCAACCGGGTCCACGAACGCAAGAGCGGCGAGTCCCTCTCGGAAGCGGCCTTCGAAGCACGGGAGGGTATCGCGATGCTGGACGAACTCCTCCAGGAGGTCCCCGAGGCGGCCGCCGTGATCCGGTCGTCGCATCCGGAGCTGTGCTACCGAGCGCTGGCGGGCGAGGTGCTCGAACAGCCACGGAGCACCGCATCGGGCTACGCCGAGCGGATGCGGGTCCTGGCCCACTACGACCGGGACGCGGCGCCGACCGTCCAGCGGGCGGCTGACGAGACTGCGGGTCACACGGTCAGTGTCGCCGACGTCCTGGACGCCGTCGTGCTCGCGTACACCGCAGCGCCGGGCGACGGATCGCTGCGGACGCTCCCGACCGAGCCACCGACCGACACGAAGGGGCTGCCGATGGAACTGGTCTACCGGGCGGCGTCGCCGTTGGCGGGCGAGTGATCGGCTGGGAGAGATGCGTCGCTGGTCGGAGTAAGTCGATAGTAAAACTGGCTGCAGACCGCCTTACAGCCGGGTGACGTTGGTCGCGCGCGGACCCTTGTCAGCCTGTTCGATGTCGAATTCGAGTTCCTGTCCCTCTTCGAGGTCCGGGCCGCCAACGTCTTCCATGTGGAAGAAAACGTCCTCGTCCGCGTCCTCAGTCTCGATGAAACCGTAACCGCCAGTGTCGTTGAAGAAATCAACCGTTCCTTTCGCCATTGCACCCGAAGAGATGCCGAGACCACGGATAACAGTTCCGGTACGTGTACCCGGGCTGTGATACTCCGAACCGCCGGACTGCAGTCGGATGGTGCGTGGTACCAGCGTACAATGCGAACGGACTAGTCAGCTTCCCGTCAGCTCCGACACAGCCTCTTTAGTCGTCGCCGTCTACCACCGAAGTATGCTTCGACGGCTTCGCGAGAACGGGCCGGTCGTCCTGGTCCCGCTCGCCTGGACGTTCGCACTGGCGGCACACGTGGGTGCGCTGTCGCTCCGGACGGTTCTCATCGCCCATCTGGTGATGGACACCGTCATCGTCGCGTTCACCGTCCTCTCCTGGCGGGACATGACAAGCGGGGTACTACGGGCCTGGAAACTGGTCCTGCTCGCCGGACTCGTCGTGACGCTGGCCGGGACGGCGGGACTGCTCGCTACGCCGCCGTTTCGGCCGATCCTCACTGCTACGGTCGTCGGCTGGATGCTCATCCCGGCGGCTGGCCTGTTCTACACGGGTCGGCACGTCGACGCGCTGGCGTCGGTGTACACCGTCGGCGGGGCGTTCAGCATCCTCGGCGCCGTCGTCTACGTGGCCGGTATCGCTGTCGGCCCGACGAGCGGCCTCGAACCCGGACTGATCGGGAGCGGTCTCGGACTGACGGGGCTGGGCCAGACCGCCGGCATCGTCGCCGCCGTCACCCAGTACTGAGGATCGGTTCCCGAGCAGCGGGGTGGATTTAAGACCGCAGCTACCGATTCACACTGCCAGAGCCATCCGTGAGCGCAGACGAGCCCGTCGACATCGACCGAGCGTGGTGGAAGGAATCGTTCGTCTATCAGATCTATCCCCAGAGCTTCAACGACAGCGACGGCGACGGTACCGGTGACATCCAGGGGATCATCGACCGCCTGGACTACCTCGACGATCTGGGCGTCGAGATCGTCTGGGTGAACCCGCTGTACGACTCGCCCCACGTCGACAACGGCTACGACATCCGTGACTACCGCTCGATACTGGCCGAGTACGGGACGATGAGCGACTTCGAGGAGTTGCTCGAGGAGATGCACGCAAGGGACATGCGGCTCATCATGGACCTGGTCGTCAACCACACGTCCGACGAGCACGTCTGGTTCCAGCAGTCCCGCGAGGAGGAAGCACCCTACACCGACTACTACTGGTGGCGCGACGGCGACGGCGAGGACCCGCCCAACAACTGGACCTCCGGCTTTGGCGGGTCTGCCTGGGAGTACGACGACGTTCGCGAACAGTACTACCTCCACCTCTTCGACGAGAAACAGCCCGATCTCAACTGGGAGAACGCCGACGTCCGCGAGGAGATCTACGAGATGATCAACTGGTGGCTGGAGAAGGGCATCGATGGCTTCCGGATGGACGTGTTCAACCTCGTCTCGAAGCCGCCGGACCTCCCCGACGGCGACGAGGAGGAGGGGTGGGTCGGCTCGGAACTGTTCGCCAACGGCCCCAAGGCCCACGACTACGTCGCCGAGATGGTCGAGGAGACGTTCAGTAACTTCGACGTGATGACCGTCGGCGAGGGCATCAACGCCGACGTCGACGAGGCAAAGCGGTACTGCGGACCCAGCGGCGACGGGCTGAACATGATCTACCACTACGAGCACGTCCTGCTGGACTTCGACGAGGAGGAGGGGTGGTGGAAGGTCGACCCCTGGGAACTGGACGACCTGCGGGAGATCCTCTCGAAGTGGCAGCACGAACTCGACGAGGACGACGCCTGGAACACCATCTTCCTCGGGACCCACGACTGGCCACGCATCGTCTCGCGGTGGGGTGACGACGGGGAGTACCGCCGGGAGTCGGCGAAACTGCTGGCCACCTTCCTGTTCTCGATGCAGGGGACCCCCTTCATCCTCCAGGGGGACGAGATCGGGATGACCAACTACCCGTGGTCGAGCCTCGACGAGATACGGGACGCCGACGCCTCCAACCGCATCGAGATGGCCATCGAGGACGGCGACATCGAGGACTTCGAAGAGGTTCAGGACCTGATCCGCTACCGCTGTCGGGACAACGCCCGGACGCCGATGCAGTGGGACGACTCCGAGAACGGCGGCTTCACCGACGGCGAACCCTGGATCAACGTCAACCCGAACCACGACGAGATCAACGTCGAAGCCGCACGCGAGGACCCGGATTCCGTCTGGCACTACTACAGGGACCTCATCGACCTGCGCAGCGACAGCGACCTGCTGGTCTATGGCCACTACGAACTCCTGACCGAGGACGACCCGCAGGTGTGGGCCTACCGGCGGACCCTGGACGGGGAGTCGGCACTCGTCGTCCTCAACTGGGCCGACGAACCGACGACCGTCGACCTGCCGGCCGACGCCGAACCCGAGGACCTGGAACTGTTGATCGGGAACTACGAGGACGGAACGCCGACCTCCCGGACGCTCTCGCTGGCGCCCTACGAGGCGCGTATCTACCGGTACTGATCAGGCAAGGCCAACCGCCTGCATGACCGCGTAGAGGACGTCGCCGTAGATCAGGGAGACGACGAGGCCGGCGAACATCGGGACGATGAACGGGATGCCCGGTGAGATCCACACTTCCTCCTGCGCGACGAGCACGTCCAGTCCCTCCCGGAGCTGTTCGGGCGTCGCGCCGTAGGCCGAGTGGTCGATGTCGTCAAGGAACTGCTGGGCACCCCAGGCGTCGTCGTCCGTGGCTTCGTCCGTCTCACCCTCCGCGACCGCCGTGGCGGCGGGTTCGCCGCCGTCGGTCGCCAGCGAGCCGTCACCGGGCGGATTCGGTTCGGCGGGGAGCGACGCCGGGTCACGGTACCGCTCGGGGTCGGCCCGAACGTCGGCCAGCGTGAGCCCGCGGTACTGCAGGTACATCCGGAGCGCGTCCAGATCGAGCCCCCGCCGGGTGAAGCCGTCGGGCGATTCGAGCATCCGGCCGTACTCGTCGGTGATCTCGCCGACACCGACCGGCTTGCCGATGAACATCGCCAGATCGAACCGGCCACGTGCGACGTTGCTCGCGGCCACGCCGAGCGGGTAGACCACGCCCGCCAGCACGGTGTTCGAGAGGATGGTCAGCGAGAACACGCCCAACAGCGTCGGTTCCAGCGGCAGCGCCACCGTCGGGAGGTAGTAGACCGGATAGACCGGAAAGAGGATGGCGATCAGCATGAACGCCTTGGCGTCGGCCCCGCCGAATCCACCGATGCGCCAGAAGGCGTACGACAGCGGGAGGACGAATCCGAGACTGATAGCGACCCGCAGGAGGAACAGTCCGGGTTCGGTCGCCCCGGCCGGGCCGGTCACCACTGAGTACGCGTCCCAGAGCAACAGCGCGACCGCGAAGAGGGCCAGCGGCCCCCAGATCTGGTTCGGGATACGACGCGTCTTCACGTCACGGTAGGCCGCCCACCCGAAGACCGGGACGGCCACCAGTCGCAACAGGTCCGGTATCGACCCGAGCACGACTGTCACCACTGAGTGTGAGGCCCTAATGGTTCCGGTCAGGGGAGCCGCTGCTACCGGACGGGAAGACGGTGAGAACTGCAGGTAGCGTCAGATCAGATGACGCGGTTCTGCAGGTAGTCGAGATGCTTCGCGTTGTAGACGATCTTGACCTCGTCGGCGTCGGGGCTGCCGATGCAGGTCAGGCGGACGTTCTTCTCCTCGACCTCCTCGTCGCTGAGGATCTGCTGCATGTCCATGTCGATGTCGCCCTCGACGACGATGGCAGCGCAGTTCGCACAGGCACCCGCGCGGCACGAGAAGGGCCAGTCGTAGCCCTGTGCCTCGGCGGCTTCGAGGATGTACTCGCCCTCGTTAACGTCGATGGTGCCGTGGTCCTCCTCGCCCAGGCCGGCGTCGCCGGCCTTCTCGAAGAGGTCGTCGTCGTAAATGTCCCAGCCCTGATCGTCCACTACTTCGTAATTAAGGTACTCTACCGTGGGCATCACCTGTCGGGTTCGAACCCCGACTTGTTAGACTTTGCCCTTCAGTACGGCGATACGAACAATCGTGAGGGTTACGCGACCGGGAGAAATCGAAAGACGAGGTAGGCGGCGACAGTCGCGATGGAGGGGACGATATTCTGCAGGAAGATGACCCGGGCCGTGGTCGCGGGTTCGAACAGGTCCGAAGCCTTCGGGAGGTCCTCGCCGGATTCCTCGCCGATCGGTTCGTGGTTCTTTGGCTCGGGGGTCCCCTTCTGGCCACCGACCGTGGGAGCGTCCTCGGCGTCGGCGGTCAACGCACCGACCGAGACGTCCGGGGCCTGTCCCTGGACCGTCTCGGAGAGCCGCGTCGTCCGCGTCGCACGGCCCCAACCCAGCCCGACGATGCTCATCGTCGCGATGATGACGAAACTCGCCGGGATCCCCAGCGCTGAGAGGAACGTGACGATGGTCGATGCGACCGCGGCGACGACGATAGCCGCCACCAGCGGGAGGTCGGTGAGGTCGTTCCCGACCGTGTCCATCGTCCGGCGAGCGATGGTGAACGCACCCAGCCCGATCGCACCGCCGCCCAGCAAGATTGCGGGATACAGATCGAGCGAGCCGTTGCCCACCAGCGGCGCGACCGCGTTGGCGACGTTCGAGGCCCCCGCCGAGAACGCCATATAACAGCCGATGCCGATGACGACGGCGGTCCCGACGAACTCGCGTGGCGTCGTGTTCTCGCCCAGTCGGACCCAGGGGAAACCAGCCGAGCTATCGATGTCGACGAGCGACCCCTCGCTCTGGGAGACGGCGAACCACTCGACGAGCGACGGGTAGAAGTACCGGCCGATGACGCCGCTGACCCAGAAGGCGATGATGGGCGAGACGAGCCACCACGAGACGATCTCGAGCATCAGCCCCGAGTTCAGCGTGTTCCGTGCGAGTCCCAGCCCGGCGATGGCGCCGACTGCCGTCATCGAGGTCGACGCTGGGACGCCGGCGACGTTCGAGAGGAACAGCGCCGTCCCGATGAAAAAGAGGACGACGATGCTGATCAGCGGCGAGAACTGCGTCGCCACGAGATCACTGCCCAGGCTCTTGACGACTGCCGGCCCGACGAGCAGGCCGCCAGCGAGCGCGAACACGGTCATCAGCGCCGCCGCCGACAGTTTGGTGAGGGTGTTCGACCCCACCGCGGGACCGAACGCGACCCCCGTCGAGGATCCACCGATGTTGAATCCGACGAAGACGGCGACGACGAGTCCGAGCACAAAGAGAACCTCGACCATACCGTGTGCCAGAGGCCCGCGTCGCTAAAGGGTACCGTCTTGCGGGCTGCCACGCTGGGAGCCCGGACGTGTGTCGGCCGCCTCAGGAACCGTCGGCGGCCGTGTCGTCCTCGTCGCCTTCCTCGGCATCCGCCTCGGCGTCCGCGAGCCGCTGTCGTTTCTCGGCGGCCGTCTCCTCGACCTCGGTCGCGGTCTCTTTCGCTGCCTCGACCTCCTCGGTGACGGACTTGGCGGTCTCTTTGGCCTCGGTGGTCTTTTCGTGTGCGTCGGATGCCTTGTCCTTGACCTCGGTCGCCGTCTCGGCGACGTCGGCGTCGTCAGTCTCGGTCGCAGTCTGTTCGACCTCGTCTGCGGTCTGCTCGACCTCGTCGGCGGCTTCGTCGACGGTCTCGGCGGCGTGCTCGACGGAATCGGCCGTCGTCTCCAGTTCCTCGGCGGTCTGTTCCAGTTGCTCTGCGGCCTGTTCGAGTTCGGCCGCCTGCGTGGCGACGTCCTCGTTGGTCCGTTCGAGGACGTTCGCCATGACGAGGAACTGGAGGAGGCCGACCACGACGAACGCGGAGACGGCGATGCTCGCGGCCGTCGCGAGAACCTGCGACCAGCCCGGTCCGGCGTCGACGAGGCCCACAGCCGCCACAGCCCACGCCAGCGACAGCGCGACGGCGACGATCAGGACGGCCTGGGCGAACAGCCGGTACTGCTCCTCGTACCGACCGAACATCACGGCTTCGAGGTGCCGGGCCAGCGGTGTGAGCAGAGGGATCCCACCAGACATGGCTGTGTGTTTCACGTACAGCGGTAAAAATGGGGGACCCGCTCCGCGGTTCCGACGACGTCGTCGACGAACGCCGCGACTGGTGGTCAGGAGATGTGGATGGCGGGCTTGTTCGGACGGGCCTTCCGGGCGAGGTCGTCGTCACCGCCCCGTCGGACGGTCACGTCGGCACCGAACTCGTCCTCGAACAGCCAGCGGGCCTGTTCGAGCACCGACTGTTCGCGCTCGCCGGAGACGATGGGTTCGAGGCCGGCACCCTGGTCGGCCAGGTCCGCGGCGTAGTCGGCAGCCGCGTCGCCGTGCTCTCTGATGGTCTCGTCGTCCATGATCGCGCCGACGATGGCGTCGTCGGGGTCGGCCGCGCGGGCGATCTCGTAGGCGTCGTACTTCCAGTCCGGGGCGACGACGAGTTCGATCGCCTCGGGGTCCGCGATGTCGACGACCTCGGTGATGTCCCGGACGTCCGCGAGCGTCGTCCGGACGAGCTGGCGCTCGATACGGTAGTGCTCGACGTCACGCAGTGGTTCGGGCCAGTCGGCGTCGGCCACCGGCCCGTCCTCGTCGAGCATGAGCCACATCTCCTCGGCCAGGTAGGGCGCGATGGGCGCGACCAGTTTCGTCAGGACCCGCAGCCCGCGGCCGTAGGCGAATCGGTAGGGCTCGTCGTAGCTGGCGTAGCGCCGCAGCAGGCGGGCGAACCGCTGGAGTTCGCTGACCACGCGGTGGAACCGGAATCGCTCGTACTCCTCGGTGACCGCGGCGATGGTGCGGTCGATCTCGTGTTCGAGGTAGGCGTCGTGGTCGGCGCTGTCGGTCCGACCCATCCCCTCAGCGAAGTCGGCGGTCATCTCGTAGAGGGTCTGCTGGAAGTCGTACGACGCTGAGACATCCTTGACGGTCCACTCGAAGTCCTGGGCGGGGTGAGCCGCCGAGAGGACGAACAGCCGCGTCGTCTCGGCACCGTATTCGTGGGGCGCGATGTCGTTGCCCTTCGACTTGGACATCTTCTCGCCGCTGTGGAGCACCGTCCCCTGGTTGATGAGTCGCTCGACCGGTTCCCGGCGGTCCAGCAGTCCCAGGTCCGCAAGCGCCCGCGTGAAGAATCGGATGTACAGCAGGTGGAGGACGGCGTGTTCCTCGCCGCCGACGTAGACGTCGACCGGGAGCCACTCGTCGGCCGTCGCCTGGTCGAAGGGGGCCTCGTCGTAGTGTGGCGAGAGGTAGCGCAGGAAGTACCACGAGGAGTCGACGAACGTGTCCATCGTGTCGGTCTCCCGGACGGCGTCGGCCCCACAGTCCGGACAGGTGGTCTGTTTCCACTCCTCGGCCGCGTCGAGGGGATTGCCGGTCGTCTGGACGTACTCGGGCAGTTCCACCGGCAGGTCCTCGTCGGGGACCGGGACGTGCCCGCAGTCGTCACAGTGGACGATTGGGATGGGCGTCCCCCAGTAGCGCTGGCGGGAGATGAGCCAGTCGCGCAGACGGTAGGTGGTCGCTGACTCGACGGCGTCGTGGGCCAGCAGGCGGTCGCGTGCGGCCGTACTCGCCAGGCCGTCGTACTCGCCGCTGTCGGTGAGCATCCCGTCCTCGGTGTAGGGGGCGCCCGGCAGGTTCGTCTCGGTGCCGTCGACGGGTTCGACGACCTGCTCGACGGGGAGGTCGTGCTCGCTGGCGAAGGCGTGGTCCTGCTCGTTGTGGGCCGGGACGCCCATGACCGCGCCGGTCCCGACGTCGTCCAGCACGTACGCCGCGACGTAGACCGGCAGTTCCGCGCCGGTGTAGGGGTGGGTCGCGGTCACGTCGGTCTCGACGCCGCTCAGGCCGGCGTCGTCGGCACCGGCGACCGACTCGACGTACTCTGCGACGGCCTCGTCCTCGGCGGCCAACTCGCGTGCGAGGTCGTGGCCCGGCGAGAGCGCCAGATACGTCGCGCCGTAGACGGTGTCCAGTCGCGTCGTGAACGCCTCGACGGTGCCGGCGTCGGTCTCGAAGGCGACCCGGGCGCCCGACTGGCGACCGATCCAGTTGCGCTGGCTGTCACGGACGCCCTCGGGCCAGCCCTCCAGGTCGTCCAGGCCCTCGTACAGTTCCTCGGCGTAATCGGTGATCGTGAAGAACCACTGGTCCAGGTCGCGCTGGCCGACTGCGGTGCCACAGCGCCAGCAGACGCCCTGTTCGGTGCCGTGGCCGGCGTGGTGGGTCTCGACGCTCTCGGGGTGTTCGACCTGTGCGTCGGCCAGCACCGTCTCGCAGTCCGGACACCAGTTGACCGTCGCGGCGTCGTACTCGACGAGCCCCTCGTCGTAGAACCGGGTGAACAGCCACTGGTTCCACTGGTAGTACTCGGGGTCGCAGGTCGTGATCTCGCGGGACCAGTCGTAGCCAAAGCCCATCTCCCGGAGGTCGTCGCGCATCCGGTCGATACACGACCGCGTCCAGGACTCTGGGTCGGTGTCGCGCTCGTAGGCGGCGTTCTCGGCCGGCAACCCGAACGCGTCCCACCCCATCGGGTGGAGCACGTCGTCGCCGGCCATCCGCCGGTACCGTGCGTGGGCGTCGGTGATGGCATAGTTGCGGATGTGGCCCATGTGGAGCGACCCCGACGTGTACGGGAACATCCCCAGGACGTAGGTCGGGTCGGCCGCGTCGTCGGGGCAGTCGTAGACGTCCTCGCGCTCCCAGACGTGCTGCCAGTACTCCTGGACCCGCGTGTGGTCGTAGCGACGAGACATTCGATACCGTAGCCTGGGCCGGCCGTCCACATGAGTGTTCGGCCGGCAGATGTGGGAGTGAAGGTAGCAGCCACGAATTCAGAAAGCCAGAAAGTCCCACCCACCGCGGAATGGCTAACCGGCTACGGGCAGGACCGAAAGGTCCCGCGTTCGTAGACCGCTCGGCTGATAGCGGAAAGCGACCAACGACAGCGGGAAAACCGACTCAGTCGTCCGCGTTGACCGTCTCGGCGGCGGGCGTCGTGACCCGCAGCCCCGTCTCGCGGCCGGCCTCCAGGGCGTGTTTGGCGTCCTGGCCGGCCTCGTAGGGCGAGCGGGCGGTGCCGACGCCGACCCGGAGGTCGACGTCGGTGTGCTCCCGGACGTGGTCGACGGCGGCGTCGTAGGCCCGGTCTGGCAACACCGGGCAGAGCGCGATGACGTTGTCGCCGCCGACGAAACTCGTCACGGCGTCGTGTTCCGCGCGCATGTACTCCGCGAGGGTGGTCGTCGCCCGCCGGACGACCAGTTCGGCGTCGACGGCGTTGACCCGGTCGGTGTACTGGCCGGTCGCGTCGACGACGTCGAAGTGGGCCACCGAGAGTCGCCCGGTCGGGGCGCGGTCGTGGGCGGCGGCCAGTCGTTCCGTCCGGTCGGCGTCCTGCGCGCTGCCGGTCGCCTGGAGCTGTTCGCTGGCCGCACCGAGTGCGGCCGCCGGCGTCTCGCCCGTCCCGACGCCGACGCTGGCGGTCACCGGGTAGTGGTTCCGAACCCGCTCCTGGAACCGCCGGTGGGCGGCCGGGTCGATACCGTTAGTCGCCGCGACCATGTTGTCGAAGCGGCCGGGGAAGACGTAGCCGTCCCTGTCGCCCACGAAATCCGCGAGGTCGGCGTACAGACGGGCTTGCAGGGCCTGTAACGACGTCTCGCGGCGGGGCTCGGGCGTCACCGTCCATGGGCCGTAGTCGTCGAGTTGGACCAGCGAGAACTGGACCGCCGAATCCGCGTTCACAGTCGACCGACGGTTGGGTCCCGAGCGCTATGACTGTTGGGACTTCGGTCGGTGGCGAGCGGTGACACCGCCGTTACCGGGTGACAGCGGTGTCCGCGAGCGCTTTTGCCCATCAGGTCCCTGTCCTCAGACGTGTCCCAGAACAAGGACGGCTACGCCGAGCAGGTATCCTACGACGAATCGCTGGACGACCATCCCACGGACGAGGAACTCGACGCGACGGTCGCGAACCTCGAAGACCGCGGCTTCGACGTCGTCGTGGTCGAGGACGACGCGGCAGCCCTCGCGGAACTGCAGGACCAGATCCCGGCCGGCGCGTCGGTGATGGACGGCCACTCGACGACGCTGGAACAGATCGGGTTCATGGATCACCTCATGGAGGGCGACCACGACTGGGAGAACCGCCACGCCGAGGTCTACGGCATCGAGGACGACGCCGACCGCCTGCGCGCCCGCCGCGAGGCCCAGGCCAGCGACTACTTCGTCGGCAGCGTCAACGCTATCGCCCAATCGGGCGAACTCGTCGCCGCCGACGCCTCCGGCAGCCGGATCGGCGCCTACCCCTTCGCCGCCGAGAATCTGCTGCTGGTCGCCGGGGTCAACAAGGTCGTCGACGACCTCGACGCCGCCCTCGACCGTCTGGAGGAGGTCGCCTACCCGCTCGAGGACGCCCGTGCACAGGACGCCTACGGCCAGGGCAGCCTCATCGCGAAACAGCTGCTCTACCGCCACGAGACCGAGGAGGGCCGGACGACGCTGGTGCTGGTCCGCGAGTCGCTGGGCTACTGACGGCCCAGCGACCGGAGCACGGAAACCGCCGCGGCCCCGAGTGAGTGTGTGACCGCCGATCACGAGAACGCGGGCTTTCGACGGCTGTTCGACGGCGACGGCCTCACCGTCGGCACTGGCTTTCCACTGACCGGCGAGAGCGAATCCCGACCGTCGGTCGAGCGCGAGATGGAACTCGTCGGACACGCCGAGTCGCTGGGTTACGCCGGCCTGTGGGCGCGTGACGTCCCGCTGTACTGGCCGAAGTTCGGCGACGCCGGCCAGACGTTCGACCCGTGGACCTGGCTGAGCCACGCCACGGCCCACAGCGCCGACATTGCGCTCGGGACGGCGAGCGTCGTCCTGCCGCTCCGGCATCCGCTGCACGTCGCCAAACAGGCCGCGTCGCTGGACCGGCTTTCGGGCGGCCGGTTCGTCATGGGCATCGCGACCGGCGACCGCGACCCGGAGTTTCCCGCCTTCGACGTCGCCCACGAGGACCGGGGCGCCCTGTTCCGCGAGCACGTCCACGCGCTACGAGCGTGCTGGCGCGAGGAGTTCCCCGAGGTCGAGGGGGCGTGGGGCCGTCTGGAGGGCGAGCTCGACGTCGTCCCGGACCCGACGACCGGGACCGTCCCGCTGCTCCCGACCGGCAACGCCCGCCAATCGGTCGAGTGGCTCGGCGAGCATGGCGACGGCTGGCTGTTCTACCACCTCCCGATGGACACCCTGGAGTCGTATCTCGACGACTGGCGCGCGGTAGCCGGCGCGAAACCCTACGCGATGGCGATGCAGGTGTCCCTGACCGAGGACCCGACCGCCGACCCCGAGCCAGTCCACCAAGGGTACCGGGCCGGCAGCGAGTGGTTCGTCGAGTACCTCCGGAAGCTGGCCGATCTGGGGGTCGATCACCTCGTCGTCTCGACGCCGGGCGAGGAGCCCGAGCGAGAACTGACGGCGTTCGCCGAGCAGGTCATCGAACGGGTGTAGGGACAAAGGGCGTCGCCAGACCCGTCCAGCGAGTGGCACAGCGTTGGATCGAGAGGGGTTCGTTTGTGTCTGTACCATAATAGTCGATGGGTCGCGGCGGAACGAGAGCCGGGGAGACGAAGTCGTATACCGGTTTCGTACCCCCTACACATTTGATACTATTTTTATCACGGAGTATCGCGGACGATAGGCATGGTGAAATATTGCCCCTCCTGCGGGAGTGAGGCCCCCGACGACGCCTCGTTCTGCATGGACTGTGGGACCAATATCGAGTCAGGGGTCGCTCCCCAGGGAACGGACGCAGGGGAGTCCAGGTCAGGGGGACCGCCGGCAGGGTCGACGACCGACATCCAGGAGTCAGAAGGGAGCTCCGAGGACAGCAGACGCAACATCACCGTCGGCTGGATCGTCGGATATCTGGTCGGGGCAGTGACCGTACTACTGGGTCTCGTCAGCCTCTTCCTCTCCGTTGCAGGCGGCATGGTGTTGCTCCTCGTCGGACTCTTCGCGATGCCATATCCACGGGCGAGGGTGTCCAACAGAGCGGGGGTATCCTTCTCGCGTGTACTGGTCGTCGTCATCGTCACGCTGGGGGTCGTGACGGGAATCGTACTCGTCGGCCTGGCAGTCCCCCCAGAAGAGGATGTGAATACCGACACCGGCGAGGAGGGAGTGCAGTCAGCGGGGCCAGATGTGACTACCCCGACCACCAAACCGACGACCGCAGCCCCCCTCGTCCATACACCAGGTGAGACGTTCACCGTCGGAAGCGGCGAGAAGCAAATTCAGTATACGGTGACGCGTGTGACGACACAGCAGACAGTCGGGGATGGTTTCACACAGGAAGATGCCGACGGACAGTTCGTGGTGATCGACCTGGCGATGACGAACACCGGCTCGGAGTCGCTCCAGTTGAGTTCGTCCGTGTTCCGACTCATCGACGGCCAGGGTCGGGAGTACGAGACCGACTCCGACGCCGTGTTCGCGATAGAGAACAACGTCATCTACGAACAGCTCGACCCCGGCGTTCAGAAGGAAGGGACCATCGTCTTCGACGTCCCGCCGGACCAGCGCGGCCGTCGCCTGCAGATCCGGCCTGCTGGCGTGTTCTCGGGAGCCGACGCTCACTACGTCGAACTGTAGCGGGACAGGAGATCACGTCGAATCCAATAATTACGATGTCGTGGCTCGCGATATTGCTCGCCACAGAAATAGTCCATCCTGGATTCGAACCAGGGTCGAAGCCCCCAGAAGGCTTCAGGATTGGCCACTACCCCAATGGACTGAGTGCATCCGACTCTACTGGGTGGTCCCTTGTAAGCGTTGCGCGATACGGTCGGGCGTGTGAGACGTCAGCACAGCCCTAGAGAGAGTTCTCGAAGCACAGCATCGTGGTGTCGGCCGCGTCGATGGGTTCGCGGCCGAGCAGTTCGTAGCCGTGGTGCTCGTAGAAGGCGACGGCCGCGGTCTGGGCCGCCGAGGTCTCCAGTTCGGCACGGTCGAAGCCACGTTTCCGAGCCCGAGCCTCCAGTTCGTGGAGGAGACGGGTCCCGAAGCCACGTCGCTGATAGTCGGTGTCGACGCGCATCCGTCGGAGGACGACCGCGGCGTCGTCGGGGTGGGCTTGGAACCCGCCCATGGCGACGAGGTCGCCGTCGGTCACGCCCACGAGGAACTCGCCGTCGTCGAGGTACTCGTCGGCGATGGCTCGCAGGTCGGCATCCAGGTGGGCGTACTCGGGGTCGAACGCCCCTGCGGCCCGCAGCGCACGCTCGTAGAGGTCCCAGACGACGTCCGCGTCGCCGGGGCGATAGCGGCGGAGTATCAGGTCGGACACGATGGGCATTCGGCCGTCGTCCGATTGAACGGGGGTGATATCGGCAACGCTGGCCTCCGCAGGCGACATCGACACCGCTTTGCCCGGCCCCGCGCCACGCTGGGGTATGTACGTCGGACGCTTCGTCGTCGTCGGCCCCGAGTGTGGCGCCTATCGCGTCTCCTCGCGGTCGTTCCCGAACCGCCAGGCAGTACAGCGCGACAGCACCGTCACCGTCGAACCGACACCGGACGCACCGGAGACGGACAACCCCTACATCTCCTACAACGGGGTCCGTGTGACCGAGCGCGGCGCCGTCGTCGGCAACGGCTCCCATGTCGACCCCATCGCCGAGAAACTCGCCCTGGGCTACCCGGCACGGGACGCCCTGGCTGAACCGCTGCTGGCGCTGGACTTCGAGAAAGACGACTACGACACCCCTCGCATCGCCGGGATCGTCGGCGTCGACGGCGACGACCCGACGACGGCGGGCGACGGCCCCGGTGCCGTCATCGGGACCGTCCGCCGGGACGCCCTGCTCGTCGAGGAGGTCACCGAACCGACGCTCGTGGCTACCTACGAAGAGGACAGTCCGACACCGTTCGACCTCACCGCGACCGACGCCGAGGCCGCGGCGCGCGAGGTGTACGACCACGAGTTCGAGCACGCGGTCTGTGCGGCCGGCGTCGCCGGCACGGCCGGTGCCTTCGACGTGGCCGTCTACAACGGCGAATAGGTTTCCTGGGGTTGTGTGACAGACAGTGACGACACTCAAGTTCCCCCGGTGATAATACCGACACAATGAAACTCGGCGTCATCTCCGATCTCCACGGCAACCGCGTGGCACTCCGGGCGGTACTCGCGGACATGCCCGCGGTCGATATGCTCGTCTGTGCCGGCGACGTGGTGGGATACAACCCGTGGCACGCCGACTGTGTGGACGCGATGCGCGGAGTCGGCGACCACGCCGGATATCCCGACGAGGAAGTCCCGACGGTGATGGGTAACCACGACCGGGCCGTCGCGGACACGACACCGTTCGCGTTCAACGGCATGGCCAAGGCCGGCGTCGAACACGCCACGGAGCAACTCGGTGAGGAGCAACTCGACTGGCTCGCGGCGCTCCCCGACGAGCGACGGGTCTGTGATGGCCGCGTGAAACTCGTCCACGGCCACCCCGACGACCCCGATCACTACACCTACCCCGACGAGTTCGGGCCAGACCTGCTGGGCGACGAAGACGTCCTGATCATGGGCCACACCCACCGGCAGTACCACGAGCGCTACGAGGAGGGCGTCGTGTTGAACCCCGGCAGCGTCGGCCAGCCCCGCGACGGCGACCACCGGGCCGCATACGCCGTCCTCGACCTGGAGACGCTCTCGGTCGACGAGCATCGGGTTGCCTACGACACCGACGCCGTCATCCACGCCGTCACAGACGCCGGTCTCCCGCGAGAGATCGGGTTCCGCCTGACACAGGGTCGGTGACAGTGCTGCAGCGATAGGAGCGAATATATGTCCCTCGTCGCTAGTAGGGGCGTGGAGTCCCCATACGACGTCCTGGGTCTCGACGAGGACGCCGACGAGCGGGCGATCGTGGACGCGTATCGGCGCCGGGTCAAGGAGGTGCACCCGGACCAGGGTGGCTCTGCCGAGGCGTTCCAGGAAGTCAAGACCGCCTACGAGCAGATCCAGAACGGCTGGGAACCCGGCGAGCCCGTCCCGGCGCCGAAGCCGGAGCCAGAGCCCGAACCCGTCGGCCCCACTATCGAGTACCTCAACTACGAGGTGATCGAGGACTACGGCTGGTCGCTCGAGGACGACGACCTCTTCGAGAAGGCCGCCGGGCTGAACCTCTCGCGGGCCGACTACGGCGAGTTCGAACTGGAGCCCGACGGGAGCGAGTCGCTGCTGGAGGCCGCCGAGGACCGGGGGTATGCCTGGCCGTTCGCCTGTCGTGGCGGCGCCTGTACGAACTGTGCGGTCGCGGTCGTCGAGGGCGAGATGCCATCACCGAAGAGCCACGTCCTCCCGCCGGACCTGCTGGACCGGGGGATCCGTCTGTCCTGTCTCACCGCGCCGACGACCGACACCAAGATCGTCTACAACGTCAAGCACATGCCCGAGGTCAGCGACCTGTTGCTGCCGGCGAGTCGGTTCGAGCAGGCCTCGACCGACTAGAAGACGCCCTGGATGAGTTCGAGGGCTTGCTCGCGGTCGTCCCAGGGGACGAACACCGAGACCGACGTGGCCGACGTGACGACGTCGTAGAGATGGATGTGAGCGTCAGAGACCGGTTCGATGACCCGTCGGGCCAGGTCGGGCTGGTTCGGGTCGCCGCCAGTGACGCGGATGACAGCGATCTCGTCCTCGACGGTGACCGACGAGAGCGTCTCGTCGTCGACGACCTTGTCGTGCAGCAGCGCCTCGGCGTCGTCCGCGTCGTCGGCGTCGACGTAGAACGTCAGCGAGTCCATCCCCGAGGAGTTGGCTTCGATGTTGATGTCCTCCTTCGCGATGGCGCTCGACAGTTCCGCGAGGATACCCGGACTGTTCCGGATGGCACGCCCGGCGACGGTGACACAGGCCACGGGGTTCTCCTGGAGGTCGATGAGGTTCTGGAACTCGCCCTCGATGGAGGTGCCGCCGGTCAGCAGGTCGCCGTGCTGGTAGTGGACGACCCGGACTCCGAGTGCGGCATCCTTGTACGACAGCGCCGAGGGGGCGACGACCTCCGCGCCGCGGAACGACAGCGAGCGCAGTTCGTCGACCGTGATCTCGCCGACGTTGCGCGCGCCCTCGACGACGCGCGGGTCACCGGTCATGACGCCCTCGACGTCGGTGACGATGACGACCTCGTCGGCGTCCATGTAGTTGCCCATCATGACCGCCGAGGTGTCAGAGCCGCCACGACCCAGCGTCGTCACGTTGCCCTGGTGGTCCTCCGCCAGGAAGCCGGTCATCACGGGGACGACGTCCTTGAGCTGGCCGGCAAGCGCGTGGGCGCGCTTCTGGGTCTCCTCGACGTCGACCTCGCCGTACTCGTCGGTGATGATCGGCCAGTCCTCGCTGCCAGGTTCGAGGAAGACCGCCTCGATGCCGCGGGCAGCCAGTGCCCCCTTGAGCATCCGGACGGAGGTCCGCTCGCCCATCGAGACGATCTCGGCACGGTCCTCGTCGGCGGCGTCGTACTCGATGCCGTCGAGCAGTTCGTCGGTGGTGTTGCCCATCGCGCTCGCGACGACGGCGACCTCGTGGCCCTGATTGATCGCGGCCGCGATGGAGTCTGCGGCACGGTTGATCCGGTCGCCGTTCCCGAGGCTCGTCCCGCCGAACTTCGCGACTACGCGCATGGCATCACCTGCTCAGCGTGTGCGTGAATCATTGCCGTCGGCTTGGCCGTCACCCGGGATAACTGCTTTCATCTCCGTGAAGGGGCACGAACCGACACACGGTTTATCTGCGTGGGGAACACACACAGGGCTATGGAGGTACGTGACGCTGTCGAGGCTGACGCCGAAGCCCTCGCAGACCTCGCGACGGGGCCGCCGGACGTGATGCGGAACCTCGTCCACGACCGGACGGTCCACGTGGCCGAGGACGCAGAGGAGATCGTTGGCTTCGTCAGCTACGACGCCGAGCGGGGCACCGTCCACGTCACGCAACTGGCGGGGGCCACCGACGTCTGTGAACGTCTGTTGGCCGAGCCGATCGAGTTCGCGGAACGCGAGCACATGACCGTCGAACTGCTCGTCCCCGACGACGAACCCGCCGTCCAGACGGCCGTCGAGGCAAGCGGCTTCGCCGACACCGGCTCCGGACCACAGTTCGAGGGACAGCCGACGACCCGGTACCGGCTCGAACCGGGCCGAGCCGAGCAGTGAGCCTGTGCCGTCACGACGGGGTCGTAGGGCGACTCAGCCGACGCGCGAGGACGTCTCCAGCGGTGCGTCGGTCCGCTCGCGACCGCGCCAGGACAGCACCGCCGTGAGCACGACGGCGACGGCCAGGACGACGTAACTGATCGGCCCCAACGGGTTGGTCTCCGGGCCCGCCGGCCCGTAGACGCCGGCGACCACGAGCACGACTTCGAGCAGGACGAACCCACCGGTGAGCGCCGCCGCGGCGTAGCCGGCCGCGGGCCGGTGTTCTAGCAACAGGTAGCTCACCGTCCCGGCCGTCGCCGCGACGAGGAAGACGGCGACAGTCTCGGGTGGCGGGTCCAGTTCGGGCGTCTGGACCGCGGCGACGACGAAGAACATGGCGCTGGCGACCACGAGTCCGCCGAGGAACGCACGGAGGTACTGGTGCCAACCCGACCGGTCGTCTGCCAGTTCGGTCGATGGTGGGTACGACATGGTGTCACCACTGCTAGCGTACGTCGTGTGATACTATATACATATCTCTCCGAGCGGTGGTCAGGAGAACCGATCGGTCCGCAGAGTCGGTTGGCGCCGGGATGGGCCAGCACGACCCCGGTGTCGGTACCGCCGTTCTGGCCTGTCCGCCGGCGTTACTCCTTCGAGCGGAGCTTCCGGTAGAGATACGCGGCACCGAGGCCGCCGGCGATCAGTGCCGGCAGCGGCGAGTCGGCGGCCTTCGACGCCTGGCGCCGGACCGTCTCGACGACCGACGAGCCCTCGTCGATGTGCTCTAAGACCGCGTCGGTGTCGTTGGGCACCGGTTCGGGTTCGGCACCGGCCGCGGCGGCGGCGTCGGGGTCTTTGAGGAGATGGCCGGTGGTCAGGCAGACGACCGACTCGTCGGCGTCGATCTCGCCCTGCCGGCGGAGTTTCCGCAGGCCGGCGACCGACGCGGCCGACGCGGGCTCGACGCCGATGCCCTGGCGGGCGACGTCTCGCTGGGCCGCGGTGATCTCCTCGTCGGAGACGGCGACGGCGGTCCCGCCGGTCTCGCGGATGCCGGGCAGCGCCTTCGGCGCGTTGACCGGGTTGCCGATGCGGATGGCCGTCGCGATGGTCTCGACGTCGTCCCAGCGACGGGTCTCCGCGGCCCCCTCCTGGATTGCCTCGACCATCGGCGCCGCGCCCTCTGCCTGGACGCCGGTGAGTTTGGGGACCTGGTCCTCGGTGATGGCCCCCACCTTGACGAGTTCACGGAAACACTTGTACAGCGCCGCGGTGTTGCCGGCGTTGCCCACGGGGAGGACGATCCGGTCGGGGTACTCGCCGTGGTCCGCGTAGTGTTCCTCCATGATCTCCAGGCCGATGGTCTTCTGCCCCTCCAGGCGGAAGGGGTTCAACGAGTTCAGGAGGTAGACCTCCCCACGGGCGGCCAGGTCCTGGACGATGTCGAGACACTGGTCGAAGTTGCCGTCGACCTCGAGGATACGGGCGTCGTGGAGCGCGGCCTGTGCGATCTTGCCGGCCGCGACCTTCCCCGCGGGCAGCAGGACGAGCGTCTCCAGTCCGGCACGGGCGCCATAGGCGGCGAGCGCCGCCGACGTGTTGCCCGTCGAGGCACACGCCAGTCGGTCGACGCCGACCTCCTGGGCGACCCGGACCCCGACGGTCATCCCGCGGTCCTTGAACGAGCCGGTGGGGTTCATCCCCTCGTGTTTGATCCGGAGGTTGGCGACGCCGATGTCGTCTCGCAGCCGGGGGGCGGTGTGCAGTTGCGTGTCGCCCTCCGGCAGGGTGACACCCTCCTCGAAGGGCAGGGCCTCGTGGTAGCGCCAGACGCCACGGCCCTCGTCCTCGAAGTCCTCCCAGGTCGGAAGGTCGGCGTAGCGGGCTTCGAGGAGTCCGTCGCAGTGATCGCAGGTGTAGCGAATCTCGTCGAAGGGGGCGAACGACTCGCCACACTCGATACAGGCGAGCCAGACGCCGTCGTCGGCCACCGAAGGGACGCTGTCGGTGAGTTGCAGGTCGGCCATTACCGGGGCGGACGAACTCTGCGGTCAAAAGTCGGACGGTTGGCCGCTGCTCACTCCGCGCCGGCGTCGAACTCGTCGATGCGGTCGTGGACGGCCGCGGTCCACTGGTCGAGCGTCTCGTGCAGCAGCTCGCGGGCCTCGGTCAGCGGCGTCGCCGTGTACTGGTAGATGTGCCCACCACCGTCGAGCAGGCGCCGTTCGCGACTCGCCAGACCCTTCTCCCGCAGCGTCGACAGCGATCGGTTGACGTTCGAGCGGTCACGGTCCAGATCGGTGGCGAGTTCCTCGACGGTGCTGGCGGGCGTCTCCAGCAGCGCCCGGTAGGTCCGGACCTCGTGTTCCTGGACGCCGAAGACGCAGGCCAGCACCTCCGCAAAGTCGGGCTCGGCATCGACCATCAGCTCGCGGACCTGGTTGGGGGAGGGGTTGACTGCCATGTGGACGCTCGTAGAACCGCGAGTTGCATAAACGAGGTCGTTACCTGTAGCTCACCCGGTGTAGCCGGTGTCACCGGCTCACTCCTGCGCGTAGCCCTGGCGTTCCAGACAGGTCCGCATCTCCGCGCGGCTCTCGTGTTTGTGCAACCGGGTCGGCGTATCGCAGTACCAGACGTCGTCGTAGCGCAGTGTCACCTCGTGGGCCGAGCCGAGGAACTCCGTGCGGACGACGACGCGGCGCCCGTCCTCCAGTGCGTCGAGGAGCTCCTCGACCGAACTCTCGCCCGCCTCGACGACGAGTGGCTCCATCGTCGTGACGTTCGCCCGTCCACCCTATCAGTGTTGGCTCTGGACGAGTTCCGAGCGAGCAGCTGTGCTGTCAACAGTTGCCAAACGTATCGAAAAGGGTGGTGTTTCGGGTGGAGAACACCGCCGATTTCGGGTGCCAACTGTTCGCAAACGTATCGAAAAGGGTGGTGTTTCGGGTGGAACTACGCCCGCGGGGCCAGTTGTTCAATCTCGTGTTCGACCGTCTCACGGAGCCCCTCCGGTAGCGGTCGGTGTTCCAGCCCGAGTTCCGCGGTCGCCTTGCTGTTGTCGCCCAGGTAGGTGACGCCACCGAGGACCCGCAGGCTCTCCGCACGGTAGTCTTTGGGCAGCGTCACGGCGCGTTCGAGGAGACCAGCGACTGGGGCGAGCGCCCGGAACAGCGCCGGCGAGACGGCGCGTGGCGGCTCCCGGCCGCTCACCTCGGCGACGATGTCGAACAGGTCGACGAGTGTCGCCGGCTCGCCACAGATGTGGTAGCTCTCGCCGGGTTCTCCGTCCTCCATCGCCTGGATGTGCGCCCTGGCGATGTCCTCGACGTGGCCGGGCGAGTACGCGACCTCGCGAGGGATCATCGGGAGATCACCGCGAAGGTAGTCCCGCAACGCGTCGCCGAAGACGCTGGTGTCGCCGGGGCCGTAGATCAGTCCGGGCATGACCGTCACCAGCGGGAGCCCGTCCTCGACCATCGGCTCGGCCACCTCGTAGTGAGCCTCCCACTTCGTCCGGTCGTATTCTGTCAGGTGTTGGCCGGCAAAGCGGTAGCTCTCGTCGACGACCTGCCCGTCGGTGTCGGAGTTGACCGCCAGCGTGCTCGTGTAGACGCCCTTCGGAACGTCGAGTTCGCCCAGCAGCTCCAGGACGTTGCGGGTCCCCTCGACGTTGATGCGGTCGCCCAGCGTCGAGTCGTCGGCGCCGACGTCGTACCAGCCGGCGACGTGGAAGACACCGTCGACACCCGCCATCGGTTCCCGCATCGTCTCCGGGTCGAGGATATCACCCTCGACGACTTCGGCGCCGGCTTCTTTCAGGTCAGTTGCCTTCGAGGGATTCCGGGCGAGTGCAACGACCTCGTGACCGTCGTCGAGCAGTTGCCTGGCGACGTGACCGCCGACGAAGCCGGTGCCCCCGGTGAGGAAATAGCGCATACCACCCGTTGGTCGGGAGTGCGTAAATAGCGGCCTGCCCGTGGTCGCGTCGTGAGCGTTCCGGTGTAGCCGATACCACTTTCTGTCGGCTCGTCGAAGTTTCTGACGACCGGCAGACAATCGATCCATCCAGATGACCGACGACACGACCCGATCGCAGACGATCCCGTGGCGGTCCGCGACCGTCCGCGTCGTCCTGTTGAGCACCCTGTTGACCCCGTTCAGCGTCGCGCTCATCAGCCCGGGGTTGCCGGTGTTCAAGAGCGCGTTCGGGACGTCGGACGCGAACGTCAGCCTGCTGCTGACCGCGATACTGGTTCCGGGCGTCGTCGTCTCGCCGGTACTGGGGCTGCTCGCGGACCGGATCGGACGACGGCGGGTCCTCATCGCCAGCCTCCTGGGGTGGAGCCTCGCCGGCGGCGCCATCGTCCTGCGACCACCCTTCGCCGCCGTCATCGGGCTCAGACTCGTCCAGGGGACGGCACTGGCCGGGATGGGGATCGCGACGATCACGCTCATCACCGACGTCTTCGAGGGCGTCCAGCGGAATTCGGTGCTGGGGGTCAACGCCGCGGTGCTCTCGGCCGGCGCCGCCGCGTTCCCGTTGCTGGGCGGCGCGCTCGTCGCCGTCACGTGGTCCGCGCCGTTCGCCATGTACCTGCTCGGGATTCCGGTAGCGTTGTTCGCGGCCCGCGTGCTCGACGAACCACCTGGCGAGCGTGAGTCCCGTAGCGTGATCTACCTCCGCCGCGCGGTCGGGTCGCTCTCGGTGCGGGACGCCACGGTCCTCTACGGTGCTGCGTTCGCCATCGACTTCCTGCTGTTCGGGGCCGTCTTCACCGCGCTGCCCTTCCTCCTGTCGCGGCGCTACGCTCTCACACCCGTCTTCATCGGCCTGATACTGACCACCGGCGAGGTGGCCGCGACCGTCGCCGCGACCCAGACCGGCCGCCTCTCGCAGTATCTTTCGCCGACTGGCCTCATCACCGCCGGGTTCCTGGCGACCGGCGTTGGCCTGTTCGGAGCCTGGCTCGCGGGGTCGCCGTTCCTGATCGCCGTCGCGACCCTCGGCTACGGCGCCGGCTGGGGCGTCGTCCTCCCGTCTATCGACGCCGGGATCGGCGACCGGACGCCCGCAGGGCTCCGGGCCGGCGCGGTGAGCCTGCGCAACAGCGCCAGTTCCGTCGGCCGGGCGGCCGGGCCGTTCCTCTTCGCGGCGCTGGCCGTCGACAGCGGCTACCGCGTCCTCCTGTTGCTCGCGGGCCTCGGTGCGCTCGCGTTCGCGGCAGTCGTCGCCGTGCTGACGCGGTAGGCGGGTCGCGCAAAAACGTGGGGAAAAACCGCGCTTCCCTCCGGTCAGCCCGGCCCTCAATCTTGTTCCGACAACCACACCAACAGCCCGTTCTGGGCGTGCAACCGGTTCTCCGCCTGGTCCGGCACCCACTTTTTCCGCGTCGGGTGGTTCGCTTCGCTCACCACCGCTCGCGCAAAAACGTGGGGAAAAACCGCGCTTCCCTCCGGTCAGCCCGGCCCTCAATCTTGTTCCGACAACCACACCAACAGCCCGTTCTGGGCATGCAACCGGTTCTCCGCCTGGTCCCAGACGATTGCGTTGTCGGACTCGATGACCTCGTCGGTGACCTCCTCGCCGCGGTGGGCGGGCAGGCAGTGCATGAGCGTCCGGTCGCCCAGCAGATCCGTCGTGACCTGGAAGCCGTCGAACTCGGCGAGTTTCTCCTCGCGGCGGTCCTCCTGGCCCATGCTGACGAAGACGTCCGTGTAGACGACGTCGGCGTCCGCGACGGCCGCCGCCGGGTCGTGGGTGGTCTCGGGGGCGTTGTCGAAGGCGGCGGCACGGTCCAGCACCTCGTCGGCCACCTCGTAGCCCTCGGGGGTGGCGACCGTGAGGTCGATGCCGGTCATCGCCGCGCCCAGCACGAACGACTGGCAGACGTTGTTGCCGTCGCCGACCCAGGCGACCGAGACGTCGAAGTCGCCGAACTGCTCGCGGATGGTCAGCAGGTCGGCGAGCGTCTGGCAGGGGTGGGCGTCGTCGGTCAGGGCGTTGATCACGGGCACGTCGGCGTACGCGGCCAGTTCCTCGACGTCCGCGTGGTCGAAGACACGAGCCATCACGAAGTCGACGTACCGCGAGAGCGCCCGTGAGGTGTCCTTGACCGGTTCGCCGTGGCCCAGATGGATGTCGTCCGGGCCGAGGAAGACGGCGTGCCCGCCGAGCTGGGTCATCCCGGTCTCGAAGGAGACCCGTGTCCGCGTCGAGGGTTTCTCGAAGATCATCCCCAGCGTCTGCTGGTTGAGGGGGTCGTCGGCCCCGTCGGCTTTGATCTCGGCGGCGCGGTCGAGCACCGCGGTCAGTTCCTCGGTCGTCAGGTCGTCGACGTCGAGCAGGTGCGTGGGCATGGTTACAGCAGGCGTTCGGTCACGTCCTCGAGGACGGCGACCGAGCGGTCGTACTCCGCGAGGTGGATGTGTTCGTTCGGCGCGTGATCCAGGTCCGAGTCGCCGGGGCCGTAGGTGACCATCGGGCAGTCCCAGGCCTGGGCGTAGATGTTCATGTCGCTGGTGCCGGTCTTTCGCAGCAGATGGGGTTCGCCGTCGTGCTGTCGGATGGCGGCCCGGAACGCCCGGGCGACGCTGGTCCGGGGGCTCTCCATCACCGGCTCGACCCAGTCGTCCCAGTTGACCGTGCCGTTCGCCAGATAGCCGTCCGCTATCTCGCGGATCTCGTCGGTGCTGTATTCGGGCGGGACACGCAACTGGACCTGCATGGTCGCCTCGACGGAGAGGCCGTCGGCGGAGATGCCGCCGTCGAAGTCGACCGGCTTGCAGGTGACCCGCTCGAAGACCGGGTGCCACTCGTCCTTGGCGAACTCGTCGTCGACCGCCGACCACCAGTCCATCGCGTCCTGGATGGCGTTGTTCTCGGGCCGCGAGGAGTGGCCGGACTCGCTGGTGGCGACGTAGGTACCACCCAGGAGACCGCGGTAACCTAGCGTGATGCCCTCCCAACCGGAGGGTTCGCCGTTGATGACGGCGTCGGGGGCCGACTCGCGGTCCTCGACGAGGTGGCGGCCACCCGTCGAGTCGACCTCCTCCATGACGACGCCGACGAAGGAGGCCCCGGTGCGGACGGCCGTGATCGCCATCGCACAGAGCGGGCCCTTGGCGTCGACGCTGCCACGGCCCCAGAGGACGTCGCCCTCGCCGGTCTCCTCGACGCGGACCGGGATGTCGCCGGGCACCGTGTCGATGTGGGAGGTCAACAGGACGCCGTCGTCGGCCGGCGCACGGACGTTGCCGACGTCGTCGATCCAGACCTCGCGGTCGTGGCCCTCGAAGAACTCGACCAGACGCTCGGCAGCATCGCGTTCGTTCCGGGAGACCGACGGGATGCGGACGACGTCTTCGAGCAACTCGCGGGCCTCCGTGTCGACCTCGCGTGTGGCCACTTCGCTCATCCGACCACCTCCGCCATGGCCTCGACGACGGCGTCGGCGTGGTCCTCGTCGATTGTCAGCGGCGGGAGCAGACGGACGACGGTGCGGCCGGCAGGCAACGCGAGCACCTGGTGGTGCAGCGCCAGCTGTTTCAGCGCCTTGTTGGCCCCGCGGCCGACCTCGACGCCGATCATCAGTCCCTCGCCGCGGATGTCACGGACCTCGTCGCCGATGGCGGCTTCCAGTTCGGTCTGGAGGTAGTCGCCCATCGCCGCCGCGTGCTCGGGGACGGACTCCTCGACGATGGTCGAAACGGTCGCGCCGGCCGCCGCGGAGATGACCGGCCCGCCGGAGAACGTCGAGGCGTGCGAGCCGTAGTCCTCGGCGATCCAGTCCCGACAGAGCGTCGCGCCGACAGGGAAGCCGTTGCCCAGCCCCTTCGCCGAGGTGATCATGTCGGGCGTGACGGCGGCACGCTGGGAGTTCCACAGCGCGCCGGTCCGACCCATCCCGGTCTGGACCTCGTCGAAGATGAGCGCCGTGTTCGTCTCGGCGGTGATCTCGCGAGCCGCTTCCAGATACGCCGTCGAGGCAGGGTTGATGCCGCCCTCGCCCTGGACGGGTTCGACGATGAACGCCGCCGTCTCGTCGTCGACGGCCTCGGCGAGTGCCTCGCTGTCGTCGTAGGGGACGAACTCCACGTCGCCCATCAGCGGCTCGTAGGGCTTCTTGTACTTGCTCTTCCACGTGGTTGCGAGCGACCCCATCGTCCGGCCGTGGAACCCCTGCATGGTGGCGACGACCTTCGACTCGCCGGTCGCCGACCGGGCGAACTTCAGGGCTGCTTCGTTGGCCTCCGTCCCGGAGTTACAGAGCCACGTCTTGTCGATGGGGTCTGGCGCGGTGTCGGCCAGCAGTTCGTACAGCGCCGTCCGCTGGGCGTTCGGGTACGACGCCTGGACGTAGGTCAGCTTCTCGAACTGCTCGGTGACGGCCTCGTGGACTGCAGGGTGGCCGTGTCCCAGCGGGACACAGGCGTACGAGGCCCCCATGTCGAGGTACTCTGTGCCGTCGTCGTCGTAGACGTACGCGCCGTCGCCACGTTCGATCTGGATCGGTTTCTCGTTGAAGACGAATCCGCTCATTGGTGTTCCTCCGCTGTGTCGAGTGCGCTCGCGTGGAGATGCGTCCCGCTGCCTTCGAGGGCAGACGTGATCGGTGCGTCCGCGTTGGCGTCCGCGACCACGACCTCGGGTGCGCCGCCGTCGAGCGCCTCCTCGGCGGCCATCACTTTCCGGCCCATGAACCCCTCGGCGGCCGCCGCCAGAGCCGCCCACTCGTCGCCGGTCTCGACGGACTCGATCAGCGTCTCGGGGTCGTCGGGGTCCGCGTAGACGCCTTCGACGTCCGTCAGTAGGACCAGCGTCGCGTCGAGTTCGGCGGCGATGGCGGCCGCCGAGCGGTCGGCGTCGGTGTTGACGGGAACGATCTCCTCGTCGTCTTTTCCGGCCATCGGCGGTGCCGCCACGGGCGTGTAGCCGTCCGAGAGCAGCGATTCGAGCAGGTCGCCGTTGACCTGCTTGATCGTCCCGGAGTGGTCGCCGCGCTTGATCTTCTTTTTGCCGTCCTCGACGACCCGGACCGCGGATTTGCGTGGACCGTAGAGGAGCTTCCCGTCCACCCCGTTCAGGCCGACCGCGTCGACGCCCTCGCTCTGGAGGCCGGCGACCAGTTGGGTGTTGAGGTGGCCGAAGGCCATCTCGAAGACCTCCATCGTCGTCTCGTCGGTGAACCGGCCGACGACGCCACCGGGCGTCTCGACGTACTCGGGGTCGATGCCGAGTCGTTCGAGGGTCTCGTCGACCTTGGTTGAGCCGCCGTGGACGACGACGACCTGCTCTCCGTTCGAAACGAGTGTTGCGACGTCCGCGAGCGCTCCCGCGGGGTCGACCGCGCGAGCGCCACCGACTTTGATAACGACAGTCATGGAAAATCACTCCAGGTGTTACGGTGCGCCGACGGGGTGGAGTCCCTGGAACTCCAGGCCCGCCGTCTCTTCGATGCCGAGTGCGACGTTGGCGGCGTGGACGGCCTGGCCGGCCGATCCCTTCATCATGTTGTCGATGGCCGAGAAGACCACCAGCCGCTTGTTTCCGGGGTCGAGTTCGAAGCCGACCTCCGCTTTGTTCGTCCCCGCGACGGCCTTCGGTTCGGGGTAGCGGTAGACGCCGCCACCGCCGGCGACGAGTTCGACGAACGGTTCGTCCTCGTACTCGCCACGGTAGGCACCCCAGAGGTCGCCCTTGGAAACGGGGCCGTCCGGGAAGACGTGGCAGGTCGCGCTCGCGCCACGAACCATGTCCACGGCGTGAACGGTGAAGGAGACGTCGACGCCGAGGAACTGCTGGATCTCGGCCTCGTGGCGGTGGCCAGTCGGCGCGTACGGGCGGACGACGCCGCTGCGCTCGGGGTGGGAGGACGCCTCGCCGCCGCCGGCGCCGCCCTCGCTGGAGCCGACCTTCACGTCGACGACGATCTGCTCGTCGCCCGAGAGGACGCCGTGCTCGAACAGCGGGAGCAGACCGAGTATCGTCGCCGTGGCGTTACAGCCGCCGGAGGCGATCAGGTCGGCCCCTTCGAGGTTCTCGCGGTTGAGTTCCGGGAGCGCGTACTCGCTGTCGGCCAGGAGGTCCGGGCGCGTGTGCCCGTCGTACCACTCGTCGTACTGGGCCTCGGTCTCCAGCCGGAAGTCCGCCGAGAGGTCGACGACGGTATCGGCCGCGTCCTGGAACTGGTCGATCTGCTCCATCGAGACGCCGTGTGGCGTCGCGGCGAACAGCACGTCGACCGACTCCAGGTCCTCCGGCGAGGAGAACCGCAGGTCCGAGTGCCGGAGGTTCGGGTGCTGGTGACCGATGGTCTTGTTCTCCTTCGAGCGACTGGTCGCCTGGGCCAGTTCGAACTCGGGGTGGCCGTCCAGCAGGCGGAGCAGTTCCCCGCCGGTGAAGCCCGAGCCACCGACGACGCTCGCGGTGTAGCTCATGCGGTCACCTCCGACTCCTGCTCGGCTGTCGCCTCCAGCCAGTCGACTACCTTCGAAGGCACGTCGACGTCACTGACCTCGTTCAGCGCCTTGAACTCGACGGTGTGGTTGACCTCGTGGACGGTGTAGTCGTCGGGTTCGCCACCGTCGTCGACACCGACCTCCATCAGGTCGATCCCGAGCAGGCCGCCGCCGACAGCGTCGCTCGCCTTCTCGACGAGTTCCAGCGCGCGGTCGTCGAGTTCGAAGGTGTCGGTCTCGGCTCCTTTGGCGGCGTTGGTGAGCCAGTGGTCCGAGGAACGGACCATCGCCGCGACGGGTTCGCCGTCGGTGGCCAGCACGCGGATGTCACGGCCGGGCTTCTCGACGAACTCCTGGACGTAGAAGATCTTGTGCTCGTAGTGGCCCAGCGTCTCCTTGTGTTCGAGGATGGCCTCGGCGGCCGACCGGGAGTCGATCTTGGCCATCAGGCGTCCCCAGGAGCCGACGACGGGCTTGAGCACGCAGGGGTAGCCGAAGTCCTCGATAGACTCCAGCGCGGCGTCCTTGGTGAACGCCACGTCGGTGTCCGGCGTCGGGACGCCGGCCTCGACGAGCGCGAGGCTGTTCTTGACCTTGTCTGCACAGACCTCGGCGACGTCGGGGCCGTTGACGACCGGGACGTCGTAGGCCTCGGCGAACTTCGTCGCGTAGACGCTCCGGGAGGTCGCCAGACAGCGGTCGACGACGATGTCCAGATCCTCGAAGGCTTCCGGGGCCTCAGAGATGTTGAACTGCTGTTTGCGGACGTCTATCTTCTCGATGTCGTGGTCGCGTTCGCGCAGTTCCGAGAGCAGGAGCTTCTCGTCCCGGCGGATACGCGAGTAGAGGAGTCCGACCTTCATTGTGTGTCCTCGGTGTGTTCGCGGGTCGCGGCGTCGGCCGGCGTCGCGAACCCTGCCGTCGCCGCGACGACCATCACTCGCCCCAGTCCTCTTCGAGTTCGGGTGCGCTGTCGAGTTCGACCGGGTCCGTGTCGATGACTTCGAGCTCGGCACCACAGGTGGCACAGTCGACGATCTCTCCGACTTCGAGGGTGTCGTGCAGGGAGACCTCCGCCCCGCACTCGATGCAGTCTGCCATTGTAGCTCACTCTCGGACAGCGACCCACTTAAGCACTTCGAACTTGTCAGCTAAGAATAGTAACTGCAGTGCGTTCTAACGGTGTATGAATCGAATTTTCGCAGCGTGTCCGAAACCAGTATCAGAAGTATGGTACTAATCCCCCGTCGGGGGTCGTCGTTCAGACATAGCGGTCGACCTCCGTGGCCAGGCGATCGGTCGCCTGTTCGACTGTCGTCCGGCGGTCGTCGAGCGCTTCGGTATCGACGGCGAGCTGGTCCTCGGCCGTCGAGAGCTGGCCGGCGACCGCAGCGGGCGCGGGGCCGCCGCGGGAGTCACGCATCGCGACGCTCTCTGTGGGGTCCAGCGCCGCCTCGACGGCCTCGCGGTCGACGAACTCCGAGAGTGGTGCGTCGAGGACGTCCTCGGCGACAGCGGCGATGGCGTCGTAGTCGGGTGCGTCCTCGTCCGGCCCGAGGCCGGCCGCGACCTCCGCGACCACCTCGTGGGCGGTCCGGAACGGCACACCGGCCATCGCCAGCAGGTCCGCGACGCCGGTCGCCGTCGCGAAGCCTGCCATCGCCGCCGCTTCCAGCGTGTCTGCCGGCCACTCGGCCGTGGCGACCGCGCCCGCCGCGACCTCGACGCTCTCGGTGACGCTGTCGATGGCGTCCCAGGCGTGCCGACCCGCCCGCTGGAGGTCGCGGTTGTACGCGCGGGGCTGGCCCTTGAGGTTGGTCAACAGGCCGTTCAGTCCCGCAACGGCGTCGCCGGTACGCCCCCGGACCAGTTCCAGCGTGTCCGGGTTCTTCTTCTGGGGCATGATCGAACTCGTCGAGGCGTAGTCGTCGTCGAGTTCGACGTGGCCCTTGCTGGCCATCACGACGACGTCCTCGGCGAGCTGTGAGAGCGTCGTCGCCAGGCCGGCGACCGCGCTGGTTGTCTCGACGAGGCAGTCCCGCGCCGAGGCAGCGTCCATCGAGTTCTCGACGACGTCGTCGAAACCGAGCAGTTCCGCGGTGCGGGTCCGATCGACGTCGAAGGGTGTGCCGGCGAACGCGGCGGCCCCCAACGGATTCTGGTTCACGCGTGCGTACGCGTCGAGCAGCCGTCCGGTGTCACGCTGGAGCGCCTGCTCGTAGGACAGCACCCAGTGGGCGACCGTCGTCGGCTGGGCGGGCTGGAGATGCGTGTAGCCCGGCATCACCGTCCCGTCGTGGTCACGGGCGACATCGAGCAGTTGCTCGCGGGCGCCGACGACCGCCGAGAGCAGTTCCAGGACGTCCTCGCGCAGTCGGTAGCGGATGCAGGCGGCCACCTCGTCGTTGCGCGAGCGGGCGGTATGCATCTTCCCGCCGTCGGGCCCGACGTGGTCGATGACCGCGCTCTCGATGGCCTCGTGGACGTCCTCGCCGTCCGGCAGGTCGGCGTGACCCGCAGACTCGACGTCGGCCAGCGCGGTCAGGATCTCGCCGGCCGTCTCGCGGTCGACGATCCCCTGCTCGGCGAGCATCACGACGTGAGCGCGGTCCACGGCTAGATCCGCCGCGAAGATGCGCTCGTCGTCGGCGAGCGAGGAGAGGAACGACCGTGCGGGCCCGCCCGCGAAGCGGTCGCGGCGGACGACCGTCTCCTCGTCGGCGTCGGCGTCGGCCTCGCCCTCCCCGCTCATCGCTCTATTCCTCCGTGTCCTCGCTTACCGCCGCCCCGCTGTCGGCCTCGCTCCCTCCATCGGCCACCGCGGCGCCCTGCTTTGCGTCTTCGAGGATCTTGTTGGTCAGACGCGACTGGAAGCCGTGGTACTTCGCGACGCCAGTGGCGTCCTGCTGGGTGATGCCGCCGGTGACGTCCTCCTCGTCGAAGGAGGCCGCCGACTCGCTGTAGACGGCGTAGTCGGACTCGCGGGAGACCGGGCGGCAGTGACCGCCTTCGAGCTTGATCGTGACGGTGCCCGAGACACGCTCGTTGGTGTCCTCGATGAACGCCTCCAGCGCGCCGGTCAGGGGTGCGTCGACGAGACCCTGGTAGGCCTTCTGGGACCACTCCTGGTCGACCTGGGCCTTGAACTGGCGCTCCTCCTGGGTCAGGACGAGGCCTTCCAGCGCCTCGTGGGCCGTCAGCAGCACCGTCGCCGCGGGATGCTCGTAGTTCTCGCGGACCTTGAGCCCGAGCATGCGGTCCTCCATCATGTCGGTGCGGCCGATGCCGTGGGCGCCAGCCTGCTCGTTGAGCTGTTCGATGAGTTCGACCGAGCCCAGTTCCTCGCCGTCGACCGCGACCGGGACGCCCTCCTCGAAGGAGATCTCGACGAGTTCGGACTCCTTGCCCGAGGGGTTGTCGGTCCACTTGTAGATGTCGTCGGCCGGGATGGTCGAGGGGTCCTCCAGTTCCGAGCCCTCGATGGAGCGGCTCCAGATGTTCGTGTCGATGGAGTAGCGGCCGCCGTCCCCGCCCTCGACGGGCAGGCCCTTCTCGGCGGCGTACTCGTTCTCCCACTCGCGGGTCAGGCCGAGTTCGCGGACCGGCGCGATGACCTCCAGATCCGAGTCGCGCCAGATGGCCTCGAACCGGAGCTGGTCGTTGCCCTTGCCGGTACAGCCGTGGGCGATACCGTCACAGCCCTCCTGCTGGGCGACCGAGAGGATGGCCTTCGCGATGACCGGGCGGGCGAGCGCGGTCCCGAGCGGATAGCCCTGGTAGTCGGCGTTGGCCTTGACGGCCTGGAGACAGAGGTCGGCGAACTCCTCGCGGGCGTCGACGACGTACTGCTCGACGCCCAGCGCCTCGGCGGTCTCTTCGGCCTCCTCGAACTCGTAGTCGGGCTGGCCGACGTCGACGGTGACGCCGATGACCTCGTCGTAGCCGTACTCCTCTTTGAGCAGCGATACACAGACTGTCGTGTCGAGCCCACCGGAGAAGGCGAGCGCGACGGTTCCGTTTCCTTCGGACATTGGTTTGGTGGTGTGACTGTCGATTTCGGGTACCGGCCGGACAGTCGACGGCGGGAATCAGCGACGAGACGAACCGTGTGAGTGGAAGATAGTAGTGGGCCTAGAGACGGCCCCGTCGTCGTCGGCGTCGCTGCGAGAAAGAGTCGGACCCCTCGCTGGCGCCAGCGAGCATCCCAGCGGCGGTGGTCCGAGTCATGTACGTGATGGTACTGTAAGTCTGGTACTAATAGCTTCCGTGTCCGCGCCGTGTGCGTGAGTTCGTGTCACGCGAGTCGGTGACAGGATCGGCCACAAGGGGTTTGTCCACGCTCGGGAACGGCCATCTATGAACCGCGCATCCCTCGACGTCGATACCCTGTTGCGAGTCCTGCTCGTCCTCGTCATCGTCTGGGTCGGCCTGGAGGTGGTCGAGGCAGTGTTCGGACTGCTCGGCTGGCTGCTGGGGCCGCTCCAGCCGTTGCTGGGACTGATCGTCGTCGTCCTCATCGTCCTCTATCTGACCGACCGGCTCTGAACGCGGCCCTTTTGTCGCCGGCAGCCGTCGCTCCGGGCGTGTACAGTCTCAACGTCCCGCTGCCCTCGGCAGTCACCGCGCTCGCCGGCCAACTGGCCCGAGACCTGCCGAGAGCGCGGGCGCGACCGCGGGGCGAGCACACGCTCGTCGCCAAGCGACTGGGCGAGGGCGACCACGCGGCGTACGCCCGACTGGAGTCGCAGGCACGCGAGACGCTCCGCGGACAGCCAGCGTTCGAGGCCCGAATCACGGGTGTCGCGCAGTTCGAGACGGCCGCGACCGGTCCCTCTCCCGTCGTCTACCTCGCCGTCGAGAGCCCCGGCCTGGTCGCGCTCCACGAACGCCTCTGTGAGACCTTCGACCCGGTCGACGGCGTCGAGGGGGCGGACTACGTGCCCCACGTCACGGTCGCCCGCGGTGGCGACTCCGAGACGGCCCGACGGCTGACCGAGCGAGCCGTCGATCCCGTCGAGTGGTCCGTCGAGAGCCTGACCTTCTACGACGCCGAGCGGGGCCAGTCCGCGAGTTCGCTGTCGCTGCCGGCCTGAGGTGGCCCGGCGTCGTCACTCCCCGAAGACGTCCCGTACCGACTGGACTGCGATGCGGCCCAGCAACTGCGCCGGTCCGCGTTTCGGGAGGTCCCGCACCGTCGAGAGCGTACCCGGCGACTCGCTGCCACCGAGGCCCAGTTCCCAGTCCGATTCGTCGGCGAACCGGTCGGTCGCCGTCCGGACGCGGTCGAGGATGGCTCCCTCGTCCACCCGGACCGGTTCACCCGAATCGAGGACCACCTCGCCGTCGACGACGACCGTCTCGACGTCGGCCGGCGTCGCTGTGTTGGTGACGTGGGCCGGCGCGTTCGTCAGCGGCGTGAACTGCGGCCCCGAGACGTCCAGGACGACCAGATCGGCCCGCTTGCCCGGTTCGAGACTGCCGATCTCGTCACCTAGCCCGATCGCACGAGCACCCTCGATGGTGAGCATCCGCAACAACTCCATCGAGGAGAACTGATTGGCGCCGTTCGAGAGGTTCGCGGCCAGACGCGCCTGTCTGGCTTCGCCGAAGAGGTTCGCCGAGTCGTGCCAGTAGTGGTCGTCCAGTCCCAGGCCGACCGTCGCGCCGGCGTCGAGCAGCTCTCGGACCGGCGTCCACGGAACGTCGGCGTCGGGGTTCCAGTAGCAGAACACCGACGGGCAGTGCGCGACGCTCGCGTCGGCCTCGGCGACCCGTTCGACGTCGTGGTCGTCCGCGACCCGGAAGTGCGCGGCCACGAGGCGCTCGTCGAGCAGACCCACCTCGTCGAGCAGCGCCAGCGAGTCGGGCGCGCCGTTCGAGCGGGCCATCGTGTTGCTCTCGTCGACCTCCAGCAGGTGCGTGTGGACCGGTAGGTCGGGATACTCGGCGCCGAACTCGGCGGCCCGCTCCCAGAGCGCCCGACTACACGACCAGTCGTCGTGGGGGCAGACCGCTGCGCGGATACGGCCGTCGTAGCTGTCGTGGTACGTCTCGACGAAATCCCGCGCTCGCTCGAACTGCTCGTCGACAGGGACGTCCAGAAACAGATCCGAGAGAGCGGCACCGAAGACACCGCGGAGGCCGGCCTCGCCGAACACGGGGGCGCCGCGCCCGGGCCGCAGGTCCATCGAGTTCGTCGTCGTGATGCCACCGTGGAGGAACAGCAGGGCGGCGTGTTCGTAGCCGGCGTCGACGAGGTACTCGTACTCGCCCTCGGCGAGTTGCTCGTAGAGCGCGGTCATCTCCGCCAGCAGGTCGCCGACCTGGCTGTCGCTCCAGACGCCCGAGAGCGCGGTCAGTTCCAGGTGGGCGTGGCTGTTGACCAGGCCAGGCAGCACGAGCGAGCCCGCGCCGTCGATGACCCGGTCCGCGTCGGCGTCGGCGTCGCCCTCGCGTGTCGGCCGCACCTCGCGGATCCGGCCGTCTTCGACGGTGACGGTCCCGCGTTCGAAGATCCGCCGTTGGCCGTCGACCGGGAGGACGACGGCGTCGTGGAGCAGGAGATCAGTCACGCACGATCACCGGTATCCATGGCCGACAGTGCTGCGATGGCGTAGTAAATGTTGTGTCGCCGTTCACACTCGGCGAAGTCGCTCCGGGTGGCAACGTTTTTGCCGTCGCCAACCGTCCCGTTCGTGTATGGATTATCGGGAAGTCGACAGCACGTCCGAGTACGTCTGCCGACTGGATCACGGTGCGGACTGGCGCGGCGAGATCGAGGCCTTCGCCGACGCCCAGGGGATCGACGCCGGCTTCTTCTACGGACTGGGCGCGGTGCAGGACGCCGAAGTCTGGTTCTACGACCAGGAGCGCCAGGAGTACGACGCAGTCACCTTCCCCGAACCGCTGGAGGTCGCCGCCTGCATGGGGAACATCTCCCATCTTGACGGCGAGCGGTTCGCCCACACCCACGCCGTGCTCTCCCGGCCCGACGGGGAGGCGCTGGCCGGCCATCTCAACAGCGCCACCGTCTGGGCCGGCGAACTGTACGTCCGGGCGTTCGACACCCACCTCGAACGGAGCCACGACGAGCCGACCGACCTCGATCTGTGGGAGCTCTGAGATGCGGGAGGCCGACGAACAGTACTTCGAGACGTTAGAGAGCGAACTCGACCGGGCGATGGACGTCGCCCAGCGGGCCCGCGAGCGCGGCGGCGACCCGAAACCCGAGGTCGAGATCCCGACCGCGCGGGACATGGCCGACCGCGTCGAGAACATCCTCGGCATCGACGGCGTCGCCGAACGGGTCCGGGAACTCGAAGGAGAGATGTCCCGCGAGGAGGCCGCCCTGGAACTCGTCGAGGACTTCGTCGAGGGCACCGTCGGCGACTACGACACCCGCGAGGGGAAAGTCGAGGGCGCGGTCCGGACCGCGGTCGCCCTGCTGACCGAAGGTGTCGTCGCCGCCCCCATCGAGGGGATCGACCGCGTGGAACTCCTGGAGAACGACGACGGGACGGAGTTCATCAACGTCTACTACGCCGGCCCGATCCGCTCTGCGGGCGGGACCGCCCAGGCGCTGTCTGTGCTTGTCGCCGACTACGCGCGGGCGTTGCTGGACATCGACCAGTACAAGGCCCGCGACGAGGAGATCGGCCGCTACGCCGAGGAGATCGACCTCTACGACAAGGACACCGGCCTCCAGTACTCGCCCAAGGAGAAGGAGACGAAGTTCATCGCCGAGCACATGCCGATCATGCTCGACGGGGAGGCCACCGGCGACGAGGAGGTCTCGGGCTACCGGGACCTGGAACGTGTCGACTCGAACTCCCCGCGGGGCGGGATGTGTCTGGTGCTGGCCGAGGGCATCGCGCTGAAGGCCCCGAAGATCCAGCGCTACACCCGTAATCTGGACGAGGTCGACTGGCCGTGGCTCCAGGACCTCATCGACGGCACTATCGGCAAAGACGAAGGGAGCGATACAGAGGGGGACGACGGGGAAGAGGACGACGCCGCGGACGACGACGAGAGCGAGGATGCGGACGGCGAGGGGAGCGAGGAGACCGACGACGAACCGGCCGGCCCGCCGCGGGTCGACCCCGCCAAGAAGTATCTCCGGGACCTCATCGCCGGCCGCCCGGTCTTCTCACACCCCTCGAAACCCGGCGGCTTCCGCCTGCGCTACGGCCGGGCGCGCAACCACGGGTTCGCGACCGCCGGCGTCCACCCGGCGACGATGCATCTGGTCGACGATTTCCTGGCGACGGGGACCCAGATCAAGACCGAGCGACCGGGGAAGGCCGCCGGCGTCGTCCCGGTCGACACCATCGAGGGGCCGACCGTCCGCCTGGCCAACGGCGACGTCCGGCGCATCGACGACGCCGAGGAGGCCCTGGAAGTGCGCAACGGCGTCGAGAAGATACTCGACCTGGGAGAGTACCTGGTCAACTACGGCGAGTTCGTCGAGAACAACCACCCGCTCGCGCCGGCCTCCTACACCGTCGAGTGGTGGGAACAGGACCTCGCGGCGGCCGGCGCCGACGTCCAGGCGATGCGTGACGACCCCACAGTCGACCTCGCCGACCCGAGCGCCGAGGAAGCACTGGACTGGGCGACCGAGTACGACGCCCCGCTACACCCGGCTTACACCTACCTCTGGCACGACGTGAGCGTCAAACACGTCGGCGCGCTGGCCGACGCCATCGACGACGCCGAGGTCGTCCAGACCGACGGGGCCGTCGCCGAACGTGGTGCCGGAGCGACCGACGGCGACCTCGTCATCCCGCGGACCGAGACGGTCCAGCAGACGCTAGAACACCTGCTCGTCGAGCACACCCAGACCGAGGACTCGCTGCTGGTCGACGACTGGGTCCCGCTGGTCCGAACGCTCGGGTTCTCGCGGTCGCTCGAACGGGACTGGACGCTCGACGATATCTCCGAGCACGCCCGGGAGTACGGCGAACCGGAGTCAGTCGACGCCATCGGCTACGACGAGTCCACGGACCGGGAGGGCGGCCAGAACGCCATCGAGGCCGTCACCGAGGTCGCGCCCTTCACCGTCCGCGAGCGGGCGCCGACACGCATCGGCAACCGGATGGGACGCCCCGAGAAATCCGAGCGGCGGGACCTCTCGCCCGCGGTCCACACGCTCTTTCCCATCGGCGAGGCCGGCGGCTCACAGCGTGACGTGGCCAAGGCCACCAAGCACGCCGACTCGATGAGCGACACGCCCGGCCACGTCGAGGTGGAGGTCGCACGCCGGCGCTGTCCCGACTGTGGCACGGAGACCCACGAGGCCCGCTGTCCCGACTGTGGGACCCTCGCCGAGACGGTGTACGTCTGTCCCGACTGCGAGGCCGAAGTCGAGCCCGACGAGTCCGGCCGGGCGGAGTGTCACCGGTGTGAGACCCTGGCCTCGCCCACGCAGTACACGGTACTGGATCTGAGCGAGGGGTATCACGACGCCCTGCGGTCCGTCGGCGAGCGCGAGACCGCCTTCGGCACGCTGAAGGGGGTCAAAGGGCTCACCTCCGCGGAGAAACTGCCCGAACCGATGGAGAAGGGTATCCTCCGGGCGAAACACGACGTCTCGGCGTTCAAGGACGGCACCGTCCGGTACGACATGACCGACCTGCCGGTGACCGCCGTCCGACCGTCCGAACTCGACGTCGAGGCCGACCGCCTGCGGCATCTGGGCTACGAGACGGACATCCACGGCGACCCCCTGACCCACGACGACCAGCTGGTCGAGCTGAAGGTCCAGGACATCGTCCTCTCGGACGGCGCGGCCGAGCACATGCTCAAGACCGCCCGGTTCGTCGACGACCTCCTCGAACAGTACTACGGGCTCGAACGGTACTACGAGTTCGACGACCGCGAGGACCTCGTCGGGGAACTGGTCTTCGGGATGGCGCCCCACACCAGCGCGGCGACCGTGGGCCGGGTTGTCGGGTTCACCTCGGCGGCGGTCGGCTACGCGCACCCGTACTTTCACGCCGCCAAGCGGCGGAACTGCTTCCACCCGGAGACCCGCCTGTGGCACGGAGAGGGCGGTGACTGGTCGTACGGAACCATCGCCGATTTCGTCGAAGATCACCTCGACGACCCCCGCGAGGACGACTTCGGAACGCTCGTCTCCGATGTCGAGGCCGATCTGACGGTTCCCTCGCTGGGCCCCGAGGGTCCCTGTCGCAAGCAGGTCGAAGCCGTCTCCAAACACCCCGCCCCGGACCACCTCGTCCACATCGCGGTCGGCGAGCGGACGCTGCGAGTCACACCCGATCACACGATGCTCCGTGTCGGCGACGAGGGCATCGAGGAGGTGCGTGCATCCGAGATCGAGGCCGGCGACGCGCTGCCGGCCTACGACGGCGGCGAGACGACGATGACCGGCGAAACAGCGGCGGCCGACGGCGGGAGCACCGTCCCGACCGACACAGTGACCGGCGTGAGCTACGTCGAGAGCGACGTCGAACACGTCTACTGTCTCACGGTCGCCGACACGCACCGAGTTGCCGTCGAAGGAACATACGTAGCCCAGTGCGACGGCGACGAAGACTGTGTGATGCTGCTGATGGACGGCCTGCTGAACTTCTCGCGAAAGTACCTGCCGAACCAGCGGGGCGGCAGAATGGACGCCCCGCTGGTGATGTCCTCCCGGATCGACCCCAGCGAGATCGACGACGAGGCCCACAACATGGACATCATGGACTCGTACCCGCGCGAGTTCTACGAGGCCACACGGGAGCTGACACCCCCCGAAGAGGTCGAGGAGATCATGACCATCGCCGAGGAGACCCTGGGGACCGACCGGGAGTACACGGAGTTCCGGCACACCCACGACACCTCCAACATCGCCGCCGGACCGGACCTCTCGGCGTACAAGACGCTGGGCTCGATGGAGGACAAGATGGACGCCCAGCTGGCGATCTCACGGAAGCTGCGGTCGGTCGTCGAGAGCGACGTCGCCGAGCGGATCATCGAGTACCACTTCCTGCCGGACCTCATCGGGAACCTGCGAGCGTTCTCCCGCCAGGAGACGCGCTGTCTGGACTGTGGGGAGTCCTACCGGCGGGTCCCGCTGACCGGCGACTGCCGGGAGTGTGGCGGCCGGGTCAACCTCACCGTCCACGAGGGGTCGGTCAACAAGTACATCGACACCGCGCTCAGAGTCGCCGACGAGTTCGGCGCCCGCGACTACACGAAACAGCGGCTCAAGATCCTCGAACGCTCTATCGAGTCTGTCTTCGAGAACGACCACAACAAGCAGTCCGGTATCGCCGACTTCATGTAGCGTGTGACGGCTGGCAGACGGCCCGCAGACGCCCGTCCGATGGGTGTTTTTCAGCCCTGACTCCCACCAACGAGGTATGCAAGCACGTGACACGGCAGTGGCGACGCCCACGGTCGCCGACGACCGGCCCTCGAACGCCCGCTACGAACTGGAGATCGCCCTCCTGCGCCAGCGGATCGCACAGCTAGAGTCGGCGGTCGAAGCCGAACGCGAACAGCGCCAGGCCGTCGTGGACCGGTACGAACGACTCCTCCAGGACCGCTAAAGCGCAAACTCGAAGCGTGCGCCCCCGTCGGCGCTCTCGGTCGCGGACACCGACCACCCGTGGGCCTCGGCGATCGTCTTGACGATGTAGAGCCCGTAGCCGGTGCCGTCCTCCGCGTCGGTATAGCCCATCTCGAAGATCTGGTCCCGTTCGCTCGCTTCGATCCCCGGGCCGTCGTCGGCGACGTAGAACCCCTCGTCGTCGGGGAACATCCCGACGGTGATGTTGACGTGGTCGTCGTCGGCAGTCCCGTGTTCGACCGCATTACGGAAGAGGTTCTCCAGCAGTTCCACCAGCCGGGACCGGTCGGCCCGCACCACGCCGAGCGAGTCGGTCTCGACACTGGCCCGTGAGGTGCTCACCGTGGCCCAGGCGTCGGTCACCACGTCGTCGAGGTCGACCGGTTCGGTCTCGCCGACCGTCTGGCCGTTCTTCGCCAGCGTGAGCAGTTCGTCGGTCAGTCGTCCCATCCGCTCTAGGGCGGCGTCGACCTTGTCGAAGTACTCCTCGTCCGGGTCGTCCCTGGCGATGTCGACGTAGGCGCTGGCGACCGACAGCGGGTTCCGGAGGTCGTGGCTGACGATGCTCGCGAACTCCTCTAACCGTTCGTTCTGGTGTTCGAGCGCGCGCTCGCGTTCGGCCCGGTCCAGGGCCGCCTCGACGTTGGCCGCGAGGATCGTCACCAGGTCCAGCGTGAACTCGTCGACGGCGCCCTCGCCCGTCGTCACCCCGACCGCGCCGTGTTCGCCGAGCGGGACGACGGCAGCCGTCGGTTCCGTGATCGCCCCGCGGTCGGTCTCGACGCGGCCGTCGGCATGGATGTACTGTGTCTGCTCGGCCCTGAACGCCGCCCGGTATCGGTCCGCGTACTGCTCGAAGAGACCGCTGACCGCCTCGCCGGTTGCGACCGGTTCGAGGTCCCCCGTCGAGGGGTCGACGAGCGCGACCTGGACACGCGGGAGCGCCGGGATGTCCTCGGCGATAGCGATGGTGATCTCGCCGATCTCCGCGCGGTCGCTGGCCCGGACCAGATCCCGACTGGCCTCGTAGATCGCGCGGACCATCCGCTCCTGGCGCTTCTCCTCGGTGACCTCGCGGGTGCTCCCGACGATTCCGATGGGCGTCCCGTCGGCGTCGTAGCGTGGCGCCTTCGTCGTGCTGACCCAGCGGCTCTGGCCGTCCGCGTCGACGTAGTGTTCGACCTTGTTCAGCATCGGCTCGCCCGTCTCGAGTATCTCCTGGGCCTCGGCGTAGAGGTCGTCGGCGTGCGCTCTGGGCAGGAGTTCGTAGTCGGTCAGCCCCAGGAGTTCCTCGCGTTCGAAATCGTACTCCTGGGCCGTGACGGCGCTGGCCTCCGCGAACCGGCCGGTCGTGTCCTTGATGAAGATGTGGTGTGGGAAGTAATCGAGCAACGAGTCCAGCAGGTCGGCGTCGTCCTGGAAGTGCCGTTCGGCCCCGACTGCGTGCCGGATGCGCCGAGCGACGAGTTCGGTCCGCTGGGGGTTCATCGTCATCGGGATCCCGCCCGTGTCCAGCACTGCCTTGGCGAAGGTCCGACTCGTGTAGTCGGTCTCGCCGACCTCGTGGCCGTAGACGGCGACCGGGAGCGATGCAGTGAGCTCCCGGATAGCGCGCAGGAGTTCGAGACCGTCGACGGCATCGAGTGTCGGCGTCGCCGGCGCGTGCAGGACCACACAGCAGTCGGCCGAGTCGAGGTCGTCGCGAACGTCGGTTACCGAATCCACGACGGCGACTTCGATCCCATCGATCGATCGGAGCGTCGCGACGAAGGTCCCGAGTCGGCCGTCGGGGTCGACACAGCAGACCGACAGCGAGTCGGCGCTCATCCGTCGATCTCCAGGCCGGTGATCTCGAACCGGGTCGACTCGGTACCGTCGGTAGTCGTGACCGTCCAGCCGTAGGCCTCGGCGATCGTCGAGACGATGTACTGTGCGTACGGTGTCGCGTCGTCGCTCTGGCGGTCGTCGCTCGGGCGAGCGTTGGTCGTCAGCGAGCCGTCGACGAGCGTCTCGGGGGGCGCCGTGCCGGCGTACTCGATTGCGATGCCAGTGTCGAGGCCCTCGACGCGGACCGTGCCGTTCCCACCCTGGCCGCGGACGAGTTCCCAGAACAGGTGTTCCAGAAGCTGTCGGAGTCGCTCCCGGTCGGCGAGGACGGTCCCGACCGCTCCGACCTCGAGTGTGACCGTACCGGTCTCGATATCCGCCCAGGCCCGCCGCGCCAGTCGCGCAGTGTCGATCGAGACCCGGTCGCCGACGATCTCGCCCCGGTCGGCCAGTGTGAGCAGTTCGTCGACGAGGCGGTCCATCTGTTCGAGCGCCCCCTCGATACGGTCGGCGTGGTCCGACTCCGTCTCCAGCATGTCCGTCGCCCCCAGTGCCACCTGCAGCGGGTTCCGGAGATCGTGGCTCACCATCATCGCGAACTCCTCCAGTCGCTCGTTCTGGAGGCGTAGTTCCCGTTCGTGGTCACGCAGTCTGGCCTCGCGCTCGGCCCGATCCAACGAGGCCTCGACGGTGGCAGCCATGACGTTGGCCAGGTCCAGCGTGAACTCGTCGAGTGTCGTGTCGGTGGCGCGCATCCCGACCGCGCCGTGGTCGCCGAGCGGGAAGACGGCGACGTCGACGGCGGCGGGGTCTGCGACGTCTGTCGTGGACGCCCCCGACTCGTCGACCGTGACGTACTGCGGGTCGCCGGTCTCGAAGGCCCGCCAGAACCACCGTTCGTGGTGTTCGAAGACGGACGGGGTGTCGGCGCCGTCGGCCGTCGGAACCAACAGCCCATTGTCGTACAGTACGACCTGGACGGCGGGCAGTGAGGCGATGTCGTCGGCGATATCCGCGGTGACGCGACAGACATCCGCCGTCGTCTCCGCACGCATGAGGTCCCTGCTGGCCTCGTTGAGCAGCGCGACCAGCCGTTCCCGGCGCCGGAGGTAGGTGACGTCGCGGGTCCCGCCGACCAGGCCAGTGATCTCACCGTCCTCCCACCGGGGGACCTTCGTCGTCGCGACCCAGCGGTCCTCGCCGTCCCGGACGAAGTGCTCGACGGCGTTGTGTACCTCCTCACCCGTCTCGCGGATCCGTTCTTCCTGTTCGTACAGCGCGTCGGCCAGATCCGGCGGCAGCAGTTCGTAGTCGGTCAGGCCCCGCAGTTGCTCGCGGTCGTACCCCTGTGGCTGGCCCGTCCCGTGGCTCCCGACGGCGATACGCGAGGCGTCGTCCTTGATGAAGACGTCCTCGGTGTAGTGCTCGAAGAAGCCCTCCAGTAGCCGTTCGGGGTCGGCGAAGCAGTCGTCGTCGGTCGCAACACACCCAAGTCGGCGGGCGAGTAGTTCGCCGCGTTTCGGCGGGACGTAGATCGCGTCGGCTGCTCCCGTTTCCAGGGCCTCGATAGCCACCTCGGCACCGGGGAACCCGACCGCGTACAGCACGACCGGGCAATCAACTGTCTCGACGGCGCGTTCGACGCCCGCGACGCCATCGACCGTCGGCGTCGTCGTCTCGTCGTGTGGAACGACCACGAGGTCACAGCCGGCGGCGACCGACCCGTCCGAGAGGTCGCTCGCGGTTTCGACGGCGATTCCGTTTCCTTCGAGCGGGGCAACCAGGTCCGCCAGTCGATCCTCACCGCCGATCAGGAGCGCTGTCACCGACACAATCTCGTCCCGAACCATCCTGCCACGTCGGTCACACGCCTGCCTATAAACTGTTATCGCCGCGAAAATCAGTCGCGAGAACGGCCCGACGAACGCGTTACTCGTCGCCCAGGGCGACGTAAGTCGTCTCGATGATTCGGTCGTCGCCGTTCAGGCGATCCAGTACCTCGGCGGTCGGCTTCTCGTCGAGGTTGTAGACAGAGAGGGCCTCCCCGCCGATGGTCTCGCGGCCGTTGAACATGCCGGCGATGTTGATGTCGGCCTCGCCGAGCACGGTGCCGATGAAGCCGATGGTCCCCGGTTCGTCACGGTTACGGACCACGAGCATGTGGCCGTGGGGGACCGCCTCGATACGGTGGCCGTCGATGCGGACGATGCGGGACTCGTCGCCGGCGAACTGGGTCCCACAGACGGAGACGGACTCCTCGCCGTCGGAGACGGTGACGGTGATGAGACTCTGGTAGTCCTCGGCGGAACTCGTCTTGGATTCGGTGACGTCGATGCCGCGGTCCTCGGCGACCTGCGGGGCGTTGACGGCGTTGACCTGCAGTTCCGAGGGGGCGAAGACGCCCTTCAGCGCGCTGGCTGTGACGTACTCGACGTCCTGGTCGGCGATGTCGCCGGCGTAGGTGACCTGGACCTCCGACATGTGGCCGTCGAACAGCTGGACGGCGATGCGGCCGGCGGTCTCGGCCAGTTCGAGGTACGGACGGACCTGCTTGAACGTCGTCTCGTCGATGGAGGGGGCGTTCAGGGCGTTGGCGACCGGTTCCTCGTTGAAAGCGGCGACCACCTGGTCGGCCGTGGAGGTCGCGACGTTCTCCTGGGCGGCCTCGGTCGAGGCGCCGAGGTGGGGCGTGACGATGATGTCGTCGACGTCCAGCAGCGGGCTATCGGCCGGGAGCGGTTCCTCGCCGAAGACGTCCAGCGCGGCACCTTTCAGGGTGCCGTCCTCGACGGCGTCGGCCAGGGCCGGTTCGTCGATGATGCCACCGCGGGCACAGTTGACGACGTAGCCGTCGTCGATGAGCGCCAGTTCCTCCTCGCCGATCATGTTCTCGGTCTCGGGGGTCAGGGGCGTGTGGATGGTGACGAAGTCAGCCGCTTCCAGGCACTCCTCGAGTTCGTCGACGAGTTCGGCGCCGAACTGGTCGGCCCGCTCCTGGCTGATGTAGGGGTCGAAGGTGACGATGTCCATCCCCAGACCACCGAGGCGCTTGGCGACCTCCTGGCCGACGCGGCCGAAACCGACGACGCCCAGCGTCTTGTTGTTGAGTTCGGTCCCCAGGAAGTCGCTTTTGGCCCACTCGCCCTTCTTCAGGCGGTCGTGAGCCTGCGGGATCGAACGCGCAGTGGCGAAGGCCATCGCGACCGAATGTTCGGCGGCCGCCCGGACGTTGCCGTCGGGCGCGTTCGCGACGATGACGCCGTGGTCGGTCGCAGCGTCGATGTCGATGTTGTCCACGCCGATGCCGGCGCGGCCGACGATGATGAGATCCGGTGCGGCGGCCAGAACTTCCTCGGTGACTTCCGTGCCGGAGCGGACGATGAGCGCGTTCGCGTCGGCCACCGCTTCGAGCAGTGCGTCGCCCTCGACATCGTAGGCTGTCTCGACCTCGTGACCGGCCTCTCGGAGTCGTTCGAGGCCAGCGTCGTCGATCGGGTCCGTGACGAGTACCTTCATGTCGGAGTGGATTTCCCCGGAGGTGATAACGCTTGTTTTCTCGGCGCGTGCACTCGCGTATCGCGATCCAGAGGTGCGGTTCTCGGAGAAATCGTGACGAGAGAAGTCAACATTTATTCGATCAGTCACGCTAGCCCCTGTCATGACAGACCGCGACAGACCGCTGACCAGACGGCGGTTCCTGCTCTCGACGGCGATGGCGGGACTGGCGGGGTGTCCGGGACGGCAGGACGACTCGGGGACACCAGCGGTAACACGGACGTCGTCCAACGCGACACCCACCCCCGTCGAAACGGCGACACCCGAGTCGTTCGACGTTCCGCAGTCGGCAGTCGAGGGGTCACACGCCCCGGGACCGCCGATATTCACGAGCGTCGGCGAGTCGTTCAGAGCCCCGGAGTTCGCCGGCGTCGAGAGCAACCTCGCACCCAGGAACCCCGACACGACGGGTGGCTACGCCTGGTCGGTGGTCGACGCACCCGACGGCAGCGAGGCCGGCGTCGGTGAATCCCCGGTCGTCGAGTTCGAACCCGACGTCTCCGGGACCTACATCCTGGAGCTGACCGCGCCGGACGGCGTCCACCGCCAGACGATCCACGCGTTCTCCGAGGGGGCGACCGGTGACCCGCGGCCGACGTTGACCCTCTCCGGTGAGATCACCGACGAGGAGGCGATTGTCGGCGCGGACATCCGTCCGCCCACCGACAGCGACGCCGATCCCGACGACCTGACCGTCGAGTTCCTCGTCGACGATAGGGATTCCTTCGACGGCAATATCGCTGTCGACGGACAGACCGCGCGACTCGAGCTGGACGAACTCGACGGTCCCGTCCGCGTCCACGCGGCCGCAGCGGGCGAGACGGGCCGCAGCGTCGCCGATACCCTCGTCGTCGACCCTGCTGGCGGGGACGTTCGCCACCCGACCGAGCCGCCGGGGTGGGCGACCGACGCCGTGATCTACGAACTCTTCGTCAGGCGGTTCGGCATCGACGTCGACTTCGAATTCCTCGAATCGAAGGTCGAGTACATCGACTCGATGGGCGCCGACGCGGTGTGGCTGACGCCGATCCTCGACGCCCACAGCCACCGCGACGAGACCCAACCCGGCGGGCCGCACGGCTACGACGTGATCGACTACTTCCAGACGGCCGACGCGCTCGGGGACCGCGCGGCCTTCCAGTCGTTCGTCGATACCTGCCACGACCACGGCATCAAGGTGATATTCGACCTCGTCGGGAACCACACGGCCCGCGAGCACCGCTACTTCCAGGCCGCGAAGTCGGCAGTCGGCGATCAGGACGCGGCCAGTAGCTTCACCGACTGGTACCGCTGGGACGGGGGACAGGCCCAGTACTACTTCGGCTGGCAGGGCATCCCCATCCTGAACTACGACAATCCAGCAGTCCGCTCGTGGTTCCTGGCGGTCGTCGAGGAGTGGGCCGACGTCGTCGACGGCTTCCGGTGTGACGTCGCCTGGGGGATGCCCCACAGCCTCTGGAAAGAGGTCCGGGCCCGCGTCAGACGCGACCATCCCGAGTTCCTGTTGCTCGGCGAGGCCGTCCCCTGGGACGCCGACCACGCCGACTTCGCCGAGAACGAGTTCGGCCTCCACTACGGCGAGGGCCTCTTCGAGACGCTCCGGGCAATCGGGACGGGTGAGGCGCCGGCCGACAGTCTACACGACGTCGTGGCCGAGCGCCGCGACGCCGGTTATCCCGCGCACATCACCATGCTCAACTACGTCGAGAACCACGATACGGACCGATACCTCGCGACGGCCGGCGCGGAGAGTCAACGGGCCGCCGGTGCGGCGACGTTCACGCTGCCCGGCGCGCCGCTGCTGTACTACGGCCAGGAGACCGGGCTGACCGGGATGCGCGAGGCGATGAACTGGGATAGCGCCGACGCCGACCGACGGTCGTTCTACCGGGCACTGGCCGACCGCAGAAAGGAGGAGCGGGCGCTCCAGTCCGACGCGGACCTGCTCCCGCTGTCGGTCGCGCCGGGCGACGACCGCGTCACGGGCTACGCGAGGGAGGCCGACGGCGAGCGCGTCCACGTGCTGTTGAACTTCGGGGCCGACCCGGTGACCGTCACACAGCATCCCAGTGTCGGCCGGACCGACCTGCTGTCGGGGGCCGATGTAGGGGTGCAAGCGGAGGCGGGCGTCACCGTCGAGGATGCCGTGCTCCTCCGGGCAGACGCGCTGGCCGGCCGGGGCGCACCGCTGGCCACGTTCGACGATCCGACCGGCGACGCGACGGCGCCAGGGGGACACTCCGAAGGGAGCCTCGACCTCACCGACCTCGACGTCTACGAGACCGACGACGGCCTCCAGTTCGCCTGGCGCGTCGCCGAACCGACCGCGACCGACGGGACGCAGTTCGAGGTGTACCTCCGCGATCCGGGGCGCGACGGCGGGTCGGTCCAGACACGCTCGGGTCTCGACGCGACGCTCTCGGCGCCCGTCCAGTACCGGGTGGTGGTTCGGCCGGACGGCGCGCGAGTTACGACGAGCGACGGGGAGTCCGTGGTAGCGCCCCCAGTCGAGACCGTCGGCGGACAGCGCCAAGTTCTTATTCCTTCGAAGGTACTCCCATCCGAGCCAACCGATCTCCAGTTCGCCACGCTGACCACTCCGGGTGGTTCGGACGGCGACGGGAGTGAAGGGAGCGACGACGACTACATCGCGGACCTGCTGGTCGGGCCCGGCGACGACGAGGGGGCCGTCCGTAGTGCCCAGGAGCCAGTGCTGCCGATGGTCCCCCTGGCAGCCGGTGTCCGGAACCGCCTGCTCGACGCCGATTTCGTGGCCGCCTGGACCGACCCAGCCGGCGACGACCACGGGCCGGGGAGTGTCACGTACCCCGAGGCCGACCGGTGGACCCCGGGCACGCTCGACCTCACGCGGGTCGCCGTCTACGCCGGGGACGAGCGGTACCACTGGCAGTTCCGGTTCCGGGAACCGGTCCCCGACGCGGTCGACCGGAGCCGCATCCCACAGCACCTCCAGGTGTACCTCCGTGACCCCGAGCGTAGTGGCGGCACGGCGACCACGCGGACCGGAGTCGGGGCGACGCTGGCGGCGCCACATCACCGACGACTGGTCGTCAATAAAGCAACCGCGGCCGTCGAGGCCGCCGACGGGACGGTGGTCTCGGAGGGTGTCTCGGTGACGACCCGTGATGGACTGAAGGGACTGTGGGTGAGCGCTCCGCGGGCGGTGCTCGGAGAACTGGCGGGAGCAGAGCTGGCTGTGTTGATCCTCGGCAGTTCGCTGACCGGCCCGGGCGGCGTCGCACAGGTCCAGGCCGAGCGCAGCGTCACGGATTTCGGCGGTCGTGAGCGAGCGGGCCAGTCCAACGTCGTGGACATGCTCGTCCCGGACGAAGCGACACAGGAAGACGTCCTGGCAGCAGACGACGGCCGATCGACACTCCCGTTCGTGACCGTCGACGAATGATTCAGGGCAGTCGCGCGTCGGTCGCCGCGACGAGGTCGCTCGCTCGCCCCTCGTAGGCGGCGGCAACGTCGCGGTCCGCGTCGGCACCGAGGTCGTAGGGAAGCGCCGGCGGTTCGCCCTCGACGACCTCGGGTAGGAGCGTATCGAGTTCGTAACGGCGCAACCGGACGTCGGCCTCGTGGACGCGCTCCCACTCCTCGTCGGTCGGTGCTGCGAGGTCGAACGCCGCCCAGACGGTGTCGAGAATCTCGCCTTCGACCTGCTGGTAGCGGTCCAGGTGGCGCTTGACCGGCGAGACGATATCCGAGACGTAGGCCTCGGGAGCGTCGTGGAGCAGACCGTAGAGCTGGATCCGCGGGTCGGCATCGCGGTGCGCGAGATCACGGCTCACGTACAGCGAGTGGAGCCCGACGCTGTAGAACTCCCGCGTCTGTCCCGAACAGCGACAGATGTTCGAGAGCGCGTGGGCGATATCGGCGAGGGCGACATCGTCCGGCTGTGGATCGAACGGTCTGAACTCGCGGCCGCTGACCGTGTTCATCACGGCCGTGCACGGTTCCGAGCGAGGGTTCGTGGTCATGACAGTTCCATCGGTAGCAGTGTGGTTAAAATTTGTGGGCCGTGATATACTTGTATGCAAAGTAATTTGCACAGATCGCGAGAGTGACCGTCGATGGGGAAACGCTTTCACGTCGGCGCGACACCCACCGAACAGTGAGCGAGACGGTCCATCTCATCCCGGTCGGCATCGACGTCGAGCGACTGTTTTTGCCCATCACGCAGGGCGAACTGGAGGCGGATGCCGTCGTCCTCTACCGGGCGCGCCGTCACAGCGACGACCGGGAGGTCGCCGACCTCGCCGAGCGGATGTTCCACCGGCTGGAGTACACTTTCGAGCGGGTGCTGGGCGCCGACGTCGAGACGGCGTTCATCGACAGTGTCCACGACTACGGGAACGCCTACAAGACGGCCTACCGGGCAGTCCGCGAGCGCGTGCCCGAGAAAGAGGTATGGATCAATATCTCCTCGATGCCACGGACGGTCTCCTTTGGCTTCGCGACGGCGGCGAACACGCTCGTCAACGAGCGCCCCGAGCTACGTGACCAGGTCCACGTCTACTACGTCCCGCCGGAGGCGTACCTGACGACGAGCCTGCTTCGGGAACTCGAAGCCGAACTGACCTTCCTCCGGGAGGGCGGCGACACCGACGAGCGGATCGCCGAGATCGAGGCCCTCCTGGAGACGGTCCGCGAGCGGGGAATCACGACCGGTGCCAGGGAGATCGACGGCCAGCGCTACGTCGAGCTACCCGCGGCACCGCTGGCGGAACTGCGGGACTTCGAGCGAGAGCTCGTCGAGGTGCTCGGCGAGACTGGGCCGACGAAATCGACCTCGGCTCTGGCCAGAGAACTGGCCGCGCGACGCGGCCAGGAGGCCGACGAGTCGCTCCGGAGCAAGGTCCAGTACAACGTCCGCCAGCTCGAAGCGAAAGGGTTCCTCCGGCGGGTCGACGTCGGCGGCAGCTACGAGACCCGGCTCACGAAGATGGGGCGGCTGTGGGTCCAGACCCACTGACCGGCCGGGCGAATTGCGACACACGTAGGTACTGATCGACCTGGCGCGGCGGCGGAGAAACGAGGGACCGAGCTATCGCCACTCGGGAAGGGACGCGGCGTCTACCAGTGGGAGTGTCATATAGGCGTCGTCCTGCGAGATGTCCGCGATGACGAGCGTATCCGTCGTGCCTTCCTCGACGGAAGCCATGACTTCTGCGTCCTCAGCAACCTCCACTGGGGCAACCGTGTCCGGCTCCATGCATGACAATATGTAACACCTGCATATAAACGTAGCGGAATCCACGGAGGGTAGAGGTGTCGATGTCATTTCTCTGTCCGACATCTATTGTATATCTGTCAGTATCGGGAGAGATATCTGAATGTCAGGTCGAAGCGCAGTCACTCGGTTTTCGGTGACGGTAGGTCTATTCAAACGTGAGAACGACCGGCTTACCGCGTCGGTATGATCCTAGAGCAGACATGTGGCTGGTGGAGAACGTCGGGCGACGACAGGCAGGATGGCGCCCCGCTCGTCGTCGACACCGGACAGCACCGCGACTAGACTTAAGCCGGCAGCGGGTGAGCTATCGTGTATGTACGATCACATCTTGCTCGCGACGGACGGGACAGTCGCGTCGACGAACGCCGAGTCCCACGCGATCGACCTGGCCGCGGCACACGACGCCACCCTCTCCGTCGTCTTCGTCGTCGACGAGAGCGTCTACTCGGCCTACAGTGGTGACGAGTACCTCGACGAGGCCGAGGGTCCGGAACACGGCCTCGAAGAAGTCGGCGAGGAGACGCTCGCGCGGGTGCGAGAGGCCGCCAGTGACGCCGGCGTCGCCGTCGAGACGGAACTGGCACGCGGTGAACCCGCCGCAGTCATCGTGGCCTACGGGGACGAACAGGACGTCGACCTCGTCGTCCTCGGCACGAAGCGTCGCCCGGCCGAGTACCGGTCGCTACTCGGGAGCGTGACCGACCGGGTCCTCCGATTGACGAGCCGACCGGCGACCGTGGTCAAGACGGCCGTCGAGGAGTAGCGGCGGCGACGAGGACGAGCGGTGCTCCGGCCGGCCTGCGATCCCGTCCGGGTTGTTCCCACCCACCATGGGGGTGAAAACCGGTGGATGTTAAGGACTTAGTAGGTGCGGGCAGGAGGTTTTGCCAGTATGAACGTTGCAGACGCGATGACGCCCCGCTCGGAGGTCGTCACGGTAGAGATTCCGGGCACCCGTGACGACGTCCTCGAGTATCTCCAGGACAGGGGGTTCTCCTCGGTCCCGGTCATCAAACCGACCGACGACGGCGAGGAGTTCCGCGGACTTATCTCCAGAGAGGCGCTCATCGACCGGCCCGACGAAGACCAGCTCGCGATGCTCGTCGAGGAAGTGCCGACGATCACCGCCGACGCGACCCTCCAGGCGGCCGCCCGGCTGATGCTCGACGAGAGCGAACGCCGCGTTCCCGTGGTCGGCGACGGCCTCGAAGGCATCATCACGATGACCGACGTCATCCACGCCATTGCCAGCGGCGACGTCGACGGGAGCGCCAGCGTCGGCGACCTCGCTCGCTCGGCGGTCAACAGCGTCTACGTCGAGACGCCCCTGACCGTCGCCGAACGCGAACTCTCCTACGCCGGCGTCCCCTACGCTGTCGTCCTCGACGAGGACGGCGACATGACCGGGATGTTGACCGAGGTCGACATCATCGAGGTCGCCCGCGTCGTCGAGGGCGAGGACGACACCGGCGACTCCATCGCCAACCAGGACGACGAGTGGGCCTGGGAGGGTATCAAGGCCGTCGGCGGTCGCTACATGCCCACACGGAACGTCGAGATCCCCGCCGAGCCCGTCCGTGAGTTCATGACCGCCGACCTCGTCACGGTGAGCAAGCGCCGGACCGCACAGGAGGCGGCCCAGCTCATGATCGAACACGACATCGAGCAGATCCCGCTCGTCGCCGGCGACGAACTCGCGGGCATCGTCCGGGACGTCGATCTCCTGGAGGGCCTATGAACGAGGGTGAGCGCCTGACCGAACTGGCCAAACGCCGCGGCTTTTACTTCCCGGCCGCCGGGTCCTACGGCGGCGCCGCCGGCTTCTGGACCTACGGCCCCCAGGGCGCCGCGCTGAAAGACAACATCGAGGACGCCTGGCGCGACCGGTTCGTCCTCCGCGAGGGCCACCAGGAGATCTCGGCCCCGGACGTCATGCCCGAACCCGTCTTCGAGGCGTCGGGCCACCTCGACGGCTTCGACGACATGATCATCGAGTGCGCCGACTGCGGTGCGACCCACCGGGCCGACCACGTCGTCGAGGACGCCACGGACATCGAGGAGGCCGAATCGCTGCCCAACGAGGAGGTCATGGAGATCATCGCCGAGCACGACATCGAGTGTCCCTCCTGTGGCGCCAGCCTGGCCGGCGAACCCGTCGAGAACTTCAACCTCATGTTCGAGACGAACATCGGCCCCGGCTCCTCTTCGCCGGGCTATCTGCGCCCGGAAACTGCCCAGGGTATCTTCGTCGAGTTCCCGCAACTCTCCGAGTACGCCCGCAATCAGCTCCCGTTCGGCGTCGCCCAGATCGGGAAGGCCTACCGTAACGAGATCTCGCCCCGGAAGTCCCTCGTGCGGGTCCGTGAGTTCACGCAGGCCGAACTGGAACACTTCGTCGACCCCGAGGAGGACGAGCCACCCCTTGCGGAAGTCGCCGACGTGGAACTGCCGCTGTACTCGGCCGAGGCCCAGCAGGCCGACGACGGCGGCCAGCAGGAGATGACCGTCCGCGAGGCCGTCGACGACGACGTCATCGCGAGCGACTGGGTCGCCTACTATCTGGGCGTTGCCAAGGGCTGGTACGAGCGCATCGGCGTCGACATGGACCGGTTCCGCTTTCGCCAGCATCTCCCCGGCGAACTGGCCCACTACGCCTCCGACTGCTGGGACGCCGAGGCCGAGATCGACGGCGACTGGATCGAGATCACCGGCTTCGCCTATCGGGGCAGCTACGACCTCGACAAACACGCCGAGCACTCCGGTGAGGACTACACCGTCTTCAAGCAGTACGACGAACCGATCACCGTCGAGCGGCCGACGGTCGACCCGGACATGAGCTACCTCGGGCCGGAGTTCGGCGGTGCTGCCCAGGCGGTCGCCGACGCACTCGAAGCGCTGGCCGAGCGAGAGCCCGAGGCGTTCGACAGCGCGGAGCGGAGCTCCGCGGACGGTTCGAGCGGCGATCAGCCGCGAGAAGGCGAGGTGACCGTCGAGGCCGACGGCGAGAGCTACACTGTCCCCGTCGAGAAGACCGGCTTCAGTATCGAGGAGATCACCGAGAGCGGCGAACACGTCCGCCCGCACGTCGTCGAGCCCTCGTTCGGTGTCGGACGCCTCGTCTACACGGTGCTGGCCCACGCCTACAGCACCGACGAGGTCGACGAGGAGGAGCGGACCTACCTGGCGTTGCCCGCCGAGCAGGCTCCGACCACCGTCGGCGTCTTCCCGCTGATGGACAAGGACGGGCTGGACGACCGCGCCCGCGAGATCGCCAGCGACCTCCGGAGCGCCGGGCTCTCGGTCACCTACGACGACTCGGGTGCCATCGGCCGGCGCTACCGCCGCCAGGACGAGATCGGGACCCCCTACTGCGTGACCGTCGACTACGAATCCAAAGAAGAGGGGACAGTCACGGTCCGCGAGCGGGACACGACAGCCCAGAAGCGGGTCCCCATCGACGACCTGACCGAGCGTCTCGTGGCACTGAGTGACGGCGACCTGACCTTCGACGCCCTGTAAGATGGCCGACGAGGTCGCCCGACGGCTCGTCCACGCGACCGGGTCCGCAGTGCCGCTCTGTCACCTGCTGGTCCCGGAGCTGGTCACGTGGCGGGTCGTCCAGGCGTTCCTGGCGCTGTGTCTGGTCGTGGTCGTCGTCCTGGAGTACCTGCGGCTCTCGGTCGGGCTGGACTGGGCGATCTACGACAGGCTCACTCGCGAGTACGAACAGGACAACCCCGCCGGCTACGCGCTCTACATCGTCGGGATGGCACTCGTGGCCTTCGCGGTCGGTGTCGCCGGGATGACCACCGCCGTCGCGGTCCCCGCGATGTTGATGCTCGCTATCGGCGACCCGATCAGCGGTCTGCTGGGCTCTGCCAGCGCCAGCACGGTCAAACAGACCTGGGTCCTGCTGGTGATGTTCGGCGTCTGTACGCTGCTGGCCGCGCCGTTCGTGCCAACGGTGGCGGCGGTCCTGGGCGGCGCTGCCGCGACGTTCGCCGACGGCGTCAAACCACGGATCGCCGGCTACGTGGTCGACGACAACTTCTCGATCCCCGTCTTCGGGGCGGTCGCGATGTGGGTCGGCGTGACGTTCCTGCCGGCGGTCTAGCCGGCAACGAGCGTGTAGCGCCTGCGACCGTCATGGTTCCACTTTCACCGCGGTACCTGAACCCTTAACCACCGTCGGGGCCAATCCCGGACAAATGGCGACCGTCGAGAGCGGTGGGGAGTTCATCGACCACCCGATGGTGACCGGAGCGTTCCTGGAGAACCGTCGGTACCAGGTCGAGTTGGCCGAGACCGCTGCCGGGAACCACACGCTGGTCTGTCTGCCGACCGGCCTCGGGAAGACGACCGTCTCGGTCCTGGTCACCGCCGAACGACTCCACAGTGTCGGGGGGACATCCCTGATGCTGGCGCCGACGAAGCCGCTGGTCCAGCAACACGCCGAGTTCTACCGGGAGGCTCTGACCGTCCCCGACGACGAGATCGTCGTCTTTACCGGGGAGGTCAGTCCGGACGACCGGGCAGCCCTCTGGGAGGACGCCCGTATCGTCATCGCGACGCCACAGGTCGTCGAGAACGACCTCGTGGGCAACCGGATCTCGCTGGCAGACGTGACCCACTGTACCTTCGACGAGTGCCACCGTGCGACCGGCGACTACGCCTACAACTACATCGCGGAACGCTACCACGCCGACGCCGCCGACCCCCTGGTGACGGGGATGTCCGCGTCGCCGGGCGACGACGAGGAGTCGATCCTGGCCGTCTGTGAGAACCTCGGGCTCGCGGAGGTCGCGGTGATGACCGAAGACGACGCCGACGTCGCCGACTACACCCACGACACGAGTGTCGACTGGAAGCGCATCGAACTCCCCGACGTCGTCCTGGAGATCCGCGACGCTATCAACGAGGTCGTCGCCGACCGCCTCGAACAGCTGAAGGAACTGGGCGTGACCAACAAGACCTCGCCGGATCTCTCGGAACGGGAGATCCAGGGGATGCAGGCCGAGTTGCGACAGTTGATGGACAACGACCAGAGCGAGGGGTACCAGGGGATGAGCTTCCTGGCCGAGATCAGGAAGCTCCGGACCGCAGTCACCTACGTCGAGACCCAGAGCGTCGAGTCCCTGCGACGCTACTTCGAGCGGCTGAAAGAGGCTGCCCGCTCCTCGGGCGCCTCGAAAGCCGACCAGCGACTCGTCAGCGAACCCAAGATACGCGAGGCCATCCGGAAGGCTCGCGACTACGACGACCTCCACCCGAAGTTCCGGCGGACCCGGATGTTGCTCGCCGAGACGCTGGGCATCGAGAACGGCGAGCGCGTCATCGTCTTCACGGAGTCCAGAGACACCGCCGAGACGCTCGTGGAGTTCCTCTCGGACCACTTCGAGACCGAGAAGTTCGTCGGACAGAGCGACACCGACGGCAGCGAGGGGATGACCCAGACCCAACAACAGGAGACCCTCGACCGGTTCCGGGCCGGCGAGTTCGAGGTACTCGTCTCGACTTCCGTCGCCGAGGAGGGGCTCGACGTCCCCGAAGTCGATCTGGTGCTGTTCTACGAACCGGTCCCGACGGCCATCCGCGCCATCCAGCGCAAGGGCCGAACGGGACGCCAGGCCGAGGGCCACGTGGCGGTGTTGCTCGCCGAGGACACCCGCGACGAGGCGTACTTCTGGAAGGCCCGGAACGACCAGAAGCGGATGCAACAGGAGCTCCAGAACCTCAAGAGCGTCGCCGGCGACCTCGAAGCCCAGCTCGACCAGACCGGCCTCGACGAGTACGAGGATGACGACGGCGAGGGGCCGGCTGGCCGGAATGGAAGTGTTTCGGGTGGAACCGGAAATGACGGAGAACCGGAAGACGAAAGCGGGAAAGATGTCGACAGTCCAGGCGAAGCAAAGGGGGGCGGACAGGCGGGTCTCGACGCCTTCGCGCCGGAACACGCCGACAGTGACGCTGACGACGATACCGCGGACGATGACGACAGTGACGACCCCGACGGCACCGTCGCGACCGCCGACGGCGACGAGGAGGCGGTCGAAATCGTCGCCGATCAGCGGGAACTGGACTCGACCATCGCCAGAGATCTCTCGACGCGGGACGGAGTCGAGACGCGACTGGAGACCCTGGCGGTCGGCGACTATGTCCTCTCGGACCGGGTCGTCGTCGAGCGCAAGACCGTCTCGGACTTCCTGGACACGCTGACCGGCGGCGACCGCTCGATGTTCGAGCAGGTCGGGGACGCCACCCGCCACTACGCGCGCCCGGTCGTCGTCATCGAGGGCGGTGACCTCTACGGCGCCCGGAACGTCCACCGGAAGGCGATCCAGGGCGCGCTGTCGTCCCTCTCGGTCGATTTCGGCGCGAGCGTCCTCCAGACCGCCGACGAGGACGAAACGGCTGACCTCCTAGAGACCATCGCCCAGCGCGAGCAGTCGACGGCCGACCGCGAGGTCAGCGTCCACGGGGAGAAACAGTCCCGGACACTCCCCGAACAGCAGGAATACGTCGTCGCGTCCATCGGCGAGGTCGGCCCCGTCACCGCGCGGTCGCTGCTCTCCCACTTCGGGAGCGTCGACGCGGTCATGACAGCCAGCGAGGAGGATCTCCAGGCCGTCGACGGCGTCGGATCGGTGACCGCAGCGCGAATCCGCGAGGTCGTCGGGAGCGACTACGGCGACCGGTAGCCAGCGGTTTGGACGACGCCGTGACAAATTCGGTGCCGGTACCAACCGGCCACAGGGGCCCGTGAACAGGCGGGACAGCGTTCTGGTCGCTGGGACGGAAACGTTCATATCAGAGGAACATATATAGGAACTGGGGGGAAAGAGTGACGTGACAGAGTCGCGATCAGCAGACCGATATTTCGAGTTCGAGTTACACAACATCGGTGCCGGGAGCGAGGCGCTCGCCTCGCGGGACCTGGCCGCCGATCACGAATACGTACTCGCAGTGTTGTTACGGAACCACTACTGTCCGCTGTGTCGCGAACTCGTCCGGAATCTGGCCGACCGGTACAACGAGTTCGCGACCCGGGGGGTGGCCGTGGTCCCCGTCCTGCCGGACATCAGAGAGCGTGCGCTGCTGTGGCACCGACGATACGAACTCCCGTTCCCGATGCTCGCCGACCCGGCGACCGACATGGGTGACGAGGACGGCGCGCCCGACGAGTTCGACACCTTTGCACCGTTCCAGCGGACGATTCCGCGGCTCCCGGGGGTGGCCCTCTTCGAATGTGAGGACGAGCGACTGCGGATCGTCTCACGACACGGTGGCCCGAACCCACAGGACGTCCCGACCATCGACGACCTGCTCGAACGGGTCGACCGCCACCGCGAGGGCGACCTACCCGAACAGCCTGGCCGTGCGGTGACCGACGGCGGACTCGTCTCCCCGAACCAGCACAGTCACTGAGATCCGACAGTCCCACGAGCGGCCCCGGAAATGACGTCGGTCCCAGTGCCGTGTCGGTGACGGCGCTGTCCGCAGACACGATTCTGTTCCCGCGAATCCCCACCCAATTCCTGTGACCGTCTGGGCTCGATCCTCGTGTCCGTCGTCGCCTGGCTGTCCGACTGTCCAGCCCGGTACTCCCGACGCGACCCACCGTGCAAATAGGGATCTTTCAGACGTTGTTCCACCGGAAACGGAGGGGTTCAGAAGTTGGTCGCGTCCAGCGCAGTCGCCGCCTCGCGAGCCGCCTGGAGGTGCTCCCGCGCGTCACGGGGGTCCTCGCTCTCGGCTGCACGGTGTGCGAACCGGCGGGTCGTCGCCGCGAGGAGTCGCTTCGCTTCCGTGAGGTCCCCTGCCGCATCCTCCGGGAGGCCGGCGGTTCGAGTGGAAACGCCGCCGGTGTCGGTCGCCGGCTGCGTGCGCCCGGTGTCGGCCGCTGTCTGAGCGCCCCCGGACTGGCTGGTCCCGGACGGTTGCTCCGGTCGCGAAGTCGACGCCTGGTCCCGGTCGGACACCACTTCGCCTGGAGTCGGGGCGTCCCCAGCGGCGCTGTCGGGCTGGGTCGCTGCCGCGTCGTCCTGGGTAGCCCGGGCGGTCGACCGGTCTGGCGAGTCCGCCTGTGTGGTCGCTGGCTGGTCCGGCGACTCTGCCTCCGCGTCCGCCGTGGACCCGTCCGCCGCGTCGTCCCCACCGAACTGGACGCGGGCCTCGTCGCTCGGGTTGGCGACCTCGATGTGGTCGCCGTCCCCGGACTCGTCGTCGCTCTCGTCGCTCCCCCCGGCATCGCGTGTGATCGGCTTCTGGCAGGTCGGACAGAACTCCTGGCCGTCGTAGCGGAAGATCGGATCGCCACACTCCGAACAGTGCGCGTTGGTCATCGTCGCCCCCTTCAACAGCAGTTCGCTCATCTGTTCGGTCGCCTCGCGCTGCTGTTCCTCCTTCTCGAACTTCTCCCGGAGTTTCTCGCGTTCGGCTTCCTTGTCGAAGTCGCTCATAGGTGTCACAACGCCACGGCGCTGAAAACCCTTTACGGGTCTGGAGAGACGGAACTCGGCGGGCGACAGCGGGGGTTTCGACACGTTTAACGTCCGCGCGGGAGGCGTTTCGGATGGTATGACAAAGGTAAGCGTAGTCGGCGCGGCCGGGACGGTCGGCGCCGCGGCAGGGTACAACATCGCGCTGCGCGACATCGCCGACGAGGTCGTCTTCGTCGACATCCCCGACAAGGAGGAAGACACCGTCGGCCAGGCCGCAGACACCAACCACGGCATCGCGTACGACTCGAACACGACGGTCCGCCAGGGTGGCTACGAGGATACCGCCGGCTCGGACGTCGTCGTCATCACCGCCGGTATCCCGCGCCAGCCGGGCCAGACCCGTATCGACCTGGCCGGCGACAACGCACCGATCATGGAGGACATCCAGTCCTCGCTGGACGAGCACAACGACGACTACATCTCGCTGACGACGTCGAACCCCGTCGACCTGCTGAACCGCCACCTCTACGAGGCCGGCGACCGCTCGCGTGAGCAGGTCATCGGCTTCGGCGGCCGACTGGATTCGGCGCGGTTCCGCTACGTACTGAGTGAGGAGTTCGACGCACCGACCCAGAACGTCGAAGCGACCATCCTCGGCGAGCACGGTGACGCACAGGTCCCCATGTTCTCGAAGGTCCGCGTCGACGGCACTGACCCCGAGTTCGACGCCGACGAGCGCGAGCGCATCCTGGGTGACCTCCAGGAGTCCGCGATGGACGTCATCGAACGCAAGGGTGCCACCGAGTGGGGCCCCGCTCGCGGCGTCGCGCACATGGTCGAAGCCATCGTCCGTGACACCGGCGAGGTACTGCCCGCTTCGGTCAAACTCGACGGCGAGTTCGGCCACGAGGATACCGCCTTCGGTGTCCCGGTCAAACTCGGTTCGAACGGCGTCGAGGAGATCGTCGAGTGGGACCTCGACGACTACGAGCAGGAGCTGATGGCGGACGCCGCCGACAAGCTCTCCGAGCAGTACGACAAAATCGCGTAGAGTCGTCTCGACCCCTCACCCGCTGTTTCTGGTGCGCTGTCTATCCCGTCTCGGGTGAACTCCCCCGAGTGTGGACGCCGCTGATTCAGGTGCGCTGATCGTCGATCCGCTGTTCGTCCGGCCAGTCGGCCTCCTCGGACGGATCGGTCCGGTCGAGGTCGGTCCCGAGCAAGGCAGCCCATTCCTCGAGATGTGAGTCTGTCGTCGAGTGGTCACCGGAGGACATGGGAGAATCCACTCCGGGAGATAGTATAATGGTTATCCCGGAGAGACCCAGAGAATAGCGGGTTCATTGGGTCTGCTCGCGGATACCGGCGCTGAACGGTCGTCCAGAATCGTCCCGATAGTCGGGAACTAGTCCCGGATCGCCTCGGGAACCTGAATGGAGTAGCGCCCGTCCTCTTCTAGCGCGACGATGTACTCCTCCCGGTCGTACAGTTCCATCAGGTTCAGTTCGTACTGGCCCGGTTCGAGGACCTTGATGGACTCGAACTGTTCGTTGAGTTCCTCCCGCAGTTCCGTGAGGTCGGGTCGGTCGTCGGTCCGGTCGGCTTCGGGCGACGCGTCGGCGGTCTCGGCCGCCGCTTCCGCGGTCCCGGCCGACGGTGCCTCGGCGGTGGACTCGTCGGCTGGCGGCTCCGGCGGGTCGTCCGGGAGTTCGTCCGGCGTGACGACGTCACCGCGAGCGCTCGCCTGTGCCGCGTCCTCGGTCTGTGGGTCGGGTGCAGGCTGGGGTTCGGCTTCCGCCTGTGATTCGACCTCAGTAGGAGTGGCGGTTCCAGTCGAACTGCTGGTGTCCTGTCGGTCGACACCGGCGTCAGCGGGCCGGTCCTGGCTACCGCCGACGAAATCACGAACTGTCGCCGCGGTCTTGCCGACCGTCCGTGCGACGGTACTGTCCGAGCCGGGTGGGTCCGGGGGTTCGGGTGGCTCGTCGTCGGGTTCGGGCGGTGTCGAGGAGTCGACGCCGTCGGGTCGGAACTGGAACTTGTTGCCGCCACAGTCCGGACAGCCCGAGAGCATCTCCTTGGAGCCGTCCTCGAACGCGCGACCACAGTTCGTACACTGGTGTGGCATTATTTCCGGGAGACGAGTGCGCTGATGAGGTTTTCGTCCTTGTGGAGCGTCTCGATCTGGTTGGCCGGCCCGATGACCGTGAGTTTCTGTGTCGATTCGTTGCCCATCAGCCGACCGAGCAGCCCCGTACTCTCGGCGTCTGATTTGGGGTAGGTCTCGATCTCGATGCCGTTGAACTCGTCTGGGCTGATCTCGGTCATGGTGACCTCGATGAGCCGGGACTCCTCGTCGGGCGAGAGTCCTTCCTCCAGGATGACGATGTTGCCGTCGCGGACACCGTCGAGGACCGTTCGAATCTTCTCCATCGTCGTGAGCCCTTCCATGCGCTCACCGCTGACGAGGTCGATCTGCACACCGTCGTCCGGGTCCTTTATTTCAGGCATGTGATCACCCGAAGTACTCCGCGATCTTGTCGTACACTTCGTCCATGTTGTCTCCTTCCAGCGCCGAGAGCGGGATCGTCTCGTGCTGGGGATACGCGTTCCGGATCCGCTGGACCGACGAATCCTCCAGGTCGATCTTGTTCGCGAGGATCAGGACTGGGAGGTCCTGGCTCTCGATGATGCCGATGAGCATGGTGTTGACCTGCGTGAACGGGTCGGTCGCCGAGTCCAGGACGTAGATGACGCCGTCGACGTCCTCCCGGAGCCAGTGCATCGCTTCGGCGACGCCTTCGGTGGCTTCCCGGGAACGACGGACCGCGTCGTCCTTCTCCATGTCGTGTTCGAGAAACTCCGTGTAGTCGACCTTCGTCGTCACACCGGGTGTGTCGACGATGTCGATGGTGACGGTCTTCCCGTCGCGCTCGATCTCGACGTTCTCTTTCCGGCGTGCTCGGCGAGTCTCGTGTGGCACGTGACTCTCCGGCCCGACGGCGTCGCCGGTCCAGTCCCGAGCGATACGGTTCGCGAGTGTCGTCTTCCCAGCGTTCGGTGGCCCATAGATACCGATCCGCTTGGGGTCCTCCTCCGAGAACAGTGTCGATGCTGCCCGTGAGATGCTGTCTTTGAGGTTTGTTAGCAGTCCCATCCTATCCTCCCGCCGCCCGGACGTGCCGGTATGGCGGCTTCTGGCTGTAGAAGACAGTGGAATTTACTTAAGCCTACGTCAGACAAACATAATAATCCGGATAGGTTTGTCAGGCCGTGACATCCCCACTGGTGAAGAGGTGTTCCCCTCCTGGACGATACGTCCACGCCCCTTCGGTGAGGGTGTTCCCACGGATTCGAGCTTTCGTCGTCCGCTCGTCGACAACTCGGAGGAGTATCGACCGAAGCCCCCCACCCCTTCGTTTCGAGTGGAACCGATCACCCCCGTGGGGTGGGATCCGCGGAATCCGGCCTCGACGGGAAGAGAAGGGGGTGTTGGTCACTAGGACGCGCTGACACGAATAGAGACGAACTAGGTTCTAGTCGGCCTAGAGAGTTTGAAACACTAGTATAACACTAGAACCATCTAGAAAGAGATCTTTTCTTTCTAGTGCGGCTTTGGTTTAGATGGCTACTATATAAATCCTTCCTAGTCTAGAGCCGTATCCACTCGAACCCCTCCCCCCACCCCCGGTCCCTCTCGCCGTTCCACGGGAAACGAAGGGGTGGGGGGGTTCGGGTCACAGGTTCCTGCCGACACCGGGTCCACTCAGATGCCCAGAACAGATCCAACGGCTCCATCCCGGTCGGCCACGGATTCGACAACCGGTCCAGCTATCAGTCGAGGCTAGGCCGAGCTTACCGCTTCCGACCACCCCACCATCGTTTCTAGTCCACTCTCTCCCAGACTGATACGCTGGACCGAAATATTTAATATCCAATCACGCACGGTTTCAGGTGGTTCAACTGGACGCACCCGAGAGTGTGGAATCCCGGCAAAACCGGTGTTTCGACACCGCTATCTCCCGCTTTCTCGGTGCGTACTACGCTTTCCACCCGAAACAGGGGGGTTCCCATCCACCATGACCGATCCAATCGACCGACCGGCCGAGGACCACAACTCGTCAGGGGAATCGGGCGACGGAGACGGTCCAATGCCCCACGACGACGGCGAGGAACGCACAACGAGTCGCCCAGACCTCGACGACGTCGTCCTCGACAACCTCGACACCGGGACCGACGACTCCGACGAGGCGTCGCGAGGATTGTTCGACGACCTCCTCGAGGGTGAACCCATCTTCGAGAACAAGGAGGTCCTCAGACCGTCTTACACCCCCCACAAGCTCCCCCACCGGGAGGAACAGATCAACAATATGGCGACCATCCTGGTGACTGCTCTCCGGGGTGATACCCCCTCGAACATCCTCATCTACGGGAAGACGGGGACGGGCAAGACCGCCAGCGCGAAGTTCGTCAGCGAGGAACTGGAGACGACGTCCCAGAAGTACGAGGTCCCCTGTGAGGTCGAGTACATCAACTGCGAGGTGACTGACACGCAGTACCGGGTGCTGGCCCAGCTGGCCAACAAGTTCATCGACAAGAACGCCGACGTCATCGACGAGCAGGTCGCCGACCTGGAGGACCTTCGATCTCGCGCACGCGAGGATCCAACCGCACTCGACGGGACGGAGTTCGACGCAGTCACGGCTATCGACGAACGGATCGACTCGCTGGAGGCTGACAAAGCCGGCTTCGAGGAGGTCCCGATGACCGGGTGGCCGACCGACCGCGTCTACAGCTCCTTCTTCGACGCCGTCGACTACCACGAGCGGGTCGTCGTCATCATGCTCGACGAGATCGACAAGCTCGTCGAGAAGTCCGGTGACGACACGCTCTACAACCTCTCGCGGATGAACTCCGAACTGGAGAACTCCAGAGTCTCGATCATGGGCATCTCGAACGACCTGAAGTTCACCGACTTCCTCGACCCCCGAGTGAAGTCCAGCCTCGGCGAGGAAGAAATCGTCTTCCCACCCTACGACGCCAATCAGCTCCGGGACATCCTCCAAGCCCGGTCGGATGTCGCGTTCAAGGGCGACGCGCTCTCGGACGACGTCATCCCGCTGTGTGCGGCCTTCGCCGCACAGGAACACGGCGACGCACGACGGGCGCTCGACTTGCTCCGGACGGCCGGCGAACTCGCGGAGCGGGGCCAGACCGACCAGGTCGAGGAGGCCCACGTCCGCCAGGCCCAGGAGAAGATCGAACTCGACCGGGTGGTCGAGGTGGTCCGGACGCTCCCGACCCAGTCGAAGATCGTCCTCTTCGCCATCATCCTCCTGGAGAAGAACGGTGTCCACAGCATCAACACCGGCGAGGTGTTCAACATCTACAAGAACCTCTGTGAGGAGATCGACGCCGACGTGCTGACACAGCGGCGCGTGACCGACCTCATCTCGGAACTGGACATGTTAGGTATCGTCAACGCGGTCGTCGTCTCGAAGGGGCGCTATGGCCGCACGAAGGAGATCTCCCTGTCAGTTCCGACCGAGGAGACCGAAGCGGTCCTCCTCTCGGACTCGCGGCTGGGTGACATCGACGACGTTCAGCCGTTCGTCCAGGCGCGCTTCGACAACTAGACCGCCGGAGCGAACGAGTTGGTGGCGACTGCCGTGTCGGACGCGTTCGTAGGGACGGCAGTGCCGGACGCGCTGGTGGAGACGGCCACCGTTCTCCCTGCCCGGTTCCAGCCGAGTCGAATCTCGCCCAGTAGCGGCACGCGCATCTCGGCCGTCCCGATGACCCATTCGGGACGCACGACGCCACTGATGCCGCTGGCCTGGTCGTAGGCGTCGTTGGTGTACTCGTTGTCGCCCTTGGTGATGAATCCGGCGTGGGGCGCGGGACAGTTCCGGAGTTCCTGGCAGTTGTCCGCGGCGCCGACCGCGTCCTCGTCGGCGCGGTCGTACCAGTTCTCGTCGGCATCGACCCAGAGCCGCGCACGGTGGATGATCGGTGTCCGGCGGTCGCTCCCGTCCGGCTTGTAGACGATGACGTCGCCTGCACTCGAAAAGCGGGTGTAGCCGTCCGCCTGTTGGGTGGTGACGACACCGTCGACCGCGTTCTCGCCCGCAAAGCGCTCCTCGGACATGACGAACACCATATCGCCCTTGTCGATGTGGGGCTCCATACTGGAAGATTCGACGGCGACGAGCGGTGGCCAGACGCCGCTGACGGCGAACAGGAGCGCGCCGACGAGGAGGACGCTCCCGACGCTACTCAGGATATCGAGGAGGTAGGCGAGGGTCTCGGGCTCCTCGGTGTCCTCGGACTCCGAATGCGTCGGATGCCGGTCGGTGCCGTCCATCGGTTTCGGCCTTTACACAGCCGGGCTATCAACTTTCCGTTGTCAGGGTCGGGCGGCCTCGACCGCCGAGGACCGGCGGAGACTGACCCAGCCGAGGCCCGGCGCTCTCGCTTCGGCAGTCCCGATGATCCACTCGGGCCGGACGGGTGCGCTGATCGGTTGCCGGCCGAGCTGGTCGTAGCCGCTGTTGAAATCCCCCTTCGTGATGAACCCGCCGTGCGGGGCGGGACAGTGGGTGAGCTCCCGGCAGTTGTCGGCGGTACCGACAGCGTCCTCGTCGGCGCGGTCGTACCAGTTCTCGCCGGCGTCGACCCACAGCATCGCGCGATGGATGACCGGTGTCCGTCTGTCGTTCCCGTTGGGTTCGTAGATGATGACGTCGCCGGCACGACCGAACCGTATGTAGTCGGTCTCCGTGCCCGCCGCGGCTGTGACGATCCCGTGGGTCGCGCTGTCGCCGGGGAACCGCTCTTCGTCCATGACGAAGACCATATCGCCCGTCTCGATGTTGGGCTCCATGCTGGGGCTCTCGATGGCGACAAGCGGCGGCCAGAGGCCACTGACTGCGAACACGAAGAGGCCGACCAGTGCGACGGCGGCGACGCTGGTCACCACGTCCCGGAGATAGAGCAACAGCCGTGAACCGTCCCCTCCGTCGCTGTCATCGTCGTCGGCCGGCATTCGTCTGGAGTTCTCGGAGCCGCGCAATCAAGGTTGTGTCGGGTCCGGCAGTCTTTTGCTCTCGTACACGGACTGTCGAACGTGCCTCTGGAGACGCCGGCACGCATCGTCAGTGAACTCGCCAGTCGCGGCTACAACGCCGAGCGCGAGGCGATCACCCACATCGCCGACGCGCCCGACCCGGAAGCGACGCTCGCACGCGCACTGGAAACGATGCCCCCGGACGCGCTGAAGCTCACTGCCGACCACGTCGAGAGCGTCCGCAACGGCGAGCAATCGGGCGATACTGCGACGGACCGCGCGCCCTCGTCTCCACGAACCGACGACACCGACTCCCCGACTGAATACCCCTCTACTTCGACTGGAAACCCACCGACAAAATCCACAGATACCGGTGGCGATGTTCCACCTGAAACGAAGGGGTCGCGCGACGTCGATCTGGCGTTGCGGTCCATCGAAGTCGCCAACGACATGACCGGCCACTCGACCGGGACCGGCGAGTACCAGGACTTCGTGACGGTGTTCCGAGACCGCTACGAGAAGCTCTCGTCGCACCTCCGCGGTCGGGTCAACCACCGCCCGACCGACGCCATCGAGCGGATGGGCGGGGGGAGCGAGGCCGCACTCATCGGGATGGTCTCGGACATCCGGACGACCGCCAGCGGCCACTGGCTCGTCGAACTGGAGGACACCAAAGGGACCTTCCCGTGTCTGGTGATGAAGGACCGCCCCATCGCGGACCTGGTCCAGCAACTCCTTTTCGACGAGGTCATCGCCGTCGAGGGGACCCTGGCCGACGACGGCGGCATCCTCTTCGTCGACTCGCTGCACTTCCCCGACGTCCCCCGGACCCACAGCCCCTCGACAGCCGACCGGCACGTCCAGGCGGCGCTCATCTCGGACGTCCACGTCGGTAGCCAGGAGTTCATGGCCGACGCCTGGCACCGCTTTACCGACTGGCTCCACACGCCCGCGGCCGAACACGTCGAGTACCTGCTGATCGCCGGCGACATGGTCGAGGGTGTCGGCGTCTACCCGGATCAGGACGAGGAACTGGACATCATCGACGTCTACGAGCAGTACGAACGGTTTTCGGAGTATCTCAAGGAGGTCCCCGGCGACATGGAGATCAGGATGATCCCGGGCAACCACGACGCGGTCCGTCTGGCCGAGCCCCAGCCCGGTTTCGACGAGGAACTCCGCGATATCATGACCGCCCACGACGCTCAGGTCCACTCCAACCCGGCGCTCGTGACGGTTGAGGGCGTCACCGTCCTCATGTACCACGGCGTCTCGCTGGACGAGGTCATCGCCGAACTCCCCGACGAGGAGGCCAGCTACGACGAGCCTCACAAGGCGATGTACCAGCTCCTGAAGAAACGCCACGTCGCCCCGCAGTACGGCGGCCACACCCGCCTGGCCCCCGAGGACCGCGACTACCTGGTCATGGAAGAGGTCCCCGACGTCTTCCACACCGGCCACGTCCACAAACTCGGCTGGGGGAAGTACCACAACGTGCTGGCGCTGAACTCGGGGTGCTGGCAGGCTCAGACCGACTTCCAGAAGTCCGTCAACATCGACCCCGATGCCGGGTTCGCGCCCATCCTGGATCTGGACACGCTGGATATGACCGTTCGGAAGTTCGCCTGACCACTTTTTACGCGAGGGCATCACGCTCGCCACGGGCGAGCGCTCAACCCCCGCGCAAAAACGTGGGAAAAAGGCCGGAATCTCGGCCTTCGGCCTCGATTCCGGGGAAACCGCTCGCCGCTGGCGAGCGGTATGCTCCCCGCATAGCCCTGCCTTTCCCCGACACGCTTGGCTGCGACTGCTGTCGCAGCACTCGCGCCTGGCCACAGACCATCATCGAGTGCAGTCGGCGGGTACGTCGTCGTATTCGCCCACTATGGAGGGTCCGCCTGACGTCCCCACTCCAACGTATTTCCGCCACGCTCCCGAACGCTGCCCATGGACGTCGTCGAGAACACCCTGTCAGTCCCCGTCGAGGCGTTCCTCGACCGCCCGCTGTTCTGTTTCCTCGCCCAGTCCTCGGCGTCGGGGCCCCGCGTTTCGCCGCTGTGGTTCCTCTGGGAGGACGGCCAGGTGTGGCTCATCGCCCAGGAGGATGCACGCTCCTATCCCGACCGAGTCCGGGCGTTCCCCGAGTCGGCGCTCGCAGTCGTCGACTTCGACCCGAAATCGGGGCGTGTCGAACACGTCGGGATGCGCGGCCGGGCGACGCTGGAACCGTACGACGCCGACCGGGCCGAGCGGCTGCTGGCGTCGTATCTCGGGCCGGACCGGTCGGCCTGGGACGAGCGGTTCCGTGGGCTGGACGGCGACGGCTACTCGCTCGTCCGGTTCGATCCCGAGACGGTCGTCGCCAGGGACCAGTCCTACGCTGGCTCACTCGTCGGCTGAGTCGTCCTCGACGCCAGCGAACTCGAAGCGAGCGCCCCCTGCCTCGCTCTCGATCACGTCGACAGTCCACCCGTGGGCCGTAGCGATGGTGTCGACGATAGAGAGGCCGAGGCCGCTCCCGTCGCCGGCCGTGGTCCCCTCGAAGAGCCCCCGCCGGTCGCCCTCTCGCATCCCAGGTCCGTCGTCGCTGACGAAGAAGCCGTCCCGGACACTCCCGACGGTCACGGTGACGGCCGGTCCGCCGTGTTCGACGCTGTCAGCGGACTCCGTCCGATTGCTCGTGGAGCCGTGCTCCACGGCGTTGCGAAAGAGGTTCTCGAACAGTTGCTGGAGGCGCATCGGATCGGCGGTGACGGTGCCGAGGTCGTCCCCGACCGAGAGGGTGGCGTCCTCGGTGGCGGTGGTCTCCCAGGCTGCCCGCGCCGCATCGGCCAACTCGACCGACTCCCGGTCGCCGAGTACCTGTCCCTCGCGGGCGAGTTCGAGGATGTTGTCGACGAGGCTTTCCATCCGGTCGAGTGCGTCGGCGACCGCCGAGAGGTGGTCGCTGTCGCCGTCGTTCGCGCGGGCGAGTGCCAACTGTCCGCTGGCGACCGACAGCGGGTTCCGGAGGTCGTGGCTGACGACGCTCGCGAACTCGGCGAGCCGTTCGTTCTGGCGTTCGAGTTGCGTCTCGTACTGCTTGCGTTCGGTCACCTCGCGGAACGCGGCGACCGTCCCCACGAACTCGCCGTCTTCGAGCGGTAACAGCGCCAGATGTGTGTCGAACAGACGGGTCTCGCCGTCGGCCGTCGTGACGGGTGTCGCGTCCTTCCAGACGCGTTCGACGTCGTTCTGCGAGGAGAGGAGCTGTCGGACTGCGTCCTCGTACCAGGCCGCGATATCGGGGGGCATGTGTCCCGCCTCGATGAGGTCCCGGTAGTCGGTCCCGACGAACTCGGTCGGCGTGCGGCCGAACAGTGAGGCGAACGTCTCGTTGACCCACAGGAACGTCCCGTCCTCGTCGAGGACGTGCAGGCCGACGGGGGCGACCTCGATGATCGACTCCCGGAGTTCGAGTTCGGCCGTGCGCTGTTCACGTTCGGTGACGTCCCTGGAGTTGATGACGACACCCTCCAGTTTCGGGTCCGCGAGTCGGTTCCGTCCGATCGACTCCAGCGTCCGGTACTCGTCGTCGGCTGTCTGGATCCGGTAGGTCAGCCGCCGGACCTCGTCGGGGTTCCGACAGAGGGCGGCGAAGAACGATGCGACGGCGTCTCGGTCGTCGGGATGGACCAGCGAGAGCGGGTCGAGACCGATCACCTCGTCGGGCTCGTACCCGAGTACGTCTCTGACGGTCCGGTTGATGTACGTGATCCGCCCGTTCCGGTCGTAGATCGCGATGATGTCCGAGGAGTACTCGACCAGTTGCTCGTGGTCTTCGGAGCCCGAGCGGTCGGCCCTCACGATGTCGGCGACGGCGGCGGCGACGTCCTGGGACGTTTCTTCCATCCTGGTGGCGACGAGGTACTGGTCGATACCGGCCTCGACCGCGCGGGCGGCGAGGCTCTCGCCCCCGTCGAACGCGACCAGTACCGTACCGACCGACGAGGATGCAGCCACCAGGCGGTCGAGCCCGTCCGCGACGTGGTCGGTGACGACGAAGCAGTCCACCCCCGAGTCCGGCTGTTCACGATCCAGGTCGGCGGGTTCGACAGTCCGGACCGTCACCCCATCAGCCGTCTCCAACGGCTGGCCGAGCGCCGCGTATGTCTCGGGAACGACGAGCAGTACGCTCGTCCCCGGCGGTACCTCCATAGGCGTGCTAACGGACTACAGGGGTATAGTTCTTCCAGCAGCGAACCGGTTCGGGCCGCCGCGGAAGATTCGCCGGTATCTCGGAGCAGTGGCCGGGGTCTCCGGAGGAATCGGGCTTTAAGACCTGGCCGCGTGACTGACTGGCTGTATGAGCGACGACACCGAACGCGGATTCGAGACGAACGCACTGCACGTGGGCCAGGAGGACCCGGACCCGGCGACAGGGTCCCGCGCCCCGCCGCTGTACCAGACGACGTCCTACGTCTTCGAGGATGCCGAGGACGCCGCACAGCAGTTCGCACTGGAGAAGCCAGGACACATCTACTCCCGGCTGATGAACCCGACCGTCGGACTGTTACAGGAACGGCTCGCCAAACTCGAGGGCGGCGTGGGCGCTGTCGCGACCGCCTCCGGGATGGCCTCGCTGAACCTCGCGACCTTCCTGTTGGCGGATGTCGGCGACAACGTCGTCACCGCCTCCTCGCTGTACGGCGGGACCTACACCTACTACACCCACACCGCCCCGCGAAACGGCGTCGAGACGCGGTTCGTCGACACACTCGACTACGACGCCTACGCCGAGGCCATCGACGAGGACACCGCCTACGTCCACTGCGAGACCATCGGGAACCCAGCGCTGGTGACACCGGACTTCGAGCGCCTGGCCGAGATCGCCCACGACCACGGTGTCCCCTTCTTCGTGGACAACACGTTCGCGACGCCGTACCTCTGTAACCCGCTCGAACACGGCGCCGACCTGGTCTGGAACTCCACGACGAAGTGGATCCACGGCCACGGGACGACCGTCGGCGGGGTGCTGGTCGACGGCGGCTCGTTCCCGTGGGACGAGCACGAAGAGAAGTTCCCCGAGATCGCCGGCGACAACCCGGCCTACCACGGCGTCAACTTCCGTGACCGCTTCGGCGACGCCGCGTTCACCTACGCCGCCATCGCCCGCGGTCTGCGGGACCTGGGCTGCCAGCAGTCCCCCTTCGACGCCTGGCAGACGATGCAGGGTCTGGAGACGCTGCCGACGCGGATGGACCGCCACTGCGAGAACGCGATGGCCGTCGCGGAGTTCCTCGACGACCACCCCGAGGTCTCCTGGGTCACATACCCTGGCCTCGAGGATCACGAGACCCACGACCTCGCGACGAAGTACCTCGACGGCGGCTACGGTGGCATGATCACGTTCGGCCTCGAAGCCGGCTACGACGCCGCCCGCTCGACCGTCGAATCGACCGAGATCGCCAGCCTGCTGGCCAACGTCGGCGACGCGAAGACGCTGATCATCCACCCGTCCTCGACGACCCACCAGCAACTCTCCGACGAGGAGAAAGCCGCCGCCGGCGTCACCGACGACATGGTCCGGCTCTCGGTCGGGACCGAGTCCGTCGCGGACATCAAAGCCGACCTCGACCAGGCTATCGGTCAGGCGACCCAGTAGCTAGCGTCACAGGAGTCCCGAGCCGACCCACACCAGCGGCACCAGTACCACGAGGTACGCTGCCGCCGACAGTGCCCAGTCCCGCCCGATCGTCGTGACGCGCTGGCGGGCGAGGCCGGGTCGGGGCAACACGACACCGACGAAGAACGCCACCATGAGGGCGAACAGCACGACCGTCGTCACGAGATAACTCACCGTCGAGACGCCGCCGAGCAGTCCCTCCACCAGAAACAGCAGCGTCACGAACAGGGGGCCGGTCCCGCCACCGGCGACGTAGTGGACTGCCGAGGCCAGCCGTCCGGGCGCCGTATCCGGCGACTGCTCGGTGAGGACCCCGGCGGCGACCGTCGGCGGTGTCTCACCTTCCGGCAGCCGTGCCATCACGATGTCCATCCCCAGCGTCGCGACCACACCCGCGACCACGCCGAGGACGATTCGCAGTGCGACACCGATCGACGCTCCGGGTTCGACGACCATGCGCGAGGCTCAGGACTGGGCGTACTTCTGGCTACCGCCGACACGCGCACCCGCTTGACAGCTCACTACCTGAACAGCTATGTCCATTATATTGCCCTATTTGTGTCCGTATAGTGTCCTCAAACGATATTAGGTGTATGATACGAAGGAATTTATGGGGGAACGACAATTTTGTCAACCGTACGCTGGCAGCAGGGTGCCAGCGACGGAGTAAGCCATGTCCATCATCCAGCGCCTCACGAACACCGTTCGCAGCCAGGGTCGCACCTACGTCTGCCGGTTCTGTCGCCTCTCGTTCGAGAAACAGCGGACGAACTGTCCCGCCTGTGGGTGTAGTACGATCGAACCCGACCGGTAGTCCGAACCGCTCTACAGGACGCCTTCGGCTTCCAGCAGGTCCTGTAGTTCGGCCATCGTCGAGACGGTGACGTCACACGACGGCTCGACGGCCGGTTTCGGCTCGAACCCGATGGCCAGTCCTGCCACTTCCAGCATCGGCAGGTCGTTGGCGCCGTCGCCGACGGCGACGGTGTCGGCCATGTCCTCGCCGACGATGGCGGCGGCGACCTCCAGTGCGTCGTCCTTGGTCCCCTCGATGAGCGGTCCCTCGACCTCGCCGGTGAGTTCCCCGTCGACGACCGGGAGCCGGTTGGCGACGATGGCGTCGACCTCGACACCCTCCTTCGCGAGTGCGGCCTCGACACCGCGGTCGAACCCACCGGTGAGAATCGCGACGAAGACGCCGGCCTCGCGCAGCGCCGCGATGACCTCGGCCGCGCCGGGGCGGAGTTCGACCTGGTCGAAGGCGGCCTGGGCCTGCTCGTCGGGCAGGGCGTCCAGGAGCGCACACCGCTGGCGCAGGCTCTCCGCGTACTCGATCTCGTCGTTCATCGCCCGCTCCGTGATGTCGGCCATGTCCTGTGCGGTGCCGTTCTGGTCACCGAGCAGGACCGTCATCTCCGAGTCCGAGAGCGTTCCGTCGAAGTCGAACGCGACTAGCATTACCCGCCCGTTTCGCGTGGAGCCCTTCAAACTATCCGGTTTCGGGTCGTCGTGGTTCGGCTGTTTGGCACGGCGCTTTTGGGTGCCGTCGCCCTGTGAACGTCCATGGAGCACGTCTCCGCCGACGAGATCGAACCGCAGGCGATGGGTGGCGATGTCGACCGACGAGGGCTCGCAGAGCCCCTGGGCGCGACGGACGTCGCGATCAACCGCTACGTCCTGGAGCCGGGTGAGGCCTTCTCGGGTGGGCTCCACGCCCACCTCGATCAGGAGGAACTGTTCTACGTCGTCGAGGGGACCGCGACCTTCGAGTACCGGGCCGACCCTGCCGGCGAGAGCGAGACCGTCACCGTCGGGCCGGCCGAGGCCGTCCGGTTCGCGCCCGGTGACTACCAGCAGGGCCGCAACGAGAGCGACGAGCGGGTCGTCGCGCTGGCGTTGGGCGCGCCCAAAGAGACCACCGAGGGTCGTGTCGCACAGCCCTGTCCGGAGTGTGACAGCGACGTTCTCGCGCTCGCACCCGCGGACGGGGGATTCCTGCTCGTCTGTCCCGACTGCGATGCGGAACTGGAACCGGACCTCTAGCGCTCCCCGGCGACCTCGGCGTCGAATCGGTCGACGAACCGCTCGACGAACGCCCGCCGGTCTTCGGCTAGCGCCCGCCCGGCGTCTGTGTACATCCGCTCTGGGAGGTCGAGGATCTTCTTGTGGAGGTGGTTGTACTGGGTCTGGCCGACCGCGGTCTGGTCCTCCGCAGGCGGGACCGCGCTGTCGTGGATGACCTCACCCAGTTCGCCGCCGTAGGTGAAACAGCGGGCGATACCGACGGCACCCAGCGCGTCCAGGTTGTCGGCGTCACACAGTACCTCGGCCTCGCGACTCGCCGGGTCGATGGCGTTCGAGTACCGGTGTGCCCGGATGGCCTGGGTCACAGTCTCGATACGGTCGGCGTCGATCCCGCGGCTGGTCAGTATGCGTTCGGTCTCGCTGGCACCCCACGACGCGTGGTCGTCGATCTCGCCGGCGTCCTCCTTCGCGCGGCCGACGTCGTGGAACAGCACCGCGAGTTCGACCGCCCGCTCGTCGACCGAGTACTCGGCGACCAGGCGATCCGCGAGCGCTTCGACCCGCTGGACGTGGTGCCAGTCGTGGGCGGGGCTCATCGACGTCTCGAAGTACGACCGTGCGACCGCTCGGAGGGACTCGGCTGGCATCGGTCTCTCCTCGGACCGGCCCACAAAAGACGTACCGAAACCGCCACTCGAACCCGTGTTCAGGGTTTGGGTGGCGGCCCGTCGTACGCCCCGGCAGCCACTTTTTCCGCTGCGGGTCGGCTCGTTCACGGTGTTCACGCCGCCGACCACTTGCGCAAAAACGTGGGGAAAAAGCGGGTTCTCGCTTCGCTCGAACCCGTGTTCAGGGTTTGGGTGGCGGCCCGTCGTACGCGTCCATATCCTGGTAGAAGTTCAGCATCGCGAACTTGAGTTTCTCCGGGTCGATGTCGACCATCTCCCGGCGCTCCTCCGGCGGGAACGCGCCCCGGACCGCGTAGTCGTGCATCTCCATCTCTGCGGCTTCGGTGTAGCGCTTGTCCAGCAGGATGCGAGCCCCGAAGTCCTCGGGCGAGCGGACCACTCGACCCAGGGCCTGTCTGGTCTTGCGGACCGTCGGGATCTCGACGGCGTAGCGCCAGCCAGCGTCATCGTTCGAGGACGTGCCGTCTTCGTTGTCGGCGAAGGCGGTCTCGTACGCCTCCTGGACCGCCTCCATCCGGTCGTCCAGATGGGGATACGGGACGCCGACCACGACGACGGTCCGGGCGTCGTCGCCGTCGTAGCTGACCCCCTCGCCGAGAGTCCCCCACAGCGAGGTGAAGAGGACGCCGTCGTCGCCGTCGACGAACGCCTCCCGGAGATCCCGTGCCTGTTTGCCGGGTTCGTCCAGGTAACGGGTCCCGCTGACCGCGACCATCTCGTAGTAGCGTCGGGCCTCGCTGTAGGACGGACAGAACACGAGCGTGTTGCCCGGCGTGAACCGGACCACGTCCTCCAGTGTCCGGGCGACGGTGCGCTGGGTCTCGGGGTCGTCGCGTTCGCTCGAAAAGAGGGCTGGCCCGTCGACGGCGTACGTTCGGCGCCGCTGTTCGGGGAACTGGGCCCCGTAGGCCATCGTCACCGGGTCGTCCAGCCCCACGACGTCCTCGGTGACGTCGAAGGGCCGCAGCGTGGCGCTCATCAGCACCGACGCGTGCAGTTCGTCGTAGAGGTCCCGTGTCACCTCTTCGGGAATGCAGGTGTATAGCTCCGCGCGGCCGTACACCTCGTCGGTGCTCTCGTCGCGGCGGACGCTGACGACGGGGTACTGTCCGGCGTCGTCGCTCTCGGAGAGCCAGCTATCGAGGAACGCCGCGGCCTGGAGGGTCTGGCACTCCTTGCGGGTGTCGAGTTGCCCATCCTTGAACTGCTCCTCGTAGCGGGCGTCCAGGTCACGGCCCAGTTCCACCGCCGTCGCCAGTTCCTCGTGGAAGCCCGGTCCCGTGTATCCCTGGAGGAACGCGAGCGTGAGGTCGTCTTTCCGGTCGTCGTTGGCGACCGTGACATCCGCCCAGTGCTCGTCGACCTGTTCGCGCTCGCCGAAGCCAAACGAGTCCTCGTAGGCCTCGACCAGCGCGTCCCGGAACGTCGCCAGGACGTTCTCGGCCGCCGGGGCCCGCTCGTCGTCGACCCCGTCGAGTTCGTCGATGGCCTGATCGAGGGTGTTCTCGGTCAGCGTGCGCCTGGCGTGGTCACGGGCCGCCGACTCGACGTTGTGGGCCTCGTCGAAGACGGCGATGATGTCCTCGGGGTCCCGGCCCAGCCAGCGGAAGAACTGCTCGCGGATGGTCGGGTCCAGCAGGTGGTGGTAGTTACAGACCACCAGGTCGACGCCGTCCATCCCCTCTTTCAGGAGTTCGTAGCCGCACATCCCCCGCTCGTGGGCGTACTCGTAGACGTCGTCGGGGGTACGAACGTCGTCGTAGAGCCAGGCGTAGAAGTCCTCGGTGTTCGCGGTGAGGTTGCGGTAGTAGTGGTCACACGTCGAGCGCTCCGCCTCCAGTTCCTCCAGGTCGTCCTGTAACTGCCGGAGTTCGTCGACGACGGCGTCGCGGGCCTCCATGGCCTCGCTGCTGCCCTCCTGGCCGGCTTCGAGCAGTTCGCCCTCACGCTGTTCGAGGTCGGCGATGTCCTGTTCGGTCTCGACGAGGTCGCGGGTGGTGTCCCGCAGCGCCTGGCACTCCTCGTAGTCGACGTCGATATGACACATCGACCCTTTCCCGCGGAACACGACGGCTCGCAGCCGTTCCTGGTCGGTGATCGCACGTGCGTCGGCGACGAACTGTCGCATCTGTTGGTGGACGTTCGTCGTGATGACGACGGTCTTGCTGGTCTCGCGGGCGTGTTCCAGCGCCGGGACCAGCGAGGCCAGCGTCTTCCCGGTGCCACAGGCACCCTCGAAGAGGACGTCCCGACCCGCCTCCAGCGCCTCGTAGATGGTGGCCATCGCCTCTTGCTGGTGGTCGTAGGGCTCCTCGTAGGGGAAAAACCGCAGGTAGCCGTCGTCGGTCGTCGCCACGCCCCCTGATTGGCCGTTCTCGGGCAAAAGGGTTCGCCCCGGCAGGTACTTCCGACGCGCGGCCCTCTGTAGCCGTATGTGGCGCCCGGCCGCCGTCGTCGTCCTCGTCCTGCTGGCGGGCTGTTCGGGGTTTCTCGGGAGCGACGCTGGGGGACCGGCGGAGACAGTGACGCCGGCCCCGGTCCCAGAGACGCCGACCGAGCAGCCGGTTCCGGTCCCACGCGCGAACGGTTCGGTCGACCTCCAGCGGGTGCTGGAACGTCACGATGCGGCGCTCTCGGGGCGGAGCTTCCACCGCCGCGTGGTCCGGGAGGGGCCCCGGAACACACGCGACGTCTGGGTCGACCGCGATGCCGACATCGTCCGCGTCAGGCGGACGTTCGGGCCGTTGGCAGACGACGCTGTCGTCGCCAACGGGACCCTCTATCGGGCGGTTTCGGACGACCCGAACCGGAACTACATCACGAGCGAGAGCGACGGCTCGCACCCGTACGTCAGCACGCTCTCCGGTATCCGACTGCTGGAGGTGTTCCTCTCGGACTACACCTACGAGCGCATCGGGACCGTCCGGCGCGATGGCCGGACGCTGGCGCTGTTAGCGACCAACGACACGGATATCCCGATCACCGCTGGCGACCCCGACCAGACCGTCGCGGTCCAGTCGCGGCTCTACGTCGACCGGGGCGGGATCGTCCGCTACGTCGATCACTACGAGCGACACTCCGACGGTGCCAACAGTACCGTCCAGATGCGGGTCACGACCGGCACTGACCGTATCGCCGTCCCCTGGTGGCTGGCAGACGTCGGTATCTACGACGGCGGCTGAACCGGGCTACTGCCCGGTCGCCGGGGTAGTCTCGGGTTCGATGTAGACCTTCCGGACGCTCTCGTTGGCGGCTTCGAGAGCGGTCTCGATCTCGCTGATGGCCTGATCGACGCCCGCGGTGTCGAGTTCAGGTGCGAACGCCACGTCGGCCGAGACCAGCAGCCGACCCGGCCCGAAGTAGACCGTCCGGAAGTCGACGATGTCGGTCACGTGCTCGTTGGCTCGGACGACGTCTTCCAGCGCCGTTTCCCCCTCTTTCGGGAGGCTCTCGCCGAGCAGCAACCGCTTGTTCTCCCAGGCCAGCGCCAGGGCGAAGCCCATCAGCATGATGCCGATGAACACTGCCGACAGTCGATCGAACACGGGGTTGCCAGTCTGCTGTGTGAGGAACAGCCCCACGAGTGCAATGACGATACCGGCCAGCGCGATTGCGTCCTCCGTCAGCGCGGTCAACGTGGTGACGTCGCTGGTCTTGCGGAACGCTTCCCTGTAGCCGCTCCAGTTGTTGGCGTCGATCTGGCGCTGCATCTCGGCGTTGGCCTTCCACAGTGCCCACGTCTCGAAGACGAACGCGCCCAGCAGGACGGTGTAGTTGACCCACAGCGGGTCCAGCCACGCCGGCGGCGTGTACTGGATGAACAGGAAGTCGATACCGCCGTGCGCGGCCTCCGAACCGTGCCCGCCGGCCGTGAGTTGACTGTAGCCGTGTTTCAGGCTCTCCCACCCCGCGATTCCGAACAGGAACACCGAGACGAGGAAGCTGTAGAAGAACTGTGCCTTGCCGTAACCGAACGGGTGTCTCCGGTCTCGTTCCTGACCGCTGTACCGGATACCGATCAGCAGGAACACCTGGTTCCCGGTGTCGGAGATACTGTGGTAGGTCTCCGACAGCATCGCGGCGCTTCCGGTCAGCAGGAAGCCGAAGAACTTCAGGATCGCGATGGACCCGTTGGCAACGAGGGCGGCGAGGACGACCGATCTGCTTCCAGCCATTAAGTGCTCACTCACCCCCCTCGTCCAAAGTGGTTCTGGATTTATACCAGGAATCCGTCTCTCCGGTATGCTCACCGTTATCTCGGATACCCACGGCACCGATAGTCACCGTCTGGCAGGTACGACGTTGGCGGCTGTCCGGACTGCCGACCACGTCGTCCACGCTGGCGATTTCACCACTGCGGCCGTTCTGGATGCCATCGAAGACGTGGCACCCTCGTTGACCGCCGTCATCGGCAACAACGATGCTGCAGCCGTCCGCGAGCGACTCCCGTCCGTCGCGACCTGCGAGTGGCAGGGGCTGACGGTACTGGTCGTCCACGGACACGAACACACGGAGACGGCACTCACGATGCTCGCGAGACAGGAGGGAGCCGATGTGGTGGTCGTCGGCCACTCACATCGGCCGGAGTTGCGGGCACGTGACGAACACCTGCTCGTCAATCCCGGTAGTTACGCCGACCCGCGGCGGTACCGGGCAGCCCACGCCGAACTCGACGCGACTGCCGAGCGTGTCCAGGCCCGTCTCCGCTCGCCCGACGGGAGCACGCTCGAATCGGTCCAGTGGGAGCAATGACGACACATGGAGTCGTGCCGGTGGTGGAATGCCAGTGTGGGAGTGTCAGACTGGATTCCACGGGCCGACGCACGTGAGTGTATACCACCCTGAGTAAAGGAGCTACTGGAGAGTCAAATACCCGTTTGACACTCCGGGAAACCGTCCGACAGCCGGTTCAAAAGCGGCGCTGCGTATACCACAACGCGGTCATCGCAGCGAGGACGAGCGCGCCGCCGGCGAAGAAGGCGACGCCCGGCGCGACCATCGCCGCGGCTTCGGCCCCACCCTGTGCTGCCCCGTCGATCGCACCCACGGCCGTGTCGGTGAACCCGCCATCGGCGACGGTCCCGTTCTCGGCGTAGAGACTGGGCGAAGGATCGGCCGTGTCGGCACTGCCACTGCGGACTGTCGGGCCGAACAGCGCCGAAAGGCCGCCACCGAACGCCTCCTGGACGAACGCACTCGCCAGCGCGACGATTGCGAGCCCACCGAGCAGGTTCGACAGCGCCGACCGCAGCCCGGAGGTCTCCTTTTCGTCGCCCGCACAGATGACCAGCGGCTGGTTCGCGGGCGCGAAGACGTCCATCTCGCGGCCTTTCTGTGAGTATGCGGTGTCGACGACTTCGACTGCCCCGGCCTTTTCGAGTTTGTCCAGATGGTACTGTGCGTTCTGGAGTGAGGTATCGACTCGGTCCGCGAGTTCCCCTGGCGGTGCTGGTTCGCGGTTGAGTTCGGCTAGGAGGTTCCGAGCGGTCTCTGCCGAGAGTGCGGACAGGACATCGTCCGCGTCCTCGCTGTCTACGCCGATGACCCGGGGCTCGGCGTCCGGCGTTGCCGGGTCCCGAGAGGGCAGCAGCGACATGGGCCAATGTATGTTCTATGAGGTTATGAGTCTTTGCCAAGGTCAGACACTCGTTGCACATATCGCTCAAACGCGGATTTCACTCTCGGAAATCGACCGCCTCGGGGCGTCTGACCGCCGGTGGCGAAACCTCTATGATGCACCGCTGACAAACGCCGGTATGGTCGACGTCATCACGCTGGGCATCCTGGCTGCCGTCCTGCTGTTCTTCTTTTTCATGTACCTCATGCTCCGCCGGACCTTCATGGGATTCAAAGAGGGGTTCCAGCAGAGCAAGAAGAAGTGACCGGCTGTGGTGACCAGGGCAGGAACGCGATAAACCCCAGTCGAGTCACTCGCCGTTGGAGGCTGTCGGGGACGAAAACTGTTTGAGGCCGTCGCTGGCAGTACCGGTATGGACCCGCGCATCCGCGAACACGCAGACGTCATCGTCGACCACTCGATCGATCTGAGTGCCGGTGACGACATCGTCATCGACGCCCACCCGGTCTCCGAGGACCTCGTTGTCGCCCTCCACGAGGCCGCCGCCGACCGCGGTGCGAACCCGCTGGTCGTCCAGGAACGACTGGGCGAGCGGTTCCGCCGGGCGTACCTCCGGAACCGCGACGAGTTCGAGACGCCAAGTCACGTCCAGGCCCTCTACGAGGAGATGGACGCCTACATCGCCATCCGCGGGAGCGCCAACGTCACCGAGACCAGCGACGTCGACCCCGAGACGACCAGCGCCTACCAGCAGGCCCAGCAACCCCTGTTGAACGAACGGCTCTCGAAGACCTGGTGTCTCACCCAGTTCCCCGCCGCGGCCAACGCCCAACTGGCCCAGATGTCGACCGAGGGCTACGAGAACTTCGTCTGGGACGCCGTCCTGAAAGACTGGGACGCAGTTCGGGAGCACCAGTCCCAGATGGTCGACATCCTCGACCCAGCCGACGAAGTCCGCATCGTCTCCGGGGACACCACCGACGTCCGGATGTCCATCGCCGGCAACGAGACGCTCAACGACTACGGCGAGAAGAACCTCCCCGGCGGCGAGGTCTTCACCGCCCCTGTCCGCGACAGCGTCGAAGGTGAGGTGCTGTTCGACAAGCCCCTCTACCACCAGGGCCGTGAGATCACCGGCGTCCACCTGCAGTTCGAGGACGGAACCGTCGTCTCCCACGGCGCCGAGAAGAACGAGGACCTGCTTACCGAGGTTCTGAACACGGACGAGGGCGCCCGCTACCTCGGCGAACTTGGTATCGGGATGAACCGCGACATCGACCGGTTCACCTACAACATGCTGTTCGACGAGAAGATGGGCGACACCGTCCACATGGCCATCGGCCGCGCCTACGAGGCCAACGTCGGCGAGGACAACGAGCAAAACGAGTCCGCGGTCCACGTCGACATGATCGTCGACATGAGCGAGGACTCGTATATCGAGGTCGACGGCGAAGTGGTCCAGCGGAACGGGACGTTCGTGTTCGAGGACGGATTCGAAGGATAAGGGAAGCACCCGCCGAACGGAGTGAGGCGGTTCACGCCTTCTCCAGTCTCGCCACGTACAGCGGCCCCTCGCGCTCGACCTCCGCGACGGTCCAGACGGTATCGGCCACCAACTCGCGCATCGTCTCGGGGGCGACGTGGAGGTAGTCGTGCCATTCGCCGGTGTAGCGGCGGTACCTGGTCCGGATTCGGAGCCGACCAGGGAGACAGCCACGCTCGCGGTTGCGCTCGTGGTAGTCGAGGTGCGCCTGATCGTCCGTATCGAGCGGGTCGAGGCTCTCCGCGACGAGGGTGGCGTCGTCGGTCGTCGCGTCGGCCAGCGCACCCAGGATTTCGGGCGCTCGCTCGGCGCTCTGGACGAGGCCGAAGTTGTTGCCCAGCATGACCGCCGAGTCGAAACCCTCGTCGAGTTCGCCGACGTCGGCGACGTCACACCGGCGGACGTCCGCGACGCCGCGGTCCCGAGCAACGGCCATCGCGCCCGGCGAGAGGTCGATGCCGGTCACGTCGTGGTCCCGTTCCTGGAGCGCCAGCGCGTGTCGGCCGGGACCACAGCCGACGTCGAGGACGTGGCCTTCGGCCCACTCGACGGCGGTATGCTCGCGGTCGTCCCACTCCTCGGGCGTCGAGAAGTAGATCTCCGGGCCGGCGGGGATGTCGACGAAGCCGTCGTCCCGTTCGATCACCTCGAATGCCTCGCCGTGGTCGTGGTAGTCCCGACACATCGCGCCGAAGGCGTCGGATTCGGGAAGGTCGTCCATACCTGGCAGTCGAAGACCGGGCCGAAAAGGCTTCGCCAGGTGTGACACTCGTTGGTTCACCACCGCGTGATTCGATCCACGAGCGCTAGCGCCGACAGGACACTTATCCCGACTGGCGGGGTAAGAGACAGTATGAGTGACCAACCCCCGCTCGTGGTCCGTGCCGTCTGGTTCGTCTTCGTCGGGTGGTGGCTCACCGGGCTCTGGCTCTGGGTGGCGTGGCTGTTGAACGTCACCATCATCGGCATCCCGCTGGGGATCAAACTGATCAACCGCGTACCGCTGGTCCTCTCGCTCAAGCGTCGTGACCCACCGATCGAGAAGCGGGATGCTCACACGCAGTACTCGCTCCCAGTCCGTGCCGTCTGGTTCGTCTTCGTTGGCTGGTGGGCCAGCGGCGTCTGGACGGGCCTCTCGTACGCGCTGATGCTGACCGTGGTCGGCATCCCACTCGGGGTCTGGATGTACAATCAGTTGCCCTTCGTGGTGTCGCTGTACCAGTACTGATACGGACCGCTCTCCGTCGCTCCCGTATCGACCGTCCAACATCGTGCGGTCGAACTGGAAGATAAGTCGAGCAGTACGTGTGAGACGCCGTGACAACTGTTAGCGAGAGCGAAGGATACTCGTCAATCCAGCCCTTTGGGGCCCTATGGCAATCGGACAGGTAGAACTCGCGTTCCGGGTCGCTGCCGGCCTGTTCGTCATCCTCGCGCCCACCGTTCTCTTCCTGGGGTTGTGGCGCGGACTCGAAGCGATGCGTGACGACGAACTGGTCCAGCGCGCCCAGCAGCGCGCGCGAGCCATGGAGCACGACGACGGCGGCTGGAGTGTCGACGCGGCTGCGATGGCGGCCGCGGCCACACGTGCCGATCCGATCCCCGACCAGATGGTCGCCTGTGACGTCTGTGGCGCACACAACCGCGACGACGTGACCTACTGCCGGGACTGTCTCAGCGAGCTATCGGACGACTGACCGATCGCATTCAAATCGAGATTTCATCTTACGGCGTGTTTAGGTCCCGATAGGCCGAGTTCTGCCTGTGCAACACAGCTACGGACCGTCTCCACGAACGCGACGTCAACGCGAACGAGCGAGCGCGATTCTCCTCCGGAGCGATGCGCTCTGAAGCCGCTCGGTCTGCCGATCGGGAACCCGAGGACGGCGCGGAGACCGACCGCCGTCGGGGTGACAGACTCGCCAGGTTGGCCGGGCCGCATCGTCGGCGGTTCGAGGGACTCTGCTTTCGGCTCGCGCTCGGCGTCTGTCTGCTCATCTCGCTCTTTCCCGTCTACTGGACCGCAGTCGTCGCCGTCACACCCCATCCACAGGTCTGGCAGACCGTCGGCATCGTCCCGGAAACCGTCTCGCCGGAGGGCGTCGTCCTCGCGCTGGACACGACGAACTGGGTGAACGTCCTGGGCAACAGCGTATTCATCGCCACGCTGACGACGGTGTTCGTCCTCGTCGTGGCGACGCCGGCCGGCTACGCCTTCGGGCGGCTGGAGTTCCCCGGCCGTCGGCCGCTGTTCGTCGCGACACTGCTGGTCGCCGTCGTCCCGCCACAGTCCATCGCGATGCCGCTGTATCGGATTTTCAGGGGCTATTCCGACATTTTCGGCCTGTCCCCGCCGGAGCTGTTCGATACGCCCGCCGCCATCGTCCTCCCGTCGAGCGCGCTCGTCCTCCCGCTGGCTATCGGCCTGCTCACCGTCTTCTTCCGGGGTGTCCCCGACGACCTGGAGGACGCGGCCCGTATCGCAGGCGCGACCCGGTTCCAGGCTATCCGCCGGGTCATCTTCCCGCTGGCTCGACCCGGCGTCGTCAGCGTCGCCACGCTCGTGTTCATCGAGGCGTACACGGAGTACTTCTTCACGACGTTCATGACGACCGGGCCGCGGGGTATCGGCTACACTGTCCAGTCCCGTCTCCAGGAGCTGGTGACGCCGCTGTGGCAACTGGGGTACCCGAACATGGTCGCGGCCGCCTCGCTGATCGGCCTGATTCCGCCGTTCCTGGTCATCCTCTACATGAGCGGTCAACTCGATAGCTGGCTGTCGGCGTGGGGCTCGGCGACGGGCTAGCGCCGGCACGTTCAAATCCCGGTCGGTCCATGCCAAACCCATGAGCGAGCCAGGCCTGATCGAGGCGGCCGACCCCGACGAGGCCTTCGCCGCCCTCGCGGATGCCACCCGCGTCGACATCCTCCGTGCGCTGTGGGACGAACAGGGCGAGACGCTGACGTTCTCGGAACTGCGCGAGGCCGTCGGTGTCGCCGACTCCGGCCAGTTCAACTATCACCTCGACAAGCTCACCGACCGCTTCCTGACGAAGACCGACGACGGCTACGAACTCACACTCGCCGGTATCGCCGTCAACGGTGCCATCCACGCCGGCGCGTTCACGATGGACGGCTCCGTCGACTCGTTCGACCTCGACGACCCGTGTCCGGCCTGTGGACGCTCCCGGACGTTCAGCTACGAGGACGAACGGGTCCGCATCGAGTGCGAGGAGTGCGAGTCAGTCGCCACGGCGATGGTTCCGCCCGGCGTGTTCGCCGCTTACGACCGCGGGCAGTTCCCCGCAGTCACCAGCCGCTACTTCCGCACCATCTTCGGCCATCTCTCGAACGGCTTCTGCTGGGACTGTGAGGGCCCCATCGAGACGACGATTCTGACGGTCGGAGAGATGCGCGAGGTGGAGACGCCGACCGACCGGGACGACCTCCCCCTGGTCCGCTACGAGTGTACCCGCTGTGGCTCGGAGATCACCGGCGACCTCGGGGTCGCGCTCGTCGATCACCCCGCCGTCGTCGCCTTCTACCACGACCACGGGATCGACGCCCGGGAGCACCCCTTCTGGGAGTTCAGCGCCTGGAACACCGATCTGGCCCGGATCGACCGGGACGATCCGCTCCGAGCGACGGTCCGCTACACCATCGACGACGCGACGCTGACGCTGACCGTCGACGACGATCTGGACGTCCTCGACGTCGAGCGCGTGGACTGACACGACCGCCCTCAATCAGCTGCCCGCCGTCGGTCAGTCGCCCGCCGCGGCCTGCCCGTTCGCCGCACCGCCCGAGACCGGCGTCCGTTCCACGACGGTCCCGTCGTAGGTCGGATTCTGTACGACCACCTTTTTCCGGTTCGGGTGGCCTCACTGCGTTCGGCCACCGCTCACCGCAAAAACGTGGGCGAAAAAGGCCGAACGCTCGGCAGAGCCTCGCGTTCGGGGAAATGGCTCGCTTCGCTCGCCGTATGCTCAGTCGCCCGCTGCGGCCTGCCCGTTCGCCGCACCGCCCGAGACGGGCGTCCGTTCGACCACCGTCCCGTCGTAGGTCGGATACTGCTCGACGATCTCGCCCTTCTCGACGTCGCCGTCCTCGACCATCTCTTCGAGGAGCCACCAGGCGAGTTCGACGTGGTCGGATTTGGCGGCGTAGAACTCCTCGGGGACGCCCAGGTCGACGAAGCGCTGCTCGCTGGCCCAGGTCTTCCCGTAGACGAGGGTGCCGTCCTCGGTCACCTCGTCGAAGGGTCGCCGGATGTTCCGGGCCATGCGTTTGAGCCGCGAGCGGTGCTGGGCGGCGTCCTTGAAGACGCTCGTACAGAAGTAGACCTTCTCGTGGTCGCCCATCTGTTCGAGGATGTCGTGGCTCCCCTCGACGGCGCTCATGTGGTCGTCCTTGAGTTCGAAGCCCTCCTCCTGCATCCGGCGGTAGTTCCCGTCGGACATCTCGAACTCGTTGATGTTACAGAAGTCGGCGGCGCCCTCGTCCAAGAACTCCAGAAATTCGGGTTCGGCGCGGATCCCGGGGATCTCGAAGGCGGGTGTCAGCCCCTCCTCCCGAGCGATGTAGAGGATCTCCTCCCACTCGGTCCCGTGCATATCGCCCCACAGTTCCAGCGGCGGGTGAAAGCGGATCTCGTCGAGGCCGGCCTCCGAGAGGCGGCGCATGTTCTCGCGGCCGCCCGTGATACCGGTGTAGAGGTGGGTGTGGTGGTCCTCGCCGAACTCGTCTTTCAGGAGTTCGAGGTAGTGACAGGTCCGGTCGAGTACCTCCTGTGGTTCGCCACCCGTGATGGAGGTCCCGAGCGCGCTCATCCGCTTGGCTTCCTCGATGACGTCCTGGTCGGACTCGACGGGACGCTCGTTGGCGTACATCTGGGTGACGTTCTTCCGATTTTCTCCGAGCGGGCAGTAGAAACAGTCCCGCTGGTCGCAGTAGCCGTAGACGAACAGCACCATCTTGCCGCCTTTGGCACACTGTTCGCAGCCCTCGGAGATCATTGCGTGTCCAGAGACACATCGTCCAGCGGGAAAAAGCGTGCGCATCGTTCCGCCCGTGGCGTGTGTGGCCTGGTCCCATGGCTTTACCCCGGCGGCGCTCCCAGAGGGCGGCATGCAGGAGACCGCCCGCCGGCGCGGGTTCGCCATCGTCTTCGCCGTCGTCTTCCTGGACCTGCTGGGTTTCGGCATCATCATCCCCATCCTCCCCTTCTACACGCGGTCGTTCCCCGGCGGGACGGAGTTCGTCATCGGCCTGCTGGCAGCGTCGTACTCGGCGATGCAGTTCGCGTTCGCACCGTTCCTGGGGTCGCTGTCGGACCGGGTCGGTCGCCGGCCGGTGCTGGTCCTCTCGCTGTGTGGCTCCGTCGTCGCCTGGACCGTCTTCGGTCTCGCGGACGCCCTGTGGCTGCTGTTCGTCTCGCGGATGCTCGCGGGCGCGATGGGTGGGAACATCTCGACCGCGCAAGCCTACGTCGCCGACGTGACGCGGCCGGAGCGCCGTGCCGCCGCGCTGGGGTACATCGGCGCCGCGTTCGGCCTGGGATTCATCTTCGGTCCCGGCATCGGGGCCGTGTTGAGTTTCGACGCGACCGTCGCGGCCGTCGACGCGGCCGTTCCCGCGGTGGTCCCGATCACGCGCTTCTCGCTGCCGAGTTTCGCCGCGGCGTTCGCCAGCCTCTGTGGGGTCGCCGTCGCGCTCCTGTTCCTCCCCGAATCCCGCTCTCCTGGCGAACCGACGACAGACCGGGAGTCGATGGTCGCACAGCTCCGGACCGCCGTCGGCACGGCCGGCCTGCGAGAGCTGTTGACCGCGTTCTTCCTGGTCTCGTTTGCCTTCTCGGGCGTCCAGATCATGTTCGTCCCCTACGTCGCCGACATCTACGGCTACACGGCCGCCCAGAGTGCGCTGCTGTTGACCTACATCGGCGTGCTGGCGGTCCTGACCCAGGGCGTCCTCGTCGGGCCGCTGACCGCCCGGTACAGTCCCATCGCGCTCTCGCTGGCGGGGACGGGACTGCTCGTCGTCGGCATCGGCGCACTCCCGTTCTCGAAGGGACTCGGTACTGTCTTCCCGTCGCTGATCGGCTTCGTCTCCTTCCTCACGGCCGACCTGCTGGGCCTGCTCGCCGTGCTGACACTCTTGCCGCTGGGCAACGGCGTCCTCTCCGTGACGCTGACCGCACTGGTTTCACAGCGTGCCAGCGCCGACCTCCAGGGCAGTGCCTTCGGCGTCACACAGGGCGCTGGCAGTCTCGCCCGTACGGTCGGCCCGCCGGTGATGGGCGGGCTCTACGCCGTCGTCGGCTACTGGTCGCCGTTCGTCGTCGGGAGCCTCCTACTGCTTCCCGTCGCTGTACTGGTCCTCCGATTGCGCGTACGGACCGACCCCTCCGAACCGCCGAAAGAACGACCTGCGGATCCGGGCCACATCAGATAGGGACCTCACTCCTACACGCTCGGCGACATGTTCGTGTATGGCCGACGACGCCGGTCCGGTGAGCGAGCACACCGACGCCACGTCACCGCACGACCGCATCCTCGCACTCAGCGAGACGCTCATCCGCTACGTCGAGGTCGTCGCCGCGCTCGTGCTGGTGGTCCTCTTCGCCATCGGCGCCTTCGACCTGGGGCTCCAGATCTTCCAGAGCGCGACCCGGGGCGACATCACCGACCCGTTGGTCGTCGGACGCCAGATACGGACGGCCGATAGCACGCCAGAAAACAATTAACGACCGGTCTCGTAGCCCGGACTATGCTGCTGGTGCTGTGTGTCGACCTCGACGACGACATCGGTCGCAAGACCGACGTGGAGACGCCCGTCGTCGGTCGCGACGCCGTCGAGGAGGCCGCTGTCGCCCTCGCGGAGGCCGACCCGGAGGACTCCGACGTCAACGTCCTCTTCGAGGGAATCCACATCTACGACGCGGTCGACGACGAACCCGTCGCGGTCGCCGCAGTCACCGGTGTCGACAGGGGTGACGTCGCCGCCAACCGCGCCGTCGGCGAGGAGGTCGACACGGTGCTGGCCTCGCTGGCTGCCAGCGAGGACGTCCGCGCGCTGGTCGTCACCGACGGCGCACAGGACGAGTCGGTCGTCCCGGTCATCCGTTCACGGGTCCGTATCGACGGGGTCCGTCGCGTCGTCGTCCGTCAGGCACAGGACCTCGAATCGATGTACTACACCATCAAGCAGGTGCTCGACGACCCCGAGACCCGTGGGACGATTCTCGTCCCGCTGGGTATCCTGTTGCTCATCTACCCCCTGACGATCCTGCTGGACTACCTCGGCTGGCCGGGCTCCGCACTCGGCGTCATCTCCGGCCTCTTCGGACTCTATCTGCTAGGTCGCGGACTCGGTGTCGAGGAGCTGATCGACGACCTCGTCCAGCAGACCACCGCGGGCCTGTACGCCGGCCGTGTGACGATCATCACCTACGTCGTCGCCGCCGCGTTGCTGTTCATCGGCGGCGTCAACGGCGTCCAGATGCTCGAATCCCGTCCCGAACCGGTGACGGCCGTCGAAGTGGTCTCGTCGCTGGTCTACGGCGCCATCCAGTGGTTCGCCGTCGCCGGCATCACCTCCAGTCTGGGCCGGGTCACCGACGAGTACCTCCGGGACGAGTTCGAGTGGCGCTACCTCAACGCCCCGTTCTACGTCCTGGCTATCGCCGGCGTCCTCCACGGTGTGAGTGCGTTCTTCCTCGGCTTCCAGGACCTCCAGTACCTCGCTGTCGTGCTGACCGGCGGGACCCTGCTGGGACTGTCGAGCACGCTCGCGTTCGCCGTCGCCGAATCCCGCCTGGAGACGACCGATCGAGTGAACCAAGGGCCCGGCGGCCCCTCCTCGGAGTGATGTACGTCTCCCGCGCCGTCGAGAGCATCCGTTCGGACCCCCTGGCAGACGAATCGGTCGGCCTGGTCCTGGAGACGTCCCCGGACGCCGACCCCGAGTCCGTCGCCGACGCGGCAGAGGCCGCCGGCGCCACCGTCGACAGACACCTCCAGTTCGACGACCTGGCCGTTACCGTCCCCCAGACCGCCGTCGACGAGGTCTGTGGCATCGACGGACTGGCCGCCGTCCAGACCACCGACGCCATCTCGATCACCCACGAGGACGCCAGCGACGAGGACGTCGAGTTCGACCACTGACTTTCGCACTGCTTTTGGGACTGCCCCGCTACCTCCCGGTGAGGGCACGTAGCTCAGTCCGGATAGAGCGTCGGACTTCTATCCCCGTCGCGACTGCGAGGGGGGAAGACATCCGACGGTCGTGGGTTCGAATCCCACCGTGCCCGCTCTCTGCGAACGCAGTGAGCAGGAGCGGCTGCTGGGATTCGAACTACGCGAGACGAACGCAGTGAGTCTCGCCATCGAGTGAGAATTGCACTGAGCGAGTAGCGCGCCAGCGGACTTTTCCCCGCCCGCTCGCTACGCGCAGCTATGATCGACCTCCGTAGCGACACTGTCACACAGCCGAGCGAGCGGATGCGGGAGGCCGCTCACGACGCCGCGGTCGGGGATGACGTCTACCGGGAGGACCCGACAGTCACCGAACTCCAGGAGCGGGTCGCCGACGTGCTCGGGACCGAGGCGGCGCTGTTCGTCCCGTCGGGGACGATGGGCAACCAGGCGGCCGCCCGGACCCACACCGAGCGGGGTCAGGAGGTGCTCTGCGAGCGCGAGAGTCACGTCTACAAGTGGGAACTCGGGGGGCTGGTCCAGCACGCCGCCCTCCAGCCGCGGCCCATCGACGGGGGTGACCGCGGCGTCGTCACGCCCGAGCAGGTCCGCGAGGGCTACGTCGAGGCCGACGGCCACCGCCCGGGGACCGGCCTGCTGACGCTGGAGAACACCCACAACAGCAAGGGCGGGACGGCCATCGCTCCGGAGCACGTCGCGGCGGCCGCCGAGGCCGCACACGACCACGGCGTCCCGGTCCATCTGGACGGCGCACGGTTGTTCAACGCCGCCGTCGCACAGGACGTTCCGGCTGCCGAGTTCGTCCAGCCGGTCGATTCGGTGATGTGCTGTCTCTCGAAGGGGCTTGGCGCACCGGTCGGGTCGATGCTGGCCGGCTCCGAGGAGTTCATCGAGGCCGCCCGTCGGGTCCGGAAGCTGCTCGGTGGCGGGATGCGACAGGCCGGGATCATCGCCGGGCCGGGACTGGAAGCAATCGAGAACCGTGAGCGCCTCGCCGAGGACCACCGTCGCGCCGAGCGGCTGGCGGCGGGGCTGGGCCGGATCGATGGGCTCGCCGCCGACCCGCCGGAGACGAACATCGTGCTCGTCGAGACCGAGCGCCCGGCCGAGGCGTTCCTCGACGCATGTGAGACCGAGGGGCTCCAGGGGGTACCGTTCGACGACCATGTCGTCCGGTTCTGTACGCACTGGGACGTCGACGATTCAGACATCGACCGCGCCATCGAGGCGGTCGAACGGGCCGTCTGAGGGCGCTGTCGGGGAACGGAGCAGGACCGCACAGGTCGCAAGCGTTTTGCCCGCGGCTCCTGTACGCAGGCTCATGGCCGACTGCCCGCTCGCGGACGAATGCCCCAGCTTCACGGAACGGATCGAGGGGATGGGCTGTACGCACTACGGCGACAGAGGTGGCGCCGAATGGTGTAACCACTACAACCAGCCCATCTCCGACCTCAAGAGTCAGCCGGTGAAGCCGGGCCAGGAGGTCGTCGTGACCGTCGAGGACATCCACGAGAGCGGTGCCGGTGTGGGCCGGACCGAGGACGGGTTCATCATCATGGTCGACGGGGTACTTCCGCCGGCCAAGTCGAAAGTGAAAGTCACCAAGGTCCGGTCGAACCACGCCCGTGCCGAGGAACTCGAACGGCTGGAACTCGACGAGGACGACGAGGACGACGCAGACGACGCCGACGAGGGTGGCTACCAGGGCGACGACGAGGAAGACGACGACCGCCGACTCGGCAGTCGCGACAACTTCTGGGGTAGCTGACCGCCTGCTGCGGCGCCGGACGTATCCACCCCGTCCGACCGCGGGATTCTTTCTGCTGGCGTGTGCTGCACTGGATATGGACCTCGAACTCGAAGGCAACGTCGCACTGTGTACTGCAGCGACCAGTGGGCTCGGACTCGCCAGCGCCCACCGATTCGCTCGCGAAGGCGCTCACGTCGCCGTCTGCGGGACGACACCGGACCACGTCGACCGGGCACGCGAGGAACTCCGGACCGTCGGTGACGGTGATGTCCTCGCGGTCGAGGCCGATCTTACCGACCGGACCGCCGTCGAAGCGTTCGTCGAGCAGACGGTCGACGAACTCGGCGGGCTCGACCACGTCGTCACGAGTGCCGGCGGCCCGGCACCCGGCCCGTTCCTGGAGACGACCGAGCGCGAGTGGTACACCGCGTACGACCTGCTCGTGATGAGTTACGTCTGGACGACCCGCTTTGCCGCCCCATACCTCAGGGAGTCCGATGCCGGGACCGTCGTCGCTATCACCTCGCGGTCGGTCCAGGAGGTCATCGACGATCTGGTGCTGTCCAACGCCGTCCGGCGGGCGGTCGTCGGCCTCGTGAAGACCCAGGCCCGCGAGTTCGCCCCCGAGGTCAGGGTCAACGCCGTCCTCCCGGGTGCTCACGAGACGCCACGTATCGCGGAACTCGTCGAGGCGGCTGTCGAGCGTGGCGAGTACGACTCCTACGAGGACGGTCTCGCCGAGTGGTCCGACGCGCCGCTCGGACGGGTCGGCCAGCCGGAGGAACTCGGTGACGTCGTCGCGTACCTCTCGTCGGCACGGTCGTCGTACGTCACCGGGACGACGCTGCCGGTCGACGGTGGCTCGATGCGCAGCTAGCGACGTCGGGGTTGAACTCGCTGGGTCAGGGCCGATCCAGCCGGTCCGTCGGCCCGGTGTTGTCGGTCGCGAGTCGCCAGACGAGCGTCCCCAGCGACAGCAGGGCGACCGCCGCCGTCGCGATGTAGCCCGTGCTGCCGACCTCGAAGATCTGCTCCGGGAACAGCGCACCCATCACGAGCAGCCCGACGGCCGAGAACCCCACGAGAAAGGGGATGACGAGCATCCAGAACCGCCGAGCGACCCCGTCCATACGTCCCCAGTTATCACGCGTGACAATGACTGTTTCGGCGCTCAGAACGCGTTCTCGGTCCTGAGCGCGTCGACGATCTCTCTCACTCGCTGGGCCTGTGCTTTCGGGACGACGAGGGTTCGGTCGTCGAAGGACGCGATCACGAGGTCCGAGACACCGACGGCGCTGATGTGACCGTCGGTCGCGAGGACGTTCCCCGCGGCGTCGATAGAGAGTGCCTCCCCGAGGACAGCGTTCCCGTCGGTCTCGTCGAGGACCCGTTCGAGCGCGTCCCACGACCCCATATCGTCCCAGGCGACGTCGGCGGGGACGACGCTGACGTTCTCGGCCCGCTCCAGCACCGCGTAGTCGACGCTGATCGGGTCGACAGCAGCGAAGGCAGCGTCCGGGTCGTCGTCGAGGCCCTCGACGAGCGGCCCAAGCGGTGTCTCGCGTGCCGCGTCGAGGAACGCGGCCGGCGTCCAGGCGAACATCCCGGCGTTCCAGTAGAACCCCTCCTCGACGTAGCGCTGTGCGGTCTCGGCGTCGGGTTTCTCGTGGAATTCCTCGACTGTGTAGTGGCCGCCGACGGCGGTTCCGGGCTTGATGTAGCCGTACTCCGTGGCGGCCCTGGTGGGCTCGATACCGACCGTCACCAGCCCCCCTGTTTCCGCTGCAGTTCGAGCGGCACGCTCGCCGACCGCTTCGAAATCGCCGTCGACGTGGTGGTCGCTGGGGAGACACAGCAACACGCACTCGCCGACCTGCTCGCGGATGCGGTGGGCGGCGTAGGCCAGCGCCGGACCAGTGTCTTTCGGTTCCGGTTCGGTCAGTACGGCAGCGCCCGGTGCCCGCTCTCGGACGCCGTCGACGTAGTCCTCGCGCGTGAGAACGTATATCTCGTCTGCGAAGCCCGCTCGCTCGACCGTCTCGGCCAGTAACGACTGTTCGCGGCCGAACGACTGGAACTGCTTGGGCCGGTCGCTCCGACTCGCCGGGTAGAGTCTGGTGCCGGTCCCACCTGCAAGCACGAGGGCGACGAGAGGTCTATCCATACCCCTCCGTCGTGCCCGGTCGTCTCAAAACTGTGGGGTTACCACGTCTCGACGGCGCCGTCGCGGATGTCCTCGACACAGCCCTGACAGTCCGGATGGTCGGCGTCGAAGCAGTGTGGCCGGGCCTGTGCGTCCAGCGAGACGGCCCGGCGGTCGGCGTGCCGGCGACAGACGACGCGTGCGCGGCCGTCCTCGTCGCGTGGCAGGCCCACCAGCGCGGCCCGCTTGCCGTCGCTGTAGGCCCGTTTGGCCTCCGAGAGTTGCTCGCCGGCCGACCGGAGCGTGTTGCTGATGAACCGCGCCAGTCGGTCGTCGTTGCCGTCGGCCATACCCGACGGTTGTGGCCCGGCACAAATCAATCTTCTCGCGCGCTCGGGAGCCAGCCATACGGGACCGCTGTCTCCGGCTTTCACTTTCACTCCGCCGGGCGAGTGTTTATATCCGAAGGCGACCAACGCTCAGGTGTCTCCCATCGAAAACCAGGCGGAGACAGTGAACGCCAATGACTGCAACAGATTTGCGTACCCAGGCAGAAGAGATACACGAGCAGTTCGCCGACCAACTCGATCTGGACGTCGAGGACATCGTCGACCGCCTCGACACGCTGGTCAACGACTATCAGGTTCCCGTCAGCGAGGCCCGCCGGAGCGTCGTCAACACCTACCTCGACGAGGCGGGCATGGAGCGCGACCAGCTCTCCAGTGGCGGGGGCAACGAACAGGTTCAGGTGTCCGACGTCGACGCCCCCGAGGAGTGGGTCGACATGCGGGTCACCGTCGTCGAACTGTGGGAACCCCGCGCCGACGCCGTCGCGCAGGTCGGGCTGCTGGGCGACGAGACGGGCACGATCAAGTTCACCAAGTGGTCGAAATCGGACCTCCCGGAGCTCTCCGAGGGGAAATCCTACGCCCTGCGCAACGTCGTCACTGACGAGTACCAGGGCCGGTTCTCGGTGAAGCTCAACCGGACGACCACCATCGAGGAACTCGACGAGGCCATCGAGGTCGGCGACGACAGCGTCGAGGTCGAGGGCGCGCTGGTCGACATCCAGTCGGGCTCCGGGCTCATCAAGCGCTGTCCCGAGGACGACTGCACCCGCGTCCTCCAGAACGGCCGCTGTAGCGAACACGGCGAGGTCGAGGGCGAGTTCGACCTCCGGATCAAGGGCGTGCTGGACGACGGCGAGGAGGTCACCGAGGTCATCTTCGACGAGGAGGCCACCGAACAACTGACCGGCATCTCCCTGGCGGAGGCCAAGGAGATGGCGATGGACGCACTCGACACCACGGTCGTGGCCGACGAGATGCGTGACGGCATCCTCGGGCGCTACTACCGGGTCACCGGGCCGACGTTCGGCCGCTACGTCCTGGCCGACGAGCAGGAACGGCTCACCGGGCCAGTGGATGCAGACGAGGTGCTGATCAAAGCGAGGTCGATCTAGATGGCGAGTACACCCACCCGCGAAGTCGCCCGCCGCGTCTTCGCCCGCGAGTTCAACGATTCGAGTTACACGTTCAAGGAGTCCGACGACGACCGCGCCCCGGTGTACGTCCTCTTGCCGACCGGCGAGCGCGCCAACCGCGTGTTCCTGGTTGGGACTCTGACCGAGACCGAGGACGTCGGCGAGGACAGCGAGTACTGGCAGGGGCGTGTCGTCGATCCCAACGGCGACACGTTCTTCATGTACGCCGGGCAGTACCAGCCCGACGCGGCCTCGATGCTGCGCGAACTGGAACCGCCCGCGTACGTCGCCGTCGTCGGCAAGCCCCGGACCTACGAGACCGACGAGGGTGACGTGAACGTCTCCGTCCGACCGGAGTCCATCTCCGAGGTCGACGAGGCCACCCGCGACCGCTGGGTCGTCGAGACTGCCGAGCGGACCATCGACCGCATCCAGCGGTTCACCGACGCCGATCCGGAGGACCCGGGTATCGACGAGTACGTCGCGATGGCTCACGAGGAGTACGGCGACGACATCGAGCCGTACCGCCAGTCCGTCGTCGGCGCGCTGGAGAGCATGCAGGACGAGCAAGCGGAAGCGAGCGCGGACTGACCGCTCGCTTCAGGTCTCCAGTAGCTCGACGAGGTTCCCCTCGGGATCGACGACGAACAGGATGGTCGTCCCGCTCTCGGTCGTCTGTGGCTCGCTGAGCGTCTCGACGCCGTCGGGTAGCTCGTCGGAGACCGCAGCGAGGTCGTCGACTTCGAGTCCCAGGTGTGTCGCCCCCGGTTCGTTAAGCCGAGGCTCGGGCCGTTGCTCGCCCGCTGGCTCGTAGCTGACCAGTTCCACGCGGGCGTCGCCGGCGTCCAGGTGTGCGAAGTCGGCACTCGCTCCCTCGACGTCGACTCCCGTGGCGAAGGCCTCGCCCCCGACAGAGAACCGCGCCAGGACCTCCAGTCCCAGGACGTCCCGATAGAACTCGACGGCTCGTTCGAGGTCGCTGACGGTGATCGCGTAGTGGTGTGCTGTCGCGTCCATACCGACAGGCAGAGCGGGGGAAGCTAAACGGCTCTGGTCGCTTTCTTTCACACCACCCAGTGACGTGCGAGCGTCTGACAAACGATTAAATACGAGGACGGACGAATAGGACACAACGATGGGCAACAAAAACAAGACGATCTCCTTTCGCGTGAGCGAGGACAAGTTCGAGACGCTCCGCGAGATCGCCGAGGAGCGCGATATCTCGCTCTCGGCGGTGTTCCGGGACTACGTCGACACGCTGGTGGCCCACGACGGCCAGGTCAAGGTCGCCCCCGAGCACGAACTCGAAGAGGCCGCCGAAGAATCCAGTACCGAGAGCTTCCCGCCGAAGGTCGAAGTCCCGAAGAGCTTCGTCCGCGAACACGAACGGCTCGAACTGGAGGCCGAACACCTCCGCGAACAGCTCGAAGAGCACAAACGCTACGTCACGAAGCTCCGCCAGCAACTCGACCAGATGGACCAGGACGAGGTCATCCACCTCGAAGACCTCGACGAAGAGGAAGACGACGACGCGGCCTCCTACCGCATCGGAAGTTTCGAGGATCTATAGGAGCCGCCGACGGCGGTCGCGCACCTCGTCGGCGACCTCCTGTTGCCCGTCGACGTCCGCCAGCGTCTCGACCGCTTCGAGCGTTCTGACCGAATCGTCCAGAAAGGAGAGGACGTCGCCCGGATAGGCGTACAGCATGTAGTCGTCGGTCATCACGTCGACGATGGCGTCCGGGCCCATCCCCTGCTCGCGCAACTCCAGCAGGTACGCGATGAACTTCCGTTCGGGACAGCCACAGTGAGGTGCCGCTTGGCACTCACAGTCCATGAAGTCCTCTGCGAAGTCGAGCACCCGGTCGCGGGTCGCGTCGTCGAGTTTGGCCAGCCCCTCCCCCTGGAAGAGGATGTCCAGCGTCGCGCCGCTGAACGCACCCTTCGGGAAACTCGTCTCTAGCTGGGAGGCGAGTTGCTGGTGGTTCTTGACGTAGATCTTGTCCGTGATGGCCACGCGTACCCGTGTGTAGACCACGACCGTGTAAAAGCGTCTCGAAGCGATCGGAGAGTCGTAACGTATTTCTGTACCAGCAAAGTACCTATGCTTGCTTCAGCACGCGTGTCCGGGCTGGGGTAGTGGCATCCTTTAGCCTTGTGGTGGCTAAGAGGCGGGTTCGATTCCCGCGCCCGGACTGAAATTTTACCATTTCTCACCCGAAATAATATTGCCGTCAGATTTCACTTTCACTGTGGTTGGGTGACGTTTATTTCACTTCCGAGTGTTGTCTAACCATGGTCGATACGTGCCCGACGTGTGGAGAGACGTTCGACTCTCGACGGGGGTTGGCTGTGCACCACAGCCGTGTCCACGAAGAGATACTCCCGAATCGAGAGTGTGATCACTGTGGCGAGCGATTCAACTGCGAATACGAGAAACGCTACTGTTCAGACTCCTGCCACGACGAAGCAGTATCCTTCGAGGGAGCGAATAATCCGAATTACGACGGCGGGAAGACAGAGACGGAGTGCGATATCTGTGGGAACAGGTTCGAGTACTATCCCTCGGCGAAACCGGGCTGTTTCTGTTCGGAGTGCCTAGAGACAGCGAACTGGCGACACGAGCGACAGATTGAGGGTGAAGACAATCCGAACTGGAAAGGTGGGAAACTCACCTTCACCTGCGATCAGTGCGGTGGCCGTGTTGAACGCTACCCAAGCCAGGTCCAGGGCGAAGTCACCCTCTGTAGCCGGGACTGCCATAGCGAGTGGCTCTCGGAAGCGTTCACCGGCGACGGCCACCCCAACTGGCGGGGTGGCGGGATCGACGACTACGGCCCGGGCTGGCGGGCGGTCCGCGAGCGTGCGCTCGAACGCGACGGGGACGCCTGTGTGGTCTGTGGGACGGACGCCGAGGAGATCGGTCGGAACCCGGACGTCCATCACGTGGTCCCGGTCAGGCTGTTCGCGGCGTCACCGCTCCTGACCGTACCGGACGCACACACCCTCGATAACGTCGTCTCGCTGTGTCCGGGCTGTCACCGGCGCGCGGAGTTCGGGCACCTCTCGCGGACGGAGTTACGGTGGCGGGCCGGTATCGCCGTGCAGCCCCGGCAGGCGGCTGGCCCGTACGTCTCACGGCCGGCGTGAGCGACTTTTAGGGCCGCGGTTCCAGGGCGCTCTGTTCACTCGCCGTGGGGCCGAAGTCGTCGCTGGATTTGATGATCGAGAGGGCGGTCATGATGTCCGACCGGGTCAACAACCCATGGAAGGCGCCGTCCTCGTCGGTGACGAGCAGGCGGCCGACGGAGTGCTGCTGGAGTTGGGTCAGTGCCTCCATCACGTCGGTCTCGGGGGAGACGGTGACGAGGTCGGTCGTCATCACGTCGCCGACGGTGTAGGCGTCGCGTTCGACCTCCCGGACGGCGCGGGCGTCCTCCAGGGCAACCAGGCCGACGACCTCGCCGTCCGTCTCGACGGGGTAGCCGGTGTGGCGCTCGGCGAACATCGTCTGGATGAGTTCCCGGACCGATTGGTCCGGCGTGACGGTCGTCACGCGGTCGGCGGGGGTCATCACGTCGCCGACGGTGACACCCTCGAAGGCGGCGGCCATCGAGGTCTGGCGGGCTTCGCCGGCGGCGCCGATGTAGATGAAGAAGGCGAGCCCGGCCAGGAAGATGTTGCCGACCACGAACAGGCCGAACAGACCCAGGAAGATGGCGAAGATCTTCCCGACCTCGGCGGCGATCTCGGTCGCCCGGGCGTAGGGACGGGTCCGAGCCAGCAGGGCTCGCAGGACCCGACCCCCGTCCATCGGGAACCCTGGCAGCATGTTGAACGCCGCGAGCGCGAGGTTCATCACCGCGAGGTAGGCAAGGACGAAGCGGGCCGACTGGAGGATCGTCGAGTCGGTCGCCGGCAGGACGGCGAACGCGAGATACGAGAGGACGCCCAGCAGGATACTGACGATCGGTCCGGCGACGGCGATCGCGAGTTCCTGTTTCCAGTCGTCGGGCATCTCGGTGAGCTGAGCGATGCCGCCGAAGAGCCAGAGCGTGATCGAGTCGATGGGGAAGCCATACCGCATCGCCACGAGCGAGTGGCCCAGTTCGTGCAGGACGACACCAGCGAACAGCCCGACGGCGGCAGCGACACCCAGCACCCAGACGAGCGACCCGACGGTGAGGACAGCCGGATCGAGCCCGGCCCCGAAGGCCTCGTTCAGGAAGCCGGCGGTCTGCTCGACCTGGGTCCCGATGATCCAGGCGAACAGCGGCAGGACCAGCAGGAAGGTCAGATCGAGCTGGATGGGGATGCCGAACGCGCTGCCGATGCGGAATCGGCGCATGTGAAACTGTTGTCGGGGCACCGACTTAAGCCCGCCGTGGGCGCACACCGTGTCGAGTGACTGAAGTAGGCCCCGCGTCGTAGATACGCCCGTGTCACAGCAGGCTGCGCAGGTCGACACCCTGTTCCTCCACGAGCGGGGCGAGGAGTACGTGGTCGCCGCCCACCGGGACGGCGAGCGGCTGTTCCACGGGGTTCTGGAACTGAAAGAGACCGATGCCGGACCGCGGCCCCGCCGTCTCCGTATCAAGGACGGAACCGACGAGGACCTCCGCTCGCCCGACCAGTTCGTCGAACTGGCTCGCCGGGCAGCGCGACTGCGCATCTCCGAGCAGACCTCGAAGCGAGCACGCGACCGGGCGCGCGAGATGTTCGATGCCTACCAGCTAGCGGCCAAGGCTGTCAGGACCTGTCGGTTCTGTGCGAACGCCGGCCGCTACTCGCCGATCACGAGCGAGACGGAGATCCACACGGACGGCGAGACGATCTGTCCCGACTGCGCTCGCGAGGAACTCGACCGAGAACTCGCTTTCGAGGGTACAATCACCGGCGAGGCCCGCGAACGCCTCGAAGAGCTCATGCTCGAGGTCCAGGACCTCGATCGAATCTCGAACCTGCTGTCGGGGCAACTGGACCCCGACCTCACGAAGTTCGACGAGATCTCGGCGACGGTCGACGACGTCGATCTGGTCCCCACGGACTCCCTGTCGTTGCACCCGGGCATCCAGGACCACCTGGAATCGCGGTTCGACACGCTGTTGCCCGTCCAGAGTCTCGCCGTCGAGCACGGCGCGACCGATGGACAGGACCAGCTCATCGTCTCGGCGACCGCGACGGGGAAGACGCTCGTCGGCGAGATGGCCGGGCTGGATCGCGTACTCAACAACAAGGGGAAGATGCTGTTCCTGGTCCCGCTGGTCGCACTCGCGAATCAGAAATACGAGAAGTTCCAGGAGCGGTACGGCGACATGGTCGACGTCTCGTTGCGAGTGGGTGCCAGCCGGATCGCCGGCGAGGGCGGCCAGTTCGACCCGAGCGCGGACGTCATCGTCGGCACCTACGAGGGGATCGACCACGCCCTGCGGACAGGTAAGGATCTGGGGACCATCGGGACCGTCGTCATCGACGAGGTCCACACGCTGGGCGAGGACGAACGGGGCCACCGCCTCGACGGGCTGATCTCCCGGCTCAAACACTACTGTGAAACTGGGGGATCGCCGGACTCGGGGGCCACACAGTGGATCTACCTCTCGGCGACGGTCGGCAACCCCGGTCAGCTGGCCGAGAAGCTACGCGCCCAGCTCATCGAGTTCGAGGAGCGTCCGGTCCCCATCGAGCGCCACGTCACGTTCGCCGACGGCCGCGAGAAGATCGAGACCGAGAAGAAGCTGGTCAAGCGGGCCTTCGACACGAAATCGAGCAAGGGGTACCGCGGCCAGACGATCATCTTCACCAACTCCCGGCGGCGCTGTCACGAGATTTCGCGGAAGCTCCACTACGACTCGGCGCCCTACCACGCCGGGCTGGACAACAGGCGCCGCCAGCGAGTCGAACGGCAGTTCGCCGATCAGGACCTCGCGGCGGTCGTGACCACTGCGGCGCTGGCGGCCGGGGTCGACTTCCCCGCCTCACAGGTCATCTTCGACTCGCTGGCGATGGGGATCGAGTGGCTCACCGTCCAGGAGTTCAGCCAGATGCTGGGCCGTGCTGGCCGGCCCGACTACCACGACAAGGGGACGGTCTATCTCCTGGTCGAACCGGACTGCACCTACCACAACAGCATGGAGATGACCGAGGACGAGGTGGCGTTCAAGCTCCTCAAGGGTGAGATGGAGCCGGTGATCACCCGCTACGACGAGGGTGCGGCCGTCGAGGAGACGCTGGCGAACGTCACTGTCGCCGGCAAGCGCGCGAAGGCGCTCAACGACCGGATGATCGGCGAGGTCCCGACGAAACACGCCCTCGGGAAGCTTCTGGAGTACGAGTTCATCGACGGGCTCTCGCCGACGCCGCTGGGCCGGGCGGTCACCCGGCACTTCCTGGCGCCAGACGAGTCCTTCCAGTTGCTCGACGGCATCCGCAAGGGTCACGACCCGTACGATATCGTCGCGGAGATGGAACTGCGCGACGAGCACTAGCTGTTCCCGCGGAGCGTACATTCTTGTAGGGCGCCCTCCATCCGGTGTCTATGGGGCTGTTCGACAGCATCCGCCGGACGCTCGGCGGCGGCGACGACTCCTCGACAGCGGAGTCCTCGACCGGGGAATCGTCGACCGGCGACGGCCCGGCGGTGACCGACAGCACCGCGCTCTCGCCGACTGACTTTCGCCAGCGGGCCGAGGGCGTCGCTGGCCGGGCCGACGAACTCGACTTCTCCGTCGAATCGCTTGCCCGACTCGACAGGGCCGTCGCCGAGCAGTACGACGGCGAGACGGTCACCGACGGGGAGAGCGACACGGCCTACACGACCAACACCGTCCGGTTCGGGAGCTATCTGGGCGAGGTGCTCGTCCGTGATCTGGACGGTCGGTGGGTCCGCGACGACGGCTGGGGTGTCACCGTCGCCGGCCGGGACGGCGAACTCACCGTCGCCGTCTTCGACGTGGCCGCTCGCTCGTTCGCCGACGAACCCGTCTTCGCTGCCGTCGTGGACCGCCTGGAGGCGGAACTCGCTCTCGACACCGACGCGGCGGACGCGGCCGACGGCAGCGACGCCGAGGACGAGCAGTCGCTCGATGGGACGGCGGATGCGACAGACGACACGAACGCAACGACCGACCAGACGGCCGAAACGACCGACGACACGCGGGAGAGCGACGACGGAGGCTGGGGTGAGGTTGCCGACGACTGGCAGCCAGCGACCGAGAAAGCCGGCAGCGACACGGACGGAGAGACCGGCCTGTCGGACCTCGGTTCCGTCGCGGACACGCCCGACACCGCAGATACGACGGCAGCCGACGACGCGGACGACGACGGGTTCGTCATCCCCGACGCGGAGGGCGGTGTCGCGGCTGGCGGGGACAGCGCGGACGCGGCCGGGAGCGAGCAGTCCGGCGGAGCAAGCGTGGATGCGTCGGCGGACGATTCGCAAACGGAGAGTGACGACACCGGGACGGGGATCGGGGATACCGAGACGGCACCCGAGACCGGCGCGGTGGACGAGTCGCCGGACCCGGAAACCGACGGGACGCTCGAGACCGCGGACGACGGCGAGACGGACGACACGGACGCCTGGTCGCTGGCCGCAGACGACGAGACCGAGAGCGCCTGGCCACCGGACCCAGAGGCCGAGCAGGAACCGACCGCGTCGCCGGACGACGACCCGACTGTCGGCGACGGTCTCCGGGCGGAGCAGGCCCAGACGGCGACGGAGTTCGCGGCGTTCTGGGGCGAGCACGATCTCGACTTCACGCCGGCTTCGCTGGAACGCCTCGACGCGCTCGTCGACGCCGAGTGGGACGAGGAACGGTTCGCCGACGCCACGTTCGGCGAGACCGAGCGCTTCGAGGACCAGTCGTTCACCAACCTCGTCGGCGAACTCGGCAGCTACTTCGGCGAGGTGCTCGTCCGTAATCTGGACGGCGAGTGGACCGAGGACACCGATCACGAGGCGGCCGTCGTCGTGACGGGGACCGACGGGCGCCTCGCCGTCCCCGTCTATCAGGTGGCGATCACGTCACTTGGGGGGGCCGCGGCGTTCGACCGGAGTTATCGGGCACTGCTTGCGGATCTCTCGGCCGGCGAGGAGTAGCGACTCCACACGCTTTTTGCCCACCGCTCCCGCAGTCAGGGTGTGTTGTCGGCAATCACGCCGGGGATGGCGTTCGTCTTTGGACTCATCGTGCTCGCGCTCGTCCTGTTCGCGACGGAGGCACTCCCCGTCGACGTGACCGCGATCAGCGTCATGGTCGCGCTGATGCTCGTCGAACCGGTGACGATGGTCGCCGCGGACGCCGGCCTGCTCGCAGAACCCGTGTTCGTGCTGCACCAGCCCGGTGACGACGGCTCGGCCCTGACAGCCGGGCTCTCGGGCTTTGCCTCGACGGCGACGATCACCGTGCTGGCGATGTTCATCCTCTCGGATGGCGTCCAGCGGACGGGTATCGTCCAGCTACTTGGCGCGAAACTCGCGTCGCTGACCGGCGACAGCGAGTCCCGGCAACTCGGCGCCACCGTCGGGCTGGTCGCACCCATCTCGGGGTTCATCAACAACACCGCCGCCGTCGCCATCCTCCTGCCGATGGTCACCGATATCGCCCACGAGGGAAAGATCTCACCGTCGAAACTCCTCTTGCCGCTCTCGTATGCCTCGATGTTCGGCGGAATGTTGACCCTCATCGGGACGTCGACGAACATCCTCGCCTCACAGCTCTCGGCGGAGTTGCTGGACCACCCGTTCGGGATGTTCGAGTTCACACAGCTCGGGCTGATCGTCACCGTCGTCGGCACCGTCTACCTGCTCACCGTCGGCCGGTGGCTCGTCCCGGGCCGCATCGAGGCCCGCGAGGACCTCACCGACGAGTTCGAGATGGGCGAGTACCTCACCGAGGTCGTCGTCCGCGAGGACTCGCCCATCATCGGCCAGACGGTCCGGTCGGCGCTCGCAGAGACCGACCTCGACGTCGACGTCGTCCAGCTCGCCCGCGGCGAGCAGACGTTCCTCGAACCGCTCGGTCCGAAGGTGATCATGGCCGGGGACGTCTTCGCGGTCCGGACCGACCGGGACACGCTCGTGGAACTGCTCGACGCCGACGGCCTCGACCTGATACCCGAGGTCGAGGTCGACGACGCCGAACTCGAGATGGCCGACGAACGGACGAACCTCGTCGAGGTGGTCGTCGGGCCGGGGTCGTCGTTGATCGGCGAGACGCTGGCCTCCTCGAACTTCCGCCAGCGCTACGACGCGACGGTGCTGGCACTGCGGCGCGGCCAGGAGCTGTTCCGCCAGCGGATGGACCGGGTCCGGCTCAAGGTCGGTGACACGCTGCTGGTCCAGGCGACCCCGGAGAGCATCGACCGCCTCAACGTCAACAACGACTTCATCGTCGCCCAGGAGGTCGAACGGCCCGACTTCCGCCGGTCGAAGATCCCCGTCGCCGTCGGCATCGTCGCCGCGGTCGTCGGGATCGCCGCACTGACGCCGATCCACATCGTCGCCTCGTCACTGGCCGGCGCGGTGGCGATGGTGCTGACCGGCTGTCTGCGTCCCCAGGAGCTGTACGACGCCGTCCAGTGGGACGTCATCTTCCTGCTGGCCGGCGTCATCCCGCTGGGGATCGCGCTCCAGGAGACCGGCGGTGCGGACCTCCTTGCAGATCTGTTCGTCATGGCCGCACCCGGACTGCCCGCAATCATCGTCCTCGGCCTGATGTATCTGGTGACGGCAGTCCTGACGAACATCATCTCGAACAACGCCTCGGTCGTCCTGATGATCCCCGTTGCAGTCGAAGCCGCCCGTCAGCTGGGCGCCTATCCGTTCGCGTTCGTCCTCGCGGTCACCTTCGCGGCGTCGACGGCGTTCATGACGCCGGTGGGGTACCAGACGAACCTCATCGTCTACGGACCCGGTGGCTACCGCTTTACCGACTACCTGAAGGTCGGGGCGCCACTTCAGGCGCTCTTTACCGTCGTCACCACGCTGGGCATCGCGTTCTTCTGGGGCCTCGCGCCACCGTGACACGGGCGCACCGGCAACGAAACCCTTTACTCGGTGACCGACACACGTTCTGGTGCGGGATCGTGGGGTAGCTTGGTAACCTTCGGGCCTTGGGTGCCCGTGCCCCTAGTTCAAATCTGGGCGATCCCACTTCACTCTCTCCGGGCGTACACACTGCCGAGCGACGCTGCCATCCAGCGGCTTACTGTTTCACCGGCCCGGAGTCACACACCTGCTCCGCCAGCACCGCGTCGACCTGTTCGTTGGTCGCTTCGACCGACCCGGAGTTGTCGACGACGGCGTGGTCGCGCTCGAACGGTTCGAACTCGGCGCGCAGTTCCCGGTAGACCTCGAAGTCGGCGTCGCTGACCGCGTCCTCGCGAGCGGCGATCCGCTCGCGAACGGTATCAGGCGAACAGGTCACCCGGACGAACACCACGTCGGCGCCGACCTCGGCCGCCGTCTCGTCGGCCAGATCGCGGTAGGCCCTGCGGTTGAACGTCGCGTCGGCCACGACGCTTTCGCCGTGTTCCAGGTCGGCCTGCGCCCGCGAGAGGAGTTCCTCGTAGGTCCGACGGATCTCCGCGTCGGTGTAGGACGGATCGTCGAACAGCGACTTGCGGACCTCGTCGCTCCGGTAGCGGGTGGCCCCGCACTGTTCGGCGGCGTACGCCGAGGCCGTCGACTTGCCCACCCCTGGAAGACCACAGAAGACGATGAGTGCTGGGCTGTCCACGCCGGCCGTTCACAGAGTCGCGGTTTAATTCACACGATTCCGTCGTTCGTGACGGTTCGCTGACGACAGAACCTTGATGCACAGACCGGTCCTCGGTCCGCTATGGGCGAGTACACCGACCCGGACTGGCTCCGGGCACATATCGCGGACGTACTCCAGTTCTACTACCCGGCCTGTGTCGACGAGCGACACGGTGGGTTCGTCGCCCAGTTGGACACCGAGACCGGCGAGATCTACGATCCCGACAGCAAGCATCTCGTCGCTGCAGCGCGGTTCACCCGGAACTTCGGGCTGGCGACCGACCTGTTCGGGCCCGATCCCTGGGAACGGGCCACCCATCGTGGTGCCGAGTTCCTCCACGACCAGTTCCGTGACGCCGAGTACGGCGGCTACCACTGGCTGCTCTCGGGGACGACGCCGACCGACTCCCGGCGGGTCTGTTACGGCCACGCGTTCGTCGTCCTCGCGTACGCCCGGGCGACGGCCGCCGGCGTCCCCGACGCCGACGCGTACCTCCGCGAGACGTGGGACCTCCTCGACGACCGGTTTTACGATCCCGACCAGGGGCTCTATCGGAGCGTCTTCGACGCCGAGTGGCGGTCACCCGAGCCCTACCGCGGGCAGAACGCCAACATGCACGCCTGCGAGGCGAACATCGTCGCCTACGAAGTCACCGGCGAGCAGCGCTATCTCGACCGCGCGCTGACCGTCGCCGAACGGCTCTGTGTCGACCTCGCCGCCGAGACCGACGGGCGCATCTGGGAGCACTACACCGCCGACTGGGAGCACGACTTCGCGTACAACCGCGAGGACCCCGCCCACCAGTTCCGGCCCTGGGGGTTCCAGCCCGGCCACCACGCCGAATGGGCGAAACTCCTCTGTATCCTGGATCGGCACGCCGACGCTGACTGGCTGCTGGCGCGTGCCAGGGAACTGTTCGACGCTGCGACCGATGGCTGGGACGACGAGCGCGGGGGCTTCTACTACTCGCTGGACCGGGACGGCGACCCCGTGGTCGACGACAAGTACGGCTGGGAGGTCGCCGAGGCCATCGGCGCCGCCGCCGCACTCCTCGAACGAACCGACGACGACCGCTATCGGGAGTGGTACGAGCGCTGCTGGGACTACGCGCTGGACACGATGGTCGCGCCCAGCGGCAACTGGTACGAACGTGTCTCCCCGGCTAACGAACCGTATCCCACCGGCGAAGGGCCGGCGGTCGAACCGGGCTATCACCCCATCGGCGCCTGCTACGAGAGCCTGCGCAGCGTCGCCGAGTAGCCCGTCCTGACTCCGGGACCCACCCCTTCACTTCGAATCGGTCGTGTCGCTGTCTCCCGGTCGCGGCCGACCCCGACCCACTTCCACCGCGGTTGGCGAAGGTTCTTAGCCCGTCGGGCGCAATCGTTGCCTAACCAGATGGCGACCGCCGACAACACCGAGCTCATCGACCGGTTCGAGGAGTTCTACCGCAACTACTACCGCAACGAGATCGGTGAGCTCGCCCAGAAGTACCCCAACGACCAGAAGTCGCTGTACATCGACTGGCAGGACCTCTACCGCTTCGACCCCGACCTGGCCGACGACTATCGCACCAAGCCCGAACAGATCCAGGAGTACGCCGAGGAGGCACTCCGGCTGTACGACCTCCCCGTGGACGTCTCGCTCGGCCAGGCCCACGTCCGCCTCCAGAACCTCCCCGAGTCCGAGGACATCCGCGAGATCCGCCACGAACACCACGGCAACCTCATCGCCGTCCAGGGCATCGTCCGCAAGGCGACCGACGTCCGCCCGAAGGTGATCGAGGCCGCCTTCGAGTGCCAGCGCTGTGGCACCCTCACCCGCATCCCCCAGAACACCGGCGACTTCCAGGAACCCCACGAATGCCAGGGCTGTGAACGGCAGGGTCCGTTCCGGCTCAACACCGAACAGTCCCAGTTCATCGACGCCCAGAAGATCCGCGTCCAGGAGTCCCCCGAGGGCCTGCGCGGCGGCGAGACACCCCAGTCCATCGATATCAACGTCGAGGACGACATCACCGGCACCGTCACCGCCGGTGACCACGTCCGCGTGACCGGCGTCCTCAAACTCGACCAGCAGGGGTCGGACCAGGACAAGTCCCCGATGTTCGACATCTACATGGACGGCGTCAGCGTCGTCATCGAGGACGAGCAGTTCGAGGACATGGACATCACCGACGCCGACAAGAAAGACATCGTCGAGCTCTCGAACGAGCCCGACATCTACGACCAGATGGTCGGCGCCATCGCTCCCTCCATCTACGGCTACGAGAAGGAGAAGCTCGCGATGATGCTCCAGCTCTTCTCGGGGGTCACCAAGGAACTCCCCGACGGCTCGCGCATCCGGGGTGACCTGCACATGCTCCTGATCGGTGACCCCGGGACGGGGAAGTGTGTTCGAGGAGACACGAAAATCACGCTTGAGGATGGACAAGAGGTCCCCATACGAAAAATCGTAGAATCGAACCTCGACGATCCCAAGCCAGTCGACGACGGTGTGTGGGACACAGCAGATTTCGAAGTCCCTTCGCTCCAGGACGACGGGACGATAGCGGCACAGCAGGTAACGAAGGTCTGGAAGCGAGAGATGCCGGAGCATCTGTACCGGATTCGAACGGCGACCGGGCGCGAAATCGAAGTAACCCCGTCACATCCGTTGTTCGTCCAATCCGGGAATTCCCTTGGTCCGGTTCGTGCAGAGGAACTTGAGTCGGGCATGCTGATTGCATGTGACTCCAGTATCGCTGACAGCAGTACCGCACCTGTCGCAACAACAGACGGCGGACGCGCCCGTATCGACACCGACACGATAGCGTCGATAACTCCCGTCGAACCCGACGAAGACTGGGTTTACGACCTCGAAGTCGAGGGGACGCATAGCTACATCTCGAACGGAATCGTCTCGCACAACTCCCAGATGTTATCATATATCCGAGAAATTGCCCCTCGGTCTGTCTACACTTCTGGGAAAGGGAGCTCCAGCGCCGGCCTTACTGCGGCGGCTGTGAGAGACGACTTCGGCGACGGCCAACAGTGGACGTTAGAGGCTGGCGCGCTCGTTCTGGCCGACCAAGGCATCGCCGCTGTCGACGAACTGGATAAGATGAGCTCGGAAGATCGTAGCGCGATGCACGAAGCATTGGAACAGCAACGTATCAGCGTCTCGAAAGCCGGCATCAACGCCACACTGAAATCTCGCTGCTCGCTGCTGGGCGCGGCCAACCCCAAGTACGGCCGCTTCGACCAGTACGAGCCGATCGGCGAGCAGATCGACCTGGAGCCGGCGCTGATCTCCCGGTTCGACCTGATCTTCACGGTCACCGACCAGCCCGACGAGGAGGAGGACCGCAACCTCGCCCAGCACATCATCCAGACCAACTACGCCGGCGAGTTGAACACCCACCGGGTCGAGACTTCGACCTCGAACTACTCCGCCGAGGAGGTCGAGACCGTCACCGACGAGGTCGCGCCGACCATCGAACCGGACCTGCTGCGGAAGTACATCGCCTACGCCAAACGGAACTGCTTCCCGACGATGACCGAGGAGGCAAAGACCGTCATCGAGGAGTTCTACGTCGATCTACGACTGAAGGGGCAGGACGAGGACGCCCCCGTTCCCGTGACCGCCCGGAAACTGGAGGCGCTGGTCCGACTGGCCGAAGCCTCGGCCCGCATCCGGCTCTCTGATACCGTCGAGGAGGAGGACGCCGACCGGGCCGTCGAGATCGCCCACTACTGTCTCAAGGAGATCGGTGTCGACCCAGAGACCGGCGAGTTCGACGCCGACGTCGTCGAGACGGGCACCTCCAAGAGCCAGCGGGACCGCATCCAGAACATCCGCGGGATCATCGCCGACATCGAGGACGAGTACGACGAGGGGGCGCCGGTCGACGTGGTGGTCGAGCGCGCCGAGGAGGTCGGTATCGACGAGTCCAAGGCCGAACACGAGATCGAGAAGCTCAAACAGAAAGGCGAGGTGTACGAACCCCGTACCGACCACCTCCGGACGACATAATGGACCGCATCTCCGCACTCCGGAACGTCGAGGAGGCGCTGGCGACCTTCGAGGACGGCGAGTGCTCGCTCGCGGACCTCGAACGGGAGGTACGTGGGGTCCTGCGGACCTACGCGACGGACTTCGAGGGCGACCTGCAGGCCTACCGGGCCGAGGGTGAGTCGTCGGTCGACGGCCTGGTCGTGCTCGCACCGAGTTCGGCGGCGGCCCGCGACCGCGTTCGGGCGCTCGTCGACGATCCCGGCACGTTCGACGTCGTCGTTGTCGAGTGAGACGACCTAGTGGAAGTCGTTTTACAGTAGGAGCGTGTATGCGTCTCCACACCGATGCGTGACCTGTCCGGCCCGCTCACGGCGGCGACAAATACCCTGATCTGTGCGCCGTCGATGAGCGGCCACGCCGGTGGCGGGGAGGGCTGTACGGAGTTGCTCCACGCCGGCGACACTACGCCCGACGTCCTGTGGGTCACTTACACACGGTCGCCGTCGGCCTGCGTGGAGGCGGTCCGCTCGTCGTCGGCCGACGTCGGTGCGCTGTCGGTCATCGCAGTCGGCGAGACGCCCACTGCCGAGGACACGTCACGCTCGTCGGTCACCGTCGATAGCATCTCGACGCCGAGTGACCTGACCGGGCTGGGGATCACACTCAGCCAGACGCTGTCGGACCACGAGGACGTCGCCGTCTGTTTCGACTCCCTGACGGCGATGCTCCAGTACGTCGAGGTCGAGACGAGCTACGAGTTCCTCCATACGGTCACCGGGCAGCTGCACGCGGCCGACGCGCGGGCACACTTCCACCTGGACCCGACCGCACACGAACGCCAGACGGTCGACGCGCTGGCGTCTCTGTTCGACGCCGTCGTCAGCGTCCGCGACGGCGAACAGCACGTCCGGGCCCGTGAATTGTTACGAGCGTAGAACCGCGGAATTTTTAGTACCACCCGGCACAAGCCGTCGGTGATGCTGCTGGTCGTCACCCACTCACGCGCGGCCCGTCGGGACCTTCGCAACGTCTGCCGGGCCCACGAGGACTGTGTCGTCCGACACTTCGGTCGGGCGGCGCTGCTGTCGGCCACCGAGTTCGGCGCCTTCCAGGCACTCCGTCTCCAGCACAAACACAGCCTGGACGTCCAGCTCGAACGGGTCGTCCCGTTCGAGACGCCGGACGTGCCGGACCACGTCCGGACGGCGGCGCGGGACTACGAGGACCGCTCGGAACCGTCGACGCCGTACGAGCGGTTCGCGGCGGGCCGGGACCTACCGGCCCCCGAGTCGATGCGGGAGGAACCGCTGTGAAACTCCGCGTCGGGCCGACGACGTTCGCGGGACGGGCCGTCGACCTCCGGGCGTGGCCGGTGGCCGGCGACACCGTTGCGGCGGCAGTCCGCGGGCAACGGTGTCAACCAGCGATCGAGGCACCCGAACCGACCGCCGTCTACGAGTACGTCGGCCACGTCCACCTCGAGGTCGGCCTTCGAACCCGGACCGCGCTCGCGGCTGCTGCCCGCTCGCGTGGCGAGCAGACGTCGGTGGACGACGACATCGCAGCTATCCGGGAGCGACTCGCTGAACTGGAGCCGGCCACCCCGAGTCGGACGACGCTCGCCGAGGGGCCGCCCGACCGGGAACTCGCCTCCCTGCAGGAGGCCGTCGGCGTCCACCGTGGCCGTTTGCAGGCCCGCGAGGCGCTCGATGCAGACACGGCCGACGCGCAGGCCGATCTCAGAGACGCGGCGACGACGCTCGCCGAGCGGCGGACCGCCCGGACCGCCGCCGAGCAGAGCCGGCAGCGCCGCCGGGACGAACTCCGCGAGTATCGCGACCGACTGGCCGAGCGACGACGGCTCGAAGACCGTCTCGCCAACCGCGAGCGGGCGGCCAGAGCCACGCTGGTCGAGCGACTCAGCGGGGAGTTCGAACGGGCCGTCGCCAAAGCGCCCGGCCCGACACCGGACGACCCGTTCGAGGCCGACCCGGTCACCGCCGCGCTCGCCGTCCTCCGGGTCGCCCGGACACCGGCGCCGGTCGTGCTCGCGGTCGACCGGTTCCGGACACCCGGGGCGGCGGCGACCTGGCTCGAAGCTCCCGTCGTCCGGTGCTAACGTTTAGAAGCGAAGCCGGGACCAGGACCGGACATGGTCTCGCTCGATTGCTCGTGTACGCACCGCGAGGGGGTGACGCTGGTCACTGCCAGCGTCGTCGTCCCCGAGGATCCGCTCTACGTCACCGTTCGGAACCGTCTCGACGGCCCGGTCTTGCCGCCCCGTCGCGAGGGCCGCCCCGAGGCCGGCTGGAGTACGGCCGGATTCGAAGGCGTCCTCGAACCGGGTCGTCACGCGCTGGGCTACGCCGTCGAGGCGTCGCCGGCCGACCCGCTGGCCACCCTCGAAACGTCGGTGCCGCCAGCCGGTTCGGAACCCGTCGGTGCGGCGACGACACCGACCGCGATCCTCCAGGACCTCGGCGATCCGTCGCCGCCCGCCGACGCAGTTCCCGACATCGACGCCGGAATCGAGAGCGACGACGATCACACCGACGAGCATCCAGCCGCCGAGTCGCCGACTCCTGACGGGTCGTCCGATACCTCGGTTGCCGTTCCCGAAGCCGTCACAGCCTGGCTCGACGACGTGGAGCGACGCGTCGAGCACGCCGAACGGCTCGCGGACACGGAATCGCTGTCGGCGGCGACGACAGCCGTCAGGGACGCGGGCGGACTCTCGGGTGTCAGAGCCATCGCCGACAGTGGGGCCGCCGACGAGCGAGCGTTGCGAGCGATCGCCGACCGTGCCGAACGGCTTGCCGATCGGCGCGCGGCGGCGACGGTCCCGACCGAGACGCTGGCACGACTGGTATGATACTCACCGTCACTGGCGGGAAGGGCGGCGTCGGGAAGTCGACGGTCGCGTACAACCTCGCCGCGACACTCGACGGCGTCGTCGTCGACGGCGACCTCGCGATGGCCGACCTCCCGGACCGGCGTGGCCCGGACCTCCACGATGTCCTGGCCGGCCGGGCGGACCCACTCGCGGCCGTCGACGAGAGCGGCCCGGTGACGCTGCTCCCGTGCGGGCGAACGCTCGCCGGGGCGCGCGCGGCCGACCCGGCCGCACTCACCGACGTACTGACCGCGCTCGACCGGGCCTACCGCTGGGTGGTGGTCGACTCGCCGGCCGGACTCCAGGCCGACGTCGGCCTGCCGCTCTCGGTCGCCGACGCGGCCGTCTTGGTAACCGTGCCCGAGCGAGCGGCACTGGTCGACGCCCTCAGGGTCCGGGCACTGGCTCGCGAACTCGACACCGGGCTCTGTCGTGTCGTCCTCAATCGCGTCACAGAGCTCCCACGGATCGACGAACTGGCCGACCAGTTCGGCGCGCCGGTCGTCACCGTTCCCGAGAGCGACCACCTCGCGACCGCACAGCGACACGGCCAGCCAGTCCACCAGGTCGCGCCCGCGTCCGGTGCGGCCGACTCGTTTGAAACGTTGGCGGACGCGGCCTACGGCTGTAACTCGCTGTAGGTCCCACGGAGCGTCACCGGCGTCACGTCGGCCACCTCGGCCGCCTCGGCCTGGGTCAGTTCGACGTCCTGTTCCTGTGCAGCGGTGTACAGACAGCCCGCTGCGACTCCCGCCGGGTTCCGCCCACTGACGATACCCTGCTCGTGTGCCTCGTCGACCAGTGCTTCCGCGCGCTGGCGAACCCCACTGGACAGGTCCAGTTCCGTCGCGAACCGAGGGACGTACTCTCGCGGATCGATGGGGCCGGTCGGCAGTCCCAGATCACGGTTCAGCGCGTCGTAGGCCGCCCGCAGTTCGTTCGGATCGGCTTTCGCGACCGCACACAGTTCTTCGACGGTCCGGGCGACACCCTCTGTCCGGCAGGTCGCGTAGACGGCCGCGGCGGCGAACCCCTCCAGCGACCGCCCCTGTAGCAGGTCGGCCTGCTGGGCCGACTCGAACAGCACGCACGCTCGGTCCCGCAGCGCGTCCGAGAGGCCGAGCGCGCCGACGATCCGTCTGATTTCGGTGAACGAGTACACCTGGTTGCGCTCGCGTTTCGAACTGACCTGCGCGCGGGTGTGCTCACGGCGGAGCCGTGCCAGCTGTCGCCGCTTCCGACCTTTGAGCCGCGTCGACCGGCCGATCTCGGTCGAGAGGCCGCGGTCGTGACGCGACCGGGTCAGCGGCGCGCCGGTCCGAGCACGTTCCGTCTCGTCGTCGTCGAAGGACCGCCACTCGGGGCCGCGGTCGATCGCGTCCTCGCCGACCACGAGCCCACAGCGGGCACACACCGTCTCGGCACCGTTTCGCTCGACTGTCCCCTCACACTCCGGACAACTCGATGCTGTCGTACTCATCGTATCGTTTCCTACGGCCGAGACAGGGGTTAAAAAACCGATCCGATCCCCGGATTTCCGACCCGCTTGGGAGAAACTACCGACCGGTAACCGGTAGGTAGTTCCCCCGTTGGTGACCCCCGGTCCTCGGGAGAGTCGCCAGACCTAAATTACCGGGAAGTGAAGGTGAGACAAATGGGGTTGTCGGACATCGCTGCGGGTATCGAGGTCACCGAGCGCCAGCGTGACCAGGGTGTCGCCGCCGTCGACGACACCGACACGCCGCTGGCCGAGCGCCTCGAACCCGTCGCGGATTTGCTCCCGTGTACCCCGGACGAGGCGGCGACGGTCGTCGACGCGTACGCTACCGGGAAGAGCGTCGGGGCCAGCGGTCACGCTGCCGGCGTTCCACCGGTCACCGCGGCCAAGACGCTCCATCTCCTCGGCGAACAGGTTTCCCCGATCGGTCCCCGCGGCCGGGAGATCGTCCGGGACTGGCTGGCTGGCGAGCTTGCTCGCGAGGACGCGGTGGCGCTCGCGGGCGTGGGTGACCGGGAGTTCTCGCTGGCGGTCTACTGTGAGACCCACGACCCGCTGCCGGCGGCCCGCGACGCCGTCGAGGGCGCACTCTCGACACGGTGTGACGATCCGTTGGGGGAGACGATGAGCGACGTCGGCGAGCTGTTGTAGTCCTGTGGGAGACATTCTCGGCGAGGTCGGGAGTGAGCGACGTCGGCGAGCTGTTGTAGTCCTGTGGGAGACATTCTCGGCGAGGTCGGGAGTGAGCGACGTCGGCGAGCTGTTGTAGTCCTGTGGGAGACGCTCTCGGCGAGGTCGCTCGACATGTGCTACTAACTGATTCGGCTGTCAAGGAGCCGGATATGCTGATTCAGACGACGTCGTTTCGTGAGCAACTGTCGTCCGTCGGGACCGAACTGATCGACGGCATCGTCGCGGCGATCCCGAAGATAATACTCGGGACGCTGTTCCTCGCTATTGCCTACGTCGGAATCAAGATCGTCCTCGCGATCGCTCGCTCGGTGTTCGAGCGGGTCTATCCCGAGAGTCAGCGACTCGTCGTCGACCTGGCAGTGACGGTGATCGGCATCTTCCTGTGGTTCGGGGCGGCACTCGTCTTGCTGAATATCGTCGGACTCGGCGACGTCGCGGCCAGCCTGGGGACCGCCAGCGGGTTCATCGGGCTCGGCGTCGCCTTCGCACTGCAGGACATGATCGCGGACACTGTCGCCGGGGTCTACCTGCTCCGGGACCCGGATTTCAACGAGGGGTACCGCGTCGATACGGCCTCGGTGACCGGCACTATCACCTCGATCGGGCTCCGGAAGACGAGGCTCCGGGTCGACGACGGGTCGCTGGTGGTACTGGCGAACCGGGAGGTCGAGAAGCGCTGGCGGCTGGAGGAGTCGAGCCGCGGTGGTGAGCCGTCGGGCTGACACTGGACCATCCTTAAGAGGGCGCCCGGACAACCCCGTTGTATGTCGGCTTCGGAACTGGCGGCGATGGTCAGAGAGGCGCTGGATGTCGACGGCGACGAGTTCAACCAGCGGGCCCGCGAGGAAGCCGAACAGCTCAAGGAGGCGGTTCGCTCGGGGACCTTCGACAACACGGAGGCTATCGTGGGGATGGAACTGGAACTGTACGCCGTCGACGACCGAACGGACGCGCTCCGTCGGGTCCCGCGCCAGTTGCTGGAGCTCATCGGGTTCGAGAAGGAACTGGGGCTGCACAACGCGGAGATGCAGACCAGTCCCCAGCCGCTGAACTCCCACGGGCTGGCGGCCCAGCGCAACGAACTGAAGGCGTCGCTGATGCCGGCCCAGCAGCGACTGGGCAACGAGGGGATCAGACTGGTCTCGGACGGGATGTGGACCGTCCCGCCCAACGGCGAGACCGCCGGCGGCTATCTCTGTGACGCCGTCGAGCACGACGGCGTGCGTATCGGGACCAACATGTCCGATTCGGTCCGGTACCACACGATGGCCAACACCGACTATCCCTCGGCATTCGAACTCGACGCGCCCCACGTCTCGCTGACAGCGCCGACCGTGATGCCCGAGGCGCTCATCACCTCTATCCAGCCCCACTACCAGATTCCCCACGCGCCGGACCTCCCGGAGTACTTCAGCTACGCGCTCCGTGTAGCGGCGCCGCTGTTGGCGCTGGGCGTCAACTCGCCATTCTTCCCGCCGGATCTCTACGACGACGCGCCGGACGCCGAGATCGTCGAGGACGCACACATGGAGAACCGGATCGGCGTCTTCGAGTCGGTCCTCAACCCGCCAGCGGGCGATCCGACGCCGCCGAAGGTGTGTTTCCCACCGGACTTCGAGACCGTCGAGGAAGCTATCGACGACATCGTCGAAGACGACACCATCGTCCCGATGGACCTCCAGCCGGGCGGTCGATTCGACGACCAGTTCGTCCACGTCCGCCACAAGCACGGGTCGTACTGGCGGTGGGTCCGCCCGGTCTTCGAGGGACCGACCCGCTCGGCGGCCAACGCCCGTATCGAGTTCCGACCGCTGCCCGCACAACCGACGCTCACGGATGCCATCGGGTTCGAGGCGGTCTTCGCCGGCCTGATGGAGAGTCTGCCGCGACTCGAACATCCCATCCAGTCCCTGGCGTGGGAGACGGCGAAGGAGAACTTCTACGCCGCCGTCGAGGACGGCCTCCGGGCAGATATCGAGTGGATCACGGCCGACGGCACGACGACGACGGTGACCGACGAACTGTACGGCGAACTGTTCGAACTCGCCAGAGAGGGGCTCGAACAGCGAGGCCTCTCGACGGAGGAGGCCCACAGTTACATCCGGCCGCTCCGCGAGCGCGTCGACCGTCGGCTGACGCCCGCCCGCTGGAAACACGACTTCGTCCGCCGGCGCGTCGAGGAGAACGTCCCGCTCGCGGAGGCAATCTGGGGGATGCAGGCCCAGTACATCCGCACACAGCGTGAGGCACTACTGGACGGCAGTTTCGTCGACTCCTACGACTAGTTGCAGGCGGTCAGTTCCGGCCGGTCGACGGCGTCGGGGTAGTTTTCGACGCCGGCGTAGGCCGCCACCTCCGCGCCGAGGTCGTCGACGCGCTCTGCGATGTCTTCGTCGACGAGCGAGCCGTCTTCGAAGGCCTGCCAGGAGTCCGGGATGGCGACCTGTGTCGGCAGTGGCCAGGCCTTCAGTTCCCGGCAGGTGGCGCGCAGGTGTTCCAGTGCCGGGGTCGGGAACCCGCCGCCGGCCACCGCGAGGAGACCGACGGTCGTCCCCTCGACGTCGTCGATGCTACAGTAGTCCAGCGCCGTCTTCAGCGGGGAGGCGTACGAGCCGTGGTACATCGGCGTCCCGACGACGAGGCCGTCGGCCTCGCGGACTCGCGCTGCCAGTTCGGCCCCGTCGCCCGCGTCGTCGGCGTCCGGATCGAACAGCGGGAGGTCCCACTCCCGGAGGTCGATCAGTTCGGTCGTCGCACCGTTCGTTTCGGCGGCGGCCAGCGCTCGTTCGACGGCGATTCTCGTCCCGCTGTCGTCGCCCAGACTCCCGCAGAGTCCGACGACGTGGTCTGTTGCTGTCATCGTAGTACAGTGTGGGTCCGCCGATACTGTAAAAACTCTGAGAACTCCGTTTCAGTAGCCGTGTTGATACGTCGTCGGCGACACAGCCGTTTAGTAGGAACCGGTCGAACCGCTCGGTATGGCCGACGACGACGGCGAGCAGCGGCGGACGCCCGACGAGGCGTTCGCGCTGTTCAGCCACGAACTCCGCGTCGAAATCCTGTTCGCGCTGTGGGACGCCGACGGCCACTCGCTCACGTACTCGGAACTGCAGGATCGTGTCGGCGAGCGCGATAGCGGGAAGTTCAACTACCACCTCTCGCAGGTCACCGATCAGTTCGTCGGGAAAGCGGGCGAGGAGTACGAACTCCGCTATCCCGGTCATCGGGTCATCGACGCCATCCGGAGTGGGTTCCTCCAGCAGGCCGAGGACGTCGACCCGGTGACGCTGGACGCCACCTGCCCGGACTGTGGTGAACCGATGGTGTTCACCTACGACGAGTTCCTGGGCCGTGTCGGCTGTCTGGACTGTCGCTCGCTCGTCCTCTCGTTCCCCTTCGACCCCGGGGGGATCCGGGGCCGATCTGCGCCCGAGATCGCAACCGCGTTCGACCGCCGGACGCGACTGTTCTGGCGGTTCGCCCTCGCTGGCGTCTGTCCGGTCTGTGCGGGCGTGATCGACGTCGGATTGGCTCCCGGCGCAGGTCCGGAACTGGACAGCCACTACGCCGACGATCACCACGCTGTCCTGGGGATCGACTGTCGGCAGTGTAGCTTCTACAACTACCCGCCGGCCGGGGTCGCCGTGCTCTATCACCCCGCCGTCGCCGGCTGGCTCTTCGACCACGGCGTCGACCCGCGGGCGACCCCGGCCTGGGCGTTCGACTGCGTCGCCGACCCCGAGCGGACCGCGGTCCGGGAGACGGACCCGATAGCCGTCACGGTCACGCTCGACGCGGGTGGTGAACGCCTGGCAGTCGACCTGGACGAGCACGCACGGGTCACTGGCATCGAACGCCGGCCCGGCGGTCCAGACGACCGTCTGTGAACTCGATTTCACCCGGTCGACCGTTTTTGCTGTTCCAGTCCCTTGGCTCGGGTATGCGTCTCTCGCGGACCGAGCGTCGACTCCTCTCGCTCGGGACGGCACTGGCCGGCCTCGTCCACCTTCTGGTCCCCGGACTGCTGTTACGGACCGCCAGCTGGGGGTATCACCGAGTGCTCGCCGTGGAGTTCCGACCACGCGACGGTGCCAGACGCCGGGTCCGAGTCGTCGGGATGGCGTTGCTGGCGGTGTCGGCAGTGCTCAGACGGCTACACCGCTGACTCGACGTACTCGACGGCCGCGAGTGGGTCCGCGACATGTTCGACGCCGTCGACCTCGTGGGTCTCCAGTCCCGCCACCGGCCGGTCCATGTCCAGCGCGTGGCCCAGTTCCGAGAGCGTCCCGGTGTTGCCGTCGATAGCGATGGTCCCGACGCCGTTCATGACCACGAGGACGTTCCGAGCACTTCCCATCCCAGTCGCGATGACGGTGTCGACGTAGTCGTTGGCCGCTGCCCGGCGCTCGCCCGGGACGATACCGATTGTGTGGCCGCCGGCCTCGCTGGCGCCCTTGCAGACGGCTTCCATGACGCCCGTGAGCCCGCCACAGACGACCTCGTGACCGCGGTTGCCCAGCAGCCGCCCGACCTCGTGGGCCTGCTCGTACTGTTCCTCGGTGACCGTCGAGCCGCCGATGACGGAGATGCGCATGGCTGTCGGTCGGCTGGCAGAGACAAAAAGGGCGCAGTCGGTTATAGCTGGTCGAGCCAGTCCTGGGCGCGGGACTCGGTGGTCTCGGCGAGCTCGGCCAACTCGGCGGCGTCGTAGTCGCCGAGGTCAGCGACAGTCTCGACGCCGGCGGCGCGGAGGCGGTCGGCGTAGGTCGGCCCGATGCCGGAGACGGTCTCGACGTCCTCGTCGCCGGCGTCTTCGTCGCTCTCGCTCGGCGACTCGACCTCGATGTCGACCTCGTCGCCGCGGTTGCGCTCGCTGTACCACTCGGCGACCTCGGGCCAGAGGTCCGCGTGGGTCGAGGACGAGACCGACAGGCCGATGTGGCCGGTCGAGAACTCGATGGTCCGCGTGTCCTCGCTCGCGATGACGTCGTTGAACGGCTTGGAGGCCTCCGGCGGGATGAGGTGGTCGTACTCGCCCATCAGCTGGAGGACCGGCATGTCGATGTTGTCCAGGTCGACGTGCTTGCCGTTCAGCTCCAGTTCGTTCCTGTAGAGCTTGTTGTCCTGGTAGACGTCTTCGAGGAACTGGACGTACGCCTCGCCGGCGACGTCGATGCCGTCGCCGAGCCACTTCTCCATCCGGCCGAAGTTCTCGACGAAGCCCTCGCTCTCCAGGTTCTCGGCCAGGCGGATGTACTTCGAGACGTAGTTCTCGACGGGGTCCATCAGCGCGAAGCCGACGTCGAGCATGTCCGCCGGGACGTTGCCGAAGGTCTCGGTGACGTCCTCGGGGGAGTAGTACTCCTCCGAGCCCCACTCTTCGAGGACGCCGCCGGTGTGGTCGAAACACAGGCCCGCGGCCATCAGGCCGAGCGCGTTGACCTTCTCGGGGTGTAGCGCGGCGTACATCACCGACATGGTGCCGCCCATGCAGTAGCCGAGGATGTTGATGGCGTCCTGGCCCGAGCGCTCGCGGACGACGTCGACGCAGTTGTCCATGTAGCGGTTGACGTAATCGTCCAGCGTCAGGTGCTGGTCGAGCCGCGAGGGCTCGTTCCAGTCGATGAGGTAGACGTCGTGGCCCGCTTCGAGTAGGCGTCGGACGACGGAGCGCTCCTCCTGGAGGTCCAGGATGTACGGCCGGTTGATCAGCGCGTACGTGATGAGGATCGGAACGGACTCTTTGTCCTCCTCGGCAACCTCGATGCCGGCCGCCTCGGCGTCGTAGTGGAGCAGTTCCAGCTTGTTCTCCTCGTAGACGACCTCCGAGGGCGTCTGGCCGACCTCGACCGACTCCATCAGCTCCAGTCGCTCGTCGGCGATCTGGCTCGTCTCGGCGGCCTCGCTCAGCGACTCCAGGGTCTCGGTCTGGAAGTTCAGCGCCGCCGCGAAGGGGTTGAAGGGGTTACTGGACATGGCTTACTCCTCGAGGTGTTCGAGGACCCGGTCGAGCTTCTGTTCGACGGCGTGCTGGCGCCGTTCGACTTCGAGCAGGCGCTCGCCGACCTCGTCCATGTCGTCACGCGTCGGGAAGCCCATCTGGGCGATGGCGTCCTGGCTCATCTCGTCGGCTTCCTGTTGCATCTCCATCATCGACTCGACGAGCTGTCCGTTCGCGGCGGCGAACGCGGACGTGCTCATCACGTGCTTGAATGCCTCGTTGGCCGACTGGAGCCAGATGTCGCGGAACTCCGCGGGATCGACGTCCTCGCCCTGGGCGGCGTCGGCCGACCGTTCCATCATCCGCTCTGCGGCGTCGATCCACTCCTCGTAGGCCTGGCTGTAGCCGTCCATTCCCTCGCTCATCTCGTCCTGGCTGGGGAACGAGTCCTCGACGGCGTCGGCCCACGATTCGACGAAGGCCGCCTGGGCCTTCATGTTCTGTTCCATGGAGTCAGCCATCGCTGTGTTCATCTCTTCGACCATCTCCGCCCATTCCTGTTGCATCTCGTTGTTGCTCATAGTAGTAGCTCGCGCGTTCGCGCACAAAAAACGGCTGGTTCGTTACGCCTCGACGGCGTCGGCGGCCTTCGCCTGGACTTCCTCGACCTGGGCCTGCATCTCCTCGACCTGCTCCTGGACCTCGTCGAGCTGGTCGCCGAACTGCTCGGCGGCCTCGACGGACTGGGATTCCAGTTCCTCGTGGGCCTCGACGAGCATCTCGACCTGCTCGGTGACGGCGTCCAGGTACTCCTGGGTCATCTCGTCGTAGGACTCGGCGCCTTCGACCATCTCGCTCTCGACGTTGTCGAAGAGCTCGGCGTGGTTCTCGAGCAGGAAGTCGTACTGATCGTCGACTGCCTGGCGGACCTCGTCGACGCTACCGGCGACGCCGGGGACGGTCGACTCGATCGCGTCGAGGTAGCTGTGGAAGGCGGTCTTCGAGAGCTCGACACCGCGGCGCTGGGCCGACTCCTGGGTGTCGAGGCTGTCGATGACGGCTTCGTTGACGTTCTTCTGGAACTCGAAGCTCTGTTCGAGGGCCTTCTGGCTCTGTTCGATCGACGCGCGCTGCATCTCGAAAGCGGTCGTGACGGGGGTTGTGTAGTCTACCATTGTGATCACTCTGAATTTTTACTGACCGGGAGGACGACTGCCTGGACGATGTCCCCTTCTTCGATGTCGAGCGCTTCGCGCTCGGCATCGGGGATGCTGATGCGACCCCCGCTTTGCACGCGGGTCTTGAACGTCGCCATCTGGCTCATCGCACCGAGCTGGTTCATATCCATGCTCGGCATGCCGCCAGCGGCGAACAGCTGTTTCATCATCTCCTGCTGTTGTTGCATCGCGTTCTCGCTCGCCTGTTGCATCCCTTTGAACATCGGGGGCCACAGCAGGCCATCGTCCTCGTCGGCCATCGGTACCTCCATCTACACCCTTCAATGACATAAAACTTCCGCTGAATACCATCTGATACCATTGAATGGTAGCGAGTGGTAGCGGGGCGTTCGGCCGACCACACCGCTCCTGTCTGGCGATTCATGTCGTTCAGGTGGACGGTGAAACGGCGTTGACGGGCAGTAGACGGTTTCTCGGGGCCGTAGAAGCCGAAACAACGCCAAGGTTTAATAGCCGGACGGCTAAATATCAGCATCGATGAGTTCTGAATCGCACCGGAACCCGCTGTTGGACACGTGGACCGAGACCTCTTCACACATGTTCAACAGCGTTGTCGCGGCCAACCGGGCAGCTTTCGCCGCCTTCGGCGTCCAGCAGGACGAGGAGGAGACAGCTGAACCCGTAGAACGTATCGAACCGAACGAGGACCTCCCGGAGTGGCACGTCTCTCTCTCCGAGGACCATCCCGACTATCTGGGTGTCGGCGACCGCGCGGAGTTCACGAAGACTATCTCCGACGACGACGTCCGACAGTTCGCCGCCGCGAGCGGCGACACGAACCCGCTCCACCTCGACGACGAGTTCGCGGAGAAGACACGCTTCCGCGGGCGCATCGCCCACGGGACACTGGTCGGCAGTCTCATCAGCGCCGCGCTGGCACGGCTGCCCGGGCTGACGATCTACCTCTCGCAGGACCTGGAGTTCCACAATCCCGTCCGGATCGGCGACCGACTCACCGCCGAATGCGAGATCGTCGAGGACCTGGGCGACGACCAGTTCCGGCTGACCACCCGTGTCATCGACGAGGGCGAGGTCGTCATCGACGGCGAGGCCGTCGTCCTGATCGACGACCTCCCGAACTAACAGAACGCCCGCACTGCCCGGTTGAACCGCTCTGGCCGTTCCCACGGCGGACAGTGGCCGCACTCCTGTAGTATCTCTAGTTCGCTGTCCACGAGCGACGCCGCCGCCCGTTCCGCCCACGATTTCGGCAGGAGTGGGTCCGCAGCGCCGTGGACCAGTAGCGTCGGCACGTCCAGTTCCGAGAGTCGCCCGGAGTAGTCGGTCTTGAAGCCGCAGGCTCTGAACTCGCTGCGTTGCCAGCGCCGCATCGCCCGGACGGTCCGGTGATCGACGACGTCGGCCACCTGCTCGACCAGTTCCTGTGGCGGTTCGGTCGCGCCCACACTCCGCAGGCCGGCCCTGATCGCCGGTTTGGAGGTGCTGACGCCCTGCCAGAGCATGTTCCCGACGACTGGCGTCTGCAGGACGCTGCTGGCCGCGACCCGCCAGTACGCGTCCGCCCCCAGCCCGTAGCTGTCGACGAGGACGAGCCGCTCGACGTTGCCCCCGTCGAGTGCGTGGCCCAGCGCCAGCGCCCCACCCATCGAGAGGCCGGCGACGGCCGGTTCGTCGACGTCGACGGCGTCGAGGAACGCCGCGACGGTCGCCAGATAGTACTCCGTCGTGTACGCGCGGTCGGGTTTGTCGCTTCGTCCGTGCCCCGGCAGGTCCGGGGCGTAGACGGTCCGTTTGTCGGCCAGTTCCGGCAGGGCGTGCCGCCAGGAGACCGTGGCGGCGTCGAGTCCGATCCCGTGGAGAAAGAGCATCGGCGGGCCGCTGCCACCGGTCCGGTAGTGTACGTCGACGTCGTCCCCGTCGACCGATAGCTCGACGGATTCCGACGTGATCTCGGGGGTCATCGGCGGTCATCAGTGTTGGAAGTGCATGAGGCTTTCTCTCAGCGCCCGTCACGACAAAATATAAGTGTAAGATAGGCTACGTTTATGACGGTGCCTGCCGATCACTCGCGGCGGCTATTTCGCTCGTAGGCACCCTCTTTCGCCAGCCGACCCTGTTCGCGGACCACCGACGGCGTTCGACAGCGGCCGGGCTCGCCGGTCACCTGCGGGATCGTACAGTTGTTGCAACTGGCACACAGCGCGTCCTCGCCGGCCAGCAGGCGGGCGCCCAGACGCGGTTCCGCGTAGAAGGGGCGGGCCATCCCGACCATGTCGGCGGCGGGCGACGAACCGTCGACGCCCAGATACCGATCGCAGTCCCTCCGCGTCCGCAGTCCTCCCTCCAGCAGTACCGGAACGTCGACGCGTTCGCGGACGGCACGACAGAAGTCGGCGTTCCAGCCCGGTTCGTGATCGAACCGCCGCGCCTGGAGTCGGTTGAGCAGTTCGACACCCCGTGCGCGCCAGCGGCTCCCGAACACGGATGCGTAGTCGTCCTGCAGGTCGCTGGCCGCCCACGCCCGGTCCGGGAACGCGCCGCGGACGATACTCATGTCCCAGAAGGTCGAGACCTCGACCGGAACGAGGCCGTCGTAGCCGTACTCGGCGAGCCGTTCGGCGAGGGCCACGCCGTCGGCTCTCGAAAGATACCTTCGAACGAATTTTGGCGCGACAGTCTCCGCCGGTACCTTCGTCACCAGCGGGATGTCGCCCGCGTGCTCGCGGACGGCGTCGTGGATGGCTTCCAGGAAGCGGGCACCGTCGGCGAACGCGTCGTCCCGGCGGTTGTAGAACGGTGAGAGGAACTGCTGGACGAGGCTCATGTTCGCTGCCGAGAGGTGGATACCGTCGTAGCCGGCGTCGGCGGCGTAGCCGGCACAGCGGCCGAACTGTTCGGCCAGCTCCCACACATCGTCGGTCGTGAGGACGTCCGGTTCGAGCGAGACCAGTCCGGCGCGGTCCAGCACCCGTAGCTGCCAGGGTGGGTCGGAGACGGCGAGCTGTCGCTGGTCGGGGTGGCGCTCCCGGTAGCCGGCGTGCCAGGTCGACATACTCCGGAGACCGCCGTGGGCCAGTTGGAGGAAGATCCGGCCACCGTGCGCGTGGACGGCGTCGGTCAAGCGTTCCAGCCCCGCGACGAACGACGGGTCGTGGACGCGGGTCATGTTCGGGGCGGCACACCCACCCCTGTCGGTGACGATACTCGCACCCTGGAACAGCAGCCCCACGCCGGACTGTGCCGTCGGTTCGAGTTCGCCGATCAGCGTCTCGACCGCGTCCGGACCGTTGCCGGCACACTCCAGGACTGGCGCCCGGTAGAGCCGGTTCGGAACTGTGATCCCACCGATGTCGATGGGCTCGGTCAGCGCGCTCACGGCCGTCCGTCAGGTCGCTGCCGCGCGGTTCGCTGTACGTCCATGTCCTGAGCTAACACACACCGCCGAAAAACCCTGTCGCTACTTCTCGACCGGCAGGAGTGCGACCCGCTCGCGGACAGCGTCGGCGAGCGTCCCTTCGGTCGCAGCCAGTTCCGCCTCGGTCACGTCGAAGAACGAGCGGACGCGGTCGGGGTCGTACTCGCCGAGTGTCTCGGCAGGGTCGAGCAGGTCGGTCAGATCGGTCGCGGCTGCGGTTTCGTCGCCGCCGACCACGACCACGACCACGGGACAGTCGCCCTCGCTGACGCCCATCGTCAGCGCCTGATTGATCTGGCGCCGGCCCGCCGCGTACAGCAGTATCTCGACGCCGAAATCCTCCGCGATACCCTCCCCGCGTTCGTGTGCGCGCGTGGCCAGGTCGACGGCCCGCTGCAGGTGCGCGCGGTCGACCACGTAGCGGGCGTCGAACGCCTGGATCGTCGCGTCGTGTCGATCCCCGATGTCGTCCAATCGGGCGACGAACGCCCCGACGTCGTCGACTGTCGTGGTGCCTTCGATCACCTCCATCAGAAATCACCCAGGCTGGACTGGTCTTCGGCGGTCTCGTCGGCCGTCGCGTCCTCGTCGTCGGCCGCGACCTCCACGTCCGGGTCGGGGTCGATGCCCTCCATCGACGGATCGCGGTGCCCGGCGTTCGCCAGGACGTTCTCGGCGGTCTTGCGACGGCCCTTGAGCGCCGCCAGGACGACCGGTTTGGCCGCGTCCCGCAACTCGGCCCGGTCGGTGATGCCGGCGTCGTAGAGCCGTCGGGCGCGCTTGCGGCCGACGCCACGGACGCCCGCGAGGTCGATGAGTTCCTCGCCGACGCCGTGTTCGACCCGGCGGCGGGCCTCGCTGATAGCCGGCGCGGCGTCGAGGCCGACCTCGCTGGCCAGGGACTCGGCGGCCCCCAGCAGCCACTGGGCGGTCTCGACCTTCCCGCGGATGTCGCCGGGGCCGACGCCGTAGCGTTCGGTGATCGTCTCCTCGTCGATCTCGGAGGCCCAGTCTTCGAGCAGTCGGCCGGTCTTGAGCGCGGCCAGCCAGTCCTCGAAGCGCTCGTCCTCGAACTCCGAGGGGGTGGGGCCCAGCAGTTCCCCCTCCCGCTCGTACAGTTCCATCTCGTACTCCTCGCGGTCGCCCGACCGGAGGTACAGTTCGTACATGTCCGGTGTGCGCGAGACGAGGTGGAAGAGGCCCAGCGCCGAGATGTCGCCGGGGTCGGCGTCGCCGCCGGCCGACTGCTCGCGCTCGGCGAGTTCGCCCGCCGTCGTGAAGCCGTCCTCGGCCGACGGCCCGGCACCGTCGGGTTCGGCGGTCGTCGCGTCGGCCGCGTGGCGTTCCCAGTGTTCCAGCCCGTCGACGATCTCGGCGGCGCTCATCGGGTCCAGATAGAGCCGCGAGACCGTGTGGCCGAGCGAGGTCGCGTCGAGTTCGTCCCCGTCCCGTTCGACGAAGCCGTTCCGTTCCAGGTAGGTGAGCACGTCGTCGACGACCCGTTCGAGGCGCCCGCCCTCGTCGGTCTGGCTGGCGTACAGCGTCTGTTCGAGGAACTCCAGCAGACCGCCACGCGAGCGGGCGAACCCGGAGGCGACCGTCGCGAGGATGTGGGTCCGCAGTGCCGGCTCCGCGGCGAGTTTCGACCGGACCGGCTCGGGGTCCGCCCAGACGTACCGCTCGAACAGTTCGTCGAGTTCGTCGTGGCTGTTGGCGATCAACGCCGCCTCGCCGTAGGGGTCCAGGCCGGGACGGCCGGCACGGCCCATCATCTGGTGGACCTCCAGCACGGAGAGTGGTTGCATCCCGCCGGCCTCGCCGTCGTAGCGGCGCCAGTCCCGGACGACGACGCGCCGGGAGGGCGTGTTCACGCCGGCCGCCAGCGTCGGCGTCGCACAGACGACTTTCACGAGCCGGTCCCGGAACGCCTCTTCGACGAGTTCGCGGTGGCCCCGTGCCAGGCCAGCGTGGTGGAAGGCGGCCCCGTCGGCGACGGCGTCGGCCAGGTCGTCGCTGGTTTCGGTGTCGCTCACGTCCCGGATCTCGGCGGCCACGTCGGTCAACTGGTCGCGTTCGTCGTCCGTGAGGTGGGGCCGGACCGTACTCCCGAGCCGACCGGCCGCGGCCTCGGCGTTACGCCGGGAGTTGACGAACACGAGCGTCGACCCGCCCTCCTCGACCACCTCGCCGTCGTCGTCGGTATCGTCCGTCAGCGTATCTCTGACGATGGCCGCGGTCGGCTTCTCGTTGTTCCGGACCGCCAGGCGCTGCTGGCTCCCGTCCTCGAGGTGGAGCGCCTGCCCGTAGTGGACCCCCTTCTGGAGCTCGATCGGTCGCCAGTCAGAATCCACGAGTTCGGCGTCCAGCCAGCCGGCCAGTTCGTCGGCGTTCCCGATGGTCGCCGACAGCGCCACCGTCTGCAGGTCGGGATTCAGCCGGCGGAGCTTCGCCAGCGTCACCTCCAGGGTCGGCCCCCGATTCCCGTCGTCGACGAGGTGGACCTCGTCGCTGACGACACAGGTCAGGTCCGAGATCCAGGGCGCGTCGTTGCGCACGAGGGAATCGACCTTCTCGCTCGTCGCGACGACGATGTCCTTGTCGGCCAGCCAGCCGCCGTCGGACTCGTAGTTCCCGGTCGAAACGCCCACGTCGAGGCCGTACTGCTCGAACTGCTCGAACTCGGCGCGTTTCTCGCTGGCGAGCGCTCGTAGCGGGACGATGTAGAGTGCCGTCCCACCACGGGCGACCGACGACAGCATCGCCAGTTCCGCCACGAGGGTCTTCCCGCTCGCGGTCGGGATCGCGGCCACGAGGTTCCGGCCCCGCGTGACGCCGGCCTCGACGGCCTCGGCCTGGGGTGGATACAGCTCCTCGATACCGTCGGCACGCAGGTGGTCGGGCAGCCAGTCGGGCACGCCCGGCAGATCCGCGACGTCCATTACCCTCCGGTTCGGCCCTGCTCCGATTTAAAGTGTCGCACTGATACGGACCAAACCGCTATACTCCCGGCGGGTAAACGTGGCGCTACATGCGAGGCGCTGGCGAACCCGACGGGAACAGGGAGACTGTCGACGAGGTACACGTGTTGCTGGTCGACGACGAACCCGATCTCGCCGACGTCGTTTCGTTACATCTCGAACAGCGCCGGGCGTCGTTCACCGTGACCACGGAACTTGGCGGCAAGGCGGCCCTCTCGACGTTCGAGGAGGCCGCCATCGACTGTGTCGTCAGCGACTACGAGATGCCGGGGATGGACGGGCTGGACCTGTTGCGGGAGATCCAGCAGCGCGACGAGTCGGTCCCGTTCATCCTCTATACCGGTCGCGGGAGCGAGGAGATCGCCAGCGAGGCCATCTCGGCGGGCGTCACGGACTACCTCCAGAAGCGGGCGACCAGCGACCAGTACGACGTACTGGCCAACCGCATCGAGAACGCCGTCGCCCGCCACCGCTCGGAACGGGCCCGTCAGGAGACCGAACTCCGGTACCGGAACCTGGTCGAGGCCTCGCCACACGCCATCTTCGTCCACCGCGGGCCGAACATCCTCTACGCGAACGATAGCGTCGTCGACCTCCTCGACATCGAGGAGCGGACCGAGATATACGGGACCGACCCGCTCTCGTACGTCCACCCCGACGACCGCGACTTCATCCGGGAACGGATGCGGCGCACGTTCGAGGACGGCGAGAAGGCCGACTGGGCGTCCTGGACGGTCCTCCGTACGGACGGCGAGGTCAGGCACGTCGAGAGCCGCGGCGCGCCCGTCTCCTACGACGGCCAGCCGGCCGTCCAGGTCGTCATGCGGGATATGACCGACCGACGGGAGCGCGAACGCCGTCTGGAGGCACTCAACGACGCGACACGCGAACTGCTGACCGCCGACGACCACGAGTCGATCGCCCGGATCGCGCTCGGTGTCGTCGAAGAGGTGTTCGACGAACCCTTCGCCGCCATCTGGGCCTACCGGCCCGACACCGGAGAACTGGCGACACTGGCTGTGACCGAAGCCGCAGCCCAGCAGGCACGTGACGCAGCCGACGAGAGCGGCAGGGTCCGTCCCTCGGGGACCGATCTGGAGATGCAGGTGTTCGAGGCCGGCGAGCCACGCGTCGTCGAGGACTACGCCGACCACGAGGACGCGATGACCGGGACCTTCGAGACGGTGTTCATGGTGCCACTCGACAACCACGGCCTGCTGAGTATCGCCTCCGTCGAGCCACGCACCTTCGACGACGCCGAACGCGACCTGCTGGGGATCCTCGCTCGCTCGGTCGTGGTCGCGTTCGACCGCGTCGGGGCGTGAGGGGAACGCCTTTGCCCGTCACCGGCCAAGGCCGGGTATGCGCATCGAGTACGACCGGGACACCTGTATCGGGATGTTCCAGTGTGTCGCAGAGTGGGACGCCTTCGAGCGAGACGAGGACGCCGGGAAGGCCGTCCTGGCCGACAGCGAGGAGCGCGAGGACGACATCTTCGTCCGGGAGATACCCGAGGACGCCGAGTTCGACGCGAAGTTCGCCGCGCGGGCCTGTCCGGTCGACGCCATCGCGGTCTACGACGACGACGGCGAACAGCTCGTCTGAGCCGGACCGCGTTCCAGTCGGAGCGAAAACGACAGGGGTGTGCCGTCCCCAGTGCCAGTAGATGGTCCGTGACGTCCTCCGTCGCCTCGTCGAAGCCGTCCCCGCCCTCCTGGCACGTGCCGGCCTCGTCGACCGCGAGAAGGCCACCGAAGCGACCGATCTGGCCGCGCCGGTGATGGTCACCGGCGGCCTGCGGATCCTCCTTCGGCTGGCGGACTTCCTGATGGTCGGCATCGCGCTGGGTGACGCCGCCATCGCGGGCCTGGAACTGGGCTTCCAGTACTACTTCGTCGGTTTCGGGCTCTCGCTTGCGGTCTCCTCCGGGACGATCAGTGTCGTCTCCCGGCTCCAGGGTAGCGACCAGCCAGACCGCGCGAATCTGGCGGTCAAACAGTCGTTGTGGCTGGCGCTGCTCCTGTCGGCGCCGTTGACGGTCGTCTCCTGGCGCTATCCGGACGTGCTGGTCGGCGTGCTCATCGACGACCCGCTCACCGTCCAGTACGGTGCGACGTACCTCTCGATCGTGATGCTCTCGATGGCGCCGCGGTTCTGGAGCATGGTCGCCTCCCGGTCGCTCGCTGGCAGTGCCGACACGAAGACGCCGATGTACGTCCGCCTGTTCTCCCTGCCGATCAACGTCGTGCTCAACGCCCTCCTCATCTTCGGGCTGGGGCCGTTCCCCGAACTCGGCATCGCCGGCGCCGCCTGGGGGACCGCCGCCGCCAACACGCTCGCCGCGACGATCTTCCTCGGCCTGTTGCTCTCGGGCCGGTACGCCGTCCGGCTCCCGGTACGTGGCCCGCAGTTCGACCTCGGCCTGCTGACCGAGATAATCCGGGTCGCGCTGCCCCTGACGGGGATGCGCCTGCTCCAGACGTTCGCGCGGTTCCCGTTCCTGTTCGTCCTGGGCGTGCTCTCGACGACGCTGGGGCTGCCGGTCGTCGCGGCCTACGCGATCGGTCGACGGGTCATGCTGCTGGCGCTGATGCCCGCCTGGGGGTACGCGACGGCCGCCTCGACGCTGGTCGGCCAGCACCTCGGGTCGGGCGACGAGGCCGCCGCCACCGCCTACGGCTGGCAGACGCTGCGGGTCGCGCTCGCGGTCCAGTTGGCCGTCGGCGCGGTGCTGGTCCTGTTCGCTCGTCCCATCGTCGGTCTGTTCGGTACCGCTCACCCCGAACTGGCCGCGCAGTTCGTCCGCGTGTTCGGCCTGCTCGTGGCCGGCTTCTCCGTCTCGCGGACGATGCGCGGGAGCCTGCGGGGCGCCGGCGACACGCGCTGGCCGCTCTACGGGACGATACTGGGGTCGTACGGCTTCCGGCTCCCGGTCGCGTTCCTGGCGCTCCCGACGACCTACGCGCTGACAGTGCCACTGGTCGGCCTCACCGTCTCGCCCGGCCTCGGGCTGGGGCTCCCGGCCATCTTCGTCGCGCTCGTCGGGGACTTCTACGTGAAAGCCGCCGTCAACACCGGCCGCTTCTGGACGGGCAAGTGGCGCGAGGTCGCTCGGAACGCGGGCGTGGGTGCGGCGGGGGACTGAAACCTACCCCGGCTGCCCGGGACTTCCACGGAGCTGGGCGTACGCTCGGAATCCGACTGCGGCAAGCGGCAGGGTACACAGCGTGACCCAGAGTACACCGAACACGACGAACCCCAGGAAGAACGTCGACGGGCGCGAACTCGGCGGGACCAGGACGCTGCCAGTCACACCTGCAGTGACCACCATCCCGGTGAACGGGATAGCGAGCCCACGATCTGTCGTCGACGCCCGTGCGACGGCGAGGCCGTACGCGGGACCGAGTGCGACGGGGAGCGTCGCCGCGACCGTGGCCCAGTGGGTCCCGATTCCGCTCGACAGGCCGGCAGCGGCCGCCACCAGCGTTGTGGCGACACCGAGCGCGACGGCTCGGCCCCGGGAACGGAACGCGGACGGACGGACCGCGGCCACCGACCCGACGATAGCGAAGACCACCGCGAAGCTCAGGTACCACTGTGGGCGAGGCGATAGCAGGCTGCTGGCCGTCCCGAGCCATCCGAGGAGCCCGACGCCGAGTGCGAGCCGATCAGGGGACCGAGCGGTCGTACCGAGAGTCTTCGTGAGCGCCGTGGCGAAGGCCAACAGCATCGCGTAGCCGACCAGCCCGGGGAGGACGTAGCTCGTCACGTTGTCGACCCAGATCGGTGCTGTCGCGAGCGCGACTGCCGCACCGACACGCCACTGTGCTGGGTCGTCGCCGAACACGACGTAGAAGTCTTCGGAGAACCAGCCCGGATGGGCGGCATCACCTTCGAGTGTGAGTGCCCGACCGGTTTCGAGGGTGACCCCGGTGCTGGACGGTGCGTCGGGGTCGTTCACCGCTGTCGTCCCTTCGGCACCGACCACCCGGATGGTGTCTGCGGTCATTCGCCATCCGCCCCGGTGGGCGGTCTGGAAGTAGTCGACGACGAGCAGGCCGGCCCGACGCTGGGCACCGTCGGTGTCACGAAATCGGAGGACGACCGTCCGGTTATCGACACGAACGTCGGTCACTGTGACGTCGCCACTGTTCGGGACGCCCCAGCCGTCGGTCACCGTCGCCCGGGCCGTCGCGGCCAGTTCGCTCTCTGTAGGCTGGGACCCGTTCGCGGCGAGCGTATTCGTCACCGTCCACGTCGCCGACTCGTTCTCGTGGACCCGGATCGTCGCTTCGCTCCGGGTCACGTTCACGTCCAGTCCCCGATTCTCGGCGACGCGTTCGAACACGATGCCACAGGAGCCACAGGTGGCATCCGGTTGCGGACTCGCCGTTCCGACCGCTGTCAGAGCCAGTACCGCGAGGACGAGGAGGGCGACAGGGCGAGCAGTCGACACGGCGAACGCCACACTGTCCCCCGACAAATGTCTTCTGGATGACCTGTGCGCCGTCGGTGGATTCTACCCGACGACGGCCTCGACCTCGATCTCGACGACCGCCCCCTCGGGGGCCAGCCCCGACACCTCGACCATCGTCGCCGCCGGCCGCACCTCGCCGAACACTTCGCCGTGAGCGCGGCCGACGGCGTCCATGTCGTCAATGTCGGTGACGTACATGCGGGTCCGGACGACGTCGTCGACGCCTGCACCCACCTCTGCGAGCGCGTCGGCGACGATCGAGAGTGCGTGGCGGGTCTGTTCCTCGGGGTCGCCCGGCGCGACCACCTCGCCATCGTCGTCGGTAGCGATGGTCCCCGAGACGTGGACGGTGTCGCCGGCGCGGATGGCCCGCGAGTAGCCCACGTCGGATTCCCAGTCGGTGCCCGTCGAGACGCGCTGTCGGTCCATACCGACCCGGGTGCCGGCGAAGGGATAGTCGTTTCTCAAGGTTTAATGCGGCCCCTGCGATACGGTGACGTATGAGCACGGAAACGAAGGTCGTCCTGGGGACTATCGGTGCATCGACACTGCTGTCGTTGCTCATCATCGCGAACCTCATCCTCTTCTCGGCGTAGATGTTCACCGAGCGCGAGCTAGCGGGCGAACTGGCGACGCTGCGGGACGACCTCGCACCGGGCACGCTCGTGCTGGACTGCGAGGAGGACTTCGAGCTGCTTGACCCGGCGGTCGCCGAGGAACTCCTGCTGGTGACCGACAGCGTCGACCCGCTCTCCTTTCCCGCGGCGTGGCTCCCACCGGACGCGCCCGAACTGCTGGCCCGGTTCGCCGGCGACGAACTGACCGTCGGGATGCCCGGCGACGGTGGGGTCGCCTGGACGCGCCAGACCGACCCGCCCTGCGTCTTCGTCAAGCCGCGTCTGGCTGGCTCGCCCGAGGCGTTCGTCGACTTCCTGATCGCCGAGGCGCTCGTCGAAGTGAGCTTGGACGAACCCGAGCAGTTCCTGGGCTTCTTCGGCGAGGAGTACCCCGCGTTCGCCGCGGCGGTCGACGACCTGGGCGGGGCCGACACCTACCAGCTGGCAGCGGCGCTGTACGACGCCTACCTGGGCCTGCAGACCGGCCCGGTGTTCGCCGACTGGGCAGACGATTACCCCGACCTCTACGCCGCCTGGGTCGACGCTGGCGAGCGGCTCGAACCCCGGCTGGCCGATCTGCCGGCCGAGGTCGCCCGTGGCCAGACGGCGTTCCCCGCGGCCGCGGAACTGGCCTGTAGCGCCGTCAAACACGATCTCGACCTCCCGGCGCCGTTCGACGCACTCGCCACCGACGCCTACCGCGACCACGGCGCCGCGTACGCAATCAAGTGGGCCCGCAAGGTCGTTGGCGAGGACGGCTGACCGCCGAAATTGGAACAGAATTGTTAGAGGTTTCACACGAAATCCGGTCGGACTCGACCCGGAGTTCGAAGAACGGCTTTCAATAGTCCGGTCGTCGCCGCGACTGGAGGCAACTGCCTCCGGATACCGATGGACGACCACACCACACCAACCAGACGAGACGTACTCCGGGCCGGCGCGGCGGTCGGCGCGACCGCTGCCGGCCTCGGGTTCGCCGGGACCGCCGCGGCCGGTGCCGGCAACGACAGGGGCAAGCAGTTCGGCCGTGTCTGGGCCAACGAGGTCCTCTACCGAACGAACGTCGTGAAAGTACTCGACGACGAGCCCAACCGCAGCGACGACATCTACTTCATCAACGACGGGACGACGGCCTCCCTCCCCGGAAACGGCGGCGTCAACGGCGGCGGCTCGCCGTTCGTCTCCGAGTCGGCACCGGGCGACCAGGACTGGAACGGCGGCAAGTGGGTTCACTACAGTGCCCGACTGGCCCCCGGCGTCACCCTGGACGACCCGCTGACCTCCGAAGCGCAGGTGCTAGCCGCCGAGGCGGCCGGCAAACTCACGATCACGAAGGGTCCGCCGGCCATCGCGGGCGCACCGCCGGCGTTCTTCATCTGCCCGCTGAACGGCCGAGCCTGACCCGCCAGTCACCCGGTCGGCGGCTGCCGGGCTCGCCCCCGGCTCACAGCCGCTCCAGCACGGCGTCGGCCTCGTAGTTCAGCGTCAGGTCCCGCGAGCGCCCGCGGCCGTCGACGTTCGTGTACTCGGCGTCGATGAGCCCCAGTTGGTCGAGTTTGTTGATGATCTCCGAGTAGCGCGTATAGCCCAGGTCGGTCTTCTCGTGGAACGCCTCGTAGACGTCGCCGGCGGTCCCGCTGGCCCCCTCGGCGATGACCTCCACGAGGGCGGCCTCCGAATCCGAGAGGCCCCGCAGTCGCCGCGAGAGGTGGACGTACTTCGATTTGTCGTAGGCCTCCTCGACGTCCTGGCGTTCGACGACGCGGGAGGCGCGCATCTCGGCGTTGAGGCCGGCCCGCCGCAGCAGGTCGATGCCGACCCGGAGGTCACCGCCCTGCTCCTCGGTGAGTTCGGCCACGCGGTCGAGTACGCCGGGGCCGACGGCGTCGTCGTGGAAGCCCCGTTCGACACGCTCGTCGAGGATATCGACGATCTCGCTTTGCCCGTACTTGTTGAAGTAGACCTCCTCGGGGCGGAACACCGACTGGACGCGGGTGTCCAGCGCCTCGATGACGTCCAGATCGAGGTCCGAGGAGATGCAGGTGACGCCGATCTTGGCGCCCGAGTGGGCCTCGTGGGCGCGCAACAGCGAGTACAGCGTGTCGCTGGCCTCGTTCTCGTAGAAGAGGTAGTTCACGTCGTCCAGTGCGACCACGAGCACCTGGTCGTTCTCGACGAGGCGGTCGGTGATCTGGGAGAACAACTTCTTGAACGAGATGCCCGAAGAGGGCGGTTCGTAGTCGAACGTCTCGGCGAACAGCCGGGAGAAGACCGCATAGCGCGTCGAGTCGACCTGGCAGTTGACCCGGACCGCCTGGACGTCCGTCTGGGCGGTGAGTTCGTCGAAGAGGATCTGGACTGCGGTGGTCTTCCCGGTCCCCGGCGGGCCACGAGCGATGACGTTCAGCGGCCGGGAGCCACGCACCGCGGGCCGCAGCGAGTACTTCAGACTCTCCATCTGGCTCTCGCGGTGTTTGAACGTCTCGGGGAGCCAGTCGATCTCGAAGACGTGCTCGTCGTGGAACACGGATTCGTCCCAGCCGAGCATCCCCTCGTCGGGGTCGTCGTCCATCACTTTCACCGAGCTTCCCGGACCACTTAACCATTTGCCACGCAGGTGGAGATCGGACGGAGACAGCTGCTACCGCCGGCTCAGAGTTCTTCGGCCACGACCGGTGCCGCGCTGACCTCGCTGACGGCCCGTTCGAGCGTGTCGGTACCGTAGACGGCTTCGACGCCGGCCGTCGACAGTTTCGTCAGCGCGTTGCCCGCGAGCATCGGGTGGACGCAGGTGACGAAGACGCGGCTGGCAGCCCGTTCGTCCAGCACTGCCACCGATTCGCTCATCGTCGACCCCGTAGCGATGATGTCGTCGACCAGCACGACGTCCCGTCCCTCGACGGCGGCGTCGCTGGGTGTGATCGTGATCTCGCCGCTGTCGTAGTCCCGATCCTTCTCGAAGTAGTCGGTGTCGCCGGCACCGTAGGCGTCGCGCGCGGTCACGGCGAGGTCGATGGCGCCCTCGTCGGGCGAGAGGAACAGTGGGTCCGCGAGGTCGTCTGGGAGCGGGTCGGCCAGCACGCCCGCGGCGTCGACGTCGATGGCCGGGACGTCGAAGAACGCACAGACGCTCGGTTCGTGGGGGTTGACAGTCACCACGCGGTCGGTCCCACTGGAGATAGCCCGCGCCATCGCCCGCGAGGAGACCGGCTCGCCGGGCTTGAACGCCTCGTCCTGGCGGGCGTAGCCCATGTACGGCAGGACGGTGACGACCTCACTGGCGCCGGCCTCGCGAGCGGCGTCCTGTAGCTGGAGCACCTGGACGTGGGCGTCGCTGTCGACCGTCGAGGCGACGACGACCGCCCGCTCGCCGGCGACAGCCTCGGGAACGCGGACGACGTGTTCCCCGTCGGCGAACTGTTCGTACTCGACACGCCCCAGTCGGTCGCCGGTGGCGTCGGCCAGCGCCGCGGCGAACGACTGTGTGGCTTCCCCGGGGATAATCATGTGTGGGGCGTGGCTGGCCGGGCTAAACCCTGTTTCGATTCTAGCGCTCTGTGTCGTTGGGTTTCCTCCGGCCGAAGGGCCAGTCGTACCGCTGTACCGTCCGAAAGCCCCGACACGCTCGCCTCCCGCGACCGCGACTGCGCGCCTCGCTCCGCTCGGTGCTTGTCGGGTCGGGGTTCGGCGAGCGTGTCGCCCCTTTCAGTCCCACCCCCTCGGTCGTGTCACCGGGTGCTGGATGCCGGTTGTCTCACCGGCAGGCTCTCGGCGGTCGTCTCACCAGCAGTACCCTGGCGGCTGTATCACCGGGCGAACACATCGTGGCCGCGGTCAGGCCACGGCCACACCGACAACCTCGGGCACGCCCAGCGAGCGCTGGCGCCACCCCCCCTGGCCGTCGGCGGTAGCTTCGTCGGCGGTGTCGACGAGGAAGGTCCCGGCGTCGGTGATGGCGTAGGTTTCGTCGCCGTAGGTCACGTCGACGACGCGTTCGTCGACCGGGAGCCCGCAGCGTTCCCAGCGGTCGCCGTCGCGTTCGAAGAGCCCATCGGCGGCCGCCGCGTGCACGCGCTCGCCGTCGCTGGCGACGGCCTGGTGACCGCCCGAACGCACCTCGCTCCAGTCCGCTTCTCCCCGTTCGTAGAGGCCGTCGGCGGTCGCCGCGTAGCCGGGCGCGACGTCGGTGACGTCCGCGAGACCGAGCCGCTGCAGATCCGGGAGCGCGTAGACCCCGTCGGCGGCCGCCAGCAGGCCATCTTCGATGGCTCGGACGTCGGCGACCTCCCCCAGGGACTCCCAGGCGCCGTCGACGTACCGCGCGACGCGGCCGTCGCCGGCCGCGAGCAGGCCGTCGCTGTCGTAGCCGACGGCCGTCGCCGGACCGAAGCCGGTGGCCGCGAAGCCGTCGTCGGTCAGCACGAGGACCGACTCCTCGGTCGCGACGGCTATCTCGCCGTCCGACCCGGCTACATCTCGGGCGGTACAGCGCTCGGCCAGGCTGAACCGGCCGATCTGGCCACCGGCGGTCTCGACACGCGTCACGCCCAGCCCGGAGGCGACGTAGGCGTGGGTCTCCGGGCGCTTCTCGCCGTACATCCGCTTCTCCGAGAGGGCGATATCGTCGTCGGACACGTCATATCGCCTCTTTGTACGCTTCGAGGGCATCGTCTATGTCTTCGTCTGTGTGCGCATCACAGATGAACTGTGACTCGAACTGGTTCGCCGTCAGGAACACACCCTGCTCTTTCATCGCGGGCCAGAACAGCCGCTCCCAGCGCTCGGTCTCGGCCTGTGTGATGTCGTGGCCGTTCTTCGGACAGTGCTCGAAGCGGGGGCAGTCCTCGCGCTGCTGGCAGCCCGCCTCGCAGTGACCTTCGAAGGAATCGGGTGCATCGCGCGTGAACACGACCTTGAACATCGAGTCGGTGCCGACGACGGTGTACTCGGGGGCGCGGTCTTCGAGGATGTCCTGGAGGCCCGAGCGCAGCCGCTCGCCGAGGCCGTTGACGTGGTCGTAGACGTCGTGCTCGGCGGCGTAGCGCAGCGTCTCCAGCCCGGCGGCCATCGTCACCGGGTGGCCCGAGAAGGTACCCGACTGGAAGACGTCGCCGGCGGGGGTGAACTGCTCGATGATCTCGCTCTTCCCGCCGATAGCGCCCACCGGGAAGCCGCCGCCGACGATCTTCCCGAACGTGGTTATGTCCGGGTCGATACCGAACTTCCCCTGTGCGCACTGGAGCCCGCCGACGCGGAAGCCCGTGATAACCTCGTCGAAGATCAGCAGCGAGCCGTGGTCGTCACACAGCTCCCGCAGCGTCTCGTGGTACCCCTCGACAGGCTGGACGATGCCGTAGTTGCCCAGGATCGGTTCCGTGAGGACGGCGGCGATCTCCTCGCCGTGCTCGGCGAACACCTCGCGGGCGGCTTCGGCGTCGTTGAACGGCACGGTCAGCGTGTGTTCGGCGAAGCTCTCGGGGATGCCGGGACTGGAGGGAGCGGTGTGGTCGCCTTCACCCTCGACCAGCGTCGACTCCTGGGCGCCGTGGTAGCCGCCCTGCATCACGAGGATCTTATCGCGGCCGGTGTAGCCGCGGGCCAGACGGACCGCCGACACCGTCGCCTCGGTCCCGCTGTTGACGAACCGGACCATCTCGACGCTAGGGACGTGCCGGGTGACGAACTCGGCCAGTTCGACCTCGACCTCCGTCGGGGCGCCGTACATCGGCCCCTCTGCGGCAGCCTGCTGGACGGCCGACTGGACCTGGTCGGGCAGGTCGTGGCCCAGCAGGAGCGGCCCGTAGCCCATCACGAAATCGATGTAGCGGTTCCCGTCGGCGTCGACGACGTGGCCGCCGTCGCCCTTCTGGACGAAGAACGGGTAGGGGCGGATCGCCCGCACGGAGGAGTTGACACCGCCTGGCATGACCGACAGCGCACGGTCGTACAGCGCTCGCGACTGCTCGTGGTTCATACCCCCGGGTTCGACTGCTCGCAGAAAGAAGCTGTTGCTCCCGGCGGTGGACGAACGGTCACCGGCCGCCGCTGGCGCTCCGCCGCGCCGCTCGGCTGTACGAATGTATCTTTAGAATGGGTTCTGGGGAAGTTTCGTAAAGAGATACTGTTTTACAGTGCCTGTTCCTGTGGTTATACACTGGAATGCAACTGGAACCCCTCATTACTGTCAGTTCGAGTGGACGGACGGGCGCCCGCTCGGCGCGTGGTGCGGTGTGAGCGACTGGATCCCGACGACGTGTATGCGGTGTGCGGTCGGCTGTGGCCATATGCACCGCGGTGCGGACGTGGGCTACGGTATCGACGTCGCCCGCGGCGACGCGGCACACCCGGTCAACCAGGGGCTGGCGTGTGCGCGGGGCATCCGCGAGAGCAAGGACCCCGACGGCGACTGGCTCTCCCGGCCCTTGGTCCGCAGCGACGGCGAACTCCGCCAGACGACCTGGGACGTGGCTATCGCGCGGGCCATCGAGGGACTCCGCGAGGCTCACGAGATCGACCCCGATTCCGTGGCGGTCCTGGGCAGCGGGCAACAGACCAACGAGGCCGCCTACGCGCTGGGGAAGGTCGCCCGCGGTGGCTTCGCCACGCGCAACTACGACGCGAACACGACGCTGTGTATGGCCAGCGCCGTCACGGCCTACTACCAGGCCTTCGGGAGCGACGCGCCGCCCTGCACCTACGCCGACATCGAGGACGCGGACCGGCACGTGATCTGGGGGGCCAATCCGGCGGTCGCCCACCCCGTGATGTTCCGCTGGATCCGCCAGGCGGCGGACGAGGACGGCGTCGAGATCGTCGTCGTCGACCCGATCCGCTCGGAGACCGCCGAGAACGCCGAGCGCCACGTCGCGCCCGACCCCGGCAAGGACCTGGCGTTCGCACGCGCGGTCCTGGCCCGCATCGTCGAGACCGACCGCGTCGACACCGTCTTCGTCGAGACCGCGACCGAGGGGTTCGACGATCTGCGGTCGTCGCTTCCCGATGCCGAGAGAGCGGCCGCCGCCGCCGGCGTCGAGATGGACGCGGTCGACATGGTCGCCGACGCCCTCGACCAGCGGGCGTTGCTCTACTGGGGGATGGGCGTCAATCAGCACGTCCAGGGGACCGAGACCGCGCGTGCACTGATCGACCTGACGCTGGCGACGGGCAACCTCCGGCCCGGCGGCGGCCCGTTCTCGCTGACGGGGCAGGCCAACTCGATGGGCACCCGAATCTGCTCCTCGAAGGGGTCCTGGCCCGGCCAGCGGGCCTTCGAGGACCCTGACCATCGCCGTCTCGTCGCCGAGGAGTGGGACGTGCCGGTCGACCGCCTGCCCGACGACCCCGGTCCCGGCCCTGTCGGGATGCTCGAAGCCGGCCCCGAGGCCGTCTGGACGGTCGCGACCAACCCCGTCGCCGGAATGCCCGAGGCCGACAGCGCCCGCGAGGCGCTGGAAGACGCCTTCGTCGTCGCCCAGGACGCCTTCCACACCGAGACGACCGCCGTCGCCGACGTGGTCCTGCCGGCGGCGACCTGGGGCGAGAGCGAGGGGACGACGACCAACATGGAACGGACCATCTCTCGCGTTCGAGCCGCGACGGAGATCCCGAGCGGCGTCCGGCCGGACCTGGGCATCATCGCCACCATCGGCTCCCGGCTGTTCCCCGGCCTGTTCGACTCGACGTCGCCCGACCCCGAGACTGTCTTCGCGGAGTTCACCGGACTCACCGAGGGGACCGTCGCCGACTGCTCGGGGATCACCTACGACCGCCTGGAAGCCGAACACGCCGTCCGCTGGCCGGCACCAGATGCAGACAGCTCGGGCGGCTACCGGTACCACGACGACGAGTCCTGGCAGTTCCCGACGGCGTCGGGCCGCGCCCAGTTCTCGACCGGTCGCCAGCAGTCGCTCCCCGAACCCACCGGCGAGGAGTACCCGCTGACGCTGACGACCGCTCGCGAAGCCGACGGCTACAACACGGGGGTCCGCTCACGTGGTGGCGCTGCCGGCGATCTCGTCGCCCGTATTCATCCCGACACCGTCGACGCGCATAGCGATCGTGTCGTCGACGACCGCATCGAGATCACCTCCCGCCGGGGGGCCGTCACCGCACGCATCGACCGTGATGAGGGCGTCCCCCAGGGGATGGTCTGGCTCCCCATCCACCACCCAGCGACCAACCGACTGACCCTCTCGGACCGGGACCCCCAGTCCAAGGAACCGCACTTCAAACAGTGTGCGGTCAAACTGGCCAGTCCCGAGGCAGACCTGCCGCCGGCGACCGCCGACTGAGACCCGGACCCTTCGTTCTCACCGCCGTGTGTCTGCTCTCTCCTGCCCGTGAGCCTGCTGCTCGCGAGCGAACCACCCCGGTGGACGAACGTTTCCCAGCCGACCGATTGTTGGACGAACCCGAAGTCGCGGTCGGATCGCCTCCCTGTCAGAGACCGTACCGACCGAATGCTAGTCTGGTGTGTTTTGTATGGGTGTTTTTTAACGAATAGGCTTATTGGGGAATGGAATAGTGCGTAGATACGAGAAATACCAAACATGAATTCAGATAATAGACTGAAAACCAAACAAAAAGTACATTCTAAACTCGACAGCCATGGCGCATAAGAAAGAGGACATCAAGGACGAGCTGTACGGCGACGCGGTCAGAGAGAAAATCGAGGCGTTCGCAGAGCGCGGCTGGGACTCGATCCCCGAGGACGAACGCGAGGAGTGGTTCTCCCGGTTCAAGTTCTGGGGCGTATTCCACCACCGGGGCGGCCAGGAGTCGTACTTCATGATGCGGCTGACCAACTGCGGGGGCATCCTCGAACCCGGGCAACTGCGTGCGATCGGCGAGGTTGCCCGCGAGTACGCCCAGGGGCCCGCCGAGAACCCCGAGTTCGGCAACGGCTGGATCGACTTCACGACCCGCCAGTCCATCCAACTGCACTGGCTCAAACTGGAGGATATCCCAGAGATCTGGGAGAAACTCGAAGCAGTCGGCGTCTCCTCGCGTTCGGCCGGCGGTGACACGATGCGCAACATCTCGGGCTGTCCGGTCGCCGGCAAGGCCGAGGAGTACGTCGACTCCCGCCCGATCTTAGACGAGATCCAGGAGACGATCCGCGAGGACGACGACCTCTCGAACATGCCCCGGAAGTTCAACATCTCGGTGTCGGGGTGCAAACAGGGGTGTGCCCAGGACGCGATCAACGACATCGGGCTGGAGCCGGCCCACAAGTTCATCGCAGGAGAGGAGGTCGAGGGGTTCAACGTCCGCGTCGGCGGCGGTCTCGGTGGCCGCCAGCCACGTGAGGCCCGCCCGCTGGATCTGTTCGTCCGGCCCGAACACGCCGTCGAGACGGTGCGTGCGTTCGTCGAGTACTACCACGAGGACGGCAACCGCCAGAACCGCTCGAAGAACCGGGCCCGCTTCTTCGTCGACGAGCACGGCACCGACGCCATCCGCGAGGAACTGGACGAGCGCCTCGACTTCGAGTTCGAGTCGGCCGGGACGGACTTCCGCGGTGGCTACACCTACAACGCCGGCAAGCCCGGCGAGCGCGGCGCCCACGACCACGTCGGCGTCTACGATCAGGCAGACGGGCAGAACTACGTCGGGCTCTCGGTCCCCGTGGGCCGCTTACCGGCCGCCGAGGCAATCGAACTGGCCGATCTGGCCGAAGAGTACGGCTCCGGCGAGGTCAGGCTGACCCGCCGGCAGAACCCGCTGCTCATGGACGTCCCCGACGGGAAGGTCGACGAACTGCTGGGCGAACCGCTCCTGTCCAAGCACTCGCCGGAGCCGAACCCGTTCGTCCAGGGCGCGATGGCCTGTACCGGCACCGAGTTCTGCTCGCTCGCGCTCACGGAGACGAAAGCCCGGATGGCCCGCCTGCTCCGGTGGCTCGGGGACAACGTCGACGTCCCGGACGACGTCGACCGCATCAAGCTGCACTTCTCGGGCTGTACGGCCGACTGCGGCCAGGCGATGACCGCCGACATCGGCCTCCAGGGGATGCGTGCCCGCAAGGACGGCCAGATGGTCGAGGCCATGGACGTCGGCGTCGGCGGCGGTATGGGCGAGGACCCGACCTTCATCGAGTGGGTCCGCCAGCGCGTCCCCGCCGACGAGGTGCCGGGGATGATCGCCAACATAATCGAGGCCTACGCCGCGCTCCGTGAGGAGGGACAGACGTTCCGCGAGTGGGTCGACGCGACGGGCCACGAGACCATCGTCGAACTCGCCGAACCCGAGGAGGTCGAGGGGTACACGGACCCCTGCCTGGCCGACGGCAAGCAGTCGTGGTATCCCTTCGACGACGGCGACAGCCCCGCACCGACCGACGCCAGCGGCCAGCCACTCTCCGCGGACGATTGACTATGCACGAGAACCAGGCGGTCTCCGACGGCTGCGGCCCCGACGAGCCTGGGTCCGGCGCGGGACCGCTGTCGACGGCCGACAGCCAGGTCGTCGCCTACGACGTCGCACCTGAACTGCTGGAGTAGGAGACGACTGCTTCTATCGAACGCTGGGTACGCTCTCAGCGCGTGACGCCGGGGCTCGTGTGGACGACACCGTCACGCCTGACCGGCGGGGACCTGTCGGGCGCCGCCAACCGGACCGCACACTGCTTGTAGTTGGGCTCGTTCGACTCTGGGTCGATCTCCGGGAGCGTCAGGTCGTTGACCGACGGGTGGTGGACGTCCATCCAGATAGCGCCCGTCGGGATGCTGTCGTCGGGGACGAGCGTCACGTCGACGCTGGCCCGGCGGGACTCGACGACTGTGCGACCACGGTCGAGCAGTTCGACGTACTGGCCGGCCGTCTCGGGGTGGATGCGGGCGCGCGGCACGTCGTCGGCCGTCTCCCGGTTTCGGACACCGGTGTTGTACGCGCCGGCGCGGCGACCGGTCGTCAGCACGAGCGGGTACTCGGGGCCGGTCGGTTCGGGGACCCCGCGGTACTCGGTCGTCGCCGAGAACCGCGCCAGCCCGCTCTCCGTCGGGAACTGCCAGTCGCCGTCGTCGTGATACCGGTAGCTCCCCTCGCTCTCCGTGTCGGGTGCCGGCCAGCGGACGGCCAGTTCACTCTCCAGGCGGTCGTAGCTGATTCCCGAGCAATCGGCGGGCGTGCCGGCAGTGAGGTCACGGATCTCGCCGAAGACCGACTCGGGATCCGGCGAGGCCGTCTCGAACAGGGCCGCGTCGAGCCGGTTCCCGATGGCGGCGATGATGTCGAGGTCGTGCCGGACCGTGTCGATCACGTCGCTCACGGCGGTGACTCTGGCGACGCGCCGCTCCATGTTCATCACGGTGCCCTCGCTCTCGCCCCAGGTCGCCGCCGGCAGCACTACGTCGGCGTGTTCGACCGTCTCCGAGCGGAAGGCGTCCTGGACGACCAGGAAGACGTCGTCGAGCGCGCGCTTGACGTTGGTCGCGTGGGGCATCCCGGCCGCCGGGTTCGTCGCGACCACCCAGCACGTGTCGATGTGACCTCGGTTGATCCTGTCGACGATGCCGACCGGACCCGGGCCAGGGTCGTCGGGGAGTCGGTCGACGGGCACGTCCCACGTCTCGGCGACCGTCTGCCTGTGATCGGGGTCGTCGAATGCCTGGTGGCCCGGCCAGGTCCCCTTCGAGGAGCAGACCCGGGTGCCCATGGAGTTCGCCTGTCCCGTCAGCGAGAACGGGCCGCTGCCCGGTCCCATGTTCCCGGTGGCCAGACAGAGGTTGATGAGCATCCGGGCGGCGGCGGTCCCGTGGGTGCTCTGATTGACGCCCATCCCCCAGTACAGGAGAGTCGGGTCTGCGAAGGATTCGGCCAGTTTCGCGACCGTCTCCGTCGAGACGCCAGCGGTCTCGGCAGCCGCCTCGACGTCCGGAAGGGCGGCGACGACCTGGTCGAACCCTTCGGTGTTAGCGTCGACGAACTCACGGTCGATGCTGTCGGTGTCGATCAGGCGAGCTAGGATCGCGCGTGCGAGCACGAGGTCAGTGCCCGGTTCGGGAGCGACGTGCCGGTCGGCGTCGGCGGCGGTCTCGCTCGCGACCGGGTCGACGACGATCAGCCGACTCTCCGACTCGCTCGCGCTGTCGAGGAGCCAGCGGTACAGTACTGGGTGGGCGACCGCCGGATTCGCGCCCCAGACGACGTGGGTATCGGCCGCCGGGATATCGTCGTACGTACAGGGCGGCGCGTCGCTGCCGAAGGCGTCGTAGTAGGCGGTGACCGCGCTAGCCATACACAGCGTCGTGTTCGCGTCGAAGTACCGGGTCCCGATCCCGCCTCGCGCCAGTTTCCCCAGCGCGTAGGCGGCCTCGTTGGTCTGTTGCCCGCTGCCCAGGACGGCGATCCTGTCGCGGTCCTCGCCGATCGTCTGGAGGAACTCCGCGGCGACGGTCCCCAGGGCCGTGTCCCAGGTCGTGGGTCGGAGCGTATCGCCCCGGCGGATCAGTGGTTCTGTCAGCCACTCCCCGTCTGGGTTCTTCGTCTCCCGGATACCCCGCTCGCAGGCGAGCCCGTTCGAAGTGGGATGTCTGTGGTCGCCCTGGACCTCGTCGACGCCGTACCCCTCGTCGACACCGCGCTGGAGTTGCCCGCAGCCGACCGCACACCGCATACACGTCGTCGGTTTCCACTGGGTCATCGATGGCCCCCCGGCGTCCGCCGCGCTCCGCGCTCGCTCTCGAACCCCGTCCGGTCACGGCACAGGACCGAGCAGCACCGAACGAGATTCGGCTGATGATCGTACATTTGTACGGTTTATACTCGGGGTATTGTTGGCTAAACTCGCGAATAATACTTTCGATGAGCGAAAATATCTCCCAATAAGACACAAATGATTAACACAGATATTCCGCCTGGAGTCACACCGAACCCGTCGTCGCCGATATGGCTGTCTCCCGACGGCCGGTCACGACCGATTGACGATTCCGGAGATACCCCACCGACTATTTGACGTTGGGAAATCCCGCCGGCAGAACCGGACCAGCGGCCCCCGAGGTTTGTGGGTCGTTCGACAATGGAAGATTAATTCCGTGTTTGTAAACGGATACCGTTATGAGGTACTGAATCATTGCCTGAATCAGCTATAATGTGTTCGAACGTAGTAGAAAAACCGAATAAGTTTCGTGAAGTACAATTCAATTCGTCCGGGGCTGCACGCCCGTCCACGCCCGTGGCGGTGGTAGCATGGGTCTGATCAGGATGACGAAGTACCGGACGCTGCTGCTCGCGACGATCGGGTTCAACTTCTCGTTCCTGATCTGGTTCTCCTTCGCCCCGTTCACGGGACCGATGGCCGAGGAGTTCGGCCTCTCGACGGCCGAGATCGGGATCCTCGCGAGTTCCGCTATCTGGATGGCTCCGTTCGGCCGGATGCTGACCGGCTGGCTCTCCGATAAGTTCGGCGCGCCGACCATCTTCGCCATCGTACTGGCCTACGTCGGCGTGTTCTCGATGGCGAGCGCGTTCGTTCAGGACTACTCGCTGTTCTTCGTGACCCGGCTCATCGTCGCGACGGCCGGCATCACGTTCGTCATCGGCATCCAGCACGTCGCCGAGTGGTTCGAGGAGGAGAACCTCGGGCTGGCAGAGGGCATCTACGCCGGCGTCGGCAACGCCGGTGCGGCCGGTGGGGCGCTCGTCCTCCCGCGTGTCTTTGGCAGCGGATGGAGCGGACCGCTGTTCTCGACGAACTGGCGGGCCGCCTTCTTCTACACCGGCATCGTCTCGATATTCCTCGCGGTCGCGTACTATACGCTGGGCGAGGCTGCAAAGAGCGAGGAGAAGCGCCAGGCGACCAAGGACAACGCGAGCTTCAAAGACTGGCTCCACACCGCCACCCGCTACGGAACGGTCGTCCTCGCACTCGCGTACGTGATGACTTTCGGCCTCGAACTGTCGATGAACGGCTGGCTCGCGACCTACTACCGCGAGGCGTTCAACCAGGACAACCTCGTCGTCGCCAGCACCTTCGCCGCGACGTTCTCCGTCGCCGCGGGCCTGCTCCGGCCCATCGGCGGCTACGTCAGTGACGTCCTCGCGCGCAAGGAACAGGACATCCTGCCGTTCTTCACCGGGCGGTACCGCGAACAGTGGACGTTCGTCACGCTGTGTTTCGTCGTCGTGACCATGTTCGCGATGACGCTGGCGGGCCTCTCCGGTGTCCTGATGGGCGCCGTCGTCGTGGGCTTCCTCGTCGGGACGGCCTGTGCGTTCGCCGAGGGCTCCATCTTCGCGATGGTCCCCTCGATGTTCCCCAACAGCTCCGGCGCGGTCGCGGGCGTCGTCGGCGGCATCGGCACCGTCGGCGGCATCATCTACCCGCTGATCTACTCCGCACCGTGGCTGGCGAACCTCCATCTGGGCTACTCCATCGTGGCCGCATCCATGATCCCCATCGTGTTGCTGTCGGCGTGGGTGTTCCGTCCGGAGGTCGCGAAAGTCGCCAACACGGCCGGGTTCGTCGGGAGCAACGGACAGACGGAGGCGGCGGTCTCCGGGGACGACTGATGCAGTCGGCAGTGGTCCTGGCCGGCGGCTACTCGACCCGGTTCGGACGGCAGGACAAGGCGGTCGCCGAACTCGACGGCGAGCCGCTGATCCGCCGAGTGGTCGACGGCGTCGAGTCCGCGGTCGACGAGGTCGTGATCAACTGCCGGGACGAGCAACGCCCCGCCATCGCCGAAGCTATCGGCGGGCGCGACGTCCGCTACGCGGTCGACCCCGTGCCAGACGGCGGCCCGGTCGCCGGTATCCGGACCGGCTGTCGGGTCGCCCGCAGCGAGTGGACGTTCGTGACGGCTTGTGATACGCCCTTCCTGAAGTCGTCGCTGGTCGAGACGCTGTTCGACCGGTGTGCCGGCGACGGCGCGGTCCCGCGGATCGCCGGTCGGCTCCGCCCGCTCGCGGCCGTCTACGACACCGACGCGGCCGTCGACGCCTGCGAGACCACACTCGGGATGGGGTCGCGGGCGGCCACCGACTTCCTCGACCGGCTCTCGCCGGCCGAGGTCGTCGACCCCGCGCCACCCGAGACCGTCGCGGATATCGACACGCAGGCGACGCTCAAGTCGCTGTGCTCGCGGTCGACCTGACGATGCTCGACACTGTCGCGCACCCCGTTTCGGACACGAGGGGCCCGGCCAGGCCGGGAGTCGGCACGACCGACGCGCCCGACGACGTCCGGGGGGTGTTCGGCGCGGGTCGATAATCACAGCGGACGGCGGTCTACCGCCGTCGACGACGGGGGTCCGCGGCCCCCGATATCCAACCGCGCCCCGACGGGGACGGTTTCGTGTCCAGAGCCCCGTCGGACACGCCTTTTCCCGACGAGCGCGGGACCGGTCCGGCTGCTCGCCGTCACTACGAAGCCACCGAAGACGCTGTGAGAAGTGTCCGTCGTGGCTCAGATCACGTCGCCGGCGTCGGTGTCCGCGGCGACGTCGGTGTCGAGGTCGATGTTCTGGATGAGGTCGACCAGCGCCGCCAGTTCCGGGAAGGTGTAGACGGTCATCCCGAGGTCGCCGCCCTCGACCGTGATCCGGGAGTTGATGACGAAGACGAGTTCGGAGTCGGGCCACCCGCCCATCTCGTCGACGATCCCGGCGGCCGGGCCGAAGACGAAGTTCGGCGTCCCCATGTCGATGGTCGTCCGGAGGACGTTGGCCCAGCCGTCGATGAAGCCGGAGGTCATGATGTTGCCGATCTCCTGCATCGCCGACCGCTCCATCTCGCTGAACCCGTCGTCGTCGCTGGGCTCGCCCATCCCACCCATCATCGCGCCGGCCAGGCGCTTGCTGTCGGCCGGTTCCAGCATGAACAGGACGTAGCCGTGGGGTGCCTCGTTCAGGGTCACGTAGATACCGACGCGCTGCTCGTTCCCGATGTGTGTCTTGACGTCCTCGATGTCGAGGAAGTTGATCTGTGAGGTCTGGACGCCGGCGTCGAGCCCGGTCAACTGTCCGAGGTGATCCGCGACGGTACTCGACCCCTCCTTTGCCATCTGGTTGAACAGATCCAGCTTCCTGACGTCGACTTGCAGACTCATGGTAGCGCGGTCGGCTGACTCGGTTCCCGCATTATCCGGTCTCCGTCGTCGGTTCGTACGGCCCCATCTCCCGGCAGTCGTCGGCCGGGTCCTCGTCACAGCCGTAGCCGACGTCCCGGGTGATCGTGACGAAGTCGTAGAAGAGGCTCTCGGCCTGGTCGGCCGCTGGCAGTCCCTCGACGACCGGGACCGGCCGGATGGCCTGGTGATCGCAGGCCCGGAGCGTCTCTTGCCCCATCCCGAACGCGTAACTGTGGCCCTCCAGTTCCTTGATGACCGTCGGCGGCTCGAAGGTCTCGGCCCGCTCGACGGCCGACGCGTACTGGAGCGTCTGGGCGTAGGCGAGGTGGGCCTGATCCGAGGGGAGGCGCCAGTTCGGCCGTTCGGAGGGGTTCCCGAACTCCTGCTGGAACGCGTCCCGGAACGTCTTCGACAGCGGCGTCTTGATACTCGGGTCCCACGAGATAGTTCCGATGACCCCCTCGATGGCCTCGCCGGCCAGCGTCGCCGTGGTCCGACTCAGCAGCGGTGCGACGATGTCGATGTCGTCCTCGAATACCTCCCTGGCCTGGCGAATCGCGTTCGCCCCGTCGATACCACGATAGGACAGCGCGAGTACGTCCGGGTTCGCGGCCTTGGCCTCCTCTAGTTGCGGGCCGTACTCGGAGGTCCCGACGGTCGTCTGGACGTCCCCCTGGTAGTCCCAGTTGTTGTCGAGCAGCAGTCGCCGTAACTCGTTGGCCTGGGTGAACCCGAAGTCGGAGTTGGCGTGCAGGCCGAAGACGCTGGCCCGGTCGCCGAACCGATCCAGCAACACCGGCACGAGCGCCTGGGCAGCCATCTTCGGGTTGAACATCTCCTGGAACGCGTAGCGCGAACAGTCCGCGCCGGTGACGTTCGTCCCGGGTGCGAAGCCGATCATGTGGACGACGCCTCGCGGGTGACAGACGTCGAACAGCTTGACGGCGGTGTTCGCCGAAGAGCCGCCGGCGATCATCACCGCCCCCTCCCGCTCGATGAGATCCCTGACGACGCTGACAGCGGTGTCGGGGGACGACTCCGTATTGGCCGTCGCCATCTCGACGGTCCGTCCGAGTACTCCGTCCCCACTCAGTGCCGGGAACTTCCCACTATCGACCCAGCCGCCACCCTCGTTGAGGTGTTTGACGGCTAGTTCGAAGCCCCGTTCCTGTCGTTCGCCGTCGGACCCGAACGGGCCCGATAGCGCGACCGGGAACCCGAAGGTGACGGTGTCCTCACCGACGGGTTGGTTCGCGTACTTGCTCGCTGTCGGTGTGCCTCCCCCGCCACCGCCACCACCCATACAGCCGGCGATCCCCACAGTCGCCGTCCCAGCCCCGACGGCCCGCAGGACCGACCGCCGCGTCTGTTGTCCATCATCGGTCATGCACGAGAATTCGTTTCGTCTTATATAATACTACTCCCGCTGCTATCAATCACGTCACCGGACCGGCTCCGTCCGTCGATACAGCGAGTCAAAAACCGGTCGTCGAGGGGGCAGTTATCGGTCGCCTTCGTCGACCGGGAACTGCTCGTGTTCGCGGACCGCGTTCAGGACGATGGCAGTCGACACCGAGCGGACGTACTCGTCGGTCACGAGCCGTTTGATGTAGGCGTTCATCTCGTCCGTGTCCTGGAACTTCCCGATCGCGATGATGTCGTGGCTGCCGGTGACCTCGTAGACGGCCAGCAGGTTGTGCTGTTCGCGCAGCGACTCGGTGACGTCGACGAGACCGTCGCCGTCGACCGAGAGCTGGAACACCGCCGTGACGTCGTAGCCCAGCGCACCGTAGTCGACGCGGGCGGTGTACTCCTCGATGATGCCGGCCGACTCCAGTTCGTCCATCCGCCGTGAGACGGTCGTCGCCGCGACACCCGTCTCGGTCGCGACGTCGCGCGCGCTGGCTCGGCCGTCCCGCAACAGCGCGTTCACGACCGCCCTGTCGATCTCGTCGACCATCCCCGACGCTCAGACGGCGTCCGGGCCGCTCTCTCCTGTCCGGACCTGGTAGGCGTCCTCGACCGGGAGGACGAAGATCTTTCCGTCGCCCTTCTCGCCGGTGTGGGCGCCGTCCTTGATGGCGCCGACGACGTCCTCGACCGGCGTGTCTGCGACGACACACTCGATCTTGACCTTCTGGTGGAGATCGACGACGTACTCCTCGCCGCGCCACTGCCCTTTCTTGGCGGGCTGTGAGCCGCGGCCGGAGACGTTCGTGACTGTCAGGGAAGGCGCCCCGACCTCCGCCAGCGCCTTCTTGACGTCACCGAGTTTGTCGGGCCGTACCATCGCGATGATCATCTTGATTTCGCGGTCGTCAGTTTCACTCATCGTTGACACCTCCGTCAGTGCGGACGTTCTCCGTGGTCATACCACCGTCGGCGACGACGCTGTCACCGGTTCCGAATTCGGGGTAGGTCTCGACGCCGTGTTCGCTGACGTCCAGGCCTTCCTGCTCGTGTTCGGGCGTGACGCGTGCCTGCCCGACGGCCTTCAGCGCGTACCAGATCACACCCGTCGCGACGATCGTCCAGCCGCCGATGGCGACGACGCCGATGAGCTGTGCGATGAACGCGTTCACGATGCCGCCCGCAGGGGCCGAGGCCGCGACGAACGGGTACATGAGCGTCCCCAGCACACCAGCGCTGCCGTGGACGGGGAAGACCGCACAGACGTCGTCGATCTTCAGCTTCTTCTCGACGAACTCGAAGACCAGCGGGAGCTGGACACCAGCGAGGCCGCCGACGACGAAGGCACCCCACCACGAGGTGGTGTGCGGGATCGCCGTGATGCCGACCAGACCGGCCAGCAGGCCGTTGGCGACGTACAGCGTGTCGACCTTGCCGGTGCGCATCCAGGCGACGAGCCCGGCACCCATCGCACCGCAGGCCATCGCGATCGTGGTCGTCATGGCGACGCGGCCGAGCTGGTCACCGAGGAAGCCCTCGCCGATGATGGCGGAGGTCCCGACGTTGAAGCCGTACCAGCCAAAGGCCAGGATCAGCGTCCCCAGGACGGCGAAGGTCAGCGAGTGACCGGGGATGACGTTCGCGGAACCGTCCTCGTTGTACCGACCCATACGTGGGCCCAGGACGTAGGCTGCGGTGAGGCCGGCGATACCGCCCATGCCGTGGACGATCATGCCGCCCGCGAAGTCAGTGAAGCCGGCGCCACCGAAGCTGATGTAGGCGCCTGCCCACGTGATGCCGGTGACGACCGGGTAGATGACCGCCGCCAGCAGGAACGTGTACGTGATGTACGCGCGGAGTTTCGCGCGACCGGCCACCGCCCCGGAGACGATGGTCGCTGCCGTCATCGCGAAGACGGCGCCGTAGAGCCAGTCGATCCAGCCCGTGCCGCTGGTCATCGCGGCGGAGGCGAACCCGCCACCGCCGACCAGTGACGAGATGCCCGCGCCGATGAGGAAGAACACCGTCACCCCGACCGACCAGGTCAGGAGGTTCTTCGTCAGCTGGTTCGCGACGTTCTTCGAGCGCACCTGCCCCGCCTCGAGCATGGCGAAGCCGGCGTGCATGAAGAAGATCAGGAACGATACCATCAGCACCCACGTGTAGTTGAGTGCGTCCGCGGTTACCTGGAGTGGTGCAAGTACCATTTTGTGTTCACCTGTTTCAGTTTGCTTCGTAGTTTAGTTTGAACGTCCAACTCTATCGCCATCTGCTCCAACTTTCGGCAGTTCGTTCACGGAGAAGTCTCTTGTCAGAGGTATACATAAGGGTTTGCTTTATGAAAGTGGGAATGAGGCACTCTACGGTAGACGACTGTCCAGATTATAGTACAGTATTATGGATATAAGGTTGTTCTCCGTCAAGAAATACAGCGTTTGTCTGCGGGTGTTTTGGACGAACGTCGACCGCTAGAGCGGCCGTTCGGGCCGAGATGGGCCTGATTTGCTTGCGCGCGCCCCGCTGTGGCGGGTGTTGCCAGCGGCGTCAGCGTTATATGATTCAAAACAAACGTACGGACTGATCTGTAAGAACTGTATTTATGTAGCAGTCTACGATATCTCTGAGATCATTTCGACATTCTATCGACACAGAAGCATACACATGACCACTACTCGACCACGAGTCTGGGAGGAACCGAACGGCTACCCCATCGTGACCGCACGGGACATGCTTTCCGCCAGCGAGACTGTCGCTACAGCAGCTACTGACAGCGAGGGGAGCGCCGATTGATGTTCGGTGTCGACGGGAACGGCCGGCTCTCGTTCGTGACTGCGGAGTTCGCGACGCTGCTCTCGGCGGATGCGGCGACACTTCGGGGGCGTTCGCTCTCGTCGCTCCTCGCTGGCGACGACGCCGACGCGGTCCGCCGTGCCGTGCGGGCGGTCCGTTCCGGCGACGACCGGCGGACCCGCCGGTGCCAGGTCACGTTCGATCTCGGCGACCGCCACGTCCCGGCGACCGTCGAGGTGACGGCCGTCGACGGGAGCGTCGTCTGTTCGGTCCACCGGTCGACGAGCGTCCACGACCGGTTCGACCACCTGTTCGATCTCATCGACGACGCCGCAGTGGCGTTCGAGATGGTCGCGGGGACGCCGGTCGTACGGGCGGTCAATTCGACGTTCGTGGACACCTTCGGCTACGACCCCGCCGACATCGTCGGCGAGTCGCTCAACGACTTCATCGTCCCCGAGGGGAAAGGCGACGAGGCGACCGACTACGACCAGCGCACGGCCGAGGGGAAGCCGAACCACGCTATCGTCGCCCGGCAGACGGTCGACGGGCGCCGGGAGTTCGACTACCACAGCGTCCCCTACGAGGCAGAGGACGGCCGACGGTACGGCTTCGCCATCTACTCCGACGTCACCGAGGACCGCCGGCGCCGACAGCGACTCCGTGTCCTCCACCGCGTATTGCGCCACAACCTTCGGAACGATCTCTCCGTGGTCATCGGGGCCGCACAGCACCTCCGGGATGACACGACCGACGGGGAGACGGTCGCGATCACGGACCGAATCCTCGATGCGGCCGGGCGACTCGATGCGGTCAGCCAGCAGGCAAAGGAGGTCGAGTCGGCGCTGGCCAACACCACCGACCGACCGGTCGATCCCGTCACGCTGGCCCGGGGCGTTGCACGGACCTACGAGGAGTCGGTCAGCGTCGACCCGTCGATACGGTCCTCGGTGGCGGTCCCCGGTGGACCGGGGCTGTACGACGCGCTGGACAACCTCGTCGAGAACGCCGTCGAGCACACCCCCGACGGGACGACGGTGCGGATCGTCGTCGAGGAGGACGGCGACGAGGCGCTCCTGCGGGTCGCCGACGACGGGCCTGGAATCCCCGATATCGAACGTGCGGCGGTCTTCGAGGGTGAAACCATCACGACGCTCCAGCACGGCAGTGGACTCGGTATCTGGCTCGCCCGGTGGGTCGCCGAGTCGGCCGGCGGCGACGTCAGATACGACCGGGCGGCAGGCTGGACGGTCGTGACGCTCCGGCTTCCGACCGTGGCAGCCGACGGGAGTGATGTTCTGGACCTGGACGCGGCCGAATCGGGGACGCCGTCGGACTGACGCTCACCGCCGGAGCGCCGCGGTCAGCGCCACGCCGCCCAGGACGAGCGCTGCCAGGGCCAGGGGCGGTAACCGGAAGGAACTCGTCCGGAACAGCACCGCCGCGACCAGCGCCGCCCCCGTCACGAGCCCCGTCGTCCCGGCGGTGTGGCTCAGTTCCAGCCCCAGACTCCGTGCCTCGCCAAGGTCGTCCCGGAGTTCGACCGCCGAGTGGGCGAACGTCCAGGCCAGCACCGTTCCGACGCCGGCCGCGAGTATCGTCGTCGTCCCGGCGCCCTGGACGCCGGCGACCAGCAGTTGGCCGAACAGCGCCACGCCGACGACGTTCGCCAGCAGTCCGCTGTCGGTCAGCTGGCTCCCAACCAGCGCGAGGAGCGCCGCGACGCCGGCGGCCGTCGCCAGCGGGCCGATACCGGCGACGAACAGCGTCCCGACGGTCGCCAGCCCCGCAGCCAGCGCACAGCCCTGGCCGGTCGTTGGCGTCATCCGCCGTCCCTCCCGGCCCGCCCGAGCAGGCCCTGGAGTGATTCGTCGGCCCCCCAGTCGTACACCTCGACGCCGGCCGCACGAAGCGCTCGCAGGCGGTCGGCCCGTTCGAGGTGGGCCAGTCGGTGACCGGCCGTGTTCGTCGCCGTCGCGTCGGGACTGACGACGGTCACCGGGTGGCCGCGTGCGGCGAGTCGACGGGCGACGCTGGCGCTCTCGTCGTCACACAGCGGGCTCAGGAAGATGACGTTGGCTGCTTTCGGGAGCTGTGCGAACAGGCGCTCGACGTCCGGCGACTCGGTCACCGGCGTCGCCGCGAACGCGCGGTCTTCGCGGATGCGGTCCCGTGCCTGCTGGCGGTGGGCGGCGCTCTGGCCCGGCGGGAGCCAGCTCTCCTGCGGTGAGAGGGCGGCCAGCCCGACCGCGTGGCCGTCCTCGGGCAGCCCCTCCACGAGCGCGAGCGCGGCGGTCGTCGAGCGCTCGACGGCGGTCTGGGCCGTCTCGTCCGGCGCGACGGCCGCGGCCTGCCGGGTGTCGACCAGGACGACGACCGTCGCCGCCTGCTCGCGCTGGAACTCGACGGTCGTCAGCTCACCGGTCCGGGCGTAGCGGTTCCAGTCCACCCGCGAGAGCGGATCGTTCGGGCGCCGCTCGCGGACCGCGTAGAAGGACTGGCCCGACCCGCCGTCGTCGACCGGGACCTGTCCCGGCCGGCGATAGACTGCGGGGATCAGCGCCAGCATGGCTTTCCCGCTGGGGCGCGCCCAGGTGACCGCGTCCGGCGACACCTCCACACGGTCGTGGCGGGCGACCACGCCGACCACGTCCCGGACGATGACCGTCACCGGATCGAACACGCAGCGGTCGGTGCCGCCCGTCATCTCGTAAGTCACCGTCGTGCTCGCGCCCGGCCGGAGGCTCGTTCCGACCGAGGCCGACCCCTCGACGACACGGACCGTCTCGGGGACGCCGTCGGCCACGCGGACGTCCGGCAGCGTCCGCTCGCCCTCGTTGCGGACGGTCAGGTGGACCGTCACCGACTCGCCGACACCGGGGTCCGGCGGCTCGATGGACCGCTCGATCGCGACGCTGGTCGGCGGCGGCGCGGCCACACGGTCGTAGGCGCCAAGCGCCGCACCGATACCGCCCAGCAGGACGAGCGAGGGTGTCTGTGCGACCAGGCCGACGGCTGCAGCCAGCAGCGCGGCACCGGTCAGCCCCAGCCAGCGCCCGGTCTGGTGGACCGTCCCGCTCATCGCTCGTCCTCGCGGTCCAGCAGTTCGGTCGTCGCCGCGCCCACCCAGCGGTGGAACGGCCGGACGCCGGAGAGCCACCCCTCGATCCGGGCCCGCAGCGAGGGGCCGACGTCGTCGGGAGACAGCAGCGCCGCCGCGCGCGGGTCGTCCGTCCAGCTCCCGTCGGCCAACTGCTGCTCGGCCGCCGACCTGGTCAGGCCCCGCCGTTCCAGCACCGAGACGGCGACGGTCGCCACCCGGTCGCGGATGGCCGTGCTGTCCTGGCCCGCCGCCAGCGCGTCGTCGACCGCGTCGCCCGGGACCGTCGCTGCCCGGCTGTCGGTGTCGGGGAGCCCGGGCCGTTCGTCGCCCTCCAGGGAGTGGACGAGCAGGCCCAGTAGCGCCACGCCGCCGGCGACGACGGCCACGGCGACCAGCAGGAGGTTCCGGGTGTTGCTGGGGACGACGGCGGCGCCGACGGCCGCGAGGCCGACCCCGATGATCGTCGCGCCCAGTCCGATAGCGAGCGGGAGCGGGCGAAGCGTCGCCGTCATCCACCGTCCTCCCGCGGGCCGGTCGCCCGGTCGAGTGCCTCGCGAGCGCGCTGTTCGAGGTCGGAAGTCGGCTCGGCCCCGCCGTAGCGCACCTGCTCGAACGTCTCGCGGAGTCGGTCCAGCGCCTCCGGGTCCTCGCTGGCGCCGGCGACCCGCCGGGCGTACTCCTGGGGGGTCGTCGCGCCGTCGGCCGGTCCCAGGCGCTCGGTCAGGTCGGCCCAGGCCCGGTAGACGTCGTTCGAGAGCGGTACGTCGATGCTGTCGGTCGAGTAGGTCGGTTCGTCGGCGCCGTCGCTCCCGCTCACGAACGCGGGTTCGTGGTCGTTCCCCTCGACGCTTCCGCCGCCGGCGAACCGCCAGACGGCGATCACCACGATGAGGAACGCGGCGACGAGCGCGCCGACGGCCGGGGGCGAGAGGTCGGGGACCAGCGAGCGCGCGCCGCCGTCCTCGGCAGGCGGGTTTGCGTCGCTGTCGCTGTCGGGCCCGTCGTAGTCCGCGCCGGGGTTGTCGATCTCCCTGTCGTCCATCTCGGGGTTGACCCGGTCACGGCCGGTGCTCGCGTCGAGACTGGCGGCACCGACGCTGAACGACAGCAGGGCGACCGTGGCCACGGCGGCCACGAGGAGGGTCTGTCGTCGCATGTGCGTGTGCCTGGGTTCTGGCGGTTGAATAGGTTGCGGGGTCTCTCTCGCTCAGAGACGGTCGGCGACGTCCTCGGCGAAGTAGGTGAGGATCAGGTCCGCACCGGCCCGTTTGATCGACAGCAGCGACTCGTAGGCGGTCGCCTCCAGGTCGAGCCACCCCTTCTCGGCGGCCGCGTGCAACATCGCGTACTCGCCGGAGACGTTGTAGGCGGCGACGGGGTGGTCGTGGTCCGCTCGGACCTGGGCGACGATATCGAGGTAGGGCAGTGCGGGCTTGACCATCAGTACGTCCGCGCCCTGCTCGACGTCCAGATCGACCTCGCGGCGTGCCTCGCGGGCGTTGGCGGGGTCCATCTGGTAGTGCCGGCGGTCGCCGAACGCGGGTGCGCCGTCGGCGGCGTCCCGGAACGGGCCGTAGAACGCCGACTCGTACTTGGCGGCGTAGCTCATGATCGGGACCTCCGTGTGGCCGTCGCCGTCCAGCGCCTCGCGGATGGCGCCGACCATCCCGTCCATCATGCCCGAGGGCGCGACCATGTCGGCGCCGGCGCGGGCGTGACTGACGGCGATCTTCCCCAGCAGGTCGAGCGTCTCGTCGTTACGGACCGTCAGTGTCGGGTCCTCGGCGGCGGTCTCCTCCAGCACCCCGCAGTGGCCGTGAGCGGTGTACTCACAGAGACAGACGTCCGTGACGACGTAGGCGTCGGTCTCGGCGGTGATGCGGCGGGTCGCCTCCTGGACGACGCCGTCCTCGGCCCAGGCGCGCGAGCCCCGCTCGTCCTTGGATTCGGGGACGCCAAAGAGCATGACCGCCTCGACGCCGGTCTCGCGGATCTCCGCGACGCGGGCGACAGCCTCGTCGACGGGGACCCGTTCGTGTCCGGGCATCGTCTCGATGGGCACCCGCTCGTCGGTCGTCGCGTCGACGAACACGGGGGCGATGAGGTCCGACGCGTCCAGGTCTGTCTCGCGCACGAGCGGCCGGACGCCGTCGGTCCGGAGTCGTCGCGGGCGACGTGGCATGTCCATATCTCCCGGTCGGACGCTCGGAGCCATGAACCCACCGCTTGCGAACGCGACACACGCCACCGTCGACCCCAGGACAGAAACGATTTACGCCGGGCCGGGCCACAACGACGGTAGATGGCGACCGATACGACGCGGGGGCCGGTGCGGACGTTCGCCGAGGACTACGGCCTGCTCCTGGTCGCGGCGTTCTTCGCGCTCCTGGGCGTCGCCGGCATCGCGCTGTACGTCTTCGGCGACACGGCGTTCGCGGAACGCCTGCTCCAGCGGTACGGGCTGGCGGCGCTCTTTCTGGTGTTCATCCTCGAAGGGGCGATGCTGCTGTATTTCGCGCCCAGCGAGGCGCTGGTCCCGGCGGCCGTAGCTATCCTCGCACAGACGACCGGGGGCTACGATCTGCCGAGCGTCGCAGCGATCCTCGCCGTCGCGGTCGCAGGCGCCACCGTCGGCCAGACGGCGCTGTTCCTGCTGGCGAAACGCGGCGGCCGCGAGTGGCTGCTCGACCGGCCGTGGTTCCGCGTCAGCGAGGACCGCCTCGACCGCTTCGGGCACATGTTCGACCGCTTCGGCATCCTCGCGGTCCCGCTCAGCAACACGCTGCTGTTCACCCGCGGCATGCTGACCGTCCCGGCCGGCGTCGCGGGCATGGAGACGCGCCGGTTCGTCGCGCTCTCGGCGCTCGGGACGCTCTCGTTCGAGATCCTGCTGGCCGCGACCGCCATGGGGATCCTCGAACTGTTCTAACGGTCTGATAGGAGCGTTTACTACCTTTCCCGGCGTTCTAGTCTCCATGACGCCCTCGGTACACGTCGGCCAGACCACCCAGGACCGTCTCCAGCGGCTTCGCGAGGAGATCACGCTCGAAACCGGCCAGAAAGTCACCCAGGAGGACCTACTCGAACGCATCGTCGAACGGAGCTACGACGCACGAACCACGCTCATCGACTCCTACAGGGACGAGTGGGAGGGGTTGACCGAGACATCGTTACCTTCCGACACCGTCGAGGCGGCGGACGACGACCGATCCGACTCGATGCTCGACTGATCGCTACTCCTCGATTGTCTCGATACGCTCCCGGAGCCACGCCGCGGCGTCCGCGACGGCTGCGGGGTCCTCGCCGGTGACGGTCACCCGCCCCGGCGTCCCGTCTTTCCGGGGGTAGCTCCCGACAGCGACGTCGAACCGCTCGCGCGCCGTGGTGATCTGGGCGACGACCGCGCCCTCCGGTGCGGGCGTGTGGATGGTCTCGGTGGTCCGGTCGCCGCCGAAGTCGTCGGCGACGATAGCGAACATGGCTTTCAGTTCCTCGGGGATGCCCGGCAGGACGTAGACACCCTCGACGACACAGCCCGCAGCGAAGCTCTCGTCGGTCAGCAGTGGTTCACCACCCGCAGGAATCGCTGCCCAGGCGTCTAGGTCGAGATCCATCTCGTAGCGGTCGACCACCTCGGGGTTGTCGGTGGCGAACCGCTCGGCCTTCGCTTCGAGGTGTCCGCGGACGTCGTCGGGGACCACGAGGTCCCGGTCGAAGGCCCGGGCGACGCCGGCCTTTGTCACGTCGTCGGGCGTTCCCCCGATACCGCCGGTGACGACGACGGCGTCGAACGCCGCGTGGAACCGGGCAACGGCGTCGGCGATGACCGCCTCGTCGTCGGGCACCGTGAGGATACGGGTGACTCGCGCGCCCACCGCCGAGAGCCGCCGGGCCAGCCACGTCGCGTTCGTGTTCTCCGTGTCGCCGGCGAGCAACTCGTCGCCGACGGTGAGCAGGGCCACGTCCATGCCAGGAGGTCGGGGTCAGTGGGCCTAAGCGTGGCGGCGACCGCTCGTTTCCCCAACAGATATTTATCCGTCGACCGGTAGTGTTCCGGTTCGATGGACGAAAAGACCGAGGAACTCCGTGACATCTTCATGGACGTCTCCGGCGAGGAGCGTGTGACGGAGTCACAGGCCGATCAGCGGGGCTCACTGGCCGATGCCGACGACGACTCGGTGGCCGAGCGGCTCCGTGAGGTCGTCGCGCGGATGCGCGAGCGGTACGAGTTCCGGACCGGCTTCGACGACGAGGGGTTGGTGACGGTGGTGCGTGGGTTCTACGAGGGCGAGAACGACGCCGACATGGCCGAGCGCCTCGACACCGACGAGGACAGCATCGTCGACGCGCGACTGGACCTGCACCTCCTCCGGGAGACCGATGACGACGCGCCCTTCGACGTCCCCGCGTTCCGCAAGCGCGTGGTCAACAGCGACGGCAGCGACGCCGATCTGGCCGACGCGTTCGACGTCGACGAGGCGACCGCGGCTCACTACCGTGCGGTCGTCGAGGCACAGGCCGCCGCCCGGCAGGTGAGCCACCGCTTCCAGAGCGAGTTCGAGGACGTGCTGACCGAGGCGGGCCTCTCGACCCAGCACACCGCCGCGGTCCGGGAGACCGGCCTCGACGAGGCGACGGAGGACATCGACTCGCTGGACTCGGACGCCGACGTCTCGATGTAGGCGAACCCTTTTGCCCGAAGCCGGGACCAGCCCCCCTGTGTCCCACACCTTCCGTGATCTGGAGACGGCCGCGTACTGCCCGCGAAAACTCTACTACCGCCGGCGGGACGGGCCGCCAGACGTCCCCGACGAGGTGGGTCGGATCCGCGAGCTGGCCTTCGACTACGAGCGACTGCTGGCCGACGACGCCGCGCTGCTGGCCGCACCGGTCGAGGCCGACCCGGCGACCGTCCGCGAGCGCTTGCGACGGGCACGCGAGCGCCTGGCGTCCTGGAACGACCTGGCTGACCCCGCAGGCCGGGACGTCCACCTCGACGGGAAGGACGCCCGCGGCGTCGCACACAAACTCGTCGACGGACCGGACGGCCCCGCCCCGTCGCTCGTCTTCGCCGGGACGCCGCCGGACCAGGGGGTCTGGGAGCCTCAGACAGTCAGGCTCGTCGCGGCCGCGAAGGCCCTGGCCTGGGAACGTGAACGACCGGTCGAGCACGCCTTCGCCGAGTACCCGGCACACGGTGTCGTCCGCCGCGTCGAGATCACCGCACGGCGAGCGGGCGTCTACCGTGGGGCGCTCCGGACCGCGGCGAGCATCGACGGGCCGCCGGCCAGAGCCGACAGCGACGCCAAGTGCGACCCCTGCGACTACCGCCAGCAGTGCGGGGTCCGGACCCGATCGCTGCGGTCGCTCCTCGACTAGTGGTCCGCGAGCCAGGCCTCGACGGCGTCGGCCTGCGCGCCCCGCCGGTGGATCGTCCCGGCAGCGACGTCGACGACAGTCGAGCCCGTGCCGCCGGTCTCGCCGCCGTCGAGGACGACCGCTGCTCGCTCGCGGATGGCGTCGAGGTCGTCGACAGCCCTCGCGCTGGGGTTCCCCGAGACGTTGGCGCTCGTGGCCGTCAGCGGCGCGACGGCTTTCAGGAGATCCAGCGCGACGGGGTGGTCTGGTACCCGGATCCCGACGCGGTCGCCGCCGTCGACCAGCACGTCCGGGACCACGTCGCGGCGCTCGACGACGACGGTGACCGGCCCCGGCAGGAACTCCCGCATGAACGCCACCTCGCGGTCGGTCAGCCGAGCGTACTCGCCGGCGGCGTCGACGTCGGGGACAGCGAGCGATATCGGCTTGTCACGGGCCCGCCCCTTCGCCTCGAAGACCCGCTCGACGGCGTCGGCGTCGAGTGCGTCCGCCGCGAGGCCGTACACCGTCTCCGTCGGGTAGACGACCAGCTTTCCCTCGCGGATGGCCGCGGCCGCTGTCTCGATGTCCGTCATCTCACAGCTGGGCTTCGACCGCGTCGTAGTCGGGGAAGGAGGGCCACTCCTGACCCACCCAGGCGTACTCGACGGTCCGGTCGTCGTCGAGGACGAACACGGCCGGCCGTGGTTCGGCGATGCCGGCCATCCCGTCGGTCGCCATCGCGATGCCGTACTGCTCGGCGACGCCGTTGCCGGGGTCCGAGTAGAGGCGGTAGTCGCCCTCGATGTCCCGCTCGTCGAGCAGGTCCTTGTGGGCGTACGGCGTCGAGATGGAGAGGCCGACGACGGTCGCCGACTCGTGCCATTCCCGGTCGCGGATCTCGTTCCAGACGTACGTCGCCGGGAACGCGCCGTCCATCGGGTGGAAGACGAGTACCACGGGATCGTCGCTCTCGGCACACACCTCGGAGAGGGCGACGTCCTCCCAGTACTCGTCGTTCACGAGCGGGCGTGTGAAGTCGGGCGCCTGCTCGCCCGCTTCGGGCGGGTCCGCCGGGCCGAGGTCGACGATGTCGAAGCCGAGGTCCATCAGGCCTCACCTCGGCTCTCTGCTGTGGCCGCTTCGTTCCCGTACGTCCGCTCGATGTACTCGACGATGTTCGCGGACTCGCTCATCGTGATGCCCGTGTTCTCGTCGACGATGGCCGGGACGGTTCGCTTGCCCGTCAATCGCTTGACGACGTCGCGTTCGGAGTGCATCGGCTCGACGAACCGCGAGCGGTAGTCCAGGTCGTGCTCCCGGAGTACCCGCACGACGCGCTCGCAGAACGGACACGCCTGCAGTCGATACAGGGTGATGGCAGGGTCGCTCATACGGGCCGACGTAGGACCGAGTCGAGGGTAAGGGCTTCGGCGCTGCCCGCCATGACAAGCCTTAATCCCCGTCCATTACAACTCGGATCGTTGATGGCCCTGGATCCACCTGCGCTGCTCGCGCTGTCTCTGCCACCGCTCCAGACAGTCGGCGTGCTCGGTATCCCGATTCCGCAGAACGTCATCGTCGCTACTGGTATCGTCACCATCCTGCTGCTGATCGGTCTCTCGGCCTTCTTCTCCTCCTCGGAGATCGCCATGTTCTCGCTGCCGGCCCACCGGACCGAGGCGCTCGTCGAGGACGGCGTCAAAGGTGCCAAGACGCTCCAGCAACTCAAGTCCGACCCGCACCGCCTGCTGGTCACGATCCTGGTTGGAAACAACCTCGTCAACATCGCGATGTCCTCCATCGCGACGGGACTGCTGGGCTTCTATCTCTCGCGTGGCGAGGCCGTCCTGGCTGCGACGTTCGGCATCACCGCCGTCGTGCTGCTGTTCGGCGAGAGCGCGCCCAAGAGCTATGCCGTCGAGAACACCGAGTCCTGGGCCCTGACCATCTCCCGGCCGCTGAAGGTCGCCGAGAAGGTCCTCATCCCGCTGATCCTGCTGTTCGACTACCTCACCCGCATCGTCAACAAGATCACCGGCGGTCGGTCCGCCATCGAGACCTCCTACGTCACCCGCGAGGAGATCCAGGACATCATCGAGACGGGTGAACGCGAGGGGGTCCTCGACGAGGAGGAACGCGAGATGCTCCAGCGGACCCTGCGGTTCAACAACACCATCGCAAAGGAGGTCATGACGCCGCGCCTGGACATGACCGCCGTCGCCAAGGACGACTCCGTCCAGGAGGCCCTGGAGACCTGCATCCAGAGCGGTCACGCGCGGGTGCCGGTCTACGAGGGGAGTCTGGACAACGTCATCGGCGTCGTCCACATCCGCGACCTGGTCCGCGATCTGAACTACGGCGAGGCCATCGCGAAGGACATCAGGCTCGAAGACCTCATCGAACCGACGCTGCACGTCCCCGAGTCCAAGAACGTCGACGACCTGCTGACGGAGATGCGCAAAGAGCGCATGCACATGGTCATCGTCATCGACGAGTTCGGGACCACCGAGGGGCTGGTGACGATGGAGGACCTCACCGAGGAGATCGTCGGCGAGATCCTCGAAGGCGAGGAGGAAGAGCCCATCGAGTACGTCGACGACGACACCGTCGTCGTCAAGGGCGAGGTCAACATCGAGGAGGTCAACGAGGCCCTGGAACTGGAACTCCCGGAGGGCGAAGAGTTCGAGACCATCGCCGGCTTCATCTTCAATCGTGCGGGACGCCTCGTCGAGGAGGGCGAGACGATCACCTACGACGGCGTCGAGATCCGCGTCGAACAGGTCGAGAACACCCGGATCATGAAAGCCCGCGTCGCACGCCTCGACCAGGATCCCAACGAGGAGACAGATCCAGAGGAAGCCTCCACTGAGTAAACTCCTCACGGTCGCTACTTCGGTTTCTGCCCGGTTCGAGGGCCAGTACTATGTAGCTCCCTGCCGACGGGGCGTGCATGTCTCTGGAACAGCCCGACCTCTCGGGCAGTACCGCGTTCATCACCGGTACCACCCGTGGCATCGGCAAGCAGATCGCGCTCGCCCTGGCCGAACAGGGCTGTAACGTCGTCTCGACCGGCAAGACCAGCGAGGAGGGCGACTACGGCCAGGAGCGCGACCTGGAGGGGTCGATCGAACAGACGGCCCGCGAGGTCCGGGACCTGGGGGCCGAGGCGCTCCCGATCCAGCTCGACATCCGCGACGCCGACGCGGTCCAGGCGGCCGCCGACGAGGCCATCGACCACTTCGGGACGGTCGACATCGTCGTCAACAACGCCAGCGCCATCCAGCTGGCCACCGTCGAGGACCTGCCACCGAACCGGTTCGACCTCCTGACCGAGGTGAACGTTCGGGGCACCTACCTCACCTCGCGGGCGTTCATCGACCACCTCAAGGGGCTCGACGAGGGGTGGATCCTCACCAACGCGCCGCCGGTGACCGTCGACCGCAGTCCGGGCCAGGGGCCGTATCTCTGGTCGAAGCTCGGGATGTCCTTCGTCACGCTCTCGCTCGCGGGCGAGTTGAGCGGTCACGACATCGGCTGTAACACCTTCTGGCCCGTCACTGCCGTCGACACGCGGGCGACACGGCACTTCGGGCTGGGGACCGAGGACGACTGGCGCACCCCGGACGTGGTCTCGGACGCTGTGCTCCAGATCCTGCGCAACGACCCCGCGGAGTTCACGGGCGAGTCGCTCTACGACGAGGATGTCCTCCGTGCGGCCGGCGTCACCGACTTCTCGGCGTACAACCTCACGCCCGGCGACCCGGCGCCGACCTCGGCCCAGATGATCGACCCCGACTACAGCCGCCCGGAGTAATCAGAGGCTGTCGACGAGCAGGAACAGACCGTAGCTCACCCCGAACGCGAGTGCGAGCGACCCGAGCCAGGCCAGCACCGTCTTGCCCATCTTCGAGCGACTGACCTCGCCGCCGCCGGCGGCCGCTCCCGACCCGACGATGGCCGAGACGATGATCTCGTTGAACGAGACGGGAACGCCCAGGAAGACGGCCGTCTGTGCGATGATGAAACTCGGGATGAGCGCGGCGATCGAGCGGCGCGGGCCGAGCGAGGAGTAGTCCTGCGCGATGGCCTTGATCATCCGCGGCGCGCCGGTCCACGAACCTACGAGCAGGCCGAAACCGCCAAAGAGCAGGACGGCGGTGATCGGGATCGCGGCTGTCGGCCCCTCCCCGAGTAGCGGGAGCAACGGTCCGAGCGCCAGCCCCACTTGACTCCCGCCGGCCGAGAAGGCGACCAGGCCGCCCAGCACCAGGAGGAAGTGGCGCTGTCCCGCGTCGGGGTCGGCCCGGACGTCACGGTACAACAGGCCGCCAGATAGCAGCGCGGCCACGAGCGTCACCCCGACGACAGTCGGTAGATCGGCCGTTCCCGCGGCCGCCGCGACGGCCTGCGCGACCGAGGCCTGCTGTGAACCGGGCGCCAGCAGGACGAACCGGACGTTCGCCATGATCGCACCGACGAGCGCGGCGAGTGCCGGCACCTGGAGTTGCTCGGAGGTGCCCTCGTGGCGCAGGAGCCACGCCGTCGCGAAGGCGATGCCCCCGCCGACGAACGGGACCGCGACCCACAGCGAGACGATCTCGACGTACTTCGCGGTCGCGGGCTGGCCACCCATCGCCAGACCGACACCCACGACGGCGCCGGTGACGGTGAAGGCCGTCGCGATGGGGTAGCCCGTGAAGATACCGACTGCGACCAGGGCCGCGGCGGTCAGCAGCGCGACGATGGCGGCCGCGGCCGAGAGCCCGCCGCCGTCGGGGAAGACGATCAGCCCGCCGCCGACCGTCTCCGTCACGTTCGCGCCCTGGAGGACCGCGCCGGCGAGTCCGAGGATACCGACGAAGAAGCCCGCCCGCATCACCGAGATCGCGTTGGCCCCGACGGCCGGCGCGAACGGCGTCGACCCCGATGAGCCGGCCCCGATCGTCCAGGCCATGAACAGACTTGCGGCTGCTGCGATCACCAGCGTCGCCAGCACACTCGTCGCGACCATCTACCCCGGCGTTTGCCCTACCGTGCAATGAGCCTACCGCTCGGCACGGCGGATCTCCACCTGAAACGAAGGGGTGTGACAACGACTAGCACATATGTCAGTGGTCCTCGACGACCGTCACGTCGGCGCCGGCGTCGGCCAGATAACAGGCCGTCGCCAGCTCACCGAACCCGGCGCCGACGACCGTCGCCGACTGGCCCGCGAGCGGTGCCGTCGTTGTCGCGTCCGTGGCTCTCATCACCGCCGGCCAGGGACAGGACCCGGGTATGTCACGACCCGTCGTTCTGTGGATCGGGTCACCCCAGGATTAAGTGTCGGCTCCGCGAATTTTCCTGTCGATGCCCTCCACCACGACAGCGAACGCCCTGAGCCGTCTGTCCATCGTGGTTCTGATGGCCGTCCTCGTCACGTCTGCGGTCGCCGGGCCGGCCGCGGCGGCTGGCCCGTCCGATTCGACCGCGCTCGCCCCGCACGCGTCGACCACCAGTTGCGCCCTCCCCGCGACCGAGTCCACACCGGATACTGCCGGCGCGACACCGGCGCCCGCGACGACCGAGTCGCGTGTCGTTCCACAGACCGCCGACGGGACCGTCCCGCTCGGCCGCGTCGCCGCCGTCCACCTCACGGTGCCGCCGGGGTCGACGGCCAACGTCTCTCTCGGTTCCGGCGTCGGCTATCCCGTCGCCCTCCGCGTGACCGACGACGGTGACGGCCGGGTCACCCTGCTGGTCAACACCTACGTCGGCGCCCACGAGTCGGCCGGCGCCCCGGACGCCTATCGCGCTCGCGGTGACGATACCGTCGACGTCCTGACGGCGACCGACGAGCGGTTCCACGAGGGGTCCTACCCCGTTCGGGCCACCGTCGACGGCGAGACGGTCGCCGAGCGACGACTGCGGATCACCGAACCGGAACTCGACTCGATCACCGCGCTCCGGGGCGTCCCGCAGGCGTTCGACGCTCCGAACGCCAGCACGCTCCAGCGACTGGAACGCACCGGGCGACTCCAGCCCGTCACCGAGAGCAGCCCGGCCATCGAGGGCGAGACGCTGGTCCTGCGGTTCGACACGCCCAGTCTCTTCGGCGCCCTCGCGACACGGAACGGCACCACGACCGAGCGGGTAGCTGCCCTCCACGACGACCACGAGCCCGAGTTCGCCGAGGAACTGTCCGTCAGCGGCCCCTGTGGCGGGCTACTCGTCGGCCAGGGCTTCGTCGACGGCAGCGCCCGCGCGGTCACCGACGCCCGGAACGGAACCATCTACGTCCTCGTCGACACGGCCCGCGTCGACGGTATCCGCTCGGGCGGACAGACGGCGCTCCTCCGCGTCGACGAGGCGAGTCCGCTGTCACCGACCGACCGCTACCTCGAAGCTGACTTCGGCGTCGACGACCGGCGTGTCACGGTCGATCAGGAGACGGATGGGGCGGTGTCGTTGCCCTCGACGGACGACGCGACAGTTTCGGGCGAGACGAACCTCCTACCTGGCTCGCGACTCGCCGTGACCGTCCAGTCGCGGACCGACCCGGCGTTCCAGCGACGGACGATCGCAACGGTCGGACCCGACGGGACCTACGCCGCGACGCTCCCGCTGGCGAACGCGTCGTCGCCCGACGTGTTCGAACTGACCGTTGCCGGCTTCCGGTACCACGCCACGACCGGTGAACCTCCGCAGATCCGCTGGCTACTCGATGCCCCCTACATCTACGAGGGGGACGCCGAGAGCAATATCGAGGCGGTGTCGCTCCCCGAGGACGGCCTGCTCGTGGCCTACCGTTACGACGACGGCCGATTCCGGCGGGCCGGCGCGGCGACCGAGACCAGCGACGAACTACACTTCCCGGCGCCCGAGACGAGCCAGTACGTCGCAGTCGTCGCCCACCGTGACACCGACGGTGACGGCGTTCTCGACCGCGGAGCGGACCCGCCCTATCGGATCGGTGGCGACCCGGTCTACCAGTGGCTCGCGGTCAGGGTCGACGATGAGCCAGTTCCCGAATCGCCACCCGAGGCGAGGTTCAGCCTGTCGACGCCGACCCCCACGCCCTCGCCGACGCCGACCGACGTGCACACGACGGTGACTGGCACGGCCACTGCCACTCCAACGGCGTACCCGACGACCACCGGCCCGCCGAGGGCCGACGGCCCGACCCTCGGGCTGCTGGCGGTACCTGTCGCTGTCGTCGTCGCCGCCGCGCTCGTCCTCGCGGCGCTGGTCGCCCGACGGCGGCGGTGAGGATGCTGCCGCGACCGCGCCGCCTAAACCGCTCGGTCGGTGATCTCCGACAGTGACCGCACGCACCGAGCGGCTGTTCTCGGGCTACGGCGGTCTCCTGCTGGGTGTCGCTGCGCTGGCGGCCGTCGTCGCGGCCGAATCGATGGTCGCCGTCGGCCTCGCCATCGCGGCCTACGCCGTCGGCTACAAGGCGGTGTTCCCGGTCGCCGACGCGACGCTGCTGGACGCTGCACCCGACGAGCACCTCGGTGCGGACCTCGGCGCCGCGCGGGCGGTCTTCCTCGGCGTCGGCGCGCTGGGCCCGGTCTACATCGGCTGGCAGCCGTCGCGAGCTACCGGCTGGCGTTCGTCGGGCTCGCGGGATGTCTCGTCGTCGCGGCTGCGCTCCTGTTGCGTGGGCTGGTCGGCGGAAGGACCGACTACCTCTTGTAACATAGCGCTCCTCCCAGAACGTACAGACACCGTCATGGCGATCCGACCGTTCACCCAAAGTGATGCTGCTGCCGTCTTCGAGGTACATCGACGGGCCTTCGACGGCCGGACCGAGGCACGCATCGTGCGGCGAATCCACGACGCCGGTGAGGCCGTGGTCTCGCTCGTGGCAGTCGCCGACGACCACGTCGTGGGCCACGTCCTGTTCTCCCCAGTGACCGTCGACGATCACGGAGCGACCGTCAACCTGGTCGGGCTCGCACCGGTCGGTGTCCGCCCGGACTTCCAGAACGAGGGAGTCGGCTCGTCGCTGATCCGACGAGGGATGGTGGAGTGTCGCACGGTCGGCGTCGACGCGGTGGTCGTGCTCGGCGATCCCGGGTACTATTCCCGGTTCGGCTTCGAACGGGCGAGCGAGTACGGGCTCGGCAACGAGTACGGTGCTGACGACGCGTTCATGGTCAAACCGTTACAGGACGGTGCACTGGACGACGTGGACGGAATCGTCAGCTATCGACCCGAATTCCGACAGGAAGGGGCGTAGCGTACGTTTCGGCGTTCACCGCGTCGATCGGTGTGTCTTCGCCTCTCGGACACGAAATCCACAGCCGGCCGTCCGGAGACGGCCTCAGTTGGTTTTCGCGTCTGCGATGCTGGAAGCCGACGCCGCGCGGCCAACCCCGCGCTTAGTTCGTTTTGGCGTCCGTCTCTTCCCCCGGTTCGACCGCATCCACACCCTCGGCAGCCTCGACGGCGTCGGTCACCTTCTCGGTGTCGACGTGCCAGCGCTCGACCGACTGGTCGTAGTCCGCCAGACGGTTCGAGACACGCAGTTTCAGGTCGTCGTCGTTGACGTTGACCTCGAAGACGTATTCGGGGTGGTCCTCGCCGTTGATCCGCCGGAGGTTCGCGCTGACGAGTTCGTTGTCGAAGTAGTAGGGCGCGATCTGTGTCATCACGTTCCGGTAGACGGCGTCCTCGACCTTCCGGAGGGCCTTCCGACCGGCCGAGTCGGCCGCGCGAGCGACGTAGTCGACGGACTCGCCCCACTTGTCGATGGCCTCGTCGGGTTCGTCTAAGTTCTCGTAGGACTCGCTCAACTTCTCGCCGGCTTTCTGGAGGTCCTCGTCTGGGTCCTTGCCGGCCTGCTCTCCCTTTCCTTCGTCGACGCTGGCCTGTTCGGCGGTCTTCTCGTTGACGTCCTCGTCGAGCCGTTCGTGACTCTTGGGTCGCCAGTCGTCGAACTCTTCGAGGGCGTCGTCGTCGACCGGTTCCTCGACGTCCTCCTCGCTGGCGAGGTCTTTCAGCGCACGGGTGATCCGCTCGCCGTGCTCGACGACGTCGACCCAGCCACCGCGCATCTTGAAGCCTGAAACGCTCTCTTCGATGTCAGCCATTGTAGAATCGGGTACTGATGGACAGGGGAGTTACGTCCGCTGCAATATCCATCTTGTTCTGTCCCTGTATTCGCCCTGACCGGTTAAACGTTTCCGCCGGCACCCCGCCCGGCGGCTTATCAGCGTCGGGTCCCTACAGCAGACGATGCCAGCAGCACTGTTTGTCGTCAGCGAGCACGGCTACTGGGGCGAGGAGTGTATCGAACCGCTTACCACACTCACCGACGCCGGCCTGGACATCACCGTGGCCACGCCGACCGGTGACCCGCCGGTGATCGACGAGCGCTCGGTCGACCCCGAGGAGGTCGGCGAGGAGCTGGCCGACCACGTGATGGAGATCCACGAGTCCGACGAGCGGCTCAACGACCCGACACCCATCGCGCGGGTCGACGCCGCCGACTACGACGCCGTCGTCTTCCCCGGCGGCCACGGCACCGAGTGGGACGTCACGCAGGACAGCGATGCGCGCCGACTCCTTCGCGATGCCGTCGAGGGCGACGCGGGGAAGGCGCTGGTCGTCTGTCACGCCGTCGGTATCCTGGCGTTCACGCGCGACAGCGACGGCGGATTCCTCGTCGAGGGGCGGTCGGTCACCGGCTTCCCCAACGCCTGGGAGGAGGGTATCGTCGACGACGACGACCTGATGCCCGACGGGCGAAAGCTCCCGTACTGGGTCGAAGACGAGGTCAAGGCCGCCGGTGCCGAGTGGGACGCCGAACTCGACGCGGACACGAGCGTCACCGTCGACGGCGACCTCGTCACCGCTCGCGGCCCGCCGTCGTCGGCACGGGCCGCACGGACACTGCTGGCGGAACTCGGCGTGGAAACCCCGTCCTAACGCGAGCAGCCGTCCAGCCGGCACCGAACACCCGCTTCCCGACCGTCCGGTAGTGTCACCTTTGTCGCGGGATGGCCGTCCCAGCCGCGCATAACCAGCGCATAGCTTAGTGGTAGAATCCGAAACAGTATCAACTGTATGTCAAAAAGACACACGCGAAGGACGTTCATCAGGGCCGCAGGTGTCGCAGGTGTCGTCGGTCTCGCGGGCTGTGGCGGCGACGGTGGCACAGGTGGCGATGGTGGCGACGGTGGTGACGGCGGGAACGGCAACGGTGGCGACGGCGGCAACGGCGGCGACACTCGCCTCTCGTGGCACGCCGGTGGGACCGGGGGGACCTACTTCCCGCTCTCGAACGAGTTCAAGACCATCGTCGAGGAGTACACCGATTTCACGCTGAACGTACAGTCGACGGGGGCCAGCGTCGAGAACGTCGGCAACCTCGGGAGCGGGGACGCCGACTTCGCGCTCATCCAGAACGACGTGGCCTACTTCGCGAAGAACGGGACCGGTATCGAGGCGTTCCAGGACAACGCCGTCGAGAACCTGATGGGAGTCGCGACGCTGTACCCCGAGACCATCACCATCGTGACGCTGGCCGACACCGGCATCACACAGCTCTCTGGCCTCTCGGGGGCGACGATCAACACCGGCGACCTCGGCTCCGGGACCCAGGTCAACGCGCTCCAGATCCTCGAAGCGGTCGGCATCTCCGATTTCACGGAGCAGAACGCCTCCTTCTCGCAGGCGGCCGACCAGCTCCGGAACGGCGACATCGACGCGGCGTTCGTCGTCGGCGGCTGGCCGGTCGGCGCTATCGAGGACCTGGCGACGACGAACGACATCGTCATCGTCCCCATCCGGGGCGACAACCGTCAGGCGGTCAAAGACGCCGCCTCCTGGTTCGCAGACGACACCATCCCCGCCGGGACCTACACCGGCGTCGACGAGGCCGTCGAGACGGTCGCCGTCCAGGCGATGATCGCGACCAACGCCGAACAGCCCGACGCCACCGTCGAGACGGTCACTGCGGCCATCTTCGACCACGTCGACGAACTCACCATCAAGACGGACTTCATCAGCAGGGACTCGGCCCAGGACGGGATGTCGATCGAACTCCACCCCGGGGCGGCCGCGTACTTCGGCGTGTGAACCGATCGCGTCACCGTCTCCGCAGTCGACCGCCGTCTCTCTGGACGCATGCGCCGGGACTCCGTCGTCGCCGTGCTCGTCGTGCTCGTCGCCGTCGGCAGCGCCGCGGCGGTTCCCGGCGGACGCACGCTCGTCGTCGAGGACGCCGAGACCGGCGAACGATACCTCCAGGAACCGGTCGACAACGGGACCGTCGTCGCGCTGGAGTACACCCACAGCGTCGAGCAGACCCGCGTCTACGACGAGTACACCGTCCGCGGGGATCGCCTGGTGATGACCCGGATGGAGTTCGAGTCCTACGGCTGGGGGCTCCCGAGCCGTGCGAACGTCACCCGCCAGAACGGCACGCTCGTCTACGACCCGCCGGGGAACTACGAGCGCGTGACCGTCGCGCCCGGCGCGGTCGCGGGCCACCGACTCCACGTCGGGTCGCGGACGGTCGATCTGGTCGCACTCACCGACGAGCGGTCCGTCGACATCCATCTCGTTCAGCGGTCCGCACTCGCCGCCGCGGCGGACACACTCACAACGCATGACTGACCAGCAATCGACCGAGGAGATCACCGACGAGGAGGTCGACGAGGTCCTCCAGGAGATCGAACGCAAGCGCTCGCTACGGGGGCCGGCCGCGGTCGCCGTGGCGATCATCGGCATCTCGTTTTCCGTCTTCCAGATGTGGCTGGCCGCCGAGGGATTCGTCCTCGCGATCGATATCCCGCTGCTCGGAGAGATCCAGTTCGCGTCGCTCCAGTTGCTCCAGATCAACGCCGTCCACGTCGCGTTCGGACTGGTGCTCACCTTCCTGCTGTACCCCTCCAGTACGGGGGACGGCCCCATCGCGACACAGCTGCTCGCGCTCGCTGACTGGCTCGACACGCGCCTCGGGGCCGGCCATCCGCTCGCGCAGGCCGTCCACCGGGTCGGTGCGGGCCTGCGCTGGCTGTTCGTCGACCCCGACTTCGAGCGGGTGACGCCGTTCGACGTCGTGTTGATGGCCGTCTCCGTACTGTCGGCGGCGTACTTCATCACCGACTTCAGCGAGATCCAGCGGATGCGCGCGCTCGGACTGGAGAGCGGCCGGCCGATCCAGGGCGTGTTCACGTTCCTCGAACCGGTCGCGGGACTCCTGGGGCCGCTCTCGGAGACCTCCTACGCCCTCGTACTGGGCGTGATCGGGGTCCTGCTGGTCCTGGAGGCGACCCGGCGGGCGATCAGTCTCTACCTGATGGTCATCGTCGCGGCGTTCATCGTCTACGCTCGCTTCGGCTTTCTCATCCCCCAGGACGCGGCCTACGTCGGTGTCCTCTCGATCCCGCCGCTGGCGTGGGACTCGATCGTCCAGAACCTCTGGTACAACACCGAGAACGGTGTCTTCGGCATCCCGGTGACCGTCTCCGTACAGTTCATCTACATCTTCATCCTCTTCGGCGCGTTCCTGGAGATGTCCGGGGCTGGCCAGTGGTTCATCGACCTGGCCTACAGCGCGACGGGGACCCGCCGTGGCGGGCCGGCGAAGGCGAGTATCCTCGCCAGCGGGTTCATGGGGACCATCTCGGGGTCTTCGATCGCGAACACGGTGACGACCGGCGCGTTCACCATCCCGCTGATGAAACGCTCGGGCTACCGTCCCGAGTTCGCCGGCGGCGTCGAGGCATCGGCGTCCTCGGGCGGGCAGATCCTCCCGCCGGTGATGGGGGCCGCCGCGTTCCTCATCGTGCAGTACACGGCGACGCCGTTCCGCGAGGTCATCATCGCGGCGACGATACCGGCTATCGTCTTCTTCTTCGGCGTCTGGGTGATGGTCCACTTCGAGGCGGTCAAACAGAACATCGGCGGGCTCGACCCATCGGAGTTGGTCGACATGCGGAGCCACCTCCGGACGGGGTGGTTCTACCTCGTCCCCATCGGTCTGTTGCTGTTCTATCTCATCGTCGAACGGCTCTCGGTCGCCCGGTCGGCGTGGTTCACGCTCATCGCCATCGGGGCGCTCATCACGCTCGTCGCGGCCTACAGCGACGAGACGCGAGCACGGCTGGGTGTGATCTTCGCGGCGCTGTTCGTCGCTACCTTCCTCGCCCAACTGCTCGCCGGTGCCGGTATCCTCGGTGCGATCGCCGGCCAGGGCCCCGGCCCACAGTCCCCACAGGCAGCTTTCGCCGCCACGGTCGGTGGACTGGGCGGGCTCTCGATCATCGCCGGCGTGCTGACGCTCGCGACCAGGCCCGGCCTGGAGTCGCCGATCCTCTCGTTCGACGACGCCGTCGACGAGGCCGCCGAGACGACCGCCGGCATGCTGGGCCGCTCGGACCTGGCACACAACGGGCTCTACCGGCTCGGTGTCTTCCTCGGGAAGTCGATGGAGGGCGGCGCTCGGACGGCCGTCCCCGTCGTCATCGCCGTCGCGGCCGCCGGCATCATCCCCGGCGTTATCAGCGTCTCCGGACTCGGCCCGAACCTCGTGGCGCTCATCCGGGCCGTCGCCGGCGGCTCGCTCGTCCTACTGTTGCTCGTGACGGCTGTCGCGTCGATCATCCTCGGGATGGGAATGCCCACGACGGTCACCTACATCATCCTCGTCTCGCTGCTGGCGCCGGCGCTGACCAGTTTCGGCGTCCCGCTGCTGGCGGCCCACCTGTTCATCCTCTACTTCGGGGTGATCGCGGACATCACCCCACCGGTAGCCGTCGCCGCGTATGCGGCCTCGGGGGTGGCTAAATCCGATGCCTTCCAGACGGGGATCGACGCCTTCTCGCTGTCGCTGAACAAGGCGATCGTCCCGTTCGCGTTCATCCTCTCACCGGGGATCGTCCTCCTGCGGCGCAAGGAGAACGCCGCCGAACTCCCGATCCGCGAGCAGTACCGCGTCGTCCGGCTCGCCGACTTCGCCGATCCCGGATTCGCTCTCTTCGACGTGCTGATCCCGGTCGCCGGCGTCTTCGTCGGTGTCGTCGCGCTGGCCGCGACGGTCATCGGCTTCGTCTACGGCCCGGTGTCGCGGCTCGAACGGGTCGCCTTTGCTGTCAGTTCGCTGTTGTTGATGGCGCCGGGACTGGCCGTCTCGGGGCTGTTCGACATCACCGGCCTCCTCGGACTCGGCGGCGGCGAGGTGACGCTCGTGATGGACCTGGGGCTGCGCGCCGTCGGCGTGGTCCTGTTCGCCGGCCTGCTGCTGAAGAATCGCCAGCGCGGGCGGACGGCCGCCGAGAAGCCGGCCAGCGCCGAACCCACCTGAGTGGAAACTGTTTACCCCCCACCGGCTGTAGCCCATCGGTATGCCGATCGAACAGCGCGGTGACGCCTCGGTCGTCACCCACGCGCTCGCGAAAGACGAACTCTCGAAGCTCCGTGACGTCGGGACCGAACAGGTCGGGTTCCGGAAGGGACTCGTCCGACTGGGCCGTATCTGTGGCTACGAGATCATCGACGGCCGGATGGAGACCGAGTACGTGGAGATCGAGACGCCGCTGACGACGACGATGGGCGAGCGCGTCAAGGGCCTGGACGACGTCGTCATCATCAACGTCCTCCGGGCGGCGACGCCGTTCGTCGAGGGGTTGCTGAAGGCGTTCCCTCGCGCCCGCCAGGGGGTCATCTCGGCCAGTCGTGACGAGGAAGCCGGCATGGACGAGGATGGCGAGTTCCCCATCTCCGTCGACTACGTCAAACTCCCCGATATCCGACCCGAGGACACCGTCATCGTCGCCGACCCGATGCTGGCGACCGGGTCGACGATGTGTGCGGTACTCGATCACATCACCACCGACCAGGCCGAGCCGGAGACGCTGATCACGCTCTCTGCGGTGGCGGCCCCACCGGGGATCGTCCGGGTCTCCAGCGCCTTCCCAGACGTCGACGTCCTGACGGTCGCGATCGACGAGGAACTCGACGACGACGGGTTCATCGTTCCCGGACTGGGCGACGCCGGCGACCGCGCGTTCCGCACCGACTGACCGGCCGGACCGAAAGGTATTTTAAACGGATGGGAGAACGAGGATCACTGCGAGTTCTCGCCGTCCGCCCGACCGTTTAACCCCTTCGTTTCGACTGGAGATCCCCGCACGGAGATCGAAAATCGCTCCAGATGAATTCTTACAGAACTGGCAGCGGCGCGTGGGGGATGTCACCGCCTGACACGTCGGTCCCACCCACTGATGGGACCCACCCATCGGGAGTATCGTAGCCGACCGGCGGGATCGAGTCCTCCGGTACCGGAATTCGATTTCACGGGAGCAATCTCTGGACTGCGACGATAATCCCTATCAGTACCCCTCGATCTCCGCTCGCCCGCTCGTAGCGCTGCGGATGTCGTCACGGAGACTCGCTCCCTCGGCGGCCGGGACCCGTACCTCGAACCGGACGTCGGCTTCGTAGGCGGCCTCGAACTCGACGCCGGCGGATTCCAGCAGGCCGCGGACGCTCCCGGAGTCGTCGTACGCGACGGTGACCGTGAACGTCTCGTGGGGGACCGCCTCGACGACGCCGGCGGCGTCGACGCCGTCCTTGACCGCCCGCGAGTAGGCCCGTGCCAGTCCGCCGACGCCGAGGTTCGTCCCGCCGTAGTAGCGGGTGACGACGGCGACGACGTTCTCGATCTCGCGTTGTTGGAGGACGTTGAGCGCCGGCTTGCCGGCGCTGCCACTCGGTTCACCGTCGTCGCTGCTGTACTCCCGGAACGGGTCCGCTCGTACGCGATAGGCCGGCACGTTGTGGGTCGCGTCGTCGTAGGTTGCCTCGATCTCCGTGACGAACGCCTCGGCGGCCGCGACGGTCTCGACGGGCGCGACGTGGCCGATGAACTCCGAGCCCTGGACCTCGAAACGGGCCTCGGCCCGCTCGCCGACCGTCCGGAACCTCTCTGTCACGGTCGCCCGTACCGGCGGCACGCGAATAGCGCTTATCCTTCGCCGTTCCCGCCATCAGTCCGCCCTCCTTTCTCCGGTGCTCGGCTCCCCCACACCCGTTTGTCGAGCAGTTCGACGACTATCCCGTCCCGGACGCGGAGCTGACAGGACAGGCGCGGGTAGCCAAAGCGGTCCGCCAGGTCGTCGTGCCAGTGGTCGGGAACGGGCGCGTCGGCCAGGCGTACCCCACAGGTCGCACAGATGCCGCGTCCGCCACAGTTCAGGCGCCGGGCGTACCGGCCGTGTGGCGAGCGGTCCGCCGCGAGCAACACGTCCCGCAGGACGGCCCCCTCCTCGGCAGTCAGTTCCTGTCGCTCGCCGTCTGCCGTCTCGACGATGACGGTCGCCATCTCGGCCGAGCCTTCGACCGCACGGGGAAAAGCCTGTGGCCGAGATTTATGCCCGGGGCGCCGCGATCCTCCTCGTGTGTCCCTTGCTAGCTCCCGCCATCGACGCCTCCTGTTCGCACTCGGGGTGCTCGTGGTCGCGAGTCTGCTGCGGCAGGCGATCATGACCGTCCCCGACGCTATCGACCAGCCCTGGCTGGATCAGCCCGTGTCCGCCGTCGCCGTCACCGCCGCCGGGATCGTCGGGCCCGCTGTCATCGTCCTCGGCGTGTACGCCGCGCTGCGGGTCGATCGGTTCGACCACCCGCTGCTCGTCGTCGCGCCGGGGGTCTTCGTGGTCGCGCTCCTCCCCGGTCTCGTCCGGTGGGCCGTCTCCGGGTCCATCGGGACGACCGCCACCACGGTATTCCTGTTCGGCGGGGTCGCCAACGCGGTCCAGAGCGCCGCCGTGGTCGTCGCAGTCACGTTGGCGGTCCGCGCGGCCCTGGGTATCCAGCGGCCGAGTCCGGTCGAGGCCTTCTCGCCGGACTAGGCCAGTTCGATCGTCCGGACGAACGCCATCCGGGTGATCTCGTTGACGAGGTCGCCGGGCAGTTCCTCGTCGGTGATGACGTAGAGCACGGCCTCGTCGGTGAACTCGGGGTCCTCGGTCAGTACCTGTCTGATCGGGATGCCGCGGTCGGCGATGGCCCCCGTGACGGCGGCGACGATGCCCGATTCGTCGGCGTCCCGGACGTGGACGGTGACGGCGGTCAGGTCCAGCACCGGCGCGAGATCCAGCAGGCTGGGGACCGCCGAGATGTTCCGGAAGATGCGCCGCAGTTCCTCGTCGGCCAGGATGGCGTCGGTCGTCGCGTTGACTACCCGGCGGTCGACGTCGGCCTCGCGTGCGATGCCCGTGTTGGGAATCTCGATCCCACCCGAGACGACCCGCCCCTCCTCGTTGACCGAGAACCCCCGTTCGAGCAGCAGGCGGATGACGGCCTGCTGGCCGGGCGAGTCCTCGAACTTCTCCATGATCTCGTCGAACATGCCCGACTCATCGGTGGCGACCGCTTTCCCTCTTGGGTTCGACCGCGGGCGGTCGCCCCCGACACCTACAACTCGCCTTTGGTGCTCGCGACGTCGCTCCGGCGCTCGTCGATCCGCGTCGCATCGTCCAGCGCCCGTGCCAGCCCCTTGAACAGCGCCTCGATCTCGTGGTGGGCGTTCTCGCCTGCGACGCCACAGTGCAGCGTCAGTCCGGCGTTCATCGCCAGCGAGCGCCCGAAGTGTTGGGCCATGTGGCTGGTCATGCCGCCGACCTCGGCCTGGGAGAACTCGCCGTCGAATTCGTAGTAGGGCCGCCCCGAGACGTCGACGACGACGCTGGCGACCGCCTCGTCCAGCGGGACCCGTCGGTCGGCGAAGCGCCGGATACCGCGTTTCTCGCCCAGTGCCTCCGTGAACGCCTCCCCGAGCGTGATGGCGACGTCCTCGACCGTGTGGTGGTCGTCGATCTCCAGATCGCCGTCACACTGGACCGTCAGGTCGAACAGCCCGTGCGTGGCGAACGCCGTCAACATGTGATCGAAGAAGCCCACCCCTGTCTCGACCGTCGACTCCCCGTCGCCGTCGACGTCCAGGGTCACCTCGATGTCCGTCTCGGCCGTCTCGCGTGTGACGGCCGCCGTGCGGTCGGTCATACACGAAGCGTGTCGGCCCGTCTATTTGGACCTCACGGCTAGGAGTAGCTGTACTTTCTACTGGCGTGACACGGTATCGTGAGAGCCAGAAAGCCCCGGCAGGCTGAACTCGGGGGGCTCGCTGTGCTCCTCGGCCTCCGGCCTGCGGTGCTTGCGTCGCCCGCCATCGTTCAGCCTGCCGCCCCTTTCAGTCCCACCCCATGCTGATTGACCAACCAGCTACGGGTGGGACTGAAAGGGGCCGGTGTTTCGGCTCCCCCGACGAAGCAAGCACGCGGAGCGCGCGCAGCGAGTCGCGGGAGCCGAAACACCGGGGGCTTTCTGGCTGTTTGAATCCGACTTCGTGTACGCACCTCTGCTTCCACACCAGCCTGACACAGCGAATCAGTTATTTTACTCCGACACGCGGCCGATCACGAGCCAGGTGAGGAACGTCACGGCCAGCAACACCGCGATCGGCATCCACAGCAGGCGCATCGCCCGGAGGATGCCGGCGTCGCCGATGAGAAAGCCCATCGCCGCCGGGACGGCCGCGATCCCAGCGGCGGAGGTGACCGCGGCGATGGCGTTGACCGGCGCGCTGTGTTCGGGGACGGCCTCGGTCCCGTAGGCCAGCATCGTCGGGTAGAGCCCGGACAGCACCAGCCCGATGACGAAGAAGCCGGCGAGCAGGGCCAGTCCCTCCGCGAGGAAGAACGTGTAGAGGAACGCAGGGACCAGCAAGCCGGCCTGCGCGAGACCCAGGCGAGCGTAGCCGAACCGCTCGGAGAGGCGCCCGGAGACGAACCGGCCGGGGATGTACGCCGCGAGCATCACACTCAGCGAGGCCGTCGCGAGCGCGCCGGGGAGTCGGCCCTGGGAGAACGTCGTCAACCAGGTGAACAGCCCGCCCTCGATGCCGGCCGAGAGGAACAGCGTGACGGCCGTCGCCAGAACCTCGGGCTGGCGGCCGATGCGGCGCAGTTCCGCCAGATCGAGGTTGTCGTCGCCGCCGCCGACGTCCGGCGTCGGGAGCGTCCAGACCAGTGCCACGAGCGGGACGAACGCCAGGCCGAGCGTGAAGTACGCCAACCGCCAGTCGCCCAGCCAGACCGCCGCCGCGACCAGCGCGGGGCCGATGGTCGCGCCGACGGCCCACATCATGTCGTAGTAGCTGAACAGGCGGCCCCGCTGTGCCGGGTAGAGGTGGCTCAACAGCGGTCGGTCGGTCCCGCGGCCGACGCCGGTAAAGAGGCCGCGACCCAACAGCGCCCCGAGAAAGAGCAGGAACGAGGGGGCGACTCCCATAAACAGCATCCCGACGCCGGTCCCGACGAACCCGAGCAGGAGCAGGCGCCGCGTGTCGAACCGGCTCGCGACAGCCCCCACGAGCATCACGGCCAGGAGGAACCCGACCGTCCCCGCGGGTGCGACCAGTCCCAACTGCCAGTCGGGCGCGCCGAAGGTCGTCCGCAGTTCGGGGATGACGGCCCCGCGCATCTGCAGGCCCGCACCTTCCAGGGCCACGAACGCGAAGACGGCCAGCGTCCACCAGCGCTTGGTATCCCACCCGCTTTCGGTCTCGTGTACGCCAGCCGTCTCGTTCATACATCATCGTGTACGCCCTCGTGGAAAAATATTTTGTGTATAGTAGAACAATACTCTCCCATGTCTGCCGACGCGCTACGGGACCACCTCGCCGCCTTCGGACTCTCGGAGAAGGAGATCGCGGCCTATCTGGCCGTCCTCCGGGCGGGGTCGGCGACCACGGGGGAGGTATCGCGGGCCGCGGACGTCTCGCAGGGGTACGTCTACGACATCGCCGCGGCGCTCGCCGACCGGGGGCTGGTGACCGTCGACGAGACCGTGAGCCCGGCGGTGTTGCGGGCCCGCAGGCCCGAGGACGCCATCGGCGCGCTCTCCTCGCGGGTCGAGGAACTGGGCGAGACCATCGACGACCTCTACGAACAACCGGCCGACGACGGCGCGGCCGTCGAGGTGGTCCACTCGCGGGCGACCGTCCGCAAGCGGGCCCGGCGCGCGCTCGACCACGCCGAGCGCGAGGCGCTGCTCGTCGTCCCGGCACCGGAGGTCGAGCACCTCGCGGACGCGCTCGCCGCGGCCCAGGACCGGGGCGTGTTCGTCTACCTGCTCGTGGTCGCGCCGCTCTCGGAGGAGGCCCTCGACGCCGACTGGCCGGCCCTCGCCGACGTCGTCCGGACCTGGGACGCGACGGCGCCGGTCCACGTCCTCGTCGACGAGCAGCGGGGGCTGATGGGACCACACGCCGTGCTCTCGGGTCGGCACGGCAAGGAGTACGCACTGGCGTTCGCACAGCGGGAGATCGGCAGCGGTTTCTTCGGCAACGTCGTCGCCAACTTCTGGCCGATGGGTGAGGACCGGTACGTCACCGACCCGGACCCGTTGCCGACCACCTACGAGCACCTCCGGACCGCGGCGACCAACGCGGCGCTGCACACGGCCGCCGGACGGGACCTGCTCGCGGACGTCACGCTGTCGGGACTGGACGGCAGCGAACGGACCTACGAACGGGTCCCGGTGGTCGAGGTCCGCCAGGGACTCGTCGGCGACCCGACCAACGACTTCCCGATGGAGAACAGTCTCGTCTTCGAGACGCCAGAAGGCCGCGTCTCGGCCGGGAACACACAGGGTGGGATCAGGCCGTTCTACGAGGGGTACGGCGCGACCGCGGTGACGCTGTATTCGGGCTGAGACCCCCCCCCTCAGCACGTCGCCGGTCGGTACCACACTGGCCCCGCTGCCGAGACGTCGACGACGTGGTCACCGAAGGGGAACTGGACGGTGACCGGTGTCGTCGTCTCCCGCTCGGCGGCCGTGCGGACGAGGGTATCGAGCGCACCAGGATCGATACTGTCGTACAGCGGGTCGGCGGCGAGGGCGTCCTGGCCGGTCGCCTCGGTCAGCCGTTCGACGACTGTCGTTCCGACGTTCGACCCGTCCGTCCACGAGAACCGGCCGAGGAACCGCCAGCCGTCCGTCCGGTCGTCCACGCTGGCGACCCCCGTCTCCTCGTAGATCGCCGACCGGAGAGCGGAGAACGCCGAGTCGTCAGACTGTCGCTGGAGGACGACATCGGCGACCTCGTCCATGAGTGTGTTCGCGGGTGCTCCCGTGTACAGGAGTGTGACGACGGTTTCGCTGAGTGCTCGTGCGGCCGTGAGCAACGAGGGGCCGGCAGTCGTCCGGGCGCCGTCGCTCACGACACAGTCGATAGCCGCCGATTCGAGCCTGTCCAGTGCGTCGTCGGCCGAGTGCGTGATGCTGGGGAGCACGACGGCATCGGCCTCGAAGCAGTCCATGAACCGGGACCGGTCGGCGTCGCTCTCGGCGACGAACAAGACTGTCAGCGTGCACCCCGGCTCCATGAGAACGGTACGCGTGGATTCGAGATAACTGTTGCTCTCCCGTCGTCTGTGACCCTCTCAGGCGTTCTCGACGGCCGCCATCGCCGCAGCCAGGGTGAACTCGCCCTCGTAGAGCGCGCTGCCGACGACGACGGCGGCTGCACCGGCCGCTTGCAAGGCCACGACGTCGTCGACGGTCGCGACGCCGCCGCTGGCGACGACGGGGATGTCGACCGCCTCGACCAGGCGCCGGACGGGCTCGGTCCGGACACCGTCCAGTTGGCCCTCGACGTCGACGTCGGTAAAGAGGATGCCCCCGGCGCCGAGGTCGGCGTAGCGCTGGGCAGCCTCGGCGGGGTCCAGCCCGGTCCCCTCGGTCCAGCCCGAGACGACGACCTCGCCGTCCTTCGCGTCGAGGCTCACGAGGACGCTGTCGGGATAGCTCTCACTGATCTCGGCGACGATGTCGGGATTCTCGACCGCGGCGGTGCCGAGGATGACCCGGTCGACGCCCCGGTCGAGCAGCGAGATGGCGCCCTCGGCAGTCCGGATGCCGCCGCCCAGTTGGACCTCGACGTCCTCGTCGACGGCCGCCAGCACGGCGTCGATAGCGTCGGCGTTCTGGCGCTCGCCCTCGAACGCGCCGTCGAGGTCGACCAGATGGAGCGTGCGTGCGCCCGCCTCGACCCACCGCTGTGCAGCCTCGACGGGGTCGCCGTACGTCTTCTCGGTACCGCGCTCGCCACCGACCAGCTGGACGACCTGCCCGTCCTGCATGTCGACCGCCGGGACGACCTCGAACTCGGGGAACATGCCCGTCGGTGGGTGGGCGTGAGCCGAAAGCGTGTCGGTAGCGATGTCCGAGCGTTAGTAACTGCCGAAACTTTTGTATTGTCACAGTGAGTTGGATCAATAATGCCTGGCCCGTCGAAAGAGGTGAGAAAACATCTGGATGAATCAGAGCTTGACGCCGCGATCGACGAAGCTCAATCAAACGAAGAAACACGCGTAGTTCGGCGATTATGCCTGATTAAGAACCTCTACGCAGGTGATTCGATCACCGAGGCAGCATCCCGTGTCGGCGTGACTCAACCAACCGCCAGCCGGTGGACGGATCGGTGGAATAAGCAGGGGATTGACGGCTTGCGCCCTGATTTCGGCGGTGGCAGGCCACCCAAGTTATCCGAGCGAGAACAGCAGCGACTTACTGAGGTTCTCAAGCAGCACCAGCCACTCACCACTGAACATGTTCATCAGCTCATCAAAGAAGGGTTTGGCGTCTCATATTCACAAAGACATGTTCCGAGACTTCTCAAAAAATTGGGGATGAGATACGCTGTTCCACGACCGGGATCGCCTGACCGCCCAGACGACGCCGAAGAACAGCTTCAACAACGACTCGAGGCCGCCCTCGACGAATTAGAGGACGACGCTGTGACCGACGGCGGCGTCGTCGTCGGCTTTCTGGACGAAGCCTGGCCTCGCACGACAGACAACAGCCGGCGGTTGTGGTCATTCGACAAGCCGACGCTAGAAAAAGAGACGCCAACAGCGTCGTTTGACGATGTTGTCTTCGGGTTTTACGCAGTACTAGGCGACAGCGTCGTGGAATGCAAAGACGATCTGAGCAAGGAATCCGTGGCTGATTTTTTCCCACAGCATCCGCCAGAAGAACCCTGACCGACCGATCATCATTGTCTGTGACAACTTCTCATCTCATTTTGCTGACTATGTCGACACTGTGGTTGAAGAGCTTAATCTAACTAGAGTTGCACTCCCACCATACTCTCCAGATCTGAACCCGATCGAACAGATCTGGAAAAGCGTGAAACGTGACCTCTCACCACGTGACGCGCCTACTCTTGACGCGTATCGCTCGATGATTTGTGACGTGTTCCACGACTATGCAGGCCGCCTTAGCTTCGCCGAAGCCTGGATTGAGCGCTTCTTATCTATCCAAAAATTATGACTATCACTATAGCGAGGACATCGATGCGAAGCGGCGAACGGAGTGAGCCGCGGAGCGGTAGCGATGCCCGAGCGCCAGCGAGGGCATCGAGGCGGAACGGCGAGCGAAGCGAGCCGTGAGCAGGGAGCGGCCCTCGAAAGCGAGCCGTGGAACAGCACGAAGCGAGTGACGGACCGGAACTATCTTGAGTCAGCGAGAGAATCCCGGCCTTCAGGCCGGGCGTGAATCGCGTACACTCCGATGAGAAACCGCTGTGTTACTGGTGGTCTTGAGTCTCCAACGAGACTGGCTGAGTTCTACTTTCACTGTGGATGGCTGACCTTCAAGTCCGAACCAAACGTGATCTAAACTGGCTGATGAAGCGCACCAATACGTTTGCCGTGCGACCACTCTCCGACGAAGGGGAGCAGGTGCTACGGGACCTGTTGGACGCTTCTGCCGCGCTCTGGAACGAGATAAATTACCAGCGCCTCATGCGCTACAACGACGAGGACGGCTTCGAGGGCGACGTGTGGGACGCCGACACAGGAAGACTCGAAGGCAAATACAAAGACGTTCTCGGCGCGTCCACCGCTCAAACTGTCCGGCGAGCGAACAGCGAAGCGTGGCGCGGGTTCTTCGAGAACAAGAAAGCGTATCACGACGAGTCGAACACGTCGGTTACGCAACACCCGGAACCGCCGGGATTTCGTGGCAACGAGGACGACGGACGTGTCCTCAAAGGCGTCGTCCGAAAGGACGCATACACCGTCGAATGGGGCGACCGCTCTCGACTTGAGATGGTCGTCGGCAAAGAACTCCGTGACAGGCACAACAGCCCGAAAAGCCGTCTCCGGCTGGAAATCGTTGGCGACCCGAATTGGCCTGACTACGAAGACCAGAGCCGATTAGAATTGTGGTACGACGAGACTGACAGCACCTTCCGAGCTTCGCAACCCGTGACTGTTTCTGACGATGCACGGGATACTCCACTGGCCGACGAGATGGCCGCTCTGGACATTGGTGCAAACAATCTCGTTGCCTGTACCACGACGACCGGCGAGCAATACCTGTACGAAGGCCGCAAGTTATTCGACCGTTTCCGGCAGACGACGCGAGAAATCGCCCGGTTACAGTCCAAGCTACGGGAAGGCCGATACAGTAGCAACCGTATCCGGCGACTGTATCGGAAGCGAATCCGCCGCCGCAACCACGCCCAAGAAGCACTGTGTCGTGACCTGCTGGACCGACTGTACGCCGAAGGTGTCGATACGGTGTATATCGGTGGCTTGACCGACATACTCGAAACACACTGGTCGGTCGAAACCAACGCGAAAACGCACAACTTCTGGGCGTTCAAGCAATTCACCGAGCGACTGGTCTGTACCGCCGAGGAATACGGTATCTCGGTGGAAGTACGGTCAGAGGCGTGGACCAGTCAAGAGTGCCCGCAATGTGGCGGCACAGACTGGACGACACGGCATCAAGACACGCTCACCTGCCCGTGTGGGTTCGAGGGCCACGCCGACCTCACAGCGTCAGAAACGTTCCTGAGACGGCATACGAACAAAGAAGTCAGGCCGATGGCACGGCCCGTGCGGTTCGAGTGGGACGACCACAACTGGTCGGAGTTACCACGCTCTCCCGCGAGGGAAAGTCCCAAAGAACAGCGCACAGACCCGAGTACCGTCCACCACAACGGGAATGTTGCTTCCGGGGAATCGGCATAGCCGAGACTCCCACGGAGGAAACCGCGCCCTTCAGGGCGCGGAGGATGTCATCTCCTCGCGGGATGCCGTACTCATACCAGACATCCGCTGCCAGTGGCAATAGCGGTTGTCCCCGTCGTCAGCTCACTCGACGCGCCGGCCGCCGTCGACGAGGGCCGCGGCGTCGTCCTCCGGGCCGATGCCGGTCGTGACGATGAGCCGCAGGCCACGGCGAACGCTCATGTCGAGTTCGTGGACCTGATCGTCGGGGAGCAGGACGAGCCGTCCGGCGGTCGGGTTCGGACTGTTGGGCAGGAAGACGTTGTGGACCGCCTGGCCGGCGAAGCGTTCGACCTCGCTGGGGCTCTCGCCGGTGACCAGCCCGAGCGAATAGACGCCCTCGCGGGGGTACTCCACGAGGACGACGCTCTCGTAGGCCGTGCTCCGGTCGACCAGCGAGTTGGCGACCTGGCGGACGTTCAGGTAGACGGTGCTGAACAGCGGAATAACGTTGACGATGCGGCCGATACTGCCGAACAGTTGTCGGCCGACGTTCTTCTGTGCGAGGTAGCCAAGCAGCGTGATCGTCACGAGGATGAGCACCGCGGCGACGACCTGTGCGGCCACCTCGTCGTTGCCGGTGTACTGTATCAGCTGGGTCCGCTGGACGACCGGGTTGACGAACTGGAGCGACCACGTGACCAGTATCCGCAGGACGTAGAGGGTGATGACCAGCGGCGTGATCAGGATCAGCCCGGCGACGAAACTGCGCTTGAGCGCTCCCGTGAGGTCCATGTCGGTACCATGCGACTCACTCAAAAGTAACTGGGGCCCGAGCGCAACCGTTTTCTCACCGCCGCCCGGCACCTCCGGTATGGCAATCGGTGACGTGTTCGAGGCCGAGGACTGCGAGGACGTCTACTACGTCGACACCGGGATGTACGACGTCGCGGAGTACGGCTCGGTGTACATCGTCGACGCCGAGCGGCCCGCGCTCGTGGATACCGGTATCGGGACCCGCTACGAGAACATCCTCGACGCGATGGACGAGGTGGGACTCGCACCCGCGGATCTCGAAGTGATCGCCGTCACGCACGTCCATCTGGACCACGCGGGGGGTGCCGGCTACCTCGCGGAGGCGTGTCCGAACGCGACCGTCTCCGTCCACGAATCGGGGGCTCGCCACCTCGTCGACCCTGGACGGCTCTGGGAGGGGACCAAACAGGCCGTCGGGGACCAGATCCAGTACTACGTCGAACCACAATCGGTCCCCGAGGACCGCGTCGAGACGGTGACCGACGGCGACGAGATCGACCTGGGCGACCACTCCTTCGAGGTGATCCACGCACCGGGCCACGCACCCCACCAGGTCGTCTTCTACGACCCGGCTATCGACGGCGTGTTCACGGCCGACGCGGCGGGCATCTACACGCCCTCGACCGACGAGGTCCACGTCACGAGTCCGCCGGTGAACTTCGACCTGGAGACGGCACTTGCGGATGTCGAACGACTACAGGAACTGGCCCCCGAGACGCTGCTGTACGGGCACTTCGGCCCGGCTCCGACCGGCGACAGGCTCGACGTGTACGCCGACAAGCTCGCCGACTGGGTGGCCGACGTCGAGGCCAAACGCGACGAACTGGGCGACGACGAGGCGGTGATCGACCACTTCGTCGAGAGGGTCACGACCCCCGAGGTCTGGAGCGACCACAAGGCTCGCGCCGAGGTCGCGATGAACGTCCGGGGCGTGCTGGTCGCGCTGGACCGTCACGAGGACTGACAGGACTGCGGTCCTGCCCTCCGAGAAGTAGACGCGTTTATCAACGGCGCGGTCATTGGCCCGCACAGATGGAGGACACCAGTGGCTGGTAGCTCGACGCTGTTGATCCCGCTCGTCGCCGGTATCATCGGACTGGGTGTGCTCGCACAGGTGGCCGCCGCCCGGTTACAGATACCTAGTATCATCTTCTACCTGCTGGTCGGAGTCCTCATCGGCCAGCCGGGACTGGGCATCATCGGTAGTGACACCTTCGGCGGCGCGCTGTCGGCCATCGTCGGCCTCGCGGTCGCGATCATCGTCTTCGAGGGGGCCTATCACCTCCGGTTCGAACGGATCAGGGAGGCCCCAGCGGCGACGTTCCGCCTGGTGACCGTCGGCGCCGTCATCGCGCTGGTCGGGACCGCCGTCGCCGTCAAGTTCGCGTTCGACGAGGCCGCCGTCTCCTGGAACCTCGCCTTTCTCATCGGCGCCTTGCTGGTCGCGACGGGGCCGACGGTCATCACGCCGATTCTGAACGTCGTGCCGGTCCGGGACCGGGTCGCGACCGCGCTGGAGACAGAGGGCATCGTCAACGACGTCACGGCGGCGATCATCGCCGTCGTCGTCTTCGAAACGGTCAACCCCGCGGCGACCAGTCAGGGTCTGGTCCAGGCGTTCGCGCTCCGGCTGGGGACTGGGCTGTTGATCGGCCTCGTCGTCGCCGGCCTGCTGTACTACCTGCTGCAGTACATCGATCTCTCCCCCAGCGACGCGCCGCGGAACGCGCGCCTGCTGACACTCGCGGGCGCGCTCGTGGCCTTCGCCGCTGCCAACACCATCGCGTCGGAGGCCGGCGTCGCGGCGGCCGCCACCGCCGGGATGGCGCTGGGGAACATCGACCATCCCTACGAGGAGGACATCGAGGAGTTCAAAGGCGACATCACGCTGCTGGTGCTGTCGTTCGTGTTCATCGCGCTGGCGGCCCAGCTGAGCCTGGGTGCGCTCATCGACGTCGGTCTGGCCGGGCTGGCCGTCGTCGTGGCCGTGGCGTTGCTCATCCGGCCGCTGCTCGTGTTCATCTCGACGGTCGGCGACCGGTTCACCAGACCCGAGAAGCTCTTTATCAGTTTCGTCGGCCCGCGCGGGATCATCCCGGCGTCGGTCGCGACGCTCTTTGCGGTCGAGTTGAACACCGTCGCCGAGGAGGTCGGCGGCGCACAGGCGGCACTGCTGACAACGCAGGCCGAGATCCTGCTGGGGACCGTCTTTCTGGTCATCTTCGTGACCGCGCTCTTCGAGGGCGGTCTCGCGCGCTACATCGCGGAACAACTGGACGTGATACCAATGCGAGTCATCATCGTCGGCGGCGGACAGGTGGGCCGAGCGCTCGCCGAACGGCTGGAGGATCGGGGCGAGAACATCGTCATCATCGAGGAGGACGAAGCGATCGTCGAACGCGCCCGGAACGAGGGCTACGCGGTCGAGATCGGTGACGGCACCGACACGGACGTGTTACGCTCTGCCGGGGCCGAGAACGCCAAGACCGTCGTTGCGGCCACCGGCGACGACGACGCGAACCTGCTGGTCTCACAGCTGGCGAGTTCGAAGTTCGACGTCGACCGGGTCATCGCCCGCGCGAACAACCCGGACAACGTCGAGGCCTTCGAGGATCTGGGCGTGCGGACCATCTCCTCTGCGATGGCGACGGCCTGGGCCATCGACAATCAGATCGAGCGGCCGGCCATCGCCCACTGGATGACCGACGTGGGTCGGACCGGCGACGTCCAGGAGGTCGAGGTCGAGAACGGGGACCTGATCGGCAAGTCCGTCCGGGAGGTCGGGCCGATGCTCCCCGAAGCCTGCCTGATCGCGCTGGTCAGCGGCGACGACTACGAGGAGGCACAGGTCCCGACAGCAGACTACGTTATTCAGGACGGTGACATGATCACCCTGCTCGGTCGCAAGGACTCCGTCCGCGACGGTATGAAACTCGTCGCCGGCGACTAGGGCTCGTCCTCGTGCTGCCAGGGTGAGCCGTCGGTCTCGCCACTCGTCTTGTAGGTTCCGCGTGCCGTGGCGACGTGGTGGTCGTCGGCGTCGTACACCTCGACGTTGACGACGGCCACGCTCCCGCCCATCCGGACGACGTCGGCTTCGGCGCGCATATCCGCCGTCGCCGGGGCGAGGTAGTCGATGCGCATGTCGACCGTCGGCGAGATGGTCCCCGACAGCGAGACGACTGCAGCGCCGCCGACGGTGTCGACCAGTGAGTAGGTGACGCCGCCGTGGGCGATCTGCTGGGTGGGATTCGAGGAGTGCTCGTCTTGCAACGGGAGCTGTCCCTCTGCGTGCCCGTCCTCGACGACCGTAACCTCCATCCCCAGTTCCTCGACGAAAGGCAGGTCGTTGAAGATCCCCTGAACGTCCATACGCCGACCACGATACCGAGCGGTATAAGCCCCGGCGAACGTGCGACAACTCGCGACGGGTGGTACGCGCGGCTCACACGGAAATTTATTCTGTGACGGGCGATGGACTGAAGGCACCGGCCGAGACATTGGTGGCATGGCGGAGACGGTAGCACAGTTGACCCGGTTCGGGCTCTCGGAGACCGAGGCCCGGACCTACCTCGCCGTGCTGGAACGGGGCAGCGCGACCATCGCCGAGATCGGGACGGAGACCGACATCTCGACGGGATACGTCTACGACCTCGTCGAGAGCCTCGACGACCGGGGACTGGTCGTCGTCGACGACCACCGGACGCCGACGCAGGTCCGGGCCGTCGATCCGGAGTCGGCCATCGAATCAATGACAGCGGAGCTCTCGGATCTGGCGACCGACCTGGAAGCGCGACACACGGAGGCCGAACCCGACTATCCGGCCGTCGAACTCGTTCGGACCCGGCAGACGCTGTACGACCGACTCGAACGGCTCATCGAGAACGCGAGCCACGAGGTGTTTCTCTCGGTCCCGGCGCCGGCCATCGAACGGCTCGCAGCGCCGCTCGAAGCCGCGTACCGACGCGGCGTGTTCGTCGCGGTGCTGCTGGGGACCGCCGGCGTCGAGGGTCGCGTCGACGTCGAGTCGGTCGCCCGCGGCGCCCACGCGGTCCGGACCTGGGAGGCCCGGGTCGCCAGTCTCGCCGCGGCGGACGGCCGCGTCTCGATCACCAGCGACTCCTCGCTGTTACACGGCAAGCATCGCCAGGGCGAGTACGGCCTCGCCATCGAACAGAGTCCGAAGAACGCGGTCGCCATCCTCTCGCAGTGGTCGAACTTCTGGGCTGCCGGCGACCAGGTCTACCGTGCCGACTGCCCCTCGCTTCCACTGGAGAACGTCTCGTTCCGGCATGGCCTGTTCGCCATCGCGACCCACGAGGACCCCCGCTCGCTGGAAGTGACCGCACACCTGTTCCCGGACCAGGAGTACGACTCCCTGACGGGGACGGTCGTCGAGACGAAACAGGGGCTGGTCGAACCGACGACGGCCGAGTTCACCGGCCAGGACGGCCTGGTACTGGATGTCGACGGCGAGTACCACAGCGTCGGCGGCAGCGGTGCCTACACCGAGGAGTTCGCCGCGGAACTGCTGTCGGTGCGCGAGCAGGCGTGAGGGGCTGACTGCCCCGCGACCGCACCATCAGGGCCGGTGGAACTCGATGGCTGCACCCTGGCCGACCACCTTTTTCCGCTTCGGGTGGCCTCGCTGCGCTCGGCCACCACTCGCGCAAAAACGTGGGCGAAAAAGGCGGGACCTCGCTTCGCTCGGTCCCGTGAACCTGCCCTCTCTGCGCCCGCCAGCGCAGCTACGGCCGGTGGAACTCGATCGCCGCGCCCTGGCCGAAGCCGACACATTCGGTCGCCAGCCCCAGGTCCGCGTCCCGGCGGTTCATCTCGTGGACGAGCGTCACCGGGAGGCGAGCGCCGCTGGCACCCAGCGGGTGGCCGATGGCGATAGCGCCGCCGTTGACGTTGAACATGTCGTCGGCAAAGCCCAGTTCGCGCTGGCAGTACAGTGTCTGGGAGGCGAAGGCCTCGTTCAGTTCGACCAGGTCGTACTCGTCGGTGTCGCGGCCGATTCGCTCACCGAGTTTTCGCACCGCGGGGACCGGTCCGATACCCATGACCGTCGGGTCGACGCCGGCAACCTCGTGGGCGCCGATCTCGGCGAGGACGTCCAGGCCGCGCTCCTCGGCGAACTCGCGGGTGGTGACCATCAGGCCGGCCGCGCCGTCGGAGACCTGCGAGGCGTTGCCCGGTGTGACCGTGCCGTCGGACTTGAACACCGTCGGCAGACCCGACAGGGTCTCCATCGAGGTGTCACGGCGGATCCCCTCGTCCTCCTCGACGCGACCCTCGTCGGTCTCGATGGGGACGATCTCGTCGGTGAAGCGGCCCTCGTCGGTCGCCGCGGCGGCCCGCTCGTGGCTCCGCAGGGCGTACTCGTCCTGTTCCTGGCGGGCGACCTCCTTCTCCTCGGCGACCTTCTCGGCGGTCATCCCCATCTGGAGTTCGCCGATATTGTACAGTTCGGCCAGCCGCGGGTGGACGTTGTGGGTGTTCTCGCCCATCTTCACACGGGACATCGATTCGACGCCGCCAGCGATGAGTACCTCGCGCTGGCCCGCAGCGACGGCGTCGGCGGCACGCATCAGTGCCTCGGCGGAGGAGGCACACCAGCGGTTGATCGTCGCGCCGGGGACGTCCTCACCTAGGTCCGAGAGCAGCGAGATAACGCGAGCGAGGTTGTTACCCTGCTCGCCACGTTGCTGGGCACACCCCCACAGCAGGTCGTCGACCTCGTCGGACTCGACGCCGGTCGTCGCGAGCAACTGGTTGACGAGCGGGACCGAGAGGTCCTCGCTGCGGACGTCCGCGTACGCGCCGTCTTCTTTCCCCTGTGGTGTTCGCACTGCATCGACGATAACTGGTGTCGGCATGGGAACGTCAACGGCCCCACCCGTGTTAAACTCTCACAAACTCGCAACGAGATGACGAGAGTTGTAAGTTTCTTATTCGCCAAAGCCCGGCGGCAGCCCCGTGTGTTTGATGCCGCTGCGCTCGGCGATCTCGAACCGGTAGACGACGATGTCCTCGGACTCGATGGCGGTCTCGAACACCTCGGGGCGCCAGGCACCGCCGAGGATGTCCGAGAGCCCCTCCAGTTCGGACTCGGGGACCGCTTCCGGTCGCCCCGTCAGGACGACGCTCTCCCAGTTGAACATCGACCGGACGTCGTAGACGAGAAAGCCCGCCTCGGTGGTCGATTCGACGAGTTGTCGCTTCCGGCTGTCGGGGCCGCCTACGAACGTGAAGTACAGTGACGCCCCGTCGTAGCCGAAGGAGATCGGGACCATGTACGGCGCGCCGTCCGTCGGCAGGCCGAGCACGCCGACCCGCTGACTCTCGAGGAACGCTCCGATCTCGCTCCCGTCCATCGCCGTGAGACCTGCCTCTTCTAGTGATTCGACTGTCATGTCTGGAACTTCGGAGGAAATCAGCTTAAGTAGTTCGGCGATTCCCCACAGCGGGGAACGGCCGGGTGGGTATCCGGCGGCCTCAGTCGGCCGCTTCCTCGGCTTCTTCGGCGCCCGGTGCGTGACGTTTCACGCCCTCGATGGCGTCGATGGCCTTGTTACGCTCGGTGTAGCCCTGGCCGCCGTCGGCGAGGACGTTGCCGTTGCGGTGGCGCAGCCGCCAGCGCCACTCGTCGGCCTTGTCCCGGAACAGTTCGAAGACCGTGCTTCCGACCGGCAGCAGTGCCGCGTCGGCGGCGTAGTTCTGGATCCGCTCGACGCCGTCCATGGCCTTGCTGCGGTTGCTGTAGCCCTGGCCGCTGTCGGCGATGATCTCGTCGTTCTTCGCGCGGAGGCGCCAGCGCCATTTCCCGGCGTTGTCCTCGTAGACCTCGAAGCCGTCGTCGACGGTGGCGTCGGGCGCCCGGTTCTGGACTCGTTCGGCCGCGCTGCGGGCGCCAGCCCTGGTGGTGTAGCCCTCGCCGCTGTCGGCGAGGATGTTGCCGTTGCGGTGGAGCAACCGCCAGCGGAACTCACCGGCCGCGTCGGGGTAGACCTCGAACCCGACAGGGTCGAGCGTGAGGTAGGGAGCGCCGGTCACGTACGCCTTGATGCCGTCGAGTGAACGGCGGGCGTTGGACTTCGAAGCGTAGCCCTCGCTGCCGTCGGCGATGATGTTGCCGTTGCGGTGGCGCAGGCGCCAGCGGAACTCTCCGCCCTTGTCCTCGTAGACCTCGTAGCTCGCCTGGCTCTCGGGAGCCGGGATCTCGGGCACGTCCTCGGGCGTGTCGTCCTCGGTCGCATCGGGCAGGAGTACCACACCTCCACCGGCCGCGTTGGCCTGGACGCTGCGCAGGCCCTGCATCGCCTTCTGCCGGGAGGCGTACCCCTGTGCGCTGTCGGCGATGACGTTCGAGTTCCGGTGGCGGAGCCGCCAGCGGTGCTTGCCGCCCTTGTCGGTGTACAGTTCGAAGGTCGCTTTCGAGTCCATCGCAGCCGCGATGGTCTCCTGTGCCGCGGTCAGTTCGGCCTCGGTCGCGTCGAGGACCGTCGCCATCTCCTCCCGGGTCGCCTCGCTGGTCGCCAGTTTCTCCGCGAGCGAGTCGCGTTCACGCGTCGCCTGTTCGGCGGTTTCGGTGGCCTGCTCGGCTTCCTGGCTCGCCCTGGTCGCCGTCTCGGTCGCCCGGTCCGCGGTTTCGGAAGCCTCCTTCGCGGTCCGGGTGGCGCTCTCCGCGGTCGTCTTCATCCGCTCGAACTCCTCCTGTCGGCCGGTCAACAGTGGCGCGACGATGGCGCCGACTGCCGTCAGGAACAACCCGAACAGGTACAGCGAGATGACGCCCGCGTGACCGGTCGGCCCCGTCCAGTTCGCCGGGTAGACCGTCGTGAACCAGACGACTGCGCCCAGGCAGACGACAGCGCCGAGATACGAGAGGATCAGCGCCCGTCGCGAGAGCGGTAATCGGAGTGTCGGTCCGACGATGAGCGAGACGAGCCCGATCGCGCCGGAGATGTACCCCAGTTGCCGTGGCAGTGAATTGTCAGGGGAGAAGTAGAACAACAGTAAGCCAGCGATACCGAGGACGATACCGGCCACGAACAGCCAGTAACCGTATGCTTCGTCGTCGGTGGTTGGTTCACCGATACGACCGCTGTACATCCGAACCAGGGAGTTGCGAGATGACATACACGTAATATTCTAGTGTATTCTATAAATCTCTTTGTGCAACAATTATAAATAGTAGATCGCGTCCGATAGTTCATTTCGTTCGAGGGAAACGGAGCCGTGATCGCCCGACTCAGACGAGAGGCGGGTATTCTTGCGATGCTGGACTGATGCTGAAACCCAGCAGTTGACGCTTGGAACGTATGCGTCTCGAAACCACAGGGCCGGTGCACTTGGCCTGAAATCCCGGAGTGGAATTCCCCCGTCGTCAGGCGCGGAGGGAGGGCGACCGGCTGGGCTGTGACGGCACTCGATTCACTCTCCGGCACGCTTCGAGTCACTTATGCCCGTCGCGACTCAATCACAGTGGGAATGAGCAACGCGGAACTGGACGTCGTCGAGTTCCTGCTGACGACGGTCGTCTACACCGACCGTCGGGACCTCGACCCGGACGATCTGCCGGCGGCCTACCGATCGGTGTTCTGGAGCGACGGGACGATCGAACGACCGCTGTCTGCGACCGAATCGACCGCTAGCGAGGCGACGGGCGTCGAACAGCCCTGGAACACCGTCTCCGGGCTGATGTTCACCGACCGGGACGACTTCTCCGGGACGATGTCGTTCACGAACCGGGAGATGGCCGAGGAGTGGTTCCTCGACCGGGTCGACGCCGACCGCCTGACCAGGAACCCGGTCCTCGCGGCCGAGTTCGAACACGAGGTCGACGACCTCGACTACGAACTGGCCCGCGCCCGGAACCGGCCGTCACGGGCCGACCGGGCGTTCATCGATGCCATGCTGGAGGAGGCCTTCGACACCGAGGACGAGGACGACGAGGAGATGCTCGATCTCGTCGACGTCCGCGCTCCCGAGGAAGTCGAGATGACGCTCGACGATCTGGTGTTGACCCCCGACCAGGAGGGCGAGATCCAGAAGATCGTCAAGGCCATCGAACACCGGGACTATCTGGCACAGATCGGCCTCCGGGAGATCGGGAAGCTCCTGTTCGTCGGGCCGCCGGGGACCGGCAAGACCAGCGTCGCACGGGCGCTGGCTCACGACCTGGACCTCCCGTTCGTCGAAGTGAAGCTGTCGATGATCACGAGCCAGTACCTCGGTGAGACCGCAAAGAACGTCGAGAAGGTCTTCGAGGTGGCCAAACGGCTCTCCCCGTGTATCCTCTTCATGGACGAGTTCGACTTCGTCGCCAAGACCCGCTCGTCGGACGAGCACGCCGCGATCAAGCGGGCGGTCAACACCCTGCTCAAGAGCATCGACGAGATCTCGCTCATCCAGGACGAGGTGCTGCTCATCGGGGCGACCAACCATCCCGACCAGCTCGACGCCGCGGCCTGGCGGCGCTTCGACGAGATCGTCAACTTCCCCAAGCCCGATCACGGGATGCGGGCGGACATCCTGCGGATCATCACCCGCGAGATGGACATCCTCGACTTCGATCCGGCGACGCTGGCGGACCTCACCGAGGGGCTGACCGGTAGCGACCTCCGACTCGTGCTCCGGGAGGCCGTCCTGGAGGCGCTGACCGAGGAGCGGACGACGCTGACCCAGCAGGATCTGGAGGACGCCGTCGCGGACTTCGAGGAGCGTGACAACCTCAAGAACATGGACATGATCGAGGGTGACCACGACGCCCTGGTCGCTGGCGGCGACTTCTCCGAGACCGACGGCGGCCACGACCACGATCACGACCACTGATCGCACAGCGACACTTATCTTCGTTCGCCTCGTCCGACAGGTATGGCAGACGACGTGTTCACAGAGACAGACGAGACCGTCGAGGACTGGGTCGACGTCCGCATGACCGACCCCGACGCGGGCGAGTGGGACATCGACGTGGTGGTCGCAGAGGGACAGGTCGAGTTCGTCGACCTCCGTATCGACCCGGCGCTGTTGTCGGGGTTCATCGAGTGTCTGGTCGAGGACGTCGCCGAAGAGCGCGCCGCGCGCATCCTCGCCCGGACGGCCGACCGACTAAACCTCGACCCGGACGATCTAACGGTCCCCGAGGAGTAGCGGTCATCCGTCGGGGTGTCGCCGGACGAAGACGATGTCGTAGGCGTCGTCGGTCCCGATACGGCCGGAGATACTGCTAAGCGTCGTCGTCAGCCGCCCGCCGCTCCCGGAGCCGACGAACACCATCGAGGCGCCGTTCCGCTTGGCGAGCTTGCGGATTGGTTTGGCGATGGCGTTCGCCGAGGGCGGGCGAGTCGTCTTCTGGTAGTGGTAGCTCGCTTCGGGAGCGATCTCGGCGACCTGTTCGCGGAGCGAGTCGGCGACAGCATCGACGCTGAACGGCGCGTCGTCGTCGATCCACCCAACGTCGCGGGCGTACGAGCGGTTGGTCGGGATGACCGTCGCTGCGAGTACGTCTTCCTCCACTGCTGTGCCGAGCGTATGGGCGCGTTCGAGTGCGGCGTGGGACCGCTTGGACCCGTCGAAAGCGACGAGGAAGGTCATACGCTGCCGTAGGAGAACGGCTCCCTTAGGCACACCGCTCGACGCCGAGAAACGAGGGGCTTAGGGCCGTCGCCCTCACAGAGTGTGGTGATGGAGGTCACGCTGCTGGGGACCGGTGATACGACAGGGACGCCGACCGTCGGCTGTGACTGTGACACCTGCGAGCGCGCCCGCGACCCCGACGCGGAACTGCGTGAACGCGCTCGCGAGCGGGGCATCGACCCCACGGACGGCGTCGAGCGCTCCCGGTTCTCGGTGTTCGTCCGGAGCGAGTCGGGCGAGTCGCTGCTGGTCGATTGCAGCCCGGACTTCCGCCAGCAGTTCCTCGACGCCGACGTGGGCCTGCCCGACGCCGCCCTGGTCACCCACATCCACTTCGACCACCTCGACGGCCTGGGCAACGCCTACCGCCTGTTCGACGACCTGCCGGTGTACGCTGCCGACGAGATCGATCCGATGACCGACGCGAGCGTCGCCCAGAGCATCCGGAGCCGCTACGACTACCTCGATACCGTCTCCGTTCGCCCCCAGACCCCCCACGAACCGTTCTCGGTGGCCGGCCTGGAGGTGACGCTGGTCCCCGTCACGCATCCGCCGCTGCTCTGTTACGGTCTGCGCATCGCGGAGCCCTCGACCGGCGCCACCCTCGCGCTCTCCGGTGATACCTGCTACGACGTGCCCGAGCGCTCCCGCGACCTGCTCTCGGGGGCCGACCTGGCCCTGGTCGAGGGGCTGGTCCACCCCGAGGCCTGCGAGTACCACCCCAAGGGCGGGGCCGACTTCGACGAGGCGGGCGTCCCGCGGACGTTCGGCACCAAGCACATGACACTGCCCGGCGCACGGGACTTCGCGGCCGACATCGACGCCGCCGACTACCGCATCGTCCACACGGCCCACTACGTCCCGGCCGACCGCGCGTTCGCCGACGACATCGCACTCGACGGCGAGCAGTTCTCGCTGTGACGACCCGACGGACGCTACACCTTTGTGCGATGCTGACACAGTGACGCCCATGGACAGGCGCGGCATCGCCGAGACTGTTGGCGCGGCGCTGGTCAGTGGCGGCATCGCCGTCGCCGGCCTCCAGTTGTTCGCCGGGCGCATCGACTGGGTGCTCGTCGTCGGCCTGGTTGCCAGCGTGAGCATCGCCGCGGCGGCCAACTACCAGGCCAGGACCGGACACGCAGAACAGGTCAAAAGCGAGGCGCCGGGGGTCACTGCCGACAACTTCGAGGCCCACACCCAGCCAGCGGCCGGCGACGGCGGGGAACCGCTCGAACCGACCATCGACGACGGTGCCCAGGACGAGGAGTCCTAGCCGAACCGGTCAAGTCCGGATTGCCGGTGGGCGCGACCCTCCGGGTCGGGGTCCCAGGGCGTGCGCTCGGCCCGGAGCGCGTCGCTGTCGACCGTCGCGGGCTCCGCGGGATCGTACCCGTTGCAGTCGGAACCACACTCGTCGCTGGCCCGAACAGGACGGCCCTTCCACGCACAGTACGGCAGCCCGTCGTCGTCCGGCGTGCACTGTCGACAGCCGGGGTAGTCGAAACTACGCCACCCTTTCCCGTAGGCGCGTTCCGCCAGTCGGCGACGCGCCCTGACTTTCTCGGTAGCACTGACGATACGGATATCCGTCCGGGCGGGCTGGCTCTCCAGCAGCTCCACGCCGGGCTCGTCGGTCGCGAGCTCGGTCGCCTCGCGGACCACCTCTCGCTGGCCCGTCTCGGGGTCGAACCGCCAGACGCCGACTGCCTCGGGGATGCGGTTGAGGTGGGCCCGCGTGACGTAGGAGGCCGTCGCCAGCACCACCTCGTCGGCCAGCGCCAGCGAGACGTCGGTCCGGAGCTGGGCCTCCAGGTCGCCGGGTCGGCCGAGGTCGGGCTTGTTCTCGATGGCGGTGATCGACCCGATCCAGTCCGGGTAGCGGGCAGTCTGGCGGACGTAGCTACGCCCCCCGCGACGCTCGCGCTCGAAGAACCCCCGCTCGATGGCCAGTTCGACCGCTCGCTCGGCCCGGTCGGGGTGGCAGTCGAAGGCGTCCTTCCAGTAGCGAGCCTGCCCGGGACCCACGTCGGACTCGATAGCCGCCGTCGGGATACGGTCGGCGGTGAGCGCCGTCCGCTCGTCGAACGCCGGGCCCGGGGACACGACGACGGTGTCGAGGACCCGACGACCGTGGACGTGCCCGCCGAGCTGTCGGCTGACCAGCCGGCCGTCCCGTTCGAGGTGGGCACACAGCGCCAGTTCGAAGCCGAACTCCCGCACACGGTGAGAGAGGGACTGTAGCGACAAAAGCGGCGCGTCCGTCTCATAGTGATTATTGCAGGTTATTTCCGGATAGCGCCGATCCCAGGGTCGGCGCGTACCGGTACATCGTTCCACTAACCACTATCAGTCCCCGCAGTCGCGCTGCTCGTGGGTGACGGGCTGGAGATCGCCGTCCAGGGTGACGTGCAGCGCGGTCTCGGCGGCAGGGATGGTGACCTCGATGCGCCACGGGTCCGTGCCCTCGACAGTCGTGTACTCGTCGTCGACACACCACGGCAGCGTCCAGTACGGCCGATCGGCCAGTGAGATGCCGTGTTCGTCGTAGAAGGCCGCGACCGTCGAGTCGTCCAGCAACGACAGCCCGACCGGCGAGCAGAGTTCGTAGCGACACCGCTCGCAGACGAACTCCGCCCGGACGGCCACGTCCAGACAACAGTCCCCCTCCCGCGTGATCTCGGTGTGCATCCGTCCGGCACACTCCGGGCAGACGCCGTCGGCGGCCAGACAGTGGAGGTGTCGGACCCGCTCGGCGAACGCGGTCGCGATCTCGCTGTCGGTCCGGTCGACGAGCCCGCCCGGCGGGAAGGGGTACTTCCCGTGGGCCTTCCCGCAGTCCCGACAGTCGATGGCGAACTGCTCGTCGGCGTAGCGGGCTACCAGTCCGCCACCACACCGGGTGCAGGCGCCGGCGACGGTGAACGGCTCGACCGACGGCCGCTGGGTGAAGATGCCGGCACGGAGTGCACGGATGACCTGTCCACCCGCTTGCCGCAGGACGTACCCCTCCTCGGTGTCGGCGACGAACTGGCCGGTGAGTTGCTGGAGGTGGTAGTTGAACTGGCCGCTGTCGGCCAGATCGACAGCGTCGAACAGCGTCGAGAACCGGACCGGCGTCTCCTCGGCCCGCCAGAGCGCTTCGAGGATGTCGAGTCGCGTCTCGTTCGCGATCACGGAGAAGGCCGCTTCGGCGTCGACGTCGGCACCGCCGCCTGGCTGGTCGTCAGCGTGGGACATGGACGGACGAACACATCGATCCGGCAAAAGGTCTTGCAGAAACGAGTTCCTGTTGGCTATCTGTCGGATTATTTCACCAGTCTGGGGGTTCTTTCAGGTCCTGAATCCACTGTTGGAAGTTTATTACAGTGGGGGTAGATGTGGGAGTTACATGGGGATGGTTACAGGGGACGCGGATGGCACCACCAGAGAGCGCACACGGCGTGTGCTCGTCGTCGACGACGAGCCGATGGTGGCGACTGCTGTCGCCGAGTACCTCGAAGCGGTCGGTGACGCACTGGACGTAGTCCACACGACGGCGCCGACGACGGCGCTCGAACGGCTCGACGGCTCGTTCGACTGCGTGGTGACCGACTACGAGATGCCACAGTTCGACGGACTCACGCTCATCGAACGGGCCGAGACCGACGCCGACTTCGTCGTCTTCTCCGGCGTCGACGACGAGTCCGTCGCGCGGCGCGTCCGCGAACGCGGCGCCGTCTTCGTCCCGAAGGGGGTCGGCACCGGCCAGTACGACGAACTCGCGACGCTGGTGTGCGAACAGGTGGCCTGAACCCGCGAGCCAACCGGACAGAAAACACTTCATTCCGGACATCGACCGGCCGTACGATGAGTCGGTCCCCCGATTTCTGCCCCAACTGCGGTGAGCAACTCGACGGCGCGACGGTGCGCTGTCCGAACTGTCGGACGGATCCGCGGCCGAACACGAGCGGCAACTCGAAGAGCGCCGGGCTGGCAGCCCTGCTCTCAGTGCTGATCACGGGTGTCGGCCACCTCTATCTTGGCAGGATCGCCCGCGGTGCGGGCTGGTTCGTCGGTGGTATTGCCCTCGCACTGGTGCTGGGAGTGGCGATCCCCGAACTCGCGCTACTGAGCTTTTTCGTCCCGGTCGCCGCCGCGTTCGATGCCTACTCGCTCGCTGCGAACGGCTCGTACTGAGGCCGAGCGCCCGACTCGGCACGAGAGCCGTCACGCGCCCAGAACAGTAGGTTTATCACCCGCAGGCGGCGAACTTCCCATCACGATTACTCCCGACATGACATCGAACAAACAACCGGAGGTGAACATCGGACTCGTCGGCCACGTCGACCACGGCAAGACCACGCTCGTCCAGGCTCTGTCAGGCGAGTGGACCGACCAGCACTCCGAGGAGATGAAGCGCGGTATCTCTATTCGACTCGGCTACGCGGACGCGACGTTCCGTCGCTGTCCCGAGGCCGAGGAGCCCGAGGCGTTCACCGTCGAGGAACACTGCGAGGACCACGACGTCGACACCGACCACCTCCGGACGGTGTCGTTCGTCGACGCCCCTGGCCACGAGACGCTGATGGCCACGATGCTGTCGGGCGCCGCGATCATGGACGGTGCGGTCCTGGTCGTCTCCGCGACCGAACCCGTCCCCCAGGCACAGACCGAGGAACACCTGATGGCGCTCGACATCATCGGTATCGACAACATCGTCATCGCCCAGAACAAGGTCGACCTCGTCGACCAGGAACAGGCGATGCGCAACTACGAGCAGATCCAGGAGTTCGTCGAGGGGACCGTCGCCGAGGACGCCCCCATCGTCCCCATCAGCGCCCAGCAGGAGGCCAACATCGACCTGCTCATCGACGCCATCGAGCGCGAGATCCCGACGCCCGAGCGCGACCCATCCGCGGACGCCCGCATGATGGTCGCTCGCTCGTTCGACATCAACCGCCCGGGTACCACCTGGGAGGACCTGATGGGCGGCGTGCTGGGCGGCTCGCTCGTTCAGGGCGAACTGGAGGTCGACGACGAGATCGAACTGCGTCCCGGCCGCGAGGTCGAGGAGGGCGGCAAGACCGAGTGGCGGCCGGTGACCACCGACGTCCGCTCGCTGCAATCGGGCGGGGACTTCGTCGACACGGTGACGCCCGGCGGCCTGCTCGGCGTCGGGACCGGGCTGGACCCCGCGATCACCAAGGGCGACGCGCTTGCCGGCCAGGTCGCCGGCCCCGAGGGCTCGCTCCCGCCGACCCACGAGCAGTTCACGATGGACGTCGACCTGCTGGAACGCATCGTCGGCGACGAGGGCGGCGAGGTCGAGCAGATCTCGACGGGCGAACCGCTCATGCTCACCATCGGGACGGCGACGACTGTCGGCTCGGTCACCAGCGCCAGGGACGGCGAGTGCGAGGTCGCGCTCAAACGTCCGGTCTGTGCCGAAGCCGGCGCGAAGATCGCTATCAACCGTCGTGTCGGCGCGCGCTGGCGGCTCATCGGTGTCGGCACGCTGCGTGAATGATCGTGCTGGACACCAACGCACTGATGATGCCGGTCGAGTGTGACGTCCGCCTGTTCGAGGAACTCGACCGGATGGCGCCCGACGCCGCCTACGTCGTCCCCGAAGCGGTCCGGGACGAACTGGAGAAACTGGCCGACGGCGCCGGCGCCGAAGCGACGGCAGCGGCGGTCGGGCGCGACCTGCTCGACCGATGTTCGGTCCGTCCGACCGACGCCGACTACGCCGACGACGCCGTCCTCGAACTGGCGACAGACGACGAAACGACACACGCAGTCACGAACGACAAGCCCCTGAAACGCCGCCTGCTCGACGCAGGCGTTCCGGTAATTAGTTTACGGGGCAAGAACAAACTGAGTATCACTCAACCATAACCTATGTACAAACGGGTACGCCTCCGCGATACGGTCGAAGTTCCACCACGGCATCTGGCAGACGTCAGTCCGGATCTCGTCAAGAAGCTCCTGCAGGACAAACTCGAAGGGCGGATGGACGAGGACGTCGGTAGCGTCGTCTCGGTCATCGAGGTCCACGACATCGGTGACGGGGCCGTCCTGCCGAACAAGCCCGGCGTCTACTACGAGGCCGAGTTCGACGCGCTGACGTTCGATCCCCAGATGCAGGAGGTCGTCGACGGCGAGGTCGTCGAAGTCGTCAACTTCGGCGCCTTCGTCGGCATCGGTCCCGTCGACGGTCTGCTGCACGTCTCCCAGATCTCCGACGAGTATCTCGCCTACGACGAGGAGAACAACCAGCTCGCCTCCCGCGAGTCCAACCGCATCCTGGCCGAGGGAGACGCCGTCCGGGCCCGCATCGTCACCAAGAGCATCGACGAGCGCAACCCCCGCGACTCCAAGATCGGCCTGACGGCCAAACAGGTCGGCCTGGGCAAGCACGGCTGGCTCCAGGAGGAGCGAGAGAAGCGCGAAGCGACGGCGGAAGCCGGTGAGAGCTGATGGCTGACCGACTCGTCTGCCGGGACTGTCACCGCGTCCAGGGCGCCGACATCGAGAGCCAGTGTGAGGCCTGTGGCGGCACCTCCCTGACCGAGGACTGGGCCGGCTACGTCGTCATCGCCCATCCCGAGAAGTCGGATATCGCGAAGGAGATGGAAGTGACAGAACCGGGCCAGTACGCGCTGAAGGTCCGCTAACGTGGCAACCGTCGTTCTCGAACTCCCGGACGCGCTCCGAGCGGCGCTCAAGGAGCCGCTGGGCCCGATCTACACCGAGACAGCAGCGTTACTGGCCGACGCCGGCGACCCGCTGGTCGCGGTCGGGGACATCGTTACCTACCACCTGCTGGAAGCGGGACGGACGCCCGACCTCGCGCTGGTCGACGGCCGGACCCACCGCAGTGCCGTCGACGAGGAGATCGGGGCGGCCGTCGGCGGGTTCGACCGGCGCGTCACCGTCGAGAACCCCGCCGCGACGCTCACCGAGGCGTTGCTGGGCGCACTGCGGGCGGGACTCGCCGCCGACGAGACGACGCTCGTCGTCGTCGACGGTGAGGAGGATCTGGCGGCGCTGCCGGCGGTGCTGGCGCTCCCCGCTACTGGCAGTGTCGTCTACGGGCAACCGGACGAGGGGATGGTGCTCGTCACGCCCGAGGGCGAGGCACGGGAGCGAGCGCGGTCGCTCCTCGAACGGATGGACGGCGACAGCGCGCGGGCGCTGGCCCTCCTTCGTGGCGAGTAACGGTTATTCCGGGCGCGGAACGCTGATATTGCGCATCTCCGTGCCACACCGCTCACAGGTCACCAGCGAGACGTCGCTACAGAGACGGGTCCCACAGTCCGGACACTCGAAGCGTTGTTCGTCGTCGTCACACGGTGCCGGATCGGACCAGAGTGGCATCGCTACCTGATACTGCTCGGTCCAGCCGGTTAATCCTTGTTACCACATGACACTCACTGGACGTTCGTCGACCGCGCGAGCACGTGGACGTGCCGGACGAGCGAGCGGTGGACGCGCCGTTCGAACCGGTCGGTGACCGTCCAGTCGGCGCCCGCTGCCGCGTCGCCCCAGTCACGGTCAGCGACCAGCACGCACCGGGGGGCGACACGGTGTGCTTCGGCGAGCGCACCGGAAACGAGGGGGTCCAGTTCTCCCTCGATGCGTGACTGTCTCCCGTAGGGCGCGTCGAAGACGACGGCGTCGACGGCGCCGTCGGGCAGCGGTAACGACGCCGCGTCCGACCGCCAGAGGTCCCAGCGGCCCGGTTCGGGATAGCTGTCGCGACCGGGATGGCCGTCCCCGTCGAGGACGTCCCGGAGGTTCTGCCGACTGCCGGTGACCATCTTTTCCTGTGCGTCGCCACCGAGCACGCGGGCGCCCAGGAGGCCGGCCTCCAGCAGGATGCCGCCGGTGCCACACATCGGGTCCAGGACGGTCGCGCCGGGGCGGGCACCGGCGATATTGACGAGCGCGCGGGCCTCCAGGGGGGCCATGCTCCCGGGCTGGAAGAACGGCCGATCGGTCGGCTGTCGCGTCCCGAAGTCACGGTGGCTCTCGACGGCCAGCCAGCCGACCGCACAGCAGGCCTCGCCTCCGCCAGACTCCTCGTCGCCGTTAGGGTCGGTGAAGTACGCGTACAGGACGTTGTCGGGAGCATCGAGGTCGACGGCGAAGCCCCGGTCGGTGAGCACGCCGCCCAGTTCCCGTTCCGCGTGCTGGGTGTCGACGCCGGTGCTGCCACGGACGTCGACGGCGCGCACGGCGACGGTCCCCTCGCGGTCGAGCGCGGCCGCGTCGAGGACGGCTCGCGCGCTGTGGATGTCGGGGTCGCCGGTCCCCAGCAGGGCACAGGCCCGGTGGGTCAACGCCAGGTGGCGCACACGGTCGGTGACGCCGCGGGCGGTCGCTAACCCCGGCCCGAGACGAGCGACGTCGCTGGCCGCACTCGCCGCTTCCCGCCTCGCGAAGGCGTCGTCCTGCCCGCCGAGTTCGAGGACGTACACGCCCGAGTGCTGTCTCCGGGCGGGCATGAGCGTGCCGGTCGCCCGCTCACAGCCATCAATACAGTGACGTTTCCACTGGCCGACCTGTCACCGATGGCATGAACCTTTATAAGCCTTAAATACGAGGTTTAAGTCGAGATATGGCTGACCCCAAGGAGACCATCAACATCGAAAACGTCGTCGCCTCGACTGGAATCGGTCAGGAGCTCGACCTCCAGAGTGTGGCGATGGACCTCGAAGGGGCGGATTACGACCCCGAGCAGTTCCCCGGCCTCGTCTACCGCACCCAGGACCCCAAATCCGCAGCGCTGATCTTCCGTTCCGGCAAGATCGTCTGTACGGGCGCGAAGTCCACCGAGGACGTCCACCAGAGTCTGCGTATCGTCTTCGACAAGCTCCGCGAGCTGAACATCCAGGTCGACGAGGAACCCGAGATCGTCGTCCAGAACATCGTCACGAGCGCGGATCTGGGCGAGAACCTCAACCTCAACGCCATCGCGGTCGGTCTCGGACTGGAGAACATCGAGTACGAGCCCGAGCAGTTCCCCGGCCTCGTCTACCGGCTGGACGAGCCCGACGTCGTCGCGCTGCTGTTCGGGTCGGGCAAGCTCGTCATCACCGGCGGCAAGGAGCCCGAGGACGCGGAGAAGGCCGTCGACCAGATCGTCTCGCGGCTGGACGAACTGGGCCTGCTGACGGACTGAGACGGCTTGCTGTAACTCGCTTCCAAGCCGACCGCTGGCTGCCGTGCGGTCGGGCCGGTATCGACGTGCAGCAATCCGTCGAAGAGCACAACGCACAAGCGCCGCGCGACCCCACCTCCGTGTATGTTGCTTCAGGCCGGCCCGTCGGGACTGACCGGCGGCGGACTGCTGGCGGTCGTGGTCACGCTGCTTGTCACCTGGCTGTTCTACGCCGTCACACTCCATCTGGCGGCGACGTTCTTCATCGGTGAGGTCCCCAGCCAGCTCGCCGCCAAGGCCGCCATCGTGCCGGCGGTCGTCTCGCTGTTGCTCCAGCAGTACGGTATCCAGGCCGGTATCGTCTCCCCGAGTCTGGGCGTGCTGGTCGTCATCGTGATCACGATGCTCGCCGACGGGATCGCCATCAGCGCGGTCTACCGTCTCTCGGGGCGCTCGACGGCCCCGCTGGTCGTGCTCCACTTCGCGTTCGCGGCGGTGCTGGGGTTCGCACTCAACAACATCTTCGGCTTCGTCTGAGCCGGTCTGAAAACCGTTAACCGCTTCCGTCCGTTTCCTCCCGGTATCCGATGCGAGAGAACGACCGAGCCATCGTCGGGTTCACCGGGTTGGCCCACGCCGTCGTCCACACCTACGAGCTGTCAATCCCGATCCTCGTGCTCGTCTGGCTCACCGAGTTCCCGGTGACGACGGCGTTCCTGGGGCCGGCCCTGGCCGTCGGCTACGGGCTGTTCGGTGCCGGTGCGCTCCCTGGAGGCGTGCTCGCGGACCGCTACGGCCCTCAGTGGCTCGTCGTGGGCTGCCTGCTCGGGATGGCTGGGTCGTTCCTGCTGTTGAGCCTCGCCCCGAACGTCCCGACTATCGCGGTCGCGGTGGGACTGTGGGGGCTGGCGGCCAGCGTCTACCACCCGGCAGGGTTGTCGCTCATCTCGACGGGGGTCCACGACCGGGGGACCGGCTTCGCCTACCACGGGATGGCCGGCAACGCCGGCATCGCGCTGGGGCCGCTCGCGACCGCGCTGCTCCTGCTCGCGTTCGACTGGCGGGTGGTGACGGCGCTCCTGGCCGTCCCGGCGGTGCTGGCCGTCGGCGTCGCGGTCACCGCCGAGTTCGACGCGACGGCGGCCGTCAGCGCGGATGGTGGGGCTGCGGACGGTGACGGAACGACGGACCAGAGCGAGGAGGGAGTGACCGACGCGTCCGACGACGGTGCACCGACCTCGCTCTCGGCGTTCCTCGCCGACAGTCGCGCGCTGTTCACCGTCGGCTTCGCGCTGGCGCTGGGCGTGGTCGCCATGAACGGCCTATTCTACCGCGGGACGCTCACCTTCCTCCCGGACGTCCTCTCGGGCTATCTCCCCAGCGTCACCGAGTACGTCCGGCTGTTCGAGCCCGGCAGCCCGATGGCCGAGCAGTTCGACCTGGCGTACTACATCTACACGGGCCTGCTCGTGGTCGGTATCGCCGGCCAGTTCGTCGGCGGCAAACTCACCGACCGGATCCCCGTCACGACCGGCCTCGCAGCCGTCTTCGCCGGCCTCTCTGGCGTCGCGCTCCTGTTCGTCCCCGCGGTCCAGGCCGGTATCCTCCCGCTGCTGGCCGGCAGTGCGGTGCTGGGATTCCTGCTCTTTGCCATCCAGCCGCTGTACCAGGCGACTATCGCCGAGGTCAGCCCGCCCGACGACCGGGGCCTCTCCTATGGCTACACCTACCTGGCGAACTTCGGGGTCGGGGCCGCTGGCGCTGCCGTTTCCGGGGTCTTGCTGTCGGTCGTCGGCGAGAGCGGGACCTTCCTCGGCCTGGCACTCTTCCCGCTGGTCGGTGTCGCACTCGCCGTGGTACTCGGCCGCAGTCTGGGTCCAGAGTCGGACGCACAGACCGCCTGAGGACGCTCAACGACAGTTTGACCGTCCACGAGACACTTATCGTGGCCGGTGGAACGTCCCGGTATGTCACTCGACCGCCGACGGTTCCTGGCGGCCGGCGCCGGGGCTGCGTCCGCCCTGACTGCCGGCTGTTCGGGCCAACTCACGCAGTGTGTCCCCCTCTTTGGCAGCGATATGCCCCAGGACGCGGCTATCGCCGTCACACCGGTGGATTCGGTCCCGGACGACGCGGAGACTGTCGCCGTGGCCGACCTCCCCGACAGCGAACGGGACCTGCTCCGGACTGCCATCGAGGAGGGCGTCGTCAGAGCGTGTATGCGCGAGGAAACCGACCGGACCGCGACGTTCCGCGATTTCGCGGGCCGCGTCGGTGTCGAGACCTCCCTCGCCGACGGTACCGACCGCTACGGCCTCTGGGTCCGGATCACCGACCAGATATTCGCCGGCACCGGCGACTCGCCCGAGGGCGACGCCTCGCCCTGCTGCTGACCAAACCGTTTTCCGGGCCGGCACCCGGAGTCCCGCCATGGACAGCGAGCCGAACCTCGACCGGTTCAGTTCACGACGGTCGACGGCCTACGGGACACGCGGCGTCGTCGCGACGAGCCAGCCACTCGCCGCTCAGGCGGGCATCGATACCCTCCGGGATGGGGGCAATGCCTTCGACGCGGCCGTCGCGACGGCGGCGACACTCAACGTCGTCGAACCGATGAGCACCGGCCTCGGCGGGGACGCCTTCGCGCTCTACCGGACCGCCGAGGGAGCTGTCGGCGCGATGCGGGCCTGCGGTGGCGCACCCGAGGCTGCGACGCTGGAGCGAGTTCGCGAGGCCGCCGCCGAGTCACAGGAGACCGACCCCGCCGACGCCGAGATGCCAGAACGCGGTCCCCTCGCGGTGACCGTCCCCGGCGCGCCCCGGGGCTGGGAGGCCACCGTCGAGCGGTTCGGTCGGTTCGAACTGGCGGACGTCCTCGACGATGCCATCCACTACGCCACCGAGGGGTTCCCGGTCAGCGAGGTCATCGCGTCGGCCTGGGAGCTCTGTGAACCGGCACTGCGGAACGACGTCGCCCGCGAGCAGTATCTCCTCGACGGTGCCGCGCCGGAGGTCGGCCAGATGGTCCGACTCCCCGAACTGGGCGAGACGCTGGCGACGCTCGCCGCGGAGGGCGCGGACCCGTTCTACGAGGGGGCCATCGCCGAGCAGATCGTCGAGACGGTCCAGGACGCCGGCGGCCTGCTCGACCACGACGACCTCGCCGATTTCGAGGTCGAGTACCCCGATCCGGTCTCGACGACCTACGGCGGTGCCGAGGTGTTCGAACTCCCGCCGAACAACCAGGGGCTCGTCGCGCTGGAGGCGCTGAACATCGCCCATGAGGTCGGCGTCCCCGAGACCACGGACCCGGTCGAACGGGTCCACCTGCTCGCCGAGTCGATGAAACTGGCGTTCACCGACGGCCACCACTACATCACCGACCCCGACTACGAGTCGATCCCACCGTTGAACAGCGCCGAGTGGGCCAGCGAGCGGGCGAGCGAGATCGGTGACGAGGCCATCGACTCGCCCGCGGTCGGCATGCTCGACTCGCCGGCAGAGGACGCCGACACCGTCCTGCTGACCGTCGCCGACGGCGAGGGGAACGTGGTCTCGTTCATCAACTCGCTGTTCATGGGCTTCGGGAGCGGTCTGGTCGCTGGCGACACCGGCCTCACGCTCCAGAACCGCGGGGCGTCGTTCTCGCTTTCCGCCGACCATCCCAACCGCGTCGCGCCGGGCAAGCGCCCGTTCCACACGCTCATCCCCGGCCTCGTGCAGTTCGACGAGCGCGACTGGGCGGCTTTCGGCGTCATGGGTGGGTACATGCAACCGCAGGGCCACGTCCAGATACTCTCGAACCTGCTGGACCGCGAGCTACCGCTGCAGGCGGCACTGGACGAACCGCGCTGGCGCTACCGCGAGGACGGCACGCTCGCGACGGAGGCCCGTTTCGACGCCGACGTGACCGCGAAACTCGTCCGCCGGGGCCACGAGGTCGCCGTCGACATCCCACCGCGGTTCGGCGGCGCACAGATCGCCCGGTGGGACGACGGGACGCTCTCGGGTGCGACGGAACCGCGCAAGGACGGGACAGCCGACGTGTTCTGAGCGGTCGCCGTGGCGGAAGCGGTCGCAGCAGGACGGTCGCGGTCGCAGTCGCCGTAGCGGTCGCCGTCGCAGAGCGCATACTGCGCCGAGCGGAGCGAGGCGCAGTTTCACGTCACGCGACCGAGCGAAGCGAGGGAGCGTGACGGACGTTTTTAGCGTAGATTTTTGCGAACCGGGTACCCGCAGGGGCGCGCTGCGCCCCGAGGATACCCGGTGAGGTAAAACGGTACTATTCGACCAGCCGTTCGATCTCGGTCACCAGTACGTCGCTGGCGCCGACCTGCTTCAGGTCGTTGATAGTCTCGAAGACGTCGCTGTCGTCGACGACGGCGTGGACGGCCACGTCCTCGCGGCCGGCGATATCCATCACGGTCGGCCCGCCCATCCCTGGCAGGACCTCCTTCACCGCCTCCAGCGCGTCCTGGGGGACGTTCATCATCAGGTAGCGTTTCCCCTCAGCCGAGAGGACCGACTGCAGTGCTGTCCGGACCTGCTGGACCTTCTCGTCGTCGGCGACGTCCTCGCGGGCGAACAGCCGGACCGACGACTGGAGTACCTCGTCGACGACCGCCAGACGGTTCATCCGCAGCGTGGTCCCCGTCGAGGTGATGTCGACGATGCCGTCGGCGATGTCGACGTGGGGGGTGAGCTCCGTCGCACCGGAGACCTCGGTGATGTCGACCTCGACGTCCAGTTCGGCGAAGTAGTTCCGGGTGACGTTGGGGAACTCGGTGGCGACCCGGCCGCCGTCTAAGTCGTAGACGGTCTGGATGTCGCTCTCCTCGGGGGCGGCCAGGACGAGCCGACAGCTCCCGAACTCGAGGTCCAGCAGTTCGTCGAGGTTGTCCGGGCCGGCTTCGCGGACCTGGTCCAGTCCGGTGATACCCACGTCGGCGGCGCCGTCGGCGACGTACTCGGGGATGTCCGCCGCCCGCGCGTAGAGGACGGTCACCTCCGGGTCGACCGTATCGGCGTACAGTTGACGGTCGGCCCCGTCGACGATATGCAGCCCGGCCCGTTCCAGCAGGTCCTCGGCGGGGTCGTGCAAGCGGCCCTTGTTGGGGACGGCGATGCGCATACGCTCTCTGGGTGGGGCCGGGGCAACTGTCTTTCCCCTCGTGGACGGACCCGGCCGAACTAAGGGTTCCCACGTCGAACGCGGAGCCATGACCGACCTCCTCGTCAGCGGTGGACAGGTGCTCCGCCCGGATACGACAGTCGAACGCGCCGATGTCCTCCTCGATCAGGACAGCGGCGAGATTCTGGCCGTCGAGGATCCCGGCGAACTGGGCGGCGACGACGAACTCGATGCCAGCGGCGGCCTCGTCATTCCGGGCCTCGTCAACGCCCACACGCACGTCGCGATGACGCTCCTGCGAGGGTACGCCGACGACAAGCCACTCGACGCCTGGCTGCAGGAGGACATCTGGCCCGTCGAGGCCGAACTCACGGCCCAGGACATCCGTGTGGGCGCCGAACTCGGCCTGGTCGAGATGCTCAAATCCGGGACGACGGCGTTATCGGACATGTACTTCCACGTCGAGGAGATCGCCGACGCCGTCGAGCAGGCCGGTCTCCGGGCGGTACTGGGCTACACTGCAGTGACCGTCGGCAAGGACGACGAGGGTGCCCACGCCGACCTCGAAGAGAGCCTGGCGGTGGCGCGGGACCTCGACGGCGCGGCCGACGGGCGCATCCGGACGACGTTCCAGCCCCACTCGCTGACGACCGTCGGCGAGTCGTATCTCCGCGAGTACGTCCCCCGGGCCGTCGAGGCCGACATGTCGATCCATCTCCACGCCAACGAGACCACCGACGAGGTCGACCCCATCGTCGACGAGCACGGTGTCCGCCCGCTCGAATACGCCGACGACATCGGCCTGCTTGGCGACGATACGTTCCTCGCACACTGTGTCCACGTCGACGAGACCGAGATCGACCTGCTCGCCGAGCGGGGGACCGGCGCCGTCCACTGCCCGGCCTCGAACATGAAACTCGCCAGCGGGATGGCACCGGTTCAGGAGATGCTCGACGCCGGCGTCACCGTCGGCCTGGGTACCGACGGCGCGGCCTCGAACAACGACCTGGACATGTTCGACGAGATGCGCGACGCGGCTATGATCGGGAAACTGGCGGCCGACGACGCCAGCGCGGTCGACGCCGCAACCGTCGTCGAGATGGCCACCCGCAACGGCGCCGATCTACTCGGGTTCGACAGCGGCCGCATCGAAGCCGGCGCGAACGCCGACCTGGCGGTGCTGGATCTGGAGCGTCCGCATCTGACGCCGGCCCATGACCTCGTCTCGCATCTGGCATACGCCGCTGGCGGGAGCGACGTCCGCCACACCGTCTGCGACGGCGTGGTTCTCATGCGTGATAGCGAGGTAACCGTCTTCGACGAGGGGGCGGTCCGCGAGCGTGCCAGCGAGCACGCCCGGGCCCTGGTCGACCGCGCTACCAGCGGTGGCGAATAAACGACTAGATCCGTTTTTGAACGCTTTGAAAGGTTCTGAGGCAGTATGATATAGGGCCGAACAGCGGTGAACGAACTGAACAGCTGGGGGGGTTTACACCTCCCTCAGATGTACCGGAGAGACGAGATGGACACGAAACTATCAGCACTGATCGCTGCACTGGGTCTGGTCCTGTTCGCAGTCGGGCCGGGCGCAGTCGCGACCGCTGCACCGACCGACACAGACGACTCGTCGCTGGGTGTCTCGGTCTCGCAGGCCGGGAACCAGGGCGTCACGGTAACCGTCACCGAGAACGATTCGACCGTCGAGAACGCCTCGGTCAACGTCACGGTCCGTGACGACAACGTCACGTACGCGGGTGCCGGCAACTACACGACCGACGCCAACGGGACGGTCGCGTTGCCCACACCCAACCAGACGCTCACCATCGACGTGATCGCGACGGCCGACAACCGGACGGCCACGACGATAGACACGTTGAACGAGCGTGTGGTGGTCGAGGACAGCGAGGACTTCCGACAGGCGTTCTCCTCGTTCATCCAGTATCTGATCTCCACCGGCTATTACACCGGTCCGAACGCCGACACGCCCGGTATCGGTGAGGAGGTCTCCGAGTTCACGACGGTGTCCAACCCGAGCAACGCCGAGGACAACGAGACCGAGGACGACGAGAACGAGACCGAGGACGACGACAGCGAAGGCGAGCGCGGTCCGCCGGACAACGCCGGCCCGCCGGACCACGCTGGCCCGCCCGAGGATAAGTTCGACGACGAGAACGAGAGCGAAGACGAGGAAGAAGAGGAAGACGAGACTGAGGACAGCGACGACGACAGCGAGACCGAAGACGACGACAGTGAAGGTGAGCGCGGTCCGCCGGACAACGCCGGCCCGCCGGACCACGCTGGCCCGCCTGAGGACAAGTTCGACGACGAGAACGAGAGCGAAGACGAGGAAGAGGAGGAACAGGAAGATAGCGATTCCGAGGACAGCGACTCCGATGATAGCGATTCGGATGACAGTGACTCCGATGATAGTGACTCGGAAGACAGTGACTCCGATGATAGTGACTCGGAAGACAGTGACTCCGATGACAGCGATTCGGAAGACAGTGACTCCGATGACAGCGATTCGGAAGACAGCGACTCCGATGACAGCGATTCGGAAGACAGCGACTCCGATGACAGCGATTCGGAGGACGACGAAGACGATGGCGAGAAGGGCCCGCCGGACCACGCAGGGCCGCCCGGCCATGCAGGGCCGCCCGGCCACGCCGGTCCCAAGTAACGCTCTCGACCACTGACCGGGTGACGATTCACCACTGCGGTTCTTCTCCGTTCCCGACGGGTAGCGGCGGCGCTGTCGAGACCTGTGTACCGACTTCCTTCGGTAGGGTTTAGGGTCCCGTCGCCGATCCGTCTAGCATGACAGAGCCGATCTCAGCGCGACTCGACGACGTCGACGCGGCACGGGAGTCCGGTCGCCGGAAGATGGACTGGGCGGCCCAGCACATGCCGATCATGTCGGCACTACGCGAGCAGTTCGAGGCCGACCAGCCATTCGCTGGCGAGACCATCGGGATGGCGATGCACGTCGAAGCCAAGACCGCCGTGCTGGCGGAGGTCCTGGCCGCCGGCGGTGCCGAGGTCGCGATGACCGGCTGTAACCCGCTCTCGACCCACGACGACGTCTCGGCAGCGCTGGACGCCGTCGACGGAGTCACCTGCTACGCCGAACGCGGCGTCGACGACGAGGCCTACTACGACGCGATGGAGGCCGTACTGGCCCACGAACCGACGATCACCGTCGACGACGGGATGGACCTCGTGGCGATGGTCCACGAGGACTACCCCGACCTGATCGACACCATCGTCGGCGGGGCCGAGGAGACGACGACGGGCGTCCACCGTCTGCGCGCGATGGACGAGGACGGTGAACTCGACTATCCGGTTTTCGCGGTCAACGACACGCCGATGAAGCGGCTGTTCGACAACGTCCACGGCACCGGCGAGTCCTCGCTGGCCTCCATCGCCATGACGACGAACCTCTCGTGGGCCGGCAAGACCGTGGTCGTCGCCGGCTACGGCCACTGCGGGAAGGGCGTCGCCAAGAAGGCCAGCGGCCAGAACGCCGACGTGGTCGTCACCGAAGTCGAACCCCGCCGCGCGCTGGAGGCCCACATGGAGGGCTACGACGTCATGCCGATGGCCGAGGCCGCCGAGATCGGCGACGTGTTCATCACGACGACGGGCAACCGCGACGTCATCGTCGAGGACCACTTCGAACGGATGCAGGACGGCGTCCTGCTGGCCAACGCCGGCCACTTCGACGTCGAGATCGACCTGGACGCCCTCTCGGATCTGGCGGTCGACACCTACGAGGCCCGCGACGGCGTGCAGGCCTACGAGACGGCCGACGGTCGCCGCCTGAACGTTCTGGCCGAGGGCCGTCTGGTGAACCTCGCGACGCCCATCGCGCTGGGCCACCCCGTCGAGGTGATGGACCAGAGCTTCGGTATCCAGGCCGTCGTGGTGCGGGAACTCGTCGAGAACGGCGACGCCTACGACGCCGGCGTCCACGATGTCCCCGACCGACTGGACAAGGAGGTCGCGGAGATCAAACTCGACGCCGAAGGGGTCGCCTTCGACTCGCTGAGCAACGAGCAGGCCGAGTATATGGATTCCTGGCAGCACGGGACGTAGGGTGGGGCACGAGCGAAGCGAGTGGCCCGCCAGACGCGCAGCGGGGAGCGGAGCGACCCGCGAGCAGTAGAGTGGTCCTGAGCGAAGCGAAGAACCGACATCCGGAACGGGGAACGCGGAGCGCCTCGAAGGGAACGGGGAACGAAGTGACCCGTGAGCAGGGGACGTAGCGAGGGGCCGACCGAAGGGAGGGCCCTCGAAGGGAACGGGGAACGAAGTGACCCGTGAGCAGGGAGAGACCCGACCGCGTTCAGGCGCTCGTGGCCTCGTCTTCGACGAGTCCGTCGTCGGTCGGCGCGGTGTCGTCGGAGACCACGTCGTCGAGCCAGCGGCCCCGGAGGAAGAACGCCGCGGCGGCGACCGCGGCGACGACGTTGGAGGCGGCGATGCCGTACCACGCGCCGGTCGCGCCGAGGCCGACGACGGTGATGAGGACCGCGGCCGTGCCGGCCCGGAACCCCCACAGCGTCACCAGGCCCAGCGCCATCGAGAGGCGGGTCGACCCGGCGCCGTGGAACGCGCCGTTTATCATGTGGAAGACGGCCATCACGGCCCACGTCGGCGCGACGATTCGGAGGAACGCGGCGCCGTGGTCGACGACTGCGGCCGCGCCCTCGCCGGTGATGAAGACGCCGACGATGGCCGGAGCGAACCGGAGCGTGACCGCGCCGGCCGCGAGGAACGCCGTCACGAGGATGGCGCTCGCCAGCAGCACCGTCCGACGGGCGCGCCGGCGCTTTCCGGCCCCGATATTCTGGCCCACGACCGTCTCGACGGCCATCCCCATACCTATCATCGGGAGCCAGACGATGGTGGTGACGCGGGCGCCGACGCCGTAGGCCGCGACGACGTCGTCGCCGACGAGTGCGACCAGGGCGGTCATGATGGTCACCGCAAGCGCCTGCGTGCTCTGTTCGACGCTGACCGGGGCGCCCAGGCGGACGAGTTCACGGACCGTCGACAGCCGCGGACGGAGGTCTGCGAGCGACAGCGAGATGCCGACGCGGTCCGAGAACAGGAGCCAGAACCCGGCGACCGTCGCCAGGCCGCGCGAGCCGACGGTGGCGACGGCGGCGCCGGTCACACCGAGTCCCGAAAAGCCCGTCGCGGCGTACAGCGACGCCTCCAGGCCACGGAGACCGAGCCAGCCGAACAGGGGGTTGCCCTGGAAGCCGAGGATGAAGACGGGGTCGACGAGCATGTTCAGGCCGACGCTGCCGACGGTGAGGTACATCGGCGTCTTCGTGTCGCCCCAGCCGCGCAACAGCGCCTGGAAGACGAAGAAGCCGAACATGAACCACAGGCCGACGAAGACGATGCGGGTGTAGCTGACGGCCATCGCGTGCAGCGCCGTCCCGGGTTCGGTGCCGATGAGCGAAAGCAGGTGTGGCGTCAGGAGGTAGCCCACTACCGAGAGGGCGAGCGACAGCAGCGTGACGAACGCGAGGGTCTGGCCGGCGACGTGGCTCACGCGCTCGTCGTTCTCGGCGCCGGTGTGCTGGGAGACCAGAATCGTCCCCGCCGCGGTCATGCCGCCGCCGACGCTGATGAGCAGGAAGACGATGGGCCAGGCGTACGAGAGGGCGCTGACGGCGTCCTGCCCGAGGCGGCCGACCCAGAACGTGTCCGTGAGGTTGTACAGCGTCTGGAGCAGTTGCGTCGCGACGAGCGGCGCGGCCAGCGCCAGCAGCGGCCCCAGCAGCGACCCCTGCGTGAAGCGCTCGGACTGGGCGGCAGTCTCACTCATCGAACCACCGCGTCGGGGCAGGGACCATACCGCGACGGTCGCGGTGGGCGGTATAAAAGCTGGCCCGACATTGTGAGACACTCGCGAGGACGCGGGGGCCGCTCAATCTGTCGTCGCGCCGGACTCCGCATCGGGCTGTTCAGCCGGTTCCTCGCCGACGACTGAGTCGTCCCAGTTGCCGACGAGGAACCAGGCGCCGACGAGGGCCGCGGCCACGAGATGCGAGAGCGCGATGCCCCACCAGACGCCGGCCGCAGCCATCCCGAAGATGGTGATGAAAACGTACGTCGGCGGGATGCGAAAGAGCCACTGGGAAGCGATGGAGAAACCCAGTGCCGTCCGGGTGCTGCCGGCGCCCCGGAAGGCGGCGTTGAGGACGTGAAATAGGCCCATGAACACGTACGTCGGGCCGATGATCCGGAAGTAGTCGGTGCCCATCGCGAGGACTTCGGGAGCGGTCTTCGCCGGGTCCAGGAACGAGACGACGATGGTCGCTGCGAGGGCGTAGGCGGCCAGACTGGCAGCCAGGAAGACCGCGCCGCCGAGGCCGGCCGCCAGCAGCACCGACCGGCGCGCGCGGCCGGACTGGCCCGCCCCGAGGTTCTGGCCGACGGCCGTCTCGACGCCCTGTGCCAGGCCGACCGCGGGGAGGTACACCAGGGTGTTGATGCGGTTGCCGACGCCGTAGGCCGCGACGGCGTCGGTGCCGACCATCGCGACCAGCACCGTCATCCCGGTGTAGGCAAGCGAGTCAGCCGATCGTTCGAGCCCGGCGGGGCCACCGACGTCGAGTATCTTCGCGACGGTATCCCGGTCCAGCCAGAGATCCGAGACGGAGATGGCGAATCCGAGCCGACCCGAGAACAGGAGCCAGAAGCCCGCCAGTGCCGCGCCGCCGCGTGCGACGACCGTCGCGATAGCGGCCCCGGAGACGCCCATCCCGGCGAAGCCGGTCGCAGCGTAGAGCGTGGTCTCGAGCCCGCCCAGACCCAGCAGCGAGAAGACGACGTTGTCCCGGAAGCCCAGCACGAGAAACGGGTCGAGGACGGCGTTGGCGGCGACGCTGCCCAGCATCAGGTACATCGGCGTCGTCGTGTCGCCCCAGCCACGGAGGATGGCCTGGAAGGCGAACGCGCCGAACATGAACGCCGTCCCGGCGAAGACGATGCGGGTGTACTCGACGGCCATCACGTGGATGGCAGAGCCCGCCGTCGTCCCGATGTACGGTAACAGCGTGGGCGCCGCCAGATAGCCGACTGCCGAGAGCGCCCCCGAGACGAGAGCGGTGACGGCGATAGTCTGGCCCGCCACCGCTCGGACCCGCTCGTCGTTGCCCGCGCCGCGGTGCTGTGAGACGAGGACGGTGCCGGCGATGGTCAGCCCGCTGCCCAGCGAGATAGTCAGGAAGATAAACGGTAGCGAGTAGGTCAGCGCGGCGACCGCCTCGTCGCCCAGGCGGCCGACGACGAACGTGTCCACGAGGTTGTACGCGACCTGCAACAGTTGTGTCCCGACGAGGGGCAGCGAGAGCTTCAGCAGCGGCTTCAGTAGCGGCCCCTCTGTCAGATCCACCGAGCGGTCCAGTTCGCTCACGGGGGGTGTCTCCAACGTGCACTCGTGACGTGATAATTCATCCCCATTGTATCACGGGCGGTGACGGCAATTTTATTCGGTCCCGTCCGCAAGGGGGGACAGATGCAACCGCTCCACGCACGCTATCCGTTCATGGCCGCGTCACGCGAGGCCGTCGAGGCTGCCGCGGTAAACCTCGGCGAGGTCGTCGCGACCGACGAGGCGGTCGTCGAGCGGGCGCTGGAGCGGGTCCAGTCGGCCATCACGAACCGGACCGTCGGCGAGCCACACCGCCAGACCCGCGTCGAACTGCTCTCGTATCCGGTGGCGCGGGTGCTCGTCTCGCTGGTCGACGAGCACGTCTGTACCCGCACGTACGCCGAGGCCGAGGCCGAGACGGCCTACGACCGCTTCGTCGAGGAGTTCGAGAGCACGACCCAGTTCAAGTCGACACAGGGCTCACAGGTCGAACTGCGGGACCTGCTGGCCGAGTTCGACCTGAACGGCGTCGTCCACGAACGCCCCGACGGCTACTGGATCGAGGTCGGGCCCTATCTCGATATGGCCGCCGACCAGCGGGGCGACGAGTGGCGCCTCGTCAACCGCACGCTCGCGGACGGCCGGGTCGCCATCACGCAGGCCGAACTCCACGTCCTGCTCAAACAGGCCATCCGCCACCGCGTCGAGGACGGCCTCCCCTTCGACGTCCCCGACGCCATCGGCCAGGAACTGGACGCCGAGGCTGAACAGATCAGCGAGGTGCTCTCGGAACTGGACCTCACCCGCGAGATCGACACCGTGGTCCCGGAACTGTTCCCGCCCTGTATGAAGGCGCTGCTCGATCAGGTCCAGAAGGGTGAGCATCTCGAACACCACTCCCGGTTCGCCATCGCGACGTTCCTCGTGGGCATCGGGATGACGACCGACGAAATCGTCGACCTCTTCCAGGTCAACCCCGGTTTCGGCGAGGAGGCGACGCGCTATCAGGTCAACCACATCCGCGGGGAGACCAGTCCGACGGAGTACTCGACGCCGGCCTGCTCGACGATGCAGTCCTACGGCGACTGCGTGAACAAGGACGACCTCTGTGAGACCATCGCCCACCCGATGGCCTACTACGAGAAGAAGATCGACGACTCCGACGAGGACGAACTGGAGGACTGGCGCGAGAGCGACGACGGGGCCGACGAAGCCGACGCTTAGAAGTTCTGCCGTTCCAGCCAGAGGCCGGCCGCGAGCATGAAGACGACGAAGACGCCGATAGCGGCCACGATGCCGATGCCACCCTGGGGATCGAGGCCGCCGTTGGTCCCGTACGTACTGGAGACGTAGACGGACGCGGCGACGAAGAGGGCGAGGGCGACGGCCGAAATCACGATCTGCACGACGGTCTCCCGCTCGATATCCATATCCAGCGGTTTTGCAGCGCCGGGCAAAAGGGTGTCGAAGCGGGCGAGTCGCCGAGAGACTTAGGTCGCTGGAGCACCTACGTTTCGAGTGGACACACCGTAGAACACAGCCGTGTCCGGACCCTATGACTCTGATCACGCCAGCTGACGACACCGACCGGACTGCACTCGCACCGGACCTTCGCGCGCTCGACGACCGGGCCGCACGCGCCTGGGCCGAACGCATGGCCGTCCGCGAACTGGGCGGGAGCGACTACGCCGTCGCCACCGAGAGCGGCCACACCTACGTCGTCGACCTCACCGCCAGGACGTGTAGCTGCCCCGACCACCGCATCCGCGGCGAGCACTGCAAGCACCTGCGCCGGGTCGCCATCGAGATCACTGCCCGGCGGATCGCTCCACCGGGCAAGCAGCGCGCCCGCTGTGACGCCTGTGGCACCGAGACGTTCGTCCCCGAGGGGGCGCCGGCGCCACACCTCTGTGGGACCTGCCGGCTCGACCCCGGCGATGTCGTCCGCGACCGCGAGACGGACAAGCGGCTGGTCGTCGTCCGGGTAACCGACGACCGTGCCGACGAACGAGTGATCGAGTCGACCGGCGACTCCGTGGCGGCCCACGAGACCAACGACGGCTACCCGACCGACGACCTCGTGGTCGATGCCGTCTATCTGTCCGGTGCCGTCGGCGGTGGCGCATCCAAGGAGTACGCGTTCCCCCACTCGCGGCTGGAACGCACGGACACGCAACTGCTCGATTTCCTGGACGACGGGGACTGAATTTCCCAAACCCCGAGAAAAGTCTTCCACAGTTATCTTATCGAAGTACGCCAGCGCCGTATTGGACTCGAACAGTATTCCCGACGGGTTGTGACAGATGACCTCGGCCTCCGGAATGAACGAAACTGCCCCTTCGTCGGCTGGTCGCCGGACGATGTCGCGGGCTCGTTGCGCGTCGATCTCGATGGTATCCAGTCATTGTCGGTCGCGGTCCTGTGCGATCTGTCGGCGCTCGAAACGTCCGTGGTCGGGCATTGCAGGGTCACCTCTCAGCCGTCGGAGATACCGAACCCAGGAGCAAGTGAGAATACTGGCCGCTCGATAACGGTGGCGATTCCAGCGAAGAGATGCACACCGAGGACGAGGTGCTGGAGGGCTGTTCGCCGATGAAAAGCCATATCGGCCGTTTCAGAGAATGCAGTGTTAACCTGTCGCCTGAGTCGTTCTCGGCATTGGTCGCCCCAGCCTGAACTATTGATACAGAAGGGCCAATAGCACGACACAGAGACCAGTTGTGGTCACGAGTCCCCGTGCTAGCAGAATAGGTCCTGTACTAGCACCTGCGAGATTCGCGACTGTAACTGTCAGGAACACTCCCGTCGTTAGGAGTCCGATCCCGAGGGCGAGCGAGCGCATCTTTGGAGCCTCGTTTCGTCTAAAGCCACGATACGCCAGAATCGAAACGAAGAGCCCAACGAGCGCAGTCAACCCCCGTGAAAGCCAGACGATACTGTCAGGAGAAAGCACCTCTGTACCCGGAAGGCCCATCATTTCGACCCGCCTCCGTAGACGGTCCAGAGGATAACTCCTAACCCGGCGAGTTCGCACCCACTCACGATTGTGGTACGACCAACGGTACCAATACTCGTGAGTGTGGGTAATCCGACTCGAAGGAGTTCCGGAACGGTCGTGAGCAGAATCAGGCCGAGCGCAAGATATAGCATCCCAGGCTGTCCTGGTCCCCGACGATAGCCGTGAAGGAGAACGATCGCGATGACGACAGAGAGGCTAATCGACAGGAGAGTCAGGCCGATGACGGCGAGCGCAATCACCGGGTCAGCGGACGGCGAACGGAGTTGTAACAGTACGTCTAGCATTCAGGACAACCCCTCGAACAGGTTGGTGAATCGGTCGGCCGGATTCGTTGCGGATCTCGTCACGGTCACCTCGTACGTACCATCCTCGAACGTGACCGCCACTTCGTCGACGGTGGCTACGTATCGTTTGTAGTGGTGACCATCGGGATCGATCGTTTGTTGTTCGGCCACGAGGCCCGCCTCCTCTAACCGGTCGAGGCGACGGTACGCTGTCGGATCGGACATGTCACAGGCCGTGCAGAGCTCGGAGACGGACATCGGTTCAGTGGTGAGTTCGGCGAGGATGGCGCGCGCGTACTCGTCGTCGAGCAACGCAAGGAGTTCATCGCCGTCCTCGTCCATACCGTCTCCCTGCGAGCGGTTGCAAATAAAGACCCTTCCCGACTTCTGGACTGGAAGCCGATGCTGGGGTCCTACTGTGGTCGGGATTCTCCGGTCGAGTATGCCCTCCACAGAGACGGGCCGGACTACGTGGCGTGTCCGGTACTGGCTTACCTGGCCGGTTTGGAACCACGACGATCAACGGCTTCGGGCCCCGCTCCGGGCACTGCTACCGCTCGTCCTGACGTTTCTGGCTCTTGCGGTAATCCAGACAGCGGTTCGAGCCCGGTTCGAGCATCCAATTCGCGAGCTGCTTGAGCTACTCGGCTTAGCAGTCGTTCTCACTGTGGGACTTCTCGTCGCCACGAGGCTCATCGACCGACGTCCCGCCACCGACTACGGGCTCTCGGTCGATCGTGACTGGTGCAAGACCGCCGCTGTTGGGAGCGTGATAGGGATCTTGGTCAACGCTGGGGCTCTCGTCGTGTCGCTTTACGCCGACTGGGTATCCGTGACAGGGTTCGCTGAAACCCCTGGTGCCCTCCCGTTCGTTCCGGCGGTGGTCGTCACGTTCGGGTTGATTGCTGTCGCGGCAATGTGGGAAGAGTTTATCTTCCGAGCGACTATGTTGAAGAATCTCGCAGAAGGCGGTGCAGGATACGTCGGGGAGAAACCAGCTATCCTTCTAGCCGTCCTCATCAGCACACTCGTCTTCGCGACACTACACGGCGGGAAGGTAACCCATGTCAGTCAGTATGGCTACTACGTGATCGCTGGCTTGGTGCTCGGAACCGTGTACGCGCTCACCGGCGAGCTCGCACTTCCCATGGGATTTCATGTGTTCTACAATTTCTCACAGGGTTTCCTCGGACTTGGAGTCTCTCAAGTCACGCCCGAACTCGTTGTTCTTGAGCTCGCCGGCCCTGATAAATGGGTCGGCGAGGAGGGACTCGTCCATGTCTTCTTCGCGATCCTTGGCGGTCTCTTGCTTCTCGCGTATATCCGCTGGCAGAATGGGCAGTTACAAATAAGCGAACACGTGACCCGATGGAATCCAACCTGAATATGATCCGGAATTATCAGAATTGAACAGAAGGAACTTCTTGTCGACAACGGCGGTTGCGGGAGCGAGTTCACTTTCGAGTTGCCTGTCGATGCGCCGGCGTCGGATTTGAATACGGCCCCACCGACGGTTCCACCGGAGCGTGGACACAGTACTGAGCCAACGAGACGAATACGTCCGCGACGAACGCCTCCGTGCCGTCACAGGAGAACTTGACATGGATTTCGACGGTGCTCACACGCTGGCAACCTGGGTCTTCGATGGGACAGCATACAAGACGAATTTTCCGTTAGAAGTCAGAGCCCTCAACAGAGCCAATATAGTCTCTGTTTGTGATTCCTAGAGAAGGTTTCCGGACTACTACACCCAATCGGACGGAGAAACCCAGAAAGAAACTTGACCCGCTCGTTATGTTCTGACTGAAGGTGTTCGACGCGCGCCGGTTTTCGTGGCGAGCCAGCCACCGACCTTCGAGCCGAGGAGCCCAACGAAACCGGCGAACCCGAGTAGCACTATCGTGAAGCCAACGGCTAACATCGAAACCGTGACCACGCGGAACCAAAGCGGACTGCCCCACGTGATTGCAGCCTCGAGCAAGTCGACCAGGAGCCACAGTCCCGGCAGCCCGCCAAGGACGCCGGCACGGAACCCGGCACTCGAAGCTTCAGTTTCCGTCGCTGCCGCGCTAGCGAGATAGCCAGCGAAGAGCCCACCCCAGAACACCATGTTGAGTGAGAATTCACCGCCCATTCCCGACTGCCAGTAGAAGCCGATCGTGAACGGGAGGGTAGCAACTCCACCGATGAGGGCGTACTTCCACGTCATAGTCACTTGGAGGGGGAGGGGACCAATTCGAACCATGACGGTCTATTCAGTTCGGGAAAGAAAAAAGTAGCTCCGTTGAGATCCTACTGTTCCGATACTTCTGCCGCTGAAACAGCCGTTAGGTAGCCCGTGCGAGCTCATATGGGAAATATTATTGAAAGTGGCAGTAAATCGAGAAATCATGGTCTCCAAAGATACCCGAATTACCCTCCTGTTCGTTGTTCTAGGGACCACCCTCTGGCTCAGCGCGAGACAGTTCATCGATAACGAGTGGATTCAGTGGGCGATACTCGTCGGTGTCGGAGTCGTGACTCCGATGATGCTCACTGAAAGAAGTAGATCGTAGCTGTCCTGACCGATTCGAGTCGGTGAGGTCGTGTGCCGAACAGGTGACCGAAACGCGCGCTGTATTTAGCAAGACTACTGAGACCTATCACTCCAAGAGGGTTTCAACATGGCCTGGTCGCTGCGTTCACGGGTCACATTCGAGGGCCGCTCCCTGCTCACGGTTCGCTCCGCTCACGGTTCGCTTTCGAGGGCCGCCCACTACGTTCGCGCCCCTCGCTCACTCAAGCATCTCCGCGACCTCCTCCTTCGAGAGGTCGCCACGCTCGAACGCCGAGAGGATGTCCAGGGTCGCCTGGTCGGGGCCGTCCTCGCCGACCTCGTCCAGCGTCACCTTCTCGGAGTGGCCGACGAACTCCTCGAAGTCGGTGCCCTCCGAGAGCGCTTTCTCCTTCTTGACACGGTAGTTGCCGCCGTCGGTCGTGTGGAGGTCGCCGGGGTGGAAGAAGTACCAGTCCTCGCGGTCGAAGCGGACGCCGATGCGGGGTTTGGCGCCGAAGTTCCGCGCGAAGAACAGCAGCGCCTCGACCTCCTCGCCGGTCAGATAGATCGGGTCGCCGGCGCTGGATTTCGCCTCGATGGCGTAGAACGTCTCGCCGTCGCCGGTCAGCACGTCGGGCAGTTCCCGCTCGGTGGCGCTGCCGCTCGCGGGAGCGCGCATCACGGCGAAGCCGGCCTCGTCGAGTCTGTTGACGAGTTCCCGCTCCCGGCGGTCGCCCTTCGCGTTCGAGTTTGCCATTGTCGGGTGGTCGGCCGTCGACAGTAAAAAGGGCTCGCGCTCACTCCGCCTGTAGCGACTGCACCTGGCGCTTGAGCAGCTCGCGGAACCCGTGTGCCACGTCGGGGCGCTCGTCGGCGTCGACGTTCTTCTGGAGGAACAGGGCGTCGAGATACGAGACGGCGCAGACGAGCCAGTAGGCCTCGCGGTGGCGGTCGAGTTCGGCCGGTAGCGGCCGGACGGACTCGTAGCCCGCTCTGAACGCCTGTTCGACGGCGTCGGGGGCCGAATCCGGGCCGTAGAACAGCGGCGTGGCCGTCCGCCAGTAGTCGTAGGCCGCCGGGGCGACGAGCGCGTGCTCGAAGTCGAGCACCGACACCGCCTCGCCGTCCCGGACGGCGACGTGGGCCGGCAACACGTTGCCGTGACACAGCACCGGGTCGCCAGCGTCGGCGAAGACCGCCGGCCGCTCGTCCAGAAGTGCAGTCGCCGTGTCGACGGCGTCCGCGTGGCCGACGGCAGCTAGCGGGGACCGCAGCGAGTCCAGCAGGGTCCGAGCGGCCGTGACCCAGCTATCGTGGGCGTCGACCGCGAGATCGCCGTCCTCGACGCGGAGCTGACCGTATCCTTCGAAGGTACCAGAGGAGTCCGCGTGCAGTTGTGCGAGGCAGGCACCGGCACCGCGGGCCCACGCCTCGTCGGGTGTCGCCGACTGTGGCGGGACATCCGGGTCCCACGTCGCGATGAAGTGATCCTCGCCCACCGCCAGGACGGCCGCTACGGGCACACTCGTCTGCTCGGCGACGAACCGTTGAACCCTGCCTTCGACCGCCGCGTGACCCCGCGGGTGTGCGTCCAGTTTCAGGACCGCCCGCTGGCCGTCGAGGCGGACCTCGTAGACGTGGTACGGCGGTACCGCGTGGAGTCGGTCGACGACGCTGTACTCCGTCGTGTGTGTCGCGAGTCGTATCTCTGGCTCAGTCATCGTATTCGGGAGACGGCGCTGCCGCTCCCGTCGGATTGTACTCCGAAGGACGCTCGCTCATTCGCGGCGGTGCTGGTCGCCGCTGTCGGTCCGGGACTGCAGTTCCTGGATGACCGCCTCGGTCTCGCCACCGTCGCCGCGGACCGCCCGGGCGTAGCGTTTGTACTCCTCCGGAGAGACCTGCACCGTCTCGGTGCCGCCCTCGTGTGTCAGTTCCAGGCGGACCGTCCCGCGGGGGTTGTTCCGGTATCGGAAACTGGCCATCGTCGTGAGGACGAACCACAGCGCGATACAGCTCCCCAGGAAGTACGCCATCGTCGTCTCGAAGGCCAGTGTCTCGGCGCCGTTCGTCCAGCGGGCCGGGTAGGCCCGGACGAACAGGCCGATACCGACCAGACAGACGGCGTTCCCCAGTAGAACGCCGACCTGCTGGCGCCGCGAGGACGGGAGGACGGCGACGACGCTCAGGAACATCGCCGGGATGCCCAGCCCGCCGAGCACGCCGCCGAGTTTCTCCGCGGTTCGCACGTCGGTGATGCCCAGTACCGCCGACAGCGACGTCGTCACGACCAGCAGCGCCGTCACGACCGCCAGCGCACCGGCGACCCCGAGGACGATGCCGGCGGCTATCCGCCGCGGGTCCCGACCGTTCCAGCGGCGCCCTCCGTACGCATCCCCGAGATTCTCCATGGACACCCTTTGACACTCCCGCCACAAAACGGTACGTCAGACGCTCGCAAGACGACTCGTCCTATTCGCTCTGGATCCGCGGCGCGAGCATGTAGGTGACCCGGCCGTTGCCCTCGGCGAAGTTGAAGTGCATCTTGACGGGGAACTCGTCGCCCAGTTCCATCTCCACCTCGGCGTCCTTGGGGATGGCCTTGTTCATGTTCTTGAGGTAGTCCAGCGAGAACAGCGAGTGGGCGTCCCCGACCGTGAGGTCGATGAGGTCGTCCTTGTCGAGTTCCAGGTGGACGTCGTCGGTGTCACCCTCGGCGTCGACGTAGAACAGCTCGCTGGCGGTGTCGACGCCCAGCGCGATGTGGTCGCTGACCATGTCCGCCGCCGTGACGGCCCGGTCGATGTCCCGCCCCTCGATGACGATGTGGGCCGAGAGGTCCAGGTCGGGCAGGTCCGGTTCCTGGCGGATGGAGTCGGGATCGATGAGTGCCAGCGTGTACTCCAGCCCGTCGATGGCGATGTGGAGCTTGCGGGTCTCCTCGTCGAGTTCCAGGTGGACGAGCTGGCCGCTGTCGGCCATCCCCGCGATGTCTTCGAGCCGCGAGAGGTTCACGCCGATGATACCCCCGTCCGTCTCGTAGGACTCGAAGGCTGCCGCGTCGAGCCGGAGGTCGACCATCCCGACGTTCGCGGGGTCGACCGCCCGGATTTCGAGTCCGTCGTCCTCCAGGTGGATCTTGCACTCGTCCACCAGCACGCTCACCGAGTCGAGAGCCGCCTGGAGCGTGTCTGCGCTCACGATGGCGTTGAACATCTTGGGCCGAGCTACGCCCCCATCCATTAAAAAGCCGGCTATGCGTCCCCGCGTGCGCGTGCGGTCTCCGGGTCGATATCGGGCGTGGGAGACCCGTAGTCAGGCGTCGGGTTCGAAGACGTCCGGGTTCTTTGGCCCGTCGCGGTTGATGACCGCCAGCATGCCCTTGCGGGCGACCCGCGAGAGCGCGTGGTCGACCAGTTTGATCGGGCCGGGCACCTCCGCATGCAGCGTCGCGATGGCACAGGAACCGGGTTTGACCGGCGTCGTCTGGACGAACTTGTTCGCCGGACCGGCGATAGCCCCCTGTTGCCAGACCTCGTCCCAGACGGAGCCGATGGGGTGGAAGCTCGAATCGAGGTTCGGCCCGCCGGTGACGAAGTACACCCGTGCGGTCTCGCCGGTCTGCATCGTCGGGGAGCCGTAGCGGTCGGGCGTGATGGCGTACTTCTCGCCGTTCATGAGGACGTAGGTCGGGTCCTCGGCCTTCATCGACTCGACGTCGAAGTCGTGGTGGCCCTTCTCGCCGGCCTCGCCCGTGGTGTAGAGTTCGTGCTGGCCGAAGTAGAACTCGTGGTCCACCTCGGGCAGCCCGTCCTTTGGCTCGACGAGGATCATGCCGAACATCCCCGAGGAGATGTGCATGTCCAGGTTCGGGACCGCACAGTGGTAGATGAACGCGCCGGGGTAGGTCGCCTTGAACCGGAAGGTCTCGGTCTGGCCGGGCGTGACCATCGAGGCCTCCGCGCCGCCACCCGTCCCGCGGACGGCGTGGAGGTCGATGTTGTGGGGCATCGAGTTGCTCTCCTCGTTGGTGATGGTCAACTCGACGGTGTCACCGCGGCGCACCCGAACCATGGGCCCGGGCACCTGGCCGTCGAAGGTCATGTACGTGTACGTGACACCCGGTTCGACCTCGGCGACCTGTTCTTTGGTCGTCATTTCCACCGAGACGGTCCTGGGCTCGGACCGGTCGATGGGGTCGGGTATGTCGGTCGGGTCGGCTGCGATGCGGTCGACGTCCGTCGATTTGGCGGGGTTCATGGCTGGCTCCTGTGGCGTAGTGCGTTCGGCGGTCGGTTCCTCCTCGGCGCCGGGCGTCTGCGCACAGCCGGCGACCGCTGCCGTACTGACACCGAGCGCCTGGAGCACCCGGCGTCGCGTCGCCGTCGGGATGGATGACATCTGTGGGACCTCCGTACAGGTAGGTCTGTGTCGTACTGACACATATACCGAGAACCCTGCTCTCAGGCCGTGAGAGTCGTTCTCGGCCGGCGGGAGGAGGGGAGAACGTGTTCGGGCGCTTTTTAATACCCGGGCAGTTTTCGCCCGGTATCGACTTGTGGCCGGTGGAGCAAGACGACCGTATGGACGACGAGACTGACGACGCTGTTCAGGTGTGGCTCGTCGAGCGCACTTACTCCGACGACGAGCAGAACCTCATCATCCTCACCTACGCGACCCCCGACGGCGAGCGGTACTACCGGAAGGAACGCGCACTCACGTCGTTCACCGACGTGCGGGACACGACGGCGGCCGTCGAGACAGAACCGGAGAACCTTGGCGCCGTCGAGGACGCCGACCTGCGCGAGCAGTACGCCGCAGAAGCCCAGCGGATGCAGGAGGTCCACGACTCCGACGACGTCATCTGAGCACCGGGCGCGGTGCCGTGCCGTCACCGTACCGTTGCGCTCGCTCAGTCAGCGCCCTCGGGGCGGACCCAGCCACACTGGCGGCAGGTCTCGACGCTGTTTCGATGCCCCACGGTGCCGCCACACGTCGGACAGGGGGCTGTGGGCTCAGTCATCGCTTCTCGTGGTGATATCCGCCGACAGGCCCTGTGCCATCTGGATCTCCTTCGAGTTGTTGAGCGTCCAGGCCGTCCGGTCGGTGACGGCCTCGATGATCTCGCGCGCGGAGGGATAGCCGTTGCCGGACTTCTTGACGCCGCCGAACGGCAGTTGCACTTCGGCGCCGATACACGGGAGGTTCCCGTACGCCAGGCCGAGTTCGGCGTGGTCACGGTAGTAGTTGATCTGTCGGTAGTCCTCCGAGATGATCGCACCTGCAAGGCCGTACTCCGTGTCGTTCTGTATCTCGACGGCCCGTTCGATGTCGCCGTCGTACTCCAGCAGCGCCACGTGGGGGCCGAAGACCTCCTCGCTGGTACAGCGGAGGTCGGCGTCCGGGTCCGCCTCGTAGACGAACGGGCCGACCCAGTGGCCCTCGCTGTGGCCGTCGGGGATCTCGTCGGCGGCGAGTTCGGTCCGGTCGACGAGGACCTCGACGCCCTCCTCGGCGGCCAGCTCGGCGTACTCGGTGACCTTCTGGCGGTGTTCGGCCTCGATGAGCGGGCCCATGAAGGTGTCCTCCTGCAGGGGGTCGCCGACGGCCACCGACGACGCCGCGTCGACGAACCGGTCTCTGAACTCCTCGTAGACGTCCGTGTGGACGATGAGGCGTTCGCTGGAGACACAGCGCTGGCCGGTGGTCTTGAAACTGGACATCACGGCCGAGTGGACCGCGATGTCCAGGTCGGCGTGTTCGGTGACGACGACGGCGTTCTTGCCGCCCATCTCACAGGCCGCGCGCTTGCCGCTGGTCCCGCCGACCGAATCGGCGATCATGTGCCCGACTTCGGCTGACCCGGTGAACAGGACCGTCTCGACGTCGTCGGACTCGACGATGGCGTTGCCGGCGTCGCCGAAGCCCTGGACCATGTTGAACACGCCGTCGGGGAGGCCCGCGTCGGCGAACAGTTCGGCGACGACGGTCGCGCACCTGGGCGTCTGTTCGGCCGGCTTGAAGACGACCGTGTTCCCCTCGACCAGCGCGACGGCCATGTGCCAGTAGGGGATCGCGATGGGGAAGTTCCACGGCGTGATACAGCCGGTCACGCCGCGGGGCTTGCGGCGCATGTAGGCATCTTTCGCGGCTACCTCGGAGGGGACGATGTCGCCGGCCGGGTGGCGGGCGTCGCCGGCGGCCCACTCGACCATGTGGGCGGCCTCGACCACGTCGGCACGGCCCTCGCTGATCTCCTTGCCACATTCACGAGTGACGATCTCGCCGAACTCGTCGACTCCTTCCTTCAGGTCGTGGTAGACGTCCCAGAGGTACTCCGCGCGGTCGATGCGTGACAGCGCTCGCCACTCGTCGTAGGCCGCGGCAGCGGCGTCGACCGCCCGCTCGACGTCTTCCGGTGTCCCGCGGTGGAACTCGCCGATCGTGTCGCCGGTCGCCGGGTTCTCGCTCGTGAACGTCTCTGTTCCCACGCCGGCGACCCATTCGCCGTCGATGTACTGCTGGTAGGTCTCTGCCATTGCCCGGTCTTGCCACCCTGAACGTCAATACTGCTGTCCGACCATGGGCGGGTCGGCCCGGCGCTGTCACCGCTACCCGACCATGGTCGGCCCGTGGTTTGTCCCACCAACACATAGATAGCTGTACAGGTGCTTACAGACCCAATGAGTCTTGCAGACCAGATCGGAGGGACAAGGCTTACACTCAATCTGATCCATCCGAACTGTTGGGCGATCGAAGCGACCGACCAGACGAGCGGTGGCGTCCTGGCCCACGCCATCTACAACTCACCGCAGGTCGACGGCGAGAGTCCGACATCGGTCAACGGACTGTTCACCGCGTACGGAGCGACCGAGAGCGAGGTCGAGTCGCTCCTCGAGACGATCAGCGCCTCGGACAGTGCCGGCGACCTCCAGGAACTCCGCGAGCGGTTCGGCCGTCAGCGGGACGCTCCGGGTAAGGTCACACGGGAGTTCTTCCTGGAGTACGACCCGAACGACATGGTCTGTCCGGTGCTGCTGAAACACGGGTTCATTCACAGTGCGCCCGTGCGCATCGAGAACGGGAGTGAGGAGTGGCAGGTCTGTTTCGCCGACGAGCGATCCAACATCGAGTCGGCACTCGATGGCGTCCGCGAGGAGGCCAACGCCGAGGTGGACGTCACCGCCATCACCAGTTCCGACGCCGGCAGCCGCTCCGAACGCGAACAGCGACTCGATTCGCTGACCAACTCACAGCGGACCGTCTTCGAACACGCCTGCCAGACGGGCTACTACGAGTGGCCGCGCAAGACCTCGACGCGGGAACTGGCCGACGACCTCGACATCTCGAAGACGACCCTGCTGGAACACTTGCGGAAAGCGGAAGCGAAACTGCTCAATCCGAACTCGTAGCGGTCGCTAGCGGCCCACGACTGCCCGGAGCGCGAACAGCGCGTTCTCCTTGCGCTCCCGGACCCGCCGATAGAAGTACGAGAACCACTTGCTGCCGTAGGGGATGTACTGGTACACCTCGACGTCGCCGGCGAGGTCGAACTGTGCGGACTCGCGGACGCCGGTCAGCATCTGGACCTCGTAGGGTGTCCCGTGCTCGGCGTGGAGCTCCCGCGCCAACTCGATCATCGCGGGGTCGTGGCTGCCGACGGCGATGCCGTCCTCGAACGTCTCGAACATGAACGTCAGGTACTCCCGGTAGGCCTGGTCGACACGCGCTTTCTCGCGGTAGGCGATGTCGCTCGGCTCGTCGTACGCTCCCTTGACGAGTCGGACCTTCCCCGGCAACTCGGCGAGTCGTTCGAGGTCCGCCCGCGTGCGCTTCAGGTTCGCCTGGACGCAGACCCCGACGCGCCCGTCGGTCTCGCGGGTGTGGCGCTCGACGGCGTCGAGGGTAACGTCGGTCGTCTCGTGGTCCTCCATGTCCACCCAGACGAAACAGTCGGCAGCGTCGACGATCCGGGCGAGGTTCTCCTCGAACGCCGTCGCACTCACGCCGAGGCCGATCTGGCTCGGTTTCACCGAGATGCAGGCGTCGACGGCCCGCTCCTCGATCAACGCCGCGAGATGGACGTACGCGTCAGCGTCCGCGTCGGCGTCCGCTCGGCCCTCGTAGTGCTCACCGAGAAGGTTCAGGATCCCCGCGACCCCCCGCTCGTTCAGCGCCTCGACGTGGTCGAGCGCCGCCTCGGGGGTCTCACCGGCGACGAAATTGCTCGCGATCGGTGGTATCATGCAGAACTCGACGGCACAGACCCATCTAAACCACGACCCGACCAAAAGATACAGTCGCGGTCTTTCGGAAGGAATTGCCCGTGTGCTGGTGCGTCGGGCCCTCTCCCGCCGAACCCGTCCATGGTCGGGCTACCGTTAACCGCACGAAGTCTATCTCGGTAGACGTACACACTATGGCACGAAAGAACCTGACAGAACTCGATCGGCGGACGCTGCTGAAATCGGCCGGGGCGGCCGGTATCGTCGGCCTCGCTGGCTGTGTCAGCACGGGCGACGGTGACGGCGGTAGTGGTGACGGTGGCAGTGGCGGCGACGGCGGTAGTGGTGACGGCGGCAGTGGCGGCGACGGCGGTAGTGGTGACGGTGGCAGTGGCGGCGACGGCGGCGGTAGCGATACCGGCCCCTACACGATCGGGATGGTAAACTCGCTGACCGGATCGCTGGACGCCTTCGGCGAGCGGAACAAACGTGGGAAGGAACTCGCACTGTCGCGGATCAACGAGGTCGGTATCGACGGCCGGGAACTGGAGATCATCGTCGAGGACTCCGAGAGCCAGCCACAGGGCGGCGTCTCGGCGGCACAGAAACTCGTCAACCAGGACTCCGTCCCGTTCCTCATCGGCGCGGTCGGCTCGGGTGTCTCGCTGGCGATCTACGAGAGCGTCGTCAGCAACACTGACGTCGTCCAGTTGAGCCAGAACTCCACCGGTCTCTCGCTGACGAACTTCCCCGGACTGCTCCGGATGTCCCCGACGGGTCGGACGCAGGCGACCGCGCTCGCCAACATCATCGCGGAGGACGGCCACGACAGCGTCGCCGTCGCCTACGTCAACAACGACTACGGACAGAGCCTCGCGGACGCGTTCGTCGAGGCCTGGGACGGCGACGTCGCCTACAACAACTCCCACGATCAGGAACAGCAGTCCTACGCGGGCGTCGTCTCGGACCTGAACAGCGCCGACGCCGACGCCTGGCTCTTCATCACCTACCAGGCGGAGTTCTCGACGATCGTCAACGAGATCTACTCCAGCGGCTACGAGCCACAGCTGTACGGCGCCGACTCCGTCTCCGGGACCTCGGTCCTGGAGAACACGCCCGAGGGGAGCATGGACGGCATGAAGATCGTCGTCCCCTCTGCCCCCGTAGAGGAGGAGAACTTCCAGGAGTTCGCGGCGGAGTTCGAGGCCGAGTACGGCGAGACGCCGACTTCCTGGTCGGCCTACGCCTACGACTGTGTCGTCACCGCGGCGCTCTCGATCCAGGCGGCCGACGAGTTCACCGGGGCCGCACTCGGCGAGGTCGTCCGTGACGTCACGCGCCCCGAAGGCGAGGAGGTCACGTCCTTCGAGGCCGCGAGCCAGATCCTCGCCGACGGCGGGTCCGCCAGCGACATCGACTACCAGGGCGTCTCCGGCCCCATCGACCTCGACGAGAACGGTGATCCGGTCGGGTTCCTCCAGATCCTGACCGTCCAGGACCACGCCTACGAGGGCACCGGGTTCATCGAGTCCTGATCCGTCGATGGTACTCCTCGATCTCATCGCGAACGGGCTGATATACAGCAGTATCATCGTGCTGGGGAGCATCGGGCTGTCGCTCGTCTACAGCATCGCCGACTTCGCGAACTTCGCACACGGCGATACGATGACCATCGGGGCCTACTCCTCGTTCGTCACGTTCGGCGTGATCGGCGGGCTCGGTGGGGCTGTCCTGGGGCTCCCCTACGGCTTCTTCGTCGCGATACTGGCGGGGATGGCGATCGCTGCACTCGCCGCCGTCGTCACGGAGAAGGTCGTCTACGAGTCGATGGACGTCGGTTCCATCGGGTTGCTCATCACCTCGATCGGGATCGCGTTCATCTACCGCTCGGTCATCCAGATGTCGTTCGGGAGCGACGCGCTCCGGTTCGATATCCCGACGCTGCGTCCGATCGAGTGGCTGCTCCCGTACGGCGTCCGCGTCACCGAACACGACGTGGCGATCGTCATCTCCGCGGTCGTCCTCGTCGGCGGACTGCACGTCCTGCTCCAGTACACCGACCTCGGCCGGAAGATGCGGGCGATGGCCGACAACCCAGACCTCGCACGCGTCAGCGGGATCCGGACCAAACGCGTCAAGCTCTGGACCTGGATCATCGGGGCCGGCCTGGCCGGCGCGGGTGGGGCCTTCCTTGGCCTGTTCAACCAGCTGGTCCCACGGATGGGGTTCAGCCTCCTGTTGCTCGTCTTCGCCGCGGTCATCCTCGGTGGTATCGGCTCGGTATACGGCGCGATGCTCGGCGGGTTCCTCATCGGGACGATCAATCAGCTCGTGCCCGCGCTGGAGCGACTGGGCGAGGTCCTGCCGCTGGTCCCCGACGCCGTCTCCATCCCCATCGGGACCCAGTACGCCGACGCCGTCGTCTTCGTCATCATGGTGGCTGTGCTCCTGCTCCGACCGACCGGAATCGCGGGTGAGACGACGTGATGGGCGCCATCACCGCACCCCGTGCGTACTGGGCGTCGCTCACGCGGCCCGAGCAGTACGTCAGCCTGGCGATCGGCGGGTTCGTGTTGCTCCTGTTCGCCAGCGTCCTCACCGGCGGTCTGACGCCGTCGTACTTCCTGTTCCTGCTCGGGCTCGGCGGGATGTACGCCCTGCTGTCGTTCGGACTGAACGCCCAGTGGGGGTTCACCGGGCTGATCAACTTCAGCGTCGCCGCGTTCTTCGGGATCGGTGCCTACGGCGCCGCGATCATGACCTCGAACTCCTCGCCCCTCGGCGGCGGGTTCAGCCCGTTCGTCGGGCTGTTCGTCGCGATCGTGCTCGCGGTCGTCCTGGCGGTGCTCATCGGCATCCCGACGCTCCGGCTCCGGGCCGACTACCTCGCCATCGCGTCGCTGGGCCTGGCGGAGGTACTCAGACTCCTCATCAAGAACGAGGGCTGGCTGACCAACGGGACGGCCGGCATCCGGAGTATCCCGGGCTTCTTCGACGGGATCCCCGTTCTGGGGACGTTCCCACAGACGATGCCCACCGTCAACGTCTGGGTGCCCGGCGTCACGACGCTGTCGCTCGAAACGTCGTTCTGGCAGATGCTCCTGAGTCTCGTCGTCGTGACCGCCTTCGTCGGCGTCAGTTACGCCGTCCTCAGACGCGTTCACCGCTCGCCCTGGGGGCGAGTCCTGCGGACCATCCGGTCCGACGAGGACCTCGCCCAGGCGCTGGGGAAGAACACCTACTCGTTCAAGATGCAGTCGTTCGTCCTCGGAAGCGTCGTCATGGCGCTGGCCGGCGTCTTCTACGCACACCTGAACCTCTTCGTCAGCCCGGACCTGCTCGACCCCGTGACGACCTTCTACGTCTGGGTCGCGGTGATGTTGGGCGGTAGCGGGTCCAACCGCGGGGCGTTGCTCGGCGGGATGGCCATCGTCGCGATCCGTGAGGGAACGCGCTTTCTCAACAGTGTCGAGGCGATCCCGTTCGACGTCGCGCCCCTCCGTCTGCTCGTCATCGGCGTGTTGATCGTCCTGCTCATGCGCTTTCGGCCACAGGGTATCCTCCCACCACAGCGGGAACTCATCTGGCCCAGCGTGGTCCGTGAGGCGCCCAAACAGCCCGACTCCGGCGTCAGGGAGGCCAAGGTAGGTGATACCGATGAGTGACGTCGCCCAGCAGACCCGCGCCGACCTCGGCAAAGACGACATCGTCCTCAGGGTCGAGGACCTCCAGAAGTCCTTCGGTGCCCTCACCGCGACCGACCACGCGACCTTCGAGGTCCAGCGGGGCACCATCACGGGACTCATCGGCCCCAACGGCGCCGGCAAGTCGACCATCTTCAAGCTCATCTCGGGCTTCTACGAGCCGGACGGTGGGACCGTCACGGTCAACGGGGCCGACGTGACCGGATTCAGCCCGCCGGAGGTGTCCGAACACGGGCTGATACGGACCTTCCAGACGCCGCGCAAACTGGAGGGGATGACCGTCCGCGAGGCGATGCTGCTGGGGCCCCGGCGCCAGCCTGGCGAGTCGTTCCTGAAGCTGTTCACCTCGCCGGGGGCGGTCGCCGAGAACGAGCGGCACAACCTCGAAGACGTCGAACGGATCCTCTCGGAGTTCGAGATCGACCACCTCTCGACCCAGCCGGCGACGAAGATCTCGGGCGGCCAGATGAAACTGGTCGAACTCGCCCGCGCGATGCTGGCCGAACCCGAGATACTGCTGCTCGACGAGCCCGCGGCGGGTGTCAACCCGACGCTACGGAACAAACTCGCCGAACAGATACGTCGGCTCAACGAGCAGGGGACGACCTTCCTGCTCATCGAACACGACATGGAGTTCGTGATGAAACTCGCCGATCCGGTCATCGTCCTCGACCAGGGGAGCGTCCTCATGGAGGGCGGCCCCCGTGAGGTCCAGTCCGACCAACGTGTCATCGACGCGTATCTGGGAGGTGGCACGTGAGCGACACCATCCTCGAACTGTCGGACGTCGTCAGCGGCTACGGCGAGGTCCAGGTCCTGGACGATCTCTCGCTGTCGCTCCGGGCGGGCGAGATCGTCTGTCTCATCGGGCCCAACGGGGCCGGGAAGTCGACGGTGCTGAACACCGCGTTCGGCATGCTGACGCCCTGGGAGGGGTCGGTGCGGTACCACGGCGACGAGATCGGCGGGATGGCCCCCGAGGATATCGTCCGGATCGGGATCGGCTACGTCCCCCAGACCGACAACGTGTTCGGCTCGCTCACCATCGAGGAGAACCTGCGGATGGGCGGGGTCGCCCGCGAGAGCGGACTGGAGGCGGTCATCGACGACCTCTACGACCGGTTCCCGCTGTTGCAGGAGAAACAGTCGGTCAACGCCCGGACGCTGTCGGGCGGGCAACGGCAGGTGCTCGCGTTCGCCAGGGCGCTGGTGATGGAACCGGACATCCTCCTCATCGACGAACCATCGGCCGGCCTCGCACCGAACACGGCCGACGAGGTGTTCGGCCACATCGAGTCGGTCAACGAGATGGACACGGCGATCCTCATGGTCGAACAGAACGCCACGAAGGGGCTCGGTATCTCCGACAGGGGGTACGTCCTCGACCAGGGGACCGTCCGCTTCGAGGACACGGCCGCGGAGCTGCTCGACAACGAGGAAGTGTCGAAGCTCTATCTGGGCGGCTAACGGCGGGTGACGCGTTCGACCGTAGCGCCCGCTGATCGGGGACGACCCCGATTCGGCACCCCTTTCAGCGTCGGCGGCGTGCTAGCCGGTATGACCGATATTTCGTGCGGTTTCAGCAGCCGACACGCGACAGGAGGCGACGATGGCGGGTAAAGACGAGTACTACAACCGGGCCAAACAGGAGGGCTACCGCGCCCGCTCGGCCTACAAGCTCCAGCAACTCGACGAGACCGCCGGGTTGCTGGGCGAGGGCCGGACCGTCGTCGACCTGGGTGCAGCACCCGGTGGCTGGCTGCAGGTCGCCGCCGAACGCGTCGGCGAACGGGGGACCGTCGTCGGCGTCGACCGCCAGCGAATCGACCCGCTCTCCGATCCCGAGCCGACTGTCCACTACGTCCGCGGGGACATGACCGACGACAGCACCAAGGCCGAGATCCGCGAGGTCGTCGGCAGTGACGGCGACCAGGGTGGTCCAGTCGACGTGGTCCTCTCGGACATGGCGCCGAACATGACTGGCCAGTACGACCTGGATCACGCCCGCTCGGTCCACCTCGTCCGGCAGGCCTTCGAGGTGGCGACCGAACTACTCGACGCCGGTGGGGACTTCGCCGCGAAGGTCTTCGACGGACAGGACCTGGACGACCTGAAAGCCGACATCGAACCGGAGTTCGAGTACGTCCGCGAGGTCCGCCCCGACGCTTCCCGGGACTCCTCCTCGGAGCTGTATCTGGTGGCGAAACACCGCCTGACGGCGCCGGTCCGCGAGGGCGACGTCGTCGAGGTGACCATCGAGGATATCGGCGAGGAGGGCGACGGCATCGCGAAGGTCGAGAACTTCACCGTCTTTGTCAGCGGCGTCGAGGAAGGCGAGACGCTCGACGTCCGGGTCGACGACGTGAAACCGCGCTACGCGTTCGCCCAGCCTGCCGAGTAGCTACTGGACGACCGACGCAGAACCGGCCTGCCGACGGCGGACGATGCCGACGACGGCGTAGACGAACGGCGTGTCGACCACGGCGATCGCGAGTTTCAGGAGGTACTGCCCGACGATCAACGCCAGCGCCTCGCTGGGCGGGACGCCCTGGAAGACGACGAAGCCGATAGAGATGAAGATGACAGTGTCGAGCAACTGGCTCGTGGCCGTCGACCCGATGTTGCGCAGCCAGAGCCGCGTCGGGCCGGTCCGCCGGCGGATGGCGTGGAAGACGAACACGTCCCAGTTCTGGCTGACGATGTATGCCGCGAGGCTCGCGACGACGATACCCGTGCTGGCGCCCAGGACGTTCCGGAACGCCGCGGGGTCGACCGGCTGGGCGGCCGCCGGCAGGCCCGGCGCGAAGATGGTACTCCAGACCAGCCCCAGTAGCACGAAGTTCATCACGAAGCCGACGTTGACCAGTATCGTCGCCGCGCGCCGGCCGTACAGTTCGGCGTAGCAGTCCGACGCGAAGAACGTCAGCGCGTACGCCAGCGCTGCGCCGGGCAACACGAGCGTGTTCCCGGTCAGGGGCAGCGAGAACGGCAGCCCGAACGCCAGCAGCTTCGAGGCGGTGACCTGGGCGACCACCAGGGCCGTCACGAACAGCGCGACCAGCGCGACCTGGCCGGGGGAGCCGTCCCTACTCGTCATCGTCGTCCAGGCGGCCGTGGCGGGCGTCGATGTCGTCCAGGACGTCGAGTGTCTTCCGGACGGACGCGCGGATGGCATCGCTCCGGTTGACGAACTTCCCGTCGTCGCCGACGTGTTCGTCCAGGTCCTCCAGCAACTCGGCGGGCATCTCGACGCTTATCTTGGGCATACTGGAGGCATATCGCCGGAGCCCTTTACTGTTTCTCGGATCGCTGCCGGGAGAGAGCCGGGTGTGTCGCTACAGGAACAAGATAAAATATGCGAGCACGAGCAGGATGCCACCGGCCAGGAAGTAGACGAACGCCTCCTGAAGCATCCGCTTGCCGAGTCCGAGGTCGGGGTCGTCGGTCACGACGAACTTCGGGGCGTCGCCGGCATCGACGACGGCGGTAGTCACGGGGGCATTGAGCGTGGCGGCGGTGTCGGCGTCCGCTTGCCCGGCGACGCGCACGTCGCCGTCGACGTCGATCCGGTACTCCCTGTACCAGCGTTTGTGGCGTCCGACTGGCTCGACCGACGTCTCCCGTTCGAGGAAGGTTTCGATGAACGCCGGTGGCTGTTCTCCCCCTTCGATCTCGAACTCGTCGCCGCTCGAGAGAACGACGTCCGCGCTCGACGGGTCCACGTAGGCGGTGCCGGTGCCGTCGTCGAGGACGAACGGTTCGAACTCCGTCTCGGAGTATTTGGTGATGCGGCCCATGGCAGGTCATTCACCCCCCTCCTTGGACGGCCGGTACTCCTTGATCTGGATCTGATAGGCGACACACTCGGTGTCGGTAAGCGGCGCGGTGAGGGGTTCGCGGACCGATCGGGCGTCCCCGACGAGCTGCACTGGGGTGGACTGCCCACCGAGGGTACCGATCGTCGCCTCCTCGACCGACCGCGCGGCGACCGCTCTGTGGAGCGCTCGGATGCCCCAGAAGATGCAGACGAGGCCGGCGGTCCCCGTCAGCGTCCCCCAGAATCCGAAGGGGGTGAGAATCCAGAGTCCGATGACGGCCAGGAGCCAGCCCAGCACCCAGCGTTTCCAGTTGTCGTTCACGTGCCCGATGTTCGCCATTGTCTGTTTCATGCTACCATATCACTCACAACCGAAAGGGTCGCCGACTGACTTTTATCCATTGGTCGTCCGATGCACGGAGGCTCACGTCGTACGAGGCCGCTCAGGTACGCCGTGCCACGCACGACCGACACTGGTTGGTATTTAAAGACGCGGCGTGTGCCGTGACAACCCTCTGGTCCGTCGACCGCCAAGCGAGTGTATGGCACAGCAGGCCGCAGTCGACGCGGGGCGCTCGGACCGACGGACTGGTGGCGACACCCGGTATCCGGGCGGGGGGATCGACGTCTTCGACTCGCTGCTGGTCGCTCTGCCGATCGAGCAGGGCCGGACCACGGCGGTCGAGGAACTGCTCGCCGACTGGGTCGGGGACCATCCCGACGCCGACGCCCGGACGTTGCTCCCGGTCACGGGGGTCTCGCTCGCGACGCTGTTTCTGGACCGACGAGCGGGGAAGCGCGACCGGCTGGTCTGGTACGTCGAGGTGATCGACGACGGCGCCGCGGAGTGGGCACAACCGGACGCGACCATCCGTGATCGGTCGCCGCTGTTCCCGGCCGGGCTGGCCGACTTGCTCGCCGCCGACGCGACCGTCCATCGGGACGGGCTGGCGGGACACCAGCTGCTGACCCACGCGACACACCCCCGTCGCCAGGAGCGCTACGAGCGCCAGTGCGACGGCCCGCTCGTGGCCCCCGTCGCCGGCGACGACCTGCCGATCGAACTCTGTCTGGTCCGGGTCCCGCTCAAGCCTGGGCCAGCCAGCTGGCTCATCGGCCGGGTGACCCGCGCCGGCAACTGGCTCAAGGGGCGCTCGGCCCGCCTGCGAGCGTGGCTCAGCGAGCAGACTCAGACACTGGAGGCCGAGGCGATGTACACCGAGTCGCTGCTGTTCGAGCCCGTCGACGACCGACTCGTCATGCACTACTACATGGAGACCGAGTCGATGGACCGGCTCTACGACGCCTACGACTCCTCGAATAATCTGGAGGTTCGCGTCTCCGACTGGGTGATGCGCCGGGTGTTCGCGGAGCCCGAACGGGTCGTCGAGCGCCCCATGGAGAGCGACGCCGTGGTGCTCGTCCACGCGGTCGACCCCGAGCGACCGTAGGCCCCCACACTGATACTGACCCGGACCGACCGACGAGTATGCACACTGCCCGCGTCGCACTTCGGGTTCCCGAGGCGTCGCTGCACCCGATGCACGCGTTCGTCTGTGAGTCCCCCGACGTCGACCGGGAGGTCATCCTCGAACGGGACGCACGCGGCGAGGCGACGACGATGCTGCTGTTCGTCGAGGGCGACGCGGACACCTACCGGCGGGTGCTCGACGGCGTCGACCACGTCGAGGAGTGGACGCTCGAACGGACACCCGAAGGGTGTTACGTCTACGTCCGGACCCAACTCAGACAGACCGAGCAGCGCTACCGGGCGGCGCTGGACCAGGACAGCGTCCTCGTGGTGCCGCCGGTCGAACTCCGCGCGGACCGGACGATCCACCAGACGCTCGTCGGCGAGAGCGACGACCTGACACGGGCAATCGAGGGGCTACCCGAGGGCGTCGACATCGAAGTACTGCGGACCGGGAGCTATCGGCGCGACGCACACGACCCACTCAGCGCCCGCCAGCGCGAGGCCGTCCAGGCGGCCTGGGACGTGGGCTACTTCGAGGTCCCGCGTTCGGGCGACCTCGAAGCGGTCGCGGCGCGGCTGGGCTGTGGGACCTCGACGGCCTCGGACCTGCTGCGGCGCGCACAGCGGCGGCTCGTCGCTGGTGCACTCGGCGAACGACACTGATCTCAGTCGGCCGGCTCGCTCCGCCGCTTGGACGTCCGGCGACCGCCCAGCGTGTACACCCAGAGGATGCCAAGGCCCAGCAGGTACGCCAGCGCGGTCGGGATGCCGACGATGAACATCGTGAAGATGCCGTTGGGCGAGAAGATGGCCGAGACGGCGACGATGGCGATGACGACCTCCCGCCACCGGGTGTACATCGTCTCGAAGGGGACGATCCCGCCCTTGTGGAACAGGAACATCGTCACCGGGATCTCGGCCAGCAGCCCGATGCCGACGGTGAGGAAGAACACGAGCCAGCCGAACTTGCTGACCCGGTAGGCGATGACCATGTTCGACTCCAGTTGGTCGTAGGCGATCGCGGAGATGGTCAGCGGCGCGAAGTAGAGGAACCCGAGCAGGCTCCCGCCGATGAGCGCCGCGAACAGCGTTCCGCCCCAGATGCCCAGGATATTGCGGTTCCCGCCGACGAAGCCCCGCTCGCGTAGCGCCGGCCACGCGAAGTACAGCAACACGGGGATCACGGAGACAGCGCCGACGATGGTCGAGAACTTGACGATGAACACCAGGTGCTCGACGGGGTGGAGCGTGACGATGCTGACGTCCTTGGCCATCTCCGGCGGGAGCCGGCTGACGAAGGTCCGCTGGATACGGCCGATCCCGCCCTGGTAGAGGAACAGGAACGCACCGCCCATCACGAGCCCGAAGATGCCCAGGATCCAGAACGACTTCGAGGCGATGGAGTCGAAGATGAACCGCAGGTCGTAGTAGTAGCCACCGACGTCGTCCTCGGTGGTCTCGTCCTCGGTGAAGGCGTTGAGCATCCCTGCGGTGGTCGAGGTGACGACGTCGCCCTCCTCCTCGGCGGCCTGGGCGTCGTCGGGCTCTCCGTCACCCTCTCCCTCGTCGTCCTCGTTGGCCATGTCCCAGCGGTCGAGGACGAGCTGGGCCTTCTCCTCGTTGCCGGCAGAGAGCGCCGTATCGGCGTGGGCGAGCGCTTCCTGCTCGGTCATCTCCTCGAAGACCTCGGGCGGCGTGACCTTGATGGCCTCTGCGTTGAGTTCGTCGATGTCGATTGCCGTCGGGTCACCGTATTTGGCGGGATCCTGGCGTTCCGAGAGCGCCCGCAGCACGTGGATGTAGAGGACGGCCACGGCCCCGACGAGGCCGAACAGGACGCCCAGCAGCGTCGCGGTCCCCTCGACGGAGAGGCCAAAGAGCGCCGGCGGCTGGATGTTCCCGGTCAGCCGCGCGGAGTACTGTGCGGCCCAGCCCTCCGCGGCCTGGACGTACTGGAAGGCGGGCGAGGAGAGCAGGTAGTACACCGCCGCCCCCGACAGGAGCGCCCCGCCGAGGATCGTGTTCCAGTTCGACAGGGCTATCTCCTGCGTGCTGACGAGTTCGCTGGAGCGTTTGAACAGCACCGCGACCTTCGCCAGCGCGAGGCTGATCCCGTAGAGGCCACAGAGCGGCGCTGCCCACATGATCTGGGTGAACGGGTCCGGCGGCGAGAACAGCGCCCCGAAGCCGAAGATGCCAAGCACCGCGTAGCGCCACTTGTCGCGGAAGGTCTCGTAGGGGACGATGTCGGTATACGAGAGGACCGTCATCATGAGCGGCAACTGGGCCGCCAACCCGAACGAGACGGCCAGCATGAAGACGAACTGGAACCACTTGACGATGGAGTACTGCGGCGTGAACCCGGCGTCGAAGGCGTCGCCCGCCAGGAAGTTGAACATGATCGGGAAGAACAGTTCGTAGGCGTAGGCGACGCCGCCGGCGAACAGCGCCAGGCTGATCGTGACGAACGTGGCGAGTTTCCAGGCGGGGATGTGCTCGGCCGGCCACCAGCCCCGGCGACGGAGGCCGTCACGGCCGAAGTAGACGAGCAGCGGGAGGGACATGAGGATACCGACGACAGCACCGATCTTGACCTGCAACAGGATGACGTCGAAGGGGGTGACCGCGACGATACTGGTCGCCTCCTGGGTGGTCAGGTCCATCTGGGAGTAGAGGAGGTCCTGGCGCAGGCGGTCCCAGACGCCGTACTGCAGCGCCATGATCGTCCCGATCATCCCGACGACGAAGACGATGAACACCTTCTGAAGGTGCGTCTGGGCGCTGCTGAGCATCGCACCCAGTGTGGCACGGCCGCTCTGGACCGTTTTGACGGTATCCTCGTCGATCGCGCTCGCCATCTCCCCTGGGTGTAGCCAATTGTGCGTTATCAATTTATTCATCCCACTGGCACAATCGCCGTCGTGAGACCGCTGCGAGACGCCCCAGACCGGCGTCTCGAAAAGAAAGTTTACAATGGCCTCCCGCTAAGCCCCTCCAGATGCCGGACGGCGACGACGACGAGGAACAGCGTGGGCCCACAGAGCCGATGCTGTCCGACGACAACGAGGCAGACGCGCTGCCAGAGCCCGACAGAGAGGGCACGTTGCCGTCCGACGAGGACCTGGATACGCCGGCCGGGGGCGACGAGCCAGCAGACGCTCGGGACAGCGACGACGAGGGTCTGGGTGATCTGGGTGACACGCCGGTCGGCGGCGACGAGGGCACTGTCGGTGCCCACGGCAGACCGGCCGAACCGGCCACGCCGCTGTTCGACCGGGACCCCGACGACGTCGTCGCGGCGACGCCCGCCGACGTTCCCTCGGACTGGGGGATCCCGGCGACGCCGACCGCACACACCTCCTACGGCGGGGAGAACGTCCCGACGCCGGGCGACGGGACGCCGGTCCCCGACCCCGACGCCGACTTCGACTACGGGGAGGAGGGCGCGCCCGACGACCAGGAGATGCCCCTGGCCGACCACGTCGAGGAGATGGCGATGCGGCTGTTCGTCGTCGTCGGCGTGATGGCCGTCGTGGCCGTCCTCGCGCTCCCCTCTTCGGATCAACTCATCAACTTCCTGTGGTACTCGTTCCTCGACGGGCCGGCAGAGGCCTGTGGCCAGTTCGCCACGGGCGCCCAGCCCGGCGGGGAGAGTACGGTCGCCGGCGCGGACTGTCCGCACGTCTACAGCCCGCTGGCGCTGATCCTGGCGCGGCTGAAGGTCTCGTCGCTGGTGGGCCTGATCGCCGCACTGCCGGTGTTCGTCTACGAGACGTACCTGTTCATGCGGCCGGGGCTGTACCCCAAGGAGCGGCGCTACTATCTGGCGGCAGTACCGACCAGCCTCGTGCTCGCGGCCATCGGCGTCGCCTTCGCCTACTTCCTGGTGCTGCGGGCGATGTTCGACTACTTCATCACCTACTCCGACCGGGCCGCCGACCTCGCGTTCGGCCTGGGGGAGACGTTCAACCTCATCATCCTGATGCTGGGCTTTTTCGCCATCGTCTTCCAGATCCCGCTGTTCGTGATGCTGGCGATCATGATGGGCGTCACGACCCGCCAGTGGCTCGAAGACCGGCGGCTCTACTTCTGGGGGGCGTTCGCGGCCATCGCGTTCGTCTTCAGCCCGGACCCGACCGGGATGGCGCCACTGATGGTCGCAGTCACGATGATCGGCCTCTTCGAGGGGACGCTCCTGCTCCTGCGGTGGACCCAGGAGAGTTCGCCCATCCCGACCGCCGAGGAAGCGGCGGCCCGCCGCCCGGTCGCCTGGCTCGCTGCCGGGCTGGTCGGCTACGTGCTCAGCCCGGCGCCGGTGCCGACGGGCTACTACCAGCAGCTCCCGACGGCGGTCACCGACGCGCTCAACAGCGTCGGCCTCGCGCCACCCCTGCTCGTGGGTGGTAGCGCTATCGTGGCCTTCGAACTGCTGGCGTACGTCAACAAGAACTACGTCGTCAACATCCGGCTCTGGCGGGCATTGCGGCGCGCTCGGCTCCCGGTCTGGGGGGCCGCCATCGTGGCCGGCTACCTCTCCAGTTCCGACCCGGCGCTGTTCCGCCTGGTCGATCAGGTGAGTCTGACGCCGACGGCGGCCGTCGCCGTCGCCGGGGGGCTCGTGATCGTCTTCGAGGCCGCCATCCTGGCCGGCAAACGCCGGAGGGCGTCGGCCAGTGAGTGAGGACGCCGCCACCGTGCTCGTCGCACGGCACGGCGAGACACAGTGGAACCGCGACAGCCGGATCCAGGGGTGGGCGCCGACGGGGCTGACCGACCGCGGGCACGACCAGGCTGTCGCGCTAGGGGGTGCGCTCACGGGGCGCTACACCGTCGACCGGGTTGTCTCCTCGGACCTCCAGCGGACGCGCGAGACGACCGCCGGTATCCGCGAGGCTGCTCCGGGACTGCCCGAGCCGACCTTCGACGCCGCCTGGCGCGAACGCGGGTTCGGCGTCCTCCAGGGGTTGCTGGCCGAGGACCTCTTCGCGCGCTACCCCGACCACGACGGCGGCGACAGCGTCTCGGTGCTGCCGGCCGCGCCCGAGAACGGCGAGACCGTGGGAGAGTTCTGTGACCGCGTTCGCGATGCGTGGGCGCGATTCACCCGGGCGGTCGAGCCCGGCGAGACGACGCTGCTCGTCACCCACGGCGGCGTCATCAAGGTCCTGCTGGCGACCGTCGACGACCGGTCGCTTGACGCGGCGCTTGCGGCCCACTCCCAGGACAACTGCGCGATCAATGAGGTTCACGTCGCGGACGGCCGGGCGGACCTCGTCGCCGAGGAACTGACCGACTGGCGCTGACGAACGCTTATCGGGCTGGCGTTCGTTATCTGACACGATGGGTATTTTCAACAAGATCGGACGGAACGTCGAGAAGTTCAAACAGACCGCAGCGGACGCCGCCGACGAACAGGCCGACTACGAGTGTACGGCCTGCGGATCGCGGTTCCACACCGACCACGAGGAGTGTCCGGAGTGTGGCGCGGCCGAGGTCGCCGCTGTGACTGACGAGTGACTACTCGACGCTGGGATACTCCGTGTCGAAGACGTCGGCGACGACGTCCTCTTCGCTCGCGTCGTCCTCTTCGGGGCTGACGCTCCCGGTCTGATATCCGTGCAGGTCCAGCGTCACGTGGTCGAACCCACAGTCCTCGATATGGTCGCGGGCCGCACGGACGAAGTCGGGGTCGAGCGCCGTCTCCAGTTCTTCCTCGCCGACCTCGATGCGGGCCAGGCCGTCGTGGTCGCGGACGCGGAACTGCTCGAACCCCCAGGTCCGGAGCAACTGTTCGGCCTTCTCGACGCGCGAGAGGCGGTCCTCCGTGACCTCCAGGCCGGTCGGGATGCGCGAGGAGAGACACGCCATCGACGGTTTGTCCGCGACCGAGAGGTCGTACTCGCGGGCGATCTCACGCACACCGGACTTCTCGATGTCGTGTTCCAGCAGCGGCGAGTAGGCGTCCAGTTCCTCGACGGCGCGCAGGCCGGGGCGGTGGCCCTCGCCGACGTCGGAGGCGTTGGTACCGTCACAGACCACGCCGATGTCGAGTTCCCGGGCGCGGTCGTACATCGCCCCCAGTCGCATCGACCGGCAGTGGTAACAGCGCATCTCGTCGTTGGTCCGGAACTGCTCGCTGTCCAGTTCCGAGAATTCGACGATCTCGTGACGGATACCGATCTCCTCGGCGACGCGGACCGCGTCGTCGAGTTCGGCGGCGGGCAGCGTCTCCGATTTCGCCGTGCAGGCGACGGCGTCGTCCCCGAGCGCGTCGTGTGCCAGCGCGGCGACGACACTGGAGTCGACGCCGCCGGAGAACGCCACCACCACGCCGTCTCGCTCGGCCAGGTCGTCCCGAGCGGCTGCGGCCTTGGTCGCGACTGTAGCCATTGCCCATCGTTTCGTGTGGACGCTGAAAAGCACGTCGCGTTCCTGACCGACAGTTGTCTGACAATCTCTGACATATGGATAATTTTTTCACTTATTATATCGAAAATTGCATTCGATGCGGGGTCAGTGTTATGCGGTCGCGGGTGGAAAAGGAGGGGTCGGAAAGACGACGACCGTCGTCAACATGGCACACGAACTGGTCACACTGGGTCACGAGGTGGCCATCGTGGACGCCGACCTGTCGATGACCAACCTCGGGCGGATGCTCGGGGTCGCACACGAACCGACAGTACACGACGTGCTCGCGGGGACCGCACGCCTGGCGCAGGCGGTCGATACCAGCGGCGAGGTCGCCGTCGTCCCGGGGGATGCGTCCCTGGAGACCTACGGCGAGGCCGATCCGTCGCGGCTCGGGCGGGTCATCCGTCGGCTCCGGACCCGGTTCGACATCGTCCTCGTGGATACGGGCGCCGGTGTCAGCCACGAGGTGGTCGTCCCCTGTGGCGTCGCCGACGGGACCATCCTGGTGACGACGCCCGACGACACTGCCGTCACGGACACCACGCGGACGGCGTCGCTCGTCGACACGGTCGACGGCTCGGTCCTGGGCGTGGTCGTCACACGGACCGACGAGAGCGCTGCCGAGGCGGTCGCTGCAGAACTCGGGACGGACCTGCTGGCGTGGATCCCCGACGATCCGGCGGTGGTCGGCGACGAACCGGTCGTCAGGACGGCGCCGGCGTCGTCGGTGACGGCGGCCTACAGCGGCCTGGCTGGCGCGGTCTCTGTCGCCGCCGCAGCCACGGAGTCCGATCCCGACAGCGGCGAGACGACAGCCGACCGTACTACGGGGGGTTCCGCGGAGTAAGCGGCGACGGGTTTTTTCTGACCGGCGCCGAACGGAGCGATAGATGGACCTGGAATCGGTGCCGGGCGTCGGGGCCAAGACCGCCGCGGCGCTCCGGGAACTCGACGACCCAGAGCGCGCGCTCCGGGACGGTGACGTCGCCACGCTCTCGCAGGCGCCGGGCATCAGCGAGGGGCGAGCGGCCCGTGTCGCCCGCGGTGCGATCCGGGCGGAACACGACGACCCCGGTGGGTTCGCGGCGACCTCGCGCGCCCGTGAACTCTCTCGGGAAGCGCTCGCACTCCTCCAGGCGCGGACCGTCACCGACTACGCCGAGAAGCGCCTGGAGACGCTCTATCCCAGCGGTACCCGGAGCCGCATCGAGGAGGTCCGGGAGTTCGTCACGTCGGCGATGGCCCGCGACCCCAACCTCGACGTGCGGGAACCGCTCTCGGCGGTCGAACCGCTCGCCGAGGCGGGCGACGTCCGGGTTCGGGACCGCTGTCTGGCGACCAGCGACGCCGAGCGATACGCACAGGCCCAGGAGGCCATCCCCGAAGTCAGCGTCGAGGTCGTCGACGACGCCCGCCAGCTGGCCGAACTCGCCCGGTCGTACTCGACGGTGGTCGCGTTGGACGAGGCCTTCGCCGGCGTCGACGTCGAGGGTGACGTCCGGGTCGAACCCGACGCGCTGGCGAACCCGGCGTCGGTCGTCCCCGAGCGGGTCCTCGCGTTCTTCTCGCGGAACCGCGACCGGGTGCTGGCAGCCGCCGAGGTCCACCGAGTCGCCGATCTGGACTCGCCCTGTGATCTGGACGCACTGGAGATGGCTCTGGACCAGCTGGCCGAGGACGGCACCGTTCGGGGCGACGAGGAACTCGACCGGCTGTCGACGGCCGTCGACGATCTGGACGCCGCCGTCGGGATGGCCGAGAACGTCGCCAACGACCACCTCCGGGAGGCCATCGAGGAGCGGGACGTCACTATCGAGGGGACGGACCTGCTGTCGCTGGTCGAACGCGGCGCCGGCGTCGACTCGCTGCTCTCGCGTGAACTGGCCGACGAGTACGCCGCCGCCGTCGAGAAGGCCCGCGACCACCTCGTCGAGACGCTCTCGCTGCGGGACACCGAGGCGATGGCCCGCCGGGCGTTCCCGGATGAACCGACCTATCCGGTCGAACGCCAGGAGGACGTCGTCAGTCGCCTGCGCGAGGAACTGACCGCCGCGCGGGACCGCCGGGCCACACGGCGCAAGCGCGAGTTGGCCGACGACCTGGCTGACCTCCGTGCGGACGCCCAGGAACTCGTCTCGGCGGCGCTGGGCCTGGACGTCGAACTCGCTATTTCCCGCTTCGCTGCCGACTTCGACTGTACGCTGCCCGAGATCACCGAGGAGAGTGGCTTCGCCATCGAGGGCGGCCGCTCGCCCCTGTTGGACGTCCCCTTCGCCGAGGTCGAACCGGTCGACTACGGTGTCGAGGGCGTCACTGTCCTCTCGGGGGTCAACAGCGGCGGGAAGACCTCGACGCTGGATCTGGTCGCGCTCGTGACGACGCTGGCCCACATGGGGCTGCCGGTGCCGGCCGAGTCGGCCCGGGTCGGTCGCGTGACCGAACTCCACTACCACGCCAAGACCCAGGGAACCCTGGACGCCGGCGCGTTCGAGGCGACCATCCGGGAGTTCGGCGATCTGGTGGGGAGCGTCGGTGACGGCGCCGCCGGCGACGACGGCGACACCGAGGGCCCGCGCGTACTCGTGCTCGTGGACGAACTCGAATCCATCACCGAACCCGGTGCCAGCGCGAAGATCATGGCCGGCATCCTCGAAGCGCTCGACGAACGCCGGGCGACGGCAGTCTTCGTCTCGCACCTGGCGCGTGACATCCGCGACGCGGCCAGCATCGACGTCAGCATCGACGGCATCGAGGCGGTCGGCCTGGAGAACGGCGAACTCGTCGTCGAACGTTCGCCGGTCAAGGGGAAACTCGCCCGGTCGACGCCGGAACTCATCGTCGAGAAACTCGCCGCGGACGATTCGGGGACCTTCTATGGGGACCTGCTCTCGAAGTTCGAGGAGTAACCTACCAGGCGGCCAGCCCCGACAGTCCGTGCCGGTACGTGAGGATGCCGGCGAAGGCGGCGACGCCGGTGAACGCCGCGCCCGCGCCGAGGTAGAACACCCACTCGATGCCGACGTTGCTCATCAGCCAGCCGCCGGAAAGCGGTGCCAGCACCGAGCCGGGCCGCCAGACCAGATCCCTGACACCGAAACTGGACGCGACACCCTCGCCGGAGCCCTCGTCGGCGAACAGCGCCATGCTCGCCGGCTCGCGGATGGAGTCGGCCACACCCAGCAGGCCGTTCAGCGCGATCAGCGGGAGGAACGCCGGCGAGAGGTCGCCGAAGTACGGGAACACCGACGGGAGGCCCAGCGCCGCACCGACAGCCGGCGTGAACGGGACGACGACGGCGACCAGCCCGTAGGCCAGCCCGCCGACGAAGACGAACCGCGCCCGGCCCTGGCGGTCCGAGAGCCCGCCGGTGTAGGGCTGACAGCACATGTTGGTGAACTTCTCAGCCGCCAGCACGACGGCGACTGCAGTCGCGCCGTTGACGGCGGCGTTGTACCCCAGCCCACCGCGTGCGGCTGCGACGCCGGCGAAGATCGGCACCCACGTCCGGACCAGCGTCACGGCGACGGCGTACTGGGCTCGAAAACTCGTGATCGTGAGGATCCGCCGGTTGAGCGCCAGATCCGCCAGCGCGAACCCCTCGGTGGTCGTCTCGTCGGGCTCGACGAACAGCCAGACGGCCAGGAAGGCCACGGCGGTGATCGCCACGAGCAGGCCGAAGACGGCGTCGAAGCCGAAGCGGTCGTACAGTAGCCCGGCCGACAGCGACCCGCCGATGGCCGCCGCGAACCGCCAGGCGTTCGAGGTCCCGATGGTGGTCCCCCGAGCACTGTCGCGGGCCAGTTGCCCGACCAGCGCCAGCGCTAGCAGGCCCGCTGTCGTCGCGGCGATGCCCTGGAGCCCGCGGACGAAGACGAACCCCCAGCTCGACCCCACGAGCGGGAACAGCCCGTAGACCACCGCTGCAAGGCCGAGGCCTGCCAGCAGCACCGTCCGCTTGTCGAATCGGTCGCCCAGATACGACACCGGGATCACCGTCCCGGCCTGGGCCAGCGTCAGCCCGGTCGCGAACATCCCCAGGACGAACCCCTCGGGCTCCAGCAGGTCGATGTACGTCGGCAACAGCGTCAGTAGCGTGACGATGCCGAACGAGGTCGCAAAGCGGGTGCAAAACAGTGCCTGGAGCTGTCTGCGTGCGGTCACTGCGTTTGGACAGCGGACTCCCCGAGTAATCGGTTACGGTCCGTCGAAGATATCGTCGCGCGGTCGGGAGAAAAGAAAGACAGTTGCGCTCGCCGATCAGGCCTCGGGCAGGTCGATTGCCCCGACCTGTTGCATGAGCGCCAGCATGTCCGGCTGGACCCAGCGCTCGGCGATACGGTCGTCCTCGAACCGGGTGAAGACCATGTTGTCGATCTCGACGTCCTCTCCGGTGGCCTCGATGCCCATGAACTCGCCGACGTGCCGTCCGCGTAGCGTGACCCGCATCGCGACCGTGTCGTCCTCGGCGACGCTGTCTTCGACGGTCGCCGAGAAGTCCTCGAAGGCGTTCCGGACCGACTCGATCTGTGCTTTCAGGGCGTCCCGCCCCGAGATCTCGCCCAGTGGGCTGTGGTCGGCGACGTCCGCGGTGCAGATCTCGTCGATCAGGTCCAGTTCGCCCCGTGTCGCGACCGCCTCCGGGAACTGCCGTGCCAGTCGCTTGTGTTCTACCAGTGTGTCAAGTGCTGTCATGTTGTCCGCTCCCTGCGCCCGGTGTCGACACGTCTCGTTCGGCCGCTGTATCGAGAATCGAGCGCCACAGAAACCTACCCTGTGTCACACGGTAGCTCTTGTTACACCTTGCTCACGGACAGTCACCGGTTGGTCACGGCTCCATCGGCGGTGCGTCGTCCCCGACAGCACGGTTTGGCCGCTCAGTCCGAGGCTTCCGCGGCCGCGACGGGTGCGATGGCGATGTCCATCCACCTTTTTCATCGTCGGGTGCGCTCGCAGTGCTCGCGCACCCTCCTCGAAAAACGTGGGCGAAAAAGCGGAGCCTCGCGCTGCTCGGCTCCGGTGTATCAGTCCGAGGCTTCCGCGGCCGCGACGGGTGCGATGGCGATCTCCATCTCCACGTCCTCGACGTCCCATGTCTTGCGGTGGCCGTCGGCGACTTCACTGAATTCGTCGGCCCGGACCTCCTCGGCGATGAGATCACGGTGCTCGTCGACCAGCGCGGCCACGCGCTCGTCGGCGACACCGAGGTCGACGACGATGCGCTCTTCGATGTCCAGTTCGAGGTCCTTGCGCATCTCCTGGACGCGGCGGATGACCTCGCGGGCGTACCCCTCGCTCTCGATGTCCTCGGTGAGTTTCGTGTCGACGTAGACGACGCCGCCGCCGTCCAGTGCCGCGAACTCGGTGCCGGTGACGCCGGCAGGCGTCTCGCGCCGGAACTCGACCATCTCCTCGGTCAGGTCGACCGGTTCGCCCAGTTCGTCGGCGACGGCTGCTTCGAGTGCGTCGACCGAGCGCTCGGTGACTCGCGCGTCGTTGAGCGCGTTCATCACGCGGCCGGCGTCGTCGCCGAAGGCCGGGCCGAGTTTGCTCATGTCCGCCTCGGCGGAGTAGCGCAGTTCGTCCCACTCTTCGTCGGCGCCGACGACCTCGACCGCACGGGCGTTCAGCCGGTCGGCGATGATCGCTGTCTGGGCGTCGACGGCGTCGGCGACGGCCTCGCTGTCGACGTCGACGATCACGCGCGTGACCGGCCAGCGGAGTTTCCGCTCGGCCTGCTGGCGGGCGTTCGAACCGGCCTCCTCGACCTCGCGGACGACCTCGATCTCGTCTTCCAGTGCGGGGTCCTGCAGCGACTCGTCGGGTTCGGGCCAGTCACACATGTGGACCGTCGGGTGGCCGGCGTCGCCGGTCAGCGCGCCGTAGACCTCCTCTGCGACGAACGGCGTGAACGGAGCAAAGAGGGCTGCGACCTCCTCCAGCACCCGGTACAGCGTGGCGTAGGCAGCCTGTTTGGAGGCCGAATCGGCCTCGTCCCACATCCGCTCGCGGACGACCTGGATGTAGAACCGGGAGACGTCCTCGACGACGAAATCGAGCAGTTCGTCGGCGGCCTTGTCGTTCTCGAAGGCCTCCATGTGCTCGGTCATGGCCTGCTCGACGGTCTGGAGTCGCGAGAGGACCCACTCGTCGACGAGTTCGAGGTCGTCGCGGACGTCCGCGACGGTCGTCGCCTCGGGATCGAAGTCGTCGGCCCGCATGTACGGCAGCGGGAACCGGGCGACGTTCCAGAGGATGTTGAGCCGCCGTTGCATCTCGGCGGTCTCGTCCCACGAGAAGTTCATGTCCTCGCCCTGGGCCGTCACCGACAGCAGGAAGAGCCGCATCGGGTCACGGCCGTACTCGTCGATGACCTCGTGGGGGTCGACGAGCACGCCCTTGGACTTGGACATCCCACGGCCGTCGGGCATGTTGGCGTAGCCGTGCATCAGCACTTGCTTGTAGGGGATCTCGCCGGTCGCGGCCGTCGACATGCCCAGTTGCGACCAGAACCACCCACGGGTCTGGTCGTGGGCCTCCATGATGAGGTCGGCGGGCCACAGTTCCTCGAAGGCCTCGGTCTGCTCGGGGTAATCGAGGGTTCCCCACGTCGCCACGGAGGAGTCCAGCCAGACGTCGAAGACGTCGCCGACGCGCGTGTAGGTCGTCCCGTCCTGCGTGATCGTCAGGTCGTCGACGGTCCCCTTGTGGAGGTCGACGGAGTCGGGGTCGATGTCCTGGTCGACCAGGTCGGCCAGTTCCTCGCGGTCGCCGACGACGACGACGTCGTCCATCGAGCCGTCCCAGTCTTCAGGTGTCCAGATGGGGATCGGGATACCCCAGTAGCGCTGCCGGGAGACGTTCCAGTCGGGCGCCTCCTCGACGAAGTCACGGAAGCGGTTGTCCCGCGCCCAGGCGGGGTACCACTCGCTGTCCTCGATGTTGGCCAGCAGTTCGTCCTTGATGTCGGTCACCGTGATGAACCACTGGTCGGTGACGATGCGGACGATGTCGGTGTCACAGCGCCAGCACTGCCCCTCCCGTACGGAGTGGCCGTCCTCGTGGGCCAGCAACAGCCCCTTCGAATCGAGGTCGGCGATGACGTCGTCGTTGGCGTCCCGGACGAACGTCCCCGCGTATTTGCCGGCGGCGTCGGTGTAGACGCCGTCGCTGCCGACCGGACAGAAGATCTCCAGATCCAGTTCCTGGCCGCGCTCGAAGTCCTCCTCACCGTGGCCCGGTGCGGAGTGGACCAGGCCCGTGCGGTCGGCCTCGACGTAGTCGGCGGTGTAGACCTGTCCCGACCCCTCGGCCTGGGCGTGGTCGGGCACTTCCTCGGCCAGCGGATGGTCGTACGCCCAGCCGACGAGATCCTCGCCGGACAGTTCCTCGACGATCTCGTAGTCCTCGTAGCGGCCCGCCTTCAGGACGTCCTCGACGCAGGGCTCGGCGACGTAGAGTCGCTCGGTCTCGCCGTCTTTGGTGGCGTCGACGCCGACGTACGCCAGGTCCCCGTCGACGGCGACGAAGGTGTTGGCGACGATGGTCCAGGGGGTCGTCGTCCAGATGACGACGCTGCCCTCGCGGTCCGCCAATGGAAACTTCACGTAGATAGACGGTTTGCCAACGTCGTGATACTCGACCTCGTTGTTGGCGATGGCGGTCTCACACCGGGGACACTGGTTGATGGAGCGCTTGCCCTGCTCGACGAGGTCCCGCTCGTGGGCCTGCCGGAACCCCCACCAGGCGGCCTCCATGTACTCCGGATTCACCGTCTTGTAGGGGTCGTCCCAGTCCATCCAGACGCCGAAGTCCTGGAAGTCCGTCTGGAGGCCCTCTAACTGCTCCTCTGCGAAGGCCTTGCACTCCTCGATGAAGTTCTCCTCGCCGAACTGCTCGATGTCCTTCTTGTTCTCGAAGTCCAGGCGCTCCTCGACTTTCGTCTCGATGGGGAGGCCGTGCATGTCGTAGCCCGGCCGGTCGGTGACGTCGTACCCCTGCATCCGGAGATAGCGGATGTAGAGGTCCTTCAGGGTCTTGTTCCAGGTCGTCCCCATGTGGGCCGCGCCGGAGGTGTAGGGCGGCCCGTCGACGAAGAAGTACGTCTCCTCGTCGGCACGATGTGCCGTTGTCTGTTCGTAGGCGTCGACGTCGTCCCAGTACTCGAAGACCGTCTCCTCGACGGCCTCCGGGTCGTACTGGTCGTCGATCGCGGCGAATCGGTCCATACCGGTCACATTCGCCGCCGGCATTAAATGACAATCGGTTACCTGCGCAGTCGCCCACGTCACCGTCGTTCAGTCCGGGTCGGTTTTCAATACGGTTATCCTGTTGGGGAACGAATATGTGTGCGACACGTCGCTCGCAGCCGACGGTCGCCCACACGCGATGGAGCCACACGCCGACCCCGCATCTGTCTCGGAATGTGTCCTGCTGAGCGACAACCATGGGCTGATCGACTGGGTGTCGCCCGAGTTCGAGGTCGTCTTCGGTCGGGACGCCGCCGACGTCGTCGGCGAACCGGTCACGTCGGTGCTGGATACACCAGTCACCGACCGATCTGCTGGCGCGCTCGAACTGACGACACGAGACGTCACCGTGACGGCCGCCGACGGGACGACCCGAGACCTGTCGGTCACTGTCCTGCCGCTGGCCGCGGACACCGCCACGCTGTATCTGTGCCGGCCGGCAGCGACGGAACCGCTCACGCTCCAGACCGTCCTCTCTCGTGTCTCGGACAGCATCGTCGCACTGGATACGGAGTGGCGCTACACCTACGTCAACGAGTTCGCCGAGGCACTACTCGGCCACGCACGGGATGACCTCCTCGGGGAGTCCATCTGGAACGTGTTCCCGAACGCGGCGGAATCGGCGATGCAGCGGCAGTTCGAGCGGGCGATGGAGACACAGGAGCCGGTCACGCTAGAGTGGTACGGCGAGAGCGTCTCGACCTGGTTCGAGATCCGTGCCTATCCGTCGCCCTCGGGCATGTCGATCTACTTCCGGGACATCACCGAGCGAAAGGAGCGCGAGGCGGCGCTCCAGCAGGAACGGGACTTCACCGAGCAGCTTCTGGACGCGAGCCCAGTCGGCATCTGCGTACTGACGCCGACGGGGCAGTTCGTCCGGGTCAACGAACGCGCCGAGGACATCCTCGGCGTCTCTCGCGACGTGCTACTCGACGAGTCGTTCCGGGAACCGACCTGGGAGGTCCGCGGCCCCGACGGCGAGGAGTTGGCCGACGAGGAGTTCCCGTTCACCATCGCGCTCCGTACCGGCGAACCGACGTTCGGGCACGAACAGACACTCAGACGGGCCGACGGAACCCGCATCTGGGTCGCGGTCAGCGCCGCACCGATCCATGCCGAGGGGTCGATCCACCGTGTCGTCGTCACGTTCGAGGATATCACCGAGCGCAAGGAGACTCAACAGCAGTTCGAAGCCGTCTTCGAGGGGACGCTCGACGCGCTGGTACTGGCCGACGACGAGGGCAACTATCTCGCAGTCAACGACGCCGCGTGTGCACTGTTCGGCCGGTCTGAAGACGAACTCGTCGGTCACAACGTTGCGGAGTTCGCCCCCGCCGGGTACGACGTGGCAGACGCGTGGTCGACGTTCGTCGACGAGGGGGCGATGCGCGGGGAGTTCCCCATCGTCCGCTCCGACGGCACGGAACGGATCGCTGACTTCGCCGCGACGGCGAACGTCCGTCCGGGCGTTCACCTCTCGGCGCTGCGCGACGTCACTGAACGGCGGGCCGACGAGCGACGCCTCGCCGAACAGCGTGACGAACTCCAGCGACTCAACCGCGTCAACGAACTCATCCGTGACGTGAACCGGGCCATCGTCGCCGCGACGGACCGGGACGCGATCGAGTCGGCCGTCTGTGCCAGTTTCGCCGACTCCGACCGGTATCCGGTCGCGATGACGCTCGGCCTGGCGGCCGACCAGACGCTCCAGGTTCGCCACCTCGCCGGACTGTCTGGCGGGGTGTTCGATAGTGTCGAGACGGCCGGCGACGACGCTATCGAACAGTCGATCAGGACAGCGGTCGAGACGAACGCACCGACTGTCGTCACGGACCTGCAGACAGACCCCGAACTGTCGGCGTCGGTCCGTGCTACGGCCGCACGGGTCGACGTTCGAGTGCTCGGAAACGTGCCGATCGAGTCCGATGGCGTCGTCTACGGTGTCCTGTCGCTCGCAGCGACCGACGCCGACGCGTTCGGCGAGCGCGAGCAGGCGGTCTTCGGCGAACTGGGCCGGATCATCGGGACGGCCATCGACGCCATCCAGACGAAGAAGCTCCTCTATGCCAGCGCCTTCCAGGAACTGGAACTCGAACTGACGGCCGAGACCGCCCCCTTGCTCGTGCTCAACGACCGAGTCGGCGGCGTGTGGCACCTCGACGGTGTCGTCCCGGTCGGGGTGGGCCGCTATCTGGTCTACGTCAACGCCGATGAGACGTCCGTCGACGGGATACACACCGCGAGTGACGGGATCGAGGGTATCGAAGTGCTCCGGACTATCGAGACAAAAACCGAGACGCGGCTCGAACTCCGTCTCGGCGGTGATTCGCTGTTCGGGACACTTCTCGATGCCGGCGGTTGGATTCGCGGTGCGACCATCGAGGACGGCACGGGCCGTTTCGTCGTCGATGTCACGCTCGATACCGAGGTCCGAGCGTACATCGCACGGCTCGAGCAGGGCGGTATCGACGCGACCATGCGGACCAAACGCGAGGTCGAACGAACGCCCTCTGCCTGGTCGGACAGCGAGGCCGCCGACAAACTCACCGCACGCCAACGCAGTGTCCTCGAAGCCGCCTTCCGCTCTGGCTACTTCGACTGGCCGCGTCGCCGGACGACCGGCGAGGAACTGGCCGACGCCCTCGACATCGCCTCCTCGACTCTGCATCAGCATCTCCGGGTCGCCACGGCCAAGATACTCGAACAGTATTTTTCCGCGGACCCCTGGGAACCGGACTGAGCGGATTCCGGGACTGCCACTCTCGACGACCAGACAGGATACCGGACTGTTCCGGTACACTGTTCATACTGCCGAGTATGCTACGCTGAGCTATGAGGTCACAGAACGAACGGCCATTCCAATCGCTGGGCGACACGGTCGATATCCTGGGGAGCCACCGGCGTCGACTGCTCCTCGCGATCCTCAGCAGTCGGTCGGAGCCGATCCACATCTCACGACTCGCGACGCGACTCGTCGCCCGCCAACAGGACAAACCACCGACGGCAGTGACCGACGACGAGCGCCGACGGGCGGAGATTCGTCTCCATCACGCCGACCTACCGATGCTCGCTGCGGCCGACCTCGTCAGGTTCGACGTACCACGGGCAGAGGCCGCGAGTAGAGACCTCCCGCTCGAAGGTGACGACTGGCTCGAGATGCCAGTCGCCGAGGCCCTCGCGGCATGGAACCGGTGACCGGGATTCGGAACATTCTGGTGTCTGATGTGACACGTCGGCGCGGTCAGCGCTCGCGCTGGAGGACGAGCGCGGCGGTCTGGCCGCTCTTCTCCGTGATCGGTGCGACGACCTCCCAGCCGTCAGCGCCGAGTTCGTTCAATTCGTCTTCGGGAACGCTGCTCGAACCGAACATGCCGGTGTCGACCTCGAACACCTTGTACTCGTAGGAGGGCATACACCCGGAGCGACCGGTGCCACCGGTACCAGTCTTGTGGTCGCCCGCTAGTGGTGTTTACTGTAGCAGTCGAGAGTTCCCAGAGCCAGAAAGCCCCACCCAGCTCGGTTGACCAACCGGCTACGGGCGGGGCTTTCTGGCTGTTTGTGGTCGAAGTTGCGTACCGAAACACTGCTGCTTGCGTCGAGCGCGGGATGAAAACACAGTTAGTCCCTGAATCTCGTGAGATGAGGTAGAGACAATGGTACACACGAGCGTCATCGGTTGCGGAAATATGGGCAGTGCCCTCGTCATGGGCCTCTGGAAGTCCGGGAACCACACGATCGTCGCGTGTGACCTGGACCCGGACGCCCTGGCGTCCGTCGCCGACTACAGCACGGAGACGACAGCGGACATCTCGCGGGCAGCGGAGGCAGATGTCGTGTTCGTCGCGGTCAAGCCCGACATCGTCGAGGCGGTGCTTTCCGAACTGGAACTCTCGGCCGACCAGACGCTGGTCTCGATCGCGGCCGGCGTCCCCACGGAGTTCGTCGAGGCCCGGACCGACGCCGACGTGGTCCGGATCATGCCGAACCTGGCCGCCGAGACACGCGACATGGCCGCCGCCGCCACGGGCGACCTCTCGCCGGCGGTCCGGGAACTGCTGAACGACGTCGGCGAGTTCGCCGAGATCCAGGAGCGCCAGATGGACATCGCGACCGCAGTCAACGGGTCGGGACCGGCCTTCGTCTTCTATTTCATCAAGGCTATGACCCAGGCCGGCATCGCGGGCGGGCTCGACGAGGAGGAAGCCGAGGTGCTTGCGGCCCAGACGTTCAAAGGCGCCGCCGAGACGGTGCTGCAGGACGACCGCACCGCCGACGAACTCATCGACGCCGTCTGCTCGCCGAACGGAACCACCATCGAGGGTATGGAGGTCCTCTGGGACAGCGACGCCGACGCCGCGCTCACCGATGCGGTCGCGGCGGCCGAACAGCGGTCGAAGGAACTGGCGGCCGCGTTCGACGATGAGTGAGGCTGTCGACGCCGAGACCGTCTCGGCGACCCGGCAACTGGCGGCCGACGCACAGCGGGTCATCGTCAAGGCCGGCACCAACTCCCTGACCGACGAGAGCTCGAACCTGGACGACGAGAAACTCGACAAACTCGTCGACGATGTCGAGGCCCTGCTCTCGCGGGGCAAGGAGGTCCTGCTGGTCTCCTCCGGTGCCGTCGGGGCCGGCATCGGCCGGGTCGACCACGCCACGGAGACCGTCGAGGAGTCCCAGGCGCTCTCGACGGTCGGCCAGAGCCATCTGATGCGCCGCTACACCGAGAGCTTCGAACGCTACGACCGCAAGGTCGCCCAGATCCTCATCACCGAACACGACCTGGAGAACCCCGAGCGGTTCACGAACTTCCGCAACACCGTCGAGACGTTGCTGGACTGGGGGATCGTCCCCATCATCAACGAGAACGACGCGGTCGCCACCGAGGAACTCCAGATCGGTGACAACGACATGATCTCGGCCTCCATCGCCATCGGCGTCGAGGTCGACCTGTTGGTGACGCTGACCGACGTCGGCGGCGTCTACACCGGGAATCCGAAGGAGGATCCCGACGCCGAGCGCATCCCGGTCGTCGGCGAGAACTACGACGAGGTCGAGGATATCGTCTCGGAGAGCGCGACCGGTGGGTTCGGCGGCATCCAGACGAAGGTCAACGGGGCCCGTGACGTCAGCGAGCACGGTATCCCGGCGATCATCGCGGCGTCGACCGAACCCGACGTCCTGCAGAAGGTCGCCACTGCCGAATCGGTGGGCACAATATTCGTCCCGATCAACGGTGGTGTAGATGACTGACGCGACCGAACAGCAGGTCGAGGAGGCACAGTCCGCGGCCCTGCGCCTGGCCAACGTCGACGCTGCCGAGCGCGACGCCGCACTCGAAGCGATCGCCGACGCCATCCGGAAGAACAGCGAGGCCATCCTCGACGCCAACGCCGAGGACGTCGAGGCCGCCGAGGAGATGCTCGCACAGGGCGAGTACACGCAGGCCCTGGTCGACCGGCTGAAACTCGACGCGGGCAAACTCGACAGTATCGCCGAGATGGTCGAGTCCGTCGCCGACCAGGACGATCCGCTGGGCAAGACCCTGGCGGCCCGCGAACTCGACGACGATCTGGAACTGTACAAGGTCGCGGTCCCCATCGGCGTCGTCGGGACCATCTTCGAGTCCCGGCCCGACGCGCTGGTCCAGATCGCCGCGCTCGCGCTGAAGTCCGGCAACGCCGTCATCCTCAAGGGCGGCAGCGAGGCCAGCGAGTCCAACCGCGTCCTCTACGAGACCATCGTCGAGGCCACCGCCGACCTGCCCGACGGCTGGGCGACGCTCATCGAGGCCCACGAGGAGGTCGACCGCCTGCTCGAACTCGACGACAAGGTCGACCTGGTGATGCCCCGGGGGTCCTCGGAGTTCGTCTCCTACATCCAGGACAACACCCAGATCCCCGTCCTGGGCCACACCGAGGGCGTCTGTCACGTCTACGTCGACGAGGCCGCCGATCTGGAGATGGCCGAAGAGATCGCCTTCGACGCGAAGGTCCAGTACCCCGCCGTCTGTAACGCCGTCGAGACGCTGCTCGTGAACGACGACGTGGCCGAGGAGTTCCTGCCCGGGATGGTCGAGCGCTACCGCGAGGCCGGCGTCACGCTCCGTGGCGACGCCGCCACCCGCGAGGTCGTCGACGTCGACCCCGCGACCGACGACGACTGGGAGACAGAATACGGCGACCTCGAACTGTCGATCACGGTCGTCGACGACGTCTACGCGGCCGTCGACCACGCCAACACCTTCGGCTCGAAACACACCGAGTCCATCGTCACTGAGGACGCCGACGCGGCCGAGACGTTCATGACCGGCATCGACGCTGCCAGCGTCTTCCACAACGCCTCGACCCGCTTCGCCGACGGCTACCGCTACGGCCTGGGCGCCGAGGTCGGCATCTCGACGGGCAAGATCCACGCCCGCGGCCCGGTCGGCCTGGAGGGGCTGACGACCTACAAGTACTACCTGGAGGGCGACGGCCAGCTCGTCGCCACCTACGCCGGGGACGACGCCCTGCCGTTCACTCACCGGGAGTTCGACGGCGAGTGGCGCCCAGGCCACCTCGCCGACGAGTAACGCCGTCTGATGCCGACGTTTCCCGCTCCCGACAGCCAGCACGCGCTGGCCACCGACTGTCGGCGCTGTCAGAACCTCCCCGAGAGCCGCGCGTGTATCTCCTGGGGGAACGGCCCGCTCGACGCCAGCGTCGTCGTGGTCGGCGAGGCACCGGCGGCGGGCGACCCCGACGCCGACCACTGGCAGGGCGGCAACCTGACCGGGATGGCCTACACCTCGCGGGCGTCGGGCCGGAAGATCCGCGACCTGCTCGCCGACGCCGACTTCGGCCACGAGGACTGTTACTTCACGAACGCGGTATACACTCTTCAGTGAATAATTTTTACGTACTATCTACAGACAGGACCTCTACAGTATAATTCGATACCAAGGTTTGTTCATTTCCTCTTTTATCTTCTTTCCGGCATCGTCAGCTGTCGACGTGATTTGAGAGTATTGCTCAATGTGATTTTCCGCGCCTTGACTGAATTCTGTTGACTCAGCTGCGGCTTCGATTGCCTGCCCAATCTGGTTGAATTCGTCATTTCCAAACCTATCGATGGCATTTGCGTACTCCGGTCCCAGCTCCTCCGCTTTCTGACTGAGTTCCGAGCGTAATTCTGCGGATGTATTAGCGTTACAGATCGGGACTGTATACTCGTTCAACCATCTCCAAATTGAATACCCCTGGACATGTGCACCACTATTACTACATCTGAATACAATGCTTGGTTTGACATCTTGAGATGACATCAATATACCACTACTCCCACTACTATTGTACGTTCCTTTCTCTTGGATCTCATTTTCTAAATCGCGCAGAAACCGATTCAGTGATTTAATATCTTCGTCTATCTTGTTGACTCGTTCCCGAACCTGTTCATCGAGCTCGCTAAGTTCACTGGGGGTAAGCTGGCTGGAGAGTAACTTTATTTGCGAACTTTGTTCCTCAAAAGAGAGGTTTCCCTCCGAGTAGGACGTTACCGTATCAAATAGCGGAGAGTAGACATTCTGAACGAATGCCTTTCTATCAGATACACTTTGTTTAAACCCAATTCCGAGTAGAGTTGTTAATGAACCTCCAATTATTGGGAGTAATCCTTCTAAAACTATTACTAATAAACCAATGAGTGAATCCCCTGTTGCGGTGGGCGTGGCTGTCGGAGTGGCCATAGCTGTCTGTCCTGCGGATAAATTAAAAAAGCCAAGTATCTCACTCGTTCTAATTGATCATATTCTTGAGCGTTTTCTTCCAAAGTCTTCAGGTTAACAAACACAATATCGTAGTCCTTGAAATTGACAGATTCATCCCACCCTCTTGACTCATGGACGAAAGGTAATTCAGTCCCTTTAGATAGTATTCTCGTAGACATGTTTGTGGGTGCTGGGATTATGATGTTAATGATATAAAAACACGGCGAGGGAATAGGGCTCAAGCGCCGAGGGTATAGTGTGGACTGATGAGGCGCTGGACGTACTCTCCCCCAAACAAGGGTTAATAATAGAGATACGTTTCAAGAGAACATTATCTCATGTTCTCCGCCCCCTTGTTGACGGAATCCTACGGAGCCATATCGGAATTGCGTGTCCTTTCGCCTCAGGCAGTATGGATTCAGGATGGAGTGAGTACCATCCGGATGTAGGGGCCTCTCAGTTAGTATATTAACCACCGTAATGGGCTATCGCCCAGTGCCATACATGCTGAGAGAGCTTCCTTTTTAGCCGCCCCCATAACCGTATAGACGGCCGCCAATTCCCGCTTTCACGGGTTATCGGCAGAAGCACGAATTGCTCTTCCTCAACTCCCCCAACCTACCTCTCCTTCGATAGGCATTTTGTTCATCTTTCGATGGGGGTCTGTGAGAAGACTGGATCTTATCGCTGGCCTTTCCCACAGGGCTTACTTGATAATTGATATTCGCTCAAGACGCATAAAACCGTCGCTAAGGCTCTCTATCTACATTCCCCAATAACCAAAGTAGTGAGAAAGACCAGCGATAAGATCCATTTGGAAATGATGGCCGGAGTGAAATAATACTGTCGGTAATATCCCTACTATGGACAAAATAATACCCCTACTGAAAGAGCACGGGATTAGATCAAGGATTTTGGAGGATTTGATCCAGCGGGATTGGCTAAGAAGGCGAAGCTATATTTTTCCTACCGGCACTCCTCAGAGGAGACCCCTACACGGCGGTAGAACACTCCATTTACTACGTAACCACTCTCGACTCTCTCAACCTCGGCATTCTCGTACCGAACTAAGTAGCCGATATTCTCGCGGGTAAGCACTTCTCCGTCGTCGGACGCAAAATCCCCATCCAAATCCGCTGTATCGTCATTCATACATCTGTATTCCTGATGAGCAGACCGATTACTCAGATTTCATTTAGCAGTCTATAGTTTTATAATCTACATTGGGATCTTTGATAGTCTAATTTGATGGCGTAAAGATGTTAGAACGGATTCACAGAGAGACACCCTCCATGTTACTTACTATGTCTGGTGGGGAATACGATTCGAAAAATAGGTGGTGGTCCCTGGACCGATTCCCTCTTTCTCAACAGCTGTCTATATGAGGAGAAAACCCCCCTCTCGGGGTTAAAATCGGATAATCATATCCCGCATCTTCGTTAGAGCTTCTTACTTACCCTCAACAGCGACGAAAAGCTCGCCGTTTACGATGAACCCGCGCTCTATCCGTTCGACGGCAGTGGAAGACTTCCATCCTATGTACCCGATCTGCCTGTAGGTAAGAACCCGGCCACTGCTGGTGCCTTCGTAGCGATCACCGGGTTGGAACGGAGCATCAGTTACCATCGATTCGGCTTTTACTGTGTCCGCATTGGGCGTAGAGGTTTCGGACAGGAAGTTACCGTCACTTCACCATCTCTTGGGTGTCAGTAGTGGAAAAAATAGGAACGAATTCCGGTTCTGATGATTATTCGCCATGTGTCCGTAAGTAATCTGCATAAAACGAAGCGTATGCACCTACGACATTACCTGTAGAAACAAATGCTATGTCCTGATTGCGGATGGTACGATTCATGGGAAGAGAGCGGGAGCCCGTACTGCGAGTTTTGCGGCACTCTCCACAGTGCGACTTCAGATGACCCTCCTGAAGCTCACAAAGCGATTGCAGAAGCGCGAGAGTAAACGAGATGGGCAACTCTGATCGGACTCCCGAAGAGCAGGCCGTGACAGATACGGTCGAGGAGATGAGGGGGTAGGGGATACGCCGAGGAACACGCCGCACTGATACTGTTAGACGCGCACCGAATCGGGCTAATCGATAGATCCCATGGCGAGTGAGCCTGTGGCACCGCCGTATACCCTCCTCACAACGTTGACAGGGCCAGCGTCCGGGGAGTGAGGGGAATCCAACACGGACACCTCAAGCCGCTTCACGCCTCCCCTGACAGTGCTATTCCGTCGCTGTCCTCCAATCATCAGGCCACATGATATGCCGAAGCTTGATTTGATGGCGTTCTAACTAATGTCCATGCCTGGATCTGATGAACAGCTGTGGGACTCCCAAACGCCAAACGAATATTTCAACCGTAGCATTGACAGTAGCAACATCGAGTATCCCTCTGATATGGGGGCCGAGGCGTGGCTGTTGAAACATACCACGATGGTGGGCGACGGGAAAGCGAGAGGGTTGTTGCGGGTGTATGGAATAGTCGCTAATATCCCTACTGAGAGCCACCAGCGACAGGCGATTGTAGAGTCCACGGATGGTGTGGGGTCAGATACAGCGAAGATTCTCCAACAGCAGTTGCAGCAGTGGCGTGATCAAGGCGTTATTGGTGGGATGGACTATGATTCTGAAGGCAACCCGTACACCATCTTCTTCCCAGATGAACTTGGTTCAGCGTGACTGAGAGGACTTTGACAGAGACCTCGTGTTGAACAGGCTAATGAAGCTACCAAATTGATCAATCAAAACTTCGCTGGGGTGGTGTGTTGGTGTCTTCAGCATATAACCCACTCTTAGAGTCGAGTGCCAATTTCTCTGGTGGGCGAGTGGTATTCATCGCGTCATTTTCAACTCGCTTCAAGCGCCTCTTAGATGGCTCTATACGCCCGCTGTATTGCGGTTCTATAATCTTATAGGTCTATATGGTCGGCAACCACTGAAGTAGTAGAATTTCAACTTTCGCCCTCCCTCTCTAAACGAGAGTGTCCTATAACGGTTATACGAACGACCCATCTTTTCGCTGATGGTAGATATTACCCTCTCAAAAGATCAAGAGATGGATTAACTCTTTTATACTTTTTAAATGTATGAGTTTCTATAAAATACGTCGGATGATAGCTGATATTAAGAAGTTTTCCTCATCTTCGCCCGAAATTGGCGGCTTAATAGTTCTAATGAATATTCAAGGTGAAATAGCGTGCCAATCTGGCATAATAATGTAGCCAGGATTTAATTTACATCTATGGAAATACAATCGGAATAATAAATTTGAGCTTACTCGCTCCGTATTAATTTCCCCTTGATATATGCCGTACCAACCGAAACATGTAGATAGAATAAAAAAGAATATTCAACTCGGACATAATACTCGAACCAGAACCATCGTACCGAGTTTTATAATTCAATGTCTAAATTGAAACCCAGTGTAAAATGGTGGCTCTTCCTTAGCTCATACATTCCATTATTTGCCATATTGATCATCAAGCACTGGGATTTCAAGTTCATTATCCCGAACACAGATATTGGCAGTCTCCAATTTTTGTCTGGGTTGAAGATTCCAATTCTCTCCATTGGATGGGCAGTTCTGGCGGTGTTCTCGTTAGCAATGCTGTTCCTTGTTATTGATGTACGTAGATCAAAAGGCGGAGAAGACTTCAAGAAAGTAGAATCATACCGTAGCCGAGACGAACTAATTACCAGTTATATACTGGTGTATATTTTCCCATTTGTGGTACTTGACTACTCAGCAGTAGAGAATTGGATTGCATTTCTGATTTTCTTCTTAGTAATTGGACTCATTCAGGTACGGTCAACCCACCTGTATGTGAATCCGATATTAGCATTGTCGGGCTATCGAATCTATGAGGTTGACACCGGCAATCGGACAGTGACATTGGTGACGAAAGAGGGGTTAGCAGACTCAGTAGAATCGGTGAGGACGGTGGAATTAAGTAACGATGTTCACATGACTGTATAATGCCAAGTCCGGAGGAAGCCAAAGAAACTCTTTCCGATGCCTATGATTTTCTTAATGGTACCCCAGAAGACAGGGTACAGGAATTTTTGCTGGCAAAAGAGATCACCGAGGAGTCAGACGAAGATGATGATACTCCCGCAGAGAAGGCATTAGAGATAATCAAAGTCCCACTTCACGAGGAGATACATACCGAGTTGAATAGTATCTTTGTGGAGGAGATGTACAAAATTGTCTCCAGTGTGGTCAAGAAAGGAGACAGACCCATATCTAAGTATAGTGCCGGGAACATTCATGAAGAAAAAGTCCCTGTCCAACATATTCCGTTTAGTGAGATCCCGGATTACGAATTATTCCGCCCACTTTCCGACTCTAATTCATTTCGTGAAGATTCATATGATGGGCTTGGATCTGCCGACTTTCAGGTTTTAAGAGTCCGAGATAAGTGGGGAAATATGTTTTTAGCATTCCGGAAATTCACACGGAACCAAATCGTAGGCAGCTCATGGAAAGTCAAATTGGCGCTGAAAGATAATGAATACGATAAGTTTGAAGAGAATCTATTCGCACTCCCAGAGACATTTGATGCATTCTTGTTCAATGGACATCTGTTCGTGATAAATCAGGGTAAGTTCGAAGACATCTTCAATTATTTCAGTGAATATGAAAACCGGACTGAGAAGGTTCTCGAAGGGTTGGAAGAGAGCGAAATTACTATTCACAATACAGATTTCTTCATGGACTCAATCAGCAATGACAGATCCGCTCTCCGAAAGATGGCCGTTGTTGAGGAGCGGGGTCTGTACAAAGAACTAACCCCAGATATAGTAGAAGACGAAATTGATCAGTATGGGTTAAATGTTGAAACTAAGAAAATCGATGATGTGTGGGGTATAGTTCTCCCGAGTAAGGGTGATAAGAAAGATTTGATTAAAATCCTAAACGACGACAACCTGTTTTCTGAGTCTACTGAAACACGCTATCAAACTACAGGTGGAAAACGTCAGGTGTGACTGATTTCACTTCAATTGCTACTGATGAGGCTGCGGTGGGATAGCTGAAAGCCAGACCATGTTAGAATCATTCTTGTAGACTGCTCTACTGTGGACCGCAATCGGGTTCTATGCTGGATACTCCCCCCATACGATGCTTTGATAAGAAGGGACTGAGCATTCCCCGTAACTCGCGTACATGAGCGTCCAGATAACTGAAGAGATTGATGTAGATGCCATTCAGGACTTGGTAGAGAACTATCAGTCTCAAACAACCCACGACCGGAAGCAGTTGAAGGAAGCTGCGGTCCGACAACAGTTTATCAACCCGCTTCTGCGGGCACTTGGCTGGGATACTACGACAGACCAAGTGAAGCCTGAACAGCGGACTTTGGTGGGTGATGCAGATTACGCCCTCAGTCTGAACGGCCGAGAACAATTCTTCATTGAGGCGAAAGCCTTCTCGAAAGATCTTGATGGAAGTCGCCGGGTAAACAGCAGTGAAGCACAGTCATACGTTGAACAGGCGATTGACTACGCATGGCACCAAGGGTGTGATTGGGCTGTCCTCACCAATTTCGCTGAACTTCGTCTCTACTTTACTCACGTCAACAAGGACAATCTTGAGAAGGGACGTGTCTTCACCCTTACAGCAGACGAGTATACGACTGATGACGGGTTAGAGCAATTAGCGAAGCTGTCTAAGCCAGCGGTATCCGACGGGTCGCTTGATCGATTAGAGCGGGTTCGAGAACGCGATACTGTTACAGAAGAAATCCTGAATGTTCTGTCCGAAGCTCGGATGCGACTTACACAGGATGTGCATGACTCTCACCCGGAACTTTCGCTTGATGAGCTTCGGGACGGTGTTCAGAGAATCTTAGACCGGGTAGTAGTAATGCGGGTCGCGGAAGACCGCGGCGTAATCCCAGCAGATACACTACTGAATATGTCCCAGTCTTGGGAGAAGACCACCATCAACCCGGACGTTCGAACTTTGGTACGCGACCTGAAGAACGCGTTTCGGGATTTTGATTCGGTCTATAACTCGGAGCTATTCGCTGAACATCCCTGTGAAGACTATGAAATCTCAAATGATGTGCTCTTGGAGATAATTGACTCCCTGTATGATTACAACTTCTCCTACATCGACGCAGACGTGCTTGGAAGCATCTATGAGGACTATCTTGGTCACGCGATAGATGATAAGTCCGAGGATCTGGAATTGGTTCAGCAGCCGGATGAGCGCCGTGAAGAGGGAATATACTACACCCCTGTCCCTGTTGTTGAATACATTGTCGAAAGCACGTTGGGCGACCGGATAGACGGTATCATGGGTAACGTACGGGAAGAGTTGAATCAAGAGAATCCCGACTTTGAAGCTGCCCGCGAAGAGTTTGATGCGATAGAACAAATTTCAGTCTTAGACGTGACGTGTGGAAGCGGGAGCTTCCTTATCAAAGCATTCGATCTGCTGGTAGACGCCTACGAAGAGTATCAGGACTTGGTTCGCTCGATCAATGGGGACATGAACGTCCAAGAATATTCCGCGGCTCTCACCATCCCAAACGACTACAAACGTCACATTCTGCGGAACAACATCTTTGGGGTGGATTTAGACTACCAAGCTACTGAAATCGCCACGGTCAACCTGCTACTGAAGGCATTGAAGAAAGATGAGAAGCTTCCTGCGATTCTTGAGGACAATATCAGGGCAGGGAACAGCCTGTTGAATGGGTCCGCTGAAGAGGTAGCAGATGTTCTCGATATTTCTGTTGAGGAGGCCGAAGACTTGGGGGCGTTTGAGTGGGAGGAAAAGTTCGGCCACATCTTTGAGGAACGGGGTGGTTTCGACGTAATCGTAGGAAATCCACCGTGGGGAGCAGATATGAGCGGATACGAATCTTGGTTGGAGAGTGACCAGGGATATGAGTTGGCGGCCGGTCAATACGACTCGTATGAGTTGTTTTTAGAGTTGGGCGAGGATCTTCTAACAGAAGGGGGGACACTGGGATTCATTATCCCTGATAGTATGTTCAACGAGGATTCAGTACCTCTACGACGTTGGTTGGCTGATCGTCATCAATTAGATCAGGTCCACAAGTTGGGTGAAGGAATCTTTGATAGTGTCTTCGCGGCTACTGCTATCGTCCAGTATACGAATGTCAAGCCCCAGGAGGAGCACGAAGTAGAGGTAAGTCTACTTCAGAAAGCAGACCGGAAACGGATGCTTGGAGCAGGTGGTGAAGCGCTATCGAGTATTATTGGAGATAAGATGCACATCACTGAACAGGGCCGGTTTACCTCCGACGAAGACTATGTGTTTGATATTTGGGCAGGTAAAGAAGACCATGCAATCCTTGACGTAATGGAAACCAACACAGTAGATTGGTCACAGGTAATTGACAACGGACGTGGAGATGAAACAGGGCGAGAAGGGGAGATACTACAATGTCCCTATTGCACCGAATGGAGTCCGTTTCCCCGAAAGCGGGCCGAGTCTAAAGGTGGGGGGTATTATTCCAAAACATGTGACCACTGTGGAGAGGAATTTGAATTTGAAGAAGCAATCTCTACTCGGCGAATCGTGAAGGACGAACCGACCGAAGAATGCAGTACACCAATCTATTTTGGGGAACACGTCAATAGATACCGCATTAGCGATAATGCATACATTGACGCAGATGTTGAGGGTGTCGGATTGAAAGACTCATGGCGATTTGAGTCACCAAAACTCCTCATCCGAGAAGCAGGCGTGGGCTTCTATGCCACCGTGGACAATACCGATGCTCGATGTTTGAAATCAGTAATGTCATTCCGACCGGCTGAGGAACGGGAAGAACCGTTTGATAATTATGATATTGAGTATTTCTTGGGCTTACTCAATTCTCGTGCGATGCTCTACTACTATTCAAAAACTAAGGGAATTGTAGAATGGCAGTCGTTCCCCCGTCACCCACAGAGCTTCATTATGTCGCTCCCTATACCGGAGATTGATTTTGAGGACCCTGATGAGAGGAAAGCGTATGACGAGTTTGTTGAGTTAGTGAAGCAGGCGACAGAGAATGATGAGCAGATAGAAGAGGACTTAGATTGGGAGATTGAACGAGCGGCACTGGACCTTTACGGGATTGAAAACGAAAAGCGACCCCGAATCTGGAGCGAATTGAAGAAACTACAGCGGCTCCGGATTGTTCGTGAGTTGTTCCCTGACGCGGGTGAAGACTGAAATAAGTGAATCTGAGCCGAGAATACTAATTTATCATAACGGTAGACGATGATCGTGCCAACGAAGTTGCTAATGGTCGATTCGGCCTACTGAACATCTACCCGCCGTGTTGCCACCACAGTCTAAGCAGATCGCGTTTACGCCTCATGCGAGGGGAACAGTGACTTCAAACTGTACTTTCCTCACTCGTCCCGAAGCGTTGATACGCTTCTTTCACGTCGTCGTCGATCAATTGTAAGTATTCCATCGTCGTCTCTATGTCCGTGTGACCGAGGTGCTTCTGTACCGTTCGCACGTCTATACCTGATTTCAGGGATTCGACGGCGTGGCCGTGACGGAGAGCGTGGGCGGTAACACGGTGCCAAGGACGGCCCATCGCGTCTCGGTTCATCACTTCCTGAATCCCCGCGTTCTCCGCCGCTTTCTTTACAATCTCGTTTATTTGCATAGGGACTATATGTTCCGCTCTTTCAGTGGGAAAGAGGTAGTCGGATTCTTGGGCTTCTGCAAATGACAGCCTACCACCTCGGTCTACCCACGCCGTCAGTAGGGTATCAAGCGAAGGCTGATAGTAGACCATTCGCCTGCTTTCGGTTTTGGGTGACCAGACTTCGATACTCCGCTCTTCGTGGTTGATGTTGTCGAGTTCAATGATGGCGATTTCACTTCGGCGTAGCCCGGTCTGCCATAGGAGCCGAATCATCAATTCGTTCCGTAATTTGGGCTGTGGGACGTTCTCTACGAGTTGTTCCATTTCTTCGGGTTGGATATAGACAATATCCGCAGTCTCCGATTTCACCGACTCACGCCCACCGAAGTCGCTCCGTTTGAGTCCATCTCCCTCGAAAGGCGATTCGTCCATCAATCCACGCGTACCAGCGAGGAACGCATAGAGATTTTTGACGGACTGGTAGCGACTCTGAACCGTCCAATCAGCGTACCCGTCGTTCTCTTCGCGGCGTAGGAATTGGTGAATAGTCCATGAGTCTACTTCGGTCGGTTCCATGTCTTTCTCGGAAAGGAATTCGTTGAAGACTCGAAGGTCGGATTGACGCGTTTGGAACGTACTTTCAGCTTTCGAGGCTTTCACGTCGTCAAGGTACTGTTGAATATGCTGGTACATTTATTCCTGCTTGTAATATCGCGTCTCGTCTCCGAATTTGTCGGTCGTATAGACGAGTGCGATTTCGTTCTGAAGTTTCTCAAGCGCTCTTTCAATGCGAGACTCGTCACTGTCGAGTCGGTCGGCAAACTCACTCACCGATCCAGCACCGATTTCGTTTTGTCCCGGTTTTCGCCCCTTGTGATAGTTCTCTATCTCGGCCCGGCTTGGTAGAATCTCGAATAGGTCTGCTGCCAGTTCCGAAATTTCGGGGTTATCTCGAACCTCTTGTTCGATGTGATACAGCCGGTCTTCGACGTTCTCAATACCGGTTTGGATTTTCTTCGTGTTTTCCAGTAGTTCCGATAGTCGCCTTTGGGCCATTTCGTTACTACCGACAGACGAGTCCGGAGTAGCCTCCTGTGCGATTTCGGCTTCGACCGCTTGGCGGACGAGTTGGGAGAGAGATGTAACGTCCGGGCTCTCTTCGACGTACTCTTCCCATCGCTCTTTTTGCTTCTCGGGAATGACCATATTGAATCGAGATTTCTCAGTCATTGGTCCTTCTCGCGTATTGATACGTCTCTCTTATACATAAGTCTGATTCATTGATTCATATTCACGAACGCGGTGAAGTGCCACCCGCCGGAGAATCGTGACCCGACCGAGACGGAACTGGCGAACTGCCGGCCGTATCTCGTCACCGAAGTCGAGACCGTCGCTCCGGACGCGGTGCTGACGACCGGGAAACACGCGACACAGACGGTGCTGGCACTCGACGACGAGTCCCTGGACGGCTTCGTCGATAGCGTTCTGGACCCGCGACACAGCGACGCGCTCGCCGTCCCGGTCGTCCCGCTCTTGCACCCCAGCTACCAGGAAGTGTGGCTGGCGCGCCTGGGCTACGACCGCGCGGGCTACGTCGACGCGGTCCGCCAGACGGTCGCCGGCTGTCGGTCGTGACTCCCCGGCCGAAGCTTCATGTAATCGCCGGCCGACGCCCTCACCATGAGCGACTGCATCTTCTGTCAGATCGCCGACGGTGACATCCCGAGCCGGACCGTCTACGAGGACGAAACCGTGCTGGCCTTCCTGGACGCCAACCCGCTCTCCCCGGGCCATACGCTCGTCATCCCGAAGGCCCACCACGAGCGGCTGAACGACCTGCCCGCCGACGTCGCGAGCGAGGTCATGGCGACGGTCCACGCGCTCACGCCGGCCGTCGAGGCGGCCGTCGACGCCCCCGCGACGACGGTGGCGTTCAACAACGGCGAGGCCGCAGGCCAGGAGGTCCCCCACGTTCACGCCCACATCGTCCCGCGGTTCGAGGACGACGGCGGTCGCCCCATCCACGCACTCGTCAGCGACCGACCGGACCTGAGCGACGACGAACTCGACGACATCGCGGCGGCTATCGAGGGCGGCGCCTGAGACGGACCGGTGGAGCGACACCGATCCGTCTGACCGTCCTGGAGCCATAGATTTATATCCGGGAACGGCTGGAAGGAATCCTATGGGAGTGTCGACGCTCGCGTTCGTGGGTGCGACGGGTGGTGCGGGAACGACGCGGTTGGCCGTCGAGACGGCGGCGACGCTGGCCGGCGACGGTCGGTCGGTGGCCGTCCTCGACGCCGCCTTCGCCACGCAGGGGTTGGCCACGCGCGTCGAGGGACCGATCAGGGCCGACCTGACGGCGGTCGCGACGGGCGAGGCGTCACTGACCGAGGCGACCTACGACGCCGATTTCGACGTCCCCGGGCGAATCGCCTGGTGTCCAGCCCACGCGCCATTCGAGCGCCTCGCACGGGCGAAGACGCCGGAGAACGCACAGGCTGTCGCGGACGCTATCACGACGGCCGCCGACCGGTACGAGCACGTCCTGCTGGACGTCCCGCCCGTCGCGGCCAATCAGGCACTGGCGGCGGTCGACGCCGCTCGCCGCCGTGCGCTCGTGGTCCCGGCGACGGCACGGGGGCGTGACCTGCTCCCCCAGCAGCGCGGCCGACTGCAGGACGTCCAGGCCCCCGCGGACGCCATCGTCGCCACGCGAACGGACACCGACGACGCCGTCGCTATCGGCGACGCCGACCACGAGGTCCCGGCCGGTGACCCCACCCCCGGCCGGCCGTCCTGTCTCGACCCCGAGAGCCCCCTCGCACCGGCCGTCGCCGAGACGACCGAGGCGTTGCTGGAGGTCGATCTGGCCCGGTCGTTCGAGGACGACGGCTTCCTCTAGAGGTCAGGCAGCGGGACGACGACCACGGGCCGGTCGGCCGCCGACAGCACCGCCCGCGCGGTCGATCCGACGCCGGTCGCCCCGTCCGTTCCCCGGTTGGCCCCGATGATGATCGTGTCGGGGTCGTGGTCCGCGATGGCTGCCAGAACCGCCTCGGTGGAGTCGCCGTCGCGGGTCTCCGTCGTCGGCATCGCCGCGGCGAGCCGTGACCGGGCGACGTTAGCGGCGTCGCCGGCGTCCCGTGCGGGGGCGTTCGGCTCTCGGACGGCGACGACCGTAACGGTGTCCTCGCTGGGGTCGAGCCGCGTCGTGAGGTAGTCCGCTGCCGCCGCCGTCACGTGGACCGACGACGTGGCCACGAGGTAGTCTGTCATACCTTCTGGTGGGGCCGCCGGCCGCTTCGTCGTTTCGGCGCGCTCCGACGAACTTACGTCGACCGCCGCCCCACGAGAGAGCGTGCGCGTCGAGAACAGTTTCATCGGGGCCGACGGCGTTGGCGAGAAGACCGAGCGAAGCATCTGGGAGCAGGGTGTCACACACTGGGACGAGTTCGAACCGGCCGTCATCGGTGGCAAACGCGGCGAGCGTATCCGCGAGTTCATCCACGAGGGGCGTGACCGCGTCGCGGCGACCGACATCGCATACTTCGACCGCGCGTTCCCCAGCGGCGAGCAGTGGCGCCTCTACGAGACGTTCCGGGACCGGGCCTGTTTCTTCGACATCGAGACGACGGGGCTGGACGAACACCGGAACCAGGTGACGACGGTCAGCCTCCACCAGGACGGCGACACTCGGACGCTCGTTGCTGGCGACGACCTCACCGCCGAGAACCTGCGAGCGGCCTTCGCCGACGCGGGCCTGCTCGTGACGTTCAACGGCAAGCGCTTCGACGTCCCGTTCCTGGAGGCGAACTTCGACGTCGACCTGGACTATCCCCATCTGGACCTCATGTACACCTGCAAGAAACTCGGCCTCTCGGGCGGGCTCAAACAGGTCGAACAGGACATCGGCATCGAGCGCGACCGCCCGGACATCTCCGGCCGGGACGCGGTCCGACTCTGGCGGGAGCACGAACGCGGCGTCGACGGCTCGCTGGAGACGCTGATCTCGTACAACCGTGAGGACACGGTCAACCTCCGGACGCTGGCCGACCGCGTGACGAGCGATCTGGACGACGAACTGTTCCTGGGTTAGGGTTCTGCGGGCTCTGGCGAGCCCAGGATGTTCCCCGGCTGCAGGAGGTGTGCCCGTCCGGCGACGAAGCCGAGCAGGAGGCCGGTGAAGTGTGCGATGAGCGCCACGCCCGGGTTGGCGGTGGCGACGGTGATGGCCGCCGCCAGGATGGCACCGATGGCCAGCTGTGCCCGGGCCGACAGCGCGATGCCGGCGACGGCCGTCTCGGTCAGCCGGTTCGAGGCCAGCAGGTACCCCAGGAAGGCGAAGATGGCGCCGCTGGCGCCCAGGACGTTGACCTGGCTGACCATCCACGGGATCACGGGGCCGAGGAACCGGGCGGCGTAGACCTCCGCGAGGCCGGCCAGCATCCCCGTGACGACGAAGAACGTGTGGTACCGGAGGTCGGTCGTGTCCTGCTCGACGAGGAACCCGAGGACGGCCAGCGCGATGGCGTTCGACAGCAGGTGGGCGGGACTGGCGTGGGCGTAGACGCTCGTGACGAGTGTCCAGGGCTGCAGGAACGGGTGTGACATCCCGAAGACGAACGCCGACGGGACGATCAGGCCGACGACCTGCTGGAGGACGAAGACGACGCCGATGACCCCCAGTGTGACGACCGTGGGGCTCTCCGAGAGGCGGGGCATACCGTTAGTTGCACGCGCTCCTACAAGAAAGGGAGGCCCGGAGCCAGAACACATAGGTACACCCGACCCGTCCCCCTGCGTATGTGTGACACGCTCAGCGACGACCTCGCGGACGCGTTCGCCGACCCGGCCGACGAGGAGACGCTCGCCGACCCGGCCGACGAGGAGACGCTCGCCGACCCGACACAGGGCGCCTGAACGGGATGGACGGCGGAACGTACACGCTCGTCCTCGAACGGACCGAGGGCGGCGTGACCGAGGTGGGTGCGCTGGGTGAGCGCACCCTCCCGGCGGGCTGGTACGCCTACACCGGCAGCGCGCTCGGTGCGGGCGGGTTCAGCCGTATCGACCGCCACCGCGCGGTCGCGGCCGGCGAGAACGACACCCGCCACTGGCACGTCGACTATCTGCTGGGCGACCCGACGACGGCCATCGACAGTGTCGTCAGGACCGCAGCGGACGTCGAGTGTACCGTCGCTCGTCGGATCGACGGCCCTGCCTCGGACGGATTCGGTCACGTCACCGGTTTCGGCTGTTCGGACTGTGACTGCCCGACCCACCTCACCTACCACGAGCGTCGGGACCTCCTGTTGGCGGCGGTCCAGCAGGCCCACGAGGCCGCCCGGACGGCCGACTCGACCTAGGCGGCCAGTTCGTAGCCGGCGTCTTCGACGGCTGCGGCCAGGGCGTCCTCGTCGACGTCGCCGTCGGTCTCGATGGTAACGGTGTCGGCGTCGTGGTCGGCCGATACCGAGATCACGCCCGCGATATCCCCGAGCGCCTGCTCGACGGCGTCTTCACAGCCGGTACACGACATGCCGGTCACCGAGAGGGTTCGCGTGTTCATAGCCGAGGCTAGCTACCGCCGGGACAAAACCCCTTCCGTCCCGGCAGTCCGGCCCGTTCCCGGGTCCGGTGGCCTCCGCGGCGCGGGACCGACACGCCTAATTTCCGCCGTCGAGAACCGTCGCCCATGTTATCGAGACAGTTCGTCCGGGAGCATCCCGAGACGGTCCGTGACGCCATCGAACGGAAGGGCGTCACGGGCGTGGACCTCGACGAGATACTCGAGATCGACGAAGAGTGGCGCGAACTGAAGGCGAAGGGTGATGGGCTCCGCCAGGAGCGCAACCAGATCTCCAGCAAGATCGGCCAGTACAAACAGGAGGGCGACGAGGAGGCCGCCCAGGAGGCCATCGAGCGCTCCCAGGAGCTGAAAGACGAACTGGCCGCTGTCGAGGACCGCGCCGACGAACTGGAGGCCGAACTGGAGGCGGCGCTGCTGGAACTCCCGAACGTCCCCCACGAGTCGGTCCCGACGGGCGAGGGCGAGGCCGACAACGTCGAACGCTACCGACGGGGCTTCGACGACCTGCGGGACCTGCCCGACGAGGTCGTCCCACACTACGATCTGGGCGAGGAACTGGACATCCTCGACTTCGAGCGCGGCGCGAAGGTCTCGGGCGGTGGCTACCAGTTCGTCAAGGGCGAGGGCGCCCGGCTGGAACACGCGCTGATCCAGTTCATGCTCGACGTCCACCGCGAGCAGGGCTACACCGACGTGTTGCCGCCGATTCCGGTCAACTCCGCGTCCATGGAAGGGACCGGTCAGCTCCCGAAGTTCGACGAGGACGCCTATCGCGTGGGCGCCCGCCAGGACGACGACTACGACGACGACGACCTGTGGCTGCTCCCGACCGCGGAGGTGCCCGTCACCAACATGTACCGCGACGAGATCCTGCTGGACGACGACCTGCCGGTGAAACACCAGGCGTTCTCGCCGAACTTCCGGCGCGAGGCCGGCGAACACGGCACGGAGACCCGTGGTTACGTCCGCGTCCACCAGTTCCACAAGGTCGAACTCGTCAACTTCGCCCGCCCGGAGGACAGCTACGACCGTCTCGAAGCGCTGCTGGGCGAGGCCGAAGCAGTACTCGACCGCCTGGATCTGCCCTACCGCGTGCTGGACATGTGCACCGGCGACATGGGCTTTACCCAGGCCAAGAAGTACGACATCGAGGTGTGGGCGCCCGGCGACGACATGGCGGACGGCCCCGAGGTCGGCGGCCGCTGGCTGGAGGTCTCCTCGGTCTCGAACTTCGAGGAGTTCCAGGCCCGCCGGGCCGGCCTGCGCTACCGACCGGAGCGCCACGAGTCCGCCGACTACCTCCACACGTTGAACGGCTCCGGACTGGCGGTCCCCCGCGTGCTCGTGGCCATTCTGGAGTACTACCAGAACGAGGACGGCACCGTCACCGTCCCCGAGGCGTTGCGCCCGTACATGGGCGGCCAGGAGGTCGTCGAGGGCCACGAACCCGTCGGCGAGAGCGCCGTCGGCGCCGGCGAGAAGGAGTAGCGACTCTCAGTCCTCGTCGGCGAGTCGTCGACAGAGGTACCGGACCTGCGGGAGCGTCGTCGCCGGGACGTCGGACGGGTCCACCCAGCGACAGTCCAGCACGCCCTCGGCCGGATTCGGCGTGACCGACGAGGCGAGCAGACAGTCGAAGACGGTGTACACCGAGACGACGCTGGCGCGTCCCTGATGGCGGTAGGGGAACCATGCACTCGGGTCCTCGATCCGGACCCGACAGCCGAGTTCCTCGGCCAGTTCGCGCCGGAGGCCAGCGGTGAGCGACTCGTCCGGACGGACGCCACCGCCGGGCAGCGTCCAGAACGGCGTCCCGTCGCTGTGACGTTCCTTGACGAGCAGTACAGACGTAGATGTCGTCAGCAGCGCCTTCGACCCCTGTCTGACGGTGAACCGACTGGGCTGTCGGTGCACCCGCTCTGCCCGTCTGGTGCTCGACTGTCCGGCCATACACGAGTCCCTGTCGAGGGCGACGGTTAAACAACTACCCCCTACCGCAACTGCTGTCCCTGTTGGTCCGTTCCGGGCGTCGGTAACCGCCGGCTACCTCGACGCCACTCGGTACCTCCTCTCACTGGCGTTCAAGTCCACGCCAGCCGTCGCCTCCGACGATGTGTCCGAGTGCCGACACCAGTCGTGACGCCTTCGGTCGGATGGTCCAGGACTGCCACCGGGACGCCGTCGTCGAGCAGCCGCAGTATCGACGGCTCGACGGGACGACTACAGACGCGCATCTGGCTGGGTACTTCGAGCCACCCTCGGAGTGGCACGCCTTCGAGCGGGACCTTCTGGACGTGGTGACGGGACGCGTCCTCGACGTCGGGTGTGGCGCCGGCAGACACGCGCTGGTTTGCCAGGACCGCGGGCACGACGTGCTCGCGTTCGACCGGAGTCCCGGCGCGGTCGCCGTCGCTCGCGACAGGGGCGTCACCCACGCGGTCGTCGGCGATCTGCGGTCGCCGCCGGCGGGGCCGTTCGACACCGTGGTCGCGTTCGGCAAGCAACTGAGTGTGGGGACGTCGCTCGCGGCTATCGAACACACGCTGACCGCGCTCGGCGGCGTCGTCGAACCCGGCGGTCGGTTGCTGGCGGATCTGGACGACCCCAGTCGTGGCGCCCCTGGCGACGGAACGGCCGTAGCCGGTACCGTCGCTGTCCGTCGGTTCCGGGTCGAGTACGACGGCACCGTCGGACCGTGGACACCGCTCGTGCTCGTCACACCCGAGCAGTTCCGCGAGGTGGTCGCGCCGACATCGTGGACGCTCGAACGGGTGGTCGGAGCCGATACGGAGTGCTCGGACTACGCCGTCGTCCTCGAACGCACCGCTCGTGCAGCGTCGGTCGACCGTCCCGGTCAGTCGGTGTAGGTACGGAGTCTCTCGATGGCGCCGTCGACGGTAAACACGTCGACGAACCCGAACAGCCGGTCGCCGTCGGCGCCCTCCAGGCGTCCGCGGACGGCCACCTCGCCTGCGTCGTCGCTGGGTTCGTACACCCGTTCGAGGACGTGGCTGGTGTCGGTCCGCGGTCGTTCCTCGCGCATGAACCGGACGAAGCGGTCGCGCCCGTCGATGGTCCGGTCGGGTCGCTCGTGGACGAACTCCGGAGCGAGCAACCCGGCCAGCGCGTCGTAGTCGGCGTCGTCGATGGCTCGGTAGTAGGTCTCGACCCGCTCGACTGGCTCCATCGGTCAGTCCTCCCGGTCGTCCTCGTCGTCCTCGTCCGGGTCACTGCCGGTCACCGGCCCGGTATCGGGGGTGACGTAGCCACCGAACTCGTCGGGTTCGTCGCTGGCGCTGACGGTGTCGCTCTCGCCGTCGGTGCTGTCGTCCGTCTCGCTCGCCCCCGCGGTCTCGTCGCTCCCGTCGTCGGCCGTCGGTGTCGCCGCGTCTCCGGTAGTGGACGCGTCGGCCGCCGCCGTGTCTTCCGACGCTCCGGTCCGTTCGTCAGCAGTGGGTTCGTCCGGGGTGTCGTCGGCCGTCTCGTCGTCGGGCTCGCTACCCTCTATCTTCCCAGTGCCGGCCGATGCCGTCTCCGGGGTGTCCGTCGGTGCTGACCCGTCCACGCCGTCGCCGGCGCTCTCGTCTGTGGTCCCGTCGGTGTCGTCGTCGCTCCCACCACTGACACTCTCCGGCGGTGCGTCGACCATCGCCGTCGACTCCTCCGGGATCGGCTCGTCGGCGGCGTCGGCCTGGCTGGCGGCGAGTTCGGCCTGCAACTCGGCCAGTTCCTCGTCCTCGTCGTCGGCCTGCTCGGTGACGCTCTCGGGGGGCGCCTCGACCATCGCCGTCGGCTCCTCGGTGATCTCCTCGGGCGAGGGCTCGGAGTCGGGCTGGTTGGCCTCCAGTTCGGCCTGTATCTCCTCGATCTCGGCGTCGTCGATGGCGTCGTCGCCGGCGCTGTCGTCGCTTTCGGCGTCCGCGTCGGCTCCGTCGGCTGTGGCGGTCTCGTCACCGTTCGTCGCCGGTTCAGTCGCCTCGGTGGTGGCGTCCGTCTCCGCGCTCGATTCGTCCGTCTCGTCGGCCGCCGCCTCGTCGACCTCGGCGTCGATGTCGACGTCGAGCGTGGCGTCGTCGGGCTCCTCGGTCGACGGGAGGATACTCTCCTGTTCGCTCTCGTCTTTCTCCAGGTCGTCTATCTCCGGCGGCCACTCGTCGGGATCGGGCGGTTCCTCGTAGCTGCGGGCGGTCTCCAGTGGTCGTTCGGCGTCGTCGCGCCACTCCTGACCCGACGCACCGCTCCCGCTGGAGTAGTCGCTGGCGGACTCGGCCAGCCAGTCGGCGGCCTGCCAGAGCGCGTTGGCCTTCGTCTTGGCGCCCTCGTAGATGTCGCCGAGTCCCTCGTCGTCGACGAACCGCAGCGCCGTGTCGAACCGATCTTCGGCCTCGGCGAACTCGTCGCGAGCCCGCTGGAAGTCCCCCTGTGCCATCATCCACTCCGAATCCCGGAAGGCGCTCATCGCCGAGGTGAACGCACGCCGCCCTTCCGTGTAGTGGGCGTGGCCGACACGGTAGCGGGCGAAAGCGGTGTTGTCCCCACCCGTGTCGGCGATGGCGTCCTTGATCGGTTCGACCTGCGGGAGCTGGGTGAGGTCGTCGGTGCTCCAGCTGTACTGGACGACGCCGTCGTGGTCGATGACGACGACGCCACGCTCGATGAGCTGCTGGCCGATGTCGTCGACGAAGTCGATGCCGTACTCGCGGGCCACGTCGTGGTCCGTATCCGAGAGCAGCGGGACGTTCAGACTGTACTGTTCGGCGAAGGCACGGTGGCTGTAGACGGAGTCCGGACTGACACCGAGGATGGTGACGTCCTTCTGCATCGTAAAGAGGTCGAGTTCGTCCAGGTCACACGACTCCCCGTCACAGGCGGGGTTGAAGTCCGCCGGGTAGAACGCGAGGATGATGACGTCCTCGCCGACGTAGTCGTCGAGTGCCACGCGACGGCGCTCGCCGTCGACGAGGGCTGGCAACTCGAACGACGGTGCCACCGTCCCCTCTGAAATCACACTCTGTACTTGCTGTCCTGTCACTTAACAGTGTTTCTCTCCGAACGGGTACGGACCGCGAGTGACCCCCAGAACAGGGCTTCGGGTCCGAACGAGCGGTTTTTGAGGGCCGACGTGGTAGCTGGACCGTGGAACTACACGTCCGGTACGAGGGCGACGACGACCCCGAGAAGTGCAGCGCCCGCAAACTCGCCCGGTTCGATCTGGCGGAGTTACACCGGGCGACCCGCTCGACACCGCCGGGGATCGTCCTCAACCCCTTCGCCGACCGCGCGCTCTCGCCGGCCGACCGGCCGACGGCGGGCGACGGCGCTCGCCACGCCCGCCTGATCGCGCTCGATTGCTCGTGGGAGACCGCCGAGCGGGAGGCGTTCGACCTGGAAGGTGTCCACCGCTCCCTGCCCTTCCTCGTGGCCGGCAACCCCGTCAACTACGGGACGGCCTTCCAGCTCAACACCGTCGAGGCCTTCGCCGGCGCACTCTGTATCCTCGGGGAGCGCGACCACGCCGAGCGTATCCTCTCGAAGTTCTCCTGGGGACACACCTTTCTGGAACTGAACGAGGAGCCACTGGCTCGCTACGCCGACTGCGAGGATTCGAGCGACGTGGTCGCGGTCCAGGACGACTATCTCGCCGACGAGTGAGCGACGCTCCCCCGCAGCGCCGCGTCAGTCGAACCCGGTCCCGATACCACTGGGATCGGCCGGCGGGGCGAGCGGACTCGCCGGCAGGTCGCCACCGGCGTCGGGGTCGTTGTACCCACCCGGCGCGACGTCGTTCGGCGCGTCGGGATAGCACAGCGAGGCCAGCGCCTGGATGTGGTCCCGGCCGACGCCGAGTTCGAACTGGCCGCCACCGTACAGGTCGATACCGTTCGCTTCGCAGTAGGCGATCGTCTCCAGGACCGACTCGACGGTGCCACACCGGGACGGTTTCATGTTGAGCCAGTCGGGCTCGAACGGGAGTTCACGGATGCTCTCGACGCCGGTGATCGGGACGTCCCAGGTCACCCGCTCTTCCCGCCCCGCGAACACCGGTCGGGTCTCGTCAGTCAGGTTCGGGTCCTCGATCAGAGCCTCGGGGAGTCCGTCGACCACGCGGCGGTAGAAGTCGGCGTCGGCCTCGTTGGCGACTTCGGCGCTCTCGTACAGCCCTTTCAGATCTAGCACCCGGACGTCGTAGTCGGCCAGCGACGCCAGGAACGCCTCGTCCCAGTCGGGGGTCGGGTCGAGTTTGAACGCCAGGTCGTCGTGGACCGCCAGCAGGTCGTCCAGGCGATCGGTCGAGGGAGGCTGGTCCTCCTCCGGATCGGAGAGCCGCGTCGAGACGACGAAGGTGACGGGGTCGTACTCGCGGCCCAATGCGGCCCCGAGGCTCGTGTCGGCCTGCCGCAGCGCCAGGTCCAGCGCGGCGCTCTCGAAGGCCCACTGCCGGTAGTGGCGGAACCGCTCCTCGTCGGGTGATTCCGGCCAGAGGTCGGCGTCGTCCAGCCGCTCGGAGAAGGAGTCCAGCGTGTACTCGCCTGCCAGGTCGACGCTGTGGTCGACGAGCGCCTCGTGGGCTTCGTTGGTGTACGTGACGTCCTCGCCCCTGCCCGTCTCGCCGGCGCCCGAGAGACCGACGGTCGTCGTCGCGCGGTCGAAGCCACTCGACGTGGCCCGCTCGCGCAGCTCGAAGGCGCAGTCGTCGACGGTCAGCGAGAGGTCGGCCACTTGGTCGTACATACCTGGGTCTCGACCGCGACAGGGGTAAAGGCCCCGCTCAGAACGGGAGCGGGAACGGCACCGAGCCGACGGTGTACCCCTCGACGCGCCCGTCGGGGCGACACCGGAAGACGACAGTCGGCTGGTAGCCGGGGTCGGGCTGTTCGCCGTAGACACGGCGCCACTCGTCGTCCCGGAACGACGAGCAGTCGACGACCAGCACCGCCCCGGGGTGGGCCGCCAGCTGGTCGCGGGTCTTCGCGTCCGCCGACGCGGTGAGCGCGCCGACGGCGGTGTCGACCTGCCGACGGGTCGGCGGGCGGGGGCGGGTCACCTCGACGAGCGTGTCCTCGACGCGGAAGTCGATGGCGTGGCCCGAGCCCAGTTCGACCTCCGGCTCGAAGTCGTTGCCCGCGTCCACGAGGAGTTTGGCGACGTTGAACTCGCCCATCGTCGCCGCCATCCGTGTCCGGTCGAACCCCTCGCTGGTCCCCAGTTTGCTCGCCATCGTGTAGCGATACTCGTCCAGCGCCCCGCTGCCCAGGAACTCGTCGTAGAACGACAGCGCCGTCTCGCGGTCGGCGTCGGGGAAGCCGGCGGCGTACTCACGGAAGAACGTCCGGGTCGACTCCCGGCCGTCCTTCGAGAGCAACACCGGCAGGAAGAACTGCGCCAGGTGCTCGTACTCGGTGAGCCACGGGTCCTCGACCTCCAGTTGGGCGAACAGCTCTCGCTGTGCCCACTCGGATATCTCGTCTGGCCCCTCGTCGAACGTGTACTTCGTCGTCTGCCAGAGCGCGCTGGGCGTCTCGGTGTTGCCGAGCCAGTAGGCCTCCTGGCCGTTCCAGCAGAACAGCGCCAGGTCGCCGTTGTGCATCTCCAGCCGTCTGGCCGCCCACCCCTCGGGCGGTGCGAACCACGGGCCCGTCAGGTCAGCGCCGAACGAGTCCGCGAGCGGTGCCAGCAGGTCCCGCCGGACGCGGTCCTCGCTCCAGCGTTCTTTCGAGTGCCGAAATCTGATCGGGCCAGCCACACGCGACACTACGCTGTCTGTCGTCTTGTGGGTTCCGTCTGTGGCTCGTCCCCATCTACCGGCGAATCTGGGCTGGAGAGCCGCCGAAACGGCGGTACTGTGGTGACCGTTACATTGATAGGCATTAGTTCACAAGATTGGGTGTGGTAACCTATGTCGATGGGAGCGTATGACGACGACGAACACGAACGCCGTGAGCGCAAGAACAACGAGGTCGACCTGTCGGAGGACGACGACCGGACAGCGTATCACGGGTCTGTCGAGTACGATTCCGGCGAATCCACCGAGGAACTCCTCGACCAGTTCAAACAGATCAACTCGGAATAACGTCCGCAGTTCTGGACCTGACTCGTAGCAAGAGGACGGACAGGCCCGTCACTATCGTCACTGCCGTCACGTGTGCCAGCAGTGCCGACAGTAACACCGGGTAGTTCAACACGAACGGGACGAGCACGAGCTGGAGGATGCCAAAGCCCAGCGTCTCCATGTCCGCCCGCTGGAAGACACGCGCCGTCTCTGGGTCGAACTGGTAGCGCGCCGACCGCCAGAGGCCGGTGACGCTGGCCCACCAGCCGGTGCCGATGCGGTAGCTGACGTCCCAGAGGATGAGCAACATCAGGTAGACGACCAGGACCGGCGGTTCCTCGCCGAAGAGGTCGGTCACGATGGGATTCTGGCTCATCTGCGGGTCGAAGACGAACAGGTGGGTCAGCATGGCGATGTACGCCAGCACCGACAGCACCACCTCCACGTTCGAGGAGAACAGCAGCGCCTGGTAGGTCTCGGGCACGTCGATCCGGCGAACGAGCGTACTGATACGCAGCATCTCGACGCTACCGATGGAGGCGACGATGACGACCGCCGTCCCGGCGATGGCGGCCGGCCAGACGTCGTAGTACCACGACAGCGCGACGATGCCAACCTCGAAGACGAACAGCTGGATCGCGACTGCTGCCCACGTGGGCAACTCGATGCCGGGAAGTGCGCCGACGATACTCTCGTAGACCCACGTCTCACCGTAGACCGGGTGTGGATCACCGCGGCTCACCGCCGGTCCCCCCCGTCGGCCGCCGCGGCCTGTGGGACCGGGGCTGGTTCCCGCTCGGTCGTCGCCCGCCTGACCGCCTCGTCGAACGGCGTCGGGTCGACCGGGACCAGTTCGCCGAGACGGTCGTCGCTGGCGACGACGGGCGTCTTCAGGCCGTCGACGAGCGGACGGACGACACTCGCTGGCACCTCGGTGAGCAGGCCGACCCAGTAGGCGGCGATGCCGGGCGTGAACATCGGCACGGGGACGACCCGCGGCGGACCTGACCCCAGCAGGGCGCCGGTCCGACGGAGTATCTCGGCGTAGCTCATGACCTCGGGGCCGCCGATCTCGTAGGTCTCGCCGGCGGTCTCGGGCGCGTCGAGGACACCGACGAGGTACGCGACCACGTCGTCGATAGCGATAGGGTGGCAGTCGGTACGGACCCACTTCGGTGCGAACAGGACCGGGAACCGCGTGGCGAGCGTCCGGATGATGCGAAAGCTCGCGCTCCCGTCGCCGATGACGATCGCCGCCCGCAACGCCGTCAGGTCGTAGTCACCCTCGGCCAGCAGCAGTTCGACCTCACGGCGGGAGGCCAGATGCTCCGAGAGGCCGTTGTCGCCGCCCAGTCCGCCGAGATAGATCACGCGGTCGACGCCGGCGGCCTCGGCCGCGGTCCGGAAGTTCCTGGCCGCCCGCCGGTCCCGGTCGGCGTAGTCCGCGCCGGCACGCATCGAGTGGACGAGGTAGTAGGCCGCGTCGACGTCCGCCAACGCGTGGGCGAAGCTCGCCGGGTCCAGCAGGTCGCCGACGGCGACGTCGACGCCGGCGGGTGGATCGTACCCAGCGGGGTCACGGACCAGCACGCGGACGTCGTGGCTGGCCCGTCCGAGTGCGCCGACCAGATGACTCCCGACGAAGCCCGTCGCCCCGGTGACCAGGACGTGCATACAGCCACACGGGCCGGCAGCGGGTTAAAAGGTCGGCTCCGGTGCGCCGGGGACACAGAACTCCACGAGTCTCAGACCTGTTCGGCCACGAGCACGCCCACCTGGTCGCTGACCATCTCGACGGCGGTCAGCGCGTAGCCGGCGTCGGTGAACGCGTCGGCCAGCACACCGACCGTCGCGGGGTCGTCGACCTCGGGGCTGTAGAAGGGGTCCTCGGGGTTGGGCTCGCCGAAGAACATCACGTCGCCCAGCACGATGCGGCGCGGTTCCAGCCCGGCGATGACGTCGATGGCCGCGCGCTTCTGGTCGTCGCTCAGGTGGTGCATCGCGAAGTTCGAGGTGACGACGTCGACCGACTCCTCGACGTTGGGCTCGCGGAACCGTCCCTCGCCGAAGGTGACGTTCTCGATGCCCCGCTCCGTGGCCTTCTCGCGGGCCTGGTCGAGCATCCCCTCGCTGATGTCCCGGCCGATGACACGCTCGGCGTCGGCCGCGAGGCCGAACGCGATGGCGCCGGTCCCGGTCCCCAGGTCCAGCACCACGTCGTCGGCCTCCGGGGCGGCGTGCTCGACGACCAGATCGGCACAGGCCCGGTACTCCGGGGAGTCCTGGCTCTCGTCGTAGTCGGCGGCGTGATCCGAGAACCGCTCGGCGTGCTCGTCGATGGACTTCTTCATGGGCGCGGGTTGGGCTGGGGCGCTGAAGTACGTCCCGGTGGCCGTCGTGGGGAAAGACATTCCCGGCGCTCGCGCCTAGAGCGGGTATGGCATCCCAGCCCTGCGACGGCTGTGGCAAAGACGTCCCTATCGGCGGCGGTATCGCCAACATCTGGACACAGAAGAGCCGTCCGACCGAGGGGATCATCCTGGAACTGGGCGACGACACCGAGCACTTCCTCTGTTACGACTGCATCGACCGGCTGCCCGACGACCGCGAGGTGACGGCCGCCGACGTCGCCGCGCTGGGCGAGTAGCGACGCTACTGACCGTGTCGAGTCTTCGCTCACGGACCACAGCACGGCCGCTCACCGGTCGACTGTCGAAGAAAACGCCTCAGACGCGACCGCCGGTTGGCGGTCGGAAATCAGCTTAGTTGCGGACGACGTTCGTCGCGCGGGGGCCCTTCTCGGCCTGTTCGATGTCGAATTCGATCTCCTGTCCTTCCTCGAGGTCCGGGCCGCCAACGTCTTCCATGTGGAAGAAAACGTCCTCGTCCGCGTCCTCAGTATCGATGAAACCGTAACCGCCAGTGTCGTTGAAGAAATCAACAGTTCCTTTCGCCATTGCAATCAACCGTACAGCCGGTGGACGGATAAGAGTTCTGAGAGTACCGCTCACACGACCGTGTGTGTGTCACCACGGCCCACGAACGACGGGGAAAACGCCCTTCAGGTCGCACTCGGTCGGTCGTGGTAGGCGACACCGCCACGGACACGTCGGGCGGTTCTGGGCGCCGTCGGCGTGGACCTCGGTGGCCGCGCGCGGGAGCAGCCTGCATCGTCGACCTGTGAGGCAGCCACCGACAGGAAAGGTTTACGCCGGCCCTGCCCCTGCCTCCTGTCGTGTACCCGGCGCGGATCCACGACGAGTTCCCCGCCCCGAGCTATCGGGGGAACCAGCAGCAGGCCCTGACGGACATCCGCGCGGCGTTCGAGGCCGGCAACGACGTCGTCCTCGTCCGTGCGCCGACCGGCAGTGGCAAGTCCCTCCTGGCACGGGCCATCGCTGGCTGTGCCCGGACTGCCGGGGAGGCCGCCGCCGAACAGGTCTGTGATGCCTACTACACGACGCCACAGGTCTCGCAACTCGACGACGTCGCCGAGGACGCGCTTCTGGAGGATCTGTCGGTCATCCGCGGGAAGAACAACTACGACTGCATCCTCCCTGGGGAAACCGACACCCCGGTGAACCAGGCACCCTGCGTGCGCGAACGAGAGTTCGACTGCCAGGTGAAACACCGCTGTCCGTACTTTTCGGACCGCGCCATCGCCTCGAACCGCCGGATCGCCGCGATGACGCTCGCGTACTTCATGCAGACCGCCGGCAGCGACGTCTTCGGCAAGCGTGATGTCGTCGTCATCGACGAGGCCCACGGGCTGGGCGACTGGGCGGAGATGTACGCGACGATCGACCTCTCGCCCGAGACCATCCCCCTGTGGAACGACATCGACGTCCCCGACCTGGACGGACTGGACGAGGCGCTCGCCCTGGCCGAACGCGTCGAACACCTCGCCGAGCGCCGCGTGAAGGAACTGCGGGGCAACGCCGAACTCTCGCCCGACGAGGTGGCCGAGCGGGACTCGCTGAACACGCTGCGCCAGGACCTCCAGTGGTTCCGCGAGGACTACCGCGACGCCGACAGCGCGACCACCTGGGTGGTCGACCAGCCCGACGGCGAGGGCGGCGCGGTCACCATCAAGCCGATGAACCCCGAGCGGTACCTCAAACACACAGTCTGGGACCGCGGGAACCGATTCGCGCTGCTGTCGGCGACGATCCTGAACAAGGCGGCCTTTTGTGCCAACGTCGGTCTGGACCCGGACAACGTCGCGCTCGTCGAGGTCGGTCACACCTTCCCCGTCGAGAACCGGCCGCTGTACGACGTGACCCAGGGGAAGATGACCTACGAGCACCGCGAGGAGACGCTGCCCGACATCGCCCGGACCATCGTCCGCATCATGGCCGCCCACCCCGACGAGAAAGGGCTGGTCCACTGTCACTCCTACGCGATCAAGGAGCGCCTGCGGGAACTGCTGGACGACTTCGGTGTCGGGGCGCGCGTCCGCGGCCACGACAAGGATGGCCGGGACGGGGCGCTGGCGGCCTGGAAGCGCAGCGACAACCCCGACTGTTTCCTCTCGGTGAAGATGGAGGAGGCACTGGATCTGGAGGGCGACCTCTGTCGCTGGCAGGTCATCTGCAAGGCGCCCTACCCCAACACGCGGGACTCGCGGGTCGCGCGCCGCCTACAGGACGACCAGTGGGGCTGGTACTACCGCACCGCGCTCCGGACGGTCATCCAGGCCTGCGGGCGCGTGATCCGCGCGCCCGACGACTACGGTGCGACCTACCTGGCTGACTCGTCGTTGCTGGACCTCTTCGACCGGGCCAGCCACGACACCCCCGACTGGTTCGCTGCGCAGGTCAGCCGGCTATCGACGCCAGACCTGCCGCGATTCGCGCCGGACGCGGCGCTGTCGGGAGTCAGTGCCGGGACGAAACGACGGCGCGACCGCTCGCGCTCGCGGTCGGATTCGGGGAGCCACCCGCTGTCGGACGTCTGGGACTAGAAGGCGAAGGAGATGCCGTAGACGATCCCCGAACCGACCATCAACAGCGTCAGGATGATGGCCATGACCTGCTGTCTGTCCATAGCTCTCCTTGATTGCTGGGACAATTAGGCGTTTCGACGGCGAGAGCGTGTCCGTGTCGACGCTCACTCCACGCGAGCGTCCACGACGACGTGGGCGACGCCTTCGCTGTAGCTCTTGACGCGCCGGGTGTCGAGCACCTCGACGGAGCGGCCGGCGTCGGCGGCCGCGGCTTCCAGGCGCTCGATGGGACGCTCGAAGACCAGCGCCTCGGGGGTGGCTTCGTGCATGTGGAGGACGCCGCCGGGCGCGAGCGCGGCCAGCGCGCTGTCGAGGTACTTCCAGGCCTCGTAGTAGCCCATCACCACGCGGTCGGCGCGTTGCCCGGCGGCGAAGTCAGCGCGGCCCTTCGCGTCGCTCAAGCCCGCGCTGACCACGTCTCGACAATCGGCGCGATACGGCTCGACCCGCTCGCTCACGTCGTTGAGCATCGTGTTCTCGACGAGAAAGCGGAAGGCGGTTGGGTTGCGCTCGACGGCAGTGACATGCGCGCCCGCGCGAGCCATCGGGAGCGTGAAGTAGCCCACGCCGGCGAACATGTCCAGGACGCGTTCGTCGGTCCCGCTCGCGGTTTCACCGCTCGCCGGTTCCGAGGGCCGGGTTCTCCGTCCCTCGCGAACCACCTCGCCCATCAGGGCCCGTTCGGCCTTGTTGCCCGGCGAGAACATCACTTCGGCGAGGTCCAGCGCGTAGCGGGTCCCGTGCTCGACGTGGACCGTCTCGGTGTCGCCCGTGCCTGCCAGCACCTCGACGTCGGGTTCGCGGTGGGCGCCGTCGATGCCGTGGCGGGCCAGCACGGTATCGGCCTCGCCGTGTAGCTGTAGCAGGGCCTCGCCGACTTCCTCGGGCCGGGGGCTGTCGCCGATCTCGACGAGGACGACGCTGCCGACGACAGCCCACGAGGCGGGTGCCTGTTCGCACTCGGCGTCGGTCCAACCCCGCTCGCGGAGGTGGTCGTCGAGCGTTCGCAGGCGCGGTTCGCCGACCTGGCGGACGATTTCGCGGTAGCTCACCGACTGGGGCGGCGCTGTCACCGGGATGGCCACCGTCTCGTCGCTCCACTCGGTGACGCTACGGCTGTCGTCGTAGACATCTTCGGCCCGGAGTCGTTCGATGACCGTCTGGCTCCGGGGTTTGGCGACGACGACGGCGAGGTGCTGTGCGGTCTCGTCCATCTATCGGACCGGACGCCCAGCAGGGACGAAACGGTTTCGAGTTACTCCGTCTCGCGGTGCAGTTCCTGCTCGTCGCCCGGTACGGCGGTCACGTCTTCGGTCTCGACGAGTCCGTCGAGTCGCCGCTCGAACGTCTCGCGGGAGATCTCGCCGCGAGCGTAGCGGTCGCGGAGCGTCGACACCGGCCCGTCGGGCGTCTCGGCGGTCGCGCCGTCCGCACCGATACCGAGATCCAGTTCGGGGACGAACGACGGTGTCGGCCAGAACAACAGCGCGGCGACCGGCGTCGCGAGCAGGAAACCGCCGATAGCCGTCTCCACGATGGCCTCGGACGGCAGTCCGTTGACTAGCTGGAGAACCACGAGGACGAACGTTCCGAGTGCGACCAGCAGCGGCGTCAGTCTGAGTAACGACGAGATGCCGTTCCGGAGCGCGGGGAGGGCACGCTGGCGGGACCAGGTATCGGACATCGCAAACCGCTACGCACAGAGCGGTGAAAAAACCCGCGAGAACGGATCGGACTCCGTCTCAGTCTCCGTCCGTCTCTGGCAGGACGTGCAGTCCCGCGTGGCTCTTGAGCACCGTGACTGTCTCCGCATCGGCGTCGAGATAGTCCGGGCGCGGGACCGTCACGCTCTCGAAGGTCTCGGGATCGAGCACCTGGACGGCGTGGGCGTCCTCGACGGCGACCAGTGTGGTCTCCTCGCCGTCCTCGCGGAAGCCCAGGCGCCGTGCATCGGGCGCCTCGCCCTCCTCGAAACTGGCCTCGTAGTGGTCGCCGGTCGCCAGGCGGACCCCCTTGAGGTTCCCCTGGACCGACCGTACCAGGACGGGACCGTCGCCGTCCTCGGGGTCGATCACCTCGCCCTGGCGGTACCGTGGCAGGCGGACGGCGTAGGTGACCCGGTAGAGGCGCTGGCCGTCCTCGTCCTCGCTGATGAGGCGTTTCGAGTCCGAGTACGACCCACCCAGTTGCGCCGTGATGCGCTTGGCGATGCCGTGGCCCATCTGGGTCGTCGAGATCTTCATGTTTAGCCCCTCGTCGACCGCGCTGGTCTCGGTGATGAAGGCGTTGCGGTCGCCGGTCTCCTCGCGGTCGGCGATGTACGCCTCGGCTATCTCCTCGGCGCGTTCGATCTCCTCGTCGGTCGGGTCCCGGCCGTCGGCGCGCACCTGGACGACGCTGGCGAAGGACCCGCCGGCGATCTTCCCGCAGCGCTCGCAGGTCTGGCGCGATATCTTCACGGGGACGACGACCTGCTCGGTGACTGGCGTCTCGCGGATGACCCCCGAGAACTCCGCGTGCATCCGGATGGTGTTCTTGTCGACCTGCTCGGGGGCGACCTGCCAGGCGACCGACTGGGCGTCGACGTGGACGCCCAGGGCCTCGCTGACCTGGTCGACGGCGACGTCGGTGTAGTCCTCGGCGCCGACGTCGACCCAGCGGTTCCCCTTGTGGACCGCGCCACACCGCGAGCAGACACGCACCTCGATACGGTCGGGCGCGTCCACGAGGTCGAACTCCTCGAAGTAACAGGCGTCACACAGCACGCTGTCCGGGTCGCGCTGGCCGGCGATGCTCGGCCTGTCCGCACGCTCCCCTCTCTCGTCGCCACAGCGTGGACAGAACTCTCCCGAGCGGCTCATTGGCTCGTGGTAGACGACTCGGCTGTTTAAGGAGTGTGTTTGTCCCCGCTGCCGGCCCCGTCCCGGCTCCGTCGACGCGAGGTTCGCTTCGGCCGGTTAGATTAAGTCATCCAAGCGAAATTTGTGTGTCATGGTAGCGCGGCTGGCACCTCCTCTGTGTCGTCATCGCCGACACGCGGCCCCACGCCAGCCGAGGAGTCAGCGATGATCCTCGTGCCGATCATCCACGTCGTCCTGCTCGGACTCTCGGTGCTGGTGACGACGGTTCTGGCAGGCTACGCCTGGCGCCACCGGAGCGAACACGGCGCGACCGCTTTCCTCGGACTGATGGTCGGGTTCTCTGTATACTCCGGGACCCACCTGATCGGGCTGTTGACGCTGCACCCGGAGTGGCGGCTGTTCTGGGAGTATCTCCAGTGGACCGGAACTGCCGTCATCCCGGTCTTCTGGCTCCTGTTCGCGCTGGCCTACACCGGCCTCGACGAGATCATCGACCGGCGGACTGTCGCCGTGCTCTGTGTCGTCCCCGCGGTGACCATCGTCCTCTCCTGGACGAACGCCTGGCACGGACTCATGTGGGCCGAGAACACGCTCGTCGTGGTCGATGGACTGGCCATCTACGAGCAGCCCTTTGGCCCGTGGTTCTGGGTGTACACGGCGTTCATGTACGCAGTGGTTGGCGTCGGGAGCATCCTCCTCCTGCGACTCGTCTGGTTCTCGGACCATCTCTACGCCGACCAGGCGGTCCTCGTCGTCCTCGGTGTGGCAGCGCCCATCGTCGCCAGCGCGATGTCGGTGCTCTCGGTGACGCCGATCAGGAACCCGCCACTGGATCTGACGCCCTACTCGTTTTTCGTGACCGGGATCGCGTTCGGCTACGCACTCTTTCGCCACCGGCTGTTCGATCTGGTGCCGGCGACCCGGCAACTCGGGCAGAGCGCGGTCCTCCAGCATCTCGAAGACGGCGTCGTCATCGTCGACACCGACCGACAGGTGCTGTATCTCAACCCGACCGCCGCGGAGTTGTTCGACTGTCCGCCGGCCGACGCGCTCGGACGACCGGTCCGCTCGCTCGTCGACGAGGACGCTATCGACTTCGACGCGGAGGACGCGCTCGCCGAGATCGAACTCGCCGACGGCGTCTACGAGGTCCGAACCTCGCCGATTCACGACCGGCACGACCGGCTGACCGGCCACACGCTCGTCGTCCACGACATCACCGCGCGGAAACGCCGCGAGCACCGGCTCGAACAGCAACACGAGCGCCTGGAGCGACTCGACGATCTCAACACGGCGGTTCGTAGCGTCCACCGGGCGCTCGTCAGCGCGACGGACGGCGACGACATCATGCAGGCGGTGTGTGACCGGCTCGTCGACACCGGGCTCTACCGCACGGCATGTGCGGCCGATGTCCCGACCTGGAACGGGGAGGCAGAGTGCTGGACGGTCGCGACGACGGGCGCCGACGGGTCGGCGCCGGCGGTTCCGGGCGACCTCCCGGGCGACCTCCCGCTAGAGACCGACGGTGGCCCGACGATCATGGTCGAGGACAGCGGGGCGGACGCCGGTGCCTGGACCGTCGTCCCGCTGGTCTACGGGCCGACCGTCTACGGGGCGCTCACGCTCCACTCGGCCCGCGACGGCGACGGCGACTGGTCGGAGATCACCGACCGCGAACGCGAGGTCCTCGTCGAACTGGGTGAACTCATCGGCCACGCGCTCAACGCGGCCGAGAACCGGCGCTTGCTCAACGCCGACTCGGTCGTCGAACTGGAGTTCCACAGCCGTGCCACCGATGGGACGCTGCTGGGTGTGGCCGCGGCCGCGGACGCCCGACTCGAACTCCACGGACTGGTCCCGAACGTCACCGACGGCCACCTGGCGTACCTGCACACCGACGGCGACCCGGACACCGTCACGGCGGCGCTGTCCGACGTCGACCCGACACGTACCAGAACCGTCAGAGAGACCGACGACGGGGCGCTGCTGGAGTGGTCGCTCCCTCCGGAGACGCTGGTCGGGACGCTCGTCGACGAGGGGGCACACGTCCTGGACCTGACCGCCGATGGCGAGCACACCACTGTCGTCGTCGAGGTACCGGCTGACGCGGACGTGCGCGGCCTCGTCGACCGCATCACCTCGGCGTTCGACCACACCCGTCTGGACGCCAAGCGGACTCGTGACCGCCCGGCACTTCGAGACGACCACCTCTCCAGTGAGACCACCGCCGACCTCACCGATCGTCAGCGCGAGGTCCTGGAGACGGCCTACCGTGCCGGCTACTTCGACTGGCCGCGAGGGTCGACCGCCGAGGAGGTCGCGGACGCACTCGACATCGCCGCGCCGACGCTCCACGCCCACCTCCGGAAGGCCGAGGGGACGCTGTTCACCGACCTCTTCGACCGGGAGCGTGACACCGACGACTGACACTGGTACGACGATAAACCGACCGTTGTCGTGCGGTTTTGGCCGATCGTACCGACCGGCACTACACAGTTAGTGGCAACGTACTCGTCGGTAACTGGTCATCTGCGAGCAGAGACAATGGGTTCAGATGACGACAGCGAGATGGTGAACCGCCGAACGCTCCTGCGGACCGCCGCCGCCATGTCGGCGGCCGGGCTCGCCGGGTGTTCGATATCGACGCCGTTCGGTGACTTCGGTGGCAGCGGTGGGAGTGGAGACGGTGGCAGCGGCGGGAGTGGTGGAGACGGCGGCGGAGGCGGTGGCAGTGGCGGCGACGGCAGCGCGACGCCGACATCGGTCACGACGACCCGACAGCCCAGTACCGCGACACCGACGCCCACGCCGACGGCGACGCCAACGCCGACGGCGACCCCGACCCCGACATCGACGCCTACCTCGACACCGACACCCACGCCGACCCCGACAGGAACCCCGACCCCGACGCCCACGCCGGGAACCAATCCGGTCGTCACCCCGATCGAACCCCAGACCCCGATTCCCTGTGTCGTCGACGGCAGCTGTGTCCCGGACAGCGTCATCGAGAACAGCACGACGATCCCGGACGACCCGATCTTCATCCCGGAGGACCCGCTGCTTCCGGAAGACCCGATCGCGATCGACCCCAGCGTCTTCAACAACACTGGCAAATCCGCTGTCGGTGACCCGACGGATGTCTCCAAGAGCGGGACCATCGAGGTGACGGTCACACCCCAGACCGGCAAGGCCGGGAGTTCGAAGGTCGGTAGCGAGGGCACCGAAACCCGCGGCGACATGATCTGTACGACCCAGCAGCGCCGTATCACCTCCGGCAGTGGGACGAACTTCCTGTTGAACCCTCAGATCGGGGTCATCTGGCCCGGTGCGATCCTGGAGGCCGAGAGCATCGCCAAGGGACAGTTCTCACCGGCGCTCTCCTCACAGCGACGCGGCGGGACTCCGGCGAGTCAGATCCGCAACCCACTGGAGCTCTCCGTCTCGCTGCGGAACATCAGCGGGAAGAACACACGGCAACTGCAGAACCCGTCTGTCGGGCGGTACCGGACCGAACTCGACAACATTCTGGGACAGTACAACCAGAACGCGAACACGCCGGCCCGGATGAACTACACCATCCACCAGATCCACTCGGCGAAGCAACTGGACGTCACCCTCGGGGTCCACTACGACAGTCCGACCGTCCAGGTCGACAACAAGTTCGACTTCTCCAGCCAGTCCGAGACGAACAAGCTGATGGCACAGTTCTACCAGCAGTACTACAGCGCCGACATCTCCCTGCCGAACCCGGTCGCGAACGGAGTCGTCTCCAACCCGGGGACCTACCTCAAACGGAACGACGTCATCGTCAACAACGTCTCGTACGGCCGTATCTTACTGTTCTCGGCCGAATCGAAGTACGAGCGAACCGACATCGCCAACGCCCTAGACGTCGCGATGAAGATCGGCTCCGGAAACGGGTCCGCGTCGCTCGATATCAAGCACAAGCAGGTCCTCAGGGACACGAAGATCAACGTTCAGGTGTTAGGCGGGGCTGCCTCGCAGGGTGCGCAACTCATCAGCAAACCCGGCGAGGGCGCGCTCCAGGCGATCCGGAACTTCATCCAGCAGGGCGCGACCTACGACCCGACCACGTCGCCCGGCGTTCCCATCGCCTACCAGACGAAGTACCTGAGCAACCTCGACACGGCAAACACCTACATGACGACGTCCTACACCGAGCGTAACTGCCAGCCCAAAACTCGGTCGTACCGTGTCCACAACATGTCCTGGAAGGTCATCACGGAGTCCGACCCCGGCAACGAGGAGGAGATCTACGGTGACGTCTACGTCGTCGGCTGGCCGATCCAACAGGGGGCACAGGTCACGGGCACGAGTGCCCGCATCGAGCCACGCGGTGGCCGCAGCGACGGGCGCGTCTGGCACCGATCCAAGAGCTCCCACGTCAACATCAAGCAGGGCCGGCGCAAGGATCTGGGTGTCGACGCGGAACTCATGTTCGACGACGTGCACGAACTCGACAGGACCCGGTCGTACATCCAGGTCACCGCCCGTCCCTACGAGAAGGACCCGACCTCCAACAACGACTTCGGCAACAAGAAGAACGTCAAGTGGTTCCTCGACCAGGCGCCCAGCGACCCCGACCGCGCCGGCCAGGGCGGCGGGAAGTTCACCCAGCGCTGGAACGACCACGGGTCGGAACTGGAACTCTCGTTCGACATCTCGCCGATCCCGCCGTGACCGGGGCCGGGTCGCCCCGGCGCTGCTCCGGTGGCTACTCCGCGAGCAGGGACGGTTCGCTGATGGCGGCGTCGCCGGCGGTCCGCCAGTCGTGTTCGGGGTCCCAGTCCAGCAGGCTGCGCGCCTTGGCCGTCGAGAGCGCCGACTGCTCACCGTCCAGTTCGCATTCGGCCGGCACCTCGCCGAAGTATTCGGCGACAACATTGGCGGTGGGCCGTCCCAGATAGTTCTCCGCAGCGGCGGCGTGGAACGCCTCGTGGCCGTCGAGGTCGGCTTCCAGGGCGGCCTCGACGAGGCTGGCGACGTCCCGGACGTCGACGTACGACCAGCAGTTGCCGGCGCCGTCGGCCAGCTCCTCGACGTCGAGGCAGTTGTACTCGCCGGGGTACTGGATCCACGAGGGCCGGATCGAGGCGACGTCGACGCCGTCCCGGCGGGCGACCATCTTCGCGACCTCTTCGCCGGCGACTTTCGAGGTGCCGTAGGGGTCCTCGGGAGCCATCGGATGGTCCTCGTCGATGGGGAGATACGCCGGCAGCGGCGTCTCCGCGGCGAAGGCCAGCCCGTAGGCACTCTCGGAGGACGCCCAGACGACGTCGGCGCCGGCTCGGCCGGCGGCGTCCAGCACGTTGTAGGTCGCCGAGACGTTCGTCTCGAACACCCTGGTCCCTGCGTGGCGGGTCGGGGCCGGGAGTGCCGCCCAGTGGACGACCGTCGCGGGGTCGAACTCGGCGAGGAGGTCACGGATCTCGCCGCTGTCGGTCACGTCCGCCGCCCGGAAGGTGACGTGCTCGCGCTCGCTGACCTCCCAGCCGGGGTGGTCCAGGTCGACACAGACGACGTCGTACGCGCCGGCGAGGCGGTCACAGATCCAGCGTCCCGAACGGCCGCGGCCACCGGTGACGAGAACGGTCTCGGTCATGGCCGGGCGTTCGGGGCACGCGCACAAATGCCTGCGGGGACTGCCGTGAGAGGTCACCGCACGATAGCGGGGTTTTAGAGTCTCGGTCGCCTACGGTCGGCCATGCAGTGGAAAACCGACTGGGGACTCCGCGGTCGGATGGTCCTGACGATGTTCCTGCTGTTCGCGCTGTACATCGTCTTCATCGGCCTCCTCAGTCTGTACTTCACGCGGCTCTCGTCGATGGTGCTGGTGATGGCCCTGTTCATGGGTGCGCAGTTCTTCTTCAGCGACAAGCTCGCACTGTACTCGATGGGGGCCCGCGAGGTCGGCCCCGACGAGTATCCAGAACTCCACCGCGCGGTCGAACGGCTCTCCCAGCAGGCCGACCTCCCGAAACCGAAGGTCGCCGTCGCCGACACGCGGGTCCCCAACGCCTTCGCGACGGGTCGTTCACAGAAGAGCGCCGCCGTCTGCGTGACGACCGGGATCATGAACACACTCGACCAGGAGGAACTGGAGGGGGTCATCGCCCACGAACTCGCCCACGTCAAGAACCGCGACGTGATGGTGATGACAATCGCCTCGTTCCTCTCGACCATCGCCTTCCTCATCGTCCGGTGGGGCTGGCTGTTCGCGGGCGGGCGTGACCGCGGTGGCCAGCAGGCCGCGCCGGTCATCGTCGCGATCCTGGCGTCGCTGGTCGTCTGGATCGTCTCGTTCCTGCTGATCCGGGCGCTCTCTCGGTACCGCGAGTTCGCCGCCGATCGCGGCGCCGCGGTCATCACGGGCAAGCCCTCCGCGCTGGCGACCGCCTTGATGAAGATCGACAGCGGCATGGAGAAAGTCCCGAAGGACGACCTCCGGAGCCAGTCCGAGATGAACGCGTTCTTCATCATCCCCATCCGGGCCGATTGGATCGGGCGCCTGTTCAGCACCCACCCCGCGACCGAGAAACGAATCGACCGTCTGCGCGACCTCGAACGGGAACTGGAAGGCCGCTAGACGACCCGTTGGAGTTCTCCAGCAGTGATCGGTTTCAGCAGCTGTGCTGCCGAGAGGGCGCGTATTTCCGGGCAGTATCCGGGTTCTCACCGGATTTCTCTGTCCGCCGCCACAACAGTGCATCCGTCGGTCTCCGTACTCAGCGGTCACCCGTGATCGAAACTCCCTCAGAACCTATGTCTCTAGCAGTCGTAGTTCCCGATATGCGCCGAAACCTGAGACAGTCGATCGGAATCGGTGCGGGCTTGCTCCTCGGCGCGGCGGGCGGCGCAGTCTGGCGCTGGAAACGGCGGCGACTCGCGGAGCTATCGGCCGGGAGTGAACTCGTCGAAACAGAGCGCGGTGTCGTCGAAGTCGCCCGACGGGGCACGGGGTACCCCGTGCTGGTACTGCACGGAGCACCGGGCGGCTACGACCAGGGACTCCTCCTGGACGGGGTGCTTGGCGATGGGATCGAAATTATCGCTCCCTCCCGACCGGGCTTTCTCCGGACACCGCTCGACGACCACCGGTCCTTCGAGGACCAGGCTACCCTCCTCGTGGCACTCCTCGACGCTCTCGACGTGGACCGCCCGATCGTCGTCGGTATCTCCTGTGGGGGCCCGGTCGCCCTCCAGCTCGCCGCCGAGTATCCAGAGCGAGTCGCGGGGCTCGTCCTGGCCTCGGCGATCACGACCGAGATCGACGAGCGAATGTACGACACGGGCAACCCGATCCTCGACCCGTTGCTCACCTCGACGCCGGTACTCGACATTCGCTCCGGTCTACTCGCCTTCTTCCACCGGTTCACGCCCGATCGGTTCATCGAGAACATGCACGCCGGGCTCTCGACGCTGGAGGGTGACGCCCTCGAAACCTACGTCGAATACATCCGGACACACCCTGCACAACACAGGCGGGATCTCGCATTCGCCCCGACCATCCTCCCCGCCAGCGCCCGCATCGACGGGACGCGCAACGACGAACGCTGGTGCCGCGAGCTCCCCGTCGTCGACTACGAGACGATCGAATGTCCGGTCCTGGTCTTTCACGGGGAGTTCGATGCGGCCGTTCCGATTTCCCACGCCGAGTTTGTGGTCGAAGCACTGCCAGACGTCGAGTTCGTCCGCGTCGATGCCGATCACCTCGCTGGTGTTGGCCCCGATGCCGAACGCGTCCGAAGCGCGCTCCAATCGTTCGTTGAGTCGACAATCGAGAGCGTGAATTCGACGACTCGACAGTAGGCCCAACTACGCTTCCGACGTGAGGGTGACCGTTCTCGGCCAATCAGCGTCTCGATATTCGACTGCTGCACACACCTCGTGTCTCTCCCACACCGGTACTGTCGGCAATTTCGTCTCCCCCGTCACGAGATACTACCACCTGGCACGATTCACATTCAGATCGCACGACAGCAGTACGATCCGGCGTGCATTGCTCTCCAATGACCACGACAGGACGAAAACCGCCTTATTCCCGGCCACCGACGTACGTGTATGGGACTACTCGACGGACTCAAGAGCGTCCTCGGAGTGAAAGCCGAGGCCGACGCTACCCGCGAGGCCGACCCCGACGATCTGTTCGGGATGTCGACGGCGTACATCACGATGGAGGCCGATCTGGGCTACGAGGCTACGGGGGACGCCGCGCTCTGTTTCGGCGACGTCGACAGCACGGACTTCCAGGACGCCAAACAGGAGGTCCGGGACATCCTCGACGCCGGCGCCAGGGAGACCGGTACCGAGGTGGAGTTCACCGAGGACGACCACGGCTACCAGTGGGTCGTCCTCCACGACAGCGACTTCGAGGATTTGGTCACGTCGATCCACTTCGCCGCCGATACGCTCATCGAGCGCCGCTACGGCTCACGGCTGCTCGCGGCGCTCTTTGCCTTCGAGAGCGACCGGAACTTCGACCCGGTCTACTGGGTCTACTCGTTCCGTCGGGGCGCCTACTACCCGTTCGCGCCCGACCCCGACCGGGACCACGAGCGCGACACCACCGCGGAGTTCAAACTGGAGAGCAACCTCGACGGCGAACTCACTGTCGAGCAGGACAAGGAGTACTGGTACCCGCTGTGGCCCGACCGGGCGGGGTACCATCCCTGGGAGTGAGGCGTCGATGTCGCCCGCCGGTCCCGTGATGGGTGACCACTACCGGCCGACCGACGACGCGGTCCCAGGCGGTATCTATCGCGTCGTCGGGAGACCCGAGGACTCGGTGACACTGCTGCGTGTCGGCGACGCGGACGGCCGGCGCGTCCACTCCGGTGTGGTCGTCACGGCCGACTCGCTCGCTGGCTTCGACCCCGCGGAGAACCCGGACGGGAACCGTCCCCTCGGCGCGAAACTCGCCGGCGTGGGACGGTCGACGTACTGGTCCGTCCGTGTGTTCGGCCAGTCGCTCGCCGCGAATCCGCTCGCCACCGCTGCGTTCGGGACACTCCTTCTGACAGGCGCGCTCGGCCCGCAACTGTTCTCGACGACCGGGCCGCTGTTCGACGGACTGCTCTTCGCCGGCGCGTTCGGCCTGGTCTTCGTGGGAAGCGGTCGGCTCTGACTCCCCTTCCCGTGTAAAGCTCCCGATACCGACCCGACCTGTCCCACTGCTGTCCCGCAGTTTCACTTTCACTCCCCTGTTAACGTGGGTTTATGTGTCATCGGGCGCAAGCCACGTCCATGTCCGCAAGTGAGGACCTGGAAGACCTGCCCGGCGTCGGCCCGGCGACAGCAGAGAAGCTGAAAGACAACGGATTCGACTCCTATCAGGGCATCGCGGTCGCCTCGCCCGGCGAACTGTCGAACACGGCCGACATCGGGGAGTCGTCGGCCGCCGACATCATCAACGCTGCCCGCGAGGCTGCCGACATCGGCGGCTTCGAGACCGGCTCGACGGTACTCGAACGCCGCGAACAGATCGGCAAGCTCTCCTGGGGCGTCGGCGAGGTCGACGACCTCCTCGGTGGGGGCGTCGAGACCCAGTCGATCACCGAGGTGTACGGCGAGTTCGGGGCTGGCAAGTCCCAGGTGACCCACCAGCTCGCCGTCAACGTCCAGCTCCCGGCCGAACACGGCGGCCTGGAGGGCAGCGCCATCTTCATCGACTCCGAGGACACGTTCCGGCCCGAGCGGATCGAGCAGATGGTCGAGGGCCAGGACGACGAGGTCATCGAGGACACGATGGTCTTCCACGGCATCGCAGAGGAGGGGGAGGCCGACGCCACCGACGAGGATCTGCTGGACGACCTCGTTGCCTCTGTGCTGGACAAGATCCACGTCGCGAAGGCGTTCAACTCCAACCATCAGATCCTGCTGGCCGAGAAGGCCCAGGAGATCGCCAGCGAGACCCAGGACGAGGAGTTCCCGGTCCGCCTGCTCGCGGTCGACTCGCTGACGGCCCACTTCCGCGCCGAGTACGTCGGCCGCGGGGAACTGGCAGAGCGCCAGCAGAAGCTCAACAAGCACCTCCACGACCTGATGCGGGTCGGCGACCTCAACAACACCGCCGTCGTCGTCACCAACCAGGTCGCCTCCAACCCCGACTCGTTCTTCGGTGACCCGACCCAGCCCATCGGCGGGAATATCCTCGGCCACACCTCGACGTTCCGGATCTACCTCCGCAAGTCCAAGGGCGACAAGCGGATCGTCAAACTCGTCGACGCGCCGAACCTCCCCGACGGCGAAGCGGTCATGCGCGTCGAGGAAGGCGGCCTGATGAACGAGTAGCGAGCAAACGTCTAGTTTTTTGTTTTTGCCGTGTAGGTGTATCTGTGAATGACGAACACACGGAGCGAGACAGCCTCGCTGCTGCAGTGTTCGACGAACTGCCGGACCAGATTGCGATCCTCGAACCCGACGGGACGATCCGTGCGACGAACCGGTCCTGGCAGCAGTTCGGGCTGGACAACGGACTGGAAGTCGGTGGCGACATGGTCGGTGAGAACTATCTCCGGGTCTGCCGGAGTTCGGCGGACGCGACCGCGACCGCCGTCGCGGAGGGGATCGAGGCGGTCGTCGACGGTTCACGGTCGTCGTTCTCGCTTGAGTACCCGTGTCACTCGCCGACCGAACAGCGCTGGTTCCGGGTGCGAGCGACGGACTGTACGTTCGACGACGAGCGACTGGTGATCGTCAGCCACACGGACATCACCGAGCGACATCTGGCCGAACAGCGCGTCGCCGACCGTAACGACACGCTGGAACTGGTCGCTGGAATCCTCAGCCACGACCTCCAGAGTCCGCTGACGGTCGCGCTCGGCCGCTCGGAACTGGTCGACGGGGAGCACGCACAGGCAATCGAACGCTCGCTCGAACGGATGCAGGACATCATCGACGACGCGCTACTGATCGCCCGGCGGACAGAACTCGACGCCGTCGACCCCGTCGCACTCGACCGCTGTGGCGAGGCCGCCTGGGCCCACGTCGAGACCGACGACGCCACACTCCAGATCGAATCCGGCGCGACGATCATGGCCGACGAGTCGTTGCTGACACAGCTGCTGGAGAACCTCTTTCGCAATGCGGTCGAGCACGGCGGTCCCGGCGTGACCGTCACGCTCTCGGATCGGGACGACGGGTTCGCCGTCGCCGACGACGGTCCAGGTATCCCCGACGACCGGCACGAGCAGGTTCTCGAAGCCGGCTTCACGACGAACAGGGAGGGCGGTGGGACGGGGCTGGGACTCACCATCGTCCAGCGGATCGCGACAGTCCACGAGTGGGATGTACAGATTTCTGATAGTTCTGCGGGCGGTGCGATGTTCGTCTTCTCTAGCGTCGAGCGTGCGACCGACTCCAGTGCGTGACTGTGTCACCCGTCCTCGAACCCCTTCGTTTCATCTCGAACCGATCGCCGTCTGGCGTCTTTCGTCCGTCTGACGGACCGGAGTGAAAGTGGTCAGCGTGCGACAGAATCGCACGACGACGGTACATCTCCTAGTGAAACAGAGGGGTTATCGACGAAAACCGCAGTACGAGACTGGAGTCACGTGGTAACCAAAAGGGTAGCGTCTCGCCTCCAGATCGTCACAGTGTAACATCATGTCTGACGGTGGACTGGTATGACAATCTATTTACCAAATCAAAGATAATGATTAATTACTGGGTGGGACCAATGAGTACGAGCGATACATTCCGGTGCAGCGGATGCGAGACGGAGTACAGAGTCACGGCAGCGACGCGGCCGACAGTTATCTGCCAGGCGTGCGACCAGGTCGCGACGCTTTACGGGGACGCCGCTGCGATACGGGCGTACAGACTGGGATACACGACGTACCGTGAGGCACGACGACGCCTGAGCGAGGCCATGGCGACACTGGAGAGTGGGTCGACGACGCTCGCGCGCGGTGGGTTCAACGACGCCGCCAGCGAGTTCGAACAGAGCGTCGATCACTTCTGGACGGCCCAGCGGGAGGCCGAGAGCGATCAGATCGACGTCACGGCGACCGCGGCCCGGCAGAAGGCGACCTGTTTCTGGCAGGCCGCCGAGTGGCTCAGCGGGTTCACCTTCGCGAGCGAGCAGGGTGACCAGACACGGGCGGCGACGTTCCGCCACGACGCGAAGCGGCGGCTGACGACGGCCAGCGGATACGACACGCTGACAGCGCCGGCAGAGTTGCAGTCCGCGACAGAGTAATCGGGCGGGGGCGGGTATCGCGTGCCGTCGAGCGGCGGCTACACGCCTCCCGGTTCACTCCCCAGCGCTCGGCGGCTGATCGCAGGTCGGCGATGAAACGCCTTCCCGTTCAATCCCCAGCAGACTTCATCCCTGTCCCGTCCAGATCCTCACCGCCGACCGAGGACCGCAGGGCGTCCATCCCGTCGTCGCGGTCGATACCGAAGTTGTCGGCGTAGAGGTCCTGGACGCGGTCGAACTCCGCGTCGCTGAGCGGTGGCGTGTCCGGCGCACCGGCCCACTCGTCGATGTCGGCGGTCGTCCGGAACGTCGGCGTCACCGAGGCCACCTCGTCGTGTGCCAGCAGCCACTGGATGGCGGCCTGGCCCATCGTGCGGTCACCTTCCCGTTCGAGGAACCGGATTGACTCGACCTTCTCCCAGCCGGTCTCGTACCACTCGTCGGGGCGGTGGGCGCGGTGGTCGCCCTCGCCCAGTTCCGTCTCGGGGGTGACCTGCTCGTTCAGCAGGCCCGAGGAGTGGGGGACGCGGGCGATGATGGAGGTGTCGGCCTCGTGTTCGCGGATGGTCTCGACGAAGTGCCGACCCGGTGTCTGCTCGAAGAGGTTGAAGACGGTCTGGAGGGCGTCGAACTCGTTGGCGACGGCGGCGTCGCCTTCGGCGAGCCAGCCGATGGAGGGGCCCAGTGCCCAGCCGATGGCCTCGACCTTGCCCTCCTCGCGGAGTTCGTCGAGCGCTTCGAGGACGTCCTCGTCGACCTCGTCGACGTTGGCGTTGTGGAGCATCAGCAGATCGACGTGGTCCATGTCCAGGCGGTCCAGCGAGCGCTCGGTCGCGGTGTGGATCCACTCCGGCGTGACTTTCTTCGGGAGTTCCCCGTGGCCGGCCTGAGGGTTGTTGTAGAAGTCGTAGCCGATCTTCGTGCTGACGGTCACCTCGTCACGGCGGTCGGCCAGCGCCTCGCCGATGATCTCCTCGCTGTTTCCGTGGCCGTAGACGTCGCCGGTGTCGAAGAAGGTCACGCCCTGTTCGACGGCGTGGTCGATCATCTCGACGGCGTCCTCGCGTGTCCGGTCGCCCCACCAGTCCGTTCCGACGACCCAGGCGCCGAAGCCGACCTGGGAGACCTCGACGTCCGTGGTCCCGAGCGTGTCGTATTTCATGCCCGGGGGTTGGGCCGCAGCACACTTATCGCTCGTGGTTCTCCCGGATGCCGTAGCGCAGCGCGGGCGTGGCAACGGCCTCACGGATGGCAACGTCGCCGTACTCGCGGCCGACCCACCAGGCGAGCGCCGCGCTACCGAGGACGAGGCCAACGAGCGCGACGAGGCCACCCTCCGGCCCGAACGACCCGCCGGTCAGGACCGCTGGACCGGTCGACCGCGTCCCGACGAGTGCCGCGCCGGTCCGGAGCCCGCTGACGGGGAACCCGTACAGTCCGAGCGCGAAGTTCCAGGCGACGTGGAACCCACAGGCGATCCCCAGGCGGCCGGTCAGGACGTAACACCCGCCCAGGAGGATGCCGTACAGGGTGATGTTCGCGATGCTGAGCAGCGAGGAACTGGGGTTGGCCGCGTGCAGGAAGCCAAAGAGCACGCCGGTCGCGACTGTGGTGACGACGACCGCGCGCCACTTCCCGAGGGTGCCTGCAAGTCCCTCGGCGGCGTTGGTCAGCAGATAGCCGCGGACGATGATCTCTTCGGCGGAGGCCTGGATCACGAAGAACAGCCCCAGTAGCGCGAGCCGTTCGACAGCGCCGAGCGGGCCGAAGACGAAGGTATCCGAGGGTCCGGTCACCAGAACTCCCGTGACGGTGACCAGCCCGGCCACGACCTGGCCGACGAGAAACAGCGTCGGCAGCCCGATGCCGAGCGCGAGACCGAAGGCGGCGTCGCGCCACCACTGCCGGTCGAACCCGAGTCCGTAGTCGGACAGTTGTCGCCGGTCGAGCAGATACCCGATGCCGACGGCCAGGGCTGTCCCGGCGGCATAGACGGCGACCTGTCGGAGCGAGAGGTACGTCGCACGCAATCTTGGGGCGAACGGCTCGGGATCGACGAGGACGTCCAGCAGGCCGGTGACGACGATGAACCCGAACGCGGCCACGAAGAACCAGACGATAACCCGCCAGAGCGCCCGCAGGCGCTTCTCGCGGGGGTTGACCATGTAGCCGCGGATCTCCATGATGAAATCCGACCTGACCATACCGGGCCGTCGGTCTCCCGTCCCTTAACTACCGGCGACCTCGGGTGGGTCCGACAGAGCCGTGCTACCAGGTGTCGTAACACCGATGTCACCGGGTGCCGAACAGGTAACGGAAACCCATATCTGCGACCGAACCGATGCTGTTGCTATGACGAAACGCCACGTCTCGCTGCCGCCGGTCGCCGAGGAGGGACTGCGGAGCTTCATCGACGAGGTCGACGAGCGACTGTCGGGCGAGGAGGACACTTGCGACGTGGTCACCGACGTCCTGATCGATCTCCACGGGGACCGGGAGGCCTACGAGCGCTGGCAATCCGGCGGCGACGTCTCGCCGGCCGAGCGTGTCCGTCTCCAGGGATACGATCCCTGTAACACCACGCTGGAGAGCGAGTACTACGCCGAGAAAGACGAGGAGAAGTTCAAGCGCTCGAAACACCTCCAGTGGCTCTGGCGCCAGTTCGACGCCACACCGATGGCGGACAACGTCGAGTTCGCCCTGCGCTTCCGCCGGATGCTCGCCGACCACCTCTTCGAGTCCTGTGGTGACAACTGCCGCTTCTTCAAGAACATCTCCTTTACCTACGGCCACAACATCGAGATCGGCGACAACGTCGTGGTCCACGACGACGTCCACCTCGACGACCGCGGGAAACTGACCATCGGCGACCGGGTCTCTATCTCTGACGACACACATATCTACAGTCACGACCACGACGGGGTCGACCAGACCCACGTCGAGAACTTCCACACGATCATCGAAGACGACGTCCGGCTCACCTACGACTCGATGGTCCGTGCTGGCGTTCGTGTCGGTGAGAATTCGATTCTGGCTGCGAAGTCCATCGCGAGCAAGGACATCCCCGCACACCACATCGCTGCCGGCATGCCGGCCAAATCCATCGCGATCAAGGAGGGCTGGGAATCGGTCGCATCCGCCCTCGACGACGCCAATACCGACCGTCGCGACGAACGCCGACTCGACTACGACCTCCCCGAGAACATCGAGGTGTTCGACGAGTTCCAGCGGGACCTGTCTCCCCCGGAGTGATCGCTGCGATCTGGTGCCCAGATATCATTTCTGAAATTCCGGCCAGAACACCAAAGTACCAATCGCCCAGTCTAGGTTGGTATGCAACTGTGGGGCTGGCTCATCGCGTACGTCGTCACGTTCGGCCTCGTGCAACTCCTGTTGTACCACTACTTCCAGCACCGGCGTGAGCCGTCGCCCGATTCGACACCGGTCGGAGCGGGCCCCGGTGGTACCGCGGTCGAGGCCGGTGGGCTGTCCCCCGAGAGCGACGCCGTCTGCTGTCCCGAGTGCGGGACGCGAAACGAGGGCCACCAGATGATCCGGTACTGCCGGGTCTGTGCCGCCGCGCTCCAGTAGGCACTTGCTTGCCCGGGCCGAACGGACTGCATGCGCAGCGTCGCCATCAACGTCGCAGCCAACACCAACGAACCGGGGTTTCGCGGCCCGCTGTTCCCCGACGGTTCCTTCGAGTACATTCCCATTCCCGAGTCCGAACCGACGGCCGAATCCGTCCCGACCTACGCCGATCTCGACCTGGCGACGGACGTCTCTGGTGTGGCGGACCGCCCGGTCCACTTCGATCCGGAGTTCCCCGAAGCCGGCGGCGAACGCTACACCTACGGCGACGAGCACGGCGTGAAGGCCGGCCCCATCTCGGAACTCGCGGCCGGCGACTACCTTTTCTTCTACGCGACGCTCTCGACGACCGGCGGGGGGCCCGCCTGGGCGGCGCCCGAGTGGGGTGCCTATCTCATCGGACACTTCCGGTTGGCCCGCGACCCCGTAACTGGAACGGAGTACGAGGGCCTCCCGGCCGACGAACGGGCCGTCTTCGACTCGAACGCCCACGTCAAGCGGGAGTCGTTCGACGCGCGTGTCCTCGTCCTTGGCGCCCCCGAGGAGTCGGGACTGTACGACACGGTCGTCCCCCTCTCGGAACCCAGCGGTGGGACCGACGCCAACCACCTGGTCACGGCGCTCTCCTCGGACTCCGGGAAGGGGCCCTGGTGGCGTCGGCCGATGCGGTTCGACGAGGCCGGAACCGAGCGCCTGCTCGCGCTCGCGACGGAACCGCCGGGGACTGTCAGGGCTGAAACAGGCGAATAAGTTATCACCACTGAGAACAGAACGTGAAAGCATATGTCGAAACGTGCTCAGGCTGGAGGTATGCGAATCTCCAGCGGTGTCCCCGGCTTCGACGAACTCGTCGAGGGGGGGCTCTTGGCTGACCGTCTGTACGTCGTCAGCGGGCCGCCGGGGAGCGGCAAGACGACGTTCTGCTCGCAGTTCATCACCCAGGGGGCCAAAGAGGGAGAGTCCTGCCTCTACGTGACGATGCACGAGACGAAGACGGAACTGATGCAGGACATGTCCGGCTACGAGTTCGGCTTCGACCGGGCGATCCAGTCCGACGCCGTCCAGTTCCTCAATCTCGTCACCGAGAACGGCAAACGGACCATCACCCAGTTCGGCTCCGAGGGTGGCCTGACCAACCGACTCGTCGCGTACATCAGACAGAACGACATCGAGCGGGTCGTCATCGACTCGACGATGCTCCTCCAGCACTTCATGAACGACGTTGGCGACGAGATCACCGGCTTCCTCTCGGCGCTGAAACAGACCGAGGCGACGACGCTGCTCATCTCCGAGATGACCGACCCCTCCTCCTACAGCGACGAGCATTACCTCGCCCACGGCGTCATCTTCTTCCACAACTTCCTGGAGGGCGGGAGCATGACACGGGGGATCCAGGTCATCAAGATGCGCGGGACGGCCATCGACTGTGACATCCGGCAGATCCAGTTCTCGGACAAGGGCCTGCGGGTCCTGGCCGACCAGAAGGTCGAGTCATGAGCCGCTACGCGCGCGAGTTCGACACCGATTGGGACACGCTCGACAAGGACGAGGCGACCGATCGCGCCTACGCCATCGGGGTCGCCGAGCGCCTGGGCGAGTACAATCGCGAGGAACTCGAGCGCATCTACGCCGAGATGAACTCGGCCTACCAGAAGAGCATGGTCGAACTGGCCTACGACGAGGGCCGCAACGAGGCCGAGGAGGTCGCACGGACGACCGACGCCGACGAGAGCGCGGTCTGGGACGACCTTGTCACCGGCGAGAAGACCTACATCGACGAGGACGACATCCCGACCGGCGGTCGGGAGGGGTTGCCCGATGTGCTGGACTCCTCCGAGATGCTCGACAAGCAGGAGGTCGACAGCACCGAGCGCGTCGACAAGCCGGACTTTCTGGACCGCTGAGGTTCACTCGGGCGGTTCGACGGGCGCTTCCAGCTGTGCGACGTCGACGACGAGCTGGTTGTTCGTCGTGTCGACGGCTTTGACCGTCCCGGCGACGACCAGTCCCGCGACGGGTGTCGGCCCGATAGCGACCGCCTGCCCGACCTCGAACTGCGCCACGGAGTCCTGGAGGTGGAGCCGTGCCTGGCACTGTTCGGGGTGGTGGACACCGGTCAGGTTGATCTCCTCGACGGTGACGTCGACGCGCTCGTACTCGCGGGCCAGCGTCACGGACTCGGCGTCGTCCATCGGGTCGCGACCGATCGCCTCGTAGGCCAGCTCCGTCGGCTCGTAGCCGCCGCTCGGGCCGGAGACACTCTCGACGAGGCCGAGTGCGGCCAGGCTCTGCATCTGGTTCTGGACGGTACCGAGGTTGCGGTCGATCTCGTCGGCGATGACGCGCCCCTTGACCGGGGCGTCGGCCGACTGGTGCCTGTTGACCAGCGCAGTGAGCGTTCGCTGTTGACTGCTGGTCAACTCGATCTGGACCATACCGGCTGTTCCACGAGTAGCCACTTATACTGTTGGCCACGGCGAACGGCGTGCGACAGGTCCCCACTCGACGGCAGCAGGAGTTATATACCAGAGTCGATAAGCCGGCGGTTGTGAGCAAAACCAAGGTGTCGCTGTCGGACCAGACCGTGTCCGAGATCGAACGACTCGTCGAACAGGGAGAGTTCATCAACCAGGATCAGGCCATCGAGGACCTCCTCAAGCGGGGGGTCTCGGCGTACGATACGACCGAGGAGTCGACCGAGTCCGCGCTGGACGACCAGATGTTCGGCCAGACGGCCTCGGAACAGCAGGACCCGGCCATGCAGGACGACGACTACGGGTTCTGACGCCGGCGCGACTGCTCGCCGTCGAGTCGCCGCAAAAGTAACGGTGAGTGCTGGGGCCGCAGTTCGGTCTAGAAGGAGACCTGGTCGGGACCGTCCTCGCCCATCGCGATGGGGTCACGATCCGAGTAGCCCTTGCGACCGATCGCCTTGCTGGAGACCGCCGAGTACGTCGCCAGTCGCGCGTCCTCGGGCGTCTCGTAGGTCTCGGAAGTGAGCCTGCTCAGCGCCTCGCCCAGTGTCTCCGTGCCGTTGGGGAGTTCCAGTGTGGTGTCGCCGACTGCGTCGATGAGTTCCTCGGTGGTCAGCGGGTAGGTCTGTGCGTCGAACGTCTCTGTCGCCTCGGTCAGCATTCGCATATACGGGCAAAGTTAACGGTCGATAATAAACCTTCACTATTTATAATCATAATACTCCTTAATGCGTTTAATGCACATGCGGCGTGTGTGAACAGCACACGTGGCGTGCCGAAGGACCTTCCCGTGGCGCCGGTCTTTCGTCGGTATGGTTGTCGCGGACCTCCACGTCCACACGACGCGCTCCGACGGCACGCTCACGCTGGAGACACTTCCCGACGCCGCACGAGCGGCCGGCGTCGAGGCCGTCGCAGTCACCGACCACGATCGCCTCAACCCCGCGCTCGACGACCCGGTGACGGTCCGTGACGGACTCACGGTCGTCCACGGCATCGAACTCCGGGTCGACGCCGGTGACCAGCGCCTGGACCTGCTGGGCTACGGGGTCGACCCGACCGACGACCTCCAGGCGGAATGTGCGGCGATCCAGCGGAACCGCCGCGAGCGCGGCCAGCGCATCATCGACTGCGTCGAGGATCGACTCGACGTCACGCTCCCGGTCGAACCCCGGGACGGCCTGGGCCGGCCACACATCGCCCGCGCTATCGCCGAGGCCAGCGACTACGGCTACGGTGAAGCGTTCGAGGAACTCATCGGCGACGACTGCCCGTGTTTCGTCGCCCGCGAGATCCCCACCTTCGAGCGCGGTCGTGACTTGCTGGCCGACGCCTGCGAACTCGTCGGCCTCGCCCATCCGTTCCGGTATCCGGACACCGACGCCGCGCTCGACCGCTGTGACTCGCTGGACGCCGTCGAGCGGTGGTACCCCTACGACCGCGCGGTCGAGACCGACCGGATCGAACGTGCCGTCGAGCGGTACGATCTGGTGCCGACCGGCGGCAGCGACGCCCACGGCGAGACGATCGGGGGGGCCGGTCTCGACAGCACGGCCTGGGAACGGGTCCGGCGTGCGCTCGGCGTCTGACGAGCGGCGCACGGAATCCGAGGGTTCAATGTGGCGCGGATACAACCCCTGAATATGCAGTGTCACTACTGTGACGACGAGGCCGATATCGCCGTCGAGAAGGACGGCCTGAAAGTCGGTGTCTGCAAGACCCACTTCCGCGAACAGATGGCGGAACTGGAGGATGCCGACTGGATGGACGAACTCGACGAGCAACTCGACATCGACCGACGGGAGTGACCTCGACGCCGGCAACGTTTTTCTCGCCGCGGCGACACGACCACGTATGCGGAAGTGTTCGCTCGACGACGTGGAGTCACGGATGGGGCCGGCGGCGGTCAAACGACACCTGACCGACCCGCTCGGCCTCGAAGACGCGGCTCTGAACTACTACGAACTCGCGCCCGGCGACGCCTTCGGCTTCGGCTACCACCGCCACGCCGACCAGGAAGAGGTGTTCTACGTCCAGGCCGGGACGGTGACCTTCGAGACCGAGGACGGCGACGTCACCGTCGCGGCCGGCGACGTGATCCGGTTCGGGCCCGGTGAGTGGCAACTGGGCCGCAACGAGGGCGACGAGCGGGTCGTCGCGCTGGCCCTGGGCGCCCCCCGCGAGAGTGGCGAGACCGAGATGCGCCGGGAGTGTCCCGACTGCGGCCAGCGGACGCGCAACCGGATCGAGTTCGCCGACGGACGGGAGGCGCTTGTCACGCGCTGTGAGGCGTGTGGTACCGAGACCGGTCGGTTCACCTAGCGTAGCTATCGAAAATCAGTGTACACCCGACCGCACTGTCGTCGTGTGATCGGTACGCTACCCCTGACAGGTCGTCGCGAGCGCCGTCGACTCGTTGGTGTCGATGGTCAGCCGCGCCTCGACCGTCACTGCGTCGGGCTGGCACCGGAACCGCGTCCAGGTCCGGAGACGGTCGTCCCCGCTCGTTCGCCGGACGACGAGCCAGATCCACGAGCCACCCTCGTTGTCTCGGAGTTCCGTCCCGATGCCGCTGCGTGCCGGGACCCGGAATTCCTCGCTGGTGACGTTCTCGCCGACCAGTCTGATATCGGTCACGCGCCCCAGCGACGGCGGCGACCCGGTCAGGGCGCTCTCCGGGCGGCGCACGACAGTCCCGTTGGCGTAGGTGACGTCGACGCCGACCGGATCCGTCGGGACGATAGAGACGCGTACGTCGTATGGCTCGGCGGCGCGGTTCTCGACCGACAGTGAGATCGACTGTCCGGGGTCTGGCGTGGGTTGGCCATCGAAGCCCAGACAGCCAGCCGTGAGCAGACACGCGGCGACCACGATGGTCCGTCGGTCCATACGACCGCTGGGAGCGCCGCCCGCAAAACGCTGTGGACGGACCGTCACCGTTTAGTGCAGCCATCCTGACCGTCGGCCACGGTGGCACACTCGAACAGCGACCGACCGTGGGTCCGCCAGACGGGCCACGTCGGCGCGCTCCTGTCGGCGCTCGGTATCGTCGTCTGGGCCAGCGGGCTCCCCTTCCTGTTCCCCAGCCTCGGCCCGACGGCGTACCTCTATGCGACCCGTCCAGCGGCGCCGGCGTGTACGGCCAGGCGGGTTCTCGGCGGCCACGCGGTCGGCGTCGCTGCCGGACTCCTGGCCTATCACACCGTCGCCGGCGGCGTCGTCATCACCGCCTCGATGACCGCCGGCGCGCCGGGGACGCTGCGCCTGGCGGCGAGCGGCGTCGTCGCGGTGATGCTGACGACGGTCGGGATGCTCGCGACCGACACGCGGCACGCGCCGGCGTGTGCGACGACGCTCATCGTCGGGCTCGGCATCCTCCCGTCGCTGCGCGAGGGTGGGATCATCCTCGCCGCAGTCGCGGTACTGGCCGCAGAAGACGCGCTCCTCGACCGGTTGCTGGCGCGTGATCAGTCGTCGTCGGCGGCGACCTCGTCGTGATCGATGGCGGTGGCGTCGGACTGGACGGTCCGGACATACTCTGTGAAGTTTTCGAACAGCCGCTTGGCCTCGCAGGCGGCGCGGTAGTTCTCTTCGGTGATGCCGTCGATGACCCGCTGGACCCGCGCGTCGGGCAGTTCGTCCTTGTCGGTAGTGACCATCTCGGCGGTCGCTGTGTCGTACTCGGGATGGAACTGCACGGAGAAGACGTGGTCCTTCCGGAAGCCGTGGACGCCGTAGTCGTTCGTGGCGAACTGCTCGGCCCCCGGCGGCAGTTCGGCGACGTGGTCCGAGTGGGTCGTGAAGACGGTGAACGACTCGTCGACGCCGTCGAGTAGCTCGTTCTCGCCGTCGTGCTCGACGGTCCGATAGCCGATCTCGTAGTCGCCCATCGGCTCGACACGGCCACCGAGCGTATGGGCCAGCAGCTGGTGACCGAAACAGACGCCCAGGAACGGGAGCCCACGGTCGATAGCGCTGTCGACCCACGACTCCAGGTCGGCGATCCAGGGCTCGTCCCAGTAGACGGAGGCCCGCGAGCCCGTCACCAGACAGCCGTCGAACGCGAAGTCGTCGGGCAGTTCGCGCTCGGTGACGTCGTACTCCACGAGGTCGGCGTCCAGTTCCCGCCGGAAGTTCCGGCGGTTGGCCGCGCCGTCGTGGGCCGCGTTCAGCAGGGCGATACGCAGACTCATTCGTCGGAAGACAGACGCCCGAGGGGTAAAAACCTGCATATCCGCGGCAGCACCTGCCGCTCACCGCGACAGCCACAGCCCGACCGCCGCAGCCGCTCCGTAGCAGAGTGCCACCGCGGCGAGCCACGTCGTCGCCGTCGTCAGGAACCACGGGGCTGCGAGGCCGTAGGCGACTCCGAGGACGGCGCCGGTCGCCGTCCTGAGGGCGTTGTGCCCGCGCCGGTCGGTGAACGTCGTCACCGTCCAGTCGAGAAGTGCCGGGAGCGGGCCGAACGCGACGACCGGTGTCCACACTCCGCTCCCGACGTCCAGCACGAAGAGAGACAGACCCACGGCGATGCCCGGATAGACGCCCGCACAGCGGGCACAGAGTGCTACCTGCCGGTCACCAACCCTGAGTCGGTGACACCGGTGTCGGTCACCAGCCCGGTGGTGTGAGAGGAGGTACGGCGCTATCGCAGCGAGCGCCCGCCGGAACTCCGCACGCCGGTCATTCGCCACCGCCATCACCGGTCTCGCCGAGGGAGTCCCCACCGCCGGCGTCCGCTCCGGTGTCTGCCCCGCTGTCGGCGCTCTCCTCGTCGTCGAGGTCGACGTACTGCTCCTGGAACTCCGCGTCGGTCTTGGTCAGGTAGAGGATCCCTTCCACGAGCCCGACGACGGCGGGGATACCGGTCCAGAAGAAACAGAGGTACACCACGCCGAGACCGACGTTCCCCAGATAGAAGTGGTGGGCGCCGAGACCGCCCAGCAGGATGGCCAGGACGCCCGCTGTCACGCGGTCTTTCGGTGAGTCGGCCGTGCTCCCGGCGGCCACACTGGCGTCCGTCTGTTGGGTGCCACACTCCGAACAGAAGTTCGCCGCCACGTCGAGGGTCGCCCCACAGTTGTGACAGTACTTCTTGCCGGCCGGTGCCGTCTCGACGGCCGCTTCCTGTGCTGGCTCCGCTGTCGCTCGCCCGCCGCCAGTGTCGGGGCCCTCCGCTGTGGCCTCGCCCTCGTCGTCCGACTCGGTGGCTGCGCTTCCCACGTCCGAACCTGTGTCGTCGTCGAACTCGACCCAGTCGTCCTGGTCGAGGGGTGCATCGTCGGCTCCCTCCTCGGTGTCACTATCGGGGCTGTCGTCGGCGTCGTCCGGGGACATACCAGACTGACTCGCCACCTCGGTTGTTAAACCTCGTGGTCGGTGTGGGTGTCCAGCGTCGCCAGCAACTGGTCGGTGACCGCGGGTGCGTGTTCGACGAAACAGAGGTGCCGGCCCTCGACCGCTTCGCTCTCGCCCCGCGGGAGGTCGGTGGCCAGTGCCTCGGCGGCGGCCGGATCGACGACGGGGTCGTCGAGTCCGTAGTAGACCTGCGTCGGCAGCGTCACCTCGTACAGCGGCGGGGCCGAGAAGTCGGTCATCGCCGCCGCCTGTGCCTGCCAGGCGTCGCCGGTGGCGTCCTCCTCGCGTCGCCACCCGGTGATCCGCTCGACCAGATCCGCCGCTTCACTCCGGAACCCCTCCGAGAACGCCCCGTCGAGCGATGATTCGGCGCCGGCGTCCAGCGACAGGGTCGCGAGTGCCTCGTCGTCCACGTCGCTCCCGTCGCCAGCCGTGCAGTACAGCGTCAGCGTCGACGCGCGGGCGTACTCGTGGGCGTACCGCAGCGCGACCATCCCGCCCAGGCCGGCACCGACGAGATGGACCGACCGGACGCCGTGGTCTGCCAGTACAGCCTCCAGGTCGGCAGCCAGCGTCCCCACGTCGTAGGGGCCCGACGGCGCGTCCGAGCGGCCGGTCCCCCGGTGGTCGAAGACGACCGTCTCGTAGGGGCCGGCGACGGCGTCGTGGTGCCAGCCCCACAGCCACGCGCCATACCCCACGTCGCCCACGAAGGCGACGGTCGGCCCATCGCCGTCCGTCTCGTAGTAGAGGTCGACACCGCGGTTGGTCGCTGTCGGCATCACCCGGCGGTTCCCGGCCGACCGGCCTGGCTCTTTCGGTCCCTCAGCGCGACTCCGCGAGTTCGGCCCGGAGGTCGCTCGTCGCTACCGGGTCGTCCTCGGGATCCAGCGCGGGGACGACACCCTCCTGGGCAGCCTCGCGGTAGTAGTACCCCCAGAGAGCGCCCGAGGCGTACAGCGTGTAGGTGGCGACGAACGCAGGGCCGACCAGCGTGAACCAGGCGACGAGCCAGAACGCCCACCCGACGACGGCGATGGCCAGCCAGACGGCGAACGCCACCAGGTAGTCGGCCCGGACGGCGAACGCGCCCGCGAACCGCTGGGAGAAGGCCGCGCCGAGGCGCCCCGTTACCGCGTACGTCGTCAGCACCGCTGGCGTGACGTACACCCCACCCAGGACGACCCCCCAGAGGGCGAGTGCACTGGCCGTTCCACCGACACCGGCCTCCTCGGCCAGCGCCGCGACGGACGCCCCGACGGCGGCGACGACACCCCACAGGACGACGACCGCGACCGTCGCCCACAGGCCGTCGACGAACAGCCGGCGGAAGTCGTCGAACGACGGCTGGGTCCGCTCGCCGTGTGCCGCCCCGCTGGTCAGCCGGACCGTGTAACCGGCCGTGAACAGGCTCAGCGGTGGGAGAACGTAGCCGATGAGGCTCACGATACTCCCCAGCAGGAAGGGGTCGTACTCGCCGGTGATCGGGTAGCCCAGTGCGAACCGCGCGCCGTCGTGTTCGAAGGGGTCGTCCTCGTCGGTGCTGGGCTCGGCCGTCGGCGGCTCGTCGACGGCTGCTACCGCCGAGGAGTCGGCGGCCGTCGGCGACCCGTCGGTACCGACCTCGTGGCCACACTGCTCACAGAAGTTGTCGGTCGCGTCGACGGTGGCCCCACAGGCCGTGCAGTACGGCATATACCTGACAGTTCGACGCGCGGGGGTTTCGTTCTTTCCCTCGTCGCTGAAAGCGACCGCAGACGGGACGCCGTCTCAGACGTCGGCGACCGACTGGAGGATGTCCGGCGCGTCCTCGAGCGCGTCGTCGAGGTTGTCGCCGTCGGGGCCGCCACCCTGGGCGAAGTCCGGCGGGCCGCCACCGCCGCCACCGACGCGGCTGGCGAGTTCGCCGACGACCTCGCCGGCGTCGACGCCGACGCCCTCGGGGACGGCGACGACGAACTGAGCGCCGTCCCGCCCGGAGCCCAGGACGGCGATCTTGCCCTGTTCGACCAGCGCGTTGGCCTGGGCCCGCAGTTCGTCCATGTCGGCGTCGATGCGCTGGACGACGGCGACGGTGTCACCGATCTCGATCTCCTCGGCGTCCGCGCCGCCGGAGGCTCGTGCCTCGGCCAGTTGCTCTTTGAGTTCCTCGATCTCCTTGCCGCGGGCCTTCCACTCGTCGAAGAACCGTTCGGCGGTCTCGGGGACCGCTTCGTGGGCGACGTCCAGAACGTCAGCGGCCTCGGAGAGCGCGTCCTCGGTCGCCTGCGTGGCCTCGATGGCCGCGTTGCCGGCCGCGAAGGTCAGGCGGATGACGCCGTCCTGGATGCGCTCGGTGTTGCGCAGTTTGATCGTCCCGATGTCGCCGGTCCGGGCGACGTGGGTCCCACCGCAGGCCTGGACGTCCTCGGCGACCTGGATGAGGCGGATCTGCTCGCCGGCCGGGATACCGCCCTGGTAGAGATCGAAGCCGTGTTCCTCCTCGGCCTCGTGGCGGTCGGGCCACTCCTGAGTGACCGAGATGTTGTCCTGGACGATCTCGTTCGCGAGCAGTTCGATCTGTTTGACCTGCTCGCGGTCGATCGAGGCGTAGTGGCGGATGTCGATGCGGGCCGAGTCGGTCCCCTTCTGAGCACCGGCCTGCCGGACGTGCTCGCCCAGGACCTGCCGGGCGCTGTGGATGACGATGTGGGTCGCCGTGTGGTGTTGCATCAGCCGCTTGCGACGGGCCGCGTCCAGTTGCCCGCGGACGAACTCGCCTTTGCCGGGGTCGTCGTCGCAGGTGTGGACGATGACGTCGCCGTAGCGCTGGACGTCGGTCACCTCGACGGTGACGTCGTCGGTCGACAGCGTCCCGTGGTCCGGGGGCTGACCACCGCCCTCGGGGTAGAACATCGTCTGGTCGAGCACGACGTCGAAGCCGCCATCCTCGCGGTCGAAGACCTCCAGGACGACCGCCTCGAACTCCGTGCGCTGCTGGTCCTCGTAGTAGAGCTGGTCGGTGTCGGGCAGCTCCGCGAGCCGGTTCGCGTACGGGATCTCGTCGTCGGCCTCGACGTCCTCGCCACCGCCGTGACGGCTGGCGACGACGGAGTAGAAGTCGTCGGGAACGTCGACGCTGACCCCGCGCTCGGCGGCGATCTCCTCGACCATGTCCGGCTGGATGCCGTGGGAGTCGTACAGTTCGACCAGTTCCTCGGTCGGGATGGGTTCGCCGGCCTCGGCGTACTCGTCGGCGATCTGGCGGACCCGCCGGCCACCGCGGTCCAGCGTCTCGCGGTACTTCTCGACCTCCGTCCGGACGATGTCGCGGACGGTGTCGCGGTTCTCGTAGCCCAGCCGTTCGGCCTGCATGTCGACGAGTTCGTCCAGCGGCGCGTCGACGCCGACGTTGTCGACCAGGCGCTTGGTCCGGCGCAGCACCATCCGGGCGAGATAGCCCGTCCCGACGTTCGAGGGGACGATGCCGTCACCGAGCATGTACGCCAGCGTCCGGCAGTGGTCCGCGATGGCGTAGATGTCCTCCAGCGGTGCCATCAGCTCCCGGAGTTCCTCGACGGTGACGCCGACGGAGGCGGCGATGTCGTCGCGGGCGGCCTCGATGTCCTCGGCCTCGTCGATGTCCATGTGGCCCGCCAGTTTGGCGGCGTCGTGGACGATGGCAGCCTCCTCGTCCGTGAGTTCGATGCCGGCGTTGTCCTTGAGGAAGGCGATCATCTCGGGGTAGATGGCCTCGTAGACGGTCGGGGTCCCCTGGCTCATCCAGGTCCACCGCTCTAACCCGTAGCCGGTGTCGACGATGTAGGTGTCCATCTCCGAGTACGTGTTCCCGTCTTTCATCTCGTACTCGCCGTCGGGGTCCTGTTCCAGGGACATGAACACGAGCGTCGCCAGTTCCGCGCCCTTGTAGATGACCTCGAAGGCGGGCCCGGCGTTGCCACCGCCGACCCACGGGTCCTCGATGAGTGTCAGTTCCGCGGGGTCGGCGCCCAGCTCCTCGAACAGTTCGACACAGTACTCGACGGTCTCGTCCTTCCAGTAGACCTCGCCCTCGTAGGCGTACTGTTCGGGGTCCTCGACGTCCTCGCGGGCGTTGAACGCGTGGTGGGCCATCATCTCGAAGGCCATCGTGTGCCGGCCGGTCTTGCCGACGTTGTCGATGTCCTGCATCCGGATGCAGGGCTGGCTGATACACAGCGGGTTCGCCGGCGGCGGCGTCGTCCCACTGGTCACCAGCGGCTGGAAGTCGTAGATAGAAGCCTGGGTCAGCAGGACGTCGTCGCGCCAGCGGTTGGCCGCGACCGGATACGGCTCGATGCGTTCGTGGCCCCGCTCCTCGAAGAACGAGAGGAAGACCTCGCGCATCTCCGAGAGCGTGTAGGACTCGTCGAATCCGGGGTCGTCGATGAACCCGTACTCCTCGCAGGGTGGCTCGCCGCAGGTCTCGCGCTGGGTCCGTGCCCAGAACGTGGCCCCACACGAAGAGCACTCCTGGCGGGTGAAGCCCGCCTCCTCGAAGTACTCCAGTTCGTAGGCCTCGTCGAGGTCGCTCATTGGGGTACAGTTGGCCCACGTTCGCCTAAAACTGTTCCGAAGGGGCCTAGACCTGGACTGCGGACCCACCGGAGAGGGTCTTCGGGACGACGATGCGCTCGGTGGTACTCGCGCCCGAGGTGGTGGTGATCCGCAGGGTCGCCGTCTCGCCCTCTTCGAGTTCCTTCCCGAAAGTGTTCTGCGAACTGGTCACGTTCGGGTCGCCAAGATCGAGTTGGATCTTGAACCGGTCCTCTGAATCGTCCAGGACTGGCATGGAGTTATCGTCGTCCTGCACTTCGCTGACGAGGAACCGACCGTCGGGGTTCCCGGACGCACCGTTCTCGGCGAGCTGGTAGTATGAGCCACTCGGTCCGATCCACTGGATCGTCGCATCGCCGAGGTCGACCGGACCCGAACCCGGTGTTCGTCTGACGACCAGGCTCACGACACCGACTTCCTTATTCGAGAAGTGGCTCCCGGTCGCGCTCACGATCCCCACACGGTTCGTCGTCGAGTCACTGGACTGCTGGCCGGTCGATTCGGCGGAGTTCTGGAGGTAGCCCGAGGTGTCCATCAACACGCCCGCCGCGATGGCTGCCACCAGCACCATCGCGATGAACACGATGAGGGTCCCGATGCCGACCTGTCCTCTGTCCTCCCCCGTTCGGTTGGTCGAGCTGTACATTTCAGTTACTGATAGTTGACCACTCCACCATCATAAGAGTCAGTGCGCGATTATTATCGGTGAGAACTGGCTCGTCGGGAGCTATCTGGCGGGTTCTGTACGGTCGATATCACCTGACGCCGACCGTACTCGGGGTCGAATAAATCCAGTATTCGGCACTCGAAACGTGTCACGACCTGGGCCAGTCGGCTGTCGAGACGGTGGGAGGTCCTACTGGTCCTGTGCCAGCGACGCCAGCATCGCCTCCAGCTGGACGCGCTCGTTCGCGCCCTGGGTGATGCGGTAGTCGGTCTCGCCGACCCGTTCGAGGACCCGGACTGCAGCCCGGTCGTCGATGTCGAACTCCCAGATCGAGCGGTGGAGCTGGTCGATGACGTCCCCGCCCGCGATCCCTTCCTCGGTGAGCAGGCGGTCGAGTGTCGCCCGCGCAGCCGTGAAATCGCCGTCCAGCGCCGACTGGACCATCTCGTGGATCTCCTCCGGCCGGGCGGTGGAGGTGATGGCGTACACCGCGGACTCGTCGACGACGTCGCCGCTGACCGAGGCCGCCTGGAGGCCGTTGATCGCCTTTCGCATGTCGCCGGCGGCGGCGTACACCAGCGCGTCTAGCCCGTCCTCGGTCAGTTCGATGTCCTCCTCGGCGGCGATGTGGCGAATCTCGGCGGCGACGGCCTCGTCCGACAGCGGCGAGAACCGGAAGACCGCACACCGTGACTGGATCGGGTCGATGATCTGGCTGGAGTAGTTACACGAGAGGATAAAGCGGACGTTGTTCGAGAACTGCTCCATCGTCCGGCGGAGTGCTCCTTGTGCGTCGGACGTGAGGGCGTCTGCCTCGTCGAGGAAGATGATGCGGTACTCGTGGCCGCCGAAACTGGTCCGCGCGAAGTTCTTGATGCGGTCCCGGACCACGTCGATGCCCCGCTCGTCGGAGGCGTTCAGCTCTAGGAAGTGTTCGCGCCAGTCCTCGCCGTACAGTTCCCGGGCGATGGCGGTCGCGCAGGTGGTTTTACCCGTGCCAGCTGGACCTGAAAATAACATGTGGCTCAAGTCGTTCCGGTCGACGTAGCTCTGGAGGCGGCCGACGATGTTCTCGTGGCCCATCACGTCGTCGAGCGTCTCCGGGCGGTACTTCTCGATCCACACTTCCTCGCGTCCCGCCCGCGACTCGGAGTCGGCCTCGCTCATACCGAACGGGAGGCGTGGCCCGCCCTTAAACGAACCGTTAGCCGTGATGGCTGACCATCGCCGATCCTTTGTCCGTCGGCGAGCAAGCGCCGCCGATGCCCTCCGAGACAGGCGCCCTGCTCCGGTCGATCCGTCGACAGTTGCTCGTGGTGGTCCTCCTGGTCGGCCTCGGCGTGGCGACCCTCGCCGAGGTCGCCGTCGCGGTCAGAGGATACGATACCGCGCTCCCGACCATCGCCCAGATCGTTGGCGGTCTGGCGGTCCTCGCGTCGGCGATCCTCCTGGTGACAGATACCGTCCCTATCGACCCGGCGACGGAGTCCGGTGAGACCGGCGCCGACGTCGAGGACTGACGTACAGTCGACACACTCAAGCCCGCCATCCCGGTAGAGACGTCCATGCACGTCACCGTCGAGGTGGCCGGCGAGGACACTCACGAGGTCGAGGTCGACGCCGACGCGACCTACGCCGATCTGCTGGCGCCACTGGACCTCTCGCCCCACACCGTCTCCGTGCTGGTCGACGACCGGACGGTCCCCACCGACCAGCCAGTCGAGACGGACCACGTCAGGGTCGTCCGGCTCATCAAGGGCGGGTAGGCAGCCACCTCACGCCTGTGGATGCGTCTCGGGTCCACCACGCACGAGTCCGACGCCACTGCCACAGCGGAGCGTTCCGGTCGCGAGGTGGACGGCAGAACTGTGGATCCATCCTTGTATATCGATGCTTCGAGATCGGTGTCCAAAATTGGTACGTAGATGCAGTGAATCAGATCGTAAGTCGCCCGAATCCGGCACGTAACGTCCCTCATATATCTCGATCTGGGAAATCGTTAATACGTCCCCCCGCTTTTTCTCGGGACATGGCTGGCGAACCCGGTCCGGATGAGGAAGCAACATCCGACGCGTCCACGTCACCCGACACACAACTGCCACCGGATATCCTGGAGATCGAACCGGTGTACGAGGCGTTGGGACACCCTCGCCGGCGGTACCTCTGTTACACCCTTCTCGAAGATACCGAGTGGTCGCTGACCGATCTGGCGACGAAGATCGCTGCCTGGGAGCACGACGTGCTCGAACACGAGGTCACACCAGCCCAGCACGAAGCGGTGTACGTGTACGTCTCGCTGTACCACGCGCACGTCCCGAAGCTGGTCGACGAGGGCGTCGTTACGTTCGACGACGCGACGGAGACGATTACGACCGCTGAACACGCCGAACAGGTCCTGGCCGCTCTCGAAGGGATGGGTACCAGCCTCGACTCGACCCAGGAAACGCACGCACGGGGTGAGACGGATGAACGATGAGGCCAGCGGCGGAACCAGGAGCGACGACGACCCTGTCAGTGGTGCCGACACCCACTGGTCACAGGTCGCACAGCGTCACTACGACCCCGACGGATGGGGTGAACTCACGGCCGCGATCATCTACGCAATCGCGGACGCCGAGGGCGTCTCCCCGAGTGAGGTGAAATCGCCACCGCTGTACGAAACCGTGGACGTCCCGGCGATCGAGGACGCGTTCTTCGGACCGGACGTGGACGGGGAGACTCGGCAGGGCGTCGGCACGGTCGAGTTTCAGTATATCGGGTACCTCGTGAAAGTCCGCAGCGACGGCTGGCTACAGGTGTACGAGCCGGCCGAGACAGAACTCTCGTAGACGGGGCTGCTCCGGCAGCCCCGACTCGGTCCCGCCGAGCGGTTGCCAGCCGGCTGCCCCCGGCGCAACCCCCCGTTTTTGCCTGTCGCGAACGTCCGGGAGTGACAGGAGAGCTACGACCTCCCCTACCCGCTCGTGGCCGCGGACGCGTCCGGGTTTCGCCACGCACGAACGAGTCCGACCACACTCCCACAGGTGAGCGTTCCGATGGCGAGGTACACGGCAGCACTATCGAGCCCGAACGTGTCGACAACTGCCGGTGGTGCGAAGTTTGCACCCAGCGAGAGGAGGACACCGACGACGATGAAGCCGACCCACAGACGGACCTCGGTCTCTCGATTCATATTTCTACTTGAACGAGGCTGTAGAAAAAGGGCTACGAATCCGATCATGAACGCCCGGACTCGGCTCCTCTGTAAATCCGATTCGAAACCGGTGTACTGAATCGGTACGCAACCGCCCGTTTTTGCCCGTCGAGTCCCTACTCGTGCCTATGTCAGCCCCCGCATCGGAGTTCTCGCTGCCGAACGTCGGTCCCGGCCCCGAGACGGTCTCGCTGGCGGCGTTGGCCGCCGACAACGACTTCGCCCTCCTCCTGTTCCAGCGGGATCACTACTGCACGAACTGCCGCCAGCAGGTCCAGACCGTCGCCGGCCGGTACGACGAGTTCGCCGAGCGCGACACCGAGGTCGTCTCTATCGTCCCCGAACCCGTCGAGAAGGTCCGGGAGTGGCAGGACAGCTACGATCTGCCCTTCCCGCTCGTGGCCGATCCGGACGCCTCGACGGGCGACGACTACGACCAGCCCGTGCGATTCGGCTTCCTGGGCGACTGGAGCGACTTCCTCGGCCGGATGCCCGAGGCCGTCCTCGTCGACCTGCGAGGGGAGCCGACCGTCGTCTGGTCCTACCGGAGCAAATCGACGTTCGACCGCCCGAGCGTCGACGACCTGCTCGCCGCGGTCGACGAGGCACGTGCCGAGCAGGCGGCGGGGTGAGCCATGCAGGTCCGCGATGCCACCGTCGAGGACCTCCCGGCGGTGATGAACGTCCTCGACGGCGCGGTGCTGGCCGTCGACGTCGAGTCGGTCCGGGCGAGCATCGCTCGCGGCGGGACGCTGGTCGCGGTCACGGCCGACGGCGACCGCGTCCTCGGTGCGCTCGTCCTCGACGGCGCGCACGTCGAGGCCGTCGCCGTCCGGCGGCGTCGGCGCGGCCAGGGTATCGGGACCGCGCTGGTCGCGGCCGCCGCCGACCGACGGGACCGACTCACCGCCGAGTTCGACGTCGACGCGCGCCCCTTCTACGAGTCGCTGGGCTTCGCTGTCGAATCGCTGGACGAGCCCGGTCGCTGCCGGGGCGTCCTAGAGTAGCAGAGCGTCGGCCCGAGGACTCAACTCGACCGCCCAGCGAGCTCCTCGATTTCGAGTTCGTAGAGGGTCAGGTCCAGCTCGTCCAGCGACTCGTCGAAGACGCGGATGGGGTCGAAGCGCTCGTTGATCTCGACGGCGTCGTAGGCGGGGTCGTCCTCGGGGACGGCCCGGATCGGTCCGCGAGCGATGACACTCCAGGCAGTCTGGCCCGCGGCCTCGGCGGTCGCTTCGGTCTCGTAGACGACGTAGGTCGCCGTCTCGGTCGCCGCGACGAACGCCGCTTTCCGGCTGTCTGGTGTCTCACCGAGTCTGAAATACAGCGACCCGTCCGTGTAGTGGTGGAACACAGGGATAGCGTAGGACTCGCCGTCGTCGGCCAGCGCGAGCACGCCGTCGGGCGTCTCGCGAAGGCGGTCGAGGACCGTCTCTTGGTCCATTCCGTGGGTGTAGGCGAAGGAGACGTCGAGGTCCATGCCACACCAACGGGGGCTGTGGGCCTAACGGTTTGGGGAGGGAGCTCAGACCAGCGGCGTGACGATCTCGCGGCCCGCAGACAGCAGTTCCTGGACGCGGTCCTTGCTCCCGGCCTCGGCGTAGATCCGCAGTTTCGGCTCGGTCCCGGAGGGACGCACCAGCAGCCAGGTCCCGTCTTCGAGTCGGATCTTGAACCCGTCGACGGTGTTGATGCCGTCGATGGCGACGCCGGCGACCGACTCTGGCAGGGCGTCCTCCAGGTCCGACAGCACTGGCTCCTTCCGGTCGTCGGGGCAGTCGACGCTGACACGGTTCTGGTGGATCTCGCCGTGGGCGTCCAGCAGGCGGTCGACGCGCTCGTCGAGTGGCTCTTCCATGTCGGCCGCCACCGCCAGCAGCGCCATCAGCACGCCGTCCTTGTTGCGGACGTGGTCGGTCAGTCCGAACCCGCCGGACTCCTCGCCGCCGAAGAGGGCGTCGTGCTCGGCCATCGCCTCGGCGACCCACTTGAAACCGACCGCCGTCTCGTAGACGGATTCGTCGTGGGCCTCGGCCACGCGGTCGATGATGCTCGACGAGGAGACGGTCCGGACGACCGGGCCCGAACGGGATTCCAGCAGGTAGTCGTAGATGGCGGCGAAAAAGAGGTTCGGCCCGAGGAACCCGCGTTCGGGCGTGACGATGCCGATGCGGTCGGCGTCGCCGTCGTTGACGATACCGATACTCCCCTCGCCGTCGGCCACCCGATCGATGAGTTCGCCGACCTTCTCGGCGGTCGGTTCCGGGGAACTGCCGCCGAACTCGGGGTCGAGTTCGTCACGGAGCGCGGTCACGTCCGCGCCGGCCTGGGAAAGCAGTGTGTTCGTGACGTCCCGGCCGCTGCCGTACATCGCGTCGTAGACGACCTCGTGCCCGTCGAGGTCGACGTCGGCGTACGCCAGCGCGTGCTCCAGATAGGGCTCGATGAGCGATTCCTCGGAGATGGTCCCCCACTCGTCCTCGGGCAGCGGGTCCGGTTCGGCCAGCGCGGCCTCGATCTCCTCGGTCAGATCGGGCAGCGCCGGCGCGCCCTCGTCCGAGAGGAACTTCACGCCGTTGTACTCCGGGGGATTGTGGCTGGCCGTGATCTGGAGCCCCCCGGCCAGTTCCCGCTCACGGACGGTCCAGGCGACGATCGGCGTCGGCGTGTCGCGGTCGGGGATGACGACGTCGAACCCGTTCGAGCAGATGACCCGCGCGAGTTCCTCCGCGAACCCGCGCGAGGTCTCCCTGGCGTCGTAGCCGACCAGCACCGTGCCTGTCTCGCCCCGCTCTTTCAGCGTCGTCGCCGCGGCCTGTCCGACCATCCGGACGCGGGGTGTCGTGAACGTATCGAGCGTTGCCCGCCAGCCGTCGGTGCCGAACTCGATGGCTGCAGCCTTCTCCGGAGCGTCGTCGGATACCATACAGCCGTCTGCGCCCCCAGTGGGCAAAAAGCTCCCGTCGCTAGTCTTCGAGGACGGTCCCTGCTGCCTGTCCGGCCCCTGCCGTCTGCTCGACCTGCTCGCTGTCCTCGACGAGACGGCTGACCGACTCCTCGATCTCGCGCATCTGCTCGACCTGCTGGGTGTTGGCGTCGGCCACCGAGGCGATCTCGCGGGCGACGTCGTTGGCCAGTTCGGAGACCTCGTCCATCATCGCCGCGACCTCCTCGGCGCTCGCGGCCTGTGAGTCGGTGGCGTCGGCGACCTCGGCGATGCCACGCGTCGCTTCCTCGACGGTCTCGATCATCTCGTCTAAGGCGTCCATCGTGTCGCCGACCCGGTCGATGCCGGTGTCGATCTCCTCGTTGACCTGATCGAGGCTCTCGACGGTCGTCGCCGTGTCGCGCTGGATGCCCTGGATCTTCTTTTCGATGGTCTCGGCGTGTGATTGGGCCTCCTCGGCGAGGTTCTTGACCTCGTTGGCGACGACGGCGAAGCCGCTGCCGGCCTCGCCGGCGCGGGCGGCCTCGATGTTGGCGTTCAGCGCCAGCATGTTCGTCTGGTCGGCGATCTCGTTGATCAGTTCGACGACCTCGTCGATCTCGTCGACCCGCTCGCGGAGGTTCTCGACGTCGCTGGAGACCTCCGTTGCGGCGTCGTCGATATTCTCCATGGCGCCGATGGCACCCTCCGCGGAGTCGTGGCCCGTCTCGGCTGCTTCCAGCGCCCGGTCGCTCGTCGAGGAGACGTGATCGGCCGTCGAGGCGATCTCCTCGACGGTCGCCGAGAGGTTCGAGACCTCGCTGTCGACCTGGTCGATGGAGTTGGTCATCGAGTGGGTCGTCTCGGTGATCTGTTCGGAGCCGTCGGCGACCTCTTCGGACTGGGTGCGCAGTTCCGAGACAGATGTCTGGACGTCCTGAGCGACGGTCTCCCGCCGCTGGACGTCCGCCTGGATCGACTCGATCATGTGGTTGACCCGCAGCGCGATCTCGCGGTAGTCCCCCCGCAGGTCCTCGGCGTCGATCCGTGCGTCCAGATCGCCCTGCGTCGCCGCCTCGACGGTCGCGTACAGGCGCCGTCGACTGACGATCTGATCGACGTTCTCTCGGAGGTTCTCCTTCGGTCGCTCGCCGGGCCAGGGCCGGATCAGGTTCGAGACGCCAACGTCGAGTGCTTCCTTGACGATATCCTCGTTCCCTGTCTCGGAGATGAGGATGTAGGGGACGTTCTCGTCGCGTCGGCTCACCCACTCGAACAGTTCGATCCCACTGACCCACTCGTTGCCCTTCTCGTCGGGCACCTCAACGAAGCTCACGGTACAGATGATCTCCTCACGTTCGAGGGCGGACTTCGCCTCGGGGATGTCTGTCGCCGTCTCCACCCCGACGTCTTCCGTCGCTGGCGCTATCGTTTCGATCGTGTCTGCCCGGTTGTCGGGTCGACACACCACCAGTACTTGTCCAGTGCTACCAGCCATCATCCGATGTTGCGTGTTACCGCATATAATACTACGCACGATTATCAGATTTAACCACTAGCGAGCGAGACAGTACCGGCAACCGACAGTATCGCGTATCGAAACTACTCCCGTCACCCCGACGGCAGAAAATATCATACTCAATCGTGATAATGGTAGTGGGTGATTTTATTCCACTGTTGCATACTCTCTGCTATGACGTTGAAACCGATCGAGAACTACGACCGGTACCCACAGCTCCAGGGTGAGCTGTTCCGGGCGGTCCAGCATCAGGGCATCTTCGACGACTCGAAGACGTTCGTCGACAGCATCCCGAACGCCGACCGGAAGGCGCTGAACGACCTCTTTCGGGAGATCCGGGGCAACGAGTCCTTCGACCTCCAGTCGTTCATCGAGGCCCACTTCGACATCGCCGAAGACGTCACTGCTGGGGTGGAACAACCGCTCGCAGATTCGATGGAGGAGCACATCCAGTTGCTCTGGGAGCATCTCACCAGTGATCCCTTCGAGGAACAGCACACGCTGTCGACGCTGGTGACGCTTCCCAACCGGTACATCAAGCCCGGCGGGCGGTTCCGCGAGATCTACTACTGGGACAGCTACTTCACCGCGGAGGGGCTGGCGCGCTCGGACATGCTCCCGATGGTCGAGGACATGATCGACAACTTCGCCTACCTCATCGACGAGTTCGGATTCGTTCCCAACGGCAACCGGGTGTACTACCTCAGCCGGTCCCAGCCCCCGTACTTCTGTCAGCTCCTCCAGTTGCTCGAACGGGAACGCGGTGCGAACGCGGCCCTGGAGTATCTGCCCCAGCTGGAGGCCGAGTACGAGTTCTGGATGGACGGCAAGCGGGACGTCACGCCGATGGCACCGACCCACCGCCGGGTGGTGAGCCTGCCCGACGGTGCGGTGTTGAACCGCTACTGGGACGACTTCCCCCGACCGCGTGCGGAGATGTACCGCGAGGACATCGAGGTTGCCGAGGAGCTCCCACCTGGCGAGCGAAAGCGGCTGTTCAGGGACATCCGGGCGGCCGCCGAGTCCGGGTGGGACTTCAGCAGCCGCTGGTTCGACGGCGGGGACTCGCTGGCCTCGGTCCGCACGACCGAACTGCTTCCCGTCGACCTCAACTCGCTGCTCTACGACATGGAGACCAACCTCGCCGAGTGGTGCCGGGCCGAACACCGGACGGACGACGCCGAGCACTACGAACAGGCCGCACTCCAGCGGAAGGTCGCCATCCAGACCTACTGCTGGGACGACGACGCCGGCTACTACTTCGACTACGCCTGGACCGACGGCGAGCACAGCGAGGAGTGGACGCTGGCCGGCGTCCTCCCGCTGTTCGTGGGGCTGGCCTCCGAGGAGCAGGCAGCGGCCGTCGCCGAGACGCTCCGCGAGAAGTTCCTCTTCGAGGGGGGCCTGGCGACCACGCTGACCGACAGCGGCCAGCAGTGGGACTACCCGGCCGGGTGGGCGCCGCTGATCTGGCTCGCCGTCGAGGGGCTGGACCGCTACGGCCACGTCGACCTGGCGGAGACGATCACAGAGCGGTGGCTCCGTCTCAACCGCGCTGTCTTCCAGGAGGAGGGGTACATGATGGAGAAGTACAACGTCGTCGACGCGACGGTGACCGCCAACGTCGGGGAGTACACGCCCCAGGCCGGGTTCGGCTGGACCAACGGCGTGACGCTCGGTCTCCAGGAGTATCTGCATGACGCCTGAACACGAACACACCACGCCAAGAAGTGTCACGGTAGTAACTACCACGTTTATCTGTCGACACGAGAGTACCTCACACTATCCGGAGTACCGATGAAACTCGAGCAATTCAACACACGCGAGGAACTCGTCGCGATCCTGGACGAGATCATCCCGACGGCGACGGGCGAGGTGATGATCGGACTGCCCCCGGAACTCCTGGAGGACATCGAGCCGATGCTCGAAGCGGCCTACCAGAACGGGGTGTTCGTCGTCATCTGTCTCTACACCGACGAGGAGGAGGCAGCACGGTTCGATTACGACAGTTTCGCGACACTGGTCAGGACCTGGGACGTCCCGATCAACATGGTCGCTCACATCGACCAGGACCGGGGTGTTATCGCACGGCCACCGGTCGTCCACGGCGAGGACACCGAGGACGTGGGCCTCCGGTACGAGACCGAGATGCTCTATCACCTCGGGTTCCCGCAGTTCCTCTCACAGCAGTGGGCGATGGGCGAGGAGTATTACGTCTCGGATCCGCGCTCGCTTCCCCTGGAGTGTGGGAACCTCCGGGACGCGACCGTCCAGTCGACGCTGTACCTCCGGCAGGACAAGACGGTCGGCTTCGAGTGCGAGGTCAGGCCGGCGCCGGCCAGTCCCGAGGACCCGTGGGGGACCCTGGAGGGCCAGATCGTCTCGACGCGCCAGAACTTCATCCACCCCAGCACGAACACGTTCTTCGGCGAGATGGGGCTCATCGGCCACGTCGAGGACGAGGGTCGGGTGACGATGGGCGGCGTCGGCGCCTACGCCGAGGACTACGAGGCACAGAACATCACGCTGAAACCCATCGACTAGTCGACCAGCCGTTCCTTCTCCGACCGGGAGAGCTGCTTGATCTCGTACTCGCGGCTCATCGCGGCCGACCGGCTCTCGAACGATTCGACGTGGACCAGTTCGACCGGCGTCCGCCCGCGGGTGTACTTCGCGCCCTCGCCGGCGTCGTGTTCGGCGACCCGACGCTCGACGTCGGTCGTGTAGCCGGTGTAGAAGGTTCCGTCACTGCAGCGAAGAACGTAGGCGTAGTGGTGGGCACGCTGCGAGGTAGTCATCGGTCGATACAGGGGGTCGGACGGGCCTTACACTTGGCGGGCGCGCTCTCTCGACACCTCGGCGATGCCGGCGTTCGCCGAGCAGTTCGGGCAGGCCCTGATGTGTCCGTGCTCGTCAGCGAACACACGGGCGAACTGTTCCGAGACGTGCGCGCCACAGTGGTCACATTCAGTCATCGTGTTCGTCGGCAGTTCGACCACCGACAGTACTCCGTATGTCTCCCCCCAATGAATCTGGTGTGCCCAACTAGTTTGGTAGCCACTCACAGCCACCCCGAATCACTGGACGCGGTCGAGTTGGCGGGCGACGAGACCCGCCTGCGCGCCGGCGGTGAAACCGGCGTCGACGTTGACGACCGATAGCGCCGTACAGGACTGGAGCATCCCCAGCAGCGCGGCCTCGCCGGCACCGCCGTGACCGTAGCCGGTCGAGACCGGCAGGCCGATGACGGGCACGTCGACCAGCCCCGCGACGACGGTCGGGAGCGCACCCTCACGGCCGGCGGCGACGATCAGAACGTCCTGTTCTCGGAGGCGGTCGACGGCGTCGATCGTGCGGGCCATACTGGCGACTCCGACGTCGTCGATCCGCGTGACAGCGGCGCCCATCTCCGTGGCGATCATCGCTGCCTCGCCCGCTGGTACGGCATCGGACGTCCCGGCAGTGACGACGCCGATAGTCGCGTCGAGCGACGGCCGCTCGAAGTCGGGCCTCGTCGCGACCAGCCACCGCGACCGCTCGTCCCAGCGGACCGTCGCGTCCGGGTATGGCTCGGTCAGCGCCGTTCTCACGGCCGCGGCGTCGGCGGGCTCGATCCGGGTGACGATGGCACGACCGGTCGTCTCGACGGCGGTCTCGGCCAGCGCCGCGATCTCGTCCCGTTCCTTGCCGTCGCCGAGAATCGCTTCGGGGACGCCCGATCGGGAGGTCCGTGCGGCGTCGAACCGGCCGGCACCGCTCGTCGCGTAGCCCGCGAGTTCCGCCTCGGCCTCGGCGGGTGTCAGCTCGCCCGCCGCGACCGCGTCGAGTAGTTCGCGCATACTGGCTGTCGGTGTGGCGGCTACTCCTATCCGTCGGTTCGGTCGACCGACCCGCGAGTGAACTGGTGCCTGTCTCGCGCGAGCGGGCCGGAGCGGTTGTCTGTCGCGCGAGCCCGGACGATGCGGGATTTATGGGCAATTCTTTCTGATACTTCGGTCACAGGGGCCATCATTTATAAGTAGCGCGACTCGCGAAATCGCCTCAGACCCCTGCGAATAGCGGACAGAGCGGGATAATTGGGGAAAGTATTTAAGCGACCCCTTCGGAAGGACCGACTGTATGGCAGACCTGATTGTCAAAGCCGCCGTGAAGGAATCGCTCGACGATATGAACGTTGCCTCCGACTTCTACGACGCACTCGACGAGGAGGTCGAGGAACTGCTCGCCGACGCCGCCCGACGTGCCGAGGCCAACGACCGGAAGACGGTCCAGCCGCGCGACCTGTAAGGTCGACTCCCGTTCTTTCTTTCGACGCCATCGGCCAGCGACTGCTATCGATCGTGGACGGTGACGCCCTCCTCGGTGCCGACGTGGACCGCGTCGGCCATGCCGACGAACAACCCGTGTTCGACGACGCCCGGCGTATCTGCGAGTCGACGGGCCAGCGCGGCCGGATCTTCGATGGTGCCGAACGCACAGTCCAGCACGAGGTTCCCGTTGTCGGTCACCACGGGACCGTCCTTGCGCTCGGCTGCCCGGAGTGTCGGCTCGCCGTCGGCGTCCCGGACGGTCTCGGCGACGGTCGTCCGGGCGGCCGGTAACACCTCGACCGGCACCGGGACCGAGAGCATGTCGGCTTCCTTTGTCGGGTCCGCCACCACGAGAAAGCGGTCGGCACTGGCGTCGACGACCTTCTCTCTGGCGTGTGCCGCGCCGCCACCCTTTATCAGGTCGCCGCCGGCAACCTCGTCGGCGCCGTCGATGGCCAGGTCGACGTCGACCTCGTCCAGATCCGCCAGCGGGACCCCACACTCGCGGGCCAGCTCGCGTGACTGGAACGACGTCGGGACGCCGGTCACGTCCATCCCTGCTTCGACCGAGCGGCCGATGGCCCGGATGGCGTGTGCCGCCGTACTCCCCGTCCCCAGCCCCACGACCATGCCATCCTCGACGGCCTCGGCTGCCGACTCGCCGGCCGCACGCTTCGCCGCGTCGGAACCGCCCTGTTTCATGTCTACGGCGTCGCGGGTCGCGGCCAAAACGTTTGTTCTCCGCGGCCGAACGACCCGTATGGACTGTACGTTCTGTGGCTGCCCCGTCGCGGACCACGACCCGGTGTACCTCTCGGCGACACCGGGCGGCGATCCGACGGCGCAGTTCTGCAACTACGGCTGTCTTCGTGCCCACATCGACGCCGAGGACCTGGTGGCCGGGACCAGTTGTACGTGGTCACCGTCGGGGCGCTGTCGCTGACGAGTGGCGGCGTTGTGGCCACGTGGCCACAGAAACAGTGTTGACCCCAGTTTCAGACCCTATCCGCGCCGCGTCGACCGCGCCTCGCGAACGTCGGCGCCGTCCCGGATCTTGTCCTCACACTGCGGGCATACTCGCGGCTTCTCGACCCCATTCGGTGTAAACACCCGCGCGTAGGCGGCTGTAACAAAATTACCGCAGTTCTGGCATTCCGGCATACAGCCGGATGGACGGTCTATTCCCCCTTAATTGTTGTTGCTTTGGTAAGAATTCACATACGGCGCGCTCAGAACTCGCTCGTGACGGTCCCGTCCTCGGCGAGTTCGACGACGCCGTCGAACTGCTCGCGGAACGCCGTGACGGTCTCCTCGTCGTGGACGCCCTGTGCGAGGTGGAACATCCCGACGGCGTCGTACTCCTCGAGCAGTTCGAGCAGGTCGCCGACGGCTTCTACGGCCCGCTCCTCGTCGGCGTAGTAGATGAGTTCGGTGATCGAGTCGAAGCTCACCCGCAGTTTCCCGTCGTGGTTCTGGAGGAACTGCTCGGTCTCCTCGACGATCCCTTCCAGGTCGTCCGGTGCGGAGACGTACCGGACGTTGTCCGACTGCCGGCGGGTGTAGCCCCGCTCGACAGACAGTGTATCGAGGATGGTCGCCGCCTCCTCGTCGACCTCGTAGTACTCCAGTTTCTGTTTGACTTCGCGTGCGGTCGTCCGCGTCGAGATGACCAACATCGCGTCGGTGTCCGTCGACAGGAACTCGGTGTCGAGCCGGTCCGTCTCACCGGTGCTGGGGTGCAAGAGGAGAATGCCGGTGCCGCCCGGGACGGTGTCCGGCGCGTTCTCGATTGCCAACGAGTACTCCATATGGCGGTGAAAGCGGCCGGGCCCGCATTAAGTCTGCGGGTCTGTGGCCGATCAGAAGACGCTGTCGGCGGTCGCCGCGCCGACGACGCTGAAGATGGCGCCGACGGTCGTCGCCTTCAGCGTCGTCACCGCGACCCGCATCGGCGTCGGATTCGGGAGGATCTCGTTTTTCACGAGGAACGTCTCCGGGGCGGTGAACATGAGCGCGAGACAGACGACCGAGCCAAAGGAGACGACCATCAACGAGACGAACCGGATCGGGATGCCGGCCACCTCGGCCTCCTTCTCGATGTCGCGCCCGGCGTCGGCCTTGTAGAGCGCGCCGTAGCCGATGGCGAAGACCACGGCGGCGACGGCCGCGGCGTGATAGACGGTCATGTTCGCGGCCAGGACCCACACCTCCTCGGTGACGACGAACGGCCCGGCCAGCAGGAACCCCCCGACGACCTGCTGGGCGGTGTCTGCGATACGATAGCGCCGTCGCCGTGCCATACCCACCTGTTGGACCGTCGGGCCGGATAACGCTACTGGGTCGGACTGTCGACGCGGTCCCGCCGGCGCTCCCCGAAGCGGAACCGGTTTTTGGCTCGGGGGCGGTGGTCGAGATATGAGCGTCAGCGACGAGTTCGACGAGTGGGCGGCCGCCGGCAAGGACCGAGGGATGGAGGACCGCCACTGGCACACGGCCAAACACGTCCTGGCACGGATGCCGGTCGAGGCCGGCGAGACGGTCCTGGATCTGGGCTGTGGCAGCGGCTACGCCGGCCGCGCACTCAGGGAGACCAAAGACGCCGGCCGGGCCTACGGCATCGACGCGTCGCCGGCGATGGCCCACAACGCCAGCGAGTACACCGACGATCCGGGCGTCGGCTACCTGATCGGCGACTTCGAGCACCTGCCCTTCGAGACCGACAGTATCGACCACTGCTTCTCGATGGAGGCGTTCTACTACGCGAGCGACCCCCACGCGGCGCTGTCGGAACTCGCCCGCGTCGTCCGCCCCGGCGGGACCATCCACATCGCCGTCAACTACTACGAGGAGAACGTCCACTCCCACGAGTGGCAGGCGTTCATCGACGTTCCGATGACCCGCTGGGACCGCAGTGAGTACCGCCAGGCGTTCCGCGAGGCCGGCTTCGACGTCGCGGTGCAGGACAACATCCCCGACCGGGAAGTCGAGATTCCGCCGGCCAGCGAGTTCCCCACGGAGGACTGGGAGACCCGCGAGGCGATGGTCGAACGCTACCGCGAGTACGGGACCTTAGTCACTGTCGGCGTGCGCTAGCGCCGGGAACGCTTTTGCCCTCGGCCGCCGAACGCTCGCCGTGGTCACTCGACAGCGAACCTACGTGCTCGCCGGCCTGCTGGCTGTGACGATCCTGCTGGCGACGTGGTTACTGTCGAGCGTGCTGGCGACGGTCTTCTTCGCCATCACGGTCGCGTACGTCCTCTACCCGTTCTCGGCCTGGCTCGTCGACCGCGGGCTCTCCAAGCGCCTCGCTGCGGCGGCCTCGACGGTCGTGGCATTCCTGGCCGGGACGGCGATCACGGTACCGCTGGTCGCTGTCCTGTACGTCCGCCGTCGGGACCTGTTTGCCTTCCTCCGGCAGCTCCCCCAGACGGTCGTGATCCGGTTCGGCGAGTTCGCGGTGCCGATCGAGATCGCAGAACTCCTGGTGGCACTCAGGGGGACCCTTCAGGCACTGACAGTCACGCTCGCGACGCTGATGCCGATCCTGGCGCTGAAAGCGGTCCTGTTTACGATACTCGTCTACGCGCTCCTCTGGCGGCCGGCGGCGCCGAAACACGAGCTCTACGAGCTGATCCCCGTCCAGTATCACGACATCGTCGACCGCCTGCACAGACGGCTCCAGGCGACCCTGTACGCCATCTACGTCCTGCAGGCGGCGACCGCGTTCGGCACGTTCCTGATGGCGTGGGCGGTGTTTGCGGCGCTGGGGTACGAGAGCGCATTCGCGCTGGCCGTCGTCGCCGGTATCCTGCAGTTCGTTCCCGTCGTCGGCCCGAGCGTCGTCGTCATCGCGATTGCGGCTGCCGACGTCGTCGCGGGGGATGTTATCGGGGCCGTACTGGTGACCGTCTTCGGGCTCGTCCTCGTGGGGTTCCTGCCCGACGCGGTCATCCGGCCCCGACTGGCCCAGTACACGACGGGGATGCCCGCGAGCCTCTACTTCGTCGGGTTCACTGGCGGCGTGCTGTCGCTGGGACTCGTGGGCTTTATCGCCGGGCCGGTCATCGTCGCGCTGCTCGTCGAGGTGATCCACCTGGTCACCGACGACCGGTCGACCGAGCAACAGCAGCTCTCGTGATCACTCGGTGCCGGTCGCCAGCGGGCGGTCCTGTGCCTCCCACTCCGTGAGGCTGCCCTCGTAGAAGCCGATCTCGTCGAATCCGAGTTCCCGGAGGACGACGTAGGTGTGGCTGATACGCCGCGCGGTGTTGCAGTAGAGCACCACCCGTTTCTCGGGGACGATACCAGCAGCCGCGAGCACGTCGAGTGCCTCGTCGTGTGGGAGGAGGCCCCGCGTCTCGTCGTCGACGAGGTCACGCCAGTCCAGCAGGACGGCGCCCGGGATGTGGCCCTCGGTGTACTCGCTCTCGTCGCGGGTGTCCACGACCACGGCGTCTGGGTCGTCGGTGGCGGCCGCCACCGCATCGGGCCCCACCAGCGGCGTCTCGCTCGGCGGGTCGACGGCGTAGTCGGTCGGCTCGACCGCCGGGGCCTCGCTGGACGTCTCGAAGGAGCGTTGCCAGGCCGAGAAGTCGCCGTCGAGCAGGTGGAGTCGCTCGGGGGCGTGGCCCAGCAACTCCGCCGTCACGAGGAAGCGGGCGGCGAAGACGCCGTGGTGGTCGTCGTACGCGACGACGTCGTCGTCCGGCGCGATACCGGCCTCCGAGAGGAGGCGTTCCCACGCCGCTTCCGTGGGGAGCATCCCGTCCCCGTCGTCGGCCTGGTCCGTCCGGAACTCGTCGAACGGGATGTTCACCGCGCCCGGCAGGTGGCCGAGGCCGTCGTACTCCCAGGCATCCCGCACGTCCACGACCCGGAGTGTGTCGAGGGTGTCGCTGACCCACTCCGCGGAGACGATATCTGTCATTATCTGGCGCTATCGCCTCCGACGGCTTGAAAACTCCCATCGAAGACGGTCGAAGGCCGAGGCAACTGTTGCCGCATCCCGGGCAGTGTTACTGGCTGCCACGACGCCGACCACGATCCGGCCGCCTGCTCGCGGTTCGCGGCGGTAGCCCGGTCCCGGTGTGTCAATCGATCGCCACGATACCGGCAACATCTGCCGACGGGAGGGATGAGTGGTCGAACATGCCGACACTCGTGGTAATATATGGGTGGTAGACGAACGATACAACGCATTATGACTGAATACGCCAACGACGTGCTCGTCTCGGCCGACTGGGTCAGCGAGCACCTCGACGAGTTCCAGAGCGACGATCCGGCCCACCGACTGGTCGAGGTCGACGTCGACACGGAACTGTACGACGAGAGCCACATCCCCGGTGCCATCGGCTGGAACTGGGAGACAGACCTCCAGGACCAGACCACGCGGGACATCCTCTCGAAGGAGGACTTCGAGGACCTGCTGGGCTCGGCCGGCATCACCGAGGACTCGACGGTCGTCCTCTACGGTGACAACTCCAACTGGTTCGCTGCCTACACCTACTGGCAGTTCAAGTACTACGGCCACGACGACGTGAAGCTGCTCGACGGCGGCCGCGAGTACTGGGTCGAGAACGACTACGAGGTAACCGACGAGGTGCCCGAGTTCGACGCCGTCGACTACGAGGCCGCCGGCCCGCGTGAGTCCATCCGTGCCTACCGCGAGGACGTCGAGAACGCCATCGAACGCGAACTGCCGCTCGTCGACGTTCGCTCGCCCGAGGAGTTCTCCGGCGAGATCCTCGCACCGCCAGGACTCCAGGAGACCGCCCAGCGTGGCGGCCACGTCCCCGGTGCCCGCAACATCTCGTGGGCTGCCGTGACCAACGACGACGGCACCTTCAAGAGCCGCGACGAGCTGGAGGAACTCTACGCCGCCGAGGGTATCGACGGTGACTCTACCGTCGTCGCCTACTGCCGCATCGGCGAGCGCTCCTCGGTCGCCTGGTTCGCGCTCCACGAACTGCTGGGCTACGACGACGCCATCAACTACGATGGCTCCTGGACCGAGTGGGGCAACCTGGTCGGTGCGCCTATAGAAAAAGGCAGTAACTGAGCGGACCGAACGCCGCGACTTTTGTTTTTGTCGTGTGATCGACGACTGACTCGGACGGGCTGAAACCGACCGTGGATTCAAGACCGCTGAGCCCAACTACCGTCCGTGGACCGCACCGAACTCGAACGGGCGCTTCGGGAGGCCTTCGACGCCGACGAGCGGGTCGTCCCGGTCGTCTCCAGGCAGGCCAGAGACATGGCCGACGCGGAGCAGTTCGACTCCGACTTCGACGCGGAGTTGACCGTCCAGACCGTCGTCCGGAACCTCGACGACGCCCCGGCGGGCTACTCACTGGTCGAGCGATGGAACTGGTGGCTCGGTGCGCTCGATCTCTCTCACGGTGGGTACGCGCGCTTCAGCGTCCGCCCTGACATCGAAACCGAGTCGTGACTCGGGAGGCCGAGTACCGCCGTCGAGCGACGCGGTCGCTCACCGGGTGTGTTCTGGAAAAATTCGGCGCCAGACGCCAGCCGGCTCAGAATACGCTGAGCCCGTGTGACTCTCGTGCGTGTTCGAGAAGCTCGTCCGTGCTCTCGAACGCTTCACCGCAGCTGCACGTGTGATACGTGGTCGTCGGTGTCTGCTGGCGTGTCGCCATGACAGTCTAGTGTTGACGGGGGAGTATAATAATTGTTTATGGTAATATGGTACCGATGCACAACCGTCGTGTTGGCTAGACACACGATACCGTACGGTGAAACTACTCGATGGGCTGCAGCCGTCGCCAGTTCTGCCGCGTAGTAGGGGCATCGTTACTTACATCGAGGCGGTCCCGCCTGCAGCCATGCTCGGACCACTGCTTGCCACTGCCCGCCTCCGGCGACGCCGACCCGTCGACTACCGCGTCCGCTCGGTGGTGTCCGATTGATGGGGCGCCTCCGCTCGACGTTCGGCGCTACCCTGGTCGCGCTCCTCCTCTGGATCGGGTGGGGGCTCTACGCCGCCCGGACGGCCGCCGCGGTCCCCTACGAGCGACTCACATCGGTCGACGGCGTCGAGATTCGCCGGTACCCGGAGACGGTTCTGGTCGAGACCACGGCACCGGACTCGGGAACGGCGTTCCGGCGTCTGTTCCAGTACATCAGCGGTGCGAACACCCGGAACGAGGACGTGGCGATGACGGCGCCCGTCGTCACCAGCGCGGAGACGGCCCCCGCCCCACGACCCAGCAGCGGCGAGACGGTCTCGATGACTACGCCGGTCCGGACCGACCGGAACGGTGTGGGTGTGACGATGGCGTTCTACCTCCCGGCGGAGTACACGCCGGGGACGGCGCCCGTTCCGACCGACGACGCCGTCCGACTGATCGTCGAGCCGGCACGGACTGTCGCTGTCGCGTCTTTCTCCTGGTACGCGACCGACAGTCGCGTCGAACGTGCCCGGTCGACGCTCCGGCGGACGCTCTCCGACGCGGGCGTCACGATGCGCGGTGATCCAGTCCTGCTACAGTACAACGACCCCTGGACGCCGCCGTTCATGCGGACCAACGAAGTCGCCGTCACTGTCGACCCGGCGACCGTGCCCGACTGAGCAGGCTGTCTCCCCGTTCCACCGACAGTACCGTTCTCCCACAGAGTCATACTACTGGAGCCCTGACTGAAAGCCGATACTACCCGCTGTCATCCAGCATGACCGACGCCACCTCCACCGAAGCGTACCGTGACCGGGTCTACGAGGCGTTCGCGGATCGGCGCCGCCCATTTAGCGATGCTGTTACGGACGCGTTAGCGGCCGGAACTGACCGGATGGCCGTCTCTGTCGGCTTCATGACGAAGATCGTCGACGAGAGACAGTATATCGAGCACGTCGTCGGTGGCCACGAGCAGATCCAGCCGGGTGCGGAGTGTCCGCTGGCGGAGGCCTACTGTCGGCGGACTATCGACCTGGAGGGGCAACTGAGCATCCAGGACGCCGCGGCCTCGTCGGAGATCGCCGACGCAGCGTACGACCGGTTCGGGCTCGGCTCGTACATCGGGAGCAAGGTCGTCGCCGACGATGAGGTCTACGGGACCATCTGTTTCGCCGACGAAGATCCGCGCGAGCAGCCGTTCACGGAGGCCGACGAACTGTTCGTCGAACTCGTCGCCAGGCTGGTCGGCCGGGCCATCGAGCGCCGCGCCCACGAACGCGAGATCGCCGAACAGACGGCCGAACTCACCGCCGAGAAACGCCGGTTCGAGGGGATCGCCGAGAACAGCTTCGACGTCATCTTCCGTGTCGACCGGGAGAGTCGGTTCACCTACGTCTCCGAGGCGGCCCAGCGGGTCCTCGGGTACGACCCCGACGACCTCGTCGGTGACGCGTTCTCGGAGCATCTGACCCCTGCGGCCGCCGTCGACGCGCTGGATGCCTTCGACGACCTGCTCGCCGGCGAGTCGGTCCAGGGACTGGAACTGGCCTTCGAACACCGGGACGGTAGCGAGGTCTACGTCGAGGTCAACGCGACGCCGCTCACCGACGAGGGCGAGATCACGGCCGTCCAGGGGGTCGGCCGTGACATCACCGCCCGCCGGGAGCGTGAACGCGAACTCCGTATCCGGACCCGCGCGATGGACGAAGCGGAGGTCCCGATCACCATCGCCGACGCTGCCGACCCGAACAACCCGATCATCTACGCCAACGACGCCTTCGAGGTGGTGACTGGCTACAGCGAGGCAGAGATCACCGGCCGGAACTGTCGCATCCTCCAGGGACCCGAGACCGACGCGGACGCCACGGCACGGCTCGGGGAGGGGGTCGCTACTGGTCGGCCAGTGACCCAGGAGGTACTGAACTACCGCAAGGACGGGTCCCCCTTCTGGAACCGGGTCTCGGTGACGCCCATCGAGGACGAAAACGGGGAGATAACCCACTACCTCGGGTTCCAGCAGGATATCACCGACCGGAAACGGAGCGAACGGCTGGTCGGGCTGTTGAACCGCGTGCTCCGGCACAACCTCCGGAACGAACTGACGGTCATTCAGGGCTATGCGGAGTTCATCGACGACCCACCGCCGGGAACCGACGTCGCGGCGGGGATCCGCAACCCGCTCGAGCGCCTCATCGACCTGAGCGAGAAGGCCCGCGAACTGGAGACCTACGCGCGCCAGGATCGGTATCCTGCTCGTCTCTCCCTCGGCGAGATACTGGACCGGGTCACAACGCCGCTCCGTGAAGCCCACCCCGAAGCGACCGTCACCGTCACGATCGACACCGACCGCGACATCTGTGCCGGCGAGGAACTCGAACGCGCGGTCGAGGAACTCGTGACCAACGCCCTCGAACACGATCCGGCCGCCGACACGACAGTCGAGGTCACCGCCCGCGACGACGGCGAGTGGATCGAGATCGTGGTCGTCGACGACGGTCCCGGGATCCCCGCGATGGAGGCACGCGTCGTCGAGACGGGCGAGGAGACCGACCTCCAGCACGGCAAGGGACTGGGGCTGTGGCTCGTCAACTGGACCGTCACCCGCTACGGCGGCTCTTTCCAGATCCAGGGTGGGGATGGGACCACCGCCACGCTCCGCTTGCCGGCCATCGAGGACGGCGAGACCGTCGACGGGGTGGCCCGGCGACCGACCGTCCTCTTCCGGTGACGAACCGACGGAGGGAAACCCGCGGGGCCGCTACACCGGGACCATGGAGGTCCAGTTTCTCGGCGGTGCCGACGAGATCGGGCGGAGTGCCGTCCTCGTGGACGACAGCTTGCTGCTCGACTACGGGATGGCCAGCGAGTCTCCGCCGCAGTACCCCGTCGGCGACGTCGATCCGGACGCCGTCGTCGTGAGCCACGGCCACCTGGACCACGCGGGCGCCGTCCCCGCGCTGATGTCGAGTGGCGACCTCCCGCCGGTCCACTGGACGCCACCGACACGCGAGCTGGCGACGACGCTGGCCGAGGACACGCTCAAGCTACACGGCTCGACGCCGCGCTGTCCGTTCACCGACACCGACGTCCGACGACTCACCCAGGCCTCCGTGACCCACGGCTACGACGAGCCCTTCGAGGCGGCCGGCTACGAGATCACCTTCTACAACGCGGGCCACATCCCCGGGAGCGCACACGTCCTGGTCGACGATGGAGACACCCGCCTGCTCTATTCGGGCGACTTCCACACCGGCGAGCAACGGCTCGTCGCCCCGTCGACCGCTCGCCCGGAGGCGGACGTGGTCGTCTGCGAGTCGACGTACTCGGACGTGACCCACGACTCCCGTGAGACCGTCGAACGGCGGTTCGCCGAGAGCGTCCAGCAGACGGTCTGGCAGGGCGGGACCGTCGTCGTCCCGGCGTTCGCCATCGGGCGCACGCAGGAGGCGATGTTGGTCTGTAACGCCCACGACATCGACTGCTACGTCGACGGGATGGGCCAGCGGGTGACCAAGCAACTCAAACGCCATCCCGAGTTCCTCAGAGACGCCGACGCGCTCCGGGGCGCGACGTCGAGCGCCCGCTTCGTCACGGGGCGGGACGGCCAGCGGGAACGGATCGCCGAGCAGAACACGGTCATCATCACCACGTCGGGGATGCTCTCCGGTGGCCCCGCGATGACGTACGTCCCGGCTATCCGGCACCACCCGACCAACAAGGTCGCCATGACGGGCTATCAGGTCGAGGGGACGCCTGGCCGGGACCTCTTAGAGACCGGCAGCGCCGAACTTGACGGGCGCGTGATGCCCGTCAGCGCCCAGGTCGAGCAGTACGACTTCTCGGCACACGCCGACCGCGAGGGGCTCCTGTCCTTTCTCGACGCCTACCGGGACGCCCCGGTACTCGTCAACCACGGCGACCGCTGTGGGGCCTTCGCCGAGGAACTCCGGGCGGACGGCTACGACGCGAAGGCTCCCGACCTCGGCGACGTGATTCCCTGTTGAAACAGGGAACGCGACACGGGCGAGTCGATCGACGAGCAGTCGGAGCGAAGACGGCGTGACACCCGCGGCTGTCCGGAGCAGCGTTCGAGCCAGGGGCGCTTGCCGTAGAGCGAGGGACCCGCAGAACCGGTCGAGAAGTGAGCGTTCACACCTGCGGAACGGTTCGACGAGGTCGTCGGGAGCAGTCACAGACGGTCTCCTGTCGAGACGCTGCCCAGCCCGGCCGCGACGGACCACCACCCTCAATACGCCCGGGTGTGCGCCGGTCAGTATGGCCACAGTTCGTCAACGGCGACTCATCGGGGTCGCAATGGTGGCCGTCGGGCTCCTCCAGGCGGCTCTCGGCGGCCTCGACGACGACCTCGTCTTTGCGGTGCTCGGCGTGATCTACGCCGCGATCGGCGTGGCGTATCTCCGGTTCGAGGGGGACGACTGACTCGGGATCCGGATCCGGGTCGGGTGCCAATCGGATACTATCATTTCGTGGGCGATCCGCGGTCCGTCGTCTCACCGGTGGTTCCGCCCCGGGCGCGGACGACACCGACTGCGGTTCCCATACTCGCCCCCAGGCCGATGCCGAGCCCGAGCCAGAAGGGAAGATCGCCAGTGATGGCGCCGATAGCGACCCCGGTCCCGGCGCCGAGAGCGTTCCCGAGCCCGAGTCCGAGGGCGATGGTGCCGTGCGAATCGGAATCCATGGCACTCTCTCGTCGTCGACCAATATAACTCTGTGTCGCACGCACTCGGCGGCGACTCGGCCACCGAACCCGGTCCCGGAGCCGTTCGCGTGGCCGGCCGACGCGCAGTCCAAACCGGTTCACTGACGAACCTCCCCTGTCGGGGAACGGCTGCGAGCAGCGCGTCGATGTCGCCAGCGGTTGAAGACGGCCCGCCAGAGCTCACAACGGGAGCGCCAGAGCCAGTGCTCCGACCCTGGCCCGCCGCGTGCAGTGTCGAGACCGTGTCAACCGAGCATATGGTTTTATCCAGTACGGATACTCAATTGACACGAACGGTGATGTCGATGATCCACGACACCCGGACTCGCCGCGCCCCCGGTGGCACTGAACGGAAGACAATTCCCGGACGGGACAATGGCCAGTGAGGGGGCGTCTGGCGTCGACGGCGACGTGCCGGTCGCGCATCTCGTCGCGTTCGCCCTCGTCACTCTCGCCGTGAGTGGCGGGGTCGCTGCCGCGACGATTGTCGAGACAGTTTCGAGCGTGACGACGGTCCCGATCATGCTCGCGCCCGCGCTGATGGCCATCGTTCTCCGTCGGATCCAGGGCTATTCTGTCCGGCGAACGGTCGTCGGGTCGCTCCGCGGGGCGACGGCCAGGTCGGTGGCGTTCGCGGTCGGCTTTCCAGTCGCCTTCATCGCGCTCGCTGCCGTCGTTGCGCTCTCGACGGGACTCGGGACGTACAACCCGGGTGGCGGCGAATTCAGCTACGTCGGGCCAGTGTTCCTCTTCCCGGTGTTCTTGCTGTTCGCGGGGGTCCTCACCTACGGGGAGGAACTGGGCTGGCGGGGGTATCTCCTGCCAGCGCTCACCGAGCGAGTCGGCCCGATCGCGGCCACCGTCGTCGTGGGTATCGTCTGGGCGCTGTATCACTTCCCGGCGCTGTACTTCGGCGCACAGGCGACCGGTCTCGGCGACCCGGTGACGACCGCGGTCATCCAGATGGGGGCGGTGCTGGCCGTCGCCGCGTTCCCGTTCTCGTACGCCTATTACCTCTCGGACGGGAGTGTCCTCCCGCCAGTGGTACTCCACCTGACGTGGAACCTTCTCAACCCGTTCGTGCTCGGGAACGTCTATACGAACGTCGAGGGGTTCATCGCCGGGCAGGTGATTCTGATCAGCGGCGAAGGGCTACTCGGACTGGCTCTCGGCATCCCGACGCTCGCCGTGGTCGCGCTCCTCATCCGCCAGCGACAGTTCTTCGGGACGGCGCCCCGCTCCGGGGGGTAGTCCGTCCCCATCCCGAGTTTGCGACGAGCCCCTGTCCTTTCTCGACGCCTATAGTAACAATTGAAACGATTTACACACCGATCGCACTGCCATCGTGCGATCGGGTGTGCATTGACTTTCAATGGCTACTATATCGGGACGCCCCGGTACTCGTCAACCACGGCGACCGCTGTGGGGCCGTCGCCGAGGAACTCCGGGCGGACGGCTACGACGCCAGCGCGCCGGCGCTGGGCGAGACAGTGTCGCTCTAACCGTCCTGCTCTTTGAGCCACTCGTCGAGCAGGTCCCTGACCGCCGCGTCGCGGTTGTCGCGGTGGTCCTTGAAGGCCTTCTCGTCGACCGCGTCCAGCAACTCCTCGTCGAGTTCGAGTTCGACCGCTTCCAGGTCGAGGTGCGCCTCGCTCATCGGGTTCGATGGGAGGGGCCGGACGGGTTTATACTCTCGTCAGACGGGCGTCGGCCGCCGGTGTGACACCTCAATGCAGGGTCCCCTCGCGGGCCTCGACGTCGGCGGCGAACAGGGCGTAGCCGACCTCGTCGACCCGGTAGCCGGTCTCGGCGGCGATCTCACGGATCGGCTCGATCATCGTCACGTAGTCAGCGGCGTCGAAGCTCTCCTTGCGCCCGTCGAGGTAGCCCAGGCGGTCAAGCGAGGCCCACACGCGCGTGTCGACGACCGCGTGGCGCTCGGGATCGAGCGCGGTCAGCACCGCCGAGGCGGTCGGGGCCTTGAACCCACGCAGGCCCGAGACGAGCTGGATCTTCGAGAAGTCACCGTCGACCGCGACGACGTTTGCGGTCACCTCGCGACACCGGTCCTCGGGATTGTCCTCGACGTGGTAGGCGCTGCGGGTCGAACTCGCGTAGGCGACGTCGTACAGCTGCTCGCGCGTGAGATATCCCTGCTCGCGGTAGCGCTCGCCCACCTCGTCGAGCCACGTCGGATCGAGCCCCTGCGTGTCGGCGTAGTCGGCCAGCGCCGACCGGACGTACTCGGTCAGGTCCATGGCTGTCGGTCGGGACTGCTGCCCGTTGAACGTTGCTGCTCGCCGCCGAAACCCCTTCCTCGCGCCCCGGCCAAGCGCGGGTATGGAACGAACACACCTCGACTTCGACCGGTACTTCGAGGTCGTCATGGAGACCGAGGAGGCACAGGCCGCCGAGATGACGGTCGACCCCGGCCGGACCGTCGGCGGCCCGGACAACTACCACGCCGAGAGCGACCAGTGGCTGTTCGTCGTCTCGGGCAGCGGCGTCGTCACCGTCGACGGCACCGACCAGCGGATCGACGCGGGCGACCTGCTGCGGATCGAGGCCGGCGAGCGCCACGGCATCGAGAACGACGGCGAGGTGCCCCTGGAGACGGTGAACGTCTACACGCCGCCGCGGTGAGTATCCACGGTAGACACCCCCTCGACGACACCGTTTTGGGCCTCCAGCAGGAAGGCTCCCGGCGATGGTAGCACTCCGGTCGCTGCTGGCGCCCCATCGGTACGACGCGGTCGCCGCGTGGGCGCTCACCCTCGTCCTCGTCGGCGCGGGCGGACAGTTCCTCGGACGCGGCGAACCGGACTGGGCGGTCTTTACTGCCCTCCTGGTCGCCGTCGCGCTCGTCGTCCCGGTCGCCACCCGCGATCCGGCCGTCACAGTGCCGGCCGAACTGCTGGCCCTCGTCACGCTGCCGGTTGCTGTACGGGCGGCCGGTGCGCTCCCGCAGGCGACGCCGTTCGTCGCGGCGGCCGGCCTCGCGCTGCTGGTCGCCGTCGTGCTGGACGCCTTCACCTCGCTGTCGATGACGCCGCGGTTCGCGGCCGTCTTCGTCGTCCTGACGACGATGGCCGCCGCGGGCGCGTGGGCGGTCGGCGCCTGGGCCGCCGACACGCTCGTCGGGACGGCCTTCGTCGCCGGCAAGACCGAACTGATGTGGGATCTGGTCGTGGCCACCGCCGTCGGGATCGGTGCGGGACTCGTGCTGGACCTCTACTTCCACGTCTCGGATCGCATCGACCGCCTCAGGGACGCTGCCGGAGAGAGCATCGACGCCGCCGACAGCGGTCGGGATCTCCCCGGCGAGTCGAGCCACCACACGACCGTCGTCAGGGCGCTGCAACTGTTGCTGGCTGGCATCGCCGCGGTCGCCGTGCTCCGCGGCGAGACGACGCTCGTCGTCAACAGCGCGGGTCCGCTGGCGATCACGTTCCTCCCGGCCGTCTTCCGCCGGGAGTACGACTACGCGATGGACACCGGCCTGGTGCTGTGGATCACGCTGGCGGCGACGTTACATGCCGTCGGCGCGTTCGGCCTCTACGAGGCGGTGGGCTGGTACGACAGTCTGGCCCACGCGCTGTCGGCCAGTATCGTCGCCGGCGTCGGCTACGCGCTGGCCCGCAGCGTCGAGGGTCATACCCGTGCCGTCACCTTCACCGCGGAGTTCCGGGCCGTCTTCGTCGTCCTGTTCGTCCTGGCGGTCGGGGTCGGCTGGGAGATCCTGGAGTTCACGAGCGGCGGCGCCGCGTCGCTGCTCGGTGGCGAGGCGGTCCTCGCCCAGTACGGGACCACGGATATCGTCAACGACCTCGTGTTCAACACGCTCGGGGCCGTCCTCGTGGCCCTCTGGGCCAGCGCCCACTTCGAGGGCGTGGCGGATCGGCTGGTCGGCAGTGTGGACGTGCTGGTCAGGGGCGGCGAGTAGAAACGCAGGTACGGCGACGAGGCCCACCCGCTCACGCCACGCCGGCGCGCTCGTCCTCGGGGTCCTGGATGTCGCCGACGAGTTCCTCCAGGGTGTCGGTGACGGTGACCATCCCGACGACCTCGCCGTCCTCCATGACCAGCGCGAGTTCCTGGCGCTCGGCCTGGAAGCGGTCGATGGCGTCACTGACACTGGTGTCGGCCGATATCGTCATCGGCGGGGAGGCGACCGCTTCGAGGTCGACGCCGTCGAGCAGGCCGGTGTCCTCGGCCAGCTCCTCTCGTTCGCGGACCAGTGCGGGCACGTAGACGATGCCCAGGAACTCCTCGAAGTCCGCGCCGATCAGCGGGAAGCGGGTGTGTGGCGTCTCGGCCAGTCGGCGGGCGTTGGTCTCGTCGTCGTCGGCCGTCGACAGCGCGACGATGTCCTCGCGGGGGACCATCACCTCGCGGACCTCCCGGTCGCCGACCTGGAAGGCCGCCAGGATCTCCTCCTTCCGTTCTTCCGCGAGGTCGCCCCGTTCGAGGATGGAACTGAGTTCGTTGCGCAGTTCGGCACGGGACTCGAAGCTCTCGACCTCGGCTTCGAGCCAGGCGCCGGACATCTCGACGCCGAACAGCCCCAGCGTCCACTTGGCGACGGTGTCGCCGATGGAGATCAGCGGCGAGATGAGTTTGGCGAACCAGTACAGCGGCGCCGCACCGTACCGACAGACGAACTGCGAGCGCTCGACACCCAGATAGGTCGGCGTCTGCTCGCCGTGGGTCAGGTGGACGAGGTTGATGATGACGAACGCGATTGCCGCGCCCATCCCGATGCCGGCCAACTGGGAGCCCTCGAACAGCGGCGCGAAGATGGCTGCCAGCGCCGGTTCGGCCACGATACCGACGGCGATCGAGGAGGCGGTGATCCCGACCTGACAGCTCGTCAGGTAGATCTCCAGGTCGCTGGTCATCTCCCAGGCGCGCTCCAGGGCGGCGCTCCCGTCGACGAACTCGTCCTCGGAGAACTGCCGAGCGCGGGTCAGCGCGAACTCGATAGCGACGAAGAAGCCGTTCGCGAGGATGAGCCCGACCCCGGCCAGCAGTCTGCCGAGGATCTCGATCGTTTCCATTGAGTGGGCGGCCGTGGCTGTTTGCATGGACTGGCCGGCCGTACTCGACGGTGGCTGGAAAAAGTGGTGCTACGCGCCGACCGCGAACTGGACGTCCGTCAGCTCCTCCGAGACCTGCCAGAGCTTCTGTGCGGCGCCCTCGTCCTTCGAGGCGCCGTTGGACTGCTGGCGTTCCGGCGCGCCCCGCATCCCCAACAGTCCGTCGGGGCCGATGTACTCGCCGCCGGTGATGCCCGGTGCTGTGGCGGCATAGAGCATCGGGAGCACGCCCCGCTCGGCCGACTGAGCGAAGACGGCGTTGGCGACCTGCATCATCGTCTCCCTGACCGGCGACTCCATCTCGCGGGGGCCACGGAACTGCAACTCCGTGTCCGCGTAGCCGGGGTGGCAGGCGACGCTGACGACGTCCTCGATACCGGCGTCGTCGATGCGGCGCTGGAGTTCGTAGGCGAACAGCAGGTTCGCCAGCTTGCTCCGACCGTAGGCCGACCACTTCCCGTAGGACTGCTCGGACAGCAGATCCGAGAAGTCCATCTCGCCCATCTCGTGGGCGCCGCTGGACTGAGTGACGACACGGGCCTCGCCGTCGCTCGCTCGCAGCGCCGGCCAGAGCCGTGCCGTCAGGGCGAAGTGACCGAAGTGGTTCACGCCCAGTTGCTTCTCGAAGCCGTCTTCGGTCTCCTGGCGCGGGATGGCCATCACGCCCGCGTTGTTACAGAGGACGTCGACGCCGTCGTAGTCGGCACGGACTCCCTCGGCGAACGTCCCGACACTGGACAGCGACGCCAGATCGCACTGCCGGACGTCGAGGTCGGCGTCGGGCACCGCCTGCTCGATCTCCCTGGCGGCCCGTTCCCCGCGCTCGACGTTTCTACAGGCCATCACGACGGTCGCTCCCTTGCGTGCGAAGGCCTCCGTTCCCTCGAAGCCGAGTCCACTGTTGGCACCCGTCACCACGACGGTCTCCCCGTCGAGTGACGGCATGTCCGCGACTGACCAGTCTCCCATCACCCCCCTCTAGCGACTCGACCTACAGAAACGCATCGGCAGTACCTTTATCCGTCGAGGGCATACGACCGGTCATGAGCGTTACCTCCATCACTGTCTACACGCGCGAGAACTGCGACCTCTGTGAGGAGGCCATCGACACCATCGAACGGGTGACCGAAGACACCGACGCGACGGTCGAACTTGACCTGGTCGACGTCGACGAGGACCCCGAACTGCAGGAAGAGTACGGCGAGACGGTCCCCCACGTCCTCGTCGACGGGTCGCCGGCGTTCACCTACGTCGTCCGGGAGACGGAACTGCGCGAGCAGCTGGCCTGACGGGGATCAGCTATCGTCGCCGACGAGTCGCTTCCGGGCCTGCTCGGCCCGACTCTCGGTCGCGTAGGTCAGTCTGAGGCGGCCGTCCCACTCGCCATCGGCGATTTTCGTCGCGAGTCCGGGTGCGACCTCGTAGCTCCTGTCGACGCTGGTCTGGACGATCTCGAACTCGTCGGGCGACCCGGCGACACCGGCGGTCCGGAACGTCTCGGCGACCGCCTGGCGTGCGCTGTCGGTGAGTCTGATCGTGAACCCCGGGACGCCTGTTCGCGTCTCGACCGCGCCGACCCGTCCGATGTCACCACCGGTGAACAGCACTCGGTCGGTGTCGGGGCCGCGCAGGCGGACCGCGAAGCGCCCGGCGGCCGATGGGGCGGGTGTCGCGGTGGACGCAGCGCTCGGTGTCTGTCGGTCCGAACCGATAGCGCTACAGCCAGCGACGGTTGTAGCGACCGTTGCACCGGTCAGGCGGAGGAGCGACCGTCTGGAGGGCGACATAGTCTGGTATCGCCACGGCCCATGTTTAATAGTTGGTCCCTTCAGCGCCTGGGCGCGGGTTCGCTGCCCGTGGAGTGACGTCGAGCCGAGACGGAGCGCTGTGGCGTCGCTTCGGTAGTGGTTCCCCCAGCGGCTACGAGTTCTGCAAGCCAGAGAGCTGCCGAAATCCCCAATTTCCTCGACCTCTCTAGGAGCGGGAATCTTCAAGAGACTCGTCCCTGACATTCAGCTATGAGGTCACTTCAGGCCCTACTCATGGGAATTCTGGTTGTCAGGTTCATCGTGAACGTAATAATCGCACTCGTCATCTCCGTGGTCGCGTTCATGGCCATCCCCAACCTGATCCAGTCCGGCCAGATTCCGGTCGCGCCGCTCGGACTAGAGTTCGCTTCGATGGGGATCCCGGCGACGATCCTGGGCGTGCCGACGACCTACGCCCTCGGCATCCTCCTGCTCGACCTCATGATCGTGTCCGGCGGCGGCAGCGGATCGTCCGGCGGTGGCGGCGGCCCCGAGTAACGAGACCCCGCCGGTGTCCCGCGCCGCGGCGGACGTCGGGATGACTCGCGAGGATCGAGTCCTACCGACCTGTTCGCCCTCGTTCGACCGCCTCGCCCAGCGCCCGCGTCGCCGCTTCGGGATCGTCGGCCGCCGTGATCGCCGTGATGACCGCCACGCCGTCGGCGCCCGCTGCGACCACGTCCGCCGCGTTCTCGGCGGTGATGCCACCGATGCCGACCACCGGGATGTCGACCGCGGCGGCGATGTCGGCGACCCGCTCGGTCCCGATGGCGTACTCGTCGTCCTCGATGTCGTCTTTCGATCCGGTGGCGTAGACCGCGCCCACGCCGAGGTAATCCGCACCGGCCCGCTGGGCCTCGCGAGCGTCCTCGACGGACGAGACCGACCGGCCGACGAGGGCGTCCTCGCCCAGCAACTCCCGTGCGACCGGCACCGGGAGGTCGCTGTCGCCCAGATGGACCCCGTCGGCGTCGACCGCCTGCGCGAGGTCGACACGGTCGTTGACGACGAAGGTCACGCCCGCCTCGCGGGTCAGCGCCCGGAGTCGCCGGCCCAGTTCGTAGCGCTCGCGTGCCGAGCGGTCCTTCTCGCGCAACTGGACGACCCCCACGCCACCGGCGATGGCCTGCTCGACGATGGCGACGGTGTCCCGGCCGGCCGACAGCGATGCCTGTGTCACCAGATACACGCCCCAGTCTACCATGTCCGGCGGTCGGTCCCCCTGCCTGCTGAGTCTTGTGTTCGACGCCCCGAAGACTCCTAAGTCGTCGGCGTCTACGTCGGGTATGGTCCTCGGAGCATTGCTCTCGTTCGTCGTCGGCCTGCTCGTCGGCGGCCTCGCCATCCACGTCGGTGCCTCGCTCGTCGTCGGGAAGAGCACCTACGGCAAGGCCCTGATCACCGCCGCGGTCGCCTCGTTCGCCTGGGCGCTCGTCTCCCTGTTCGTCGGCTGGATCCCACTGCTGGGCCCGCTCGTGGCCCTGCTCGTGTACGTCGGCGTCATCAAGATCCAGTACGAGAGTGGCTGGCTGCAGGCGGGCGCCGTCGCGTTCGTCGCCTGGCTTGCCTCGCTGCTCGTGCTGGCGCTGCTGCGGATGCTCTCGCTGGGGGTTCGGATCGTCGGCGTCCCGGGCGTCTGACGCTACTGTTCGCCGGGGGAGCCGACGACCAACACGGGGCCGAGCGACCGGTCCGCGACGCGCTGGTGGTCGTCGCCGAAGACGTACTCGCGGACCGACGGCGCGGTCTCGCCCATCACCACGAGGTCGTAGTCGGCCGCGACATCGGCGATGGCCGAGACCGGCGAGTCTGCCGTTATCGACCGTGTACCGATCCGCCCGGCGTCGACGCCGTGCTCGACGAGCGTCGTTCGGGCCCGTCGGACCCGGTCGCTCTCGCCAGTCTCGGTCACGACGTGGAGTAGCGTCACCGGGACGTCGTCGTCGGCGAGGAAGGCCGCGACGACGGCCGCGACGTGGTCGGGGTCGTCGCCACCGCGGAGCGAGACGAGTACTCGGTCGACGGCTGCCGTCGGGTTCGGGACGAGGATGCTGTCACAGTCGGTCTCGCTGGCCACGCGTCGGATGGTCTGTTCCTCCTCGTGGGTGAACACCAGTCGCGTCTCGGTCGGACAGCCGCTCGCCCGTGCGACCTCGGCGATCTCGGCCAGACTGGCCTGTGCGCGCGCCTCGAACTGGAGGCGGGCCTGTCCGGGAACCGTCTGCTCGGGGACGACGTGGTAGCCAAGGACGACGACCGGCAGCGGCGAGAGCACGGTAAAGAGCGCTTCGGGAACGGTCTCGCCGTCGAGGACGGCGACCGGAACCAGTATGCGGTGGCCCATCTCAGAACACCCCCTTCAGCCGGACGTCCCGGGCATAGTAGCTGTACCACCCGGCGGCCAGCACCATGACGCCGAGGCCGACGAGCTGTGAGAGCGGCCGCATGAACGCGATGAGGCCGAACGAGGCCACGGCCCCCAGCAGCGGCACCACCGGATAGCCGGGCGTCTCGAACTCCGGGTCGTACCACTCCGGACGGTTCCGGCGCAGCATGATCAGTGCGATACAGATGAGGCCGTACATGACGAGATGGAGGAACGAGGCGACCTCGGCGAGCACCTCGACGCGGCCGTACGCGACGAGTCCCAGCACCGGCACGCCGGCCAGCAGGAGCGCGACGTGCGGAGTGCCGTAGCGGAGGTTGATCTCGCTCGCACGCCGCGGGACCAGGGCATCCCGCGACAGCGCGTACAGCGCCCGCGACGAGGAGAGGATCGACGCGTTGGCCGAAGAGACCGTCGCCAACAGTCCAGCGAGCAGGATCGCGACCGCGCCGGCCAGGCCGGCGAACTGCCGGGCGACCTCGACGATGGCCGTCTCGCCGAACGTCGAGAGCGGTCCGGCGCCGAACGCGCTCGTCGCGACGAAGACGGTCGCGACGTAGAAGACGCCGACCACGACGACCGATCCGACCATCGCCAGCGGGAGCGTCCGTCCCGGTCGCTTGATCTCGCCGGCGACGGTGGCGACCTGTGCGAACCCCAGATACGACGTGAACACGAGCGCTGCAGTGCTGAACATCGGTCCGTAGCCGAAGGGTGCGAACGTCCCGGGCGTGCTCGACCGGCCGAACACGCCGACGGCGTCGAGGCCGCCGTAGCCCAGGAACACCGTGAGGATGAGCAACAAGACGGCGACGACGACGTTCTGGAGGGTCGCGACGTTCTCGGTCCCGGTCAGCGAGAGTACGGTCAGGAGGATCCCGAACAGGAGCGCGAGCGGTGTCACCGGATCGACGCCGACGGCGAGCCCGACCTCCGCGAGCACCGCGCTCGCGTAGGCGCCGAAGCCGACGAGGTAGAACGCCGAGGCGAAGACGAGGCCGAGCCAGAGACTCACACCGACGACCGTTCCGAACAGGGTACCCAGCCCGCGGGAGATGAAGTAGTAGCCACCGCCCGATCGGGGCATCGCCGTCGCGAGTTCGGAGGCCGGCAGCGCGACCAGTAGCGCGACGACGGCGCCGATGGCGAACGACCCGGCCGCTGCGGGGCCGGCCTCGCCCGCGGCGATGCCGGGGAACACGAAGATGCCCGCCCCGATCATCGTCCCGACGCCGATGGCCAGGCCGCCGACGAGCCCGATCGTCCGTTCGAGTTCGACGCCCTCCTCGTGGACAGTCGCCTCGGCCGTCGTCTCGCCGGGGTCGGCCGGCGGGGTCTGGGACGGGCGGACGTCCGGATCGGTGGCCGCCGAGTTCATGTCAGTAAATTCGACTGTCGTCGTGAAAAACCTGTAGGGCCAAACCATTACACTGCTCGCCCCCTCTTGGCCGCTATGCGGAACTTCCATATTACGACGATCTGGGGTATCCCGATCAAGGTCAACATCTCGCTGGTCATCTTCCTCCCCGTGCTGGCCTGGCTCATCTCCAGCACCCAGCAGATCGAAGTCTACGCCGGCATCGTCTCGGCGCTGGCCGGGACGCAACTGGATCTGGCCCGGTTGCAGGCCGGCTCGACACCGTGGCTCATCGGCAGTGCGGCCGCGCTGGGACTGTTCGCGAGCGTCGCGCTCCACGAACTGGGTCACTCCTACGCTGCGATGCGCTACGGGCTGGAGACCGAATCGATCACGCTGTGGATTCTCGGCGGGCTGGCCAGTTTCAAGACCATGCCCCGCGAGTGGAACCGCGAGTTCTGGATCGCCGTGGCCGGCCCCATCACGAGCATCCTCGTCGGGCTGGCCTGCTACGGCGCGTTGCTGGTCCTGCCGGCCAGCGCCAGCGTCACGCTGTTCGTCGTCGGCTGGCTGGCGGTCACGAACGTCATCCTCGCGGTGTTCAACATGCTCCCGGCGTTCCCGATGGACGGCGGCCGCGTCCTCCGGGCGCTACTGGCTCGCAATCGCCCGTACGCCTCGGCGACGCGGATCGCCGCCCGCATCGGGACCGGCTTCGCCGTCCTCTTTGCCCTCGTGGGTGTGCTCTCGTTTTCGCCGCTTCTGCTCCTGCTGGCGCTGTTCATCTACGGCGCCGCGACCGGCGAGTCACGGACCGTCGCGCTGGCGGACCTCCTGGAGGGACTCACCGTCGGCGACGTGGCCCGGCCCGCTGCATCGACCATCGAGGCCGACGCTCACGTCGAGGAACTGGTCGACCGGATGTTCGCCGACCGCACCACCGAGTTCACCGTCACCGACGGTGGCGAGGTGGTCGGCGTCGTTACCGTCGAGGACTTCCGTGCGCTCACGAAGGCCGAGCGCGAGGCCGACACCGTCGCCGACCTGATGGAGACGGATCTCCCACGGTTCGAGGAGACGATGCCAGCCTTCGACGCGCTGGTCGCACTCGACACCGGCAGGTCCGGTGCCGCGCTCGTCGACGGCCCCAGCGGGACCCGTGTCGTCTCGCGCAGTGACTTCAGTTCGGCCATGGAGATGCGCCGGCTGATGGGCGAATCGGGTCCGTTCTGACCCTGTCAGGCCGTCTCGGACTCCCGTGTGACCTCCACCGATCCCGACAGCTCCCGGCCCGCTGGCGGCCCCAGCGTGATCTGTTCCTCGTCGAAGCGGCGTTTGACCTGCCGCCGGAAGTCCGACTCCACGTCGGCGACGTCTCCGCTGCCCGGGTCGTCGATCCAGAACTCCGCACGGATCCGGACGTTGTCCGGCCCCATCTCGACGATCCGGGTGTTCGGCGACGGGTCGGCGGCGACCCGGTCGTGGTTGGTCGCCACCTGCGAGAGTTCCAGCAGCGCGCGTTCGGTGTCCTCGCCGTAGGCGACGAACACCTCTTCGGTGACCCGATAGCTGTCGCGGCCGAACGGCCGCGTCAACGCGTTGGTCGTCAGTTCCGTGTTCGGCACCGTAACCGTCTCGTTGTTCGGCGTCCGGATGCGCGTCACGCGGAAGTCGACCGCCTCGACGTGGCCCTCGCCGCCGGGCCAGGCGATCCAGTCACCGACGTTGAAGTCGGGGTCCGCGACGAGGAAGATGCCGCTGATGAGCGAACCAAACACCTCCTGGCCGGCGACCCCGAGCGCGAAGGTCAGCGCCGCGACCAGGATGGCCGAGTCGGTGTTCAACAGGAACTGTGCCTGTCCGGCGGCGATGAGTCCCAGCAGGACGGCGACCCCGACCAGTGTCACCTGGAGGTACGTCTCGCTGGCGGAGACCAGCGTCGGGTTGTTCCGGTTGCGCGTCCGGATCACCCGCAGGACGAGCGGGACCACGAGCAGGCGACCCAGCAGGACGACGGCCACGGCGACGACGACGAACGCGACCACGTCCGCGACAAGTTCGCTGTACGATTCGAGGACGGCCCAGTCCGAGGGAGTGAGTTGCCAGCGCACGTCCGAACGTCACTGCCGGTCGACAAAAATCCGGCTGCGGGCACTACCGCCGTTCGTGACCGCTCGTCCCCGGGGTCCGCCGGCCGATCTCGGCCATCACTTTCCCGTAGACGCCCAGCAGGAGGTCGCCGACGCCGACGAGGCCGACCAGAAAGCCGACCAGGATCACCGCGACCTGTGGCTCGGTCACCCAGAACGGGAGCCACGGGAGCATCGAGTGGGCGAACCGGGTCGCCGGCGAGAGCAGCGCCACCCCTTCGTCCTCGGTCGGCGCCCGCTCGACCGTGCCGTTTCCGGTGTACCGCGGGCCGCCGACGGTCTCGCCGACCGGCACCCGTTCGGCCTCGTAGGGGAGGTGTTCGGTCCGGACACTCCAGACGACCGTCCCGTTGGGCGCGATCTCGACCACGCGGCGGTTGATCGTGTCGGTGAGCAGCGTGTTGTTGTTCGGCAGGCGGTCGGCGTCCCGGGGGAAGACGAGTTCGATGCCGCCCGGCGAGTCGATCGACCAGACCGGCTCCCAGGAGCCGTCGCGCTTGTGTAACTCGACGATGCGGTTGTTCTCGGAGTCGGCGACCAGGATCGCGCCGGGCCCGAGCCACTGGGGGTTGTGCTGGTGGTCGATGACCGTCGGGTCGCCACAGCGGACCTCGCCGTCGCCGTCCTCGTCGACGAGCTGGACCGACGGCGGCCCCTCGGGGTCGGTGCAGTCGTCGTCGTTGCTGTCGTCGGTGTCCTCGTTGACGACCTCGACGACGCCCTGGCCGCGTTCGACGACGACGAGCTGGTTGGCGTTGCGGACCGAGACGAGGTAGTGGGTCCCGTTGATGGCGTCGACGTCGTTGATGTGCAGCCAGTCCCGGTCGGTCGTATCCTCGGGGGCGTCGTAGAACGAGGAGGCGTTCCACTGCCAGGTGATCTGCCTGTCTCTGACGGTGAAGATCCGCTCGTACTCCATCCCCGAGAGGAGGTACTCGCCCGATTCGAGCCGTTCGACGTCGTGGGTCTCGCTGTTGCTGGGGGTCGCGACCGGATAGCTGTACTCCTCGACGACCGTCGGGCCCCCATCGGCCTCGGGGTCGATGATCCTGAAGCCGGTCTTCGTACAGGGCGGGTCGTAGGGGCCACACCCCTGCTCGTAGCCCGAGTGCATGAACCCGGCCAGGACCGTCCCGTCGGGCCGCCGTGTCACGTCGAAGTAGCTGTCGGCGCTGTCCTCCGTCCACGTGAACTCGGCCCCCTCGACCATGCGGACGCGGCCGTAGTCGTGCCACCGCTCGCCCCCGCCCTGGACGCCGATCAGCGTCCGTCGGGTGTCGTCGCTATCGGTCGCGACGGTGCGCTCGGGTGCCGCGACGGCACTCGACCCCAGCACGATGGCGACGAGCACGACCGCGGCCACGACGACGAGTCCACCCCGCCTGATGCGCTCCATAACACTCGACAGGATAGTCGGCGGAAAAAAGGTTCGGAGAAGCGATCTTCTCTCGGTCTACCGACGTGACTCGCGGACGCGGCCGACCCCGCCGGCGACGACGGCGACGACGCCGACGAGCGTCAATCCCAGATGCGCCTCGGTGAACCAGAACGGCGTCCACGGGGCGACCGACTGGAGGCTCACGAGCAGCAGCGAGAGGCCGGGGACGTCGCCGCCGGTCCGCTCGTCGACGTCGCCGTCGGCCGTGTAGCGCTGGGCGCCGACCCGCTCGCCCTCGGGGAGCCGTTCGGCCTCGTAGGCGATGGGGGTGTCACTGGGCGTCTGGCGGCTCCAGACGACGCTGCCGTTTGGGGTCACCTCGAAGATCCGCTTGTTCAGCGAGTCGGTCACGAGCGTGTTGCCGTTCTCCAGTCGGTCGGCGTCCCGTGGCCAGTGCAGCGCCGCCCCGCCGGCGCGTCGCAGCGTCCAGGCCGGCTGCCACTCGCCGTCGACCTTGTGGAGTTCGACGACCCGGTCGTTGTCGGAATCCGCCACGAGGACGGCGTCGGGGCCGAGCCACTGTGGGTTGTGCTGGTGGTCCAGGATCTCCGGGTTCCCACAGCGGATGTCGCCGTCGCCGTCGAAGTCCTTGAGCTGCTGGTCGCGGACCTGGCAGGAGTCGTCGTTGCTGTCGTCGGTGTCCTCGTTGATCACCTCGACGACGCCCTGGCCGCGCTCGACGACGACGAGCTGGTTGGCGTTACGGACCGAGACCAGGTAGTGGGTCCCGTTGATGGCGTCGACGTCGTTGATGTGCAGCCAGTCACGCCGGGTGACGTCCGGGGGCGCGTCGTAGAACGAGGAGGCGTTCCACTGCCAGGTGATCTGCCCGTCTCTGACGGTGAAGATCCGCTCGTGCTCCATGTCCGAGAGGAGGTACTCGCCCGAGTCGAGCCGTTCGACGTCGTGGGTCTCGCTGTTGGTCGCGTGCCGCACCGGGAAGGCGTACTCCTCGACGGTCTCGGGCCCGCCCTCGGCGTCGGGATCGATGATCCGGTAGCCGGTCTTGGTACAGGGCGGGTCGTAGGGAGCACACCCTTCCTGATAGCCCGAGTGCATGAACCCGGCCATGACGTTGCCGTTCGGGAGCTGTGTCACGTCGAAGTAGCTGTCCGCGTCGTCGATACGCCACTCGATCTCGCTGCCGGTGAGCATGTAGACGCTACCGTCGGCGTGCCAACCGGTGTCGCCACCTTGAGAGCCGACCAGTGTCTGTTGCTGTGTCCCGTCGTCGACGGTCGTGTCGGGCGCCGTCGCGGCGCCGACGGCGACCGTGCCGGCGACGAGGAGGAGTCCGGCGACGATCAGGGCGGTGCTGCGCGTGACACGGTCCATCACGCCACTCTCCGCCGACGGCGGAAAAAAGCCTTCCGAGACTGACCGCCGGTAGCTACAAGCCCCGTGGACCCACACCACGGGACGAATGCAATCCGGTCTCGTGGACCTGTTCGCCGACGTCGTCGGGACGGACCCGCTCGTCGCGGGCCTCGTCGGCGGCGTCGTCATCGCGCTGTTGAACCTCGTGGGCGCCTCGCTGGTGCTCGTCTGGCGGGACCCGTCACAGCGCTCGATGGACACCGCGCTGGGCTTTGCGGCCGGTGTGATGCTGGCCGCGGCGTTCACGAGCCTCATCCTGCCTGGCATCGAGGAGTATTCCGGCGGAAATCCCGTCCCGACGCTGATCGGGGTCGCGCTGGGGGCGCTGTTCCTCGACCAGGGCGACCGTCTGGTCCCGCACGCCCACTACCTCCTGACCGGCAAGCGCCGCACCGACGCCGCCGCCCCGGGCGAGTCGCTCCCGGTCGCCGACGAGCGCCTGGCCGGCGTCATCCTGTTCATCCTGGCGATCACGTTGCACAACATGCCCGAGGGGCTGGCCGTCGGCGTCGGGTTCGGCGCCGCCGGCGGTGACCCCGCCAGACTCGGCGGTGCGCTCTCGCTGATGCTCGCCATCGGCATCCAGAACATCCCCGAAGGGCTGGCAGTGTCGGTGGCGGCGATCAACGCCGGGCTGGACCGACGAGCCTACGCCGTCTTCGCGGGGCTGCGGGCCGGTGTCGTCGAGATTCCGCTCGCGGTGCTGGGTGCGGTCGCCGTCACCGTCGTCGAACCTCTCTTGCCCTACGCGATGGGGTTTGCCGCTGGTGCGATGCTGTTCGTCATCTCCGACGAGATCGTCCCGGAGACCCACGACAGCGGCCACGAACGCGTGGCGACGCTGGGGCTGATGGCCGGCGCTATCGTCATGCTGTATCTGGACATCTCGCTGGCTGGGTGACCGCTCGTCGGCGGTCTCAGCTATCGTAAGGCCAGTTCGGGTCCCGGGCCTGACCGTCCGGGGCCTCGCAGTCGTCGACGGCCTCGGGTGTACACGCGCCGTGTTCGCGGAAGTTCTCGCGCGCCGTCGCCAGCGAGACGTGGTTCGTGTCGCTGACGTAGTCCACGTCGCTGAACTGCAACGGGTCGTCGAGCCAGTGACAGATGGGACAGACCTCGTAGGAGCCCGGCTGTCCCTCCGGGAGCGTCTTGTACCCACAGCACGGGCAGTAGCCCAGTTCCCGCGCGGCGGGGTTGCCGGGTGTATCGGTCGACATGCGCCGTGGTATGTATGGTCACATCATAGAACTGTCGACAGTTCACAGCAGTGCTGGGCGCGGTCGCGCCGGGCGAACTACTCGGTCTGTGCGTCCTCGACCTTGCCGGCGTACTTTTCGAGTTCCCCGGCGAGTTCGCGGGCCTGGGCCGCCGAGAGTGTCACCGTGTCGGCGTGGGGTTCGACGCTATCCAGGTCGGTGTTGTCCATCTCCAGTTGCAGTTCGACGTGGTCCGGGTTCTTGCGCGGCGCGGTGACGTTCAGGACGGCCAGGGCCTCCTCGTCGAAGCCGTGGCCCTCGACGGTCCCGTCGAGCAGGTCGAACGTCGTGTAGGCGTTGACCTTCAGGATGCGGTCTACCATGCCCGGCCGTTCGGGCGAGACACGCAAAACTGCTGCGTTGAGCGCCCGCGGATGGGCCGGCTTCCGGGCGCTACTCCTCGGCGTCGAACCCGACCGCAGCGGCGTCCTCGCGGGCACGCTCGGCGGCGGCGTCGAGGTCGAACGCCCTGACTAGCTCGCCGTCACGTACCAGCGGTTCCATGAGCGATTCGGCCCCGTCGGGACCCGGCCTGTCGGCCAGCCCCACGTGGTGGCCGCCGTCGGGCGTGCGGTAGACCGCCTTCTTCCCGGTCAGTTTCCCGCGTTTGGCAGCGGGTTCGCCGTCCACCTCGACGATGTCCAGCGCGAAGTCCAGCGGGTCGGCGTTCGAGACGTAGCTGCCGACGCCGAAGCCGTCGGCGACGTCCCTGAGTTCGCGCAGTTGCGTCGGGCCCAGCCCGCCCGAGACGAAGATGTCGACGTCCTCGTGGCCGTGGGCGTCCAGCGACCAGCGCACCTCACGGACGATATGCCGGAAGTTCCCCCGCCGGGAGCCGGTCGTGTCAAGGCGGACGCCGTCGAGGTCCTCCACGGCCTCGGCGGCGCGCAGGGCCTCGTCGACCTCGTCGCTGTAGGTGTCGGTCAGCGCGATGCGCGGCGTCTCCGGCGGGACCGCCTCGTCGAAGGCCTGCCAGGCGGCCTCCTGGTTCCCGCGGCCGAAACAGATGAGCAGCGCGTGGGGCATCGTCCCGCCGGCCGTCCGGCCGAGGACGTCGCCCGCTGCCACGTTCGAGAAGCCGTCCAGGCCACCCAGCAGCGCCGACCGCTCGATCATCGCTCCCAGCGAGGGGTGGACGTGCCGGGAGCCAAAAGACAGCACCGTCGATTCGGGGGCGGCGCGTCTGGCCTCCAGCGCGCGGGTGGCGACGCCGGTCGGATGCGAGAGAAAGCCAAGCAGCGCGGTCTCCAACCGGCAGAACTCCCGGTAGGACCCCTCGATACGCATGACCGGGCCACCGTCGAACAGTTGTCCCTCCGGGAGCGCATCCACGTCGACGGCGCGGTCGGCCAACAATCGTGCGGCGTCGGGCAGGCCAGCCAGAACGTTCCAGGATCCGGTGGCGAACTGGTCCGCGGTCACCTCCGCGACCACCTCCGGGTTCCGGCCGGCGTGTTCCAGTGCCTCCATCGTCCGGTCGAAGTACGCGTCCGTCGCGCGTCCCGACCGGATCGCTTCGGGCGGGACGATGTCGAACTCGTCGGTCATACGCCGCCTTCGGGCGGGGGTGGGAAAAAGAACCGCGGTCGCCCCTGCTGACAGGGCTACTCGGTTCCCGTCGTGTCGGGCCGGTCGGCGGCGGTGGGGTCGGACAGTGAGGACATCTATCCCAACCGTGTCAGCCAATATGAAAGAACGCGTATATGGGACCTACTGATACGTCTCCTGGCGTCTATGCGTCTATTGAGACGTCCCGATCGGTCTCGTCGCTCGCCGGTGGCCCGTCGGCCTTCGGGAGCGTCAGCGTCACCACGGTCCCACGGGGCTCGTTCTCGGCGAAATCGAGCGAGCCACCGAGGTTCCGGAGGATCCAACTGACCTCCCACAGGCCCAGCCCGCTCGTGTGTTCGAGCTGTGACCGGTCGCGTTCGTCCTGGAGGAGTTCGTACTCGCGCTCCGGGATCCCTGGGCCATCGTCGGCGATCCGTACCGTGACGTACTCACCGTCGTTCGTGGTCCCGGCGGAGACCTCGACGACTGGTTCGGGGCCGTCGTGGTGGACGACGGCGTTCTCCAGGACGTTCCCGACGGCGACCGGGACCGCGTCGTTGACCTTGACCGGCGGGACGTCGGCGAGGTCGACGCTCACCGATACGTCGGGATACTCCTCGCGGAGTTCCTCGATAGCGCCGGCCACCACTGCCGACAGCCTCTCGGTGTAGGTTTCGTACTCCCCCGAGACGACGCGTTCGACTTCTCGGGTCTGCTCGCTGATCTGCTGGAGGTCGCTGATAGCGGTCTGTATCTGCCGGGCGAGCGACTCCGGGTCGCCGTCGAGGTCCTCTTCGAGCACTTCGGCGGTCCCGTAGGCGACGTCCATCCGGTTACGGATGTCGTGTCGGAGCGTCCGGGAGAGGACCTGGAGCCGTTCGCGACGCTGGTTCCGGTCGGTCACGTCGACGTAGTAGGCGTACTCCGCCTCGGGGCTGTCGTCGTCGGCGGGCGCGGTCACCCGGACGAACTCCCGCTGCCCGTAGTCGGTGTCCAATGTGACCTCCAGTTCGGTCCACTCCAGGTCGCTGTCGCTGGCCTGTGGCGCGACCGACTGTTCGGTGCCGTCGACCCGTTCGGGTTCCTCGTCCGGCGGTCGCAGCGCCGACCGGAGGTCACGGCCGGCCAGGTCTGCCTCGGTGAGCCCGAACACTTCCTCGAAGGCCGGGTTGGCCATCTCCAGCCGTGGCTCGTCGCCCTCGAAATGGACGGCGATGACCGGGTTCGGGACGTTCTCGAACAGTGCCGCGAACTTGTCGCGCTGGCGCTCGACCGCGCGACGCTGGGCGATCCGGTCGGCGTCGTACCGGCCGATCCCCAGCCCCGCAAGCAGTGTCAGCCCGCCCGCAGCGACCACGACCAGAAACGGCTTGAACCGCGACTGCAGCGACTGACTCCCGACGACGACCGCCAACACGACGAGGGTCGCGGCGACCGCGATTCCGAACCACCGACCCATCCGCCGGACCTGCAACGCCGTCGCGTTTCGCCACAGCCAGATCCCACTCCAGCACAGCACGAGGCCGAGCGACAGCGACAGCGAGTTCTCGAGTAACGTCGTCCAGAGAGGGTCGCCCTGCCGTATGGCGTCGACGTAGATATCACTGATACCGACAGACGTGACGCCCAGCCCGCTGGTGCCGACCAGTCCGCTGACACCGAGTCGGTATCGCCCCGTGTTCACGTGGAGCCACCCAGGCCCTTCGAACCCCTCGCTCCGGTGGGTGGTGCGTCTCGCGTGTGCATACAGCCGGTTTGGTTCGGCGGCATAAAACTGTACAGCCACACAGATTGGGAGCCACTCAGCCCGCCGGCGCGTGGATCTCGCCCAGTTCCGCGACCGTCGGCGCGTTGACGATACGCACCGTGTCGCCCCGGCGGACGACGTGGAAGGCGTCGCCGAACGGACTCGACTCGGGGACGACGTAGACGTTCGTCCGTGGTTGGGTCGCGTCGTGTTCCTCGACCAGTGCACGGCGGTACGCCTGTGCGAACTCCGTGGCGTCCCCTTCGGTGTCCCAGGTGAGCCGCCAGACGTAGCCGCCACCGCCGTCGCCGTCGTGGTAGGGGACGACGGTGTCACCGCCCCAGCCAGCCGAGATCGAACTCTCGTAGCTGTAGCGGCCGGCGTCGGTCTGGTTGTTGTGGTACATCATCGCGAAGATGGACGCCTCGCCGACCGTATCACCGACCGGGTCGTGATCGAAGCGCTGCCACTCGTCGTTCGAGCGGTCGCGCACGGTGACGTTGACGGGCTTCTCCTCCGGGTACTTCTCGGGATGGAGGACCTGCTCGGAGCTGTCGGGGTAGTCCGAATAGACCGCGTCGACGGCCTCCCAGCCGCCGTCCTCGCGGAGCGTGTCGACGAACCGCGGCCCGGTGGCGTAGGGCTGGATGATGACGGTGAACAGCCCCTCGTTGATGCTGGGGCCGTCGTCACCGCCGCCACTGGACCCGCCGCGCTCGGGGCGGTCGATACAGCGCCAGCCGTTGCCACAGCGGCGTTCGTACAGCGCTTCGACGTAGTTGGCGTCGCCCTCGACGATGCCGTCCCGGGCGAGCTGGGTGTCCTGCGTCTCGGCCGAGCCGTTCAGGCCGAACTGCTGGTCCTGGAGCGCGTGGACGAGTTCGTGCGAGAGCGTCCGGCGGTCGACCGCGGGCGTCTCGGTCGGGCTGACGATGACGATCTGGTCGCGGCTTGGGGAGTAGAAGCCCTGGACGGCCGTCGAGAGCGTGTTGTCGATCTCCTCGCTGCTCCCGCTGTCCTCGCCGATGAGCAACAGGGCTTCCCAGACCTGGTCGTTCCAGGGGTCCGCGGGCGGCCCGCCACCACCGCCGGAGCCGCCCGAGCGGTTGCGGTACTCGGCCCGCGAGATGACCTCGACGGGGACCGTCGTCTCGAACTCCAGGCCGCGGATCTGCTCGACGCGGGCCATCGTCCGGGCGGTGACGGCCTCCAGTTCGCTCTCGTTGAGGCCGTCCTCGGTCGTCACCGAGACCGGGTCGTCGTACCAGTAGCCGTTCTCCCAGCCGATGGCGTCCTGGCCGCTCGGTGTCTCGGGGTGGGAGGGCCCGCCGATGGGTGCCGGGAGCGCCGGTGCGCTACAGCCCGCCAGCACGACGACGACGGCGACGAGGAGTTCCCTACGCATCGTGGACCTCGTCGAGTTCCGCGGTCGTCGGCGCATTGACGACGGTCACCGTCCGGCCGTCGACGCGGACCGAGATAGCGTCCGTGAAGGGACTGTCCTCGGCGACGACCCAGACGCCGTCGGTCCCTTCGGTCCCGCCCCAGTGGACCAGCGCGGCCTCCCAGGTCCGGGCGAACTCGCGGGCGTCCTGCTCGCTGTCCCAGGCGGTCTTCCAGACGTAGGCTGTCTCCGTGCCGTCGGTGTAGACGTGCATCCGCCCGCCGGTCCATCCCTCAGTGGCCGGGAGGTCGTAGTTGTAGGGGTCAGACGAATCGAGGTTCCCGCCGTCGTCGAAGTTGACGACGTCCGTCCCGGCGACGACGCTGGACTCGTTGTAGTCGTCGGTCAGCGTGTACGCGAGCGAGGCGGCGATGGCGGAGGGGCCGACCACCGCGTAGTCCGGCCGGTTGCGGTCGGTCGAGGGTCTGACCCGTTCCCAGTCGTCGCTCGTCCGGTCGGCCAGCGAAACCTGCTGGCGCTCCCAGTCGGGGTACTGGTCAGGGTAGATGACCTCGCGGGCGCCGTCGGGGTACTCGTCGTAGGCGTCGTCGACGGCGGCCCAGCCACCCTGCTCGCGGAGGTGGTCCACGAGGCCGGCACCGTCGCTGTACGGGAAGTACAGCAGGAAGTTGAGACCGAAGTGGCGGTCGCCACCACCGCCACCACCGCCGGCAGCACCGGCCAGGCACTCCCACTGCTCGCCACAGCGGTCGTCGTAGGCCTGCTGGGTGGCGGTGGCGTCACCCTCGACGAGGCCGTTCCGGCCCTGGACACCGTCACGCGTCCGGGCATCGTGGCCCAGGCCGAAGTGCTGGTCCTGAAGCGCGTGGACGAGTTCGTGGGCCAGCGTCGACTCGTCGATCGTCGGCGTCTCGGAGTCGGTGACCAGAACGATCTCCTCGCGACCGCCGCTGTAGAACCCCAGGACGCTCTCGCCCAGCGTGCTGTCCTGGACGGCGATGGAGTCCGGCGACTCGCCGATGAGCAACAGCGCCTCGAACTTCGCGTTGTCGAACCGCCGCAGGCTGTCGCCGGTCGCCCCACCCGAGCGGTTGCGGTATTCGGCCCGTGAAACCAGGCCGACCGGGACCGTCCGCTCGAACTCCAGGCCGCGGACGTACTCGACGCGGGCCATCGTCCGGGCCACGACGGCCTCGCGCTCGCTCTCGTTGAGGCCGTCCTCGCCGGTCACGGGTACCGATTCGTTGTGCCAGTAGCCGTTCTCCCAGCCAAGCCGGTCGGTGGCCGGGTCGTCGGGCACGCTCGCCGTGTCACTGGTGGTCGTCGACGAGTCCGCCGCATCCGCACTCTCCTCGGCCGCCGTTGCCGTGTCGCCATCGCTGTCGCTCGCACCGAGCGACTCGTGGCCTCCGGTCGCACCGGGCGCCTGACAGCCCGACAGCACGAGAACCGCACAGAGGGCGAGGACGGCGAGGGGTCGCATCTACCCGTCCAAGGGGGAGGGCAGTGAAAAGTGACACGCTAGCCGAGCACAAACCTTGGTAGTCGACCCGCCCCTAGCCCCAGATATGTACTTCGACCCAGCCGACACCGCACTGGTCGTGGTCGACATGCAGAACGGGTTCTGTCATCCCGAGGGTAGCCTCTACGCACCCGACAGCGAGGCGGCCATCGACCCCGTCACGGATCTGGTCGGACGCGCTCGTGAGGCGGGCGCGTCGGTCGTGTTCACCCGCGACGTCCACCCACCAGAACAGTTCGAGGACGCCCACTACTACGACGAGTTCGAGCGCTGGGGGGAACACGTCGTCGAGGGCTCCTGGGAGGCCGACCTGATCGAGGAGCTCGACCCGGCCCATGCAGATCTGGTCGTCGAGAAACACACCTACGACGCCTTCTACCAGACCCAGCTGGAGGGGTGGCTCGACGCACGCGGCATCGACGATCTGGTCATCTGTGGCACGCTCGCGAACGTCTGTGTGCTGCACACGGCCTCCAGCGCTGGCCTGCGGGACTATCGACCGGTGCTCGTCGAGGACGCCGTCGGCTTCATCGAACCCGACCACCGTGAGTACGCGCTGGACCACGCCGACTGGCTGTTCGGCGAGGTGACCGATCGCGCTGACGTTACCTTCGAGTGAATCATCTGCGGTTCCTGACGCCGAGGGCCACGCCGACGGTCGCACAGACGAGTGCGAGCAGGCCCCCGACGAGCAGCGTCGGTCGATAGCCCACGCGACCCCCGGCGACCGCGAACGCGACCGGCCCGACCGTCGCGCCCAGCGAGATGACGCTCGTCCTGACGCCGAAGACGCCGGCACGGTAGCGCGCGGGAGCCAGTGTCCCCACGAGGCCGTCGATGGATGGAAGGGTCAACCCCTGGCCGGCGCCGACGACCAGGGCGGCGAGTGCGACGAGTACCGGTGTCGGCGCCAGGTACGTCCCGACCAGCCCGACGCCGTAGCAGGCAAACCCGACGACGACGAGCCGCTGGGGTGAGGCCGCCTGCACCAGCCGGCCGTTCGCCGCGGCGACGGCCGCTGTCGAGAGCGCACCGGCGCTGAGGATTGCCCCGATACGCGCCGACGCGAGGCCGAACGACGCTGTCAGCAGGAACGGGACCGCCGTCAACAGCCCGCCGAACAGCAGCGCGTAGCCGGCGAAGGAGGCGGCAAACAGCACCACAGCCTCGCCCGGCAACGTCCCGAGCGCGTGCCGGAGGTACGTCAGGCCCCCCTCGCGGTTGTCCGGCGACGGCGGATCGCCGAGTGTGATCCAGGCCCAGAGCGCGACGGGCACGCCCACCGCGTACAGCCAGAACGGGCGGCGCCAGGCGCTGCTGCCCAGGACGCCGCCGACGAGAGGATAGACAGCCGCACCCACCGAGATAGCGGCGGCGTTGATGCCCAGCGCGGCGTTGCGCTGTGCGCCCTCGAAGGCGTCGCCCAGCAGCGTGACGGCGACGCTGAGGATACCACTGGCAGCGACGCCCTGGACGGCCCGGACCAGCAGTACCGCGAGCAGACTCTCTGCACGGACGACGGCCACGCCACAGACGGCGGTGAGGACGAGACTGCCGGCCAGGATCGGTCGCCGGCCGTAGCGGTCTGCCAGCGCCCCGGCGACCGGCGCCAGGACGATGCCAGGCAGCGTGTAGACCGTGATGACCAGACTCGCCTGGCTGTCGGGGACGCCGAACTCCTGGCCGATGGCCGGCAGGAGCGGGCTCACTAGCGTCACCCCGAGGACGGCCGTCAGCGTACTCGCCAGCGCCAGCCGCAACACCGCTGCGTCCCACGGGATCCGACCGGGTCGTGTGGCCACAGCGGCCTCTTCGACTGTGCGGGTATAGCTCCCACGTCTCGCCGTCGGACGGAACGGGAGACTTACGGGGACACCCGGCCGACTGTGGCGTATGCTCATCCGCAACGCCACGCTCCCCGAGGGCAGTCAGCGCGACGTCCGAGTCCGCGGCGAGTCGATCGCCGAGGTGGGCCGGGACCTCGAACCCGACGACGAACGCGTCGTCGACGTGTCGGGCAAGCGCCTCTTTCCCGGCGCTATCGACGTCCACGTCCACTTCCGTCAGCCGGGTTACCCCCACAAAGAGACCTGGGCCAGCGGCTCCCGAGCGGCCGCGGCCGGCGGCGTCACCACCGTCGTCGACCAGCCCAACACCGACCCGCCGACGGTCGACGGCGCCGCCTTCGATCAGAAGACCGAGTTCGCTGCCGACTCGCTGATCGACTGGGGGATCAACGGCGGGGTCACCGCCGACTGGGACCCCGATAGTCTCCTCTCGCGGCGCCTGTTCGCTCTGGGCGAGGTCTTCCTCGCGGACTCGACGGGCGATATGGGTATCGACACGGACCTCTTCGCCGACGCCGTCGACGCCGCGACCGAGGCCGGCGTCCCCGTCACCGTCCACGCCGAGGACGCCACGAAGTTCAACGAGGACGCGAAGGCGCGCGACGACGCCGACGCCTGGAGCGCCTACCGGACCGCCGACGCCGAAGCCGCGGCCGTCGAGCGTGCCTGCGAGATCGCGAGCGAGCGCGACGCCCGCATCCACATCGCTCACACGTCGACGCCGGAGGGCATCGACATCGCCAGCGAGGCCGGCATGACCACCGAGGTCACGCCCCATCACCTCCTGCTGTCGCGCAAGGATCTCGACGATCTGGGGACCTTCGGGCGGATGAACCCGCCACTGCGTCGCGAGTCCCGCCGCCGGAAGGTCTACGAGCGGGTCGCCGACGGCACCGTCGACATGATCGCGACCGACCACGCGCCCCACACCCGCGAGGAGAAGGACGCCAGCATCTGGGACGCCCCCTCCGGCGTCCCCGGTGTCGAGACGGTGCTGCCGCTCCTGCTCGCGGACGCTAGTGACCCCGACACGGCGCTGTCCTTCGAGCGCGTGCGAGATCTGACGGCCACGAACCCCGCCGACGTCTTCGACGTCCCCCAGAAGGGCGCTATCGAACCGGGCATGGACGCCGACCTCGTGCTCGTCGACACGACCCAGACGACCGAGATCCGCGGTGCGGACCTGCAGACCGACTGTGGCTGGACTCCCTTCGAGGGGTTCGAGGGTGTCTTCCCCGAATGGACGATGGTCCGTGGGACCGTTGTCTTCGATGCCGACAGCGACGAGCAGTTCGCTGCCCACGACGGACAGAACGTCCGGGACGCCGACGGCGAACTGCTGTAGCCGTCGCCGATCGGGGTGAGCGTAACGTTACTGACGGGTTCATCATCCCCGAGACCGTAGGTACCGTATGCCACGCTGTGAGAACTGCGACAGGGAGTTCACGAACACGGACGACCTCGACCACGAGGAGGTCAGCGAGTTCGAACTCGAAGAGCGCACCGACGGGCCGCCACAGATCACCATCGGGACCGGCCTCCACGATGTCTGGCGGTGCAAGGGGTGTGGGAAGGTTCTGGGCGTGCGCTGAGCTACGCCGCGCGCTCCAGTCGGGCCGCCGGCACCGAATAGAGCAGTCCGAAGACCGCCCTGTAACAGATGATCCCCGCGCCGAAGCCGACCAGCGCCGCGGCGGCGACCAGCGCGACGCTCCGTGGGACGGTCACGAGGAGACTGGCACCGAAGATGCCCAGGCCCAAAAGCGCCGCGAGCGCGACCACCTCCGGATAGACGCCGGGGATCGAATCGTGCTCGACGGCGTACAGCGACAGTGCCGTCCCGACGAGAAAGAGGGTCGCGACGCCCACCGCGAGCGGGTCGAGGAGCTGTCCGCGACCTTCGAGCAGTCCGACGGCGAGCACGCCCAACCCCGCCAGGCCGTCGGTCTTCATGACCCGCTGGTGGGCGGCGCTCAGATCGATGTCCTCCTCCTCAAGCGGGTCCGGTGGCGACGTGGGGTCGGTCATGGTCGGCCGTTCACCTGGCGTCTGGAGCGACCGGACACGTTACCCCTCCCCGAGCGCTCGGTGACGGACGGTTCGGGAGCCTTCGGCATCCCTCACTGGTCCGCCCCCTCGGGCGAAGCGGTGACGAACGGTTCGGGGACCTGCGGCACCCCTCACTGGTCCGCCCCCGCTTCGAACTCGTTGCCACATTCCGGACAACACACTTCGTCGTGGCGCAACGCCGCGGAGTGCTCCTGGACCTCCCGCATCACCTCGGAGATGCGGTCCTCGGCTTCGAGTTCCTCCTCGACGGCCAGGTCGACGCCCTCGACCTCCAGCAGGAACTTCGCGACCTCGGTGGCCTCGTACATCACGTCGTCGAGTTCCTCGGCGGTGAAGAAGTCCGACATCGCGCCGTAGAGGAAGGTTGCGCCCGATTTCCGGACCTTCTCCTCGAAGGCTGCCCGCGCCTGGTTGACGGCCTGTGGCGTGTAGGTATCGGTCATGAACGGGACGAGTTCGGGGAGGTTCTCGCCGATCTTGGTCATCTCGACGCCGGTCTCGGTACGGAAGTCCGCACACAGGCGTGCGATGGCCCACTCGCGGGCCGTGATGTAGGTCCGCTCCCGGAGGAAATCGTTGGCCCGGTCGTAGGTTCCGCCCTCGATCTTCTTGAAGCGGTCGTACTTCTGTACGTCCGGCGGTACCGATTCGACCGCCTCTGTCGTGCTCTCGTCGTTGCTCGCCGCGCCCTGCTCGTCGCCCGGCGGCTCCGACTCGGCTCCGCCCGGCGGTTCGCCCTCTGTCATGGAATGGTGTGCGTTGCCGGGCCGAAAAAGGGTGTCGCCCGTGTCAGGTGGATTTTTGAGCACCCACGGCGATGAATTTCGCATGAAAGTTCTACTCGGCGTCGGCGGCAGCCAGCTCTCGTACAACGCGCTCGACGAGACAGTCCAGCGGGCGAAAGAGACGGGCGACGACCTCACGATTGCCATCTTCGACAACGAGGAGGTCGACACGAACGCAAGCGCCGTCGAACAGCGCGTCGAGGAGGCACTCGCCGACGCGGCGTTCGAGGCCGAAATTCGCCACGTCGAGGGCGACGCGCCCGGTAGCTGGCTGGTCGATACCGCCGAGCGCGAGGACTTCGACCGCATCGTCCTCGGCGGCGGCGAACGCTCGACGCTCGGGAAGATCCAGCTCGGCTCCATCGTCGAGTTCGTCCTCCTGAACGCACAGACCCCGGTCACCCTGGTTCGATGACGACGGAGTTCCCAGACGAGCCGGCCGACGAGTTCCCGGCACCGCCACGGACGGTCACCGACCGCGAGGGACGCGACATCGAGCTTCGGGCGGCCAGCGAGGACGACCGCGAGCAGCTGGTCGAGATGTACCTCGACTTCGACCCCGCAGACCGAGCACAGGGGATCCCGCCGATCAAGGAGCACGCTATCGACCGGTGGCTGGATACGATCCTGAGCGAGGAGTGTGTCAACGTCGTCGCGACGCACGACGGCGATGCTGCCGGCCACGCCACGCTCGTGCCGGACGATCAGGGCGAGTACGAACTCGCTATCTTCGTCCTGCAGGCGTACCAGGGCGCCGGTATCGGGACCCTCCTCCTGGAGACACTGCTCGGTCAGGGACAGGCCGAAGAGATCGAGAAGGTGTGGCTCACCGTCGAGCGCTGGAACGACCCGGCCATCGCGCTCTACCGGAAGGTCGGCTTCGAGACCCGGAACGCGGAGAGCTTCGAGATCGAGATGGCGATCCGGCTGGCCTAGACGGACAGGACCGGCTGGCTGGCGTACTCGATGACGTACAGCGCGGCCCGGCCGACGGCCTCCTGTCCGCCCTGTTCGCGCGGGACGACGATGAAGTCGGCGTCGACGTCCTCGGAGACGTCCAGGACGACGCTGCCTGGCGTCTGCATCAGTCGGGTCTGGGAGAACGCCGTCGCCGTCGACGTCCCGAGTTCGCCGTCGGGATGGTGCTGCTCGAACGACCGCCGGATCTCGTCGGTGAACTCGCGGTGTTCGCTGGCGACGTCCTCGGGGTCGACTCGGTCGGTGTCGATGTCCCGACGCAGTCGCTCGTCGAGGACGAACAGCAGGTGGAGGTCGGCGTCGTACCGCTCGGCGACGGCGACGGCGTACTCGGCTGCTCGCTCGGACCGGTCGCTGCCGTCGACCGGGACGAGCACGAGGTCGATGTCCATCACGCTCTCCTGTGGACCGGTAGTGGCAAAAAGCCACCGAGGAAGGGGCGGATTTTTGGTCGTGCCCACGGTACCACGGCGTATGTTCGACACGGTGGTCGTCGCGACGGACGGGTCCGGGAGCGCCGAACGAGCCGTCGAAGCTGCACTGGATCTGGCCGCTCGCTTCGACGCGACTGTCCACGGGCTCTACGTCGTCGACGCGGCAGAGGTCGAGGCGACCCCCGAGGAGGTCCGGGACGCGCTAGAGCGGGCCCTGGCGACGACCGGCGGCCGCGCGCTGACGTTCATCCGCGAGGCCGCCGAAGCCGAGAGCGACGAGGAACTGGTCACTGCCGTCCGGCAGGGGGACCCGGCCACCGAGATCATCCGCTACGCCGACGAGCACGACGCCGACGTCATCGCGACGGGGACCCGGGGCCGACACGGCGAACACGGCTTCCTGCTGGGCAGCGTCGCCGAGGCTATCGTCCGCCGGGCCGAGATGCCCGTGCTGACGGTCCGACAGCTCGAAGGCGAGGCCAACCCGGAGCGCGCCGACGTCTGACGACGGTGGAGGGCGACAGTACTCCGAGCGACAGCGCGGGACCGCGGGGTTCATTGGGGGTGACGCGCATGGACGGGCATGGACGACTGGCTCATCGACGACGACCGTCTCTCGCTGGAGCGTAAATCGGTCCTCCCCGGCGAGGGATTCTTCGTTCCGGACTCGTTCGAGGAGGAGCAGGCAGAGGCCGAGGCCGCCGAGACACTCGCCGACGCCGGTGTCGTGGTCATCGCCGATCCCGACGCCGACGGACTCGCCTGTACCGCACTGATCCGTGAGGCCCACGGCGAGGGCGCACTGCTCCCCGCCGGCCCCCACGATATGGACGAGGCGCTGGCCTGGGCCGCCGAGTACGCCGAACCGGCGGCGACCGTCTTCGTCTGTGACCTCTGTCCGGACAGCGACGAGGATCTGGCGGCCCTGGAGTCTCTCGCCGCGCGGGTCGAACGGGTCGTCTGGTTCGACCACCACCAGTGGGACGACGACCTCGGCGCGACCGTCGACGCCGCCGGCGTCGAACGCACCGTCGGCGACAGCGACGAGGTCTGTACCGCCGACGTGGCGCTGGCAGAACTCGACCACGAGTTCGACGACCGGTGGGCCGACCTGGCCGCTGCCACGCGCGACCACGACCTCTGGATCCGCGAGGACGAGCGCAGCGACGACCTCGCCGACTTCTCGTACTGGGCCGACCCCGAGGAGTACATCGAGACCATCCAGGCACACGGCGCCGACCTCTCGCCGGAGGTCCACGAGTTCCTCGCCGAGAAACGCGTCGAGAAGGAAGCACTCATCGAGAAGGCCGTCGACCGCGCGGAACTGCGCGAGGTCGCCGGCTGGACCGTCGGCGTGACCTACGGCCGCTGCTCGCAGAACGAGGTCGCCGAGGCGCTCCGCGAGCAGGGTGCCGACGCCGCCGTCGTCGTCAAACCCGCGGGCTCCGCGTCCATCCGCGGGACCGACTCCTTCGAGCGCGCTCACGAGGTCGCCGCCCAGGTCAACGGCGGCGGCCACCCGAAGGCCGCCGGCTGCAAGCCGGATATCTACGACGACATGATGGACTACGCCCACCACTGGACGACACACGGCGCGGTGGCGAAGCAGGCGATCGTGGACGCGTTCAAGCGGTTGCCTGAGGAAGAGGTGTAGCGAGGGACTGAGCGGAGCGAAGTCCCTCGAACCGGAACGGCGACGTCAGGAGCCGTGGAGGAAGAAGGGATCGATACCGAGCGGTAGCGTACGGCGCGAGCAGCGCGAGCGCCGTTTCGCCGCACGAGCGCAGCGAGCGGGCTGTCCTGTCAGCAAACGCTGATAGGGACGGGGACGGTACACTCGAGCGCCAATGTCTGTCGCCCTCCCGCCGTGGGTCCCCGACCGTTCGACCGTGACCGGTGAACTCGCCCGTGCTGTCCTCGTCGCCGGCACACTCGTGGTGCTCGGGGAATCCGTCCGGTTCGCCGCCGTCGCCGGGCTCTGCTTCCTGGCGCTGAAACTGCTGGCCGACGTGGCCGAGGCGGTCGTCGGCGACTACGCCGACAACGCGCTGTTCGGCCTGCTCGTCCTCGGGGCGACGGCCTACGCTGTCACGCTCACGACACCGATCTGGCTCCCGCTCGCTGGGGCGCTTCTGGGTGGCTGGTTCCTGCTCGACGGCCTCCAGCACCTCCGGTACGGCGTCTCCCGGGCCGAAGTCGGCACCGCGACCGGCCACGACGGCAACCTCCTCACGGGACTCTTCCGGGCGCTTTTCGCACGCCTCCTCGAACCGATCCGACTCTGACCGCGATTACCCGTCGACGACCCACTTGTCGCTGTACCGTTCCCCACACGCGCACACCGCGTACGCGTGGACGACGTCTCCCTCGGCGTAGAGGCCGCCGACCTCCTCGTTCTGGGCCTCGGCGAAGGCGAAGACGAACTTCGTCGTGTGGTTCTCCTCCGGTTCCTCGTCGGCGACGGGACAGACGGCACCGGTCAGGTCGTCGTCGATGTGGCCTTCGGTGCCCATCGCGGCCTGTGCCAGCCCCATCGGGTCGATGCCGGTCGCCGACTGGAACGCGCTGCGCCCGTCCTCGCCCGGCAGGACCAGCACGTGGCCGTCCTCTACCGTCTCGGCGTAGTCCGCCAGCGCGCCGGGGTTCGACACCGCGTCCTCGTGGAGGAAGAAGAGGACGTCGTCGGGTCGCTCGCCCGCGAGGAACTCCGTCCGTTTGCTCATGCTGGCCCGGAGTCGTCCGGACGACAAAAGCCCCCCGCTCTCCCGGCCGACGAGAGCGGGCCTCTGTCTTTTTATTACCAGTCAGTGAAGGTACAGATATGACGACACACCACCCTGCGAAGGGCGTCGAACTGTACCGGGAGGACGACGAGTTCGTCGTCCTGGTCGAACTCTCGGGGTTCGACCGCGAGGACGTCGACCTCCGGTGGCACGACCAGCGCCTCCACGTCGAGGCCGAGCACCGCGATCCCGGCGAGCGGACGCAGGTGTTCCACCGGTCGCTGGGCCTCCCGCGACCGATCCGGGAGGACGACATCACGGCGACGATCGAGGACGGCGTCCTCGAAGTCCGCCTCCCCATCGCGGACCACGACCGGGCCGGACGGACCATCGATATCGACTGAGCCGGCCCCACAGTTTTCAGCCAGCGGGCCGATACCACGGCATATGCCCAACTACGCCGACTACGTCACCGACATCGTCCACGAACCGACCCAGGCCGACAGCCCGGGGTTCGACCTGACCGTCGCCGCAGTCTACGACGTGGTCGAACCGGGCCGTGTCGACTTCGGTGGCGGAGAACTGGAGTCGGCCGCGATCACGTCACACAGGAGCCACAAGCGCGATCACGACGACGACTACGAGTGGTGGCAGCTCCGGGAGGGACAGTATCTGATCGAATACAACGAATCCCTGGCCGAGGGCGCGACGGTCACGCTCCAGCCCCGGACGGCCATCGTCGAGCGCGGCGGGAGCCATCCCACGCTGCAGGTCGACGAACTGCCGCGGATGCCGCTCTCTGTCGGCGGTGCCGGATTGTTGGTGAAGGAGAACGCGCGGGTGAGTACGATCGTCGACGTCCAGGAGTGACGATCAGTCGTCCGCGACGGTGCCACTGGCACCGAGTCGACTGTCCGAGGCGGACGGGCCGTCGCCGGCGCTCGATAGCTCGTCGGCCGCACGGTAGAGTTCGTCGGCGACCGTCTTCTGGTTCTCGCCGAGTCGGCGCGTCGATTCCTCCAGGTCACGCACCGCTCTGTTGAGGCTCGTCAGTTCGCGGCTCCAGGAGTCCATCGAGCCGCTGAGGGTGGCCATGCTGTGCTCGAAGTCACTGCGTTCGTCGTCGGGCCCGCTGTCGTGTGTGGTCGTCATCGTATGTGGAACGATGTCCCCCATCTGTCTCGCTGCATTACCTAACCTGTTAGGTTATACCCGAGAACGAGCGCGTGTGGGACTCTCACAGGCCAGGACCGTGCTTCGATGCGCTTTTGAAGCGCGATTGATTGGAGACAGGTATGGCTGAATTCACTGTCGCCGTCTCCGACCCGGAGAGCGGCCACACGTACCAGATCGACGTCGACGGACAGGATGCGAACCGATTCATCGGCCGCGAACTCGGCGAGGAAGTCGACGGCACCGCCGTCGGCCTCGACGGCTACTCGCTGGAACTGACCGGCGGCTCGGACACGGCCGGGCGCCCGATGCGATCGGACGTCCGTGGTGCCGCGACGAAGGCTATCCTCTCGGACGGCGGCGTCGGCTTCGAGCCGACTACCGAGGGCGAGCGCAAGCGCATCACCGTCCGCGGCCGCGAGGTCAGCGACGAGACCCGCCAGATCAACGCCAAGATCGTCGCCCGCGGCAGCGAGGACGTCGACGCGCTGCTGGGCGAGGACGACGAGTAACGAGTGCCAGACCGGATCCCGAGCGACCACGACGCCGTCGAGACCCACCGGGTCTCTGTCGAGTCTATCGGCCGGACCGACCGGCCACGCGTTCCGGTTCCCGAGGACGTGGGCCTCGCGGAAGACGACGTCGTCCGACTCGCACTCGACGGCGAGCAGTACTTCGCGCTCGTCGAGACGACCTTCGAGGGCGACCTCGTCGTCACGCGCGCCGCGGACAACCGTCGCGCCGCGCGAGAGGGTGACGGCGAGAACCGCCTCGCCGAGTGGGTCGCCGAGGCCGACGTCTCCTACGGTGGGAGCGCACATCTCGACGTCGTCACCGCCGGCGAGGAGTACGGCCTGCGGACACCGGGGACCCGGACCGTCTACAGCGTGACCGGTGGGCCGGATTCGTCGCTCTCGGATATCGCGCGCGATCTGGACGGGTAAACTTCTCCCCTCTCCCGATTCTCCCGATTGATACTCGTACGTAACGCTCAATATCCGGGCCACCGTTACTACGTATATCGACTGATATGTCGGAATCCGTTATCGCGGACTTCGTCGCCAAATTCAACTCCGAAGTCTCCAGCCGGAGTGACCCGATTCGGGGGCGGGTCGTCCTCTCACAGAAGCGCCTCGTGCTGGCGGCCAGTGAGAACGACAAGCTGACGATCCCGTTGGATTCCATCTTCGACATCGCCATCGGCCAGGTACCGCCGGACCTGGGCGATTTCTTCGATTCGACGGTGACCGTCGCGTTCGAGCGCAACGGCAAACGCCTCGTCGCCGCCATCGAGGCCGGCAACGACAAGATCGAGAAGTTCGGGACGGTCCTGTTCAAGGCGATCGTCAACGGCACGGAGACGACGGTCAAGGAACGGGCCCGGGTCGGTGGGCGCGTCTCCGACGACCCGTTCCGGACCGCGCGACTCTTCCTGACGCCCGGGACTGTCGAGTTCCGCCGCGACAGCGGCACGTTCGCCATCGACCTGGAGACTGTCACCGACTTCGATCGGACGACCCGCGAGATCAACGGCTCCTCGCGCCCGGTGCTGGTCGTCCGACACATGCAGGACGGCCAGGCACTGACGACGCTGGCTGCTATCCCCTCCGCACGCAAGATGTCCATCCTCGGCCGCTATCTGCGCCGTGAGTACTCCGAACTCATGGAGGAACTCCAGAAGGTCGAACTCACGAAGGACAAGAAGGAGGTGCTCGTCGCGATGTACTCCACCGGCGATATGGGCGGGATGCCGCTGGCGAGCATCCTCGGGAAGGACTCCTCGCAGGTGTCGATGGTGCTCCAGGATCTGGACAAGGACGGACTCGTCCAGGATGGAGACGGCGGGCCGACGCTCACACCCAAGGGTAAGGTGGTCGCGAGTCGGCACCTCGAAGACGTCAACGCCTAGGTCGACGATCGAAAGCTACGGTGGTGGGAGCGTCGACGGCGATCAGTCGTCTGTCTGGATACTCGTAACGGATTCGGTGCCACATTCGGGGCACTGGAACCAGTACGAGTCACGGTCCGCGTCCGACCGGAACTCGTGACCGCACTCGTCGCACTCGTACTGTGGTTTCGACGCTGTGAGTCCGACCGTCTGCTTGACTGATTCGAGTACAGACATCGTGTCCATCAGGGCGTTACCGAGGCTGGCTGTTATAGCCTCAGCAGACGCTTCAGGCCACGAAGCTACCGATATCGTCGCCGTAGTTTGTCCAGGACGACTCGCACGAAAAGTGGCTGTTCCACCGGCCGAACGCGACTGTTCGTAGGACGGGTCGGCCGTTTCAGTCCGTGAAACCGCGTCCGAGGACCACAAGACGGCGTCGGGATTCGCCCGACGAATACCGTCGGTCAGGATCGCTCGTTCCGTTCGTCCCAGGCGTCGGCCTCGCGGTCGACCACTTCCCGGCGGAGTTCGAGGTTCACCTCGAAGCCGGCCCCGTCCAGTTCCAGACAGACCCGTTCGAGGTTCGCCTCGTAGACGTTGTAGTGGTTCCCGTCCTCGTCGACGCGCGTGTCCTCGGTCAGGAGGTCGTACTCCTGACAGACGTCGACCCGCCGGTAGATGGTCGGCTCGGAGGCGTCCAGCCCGTCGGCCAGTTGCTGGACCGACACCGGTTCGAGATTCGCCGCTGCCAGGACGCGCCGGACCTCCTCGCTGCCGAGGACGTCGAATATCGTCTCGGGATCCCAGTCTCTGTCCACGGGTGGGCAACGCGGTGCCAGGCACAAAAGCCCGTGGCCCGTCCGTGGTCAGGCCCCTCGGGCACGAGCGATGCGATCCGAGAGCGGCGGGTGGACGGCCAGCAGTACGCGCTGCCCGTCCAGCGACGTGATCGCGCCCCGTCGGACCAGCGTTTCGAGTGCGCCGGCCAGTCCGTCGCCGTGACCGTGTTCGACCGCGTAGGCGTCCGCACTCCACTCCGTCCGGCGGAGGACGGCGAGTGCGACCAGGAGGTACGGCACCACGAGAACGAACGCCGGACCCAGCAGTTCGGGCGTGAACTCCAGGACCACCAGCAGCGGCCCGGCAGCCCCGGCCAGCAGCCCGTACCGCAGGGCGACGTGGTGGTGCCGGTGGTGTCCGACCTCGTGGGCGACGACCGCGCGTATCTGTTCGGGCGAGAGCACGTCGAAGAGAGCCGCCGTGAGGAAGACGTGGCGCGTTCCGGGGAGGAATCCGGCGGCCACGGCGCTCCCGACGTGGGTCCAGTCGTCCAGCACCAGCAGGTCGACGTCCTCGGGCAGCGTGTCCGCGACGACCGCCCGCTCGGTCTCGGTCGGCCGGCGAGACTGCAGGGAGAACGCGAGCCACGCGGGTGTCGCGGCCGTGCCGAGGCCACCAGCCAGGATCGCGCCGCCCACGCGGGGCCACCCCGTCGGGAGGAGGGCGACGACACCGACCGCGAGCACGAACAGCGCCCCGGCCGCGATGCTCCGCTCCAGTTCGAACCGGAGCGCCGCCCGGTACGAGAGGGGGACGCGCTCGACGGTCCGCTGGACCGGGAGCGTCGCGATACGGACGGCAGCCACCGCGAGGACGGCCGGGAGGGCGACGGCGAGCGCTGCACCGACGATGGCGGTCGCCGGTTCGATCAGTTCCGGCAGCGTCGCCGCGACGGCCCGTCGGCCAGCCGCTGGGGTCCCGGTCGCGAGTCCCACGACGACGCCACCCGCCCAGCCCACCAGCGCGCCCCGGCGGTGGAGGCGGCGGACTGCGGTCGTCGTTGCCGGTTCGGCACGGCTATCGTCGCGGTAGCGCACGGCGCGATACCTGACGCCGGCCGCGACAAGACAGGCGACCAGCACCGTCCCGAGGAGGGCTCCGGCGTTCACGACAGTTGTCTCGGGTGGTGCCGACAAAGGCCTTGTCGACGGGCCATAGAAACGCCTTTGCCGTCCCGGTCCCGCCCTCATGACGTGTCACGCCGAGCCGACAGTGAGCCGACGGTCGCGGTCGCGGAGGTGCTCCCGGACTTTGCCGACGCGTTCCCCTTCGAGCGGTTCAACGAGATGCAGTCGGCGGCGCTGCCGGCCCTGCTGAACCACGACGACAACGTGGTCGTCAGCGCGCCGACCGCCAGCGGGAAGACCGCGCTGGCCGAGATCGCCATCTGCCGGACGCTGGCCGCGGGTGGGACGGCGCTCTTTTTGGCGCCGTTGCGCGCGCTCACCAACGAGAAAGAGAGCGAGTGGGAACGGTTCGAGGAGCTGGGCTACTCGGTGTACGTCGTCACCGGCGAGCGGGACCTCAACCCCCGCCGGGCCGAACGGGCCGACGTCCTCGTGATGACCCCGGAGAAGGCCGACTCGGCGACCCGGAAACACGACTCGCGGCGGTACCAGTTCATCACCGACGTCGACTGCTGTGTCATCGACGAGGTCCATCTGCTGGACTCGGACCGGCGGGGCGCCGTGCTGGAGGTGACGGTTTCGCGGCTCCGGCGGCTCTGTAGCCCCCGCGTGGTCGCACTGTCGGCGACGATGTCGAACATCGACGACGTCGCCGACTGGCTGGACGCCGGTGAGGCGACGACCTTCGCCTTCGGCGAGGAGTACCGCCCGGTGCCGCTGAACGCCGACGTCAAGACCTACACCCACGGCGAGAACGCCTTCGCCGACAAGTACCGGCGGCTCTACCGGGCGCTGGACCTGGCGGAACCGCACATCCGCGAGGCGGGCCAGGCGCTGGTCTTTGTCTCCTCGCGCCAGGACACCGTCCAGGCCGCAAAGAAGGCCCGCGACGAACTCACCGAGCGGGACGTCCCGATGGGCGCACGCGGGGACTACGACTTCCACAACGACGCCGCCGACCTCTCGAACGACACGCTGCGTCAGTCGGTGCTGGACGGCGTGGGCTTCCACCACGCCGGCCTGGCCCGCGAGGACAAGAACAGGGTCGAGCAGTGGTTCAAGGAGGGGAAGATCCAGTTGCTGTTCTCGACGTCGACGCTGGCCTGGGGGGTGAACCTCCCGGCCCGCTGTGTCGTCATCCGGGACACCAAGCTCCACGACCCCCTGGAGGGCGAGGTCGACATGAGCCCGCTGGACATCCTCCAGATGCTCGGGCGGGCGGGCCGACCGGGCTACGACGACCGCGGCTACGCCTGGGTCGTCTGTGACCGCTCGGACGCCGACAAATATCGTCGCCTGCTCAGAGACGGCAAGGAGATCGAGTCCCGGCTGGCGGCGGAACTGGACGCCCATCTGAACGCCGAGATCGCACTCGGGACCGTCCGTGACGTCGACGACGTGATGGAGTGGCTCGCGACGACGTTCTACTACGCCCGCGCCCAGTCGGCGCCCGACGAGTACGCCGCCGGCAGCGACCTCCGCGAGCGGGTCAGCGATACCCTCTCGGAGCTGGTCGCCGACGGCTTCGTCGAGCAGGACGGGCTGCGGATCGAGCCCACACGACTGGGACAGCTCGCCTCGAAGTTCTACCTGCGGCTGTCGACGGCCCGCCGCTTCGCGGACCTGGCCGAACGCTGTGACCGGCAGGCCGAGGCCGGCGAGGACCCGATCGACGCCGACGACGTCCTCCGGGCTGTCGCCGGCGCGACCGAGTTCGACAGCGTCAGTGCCCGCTCCGACGAGGAGGATGCCGTCCACGCGGTGCTTGGCTCGACCGCCGAGGACCTCTCTGCCGGCCAGCGGAAGGTGCTGGCCATCCTCCGATCGGGGATGACCGGGACGACCCCCTCGGAGCTCAAGAGCGACGCCTGGGTCATCCGCCAGAACGCGCTACGCCTGCTGGCCGCGCTCCGTGCGTTCCTCGACGCGCTCGCACCCGGCCGCTTCGCCAACCTCACCCGCCGGGTCGAGGCCCGCGTCGAGAACGGCATCAGCGAGGACGCGGTCGGATTGACTGCCATCGACGGCGTCGGCCAGGGGCGTGCCAGTTCGCTCGCCGCCGAGGGACTGCGGACCCCGGCAGACGTGGTCGAGGCGGGCGCCGACGGCGTGACTGCGGCCGGTCTCGGGTCGGGCGTCGCCGAGCAGGTCGTCGCCAACGCCCGCGAGCTCCCTGTCGTCGACGTCGACTGGGGGGCGTTCCCCGACACGATCGCCGCCGGGGACCGGGCGATGCGCGAGGTCACCGTCCGCAACGAGGGTGGCGACGCCCGCGCGGCCCTGCGCGTGACGGTCAACGGCCGGGAGATGACCGCCAAGCCCTCCTATCTCGGCGAGGCGACGGTCCCGGTCGCCGTCTTCGGCGCGGACGCGGACGAACTGCGCTTTACCGTCGAGGTCACTTTTCCGGACCTTCCCCTGGCGCCACTGACCGAGTCCCGGACCGTCGCTGTCCGGTAAGCCGCTCCGTCTCTCGGCTAGCGTAAAACGCCTGTAACGTACTGGATAAAACTTTTAGAACCATCTGCGCCCGTCTCACTGATCGAAAAATCAGTCTGAAACGGGATGAAATAACCCCGGTGAGCGTACACTCACTCGAATTGTCGCCAACGGTCTGCCGTTTATATGGGGGTATGGATGTAAGGGTCTGATGAGGAGGAAACCGATGTCCAGTGTGTCGCCCCACAGCTCCCCAGCAGAGTACGCCCCCGACACCAGTGCCACAGTCAGATCCATGGCCGTCCGTCCGGTTCGCTTCGTCGCGTTCTGGACGGGCGTGCTCGCACCCCTGGCCTACCCCCCACTACTGTTGGGCCAGGTCGACGGACAGTCGGTCCTCCTTGTGGGCGTGCTGCTCGCCAACGTGCTCGGCCTCCTACTGGGCCGACGCTACGGCGACCGCGCCTGACCCTGCGTTCCACCACCACCCAACACACCGATTGCGTTTCCACCACCCACCCCGTGTGTCACCACACACGCCCCCGTTTTCCCTCACTCCCCGTCGAGTAGCAACGACCGCAGGTCCGTGGCGTCGCTCGCGAGGTGGTCGACCATCGGGAGGTCAGTGTCGTCACCGTCGCCCTGGAAGCCGATGGTCGTCATGCCGGCCGCGACCGCCGCACGCGCGCCCGCGTTGGAATCCTCGATGGCCCAGCTATCGACCGGGTCGGCGCCCAGTTCGGTCGCGCCGCGCTGGTAGATGTCCGGTTCCGGCTTTCCGGGACCGTCGATGTCCTCGGCGCTGATCGCCACGTCGAACCGCGTGAGCAGGTCGAACCGCTCGTCGACGACCTCGATCCAGTCCCACGGCGCCGAGGTCGTCAGCGCCAGCGGGATGCCTGCTTCCCGTAGGTCCGACAGCAGGTCGTGTGCGCCCGGCAGGAGCGTGGCGTGCTCGCCGTAGATCTCCCGCCCGGCCTCCTCGAACAGGCCCTCGAACTCCTCGCGGGAGATAGCGACGTCGTACTCGGCGACCAGGTCGGGATAGACCTCCTTGTAGTTACGCCCGGTGATCGCTGCAACGGGGATGTCGTCGTCCGGCGCCGCCGTCGGAAGGATGTGGTCGCGCTCGATGCTGACCCAGTGGTCCTCGGACTGGACCAGCACGCCGTCCATGTCGAAACAGATTGCGGGTGGTGGGCTCGTCATTACCCCCACTCCGCGCTCGCGGGGCTTGCCTGTTGTGGCTCGGCCGAGGGTTTAGGTACGGGGACGGGCCCAGGCCGGGCCATGCACGACGGAACGCGTGTGATGGCCGGCCAGTGTACGACCGTCTTCGAGGGCTCGCGCGAGCGCGAACAGCGTGGTGACGTTCTGGTGGTGGTCAAACCGGACAACACCGTTCTGGTCCACGACGCACAGGGCTACCAGCCGGTCGCCTGGCTCACCCGGGCCGAGAGCGTCGCCGTCGAGGACGGCACGGTCACGGCCAGAGACGGCGGCGACCTCCTCCGTGTGGTCGCCCACGAGGAACACGGCAGCGCACGCTTCCCGGCTTCGAACGCCGGCGTCCCGGTCGCCGACTGTCCGGACTGTGCCGGGACGCTCGTCCGGACCCGCGGGACCGTCGCCTGCACGGCCTGCTCGCGGAGTCACGGCGTCCCCAGCGACGCCGCGGTCACGGGCGGTCGCTGTGGGGACTGCGGACTGCCGACGATCAGAGTCGAACGCGGTGACGCCTTCGAAGTCTGTCTCGACCGGGAGTGCGAGGCCATCGACGACCGGGTGATCGAGGCCTTCGACCGGCGGTGGGACTGTCCGGACTGTGGTGGTGACCTGCGGATCATCCGCCGAGGCGGTTTGCTGGCCGGCTGTGAGCAGTATCCCGACTGCGATACTGGTTTCTCGGTCCCGAGCGGACTGGTCGTCGACACCTGCGACTGTGGGCTTCCGGTGTTCGAGACTGCGGGCGGGCTTCGCTGTCTGGACAGCACCTGCGACGTCGGGGGTGCGTGACCGCGCGCGAACCCGCAGGGGCTTTGTCCCGGCGGCCGTCACTCCGGGCATGGACCTGACGCTTTCCGGCGGCCTCGTCCGGGCCGGCGAGCGCGCCCGCGAGCGGTTCTACGACTCCAGTGGCTACGGCCACGTCGAGAACGGCGGCGACCTCGCGCTCGCGCCCGTCGAGGCGGCACATCTGCTGTACCGCGGTGACATCGACAGCGTCGACGGGATGGACGTCCGTGCACTGCTGTCGTCGTCGGCGGTCTCGGAGGTCGCCTTCTTCGTCTACAAGGACCTGCGGGACCGGGGGTTCTACCTCACGCCCGCCCGCGAGGGATGGGTCGATGACCCCGAGGGCGTCGACTTCGTGGTCTACCCCCGGGGCAACGGGCCGTGGGACGACGAGGTGGCCTACCGCGTCCGCGTCGTCGGCGAGCGCGACACCGTCCCCGCGACCGAACTGGGCGACTGCGTCCTGGCGGTCGTCGACGAGGAGAGCGAGATCACCTATCTGGCGACCGAGCGACCCGACGTCGGCGGGACGAGCGAGGCGACAGTCCCGTCAGTCGAGGGGGACCTCCTGGCAGAGCGGGTGCTGTGCTGGGACCCGCCGGCAGCGCTGTACGAGCGGGCCTTCTACGGCCAGCGACTCGACGACGACGGCGCCGTCCAGCTCTCGCTGGTCGAGGCCGCCTACCTCGCCCGCGAGGGGACACTGTCGGTCGACGGCGGAACAGACGCCGTCATCGACCGCGGCCGCGAGGTCGAGGGCGAGCGGTTCGACCGGCGACTGACGGTGTACTCGACGCTTCGCGACGCCGGTGTGGTCCCCAAGACCGGCTTCAAATTCGGCGCCGACTTCCGGACCTACGCCGACGTCGAGAGCGTCGACGATCTGGGCCACTCCGAACTGCTCGTGCGCGTGCTGCCCGCCGACCACCAGTTCGGCCCGCGGGACCTCGCGTTGGACGTCCGCCTGGCCCACGGCGTGCGGAAGCAGATGGTGTTCGCGCTGGTCGCCGACGAGGTGTCGTGGCTGTCGGTTTCGCGGCTGACACCATGACCCGGAAGGCATAAGACCGTGTTCGCGTATGTCCCCGACATGGTGTCCACTTCCGTCGACGGCTGGCGCTGGCGTGACCGGGAAGTGGGCAGTCTCGCGGTCCCCGTCCGGCGGGCCTAATCCGCCGGCGAGGCCGACGATGCTCCCTCCGCTTTCTCGGCCGTGGCCTCGAGCGCACACCGACACGACACACGACACATGACGCGAGATTCACACACCGACGACGAATCGACGGACGAGCAGACAGTGGCAGACGGCGGTGAGCCCGGCAGTGTCGGGCGATCCACGTCGGGCCTTCGGTCCGACGGCGGTGAGGCGAGCGACGCGAGCCGAGCCTCGTCAGATCTCAGGTCTGACGGAGGTACCGACGCCGCCGGCGCCGACGACGTCCGACTCGACCCGTGGGGCTCCTCGACCATCGCCGACTACCGCAAACTGTTCGAACAGTTCGGCATCGAGGAGTTCGACGAGGTACTGCCTGCGGTCCCGAACCCTCACTACCTGATGCGCCGCGGCGTCATCTTCGGCCACCGGGACTACCGACCGGTCGCCGACGCCATGCGCGAGGGCGACCCGTTCGCGGCGCTGTCGGGGTTCATGCCGACCGGCGACCCCCACATCGGCCACAAGATGGTCTTCGACGAGATCATCTGGCACCAGGAGCAGGGCGCGGACGCTTACGGGCTCATCGCCGACCTCGAAGCCCACGCCGCCCGCGGGCTGACCTGGGAGGAGATCGACGAGCACGCCCGCAGCTACGTCCTCTCGTTGCTGGCGCTCGGGTTCGACCCCGAGGAGGGTGAACTGTACCGTCAGTCCGAGAACCGCGAGCTACAGGACCTGGCGTTCGAACTCGGCGCCGAGGCCAACGCCTCCGAGTTGCAGGCCATCTACGACTTCGACGGCGAGACGAACATCTCCTACATGCAGTCGGTCGTCACCCAGATGGCCGACATCCTCTACCCCCAACTCGACGAGCCCAAGCCGACGGTCATCCCCGTCGGCCCGGACCAGGATCCCCACATGCGCCTGGCGCGGGACCTGGCGGCGCGGATGCGCTACTTCGGCGTGACGGAGGCGTTCGCGAGTTTCGAGGCCGAACCGACCGAGCGGACGCTCCTCCGGCAGGCCTACGACGCCCGCGCGGAGTACGCCGAGGACCCGGACCGGCCTCGCTGTGTCGAGGCCGCCGACTGGCTCCGCGAGCACGAACCTGCGCCGGCCGAGGCCCGCGAGTCGGCCGCCGAGAAACTCGACAACGCCGGGAAGGAACCGTTGCGCCCGCGAACTCGCATCTACGACCGTAACGCCACCGAGGACGCCTTCGAGGCGCTCATCGAAGCCGTCGACGGCGAGAAACGGGTCTACGACGAGCACGTCGACGCCTTCGACCTGGACGCCGCCGAGGCCGAGGACCTGGCCCGCGAGGTCGAACTGGACAACGGCGGCTACGGCTTCGTCGCGCCGTCGTCGATCTACCACCGCTTTATGACCGGGCTGACCGGCGGGAAGATGTCCTCCTCGATTCCCGCCTCGCACATCTCGCTGCTGGACGACCCCGAGGACGGCTACGACAAGGTCAAATCGGCGACGACCGGCGGCCGCGCGACCGCCGAGGAACAGCGCGAGAAAGGCGGGAAGGCCGACGAGTGTCCGGTCTACGAACTGTACGCCTACCTCCTCTCCGGCGACGACGACGAGTTCGCCGAGGAGGTCTACGAGGAGTGTGTCGGCGGCGAACGGCTCTGCGGTGGCTGCAAGGAGCAGGCTGCCGAACTGATGGAAGCGTTCCTCGAAGACCACCAGGAGAAACGCGCCGAGTGGGAGGACCGCCTCGACGAACTCGACATCGAGTTCGACTCCGACCGGAAGCGGACCTGAGACGGGGTACTACAGCTCTTACAGCCCGTCCAGTGCCGCGACGACGACGTTTGCAGTCACTTCCGCTGCAGCCTCGCCGCCGTCGACCGCGACCTCGACGACCTCGCCGCCGGTGTCGACGAGGACGGTCGCCGCCTCGCCGCTACCTTCGATGGCAACTCTTGCTGCGTCGTTGCTCGTCTCCACGACGGTGTCGACCTGCTCGGATGCCAGCGTGGCGCCGTCGCGCACGGTCGCGTCGGGGTGGAGGTTCCCGACTTCGGGTGCAGAGAGGTCGGCCAGTGCGGACTCGATGTGTGCTGGGTCCGGCGTCGCGCCGGCGAGTCCCTCCTGGAGTTCCTCGCCGACCGCGGCGACGACGTTCGCCGGAATCTGCGTGAGGTCCAGTACCGTTCCGACCCAGCGTTCGACTGTCGATGCGTCCCGCCGTTCAGACTCGTCGTCGGGGACCATGGTTTCCGGTCTGCTCGGCTGTGGTATAGGTTTTCGGCCGCGTTTCAGCGTGAGACACGTCACAACCCTTTTGTTCGGCCGTCACAATCGGTCGCACATGGCATCCGAATCCCACCGTGCCGGCGCCGTTTGCCAGCCACCTCGCCGTCCGGGGTTCGGCTTCTTCTTCGCCGCCTGATCCGTCTGACGGGTGGCGGACTCCGGGCGCGCCAAGCGGCGTCCTCGGACGAAACCGCCCGACGAGCGAGGCGCGCTCGCGTGAAGTGAGAACCGTTAACTGAGCGACCCGCGGTTATGCCGATAACGACCGAGACACCCGTATGAAACGACCACAGGCACAGGTGGCCGTCCTGCAGGCCGCCGACGCACAGGAGGACCGACGAATCGACGACGTGGCCGACGAGGCCGACCTGCAACCGCAGGCGGCCACCCGGGCCGCGTTCGAACTGGAAGCCGACGGCCTGGTCGCCGTGAGCGAGGCGACCGTCGCCCACTACGAACTGACCGAGGAGGGCGACCGCTACGTCCGCGAGAGCCTGCCCGAGCAAGACCTCTATGCGGCCGCGATCGACGCCGGTGCCGACGAGGGCCCGGTTCAGATGGGGCAGGTCATCGGGGCGTCGGGACTGGAGGGCGGCGCCGTCGACATCGCGCTGTCGAACTACGCCCGCAAGGGGTACGGCCAGATCGACAGCGGCGAGATCACGGCCGATCCGGACGTCTCGCCCGGCAAGGACCCGGAGATGCTCGCCCTGGAGGCCGTCGCCGATGGCCGGCCCGACGACGCCGAGGACGACGCACTCGACCAACTGGAGCGCCGCGGGCTGATCGAGGTCCGCGAGGAGACCGTTCGGTCGGTGCAGTTGACCGACGACGGCGTCACCGCGCTGATGGAGGGCGTCGAGGTGGCCGAGACGGTCGACCAGCTCACCCCCGAACTGCTCACGAGCGGCGAGTGGGCGGACGTCGAGTTCACGGAGTACAACGTCGCCGCGGACGCCGAGGACCTGAGTCACGGCAAGGAGCACATCCTCCGCCAGACCGCCAACCGCGTCAAGGACACGCTGGTCGGGATGGGGTTCAAGGAGATGGAAGGCCCCCACGTCGACGCGCAGTTCTGGATCAACGACTGCCTGTTCATGCCCCAGGACCACCCGGCACGGACCCACTGGGACCAGTTCGCGCTCGAACAGCCCGACGAGATCGGTGACCTCCCAGAAGATCTGGTCGACCGGGTCCGGTCGGCCCACAAGGAGGGCGTCGGTCCCGACGGCGAGGGGTACCACTCGCCCTGGGAGGAGGACGTCGCCCGCGGGCTGGACCTCCGGGGCCACACCACCTCGCTGTCGATGCGGTACCTCTCGGGCCACGAGATCGGCGACCTGGAACCGCCACAGCGGTACTTCAGCGTCGAGAAGGTCTACCGCAACGACACGCTGGATCCGACGCACCTGCTGGAGTTCTTCCAGATCGAGGGATGGGTCATGGCCGAGGACCTCTCCGTTCGTGACCTGATGGGGACGTTCACGGAGTTCTACGAACAGTTCGGTATCACCGATCTGGAGTTCAAGCCCCACTACAACCCCTACACCGAACCGAGCTTCGAGCTGTTCGGCACCCACCCCGAGACCGGCGACATCGTCGAGGTCGGCAACTCGGGCATCTTCCGGGACGAGGTGCTGGAACCCCTGGGCGTCGACTGCGACGTGATGGCCTGGGGCCTCTCGCTGGAGCGCCTGCTGATGCTCATCTACGGCTTCGAGGACATCCGGGACGTCCACGGGACGCTGTGTGATCTGGAACTGCTGCGGGAGACGGAGGTGATGCACTGATGCCCGTCGTCGACGTCGACCCCGACGAACTGCGCCGGCTGACCGGCCACGAGGAGAAAGACGACGACGAACTCCGGGCGGACCTGTTCGATCTGGGCCTGGAGTTCGAGGGCCTGACCGAGGACGAGGAGTTCCAACTGGAGTTCGCGCCCGACCGCCTCGACCGCCTCTCCGTCGAAGGTGTCGCCCGCTCGCTGCGGTACCACTACGGCGACGACCGCGGGGTGTACGTCCCCTCGACCAACAGCGCCGAGTGGACCATCGAGGTTCAGAACCAGCCCCCCGAACGACCCTACGTTACCGGCGCGGTCGTCCGCGGCCTGGACATGGGCGAAGACGCCCTGGAGTCGCTCATCCAGGTCCAGGAGAAACTCCACGCGACGATGGGTCGCAAGCGTGCGAAAGGCGCCATCGGCGTCCACGACCTGACGATGCTCAAGGGCGAGGCCGCGACCGAGGGAACGGGCAAGTCCATCACCTACACGAGCGTCGATCCCGACGAGGAGACGTTCGTTCCCCTCGATGCCGACCGAGAGATGACGCCCAGCGAGGTGATCGCCGAGCACGAGACCGGCCAGACCTACGGAGATCTCGTGGCCGACTTCGACCGCGTGCCGGCCATCTACGACTCTATCGGGCTGTTCTCGTTCCCGCCGGTGATCAACGGCCGCCGGACCGAGGTCAGCGAGGACTCCCGTGACCTGTTCGTCGAGATGACCGGGACCGACCAGTGGACCATCGACCACATGCTGAACATCGTCTGCTACGCGCTGGAGGCCCGCGGCGGGACCGTCGAACGCGTCGACGTCGAGTACGCCGACGATGCCCCCGGCGAGTACGCCGGGCGAACCATCGAGCGGCCGGACTTCGGGACCCGGACGAAGACGGTCACGCACGACCGCATCGAGAGCATCCTCGGGGTCTCCCTGGAGGAGCGCGAGGTCGTCGACTACGCCGAACGTGCCGGCCTCGACGCGACGGAGACGCGCGACGACGGCGAACTGGCCTACGAGGTCGAGATTCCGCCCTACCGCGTCGACGTGCTCCACCCGCTGGACGTCATCGACGACATCGGTCGCGCGCTCGGGTTCAACAGCCTCGAACCGACCTATCCGGACGTCTCGACGGTCGGCGGCCGCCACGACCGCTCACGACTGGAGGACGCGGCGCGGGACGCGCTCGTTGGACTGGGCTTCGAGGACCTGCTGAACTTCCACATGACCAACGAGGCGGCGAACTTCGAGCGGATGGGGCTGGCCCCGGAGGGGGCAGCCGAAAACGCGAGCGGTGACAACCGCGAGCAGCCGGACGACGACTGTCTCGGTGCGGCCGACCCGGTCACCATCCAGGAGCCCTACAGCGAGGACTACACTATCCTCCGGACGTGGGCGCTCCCCTCGCTCATGATGGTTCTGGAGAACAACACCCACCGGCGGTACCCCCAGGACCTCGCGGAGATCGGGCTGGCGGCCCACGTCGACGACGACGTGAACACGGGCGCCGCCGAGCGCCAGACGGTCGCGGCCGTCCTCGCACGCACTGACGCCTCCTACGAGGACGCGAAAGCCCGTCTGCAGGCCCTGGCGGACTCGTTCGACGCCGACCTGGAGACGCCACCGACCAGCCACCCCTCGTTCATCCCTGGTCGGGCCGCGGAGGTCGTCCTCGACGGCGAGTCCGCCGGCGTGATCGGTGAGATCCACCCGAAGGTACTGGTCGAACACGACCTGGAACTACCGGTGGCGGGCTTCGAGTTCCGGCTAGACGCGCTGGAGTAGGATTGCGAGCGACTGGCGGGAGCGAGCGCTTTTTCGCCCACGTTTTTCGAGGTGGGTGTGCGAGCGTGGCGAGCACACCCACTGATGAAAAAGGTGGTCGCAATACGATCTGGAACTACCGGTGGCGGGCTTCGAGTTCCGGCTAGACGCGCTGGAGTAACCCGGACGCCTGGCGTTGTTATCACTCCTCGCCCGGGTAGACGGACTCCACCTCGTCGGACTGGTCGGTCTCGTCGACCTCGACGACGACTGTCGAGGAGAGTCTGTTGAACAGCCGTAACCCCTCTTTCTCGAAGGCGAGCCAGCCGACGAGACAGTCGATCGGCAGCAGGAACGCTTTCCCGAAGCTCTCGACGGCCGCAGTCCCGTAGCCGATGGGTTCGCCGCGCTCGTCGGCGACGGCGATGTCCATCACGGTCTTGCCGGCCGACTGGCCCTGGTACCCCTCCAGGCAGGTCCAATAGAGGAAGAGTGCGAGTCCGTTCAGTCCCGCGAACGGGGACGTCGAGAGACTGCCGGTCAACAGTGAGAACACGCCGGCGATCTGCCCCAGTCCGGCGAGTACGCCGCCGACGACGATGACGTCGACGAGCCACGCGAGGAATCTGTCGCCCCAGGACGCGATGTGGAGTGTCCGGCGACCGTCGGCCATACCAGTGCCCACTCTCACCCAGTACTTCAGCCTTCAGCGGGCTGCGCCGATCGCGTCCCTCAGAGGTCGGCGCCGACCGCGTCCTCGATGCTATCGAATCCGTCCTCTTCGAGGAGTTCGAGTAGCCCCTCGTTGATCTCGCGGGCGATCGACGGGCCACGGTAGACCAGACCCGTATACAACTGCACGAGCGAGGCGCCGGCCCGGATCTTCCGGTAGGCCCCCTCTGCTGTCGAGACGCCGCCGACGCCGACGACGGGGACGTCGACGCGCTCGGCGACGAACCGGACCATCCGGGTCGCGTCGCTCTCTATCGGCTTCCCCGAGAGGCCACCCTGCTCGCTCGCGTTGGGCGAGCGCAGACTGGCCGGTCGCTCGGTCGTCGTGTTCGTCGCGACCACGCCGTCCAGTCCGAGTTCGGTGACCAGATCCAGCGCGTCTTCGACAGCTGGGTCCGGGAGGTCCGGCGAGAGCTTCACGAGTAGCGGCCCCGCACCGGCGTCCTGCAGTTCGCCGAGGATCGCTTCCATCGCGTCGCGGTTCTGGAGTTCCTCGAACCCCTCGGAGTTGGGACAGGAGACGTTGACGACGAAGAAATCGCCGCCCTCGGCGACCCGCTCGTAGGTGTAGCGGTAGTCCGCGGGCGCGTCGTCGGTCCCGACGTGCTCGCTCTTGGCGATGTTGACACCGACCGGGAACGGCGCGTCGGTCCGGGCCAACCGCTCGCCGATGACGTCGGCTCCGTCGTTGTTCAGCCCCATCCGGTTGATGATTCCCTCGTCCTCCCGGAGGCGGAACATCCGCGGGCGGGCGTTGCCGGTCTGTGGCTCGGCGGTGACGCCCCCGACCTCGACGAAGCCGAAGCCGAGTGCGGCCAGGACCGCCGGGACCGTCGCGTTCTTGTCGAACCCGGCAGCGACACCGACCGGGTTGTCGAAGCGCTGTCCGAAGGCTTCGACCTGAAGCCGGTCGTCGGCCACCGTGTAGTGACTTGCCAGCAGGTCCGCGACTGGGGTCCCGTCAACGGCTTCGAGTAGTCGATGGACGCTCGTGTTGGCCGTCTCTGCCGGGAGCGAGAACAGGATCGGTTTCGCGATATCGTAGAGTCTCATTGGGGAGTCGGCACCGTCGCGGATCCACAGCCCCGTGACGGTGCGTCAGAAATCGTGTTCAACGTCCTCGGGGTCTGCTTTCTGGATAATAATCTTGTTGTCACGCACGCGCACGAACACTTCGTCGCCGATCTCCATCCCGGCGACTGCGAGTTCGTCCTCGTGGATGTTGATATGTACGTTGTGGTATTCGCCGTCTTCGTCTTTGGCGCCACTCGGACTGAGCTTCTTCTTTCGCACCATCGCGCTATCCTATTCCGTGCATCACCGCAGGATGCACTTAAGTCTACCGTGCGGCCGACGTCAGATTCGTCGTCGACCCGTCGTTGGCCCCGGTTGACGCCCGGACTCGACGGGTAATTTCGCGGGACGTATTTAAACGCACCCCGGGACGGGAGCCGGATACGGGGGTATATTTATATTGTGCCATGTGCTGAATTGACATGGAGTGGCGAAACCATGGCACGTGACAGTGACAAGCGCAACTTCGCGCTGCGCGAGGACGGTGACGAATCGAGCGTCTTCTCAGGCGGAACACCCCGGCAGGCTGCACTGAAGGCAGCCCGACGGCTCGACCCAGCCGACAGTGAAGACGATGCCGACCGGCAGGAGATCAGACTGCGGGAGAAAGGAACCCACAAGGTCCACATCTACGAGGCGTGGGCCTGGCGGGAGGAAGCCCCGGACGACAAGCCAGACTGGATGCCCGGTAACATCACGAAAGGGAACGTCTCGAAACAGGGCGTCGATCACCTCGACGACCTCTGACGCCGCGACCGGCTTTTTCCCGGCACATCCCGTTGTGCACTGCCGTCGATAGGACACTTCCTCGCGTTTCGATTCCGTCGGTGCTCGACTCGCGTGCAACGATACAGCGGCCCATGGAATCGCATGACGTAGCGGGTGTAGTTCGACGGGGTTAAGTGTGACACCGTCCTCGGAAGAAATACGAAGGCGACGCGGGGAACCGCCCCACGACGCCACGGCAGCCATCCGATGCCCTTAAGTGTAACAGGGCATTCGGAATGGATGCACACGAGGTCCGGTCGGACGCGACAGGTTCCGACCGGCCCGGACCGAACGCGACACGCGTCGCACGGACAACTCGAAGCCTTTATGGTGGCTTCGGGACAACACTCAGGTCCGGAGTAAATGAGGATTCCACCCCTGCGGTCCGCCGTCAAGATGGGATCTGATGTTAGCCCTGATAGTTCGGTGACACTCGGTCGTCGAGTGTCCTCGAACACCCTTCGATAGCGACCACACCCCTTTGTGGGTGTGATCCCGCCTAACCCCCCGGCCTCGTGCCGGGATACATTCCGGTTGATCCTGCCGGAGGCCATTGCTATCGGAGTCCGATTTAGCCATGCTAGTCGCGCGGGTTTAGACCCGCGGCATATAGCTCAGTAACACGTGGCCAAACTACCCTATGGACAGGCATAACCTCGGGAAACTGAGGCTAATACCTGATACAGCTCTCATGTTGGAGTGCCGAGAGCTGGAAACGTTCCGGCGCCATAGGATGTGGCTGCGGCCGATTAGGTAGATGGTGGGGTAACGGCCCACCATGCCCATAATCGGTACGGGTTGTGAGAGCAAGAGCCCGGAGACGGTATCTGAGACAAGATACCGGGCCCTACGGGGCGCAGCAGGCGCGAAACCTTTACACTGCACGACAGTGCGATAAGGGGACTCCGAGTGCGAGGGCATATAGCCCTCGCTTTTCTGTACCGTAGGGTGGTACAGGAACAAGGACTGGGCAAGACCGGTGCCAGCCGCCGCGGTAATACCGGCAGTCCGAGTGATGGCCGATATTATTGGGCCTAAAGCGTCCGTAGCCGGCCGGACAAGTCCGTTGGGAAATCGACGCGCTCAACGCGTCGGCGTCCAGCGGAAACTGTCCGGCTTGGGGCCAGAAGATCTGAGGGGTACGTCCGGGGTAGGAGTGAAATCCCGTAATCCTGGACGGACCACCGGTGGCGAAAGCGCCTCAGAAAGATGGACCCGACGGTGAGGGACGAAAGCTAGGGTCTCGAACCGGATTAGATACCCGGGTAGTCCTAGCCGTAAACAATGCTCACTAGGTGTGACGCAGGCTACGAGCCTGCGTTGTGCCCTAGGGAAGCCGAGAAGTGAGCCGCCTGGGAAGTACGTCCGCAAGGATGAAACTTAAAGGAATTGGCGGGGGAGCACTACAACCGGAGGAGCCTGCGGTTTAATTGGACTCAACGCCGGACATCTCACCGGTCCCGACAGTAGTAATGACGGTCAGGTTGACGACTTTACCCGACGCTACTGAGAGGAGGTGCATGGCCGCCGTCAGCTCGTACCGTGAGGCGTCCTGTTAAGTCAGGCAACGAGCGAGACCCGCACTTCTAGTTGCCAGCAACACCCTTGTGGTGGTTGGGTACACTAGGAGGACTGCCGCTGCTAAAGCGGAGGAAGGAACGGGCAACGGTAGGTCAGTATGCCCCGAATGGACCGGGCAACACGCGGGCTACAATGGCCGGGACAATGTGATGCCACGCCGAGAGGCGGAGCTAATCACCTAAACCTGGTCGTAGTTCGGATTGCGGGCTGAAACTCGCCCGCATGAAGCTGGATTCGGTAGTAATCGCGTGTCATAAGCGCGCGGTGAATACGTCCCTGCTCCTTGCACACACCGCCCGTCAAAGCACCCGAGTGAGGTCCGGATGAAGCCAGCATGCGCTGGTTGAATCTGGGCTTCGCAAGGGGGCTTAAGTCGTAACAAGGTAGCCGTAGGGGAATCTGCGGCTGGATCACCTCCTACTGATCGGGACTGGGGCTCTGCCCCAGCCCACCTAACGGGTCGTTCGAGGTCGTCGGCGACCGAGCACCTATGAACTATCAGGGCTAACGACTGCAGCACCTGTCGGGCCCATAGCTCAGCGGCAGAGCGCCGCCTTTGCAAGGCGGAAGCCCTGGGTTCAAATCCCAGTGGGTCCATACGACGTACCGGGTTCGAACCGTGCCCCTTAAGTGTGGGACAGTGTTCGAACGTGGTACGACGACTGATGCACCAATCCGGGTGAAACCGCGATTGGGAAGGGTCGATTCGCCTACCATCTCCACCTTGGGGGCGAGTATGAAACCGTGTGTACGTGCGATCCAGGCGTCCACTGGACTCGTTCAGTTCTATCTAACGAGTCACAACGACGTTGGCTACTATGCCAGCTGATGGATAGCTCGGCTCGAGAGCTGAAGAAGGACGTGCCAAGCTGCGATAAGCCTGAGGGAGCCGCACGGAGGCGAAGAACTCAGGATCTCCGAATGAGAATCTCCTCGCAATTGCCACGCGCAATGAGGAACCCCGAGAACTGAAACATCTCAGTATCGGGAGGAACAGAAAACGCAATGTGATGTCGTCAGTAACCGCGAGTGAACGCGATATAGCCCAAACCGAAGCCCTCACGGGCAATGTGGTGTGTGGGCCGACACTCATCATCCGATCATCTCACAGAAGTCCCTTGGAACAGGGCGTGATACAGGGTGACAACCCCGTACGTGAGGTCAGTACGATGTGCGTCGGTTCCAGAGTAGCGGGGGTTGGAAATCCCTCGCGAATCTCGCAGGCATCGACTGCGAAGGCTAAACACTCCTCGAGACCGATAGCGGACAAGTAGTGTGAACGAACGCTGCAAAGTATCCTCCGAAGGGAGGTGAAATAGAGCTTGAACCCAGTTGGCGATCGAGCGATGGGGCACGAAAGGTCCTGTCCAGAATGACCCACCCGCGAGGGTACAGTAAGACGGACAGGAAGCCGGTGTTCCATCGTACGTTTTGAAAAACGAGCCAGGGAGTGTGTCTGTATGGCGAGTCTAACCGGAGCATCCGGGGAGGCACAGGGAAACCGACATGGCCGCAGTTTACACGAGGGCCGCCGTCTTCAAGGGCGGGGAGCCACACGGACACGACCCGAATCCGGACGATCTACGCATGGACAAGGTGAAGCGTGCCGAAAGGCACGTGGAAGCCTGTTAGAGTTGGTGTCCTACAATACCCTCTCGTGATCTATGTGTAGGGGTGAAAGGCCCATCGAGTCCGGCAACAGCTGGTTCCAACCGAAACATGTCGAAGCATGACCTTCACCGAGGTAGTCGGTGGGGTAGAGCGACCGATTGGCGTGCTCCACTCCGAGAGGAGTGGACGCGCCTGTCAAACTCCAAACCCACCGACGCCGTCGACGTGAGGATTCCGGTGCGCGGGGTAAGCCTGTGTACCAGGAGGGGAACAACCCAGAGATAGGTTAAGGTCCCCAAGTGTGGATTAAGTGTAATCCTCTGAAGGTGGTCTCGAGCCCTAGACAGCCGGGAGGTGAGCTTAGAAGCAGCTACCCTCTAAGAAAAGCGTAACAGCTTACCGGCCGAGGTTTGAGGCGCCCAAAATGATCGGGACTCAAATCCACCACCGAGACCTGTCCGTGCCCGTGAAAGGGCAATCGAGTAGGTTGGCGCTCTCATTGGATGGAAGCAGGGGTGAGAACTCCTGTGGACCGATGAGTGACGAAAATCCTGGCCATAGTAGCAGCGATAGTCGGGTGTGAACCCCGACGGCCTAATGGATAAGGGTTCCTCAGCACTGCTGATCAGCTGAGGGTTAGCCGGTCCTAAGTCATACCGTAATTCGACTATGACAACATGGGAAACGGGTTAATATTCCCGTGCCACCACACAGTGAAACCGACGCCCTGGGGTCGACCACGCCGGGCCCTCGCCCGGTCGAACCGTCAAACTCCGTGGAAGCCGTAATGGCACGAAGCGGACGAACGGCGGGATAGGGAAACGTGGTTCAACCTGGGGCCCGTGAAAAGGGAGTGTGGTGTCCGTACCGAGAACCGACACAGGTGTCCATGGCGGCGAAAGCCAAGGCCTGTCGGGATCAACCGACGTTAGGGAATTCGGCAAGTTAGTCCCGTACGTTCGCAATAAGGGATACCTGCTCGGGAAACGAGCAGGTCGCAGTGACTCGGAAGCTCGGACTGTCTAGTAACAACATAGGTGACCGCAAATCCGCAAGGACTCGTACGGTCACTGAATCCTGCCCAGTGCGGGTATCTGAACACCTCGTACAAGAGGACGAAGGACCCGTCAACGGCGGGGGTAACTATGACCCTCTTAAGGTAGCGTAGTACCTTGCCGCATCAGTAGCGGCTTGCATGAATGGATTAACCAGAGCTTCACTGTCCCAACGTTGGGCCCGGTGAACTGTACATTCCAGTGCGGAGTCTGGAGACACCCAGGGGGAAGCGAAGACCCTATGGAGCTTTACTGCAGGCTGTCGCTGGGACGTGGTCGCCGATGTGCAGCATAGGTAGGAGGCATTACACAGGTACTTGCGCTAGCAAGCCACCGAGCCATCAGTGAAATACTACCCGTCGGTGACTGCGACCCTCACTCCGGGAGGAGGACACCGGTAGCCGGGCAGTTTGACTGGGGCGGTACGCGCTCGAAAAGATATCGAGCGCGCCCTAAGATCATCTCAGCCGGGACAGAGACCCGGCGAAGAGTGCAAGAGCAAAAGATGATTTGACAGTGTTCTTCCCAACGAGGAACGCTGACGCGAAAGCGTGGTCTAGCGAACCAATTAGCCTGCTTGATGCGGGCAATTGATGACAGAAAAGCTACCCTAGGGATAACAGAGTCGTCACTCGCAAGAGCACATATCGACCGAGTGGCTTGCTACCTCGATGTCGGTTCCCTCCATCCTGCCCGTGCAGAAGCGGGCAAGGGTGAGGTTGTTCGCCTATTAAAGGAGGTCGTGAGCTGGGTTTAGACCGTCGTGAGACAGGTCGGCTGCTATCTACTGGGTGTGTCATGGTGTCTGACGGGAACGATCGTATAGTACGAGAGGAACTACGATTGGTGGCCACTGGTGTACCGGTTGTTCGAGAGAGCACTGCCGGGCAGCCACGCCACACGGGGTAAGAGCTGAACGCATCTAAGCTCGAAACCCACCTGGAAAAGAGACACCGTCGAGAGTCCTCGTAGAAGACGAGGTAGATAGACTCGGGGTGTACGCGTCGAGGTAACGAGACGTTGAGCCCGCGAGCACTAATCACTCGAAGCCACAATCATACGCACTGTGACTCGAAGGTCACCGACCGTTCGGTAGACTGAACGAGTCCAGGCGCAATCTGGATCGCACGAACACATAGTTGAAGACCGACCGACACTGGTACTGTCGTGGTTCGACTCCACGAGTCGGCATTAGGCGGCCATAGCGGTGAGGTTGCCTCCCGTACCCATCCCGAACACGGAAGATAAGCTCACCAGCGTTCCGGGGAGTACTGGAGTGCGCGAGCCTCTGGGAAACGCGGTTCGCCGCCACCATTCATACTTTCATTCATTCGTCCGAGAGCGCCAGCCATAGCGCTCTCGGACATACTTTCAGCCCATCGCGGAGAGACATCTCTGTGGTGGGCTAAACGTATTTACCGGGGAGTGGCAACGCTGGAATGCCGAACGTAGCCACGGGAGTGGCGAGGGTGCCAGTGGTCGAATCCGCTACGCTTAAACGGCGGACGCCAGTAGTATCGACTGCGCCAAGGTGGCAGAGTCTGGCCTAACGCAGCGGCCTGCAGAGCCGCCCATCGCCGGTTCAAATCCGGCCCTTGGCTCTCACACGTTACCCTAAAGCCCAAGACGACCTTGTCTCGATACAGTTTCTCTATTGCTGTCGGAATATCGAGAATGTGACAGAACCTGTCGATCGCACATCCGCTGAACGTCCACGAGCGTCGTTCGTGGCTCTATTCCTCGAATAGTTCGGTGACGCTCTCCACGGGGGCGTAGTATCCGCGTTCGGTCCGCCAGATATCGATCCACTCGTCCGCGGTTTCGCTGTCGATATGCTCGTGCTTGATGCCGAGGACGAGAAGACCGATTGAGCCGGTGACTGGGACATCCAGCTCTGATGCAAGACGGCGTGCTGCGAGATCGTCAGTGGCGATGGTCCCGTCGTGTTCGACGGCTCCACGCAACGCTTCCGTTTCTCCTGGATCGAGTCGCTCACGGGGGTCCATCCTCCCTGTTTCGGGTGGAACGTCACTGACTCCCAGTCCTTCGTCGAACGCCTCGACGGCGTTGGTCAGATACTCGTGGCCGAAATCGACTCCCTGTTCGATTTCGTCACGGACTGCGGGTGCCACGACTGGTGCTTCGAGTAGGTGAACGAGAAATTCGACCGAGCTCGTACTGGCGAAATTACTGATGACAGTTGCGTCGAGGAAAACCGGTTGCGGGTATCCGTCCGACATCTATTCGTCGAGATCGAGTGCAACGTCGATCTCCCGCTGTAACTGGTCGTCAGTTCGCGGCCCGTAGAGCGACGTGAAGCCAGCGTCTTCCAGCACTTCTTCGAACTCCCATCGGGACAGTCCGGCCGCTTCGGCAGCACGTCCGAGCGAGAGGTCGCCGAGAACGTACCGACCCACCGCGGTCGCAAGCTCGTCCGAGGGCTCACTACTGGAAGAGGCCATCGTACGTAGGTATCGGATCCACGGACCTAATAATCTATCGTGGGATGGGGCACTCATCGACTCGCTGGAGTGCTATCTCCGTAGCAATCAAAATAGCATCGCGTCAGATTTGCTCACCTCGTCGTAGTAGACTACGACGGACGAGGAGGAGATACGCACACAGTTCCGCTTGCCGTCGGGACTCTACGAAATGGAACGCGACGTTGTAGTGATCAGTCCACGCCGAGAGGGAGCCTACGATCTGGTTCGGATGGATATCCCGCCACGCCATGCAACCGCGATTGCGAAGGAGGGTCTGCCAGGAGGTCTCTACGACGACCGCAATGGGCTGTGACCACTCGGCAGCCCGCCGCAACTCGGATGTAAATCGGTCACGTTCCCATGTGAGTGCGGTGAGGAAGTCGTGCCCTGACTTGCGCTCAACCGCGAACCGTGGGTAGTAGGTGTCCGATTCTGGGTCGTGAGTACAGTCGGCCGGGACGGCGTAGTCGCCGGTCGAGAGCGTCACGTCGCGCGTCTCGACTGCACACTCGTCGAACGTCCACGGACACTGCTCCCGAGTATCTCGGAAGATTGTGGTGGGAATAGAGCTAGCGTGTCGAGCTTCATCCATCTCTCGTGCATCTGGTTCCGGTATCGGAAATAAACCCTCCCAGTGCCGTGATCGGATGCAAGAGGCATTCAAAACCCAGCTTTCTCCAGTTCATCGAGAAACGCTGGCCGGTTCGAGTGCTTGTCTTTCAGGAAATCGACGAACTCTTCGAACCGCGCTTCGGGGACCAATTCTTGCATCTCTTCTAAGTGGTCGGCGATGTCGCGGTAGTGGCGTCGCCCAGTGTCGTCGGCGGCAAACGGGACGAGCAGTTCTCGATATAGCTCGAAGTACTCGACCGGCGCAGTGGTTGCGACTGGATCACGGTACTGGCGAACTGACGAGAGGTCTGCGTTCTCTTTCAGTTCGACGAACGCCTTTTCGAGGTCGTCGTCGTGGACGTACAGTGCGACGAGATCCTTTCTATCGTCCCGTTCGAAATACCGCTTGAATTCCTCGTAGATCGACTGCCACTCCTGATCGTCACAGACTGACTTCAGGTCATCATAAGCTGCCCACTCGGTATGATCAAGAAACAACTGTTTCAGCGTGGTACGATACTCGTCCATATCCCGATCCTCGTAGAGGTCGGCAGCGAGCCAGCGAAGTGAGCGAGCCGATCGGAACGTATGGATACCGCCTTCGACGACTTCGATCGCACGGTCTTCGTTCCCTTCGTCGACCAGCTGTCGGGCGTACTCCTCGCAGAAGCGCTTGCTTTCGAGGTAAATCTCCTCGTAGAGTTGCGAGAGGGCGTCTTCGTCGCCGAGTTCCTCGAGGATGTAGATGTAGGTCGAGAATATCCGCCGCTTCTGGAGTGACGACGATATCTTCGTGTCGGTCGTTCCCGATTTACTTGGTCCGACGCTAGCGGTGTGTCTCTCGACGGTCGTCGGTTCATCGACTCGTAACTTCTCGAACGCGTCACCGACGAAATACTCGAGTTTCAGTGTCCCGATAGTCAAGTGTTCGACGTCTATTGCCCCACCAGTGAAATCCTCGGTGTTGAGCGGACCATCGGTGAAATCGGATACGTAGAGAACGTCGTCCGTCCGGTCGGAGTGGTCAGTCGACTCGTTGTCTCTCGCTGATCCGTCGGATGTATCGACGCCGTCTTCAGTTTCATCTCGGCGGTCGTCCGCTTTCGAGGGTGACTTGCCCGACAGTACTGCGTCGAGTGTGACTCCGGACACGTGTGCGTCGAGTTGCTCCAGCCAGTATTCGAGGTCTGCGTCCGTCGTGCAGAGTGTTTGGAGTGCGTCGTAGTAGTAGTCACTGGCGAAGCCGTAGTTTGCCCCGACGAACTCTTCACAGAGATACTGGATGTGCGGCCGCTTTCGCTCGTGGTCGAGGTCCTGTTCTGCGACCGTCCCTGCATACGACTCGATAGCACGTTCCAACTCTCGGCCGTGGTATCCGCTGCTGTCGTCAACCTGGTCCAAGTTTTCACGTATCGCCTCGGAAACCGCTCGATAGATATCCGTCGCCGTCTCGACGTGGCCTCGTTCTCGATGCGTCTCCGCGAGGTCGGTGTACTGCGAGAAGTCGATGTGCGTGTCGTGTTCGACCATCCCTCGCCGGCTGACAGCGTCGTCGAACAGTCGATCGATCTCCTGCTTGTAGTCGTAGACGGTCTTGCCCGTGTCTTCACCGACGAACGCGACGAACCGATCGCGGATATCTCGATCCTCCGCAACGATGTCACGCAGAAACGCTCGGAGGTCCTCGGGTGCCGTCTGTTCGATCAGCGAATCGATATCGACCGTCTCGTCCCGTTCGGGATCGCTCACCGTCTCGGTGTCTCGGTCGTCTACGGTGAGCAAGACCGCGACGACGTGTTTGCAGTCGCCCGCGTAGTCGTACGGACAACTGCAACGAGACCGGACCGCATCGTCCACGAGATCGATAGCGACATCGTAGTAGTTGGACCCCCGAACGGTGGCTCTGATCTCGCTGCCGTCGATATCCAGCTCCTGCACCCGATCTTGGTAGTAATAGTTGATACCGCGCTCGAACGACTGTTCGGTACAGAGCGATCGTATTTCGTCCCGAGTCGGGTAGTCCATGTTTTGTGTCCGTATACTATACTACGTCCCGAAAACGTGACGCTGTGCTATCACTGACGTGCGTTGGCGTTCTGGCACTCAGCCTGCGCCCGACAGATTGAATCGTCCGACACGCATGCGTTCAGGTACCGAATGCGGCTCGAATTCGACGACGGGACGCTCCTGCTGGAGAATGCACCTGAAACGGTGCCATACGCGGAGTGGGACGACCGTGTCGATGCGTACCGGGCACAAGCCTACCGGTACCGAGCGCTGCTAGAATGGGCCGGCCAGTGGGCTGAGAACAACGGCCAGGCGACACTCCAGGATGGCTTCAGCCACGACGTTGCAGACGCTGCGCGAGCCTATCCCGACCTCGCTCTGACACCCACACTCCAGATCGAACCGCGTGACTATCAGCAGGCGGCACTCGATGCGTGGCGAACCCACGACCGGCAGGGAACCGTCATCCTCCCGACCGGCAGTGGGAAGACCTTCCTCGGGTTGCAGGCCATCGCCGATGCTGGCGTCAGTGCGCTCGTCGTCACACCGACAATCGATCTGATGAACCAGTGGTACGCCACGCTGACGAATGCCTTCGGTGACCAACTCACAGAGAAGGTGGGTGTCCTCGGTGGCGGGAGCCACGAGATTACAGCACTGACCGTGACAACTTACGATAGTGCCTACCGCTACATCGACGAGTATGGCGACCGGTTTGGCCTCCTCATCACCGACGAAACACACCATCTGGCGGCCGAAACCTACCTGCAAATCCCCGAAATGACGATTGCCCCGTACCGACTCGGTCTCACTGCAACCTACGAACGGGCGGACGGCCGCGAAGAACTCCTTGAAGACCGCATGGGACCGGTCGTCTACGAGGAAGCCGTCGACGACCTCGCCGGGGAGTTCCTGAGCGAGTACGAAACCATCCAGATGTCAGTCGAACTCACCAGCGAGGAACGGGCTGAGTACGACGATGAGTACCAACTGTACAGAGACTACGTCGACACTCACGATTTCGACCTCTGGAAAGAACAGGGGTACGCGGAGTTTCTCAAACGCACGTCCTACGACCCCCAGGGACGCCGCGCCCTCATTGCCAAGCAACGTGCGGAACGAATCGCTCGGACGGCGACGAAAAAACTCGACACGCTCGACAACCTTCTCAAGCGTCACCACGATGACCGTGTCATCGTCTTCACTGCGAACAACGACTTTGCCTACGACATCTCCCGGGAGTTCGTCCTTCCGTGTATCACGCACCAGACCGACACCGACGAACGCACCGAGATACTCGAACGATTCCGTTCAGGGGAGTATTCCATGCTCGCCACCTCCCAAGTGCTTGACGAGGGGATTGATGTGCCAGCGGCCAACGTCGGGATCATCCTCTCCGGGAGTGCTTCGAAACGACAGTACGCTCAACGGCTCGGTCGCATTCTCCGCCCGACCGATGATCGCCAGCCAGCCCGCCTCTACGAGATTATCACGACCGACACGATGGAGACATACGTGTCTCAGCGACGCCGCGATGGGGTGAGCAGTAGTGCTAACGGCTGATCTCGCACGCTCGCGCACATGTGATGGAGAAGTTCGCCCGCTGTTCATCGATATCTCCGATGAGCGGTATCGGTCGACTGCCGCCACTCTCATCGATCTCTTTGAGAACCACCTCGGCGAACCGAAGGGGGATCTCGAGGCTGCCATCGACGATCTAACCGTCGACAATACCGACTACAAAATCGTTCAGGGATTGGCGAAGCTGCTGAAAGACGAGTGTGAGTTCGAGCAACAGGCTGCTGTCGATCCTCATGAGATCCGTCAGCGCCTGTTCGAGCGCGCGAACGAGCAGTATCCGATCGTTCGCCAACCCACGCTCGGGGAGGACACACAGAAACTCGAAGTGTACAGCGCCGTCGCTGACGAACTCGATATCTCCCTCGAAGAGTGCTACCGGGGGATGTACGCGGATCTGGATGACAACAAGCTCCTGGTTCGATTCGGCGACCAGACTGTTGAGGACTACGACGCTGCTAAGACCACGTCGACGACGAAGCTGACGGGCAACAGCAAGCAGGCGTACGACCAGACGGCCCAGACAGTCGACTGGTTACTTGCCCGCTACAATTTAGCGCTGGCCCAAGCCGTCCTCTACGACGCGTCAAAGATGCGGATTCGGGTCTGGGACCACTTCGGAACGGTGTTCAGCTACATGAAGCTGTTCGGGTTGATGCACCGGATCTATCCCATCGATGGCGACGGCAACCGCGTTTCGAGTACGGACCTTGCAGCGGGCTACGAGGCCGAACTCGACGGCCCGGCCTCGCTGTTTCGGAAGTCCCAGAAGTACGGCATTCGGATGGCGAACTTCCTCCCCGCGTTACCGCTGTGTGACCGCTGGGAGATGCGCGCAGAGATTCTGGACGACGATACTGTCAGCGGCAGTAACCGCCTCACACTCGACCACACCGACGGCCTCGTCTCACACTACAGCACGGGCCAGCAGTTCGATAGCGATATCGAACGGACTCTCGCCCGGAAGTGGGAGCGAGCGACCACTGACTGGACCCTCCAGCGCGAGGCCGATGTCTTCGACCTCGGCGCGGAGGTGATGATTCCGGATTTCGCAATCGAACACCCCGATGGCAGACGGGCGATCATCGAGATCGTGGGCTTCTGGACCCCGGAGTACCTGCAGTCGAAACTGGCGAAGATTCGGCAGGTCGATGCCGACAATTTCGTGCTTGCGGTCTCGGAGCGACTCGACTGTGCCGACGAGGACTTCGGGGATACGGCGGAGCGGGTCCTGTGGTTCAAAAGCGGGATTCACGTCTACGACGCGGTCGAACTGGCCGAAGCGTACGCGTCGAGCCCCGAGACGGAGTATTAACAGCACGAAGCGTGTCACAGACACAGTCACGGCAGATGTACTTCGGTACTTTCAGTTCTGACTGATAATCCACATTCGAGATAGAAACCAGAAGAGCGACGTACGCTCGCTTCGGCGAGGTTTCAAGACCCAAGGGTACCTATCTATATTCAATGGCAACCCAGCAGTATCGCATCGTCTCCGCCGAGGATTCGGAGCTCCACGGGGAGCCCCACATAGAGGGAAGTCGCATCACTGTCCGAGATGTGTACGGACGCGTCGAACAGCGCGGACTCGCTCCTGACCGAGTCGCCGAGCGGTACAACCTAGATATTGCGGACATCTACGAGGCGCTCGCGTACTATCACAACAATCCCGAGGAGATGCGACAAGTTGAGAAGCGCCACGAGCGAGCCGCCGCCGAAGCCAGAGAACGCTCGTCGCTTACGCCACCCGATGCCTGAGCGATGGCGTATCGGCTCATCCTCGATGAGAACGTCGAACACGAGGTGTTCCATCGGCTCAAGAACTACGGTCACGACGTTGAGCACGTCGATTTCGTGCCCGAGCTTGGGAAAGGGACCGCCGACCATCCGATTGCACGGTATTCACTTGATACCGATCGGGTGATTGTGACATACGACGACGACTTCGTACTTGAAGTCGATGAAGAAATGTACCGTGCAGTGTTGTATTTCGACGATGCGACGCTTTCTGTCGATCAGGTCGCGGACATCATCCACACCGTTTCGCAGAACTACCCACAGACGGAGTTGCAGGGTCTTGAGTACGTCGGAGAGGAATGGCTCTGAGCGACGGTCCAGTCCGCTTGAACCCGAATCGTGAGAAAATTTTTCTGTCACACTCCCTTTGTGCTACCCCAATCGACCGCCGTCGCCGTTCCAGTAGTGCCAGTCGTCGACCGCTTGTCTGGTATCGCTGTCCACGTCGAGTACTTCGAGCTGTGACAAGGGGACACCAAACTCCCGGTCCCGCCACTCCACGAGGACGAACATCTCCCTGCTGCTGACTACTTCGTCGGTCATTCCAACGACCGGTACTTCTTCGTCCTCTCGCAGTGGCGAGATCGTTCGTTCCTCGATACAGCGGGCTTGGAACGGGAAAGACATCTCACGCTCCAGATGGTAGCACCAACTGATAGCCATCTCATCTGCAGTGTACGCATCGACGATTATTTCGTTTCGAATGCGCTCGTCTCGTTCTTTATCGGTTTCCCCCGTCATGGTCGTTTCTCCCTGACAATCGCGGCTGTATCAGTCGATGTGATCACGTCATCACGCTCAAGAACTTCATCGATCTCCGACGGCTCGTAGACACCCTTGACGATACAGTAGTAGTGCGACGGCGTGCCGAAATCATAGACCATGCTGAGTCTGTCGCCATCCCAGAGTGTCGCACGCTCTGCGACATCTGCAATCGTCATCTCACTTGCTCTGGTGTACGACCGGTCGCCTGCTTCCTCGTACTGGTGGTCGGGAAGCACGTTGAGACTCGACTCCAAGTACTCGTCTTCGAGCCCGTACATCCGGAGATGGAAGTCGTCAAGTGTGGAGAACCGACAGACGAGTCTATCCAGTTCTGACATCGTCGTCTCCGGCTTGACGACGATATCGTACCACTCATCTCGCGCACGGCCTTTCTGCTTCCATCGGAGTCGATAGCCAACGGTGCCAATCTGCTCGGATATGTCGTCGCCAGCTTGCTTCTGTTCGTTCCCGACTGCCTCCCGCGTGTTCGACCAGCAGTACGAGCAGATTCCCTCCGGCGCATCGCCCTCGAAGCCATCTTTATCGATATCGTGGTGGGCAAGAAACTCCGATACTGGGACGTGCTGCGGGCGTGGATGCCGGTTACCGTGACTACACATCATCTCCCCAGGACCACCGATACCGAACGAAAAGCGAGCGTTGCTCTCGGCGTGATCGGCATCCATATCGATGATATGTACCACTGTTCCGCTCCCAATCTCGATGACGAACTGATCTGTTGGCTCACTCATCGTATCGCTCCTCAAGAGTGTCGAGCTCACGCCAGAACTGCTCGTTGTTAATCGGCGGCTCAGTCGACGCTCGTGCTTCCAATACACCGGCGTATGTGTCGAACTCCTCGGGGCTTGGGTCAGTCGCCAAGACACAGTCAGCGTATCCTTCGATAGCTCTCTGGATGGTTTTCGCGTAGTGGTCGTAGGCCCCGTCGATCCAGTTCGATTTCTCGTCGACTTCCTCGAATATGGCCCGATAGACTGTCGCGGCAGCCAGATACCGCTCCCGATCCTGGTACTGTTGGGCTATCTCGAAAAACCGCGAGAAATCAATAGCCTCGAAGACGACTGGATCCGCGTGCTGTTCGAACAGTTGGGCGATCTCCTCACGGTACTCCTCGACTGACTTGTGGTCGTCACCGAACTGTGCGAGAAACTGCTCGCGCAACTCTGCGTCTTCGGCAAGTGCATCCCGGACAAAGTCACGCAAGTCCTCGGCCGACACGTCGTCGAGAACTGCCTCGACACCCTCGCTCTCGTCTGCTGGCGGGCCAGCGGCGATATCCAACAACACTGCGACGACGTGTTTGCAGTCGCCGCTCCCGTCGTACGGACAGGTGCACTTCGTAGCCAGGCCCCGCCCACCAAACTCGATCGTCACATCGTACAGTTTCGATCCGCTGACGGCTGCGGTCACGAGGTCGTCGAATCGGTCAAGCCGTTGAATACGTCCCTCCTTGCGGTACGTTTCGCCCCGCTCGAACACGGCGTCCGTGCTCCGATTTCGGATGGCTTCCTCGTCGACGTTCATGTTCCGTCGTTCGCGGGCGGGGCTAATCTGCGTTCGGTTCGACAGTATCGTCCTGCCGGTTTGGGTCGGCAAGCGCCATCGTGAGTGTTACTGCGAGGCGTTTATCCAGCGGTTCGTTCGCCCGACCGCAGTGGGGCGACTGGATACAGGCCGGACAGCCGTCTGCACAGCCACAGTCGGCGAGCAATCCCCACGTGTGCTGGAGGAGGTCCTCGATCTGATCGTATCCGTTGCGGGCCAGTCCGACGCCACCGTGGTAGCCGTCGTAGATGAACAGCGCACTCGTCTCCGTCTGTGGATGGTCCGTCGTCGAGATACTGCCAACGTCACGGCGGTCACAGAGAATCACGAGTGGGAACGTGGCGACGAGGGCGTGCTGGACCGCGTGGAGACCGCCCTCGAAGGAGCCGGACATCGTCTGCATGAGACCTTCGAGGCCCGGCGGAAGTGTCAGGTACAGGGCACGGGTCGACAGCGTCGTCTCGGGCAGGTCGAGTGACTCCTCGCTGACAATCTCGCCCGTCCGGTGGTCACGCCGCTGGAAGCCTGTGACCTGCTTTCGACGGGTCACCTCCGCGAAGTGGACAGTCACATCCTCGCGGGTCGCCAACGGTTTGGTGGTGATGTCCTCCTCGATCGTCATCGATTCCTCGAACTGGACGCGGGTCTGATGGTCGCTCTCTGTCGGGACAAGCCACGCCACGTCGCGGTCGAGGTCAAGCGACTGCACCTCGTAGCTCTGGCCCTGGTGATGGTAGATTGCGCCCGGATGGACATCCCGAAGCGCGGCGTCCAGTGGTAACTCTCCGAGTTCGTCGGCCTGACTGCCCCGGACCTTGAGGACGACGGTACGGTCAGTGATTGTTCGGAGTCCCCGTTCGTAGGGATTGACAGTCCGGCCGCTGGCCGTGCGTCGCCATTCGAGTCCATCGGTTGTCTGTCGGCGTGTCAGTTCACCGTCGTCAGTCAGTGTACTGACGATGTCGGGAAACGTCGGGCCGAAATACCGCTCGTCAGCGGTTCGAAGCGGTCGTTCGATGGCTGCGGCATGCGCGTGTAGCCGGAGCAGATGTGGGTTGGACGGGTTGGCAACGGCACGTTCCGGGGTGCCCTCGAACAGCTCGTCGGGATGGTTGATGACGTACTGGTCGAGTTGGTCTTCGCTGGCGACAAGGGCGACGAGACTCGGGTCGGTTCCACGCCCGGCTCGGCCGGCCCGCTGGAACGTCGCCATCTGTGTTCCGGGGTAGCCGTCCAGTAGCACGGCGTCGAGGCTCCCGATGTCGACACCGAGTTCGAGTGCGCTGGTACTCCAGACGCCCGCACACTCGTCGGTGTGTAACGCCGTCTCGATAGCCCCGCGGCGGTCGTCACGCAATCCCGCATGATACGCTGTGACACTCTCCGCGAGTTCGTTGTTCCCTCGCTCGGCGAGGGTGTCACTGCTGATGGTCGCATAGCGCTCTGCGGTCTGTCTGGCGCGGGTAAACGCTACTGTCTGGTACCCCCGCTGGACGAGATCGACGAACAGACGCATCGTCTCCCCGTGATGGGAGCGACGTTGGCCGGCCCCGACAGGGGCGTCTCCCTCGTCGTATTTCGGTGGTTGCCAGAACAGCCACTGGGTCGGCCCAGTCTCACTGGTATCCTCGTCAACGAGGGCGAACGAGTCGGTGGGCTGGCCGGTAATCGTCGCCGCGTGCTCTCGGGGGTTACCGATCGTCGCCGAACAACAGACGAACTGTGGGGTCCCGCCGAACCGGTCACAGAGTCGCGTGAGTCGGCGAAGCACAAGCCCGACGTGACTGCCGAAGACCCCACGATACTCGTGGACTTCGTCGACGACCACGAGGTCGAGTGACTCGAAAAAAGACTGCCAGAGATCCTCAGCGTGGCTGAGCAGGCCACAGTGGAGCATATCCGGGGTCGTCAACACGAGCGAGGGGTCATCATCGCGGGCCTGCTGGCGCTCGGCCGACGTGAGTCCGCCCGTATACTGGGTGACAGCAATATCTTCGAACGAGGCGGCAAACTCGGAGATTGTCGCTTCTTGATCGTTGATCAGTGCGACCTGCGGGCCGATATACAGCGTGCGTCCCTCGTGGTCGCGGGCTCGCTCTATGGCTGGAATCGTATACGTGAGGCTCTTGCCGCTCGCTGTCGGCGTCGCCAGGACGACGTTCTGGCCCCGGCGAATTGCCTCAATGGCGTCGGCTTGGTGTGCGTAGAGCTCGTCGATATCCCGGGCAGTGAGTCGTGCGGTGACCTCGGGGTCCATCTCACATGCCCGTGTTTCGGGACGCCGGGCAGCGACTGACCGCTGGAACCGTATCTGGTCGTGATAGTAGTCCCGACGCCGAACCCAGTCGACGAACTCGTCCACTACCACCCACTACACGCGCACTCGCATATAGGGCTATAGACTCGTGTCCTGAACACTTTACCCTAAGCCGTCGTACTCTTTCCCATGCCATTCAGCGTCAGTTGGCACACGCTCCTTGACGAACTCGATGACCTCTCCGACGGGGCTGAACTCATTACGCCGCTGTCTCACGACCGATTTCGAATCACGGACGTTCAGGAGCATCGTGTCATAATCACTCTTGACGAGTCCGGTGAGCGTCACCCACTCCAACGCGAGCAGTTTGAGACGCTCTACCGGCGGATTCAGGATTCGAATGGCGAGTTCGAGCTTGACCGCCTGCCGGCCGATGCCGACCCGTACCCGGCGGTCCTGAGCCTGCACCCGCGCTTCGAAATTGACGGTGATAGAGGGGTCATCGTCGAGACAGAGGGCCCGACAGAGACACAACTCGTTGACGGCGACACAGTTTCCGGAGCGGGTGACCGTGTCGAACCCGATGGACTGGATGTCTACTCCGATGCCTTGCTCCTCATCGACGCACTGGAACGGCATGACGTAACCGACCTCAGTGAGCTCGAGACGGACGCCTTGGTGAACATCTACACGCTCTGTTCGGATGTCCAGCGGAACGCAAACGAGTTCCGGCAGGATGTAGCCGACGTGTTACTTGACCGTCTGCATCACGACCAACCGGTCCACGGGCAGTACGGGTCGGTCCAGCGAACGTCACGTCGCAATCGCTCACTCAAAGACGAAGACGACGTGCTCGATCTACTGGAAGACGCTGGGATCGAACGTCAGCGCGTGATGAGCCTCGATTCGAGTAAGGTAGCTGAGGCTCTGGATGTGACTGAACTAGCTGAATCGGATCTCTACGAGGTTTCTGAAAGCGAGTACGTCCGGAAAGCCGAAGTTGACAACGATGTCAAGGAATCACGTCTCCAAGGACTGAAAGACCGACTGGCTGCAAGCGACGATGCAGAATCCGACGAACTACGGCAAGAAATCGAAGCCCTCGAAGAGCGTATCGACGACCTCACAAGTTTCAGTACTGGAACACAGATGCAGGGCTGACTTGGATACGTCTTTCAAAACTAGGCGCTATTCGGGTGGTAGAGGGCCTATAGAGCAGAATATGGGCAATATTAACTCAAAGTAAACTATCCTAATATATAAAGAAATGCCTAATAGCTGGCCCTTGGCTTCTTCTGTCCGAGTAATACGAGGACGACGAGCCGGCTGGCCACGATTTGCAGCCGATTGTTGCGATGGCTGTCCTTGTCTCGGCAACACGGGAAGTGCGGATCACCGACTGGTGACGTTGACGCGGTGAGTCGCGACGTGGAGGTACTCCAGTCGCGAGACTTCGGTCGACAGCGGGAGCGGTTCGTCTTCGAGGGCGTGGTCGAAGTGGACATTGCCGTTCTGGCCGAGCGTCAGGTTGCCGGTGATGACGGCACCGTAGAGGTGGCCCTGTTTGACGTAGGTGGAGCCGCCACCGGTCGCACCACCGGGAGCGTAGACGACGCCGTCGAAGACGGCACGTCGGCTGTTGCTCCCACCGATGTAGACGTCGGCGTCTTTCGGGGCAAGCACCTGAAGCCGGCGGGCGGTCTCGTTGGGGATGTGGGTCCGTGACCCCTTTCCGACGTAGAGGTCCGCGTCGCGGGAGCCTTTTCCGGTCACCGAGACACTGACCTCGGCTTCGCCTTTGACGATAATGCGGGCGCGACCGTTACCCTTGACAGTGAGGTTTCCGTCGATGCCACCCTGTCGGCGGACGGCCGCCCAATCCCGGACGGCGATAGTCACGTCACCGGTGGTGGCGTTCAGGACGACTTTCTCGCCGCGGACGTCGAGTTCGTCGACGTAGTACGCTCCGGGGCCGAGTTCGCCGGAACCGGTGAGTTCGTCGTTGCTGATGAGGCTGGTCGCGTTGTTGTCGTTGTTGACCCTGATCGTCTCGACCTGCTGGTAGACGTAGCCGTCGATGGGGTCGACGGGTACAACACCGTTGATCTGTCCTGTCGAGCCTGTCACCGTCCCCTTGTTTTTGTCGTAACCGTCGGTCCAGGAGACGTTCCCGTCGATTGCGGCCGCACTACTATCGACTTTGACGTAACCGCCTGATCGCACGTCGCTCCTGAGCGTGGCGTCGCCGGTGAGGTTGACGTCGCCGGCCGCCTCGACGGTCCCGTCACCGGTGGCCGACAGGGCGTAGCCGCCCTGCGAGGAGTTGTAGCTGTCGACGTAGGCACCGGTGCCGGCCAGTTCGAGTTTCCCCGGGCCGGAGGTGGCGATGATACCGTTCCGGGGGTTGATGACCTCCGGGAGGGCGAGGAACGTCACGCTCACGGTCTCGTTGTGGTGGTCGTACCGGACGATGCCGTCGGTCTCGTGCTCGAAATACCGGCCCCAGGCGTCGTAATAGTCGCTCCGGACGCCGACGACGATCCGCGCGTCGGTGACTTTGTTCTCCAGGCCGGCCGACGCGTTCGGGAACGAGCGCAGCGTCGGGCCGCCATCGGTGACGGTGACGTCGCTGTGGACGTGCTCGGTCGACCGGAGTTGGATGATCGGTAGCGTCAGCGTCTTCCCGGTGTAGTGGAACTCGGGACGGGAGACCGGGACGGAGCTGTCACCGTCCTGACGCCAGACGCCGCCACCCTGGTAGGCGATAGCGGTCTGTTCGTCCTCGTAGACGACGGCACCGAGCGAGCGGTTGGTGACCTCCGTGCGGGTCCCGTTGACGATGTCGACGTGGGTCACGGTCAGTCGTCCGCTGTCGGCCCGTGCGGTGAGACGGCCACGGGAGCCACCGACGCCCAGGGCGACACGCTGACTGGTGGCATCACCGAGAGCGACGCGACTCGTGGCCGAGTCCAGTTGGGTGAACGCCTGCTCCGCCTGGGCGATCCCGATGGACTGTTCGCTGTGCTGCAGGGAGGAACTGCCGAACGCGACGACGACGGTCGTCCCCAGCGCCACGAGCACGAGCAGGAGGACGACGGCGATCACCTCCGAGACGGCCCGGTCGCTGGGCGGTCGAGCGGCAGCCGTGCGGTCCTGGCTCGTCTCGGCGGTGTCTCGTCGCATGGTGTGGTTAGACCTCGAAGCTGCCCAGCGTCGCAGACTGGTCGGTGTTCGGATCGACGTAGATGACGCGGACGACCTCGCCCTGGGTGACGCCCTCCGCAGCGACCCAGCTATCGCCGCTCGTGAGTTCACTACTCGTGAGCGCGCTGCCCGGATCAGTCGTCGTCGCACTGCCGGTCGTCACGACCGAGACGCGGCCGACACGGACGCTGTCGCCGCCGTCGTGGCTCACGGTCACGTTGTCGCTGTCGGTGACAGAGAACGAGAGACTGGCCTGTGGCATCGTGGAACTCTGTGTCTGGCCCAGCCCCAGGACGGCGCTGGCGATGACTGCTGCGAGGATGACTGTGATCGCTACCATCAGGATGACGCCGATGACCGGACTGACGGCATCCTCGTCTGAGTGTAGATTGCTGACGTGCATGGTGTGACACCCCAACGGTCGATGCGGTCCACGTTCGTGTGTTGGACGACCACCCGGCCCGCTGGTGTTGTCGGACATATCCCTGGAGAGTGTCATTGTTATACGTCTCCTGACAGTACTGCCGCCGGGCGGAACCCGGTGACGGCGGTCGTACGAGGCGTCGAGCTCGTGAACACCTCTCAAGCCGGGGTTGAACTGCCGGGACAGCTATCAGTGGGGTGAAGGTATCGTATACTCCGGCGCAGACGGTCCCTAATCGGTGCTGGTGTGTGGCTCGAAACGGGTCGGGAACGGTTGTGTGTCGGTCGGCGGACAGTCGGTCTGTCGTCCGACGGAGAGCTGTTTTCGGGACACGTACGCGTACGGGTGGACTGTCACTCGTGTTCGGGTAAGCCTGACTGTAACAATACCCGTTCCGTGACACTGTGTTGGTAGTCAGCGGCCGGACGGCCGTCGACGGGACACAGAACCATGCCTCGAAGTCTTCCAACCGGGATCGACGTGCTGGATCGAAAACTGAACGGCGGTATTCCGCCGGGACGGGTCGTCGTCCTCTCGGCCTCGCCGACCAGTCAGTCCGAGCTGTTCCTCTACGAGGTCGCCTCGGTCCGCGAGACGATCTACGTCACGACGGAACGATCTGTCGACGCGGTCGAGGAGACCCTGGAGGGGATTGGAACGGATATGCAGGATGTCGCGGTCCACGGCGTCGGCGACGACCCGCTATCCCAGACGGCGGCGTTACTCGACGACGTCGCGGATCGGTCGGCGTTCGTCGTCGACCCCGTCTTGCCACTCGAACAGCAGTTCACGGCGTCGTACCGGTCGTTCCTCAACGACCTCACCGACACGATGATCGAGTCGGGGAGTGTGGCGTTCATGCACTGTCTCGACCGCCGGAGCGTGCCGGCGAACCGTGACACGACCGAGTACATGGCCGACATAATCTTCGACCTCTCGACGGACATCCGGGGGGACTCCTTGGAGAACCGGCTGGTCGTCCCGAAGTTCCGGGGTGGTCGCGCCCTGGAAGAGATGATTAAACTGAATCTGGCGGCGGATGTCACCATCGATATCAGCCGCAAGATCGCCTGATACGGACTACTGTAGTCTCGTACCGGTATCGTCGACCGGCCGTCGGACGATCACCGGTACACAGCGACAGTGATCCGTATGAGTCTCCGTCGGTCGTCCGCCGCGCTTTCTCGACGGGCCGGTCGGTCCGTCACGGATTCGGTAGGCGTAGTAGCGACTTGCTTCCGGCCAGCCGACCGGTCGCTGGCCGTTTCAGGCGGTGTGTTACAATGTCCCTCTCTGTGCAGAGAGGTAGACGATGCGTTCGAACAGATGGGCAGCAGTGGTCGGCCGTCGTGGGGGCGACCGCCACTGTCGACCGGTGTGGTGTGGAGCACGGGCACAGCAACCTGACGGCACGGGCAGGGGGCCCGTCGTTCCCGCAGACCGAGTGGCACAGACCTGCGCGCGGACCCGACGACTGTCTGCACGGGAGGAACTATGAGCGAGCGGACCGCGTCGCCACCGGCAGATCCAGTGCCGGAGGTGGCCGACGACGACTCCGAACCCGCCGTCACCGTCGGCGAGTACACCTGGGCCGACTACGAGGCCGAATACGGCGACGAGGGTGACTACGCGGTCGACTCGGGATCGGGTGGCCTCTTCGACCGATCGGACGAGGTCGACACGCTCGCACCCGACGCGGTGCTGGGGTTCGACCCCGACGATATCGAGGCCGTCCTCGCCGAGGCCAACCGCCGCGGGGAGCGTATGGATCGCCTCGAAAACCAGCGGACGGTCGACGTCAACCCCGACCTCGACGAGGACGCCTTCTTCACCGGGGCGGACGGCGAGACGACGTTAGTCGACCGCTACGACCTGGAGAAGGCGGTCCCGATGCCGAAGAAGTATCACTTCACCGAGGTCGAACGTTACTGGGTCGACAAGCCCTACGCGTTCGTGGTCATCTTCCACTCCCAGCGGGAGAACGAGAAGAAGTACTACGTCGTCGACCCGTACCTCAACGACATCGAGTCACGGCTCGTCGAGTACCTCTCGGGGAAGCTCCGGACCGCGATCAAGTACTCCGACGAGGACATCGTCGTCGAGGGGATGGACGCCGACCGCCGGGCCGTCATCGAGACGAAGGTCTCGCAGTTCATCGACCGGTACAGCCTCCGCGAGCAGGACCACGGCGGACTGTTCGCCCAGCTCAAGGGTGTGCTGTCACGCGACGAGGCGGCGACGAACGGCCACGCGCCCGGCGCGAGCGGGGTGCAGACGCGTCCCGAGCCGGCGGTCATCGCCGAAGACGCCGGCACACTCTCGGAGACCCAGATCGAGAAACTGCTGTACGAACTCAAGCGGAACTTCGTCGGCTACGAGCGGATCGACCCGATCAAACACGACATCAACGTCGAGGACATCTCATGTGACGGCTACAACGCGCCAGTGTTCGTCTATCACACCGACTACGAACAGCTGATCACCAACGTCGACCACGGGTCCGACGAACTCGACGATTTTGTCGTGAAACTCGCCCAGCGGTCTGGCAAGGGTATCTCCAAGCGCCAGCCGCAGGTCGACACGACGTTGCCCGATGGCTCGCGCGCCCAGTTGACGCTGGGTCGGGAGGTCTCCGATCACGGGACCAACTACACCATCCGGCAGTTCAAGGACATCCCTTTCACGCCGGTCGACCTCATCAACTGGCACACGTTCAGCTTAGACGAGATGGCGTTCCTGTGGCTCTGTATCGAGAACAACAAGAGCCTCGTCTTCGCCGGCGGGACGGCTTCGGGGAAGACGACGAGTCTGAACGCGGTGTCGCTGTTTATCCCGTCGAACTCCAAGATCGTCTCCATCGAGGACACCCGCGAGGTCGAACTGCCACAGCGAAACTGGGTCGCGAGCGTCACCCGACCCTCGTTCACCCAGGACGGGACCGGCGACATCAGCGAGTTCGAACTGCTGGAGGCCGCGCTCCGCCAGCGCCCGGACTACATCGTCATGGGCGAGGTCCGCGGCGAGGAGGGTCGGACGCTGTTCCAGGTCATGTCGACGGGCCACACCACCTACACGACGTTCCACGCCGACTCGGTCGGCGAGGTCATCAAGCGGTTCACCACGGACCCGATCAACGTCTCGAAGACGCTGTTTACCGCGCTGGATCTGGTCTCGGTCCAGACCCAGACGCGCATCCGCGGGCGGAAGGTCCGCCGGAACAAGACGCTGACCGAGATCACGGACTACGACTCCGAGAACGACGAGATCAGCGTTCAGGACGTCTTCCAGTGGGAGCCCGAGTCCGACGTGTTCCGCAAGATGGGCGCCTCGGCGAAACTCGACGAGATCGCCTTCGATCGGGGCTGGTCGGACAAGCGCCTGGAGGAGGAACTGTTCAAGCGCCGTGTCATCCTCGCGTACCTCATCCGGCACGACCTCAACGACTACGCGCAGGTCGCCGCGACCATCCAGGCGTTCATCAAGGATCCGGAGACGGTGCTGACGCTGGTCGCGAACGGCCAGCTCCGGGACTCACTGGAGAACCTCAAGGAGATGGAGAGCGTCCTCATCGACGTCGACGAGCACAAGGAGGAGATCGTCCCCCGGCCCGATCCGACCGACGCGGTCCGCGAGGAGACCGACCGGATCCTCGACCGGGCCGAAGACACGGTGCTCGCCGAGCATCGCGGGAAACAGCCCAGTAGCCTCGTCTCGACGCTGGCGACCATCGGGCAGGACGGCGAACTGATCGTCGCACCGACCGACGCCGAGGGACCGGTTGCCTCGGGGGCGCTGGCGTCCGGTGTCGGCAGCGGGAGTGCGGCAACCGACGGCGGGACCAGCGAGCGACCACCGGAGGGGGAGACCGATGAGTCTCGGCACGAGTGACGGGGTGCTCACTCAGTACCAGCGCCAGTCCGAGCAGGTGCGGGACCTGTTCTACCCGGTGTACGACCTGCTGTTTGAGGACGACAGCGCCTTCGTCGTCAACTTAGAGGAGAAGCTCTCGGAGGCGCGGCTGAACGTGGCCGTGGACCTGTACCTGACGGGTGCGCTAGCACTTGGGCTCGCTGTCGGGATCGGGCTCTGGGTCCTGGGGAGTATCGGCGCGCTCCTGCTGGTCGAACTGGGGCTCGTCGACGTCGGGACGGTCATCGGGGTCCGACTCCCAAGCGAGTCACTCCAGTCGCTGCTGGCCACGCTGAAGATACCGTTGCTGATCCTGTTCAGCGGCTTTGGCTTCGGGATCGTCGGGTTCCTCTCGGTGTTCTGTACGGCCGTCGTCTACCCGTACTCGCTGGCCTCCCAGCGCCAGCGAGAGATCGACATGCTGCTCTCGGACGCCATCTCGTACATGTACGCGCTCTCGGTCGGCGGGATGAGCCAGTTGGAGATCCTGGAGGCGATGGCCGACGCCGAGGACACCTACGGCGAGGTCTCTCGCGAGTTCCGGACGATCATGCAGGAGACGGCCTACTTCGATACGGACTACCGGACGGCGATCCGGAACCGGTCGATGGAGACGCCCAGCGACGACCTCGGCCAGTTCCTCACGGACATGCTCTCGATCATCAACAGCGGCGGGAGCATGAAGGACTTCCTGGAGGACAAGAAGGACCTGCACTTCCGGACGACCAAGGAGGAACAACAGCGGACCTTGGAGACCCTGGAGCTGTTCGGCGAGATGTACATCACGCTGTCGCTGTTCCCGCTCTTGCTGGTCATCATCCTCGTCATCATGCAGCTGATGGGCCAGGGCAACGCCCTGATGCTGTTCGGGACGGTCTACCTGCTCATCCCGCTGACCGGGGTGGGGTTCCTGGTGCTGGTATCGACGGTCAAACAGGATTCGGTCGGTGACGGCTACCTGGAACCCGACCGGGGATCGAACTGGATCGAGAACGAGTCGGCGAGCCCGCTCAAACTCGGGCTGATCCGGGAGTTCACCGGGTCGTATCACGTTTTCGACCGCATCAAGCGCTACCAGGAGGTCCACGAGACCGCCAAGCTGCTGGAGGGGCCCCACTACTTCTTCCGGGACAACCCGCTGTACACGCTGTGGGTCACCGGGCCGATCGCGCTCGGCTACGTCGGCTTCGCCGTCCTGACCGGGATGGCACCGACGACGTGGTCCGGGATGATCACACAGCCGGTGTGGTCGACGGTCAACTTCGCGTACATCCCGCTGTTCGTGACCTGTCTCCCGCTGGCAGTGTTCTGGGAGTGGAACGTCCTGTCCCGGCGGGCGGTGCTGACGAACCTCTCGGAGAACCTGCGGAAACTCGCCAGCGCGAACGCGACGGGGCTGACGCTGACCGAGTCGATCCGCATGGTCGCCGAGACGTCCTCGGACCGGCTCGCCGAGGAGTTCGGGACTATCTACGCCAAGAGCAACTACGGGATGGATCTGACCGACTCGTTGATCGTCTTCAACAACAAGTACCACATCCCGCGGCTCGCCAGGACGGTCAAGCTCATCTCGAAGGCCTACGAGACCTCCAACGAGATCTCGACGGTCCTCTCGACGGCCGCTCAGGCCACCGAAGCACAGGACGACATCGCCCGCGAGCGCAAGTCCCGCTCGCGGATGCAGGTCGCGGTCATCCTGATGACGTTCCTGACGCTGCTGGGCGTGATGGCCATCCTCAAGACGCAGTTCATCGACGTGATGGCCAAACTCACCGAGCAGACCGCCAGTTCCGGGAGCGCGACCCAGTCCGGCTTCGGCGGCGCCATCAACCTCGGGGAGCTCTCGCTGATGTTCTTCCACGCCGTGACCCTGCAGGCGGTCCTGTCGGGGCTCATCTGTGGATACATCCGTGACGCGAGTGTCCTCTCGGGAGTCAAGTACGTCGTCGGCCTGCTGAGCATCGCACTCACCGTGTGGGTGATGGTCGGATGAGCGCCCCGTCGGACCGCGGCCAGACGATGGTCGACTTCGTCGTGGCGATCGGCGTGTTCCTGCTGACGGTCGGGTTCGTCGTGGCGTTCGTCCCGCAGTTGACCGTGCCCTACCAGGAACAGGAGGATCCCGCCGTCGCCCAGCGGGTCACGAACGGGCTGGCCGACAATCTGCTGGCGGGCGACGCCCCCTCCGCACTCGACGAGGCGTGCACTGTCGCGTTCTTCACCCAGAGCGGTGCCGGTGGCTGTCCGTTCGACACGTCGAATCCGCTGCCCGATCAGGTCGGCGTCGGAGCCCGGTACCGCGTCAACGTCACACTCGAACGCGACGTCACCGGGGACACCTCGCTCGACGTGCTCTGTGCGAACAGCGGGTCGATCGGTGCCTGTGGCTCGGACCCGCTCCGAGTCGGACCGTCGACGCCAATCGACAGACGGTCCGTCGCCAGTTCCCGCCGGGCGGTCACCGTCGGCGGGACCGACGCCGTCCTGGAGGTGACAGTCTGGTAGTATGACGTCCCGTGCACAGGCGTTCACGCTGGAGGCGGTTATCGCCTCGCTGATCATGCTCGGGAGCCTGCTGTTCGCGCTGCAGGCGGCCGGCGTCACCGCGCTGGGGCCGAGCACGGCCAACCCGCAGGTCAGCAATCAGCTCTCGGGCGTCGCGACCGGAACGCTCGACGCCGCGGTCGCGAACGGGACGGTCGCGCCGACGCTCCGGTACTGGAGCGGCGGCCCGAGTGGCTTCCACGGGGCCTCGACCGACGAGCGGTACTACGTCTCCGAAAGCCCGCCGACGGCGTTCGGGTCGCTACTCGACAGACGGCTGGCCGCGCGCAACGTCGCCTACAACGTCGCCATCCACTACGTCGCCGCCGACGGGTCGATCCAGGAACGGCGGCTGGTCCGGTTCGGCGACCCGAACGACGACGCCGTCCGGGCCGCGACCACGGTGACCCTGTACGACAACGATACCTTGCTGGCGGCGGACGGGACGGCCCGGAACGCGACACTGGGGAACAGTTCGTTCTACGCGCCTGACGCCGCGCCCGACAGCCACGTCTACAACGTCGTCCGCGTGGAGGTGGTTGCATGGCGCGTGTAGACGACCGTGGACAACTGCTCCTGGCCGCGGCCTTCGGACTGGCCATCGTCCTGGTCGTCCTCGCGCTCGTAGTGAACTCGGTGGTCTACACCGGGACGCTCGCGACCACGCAGGGGAGCCACGGCGACGAACAGACCGCGGTCCGGTACCACCACGGGGTCGTCACCGGGATGCAGGGGACGCTGGCGACCGTCAACGCCCGCCCGCACGTCTCGCACGCGACGCTCACCCGGAACCTCAGCAGAGACGTGGCCGACTGGGACACGCTGGCCGGCCGACAGTACGCCGCTGAGGGGGTTGCCACGAACACGACGCTGCTCGCAACGACCAACGAGACACGGATCGGACAGAACGATTCGACCCGGACCATGACCGACCGGAGCGGTGCGGTCAACTGGACGGTCGCGTCCACGCCACAGATCTACACCTACCAGTTCGACGTCGACAGGGGCAGTCTCACCCGGGTCTCGCCTGGGACCTCCTGTGAAGCGACCGGCGACTGCTTCACCGTGGTCGTGGACAACGGGACGGCGACCTGGCGCCTGTTCGTCTACACGTCGCCAAGCGCGAACGATGTCGCCGTCGACGTCGTCGACGACGCCGGCACGACGACGACCTGTTCAGCCACCACCTCGCAGGCCGTCGTCGACCTCACGAACGGCTCGCTCGACGGGACGGCGTGTCCGGCGCTGAACGTCACGGCCACGCTGGACGGCCCCTACACGATCAGCTACGTCCGTGGCGGTGAAGCTGCCGGGACCTACGACCTCGTCGTCGAGGGTATCGTTCCGGAGTCGCCGAATTTCGACAACGACGCCCAGCCATACGCCAGACCCGGCGTCGCGGCGGTGAAAGTCCACATCGAGTACCGGACCGCCGATCTGACCTACAGCGCCGACACGCGGGTCCGCAGGGGTGAGCTCGATGCCTGATCGGGGCGTCTCGACGGCCCTGAACTACGTGCTGGCGCTGGGCATCGTCGCGCTGCTGGTCAGCGGCCTGTTCGTGGGGATGAGCGGCTTCGTCGAGGAGCGCCGCGACGGGGCCGTCCGCTCGGAACTGTCCGTCGTCGGCAACCGTCTGGCGACCGACGTCGGCACCGCCGAACGGCTCACACTCACTGGCGACGCTCGGACGGTCCGGCTCTCGGTGCGCCTCCCCGACCGGGTTTCGGGGACCCACTACCTCGTGAACGTCACCCGGAGCGCGCCCGAACAGTACCTGCTCGTCCTGCGTGCGCCGACGGCTGACGTCTCGACGACCGTCCACCTCCGGAGCCGCGTCCAGATCGACCAGACGACCGTCTCCGGTGGCGACCTGCACATCAGTTTCAACCGAACCACGGACCGCCTGGAGGTGGCCAATGCCTGAACGCGCCCAGAGCGAGGCGGTCGGCTTCGCCACGGTCTTCGGTATCGTCCTCCTGACACTGACGGTCGTCTCGGCCGGTGGCGCGGCCGGGCTGGACAACGTCCGGTCCCACCAGCAGCTCTCGAATACGGAGCAGTCGTTCGCGTTGCTTGCCGACAACGTCGAGGCGGTCACCGACGGCGCGCCGAGTCGGGCGACGCAGTTGAAACTCGGGGACGGACGTCTCTCGATGGCGGATACCGCCGAGATAACGGTCAACGCGACGGCCGTCACCAACCCCAGCCGGACCGTCAACTACACGCGGACCTACGCGCCGCTGGTCTATTCGGCCGCCGACACGCAGATCGTCTACAGCAACGGGGCGCTGATCCGGGCCGAACGCGACGGTGCCGTCGTGTTCCGGGAGCCCGACTTCGTGCTGACCAACGACACCGTACTGTTACCACTCGTCAGGACCGCCCCGACAGACACCCAGACGGTCGCTGGTTCGTCCACGCTGGTCCAGACACGACGGACCGACCGGGAACTCGTCCACTCGAACCGGTCGGCCTACGACGTTACCCTCTCGGTTACGACGCCGCGGGCGAGCGCCTGGTACGGCTGGCTGTCGGACCACCCGGCGACCGCCTGCTCGCGCTCCGGGTCGACGGTGACCTGTACGCTCCGGACCGACAGCCTCTACGTGACCGTCGACCACGTCGCGGTCGCGTTCGGTTGATCACTCGATCTCGAGCGATCCGCCGTCGCCCCCACCGCTCGCGTTCTCGTCCCACTCCAGTTCGAACTCGATACTCAGTTCGCCCGGCCCGTCGACCGGCCCCTCGCGCTCGGCTTTGACCTCGAAGGTCGGGTTCGCCGGTGGGTCCAGCGTCACGCTATCGCCGCCGGCTCGCAGCGTGATACTCTCACCGTTATCGAGGTTGTCAGCGACGGTCCGCAGGAGCGACGCGATGTCCGCCCGGCTCTGGCTCTGCTCGGATTTGAACAGCACTTCTTCTGGCATTGACAGGTGCTACGTCGCCGGTGCCGATAAACCCCACCCCTGACCGGGCTCACCGACGCCGTGTCCTGCTCACCCCAGTAGATCGAGATCCTCGGCCACCTGATCGACCAGGTGGTCGAGGACGTCCGGGTCGACGGTCGCAACCGAGTCGCCGTCGTGGAGCTGCTCGTTGTGCCGGCGGACCGACTCCTCGACGTCCTCGAAGGCAATATGTGTCCGCGTGTTACACTCGTCGCAGATGACCGGTATCTCTGGCAGGTCCTCGTCAGTCCCCATACGATTTCGCTTCGCGAAGGAGTAGCAAATAAGAACTGGTTTCCAGCGCGCGCGAGCCCAGCGACCCATCTGTGACGGGCTGTTGGGCCACCCGCGACCCACAGATTCGCATCGAAGGGCGGGCTGTGGGGGCTCGATACCGCCTGCTGGCCCGCCGCTGGGCAACAGAAAAGTAATCGTTAAACGGCACGCCATCTGACCGTCCGAACATGCAACGACGAGCCGCGGCGGCATACTTCGTGTTCTTCCTCGTCGTCAGTGTCGCGGCCTACGCGTACATTGGCGTCGCGGAGAGCCAGCGGCCGGAGGTGACACTCGACGCAGAGGCCGAACTGACAAACGATAGTACGTTCACTGCCGGCGGGACCACCTACACCGCCTCGAATATCCACCTATCGAGCGGCAGCGGTGGCGGGCACGGTGAAGGTGGCGGTTCGATGGCTGCCGACCTCACCTGGACCAACCAGTCCAACCGGTATACCGCGACACTAGAGAACGGGTCGACGACGACCTACCAGAACGACTCGTATCTCGTCCTGACGGACAACGAATCGGTCACGCTTCGCGAACAGCTCAACGTCTCGCAGCTCCTCCGTGCGGACCCCGCCGTCCAGAACACGCTCGCGACCCAGAACGGCACCGACTACGTCGTCTACCGCGAGAACAACACGCTCCGCCCGCTCTCGGAGTGGTTGCCCGAACCGGCGACCGCCGAGTTCGGCACCGGTGATAGCTACCCCTACACGACCGACAGCGGGACCCAGGAGACGACCGTCGCCAGCGTCTCACCTGACGCGGCGACCCTCGAGTGGTTCGCACCCGAGGACCGGTCCGTCGAACTCAGCGAGGGTGGCAACGTGACCCTCGACGACGGTCGCTACTTCGCGCACTTCCCCGACCAGAGCACCGTCCAGCTGGTCCCCATCCAGCAGTACGGTCAGTACGAACACGAACTCGACCGGCAGGACTACTTCCACGAGCGCAAGAACGGCCTCTGGGGCGTCTCGATCCTCTCGGGTATCGCTGCTGTCCTCCTCCTCGGGATGGCCTACATGCCCGTCCGGGGCTGACGCCGGCCACCCCTTTCTCGACCCGACGCACTGTCTGCGAGACGGGTTCGTAGCGTCGCTCGACACGCCGCGCACGGCTGCCGGACTGTTTTGTTCGCTACCGAAAACTGTCGCCTGTACAGCCAGTGTCCCAGCGCGCAACCGCGCTCGGTTCGTTATTCGCCGACCGATGCACTCAGATAGACGATGCCGGCGCCGAGCGCCCCCATCAGCAGGGCGCCGACGAGCTGGACGATCGCGATCGGCAGTGTCTTTGCAGTCGCCCACGGAGCGCCGACGATCGTTCCCAGTGCCGCGAGGACCAGGAAGACACCGACTGCGACGCCCAGGGGTTTGAGCGGGTTGTCGAAACTGTCGAGCAGCGCGTTCATATGCTGGTACTGGACAGTCGCTGTGGTAAATGGTCCGGTATCGTGTCGGCGACGTCACGCGTCCAAAGAGCGGGCCGGGAGGGAGTTGAACCGAGTGGAGACGGTCGTCCTCACTGCGCTCGGACGCTGCGACTCCCCGGGTTCAACTCCTCCTGTTGTTGTCACTGCTCACTGTCGTTCGCAGGACAACGGGCCGGGAGGGAGTTGAACCCCCGACCATCTGGTTAAAAGCCAGACGCTCTGCCTAACTGAGCTACCGGCCCTCGACAGAACGTGGGGGGAGGGTCGGCTAAGGGCTTACGGTCCGTCGTCGAGGTACGACTCGACAGCTTCGCTGACGAGCAGCCCCGGCTCGCTGGCGTCGATGGCGGCCTGCCGACGGAGTTTGCAGTAGGCGTCGACGTCGATGTCGAGCGTCAACTCCCCGAGCGTGTACCCCTCGGCCGCGAGCGCGTCCGCGACGGAGGCGCCGTCGTTGACGTTGCTGGCGATAGCGCGGATCTGGCGGACCGTCAGGTCGTGGTCAAGCGCGGCCCACGCCAGCAGCAGGCGCGCCTCGCCGGAGACGCGGGCGATGTGTTTCGCGGCGGTGGGTGCGATCTTCCCTTTGGCGACCTGGACACGGACCGACCGGGGCAAGTCGTGAACGCGGGACCACTTGCGGATGAACGAGACGGTCGCACCCCCGCCGGCGCGCTCGGCGGCCGCCTTGTAAGACCCCTCGCCGCGGACGAGTGCCGCACAGGCAGCGGCACCACGCAGGATGTAGACGTTGTCGGCGGCGCCGGCGGTGTTCTGTGCGAACCGGCCGACGATATCGGCGGCGAGTTCGAGGCTCTCGGGGTCGTCGGGGTCGAACTCGACCGCCTCGTCGGCGTGCTGGCCGGTAAACTGTGGGTCACCACGGATGACGGGCTTCCCGACGGGAGACTCCCGGTCGGTCGAGGGCTGATCGGACCGCTCTGGCATCGTCTCCCAGTTCGGCCCCGGACCACAAAAGTATCTCGTACGGGCTGATCGAATTACTGCGGTCTCGTACCGGCATCGCCGACCCATCGTCGGGCGATCACCGGGACACGGCGACAGTAATCAGTCTCAGTCGTCACCGGCCGCGGCTTCCCGCTGTTCGCTCATGTGCTCCCAGATCTCGGTGCACCCGCATCCGTCTTCGACGTCGTCGAGATGATCGCTGGTTGGTTCGTCGACTTGGGCTTCGGCGTCGGTCTCGTCGGTCGTTTGGTTTGCGTTCGTCATCGTTGTGTTCGGGTGACGACCGGTCTGGTCATCACGTGTGTCGCTACCCACGCATACCAGACCCATTCTCTTAAAGCCGCTTTCCCCTGTAATCCCTTCCCTGGCTGCGGCTTGCAGGCAACATGGTCCGCTTCCTCGGACGGACTGACTCCTCCCGTGATGTATGTGACCGAGACACAGTTACCGGGGGACGGGAGCCGGTTCGGTGTAGCCCCGGCGAAACTTGCGAACGCCGATGCCCTCAGGTACGCCGGCGATCTAATGAGATGTAATGACGACCGACGTTCACCAGCTCGACGATGGGGCCTGGATCTCGGTAAACGACTCCCGGGAGGTGAACGTCTCGGACCTCTGGTTGCTGGCGCGAAGCGACTTCTGTGACTGTGAGACGACTGATTTCCTCGCGGAGGGGTTCGTCAAGGTCGGCGTCGACCACCCGGATATCGAGGCACGAATCGCCGGCCAGTGTATCGCCTGTGGCGAGAGCGGCGTCACGGACTGGCTGGTCGTCGGCCGCGTCGTAGACCCGGAATCAGGGGATTTCTACGGTGTCGTCCACGAGAGCGTCCATTTTCCGGAGAAACGCACCCGACTCGCCCATCCCGTTGAATAGGCAACAATATCCTGTTTCACCGAGTGGGGGAGACGGTTGACGGCAAGACTCCCTGTATAAGGCTGGAGGTATAGGAACGGTACACAACCAGCCATGCCGAGCAAGGTAGAGAAATGGAAGGACGAGATCTACGGTAACGAGATCCGCGAACACCTCATGGAGTTCGCGGAAGAGGGATGGGAGGCCATCCCCGAGGACGAACACGACGCCTGGTTCGAGCGGTTCAAGTGGTGGGGGCTGTACCACCAGCGCTCCGGTCAGGAGTCGTACTTCATGATGCGCATCGGGACACCCAACGGCGTCATCAAGCCCGGCCAGCTCGAAGTCATCGGTGAGGTCGCACGCGACTACGCGACCGGTCCCGCCGACAACCCCGAGTTCGGATCGGCCTACTGTGACTGGACGACCCGTCAGTCCATCCAACTGCACTGGATCAAACTGGAGGACATCCCGGCTATCTTCGAGAAGCTCGAATCCGTCGGGCTGACGACCCAGCAGGCCTGTGGTGACTCCTGGCGCAACATCGTCGGTTGCCCCGTCGCCGGCAAGGACAAACACGAGCACATCGACGCCTGGCCGGTCGCCGAGGACCTCCACGAGACGTTCAAGGGTAACGACGATTACTCCAATCTCCCGCGCAAGTGGAAGGTCGCCGTCACCGGCTGTGACGAGGGCTGTGGCCAGGGCGACATCAACGACCTCGCTTTCGAGCCTGCCGAGAAAGACGGCGAGATCGGCTTCAACGTTCGCGTCGGCGGCGGCCTCTCGCGCAAGGAGCCCCGCTTCGCCCGCGACATCGACGTCTGGGTCCCGGCCGACCAGGCCGCCGACGTCGCCCACGGCATGTCCGCGCTGTTCCGCGAGTACGGCGACCGCGAGGACCGCTTCAACGCCCGCATCAAGTTCCTCGTCGACGAGTGGGGCCCCGAGAAGATGCGCCAGGTCCTCCAGGACGAGTTCGTCGACTTCGAACTGGAGACCGCCGGCGAGGACATGCGCGACCAGTACACCTACAACACCGGCAACCAGGACGGCCACAACGACCACGTCGGCATCCACGAACAGGACGACGGCAACTACTACGTCGGTCTGAACGTCCTGGTCGGCCGCATGGGCGCCGAGGACACGATCGAACTGGCCGACCTCGCCGACGAGTACGGCTCCGGTGAGGTTCGCCTGACCCAGCGCCAGAACGTCATCATCATGGACGTCCCCGAGGAGAACCTCGACGACCTGACGAGCGAGCCCCTGCTTGCGGACTACTCGCCCGAGCCCTCGCCGTTCATGCGCGGCTCGATCGCCTGTACCGGCACCGAGTACTGCTCGCTGTCCATCGTCGAGACGAAGAACCGCCAGGTCCGCTACGCGCGCTGGCTCCGCGACAACGTCGAACTGCCTGCGGATCACGAGGACTTCCACATCCACCTCTCGGGCTGTACGGCCTCCTGTGCCCAGCCCCAGATCGCCGACGTCTCCCTGCGCGGGATGAAGACCCGCAAGGACGGCGAACCGGTCGAGGCCCTGGACATCGGCCTGGGCGGCGGTCTCGGCGAGGACCCCCGCTTCGCCGACTGGGTGGAGATGCGCGTCCCCGCCGACGAGGTGCCCGGCGCCATCAAGAACCTCGTGAACAACTTCAAAGACCTGCGCGAGGACGGCGAGACGTTCCGTGACTTCGTCGAGGCCCGCGACGAGGAGACGCTGGCGGACCTCGTCGAACCGGAGGAGACCGACTACCACGACCCGTACATGCACAACACGAAGACGACGTGGTACCCCTACGCCGAGGACGACGACATGGGGGCCTCGCCCGCGCCGACCAACGGCGAAGGCGAGCCGATCCCGTCGGACGACTGAGGACCTCGCTCGGCAGTCGGTTTTTTTGTCGCGCTCTCGACGCCTGTCGCCGGCGACCGCCCGACACAAGACCCTTCAGCGACGCGTCGGAACTCCGACACATGCGGCACATCCCCGACCCCGACTCGGGCGGTCCCGACCTCCGCCCGGTCGCAGCCGTCGCCCTCGGTATCGCTCTCCTGGCGGTGGCCGTCGCCGCAGTCGTGACTGGCGGCGGTGACTCTGCCGTCGCTGACGGGTCGAACGTCTCGGTCACGGCGACCGCGACGCCGGTCGACCAGCTCCCGGCGAACGCCACTGTCCACCGCCACGCGTCCTTCGAACTCGCCACGCCGGTCCACCGGGCGGTCACCCGAGCCAGCGAGCAGAACGCCGAGGCGAGCACGACCGCCACGGTCGAGGACCCGGCCACGGTCCGATTTCCGGACGACGCCGACCGAACCACCTACTACGTCCGCTCGGACCGCTCGACCGACCCCGACGACGAACTGTTCCGGGTGACCGTCGAGCGGGCTGGATCATAGCACAGCGAAACCGACGATCTGCCGTGCGGTCGGCCGGGAGCGAATGGCGCGACGGAAGTCGCGCCCGAGTGACCTGGGGAAGGGCAGGGCTGTCGGAGGGCATACCGCGAGCGAAGCGAGTGGTTTCCCCGGAATCGGCGCGGCGCGCCGATTCCGGCCTTTTTCGCCCACGTTTTTCGGCAAGCGGTTCGCGCTCTGCGCGAACCCGCAGCCGAAAAAGGTGGTTGGTAAGCGTTATTGCTGGGAGTTGGTTATTGTCGGGTGGCAGAGGGAGGCCGGCTCCCGTGCCGCGAGGCATGAGGAAAGTCCCCCCACCTGTCTGGCAGGTGACCGGGCGCAAGCCCGGGGCGGGAGACCGTCGGCCCTGGAACAGCAACGACACGTCGTCGTCGGACCGATGAGGTGCGCGAATCCCGAGCGACGGTTGCCCGGGCATCGCCCGGGTCCGGAAGCGAGGGAGAGATAACCCACCGAGGGCCCTTCGTGGACCGCTGGCGCGCTCCACGCTCCCGACGACGGACCGATGGAACGGCGAATCCTCACCGGTGCAAGGCCGCGTCGACAGGTAGCCAGGCGTCGCGCGCAAGCGCTGGACGTGGCCGCTGAGCCGAATGCCGGCCCGAACAGAAGGGGGCTTACTCCCCTCAGCCATCTTTCATAACCGACAAATACGCACAGTCGCAGTAATGGAATAATGAACAGAGCGGTCGCAGGTGTGTTGCTGGCACTCGTCGTGCTGACGGCTGGCTGTAGCGGTGGTGTAGACGACATCCAGGGGGCGGAACTCGTCGGTGGGGAGGATCGACACCCGCTGGCCGGCGAGCGTGTCTCCGTCGTCGTCGACGGGACCGCCCGTGAGCGGGCGCTGACTGCCCGAGCGGCCCGGTACTGGAACGAGCGCGCGCCGAAGTATATCGGGTTCAACGTCACGCTTCAGGTGCTCGCTGGCGACGGCGGTGACGCCCAGCCCGACGTCGTCGTCACGTACGCCGAGTCGGTGACCGACTGCGGCGACGACGAACTCTCGGCGGGGTGTTCGCCCCGACCCAACGCGTCGACGGGGCTCGAACGGCCGGCCGACATCGAAGTCCAGCGGGGGCTGGCCAACGAGTCGACGCTGTTGGTCGCTAAACACGAGTTCGGTCACCTGCTGGGACTGTCCCACGACGACGAGCCCCAGTCGGTGATGTACCACGAGCGGGATCTGGCGACCCGAGACAAGCCCAACGCGACCGAGCGGGAGATGCCCTGGGACGACGCCGTGCTGACGGTAGCGGTCGAGAACGGTTCGCTGTCGGCCGAGGAGCGCGCGGCGTACCACCGGGAGGTCGACTACGCCCTGGCCTACTTCCGCGCGGGCGCCGATGGGGCGGCGCCGTCGAACCTCTCTGTGCGGGTCGTCCAGGATTCCGCGGTGGCCGACATCGTCGTCAGGCCGGTCGCGGACTCCGAATGTCGCGACACACCGGGCTCGTGTTCGATGGTTCAGGGTGAGGACCCGGACGACGACGGTGCGATCGAGACGTACAGTCGCGTCGAGATCGAGACACAGGGTGTCGATACCGAGGCAGTCAGCTGGCACCTCGCCAGACAGATCGCGCTGGCGGTCGGCATCGGCGGTGACGAACTCCCCGAACCGCTCACGAGCGAGAACCCCGGCGAACGCCGCGGCCAGTGGCACGACTGACGGCACGAACGAGCCGCCGGCTCCCGTCGGTCGATGGGTACAAACCCTCGCCGCGTGCAGATGGCGGTATGAACGCCGACGACCTCATCGAGGCAGTGCGTGACGACCAGCAGACAGAGCTCTCGCGGCTGGGCTCCTCGAAGATGCTGTACGCCGACACACGCGGCGAGATGGACCCCGAGACCGTCACCGCGGCTGCGGCTGCACGCGAGCAGGCCGCCCAGGAGACGTTCGACGCATGGGGCGATGACGACAACGACGACGCAGCAGCGCTGTTCGCCGACGCCGCGGCCGGCGCCGCGGACCGTCTGGACGCGACCGGCAGCGAGCCCGCCGACCGCGAGTTCGCCGTCTACGACGTCCTCGCCCAACTGGACGGGACCGTCGAGCGACTGGGCGGGCTCGTCGGCTGGACGCTCGTCGACAAGAAGGTCAAGGAACAGCTCACTGGCTTCTTCACCGGTCAGGCCGACCCACAGACTGCAAGCACCTACCGGAGCGCCGGCAGCGACGTCGAGGACCTCCGCGGCGAGGCCGGCGAGTTGCTGGAGGCCGTCTGTGCGGACGAGGGCGACTGGGAGAGTGCTCAGGATGCGGCTATCGACGTCGTCGAAGCGGCCTACGACGAGTACGTCGAGACGCTGGAGGACCTGGGCGTCAACCCGAAGCCGGTCTGCTAGGCCCCGCCTAACTATCCCGTCGCTCCGCGACCGCTGGGCCATGCCCAAACACCACTACCGCTGTCACATCTGTGGGCGAGATTTCGACGGCTTCGAGGGACTGCGAACGCATACCGAGCGACGACACGCCGACGGTAACGAGAAGTGGTGGCTGGTCGTCGAGGACCCCGACGACCTGCCGTTCGACGTCCAGGAACCGTAATCCGTCCCTCGCTTCCGTCGGAACGACCGGCCCAACCACGCCGCTCAAGTCCGTTGGACCCTATCCTCTCGTAATGAGCGACGCCGGAGGCCCCCTCTCGATCGACCGTCCGGACGCAGACAGCGAGTTCCGGGTCGACGCACCCTTCGACCCGGCCGGCGACCAGCCCGACGCCATCGAGCAGTTGGCCGACGGCTACCGGCAGGGGATGGATAGACAGACCCTGCTGGGTGTCACGGGATCGGGCAAGACCAACACCGTCTCCTGGGTCGTCGAGGAGATCCAGCAGCCGACGCTGGTCATCGCCCACAACAAGACCCTCGCTGCGCAGTTGTACGAGGAGTTCCGGAACCTCTTCCCGGACAACGCCGTCGAGTACTTCGTCAGCTACTACGACTACTATCAACCGGAGGCCTACGTCGAGCAGACGGACACGTTCATCGACAAGGACGCCTCGATCAACGACGAGATCGACCGCCTGCGCCACTCCGCGACGCGGTCGTTGCTGACCCGGGACGACGTCATCGTCGTCGCGAGTGTCTCGGCCATCTACGGGCTGGGTGACCCGCGCAACTACGTCGACATGTCCCTCTCGCTTGAGGTCGGCCAGCAGATCGACCGCGACGAGGTGCTGGCCCGGCTCGTGGACCTGAACTACGAGCGCAACGACGTCGACTTCACGCAGGGAACCTTCCGCGTGCGCGGGGACACCCTCGAAATCTACCCGATGTACGGCCGCTACGCGATCCGCGTGGAGTTCTGGGGCGACGAGATCGACCGGATGCTGAAGGTCGACCCGCTGGAGGGTGAGGTAAAAAGCGAGGAACCGGCCGCGCTGATCCACCCGGCTGAACACTACTCGATCCCCGAGCAACGGCTCGAACGGGCGATCGAGGAGATCGAGGAGCTACTCGACGACCGCATCCGCTACTTCGAGCGCCAGGGCGACCACGTCGCCGCCCAGCGAATCGAGGAGCGGACCACCTTCGACATCGAGATGATGCAGGAGACGGGCTACTGTTCGGGTATCGAGAACTACTCGGTCCACCTCTCGGACCGGGAGAGCGGCGAAGCCCCATACACACTGTTAGATTACTTCCCCGACGGCTTCCTCACCGTCGTCGACGAGTCCCACCAGACCCTCCCACAGATCCGCGGGCAGTTCGCCGGCGACAAATCGCGCAAGGAGAGCCTCGTCGAGAACGGCTTCCGCCTGCCGACGGCCTTCGACAACCGGCCGCTGACCTTCGAGGAGTTCGAGGCGAAGACCGACCGGACGCTGTACGTCTCGGCGACACCGGGCGACTACGAGCGCGAGCACAGCCAGCAGGTCGTCGAACAGATCGTCCGGCCGACCCACCTGGTCGATCCGGCCGTGGAAGTCGCCGACGCCAGCGGCCAGGTCGACGACCTCATGGAGCGCATCGACGAGCGTACCGCACGCGACGAGCGGGTCCTGGTGACGACGCTGACGAAGCGGATGGCCGAGGACCTCACCGAGTACCTGGAGGAGGCCGGCGTCGACGTCGCCTACATGCACGACGAGACGGACACGCTCGAACGCCACGAACTCGTCCGCTCGCTCCGCCTGGGCGAGATCGACGTGCTCGTCGGTATCAACCTCCTCCGGGAGGGACTTGACATCCCAGAGGTGTCCCTGGTCGCAATCCTCGACGCCGACCAGGAAGGGTTCCTGCGCTCGGAGACGACGCTCGTCCAGACGATGGGCCGGGCAGCCCGCAACGTCAACGGCGAAGTCGTCCTCTATGCCGACGAGACCAGCGACGCGATGCAGTCGGCCATCGAGGAGACCCAGCGCCGCCGTCGCATCCAGGAGCAGTACAACGAGGACCACGGCTTCGAACCGACGACCATCGAGAAGGAAGTCGGCGAGACGAACCTCCCCGGCAGCAAGACAGACACGAGCGACGTGGCCGGCGAGGGGCCGGCGGACGCCGACGCGGCCGCTCGCCGCGTCGACCAGCTCCAGGAGCGCATGGCGGAGGCCGCCAACAATCTGGAGTTCGAACTGGCCGCGGACATCCGCGACCGGATCCGCGAACTCCGCGAGGAGTTCGACCTCGACGGCGATGCGGACGAGGATGGCGGCGTGCCGGCACCCGGACCGGAGTTCTGAGCGGCCGGGCGTCTGTTCGGGAATCCGGGCAACTGTTTTGGACCACGCCCGCAAACACAGCGTATCCGCGGGGTCGAACCGTCGTGGACGTCCCATGAGAGACCTATCCGTCGGAGTGACACGCCGGCTCTCGCCGGCCGGGCTGGTCGTCGCGGCACTGGGATTTCTCCTGACACGCTTCACCGTCACACTCGCGGCGGCCGACGATCCGATGCAGTTCGTCGTCGCAGGCGTCGGGCCCCTCGTGCTGGGACTGGGGCTCTCGGCGTTCGGCATCGCCCTGGCAGTCGGTGAGTTCGAGGGTCAGTTCGTCCGGACAGTCACGCTGTGGTCGCTGGCAGGGACCGCCGGGATGCTCGTCCTCGTCGTTCTGACCCTCGTGGGAAACAGCGGGATGGGGGCGATGGCGTCGACCGAGTCACAGACCTACCTCTCGAACTTCCTCATCGGCGGCAGCGTCGGCGGCGCGTTCATCGGCGTCTACGCAGGTCGAGCGAACCGGCAGCAACGCGAACTCGAGCAACAGACGGCGCGTCTGGACATGGTGAATCGAATCCTCCGTGACCGCGTCCTGAATGCGCTGACGGTCATCAGGGGGCGTTCGGAGGTCGCACTCGAACGGTCGGACGTTCCGGAAGACCAGACCCTCGGTGTCATCAGCGACCGTTCGGACACCGTCCAGGAGACCGTCGAGAACATGAAACACATCACCCGGAACGGCCGGTCCGGGACACCGCTCGAACCGGTCGTGGTCGCGCCTGTCGTCGAGCGCGCAGTTCAGCGTGTCAGCGTGGACTATCCGGACGCGGAGTACACCGTCTCGCTCGACGGAGCCAGCGACCTGTCCGTGCCCGCCAACCAACTGCTCGGAGACGTCGTCGAACACCTCGTCGAGAACGCCGTCGTCTACAGCGACGCCGCGACGCCCAGCGTCTCGGTGTCGCTCTCGGCGACCGAGGAGACGGTCCGCCTCGCCGTCGCCGACAACGGCCCGGGGTTACCCGGCCGCCAGCGCGACCTGCTCGAACGCGGCGCGATCGGCCAGTACGACGACCGGTCGACCGGGTTCGGCCTGGATCTGGCCCGCCTGCTCGTCGACAGTTACGGCGGCACCACGGACGCGACAGTCACCGACGACGGGACCGTCGTCGAGATAACACTCCCGCGTGTGACCGACGCTGGCGAGCGTCCCGACGTGGCGGCCGAGACGGTCTATGGCATCGCCCCCAGACGCATCCTCGTCGCGGTAGGGGCGTCGCTGCTTGCCGGTGCAGTGATGGCGGTTCCACTGCAGCTACTGGCCGGGAGCGTCCCGGTCATCGGCGCACTCTACGGCGTCACGAACCTCTGGGTCGGCTGGATCACCCACGAGTTCCACAGTATCGTCTTCGGGCTCGTCTACGGTGCGCTGGTCGCTGGTGTACCGTCTGTTTACGGCGACCCTGTGCGGTATCTCGGCGTCGCGGTCGCGTGGTCGCTGGCCCTGTGGCTCGTGGCGGCCGGCATCGTGATGCCGCTGTGGCTCTCGGCGCTGGGTATCGCGGCGTCGTTGCCGAACCTCACCGCTTCCGCGTTGCTCGGCCACCTGCTCTGGGGGGTTTCGCTTGCGGGCCTCTACTGGCTCGGGACACACCAGGTCCTCGCCGACAGCTGAGCCGGGGCCGAGCTTTATCGGTTCGTGGTTCCTCCTGGTCGTATGACCGACTGCAGGAACGAACCGGACGCAAACGGCCGACGCGACGACTGAGATGGTCCCTCCGCTACTGGAGGTCGGCATCGCGCTGACGGCACTCGCAGCCGCGGGCACGCTGGCGATCAGGTACGGGGTCTCGGTCGTCCCCGCGTACATCGTCGTCGGGATCGTCATCGGTCCCAGTACCCCCCAGTCCCTCCTTGGCATTCCGGTAACCATCGTCGAGAATCGCGAACTCGTCCAGGTCCTCTCGCAACTGGGGGTCATCTTCCTGCTGTTCTTCCTGGGACTGGAGTTCAGCGTCACCCAGTTGCTCGCGGACCGCCGGCGCATCACAGCTATCGGGACGATCGACTTCGTCGTCAACTTCGGCGCCGGCGTCGCGCTCGGGGCGCTCCTGGGCTGGACGCTCGTCGAGACGCTGTTCCTGGCCGGCGTCGTCTACACCACCTCCAGTGCGGTCGTCACGAAGTCCATCGTCGACGCGGGCTGGATCGCCGACCCCGAGAGCGGCCCGATCCTCGGGACGCTCGTCTTCGAGGACGTCCTCATCGCGGTCTACCTTGCCATCCTGGGGGCGGTCGTCGTCGGCGGGGGCGTCCAGACGGCCGCGCTCTCCGTGCTGACAGCGGCCGTCTTCCTCGGAGTGCTCACCGTCGTCGCCTGGTACGGTGTGACCTGGCTCGACCGACTGTTCGGGACGACCTCGAACGAACTGTTCCTCCTGCGGATCGTCGGCGCGACGACCCTGGTCGCCGGGGCGGCCCTCGTCGTCGGCGTCAGCGAACCCGTCGCCGCGTTCTTCCTGGGGACCGGGATCGGCCAGACCCGCCACGTCGACCGCGTCGAGTACGTCGTCGCGCCGGCGCGGGACCTCTTTGCCGCCGTCTTCTTCTTCAGCATCGGCCTGACGACCGACGTCACGGTGCTGTCGGGCGTCGCAGCCCTGGTCGGGGTCGCTGTCGCCGTGACGACGGCGAGCAAGCTCCTCACCGGCGTCCTCTCGGGGGGCATCTACGGCCTCGACCGGCGGCGCTCGCTCCGACTCGGCATCGGACTCGTCCCCCGCGGGGAGTTCTCGCTGGTGCTTGCCGCACTCGGGGTCGGACTCGGCGGCCGACTCGCCACCGTGTTGCCGGCGTTCACCGTCGGGTACGTCCTCGTGATGAGCACGCTCGGCCCGCTGCTCATCCAGCGGGCCGACACCGTCACCGATGCCGTCGAGCGACTCACGGACCGCCCGGGCTGATCACCAGTCCAGCGAGCCGCCGCTCTGGTACTCCGTGACCTGTGTCTCGAAGAAGTTCTTCTCCCTGTTGAGGTCGACAGCCTCGCTCATCCACGGGAAGGGGTTGGCCGTCCCGTAGCTCGGGCCCAGATCGAGCTGGCCCAGCCGCCGGAGTGCTCTCGCCGGATGGCGTCGATCAGGTCGACGCCGAAGCCGACGTGCAGCGACTCGTCGCGCATGATGTACTTGACGCGACTGGGATAAACTTTGTCCAACTCAGTTTGTGTAGGACAAGTGTGATTGTATTGGGCGGCCGAGGGCGATCTGATGTCTGCTGGGGACACCGCTGGCGGCGTCTCGACAGATTTGATATCGCGGCATATGATTTATCGAGACACTCGTGGTAGTTTCACTCGGCCTGCGCCGATCGGGTCGAACGGCCCTCTGTTCGCTGATTTCGCTGCAATCCGTGTTCAGATGCCTGCGAATGGGTCTTCCACGCCCAAACGCTTCTGTGGCTGGCCCGCGACCGGTCGGCATGGTCTCCGACGGGACCGTCACTGTCGACGGAAGTACGATCCACTATCTCGAAGCGGGGGACGACGCCGACCGTGCTGTCGTCCTGCTCCACGGGGGCATCATCGACGCGGCGGGAGTCACCTGGCCGCCGGTCGTCGAGCGCCTCGCGCCCGAGTTCCACGTCGTCGCCCCCGACCTCTTGGGGTACGGCGAGAGCGACCTCGCCGGCGGACCCTACTCGATCGATCGCCATGCCACAGTCGTCGCCGGGTTCCTGGACGAACTGGGGCTGGAGAACGTATCGCTCGTCGGGCACTCTATGGGAGGGGGCATCGCCATCCAGGTCGCCCTCGACCGACCGGGCCTCGTCTCGATGCTCGTTCCCATCGACGCCTACGGCCTCGGTGCTGACCTGCCGAACGGTCGGCTCTCCTCTCTGCTCGCCCAGGTCCAACTGTTCAACCGGGTCGCAGTCGCACTGTTCCGGCGCAGCAGGCGGTTCACCAGGGTCAGTCTGGACGGTATCGTCCACGATCTCGACGCGCTGTCGGCCGAGGCCGTGGATGCCGTCTACGAGGAGGTCCAGCGGCCGACGGCCGGTGTGGCCTTCCGCCGCTTCCGTGAGGCGGAGGTCACCAGTTCGGGCTACCGGACGACCTTCCTCGACCGCTTCGAGAGGGTGAGGGTTCCGGTCAGACTCGCCCACGGGGCACACGACGAACTGTTCCCCGTCGAGTGGGCACAGCGGGCGGCCGACCGGATCCCCGACGCGTCGCTCCGGGTCTTCGAGGACTGTGCCCACTGGGCACCGCGTGAGAATCCCGACGTCGTCGCCGAGCACGTTCGAGCGGCGGTACCGGGTGAGTGAGGCCGTCTCGGGTATCGTGGTACAGTTCTCGGGAGTCCGATCCGCTCACATCGATAAACCGGTATCCGCGATATCGAATCGGGTGTTCGGCGCGATCGAGCGGCCACAGCGCCGGACGGAACGAGGACGCTGTGGGACAGAAACGGGGTGGCGGCCTAGTCGTCGGCGGTCTGGGGCGCCGTCTCTGGCGTGACAGCTGCGGGCTCGACCTCGTGGACGGGGTCCCATTCGAGGTCGCCGTCGTAGTGGAACGCGCGATGATCCTGTTCGGGGTCGACGACGGTGAGCGCGAGCCAGCCGTTGTCCAGCAGTTCTGCGACCTCCTCGTTCTCGGCGAGGACGTCGGTCACGCGCTCGACGGGCGCGTGGATCACCGTCGAGAGGCGCAGGGGCTGGTGGTACGGTTCGTCGTCGGCCGCCAGCACCGACTGCAGGGGGAGGCCGGTCATCAGGTCGCCGCCGTTGCCCTGGTAGACGCCGACGTTGCCGACCGGGTTCTGCGTGATCTTCGACCCACTGCCGTAGACGGCGTTGTCGACCGTCGAGAAGTAGTACTGGGTGTTGATCCACTGGGTGACGACCATCGGGCCGGCCACGATGGCTGCCAGGGCCTCGCCGTCCGGGTCGGTCCTCCAGTCGTAGGAGTGGAGGAACGAGCGGCCGTCGAGGTCGACGTCCTCCGTGAGTGCGCGCGGCCCGATCACGAACGCGGCGTTGCCGGCCAGCCCCCACTCGGGGCGGGTCTCGGCCCAGTCGGCCGCGCGGCGCTCGGTCTCGCGGACGCCCTCGTCGGTGCGTTCGGCGGTGGCACCGGCACGGGCGGTCTCCAGGTCGGCCTGGAGCTGTGCGAGGTCGTCGGCGTGGCTCGTGGGCACGTGCTCGTCGTACAGGGTCACCTCGTCGGTGGTCGTGTTGTGCTCGCCGGCGACGAAGACGGTGTCCTCGGGGATGTCGTGTCCGCGCTCGCGGAGCGCCGCCTTGACCTCGTCGTCGTTACAGATCGCCGCGAGGACGCGTGCGCTCGGGCCGCCGGGGTTGCCGGCACAGGCCCCACAGTCCAGACTCGCGTCGTAGGGGTTGTTGGCGGTCTGGCTCGCGTGACCGGCGAAGACGACGACGCGGGCGAACTGCTCCCAGCCCATCAGGTCGAACGCGGTGGCGGCGTACTCGACCTTCTCCTCGTGGGTGAGCCCCTCGCGGAGCGCACTGATCGCGTCGGGGTTGTAGTCGACCTGGGGCTCACAGAACTCGTGGTCGTTGGGGGCCGTGTCGGCGGCGTCGAGCGCGTCGAAGACACGACCGGGGAGGAGCGTCCGCGCGGCCAGTGCGGCGCCGTAGCCGGCACCCGAACTCTCGACGAAGCTGAACGCCGTGGCGGCGTTGGACTTCAGCGACTTGAGGACACTCTTCCCGGCGCCGAGCGTCCCCTGCCAGCGGTCGTGTGCCGCCTGTTTCTCGTCGTCGTTCGCCGGGCGGTCGGTGATGCGGTGCTGGGGGTCGAGGATCGGCGGGCACGCGTCGGTGGCCACGTCCGAGTCGTACCCCTGGTAGCGCATCGGGATGCCGAAAAAGCCCGCGTAGCCGTGGGTCTCGTAGTCGCCCGCAGTCTCGATGTGGCGGCGGATGACCTCCGAACGCGTGTCGATGCAGAAGACGAACTGGGCGTCCGGACGGCCGTCGTCACGTTCGTAGGTCGCACCCGCGTCCGCGACCGTCTCGACCAGTTCCGAGCGGTAGGTCGCCTCCCAGGCGCTCAGCCAGGCCTCGGCGACTGCCACGGAGTCCTCGGTCTCGTCGGACTCGTCGTCCGATTCGGGCGCGAGCGGCGCGTCGAAGGCCTCGACCAGTGCCAAGCGTGCGGCAAGGTACCCTTCCAGCGTGACGGGGTGGGTCGACTGCCACTCGCCGCCGTCGTCGGCGCGCTGCTTGATGTAGCCGGTCCAGCCCGGCAGCGCGGTCAGGTGGTGCTCGAAGATGTCCTCCCACTCGCCGGGACGGATGTCCGCGAGGAGCTGGTGGATCGCGTCCAGCGGGTCCGACGGCAGGTCGGCGACGACGTCGGTGTCGGGGAGCTGGCCGTCGTGTTTCGCGACCGAGCGGAAGGCCGTGTAGAAGCCGTCCTCGCGGTTCGGCATCGACCAGGTCGCGGCCCCCTCGTCGAGGAAGGCCGCGAGCCACTTCGCCAGCACGGCGTCGACGTGCTCCGTCGGCGTCTCCGGATCTTCTTCGGGTGCCGACGCGGCCGACTGCTCCAGGTACCGGAGCGTCGTCTCGGGATCCGACTCGTAGCCCCGCTCGGCGAGTTCGTTCGTCAGTCTCTCGGTGTCGATCCGACCGTTCTCCCAGGCCGCCTCGAACACGTCGGCGCTCGGGTAGCCGTTGCCGCCGAAGCGGTCGGCTGCCGCTTTGACCGCTGCCGGGAACGGCTCGTCTTCGAAGCCTTCGAGGGGGTTGGCAGTCACGAACGAGTGGAGCGGCCAGGCCCGGCCGACGGGAGTCGCTGCGCGGTCGATACTCTCACGGATCGCAGGGTCAGTACTCATTGTAGTCCTCCGTTGCAGTCAGCAGGGTTCCAGACGCGGGCTGTGCGGCGTTCAGGAGCGCGACGTAGAGGCGCTCGCTCTGCTTGTAGACGCCGGTCTCGATGGCGACGTAGGCGATCCCGAACGCGAGGGCCACGACGCCGTGGACGACCGTCAGTTCGGCCGGCACGGACGACGCCGGGAGTGGCGCGAGCACGTGGGAGACGGCGGTGTAGGCCGCCGCGTAGACGGTGATCGCGACCAGGAAGGTCAGCGGGGCCACCACGTAGCGGACCGTCGCGGGCACCGCCCGCGAGCGGACGGCGCTGTAGGTCGCGTGGAGCGTCGTCAGCGTGACGAGACCGGCCAGCAGGAGGCCGGTGTCGAGGCTCGTCCCCTTGCCGGTGAGGACCGCGAACAGCGCGCCGCCCGCGAGGGCGGTCACGGCGGTCACGGCGACGTCGAGCGCGCTGTGGCTCGTCGGTTGTTTCGTCGTCTTCGGTTCGGTCCGTTCGACCTGGCTCCCCGAGGAGAGGAACTGGTAGGCCTTGTAGAACCCGTGTAGGACGAGGTGGGTGATGGCGGCACCGAAGAACCCGAGGCCGGCCTGGAGGAGCATGAACCCCATCTGGCCGACGGTCGAACAGCCCAGTTTGGACTTGACGTCGGTCTGGACGGTCTTCAGGAGCTTTCCACCGAGCGCGCTCGTCGCGCCGACTAGGACGATAGCCAGCATGACCGCCGGGTCCAGCGTGACGACGGGAGCGAAGCGGAGTAGCAGGACGCCGCCGGCGTTGACGAACCCGGCGTGCATCAGCGCAGACGCGGGTGTCGGCGCCGTCATCGACGAGAGGAGCCAGGCGTGGAACGGGAGCAGTGCGGACTGGATCAGCGCCGCGCCGACCAGCGCGGTGACCGCCACGAGCCAGGTCGTCTGTGGGATGGTATCCGTGGCCGCCAGGATGCCCGAGACCGTGGTAGCGCCCGTGGCCGACCACAACGCGGCCAGCGCGACCGCCAGGAGTGCGCTGCTTGCCAGGAAGTACTTGCGGGCCAGCGAGGCCGCGGCCTGGGCCTGTTGCCACCCCTGCTCGTGGCCGATGAGGCTCGCCATCGCCAGCCCCATCGCCAGCCAGGCGGCGCCGAACAGGGCGACGTGGTCGGCGGCCACCAGGGCCATCACGGCCAGCGTGAAGCCGAACACACGCGTGAAGAACCGGCCGAGATGCCTGTCGCCCGCCATGTAGCGGGTCGAGTAGCTGTGGACGATCCCACTGAAGAAGGTCACGACGACCCACAGCAACACTGTCAGGCCGTCCACGGCGACGAGGCCGTCCAGCGTCCACGGTCCCTGGCCCAGGAGCCGGGCGGCCAGCGCGCCCAGACTCGCCACCCACAGGAGCCAGACGGCTCGCGTGAGCACCCTGGGGGTGAACGGCGTCGATTCCGTCGTCTCCGGGAGCTGTCCTACGGTCGTCGTGTGGTCCTGTTCTGTCATCGTTGGTGTCTGTCGACAGGTTCCCGCGTGGGCCGAAGCCCACGATGGTTGCTGATCGACTTCACTCGCTATACGAACAAACTGTGCATTAAAGCTTACTAAGTTACCAATCTGTTCCAAAAAACAGTATTATAGAACATTATGGTTTCGAGACTACTCGTTGTGCAATACCTGCCGCTGCCGCCCTTGCCGCCGGCAGCGCCGGCGATACTGCTCGATGGTAGTACTCGACAGGTGTGCGAGCAGGGCGCGGATGGACGCTCGATCAGCTACCGGGCTGTTCGAATACGACCCAGAAACGAACGGAGCGATCGCTGACGCGGATGTCTCAGGGGTGTTCGCACCTCTAGTCGGGGTCGGACTTCGACTCCGAGACGAACTCGCCGAACGGTTTCGACTCGTGGCTCCGGACGAGCACTTCGTCGGCCACCGTCAGCCCCATGTCCAGCAGCTCCTGTGCGACCGGCGTGATGTCGCTGTCGGACTCCCCGACGGCGGTGACCAGCAGGTTCTGTTCGCCGGTGACCAGTTCCTGGACGGAGACGACACCGTCGATGGCGAGAATCTCCGGGATGAGGTCGCCACGCTCCGGGATAGAGGCGGTACAGAAGAGCAACATCCGGAGCGGATACCCCGATTTCTGATAGTCGACCTCGGCACTGTATCCTTTGATGACGCCGTCGGATTCGAGGCGCTGGATCCGCTTGCGAACCGTGCTCCCGGAGGTCCCGGTCCGTTCGGCGATGTCGCCCGACGACATGTTCCGCGCGTCCTCCTGGAGCGCGTGGAGGATCGCCCTGTCCACGTCGTCGATCTCGTCGTCGGCCATACTGGCACGTCACACGTCGGCGACAAATGCTTTCGGCTCCCAGCGCATTACCGCCGGAGCCGACCGCTGACACGGGCCGGCTGCTGACGCCGCCGTCAGTACGATAGCATTACCGAGCCGATAGTTGCGGAAACAGATACTTACTTGCCGTTTGCAGCCCTCCGTCTAGACGTAACACAGGGTCGACCGGTAGGTAAGCAGATGGGAGAGACACAAGTACACCAGCAAGACGGTATCTCGACGACCAAGACGGTGAGCGACGCCGCTGGTGGCGCTCGGATGGTGACGCTGACACTCCGTTCGTCGCGTGACGGAACCGCGCTGGTTCGACTGGCCGACCGGGTCCCGGCACGGCAGTTTCTCGTGGACCCGGCCCGGGTTCCCGACCGGATCGACAGGACGACCTACAGCGACGGTCGCCTCGTCGTCGAGCGTGCGCTCGATCCGGGCGAGTCGGTAACCGTCGCGTACCTGCTCGCCGGCGGACCCGAGACGCTCCCCGAGGCGACCCTGGACCGGGTCACGTCGCTGACGACGGCGGCAGCGCAGTTCCGCCAGACGGTCGTGCTGTGGGAACGGGCCGACGGGTCGACGGTCCCCCTCACCGTCGCCGAATCGACCTCGCCCCCCGACGGCATCGAACGGGGGACACCCCTCGTTCGACTGGACGAGGCCGTCACCGGTACACACGCCAGGCCGGCCATCGGCATCGTCCTCACCGGGGCCAACGAGGATGCGGTCTACCGGACAGTCCTGCGAGCGAAACAGCGCGGCCATCCCGTCGTGCTGACCTACACCGAGGACTCGACCGACTCCGAGGCGCTCGACGCTGTCGCCTCGCTGGGCGTGACGGTCGTCGACCCCGAGTCGAGAAACGCGACGATGGCGGACCGCCACCGAACGCTCTCGGCGGCGGCACGCGAACGGGGGCTTCCGGGGATCGTCCTCCAGACTCGCGAGTGTCCGCGGATCGACTACGAACGAACCCTCTCGGCGCTCGAACGGAGTGATTTCGAGGTCGTCGCGATTCCCGAAGACTGGACCCGCCCGACCGAGGGTCCGTCTGTCGTCGTCGCCATCCCGGCCTACAACGCCGAACACAGCATCGGGACCGTCGTCGAACAGGCCGCCGGATTCGCAGACGAGGTCGTCGTCGTCGACGACGGCAGCCGCGATGACACGGCCGCCATCGCTCGCGAGGCCGGCGCGACCGTCGTCGTCCACGATGTCAACCGGGGGTATGGCGGCGCGCTCAAGACGGCGTTCAGGGAGGCCGATGCCCGCAACGCCGCGCATCTCGTCGTCATCGACGCCGACGGGCAACACGACCCCGCCGACATCCCGATGCTCGTCGCGGCACAGGACCGGGAGGACGCCGACATCGTCATCGGGAGTCGGTACGCTTCGGGCTCCCGGACCAGGGTCCCGTTCGTCCGCTCGCTCGGCCTGGCGGTCATCAACCATCTGACGAACGTGAGTCTGGGCAAACTCCGCCCGAGCGGGTGGATCCGCGATACCCAGAGCGGCTACCGGGCCTACAACCGTCGGGCGATCCGCTCGCTCGCCGACGACGACGCGATCGGCGAGAACATGGGCGCGAGCACGGACATCCTCTATCACGCCCACCGGAAGCGCCTCAGCATCACCGAGGTCGGAACGACGATCTACTACGACGTCGAGGAGAGCAGCACGCAGGGCGCGCTCTCGCATGGCCTGGACCTGGTCCGGAACATCGTCTGGACCATCGAGTACGGTCGCCCGCTGTTGATCGTCGGTCTGCCGGGCCTCGTGAGCATGATCATGGGCGTCCTCGTCACCGTCTTCCTGACCACGCAGTACCTTCAGGACGGGATCCTCGCCCCGGTCCAGGCGGCCACGAGCGTGCTGTTCGCACTCGGCGGGCTGTTGCTCTGTTTCGCCGCCATCCTGATGCACGTCCTGAACACGCACCCCACGTTCAGGCAGTTTCGAACGTAGTGTCCGGCGAGTTCAAGCCGCTGTCTCCCCTACTGATACCCCATGCTTCCCTGGACGCATCTCGCATTCGGCTACGTCCTCTTCGTCGCCGTCGCGGTCGTCATGCGACGGAGTGTCTCCAGGGCCGAACTGCTCTCGCTCGCGGTCGGGACCCAGTTCGCCGACGTGATCGACAAACCACTGTTCTGGTGGTTTGGCGTCATCCCGTCGGGACGGTCGCTGGCACATTCGCTGCTGTTCGCGATTCCCCTCGTCGTGTTGGTCGTCGTCGTCGCTCGCCACTACGGACGCGGGGAGCTCTCCCTGCCGTTCGCGCTGGGGTACGCGAGTCACCTTCTGGGTGATACCTACCTGGCGCTGCTGTACTGGCGCACCGAGGAACTCACCTTCCTGCTGTGGCCCGTGTTGCCGCCCTACCCCTACGACGAGTTCAGCGGCTTCCTCGATTTCGCACTCCAGGTCGAGCTGACCACGTCGCTGCTGGCACAGTCGGCGGTCGCGACGCTTGGACTCGTTGTCCTGCTAGTCCACTTCGCCCGGGCACCGTGGTGGCGACGACCACGGTCGCACGGCGGCGGATAAGCGACCGTTACTCGACGACGACCGTCCCGACCATGCCGGACTCGTGTGGGATACAGAAGTACGGGTACTCGCCGCTCGTCTCGAAGGTATGCGAGTACGTCTCGCCGGCGCCGACACTCCCCTCAGGGTAGGCCTGTCGCGCGGCCGACTCGGTATCGAAGTCGCCGGAGGCGAAGAACGCGGCGCCCTCCGGGAGGTCGGCCTCGTAGGCCGTGACGCTGTGTGCGACAGAGCCGACTGTCTCCCAGACGACGGTGTCGCCGACCGCGATTTCGACCGTCTCGGGGACGAACTTCAGATCGTCCGTCATGTCGACACGGGTCTCGCTCGGTCCTGCCGTCGCTGTCATGGGCGCCTCGGTCGGCGTCCCCGTCGACCCCGAACAGCCCGCCAGACCGACGGCGGTAGCGCCGACCAGCTTCAACATCGTCCGTCGTTGCATACTGTTATCTTGGTCCCAGCGGAAATAAGGATGTCTCTGCCGGTAGGACCTCCCTAGAGGCCGACGCCGGCACCGCCCAGCGCACGCAGTCCGCCGGCCTGCTGACTGCCGTGGGTGACGTCGACATCGTCGGCCGTACCGACGTAGAACGAGGGGTTGGCCCGGTCACACGGTGCAGCCAGGTTGACGACGTTCTCCCGGAGCCGTGGCTGGCTGGTCGCGGTCGTGTAGGTGCCGATCGACTTCTGTCGAGGGGGGCCGCCGTCAGCGTCGATCTCGTAGGCGTAGTCGGCGGTCCCGGTGACGTGTTTGACGCTGCCGACCTGGCCGGGGTTCCAGCCCGACAGGCGGACGATGGTGTCGGGGCGTGACGGCTGGTCGGTCGGCTCCCAGTGGACGTGCTCGACGGCGAGGTGGCTCCCCTGACGCTGGTCGACGACCGTGCCGGCGCTCCCGCCGACGGTGATGTACTCGACGGTCTGTGTCCCGCCCCGGGTGTGGAAGACCGTCGAACCCCGGCCGCTGGTCCCGCTGCGCGGGTAGGCCGCGATCGTTCCGAACCAGTTGGCAGGGCCGAAGTCGGATCGGAACTCGAAGAGCCCGTCGTGGTCGCCCGCGTCACAGTCGTAGAGTGTCAACTGGCCATGCCGACACTGGAAGGGCCCCACGTCCTTCTCGACGCGATAGACCGTGTTGTTCCATCCCCAGCAGACCAGATGGCCGATCTGGAGGTCCTGGACGTTCCCACGCCTGTGGTGAATGGCGACGCCCGATGGCCTGCTGAGACCCGGGCCGTTCAGGGTGAACCGGTCCAGGGAGACCTGGCTGACGCCGTCACGGCGGTCGAATCGAATCCCGTCGGTGTTCCGGTCCCTGATCGCGATACCGGAGTACGACGCGCCGTACCCGACGATAGACGTGTTCGAGACCGGGCGGATCGGGCCGTCGTCGCCGACGATCCGTGGCGGCAGGCGGATCTCTCCACCGCCGCCGTCGTCGAGTACCTCGATCGCGTCACCGACAGGTGTCGACGTCTCCTCGGGGTCGATGTACGCCGGCCCGCCAGCGTCGCGGGTGAAGACGCCGACCGAGCCGTCGAGGATGGGGGCCTCCGGGTGGGGGGTTGCATCGCCGCCCAGCCGCTCCCAGTTCGATCCGGTGCCGAGATAGATCCGACCCGTGTCCGTCGCGAGGAACTTCGTGCCCTCGTCGGGTGCGTACTCGTTTCGCCGGGACTCCCGGTCGCGGATCTCGACGTCCCTGTCCAGTTGCTCGAAGTTCTCGTTGAGGAGCCGGTCCCAGTCCCTGGTCCCCCGTTCCGGCGTGTTGTAGCCGTGGTTCTGGGTCATCCGTGTTCCCTACCACGTAGATCCCCGTTCGGAGGGCTCGTCGATTCCTGTCTCCGGGACAGTTGCGGCTTCATCACCAGATAGTGTCGCTACGGGCGTATAATACTGCTACCTTCCCGTGGGCTCCGTCCCGGCATCTCTCGGTACTCACTTGCCGAAACGTGCGACGTTCGCACGGAGCTTCCCGCGGAATGACGGCGAGAGCAGGACGACACCGAGATAGACGACCCCGCCCAGGAACACGTGGCCCAGCAGACGTGGGAGCGTCGTCACGGGGACTACCGTGTCGAGGGCGACCAGGACGCCGGCCATCGCGCCCGCGGCGCCGACACTCCAGCCGATATCGCCCAGTGCGAACTCCACCGGGACGATCCGTCGGAGGAACCCGCCGAGGACGACGGTGTTGACGACCATCGCGAGGCCGGTGGCGACGGCGCCGCCGACCAGCCCGTACCGCGGAACCAGCAGGAGGTTGAGGACGACGTTCAGTGTCAGCGAGGCGATGGTGGCTCCCGCACCGATGTCGGGGCGGTCGACCGCCCGGACTGCCGCGTCGAGCACGACGTTGACCGCCGCGACGATCTTCTCGCCCATCAGGACGACGAACGCCCCGGCAGCAAGGACGTATTCCGGCCCGAAGACCAGTCCCAGGAGTTCCCCCGAGAGCAGTGCGACGCCGGCGAACGCCGGGATCACCAGGAACAGCGCGGCGGTCATCCCGTCGCGGAGTGTCGTCCGTATCTCCTCGAACTCGCCGCTGGCGCTCCAGGCGCTCATCTGGGCGAAGACGGTGTTGGCGACGACGCCGCCGACGACCGCGGTCATCAGCGTCACGCGCCAGGCGAGTTCGTACCCCGCGACGTGGGCCGACGAGAGGAAGAAGCCGATGACCAGCAGGTCCATCGTGTTGTAGACGTGGCCACCGAGGCCCCAGATACCGTTGAACTTCGCGTAGTCGACGAGCGACCGGATGTGTTCCCGGGACGGCAGCGCGGGCCGGGTCGACATCCGCGCCGCGCCCGCGACCAGCAGGACCACGTAGCCAGCGACGACGCCGTATATCAGCGCCCACACGCCGAAATCGAGCTGCAAGAGCACGACCGCGACGGCGACGTAGGTGACCAGTCGCAGGAAGTACAGCAGGGCGGTCTCGTCGGCCCGCAGTTCTGCCCGCAGGACGTGGACGGTCAGCGTCGACAGTTCGTACAGCAGCGTCGTCGCGACTAACAGGAGTGCGACGTCGGCACCGACGTAGCCGTTGATGAGGTCACGGAACAGCAGGATGAGGACACCGAGGAGACCGATGAGTGCGAGCTTCAACGCGAGTGCGGCCCCGAGAATCTCGCCGGGTGCGCCTCCCTCGCTGATGCGCTTCTCGACAGCACCCCGGAGGCCGAAGTCGCCGAACGTCGCCAGCGTACTCAGGACGGCCTCGAAGAGGAAGAACACGCCCAGTCGCGGGGCACCCAGCGCGGTCGCGAAGTAGACGGTACTGAGGAAGCCGACGACGGTCCCGAACAGTTCCAGCCCCAGGAGGAGCCCGCCGGCCCTGGCGAAGTTCAACCGACGGGGAACCGTCCGGGTAGCGGGGCGGACGGGCTCGGGACCGGGACGTTTCTCCTCCATAGCCGGCTCAGGTCCCTGGCATCCGGCCCGCCGTCACCTCGACACCGACGACTCGATACATACAACGAGGTCGGCGATAGCTCACTTAAGAGTACGGTTCGGGCCATCACACAGTGATCACCATCACTCGGTGACGGTCACCTGGAGGTGGACCTGCTGGTCCGGCGGTCCGGTGGCCGAACCGTCACCGAAGTACACCGCGTAGGTCAGCCGCAGATCGCCGGTCACCGTCGGCGTCACCGTGTGCTGGATGCGGGCGGTCCCGCCGGCAGGGTCTTCGAAGGTGAGCGTCCGCAACACCGTCTCCTCTGTGACCGTCACCGAGCCATCGTCGCCGTCCAGCCGCTGGAGGCTGACGACGGCCGTCACCGGCGTCGCGCTGTCGGTCCCGCTTTCGGCCCCGAGGATCAGCGTCGTCGGCTGGCCGCGCTGGAGCGTCTGGGGGTAGTCGTCGGCGACTGGGCCGTCGGGTCCCGGGGTCAACAGGAACGCCTCGGTGGGCGTGGTGTCGGCTGCTGGCATCCCGTAGACGGCCCCCGCCGCGAGTACCACTGCGACGACGACGACTCCGCTCAGCGCGACGTCGAGGGGGCTGTCACCGAGCGCTCGTCGCAGGCGGTCGCGGGCCGCGCCGAACGTGACGCCGGCAGGCTGGGAGACGGTCCGGCGCCGTCGGACTGCCACCGCAGTCGCGGCGAGCGTGAGGACGGTGACGCCTGCCAGGACGGGGACGGTCGCGAATCCGAAGACGGTGAAATCGAGTACCAGACCGACCGCCAGGACGGCGCCGACGCTGGCACCGACCGACAGCACCAGCCGGCCCAGGAGCGGAAACCGCCGCGCGACGTCGGTCACCGGCAGCCGTTCGGGGAACAGCGCCGCGACCACGGCGTAGCCGGGACCGACGAAGAGAAACGGCAGGGCCAGGGCCGGTCGGAGCGGCGTCGCTGCCAGCGCGGGCACCAGTACGGCGAGATCGACGAGCGCGAGCCAGGCGACGAGAGCGACCAGGTCGGCGTGATTTCTCCCCCGCTGCATGGGGATTGCTTCAGCCGGCGGCGATGAAAACCCTATCGGTGACCCAACAGCAGGACTAAGTCGGTTCGTGGCGTCCCACCGCACGAATGGACTGGGTCGAACGGTGTCTCTCACTGGCGGTGTGTCGGGATGCGTAGGACCGCGCTGGGCGGTCGGTCGCCGCTACTCCGGCGACCGTCCCTCGTGACAGTGCTGCTGGTCGTCCTGGGACTGGCCGGACTGGCAGTTCGATTCGAACTCGGGGGAATCGGGATTCCGGTCCCCCCGACGGAACCGACGCTGCGGGTGTTGACGGCGCTCGCGGCGACCCTGACCGTCGGTGGCGTCCTGAACCACGTCCTCGTCCAGGGCCGGGACCTGCCGCTCTCGGTCACCGAGAGCACTGCCACCGCCGCCTCGGATACGGTCGAGACGCTCGTCGCGGCGCGGGACCTCCCGGACGAGCGCGTCTACGTCCCCTCGACCGGCGACCGGGGGCCACAGCTGGTCGTCCCCGTGTCCGACGAGGACGTGCTCGCTGCCGCGGCCCGAACCGTCGACGACGCCGACGCGGATGGCGTGGTCGTCACCCCCTCCGCTGCGGGACTGGTCGCCCGCTTCGACGGCCAGGGGGTCGATGCAGTCGCTGACTCGCCGGCCGAACGACTCGACGCGCTCTGTGACGCGCTCACGGCGGTCTACGAACTCGCGGGTGGTGCCACGCCGACGGTCGAGGAGCGACACGCGACGATTGCAGTGCGTGCCTGCCCGATCGGGCAGCCACGGCGCGTGGACCATCCGGTGTCGTCGTTCCTGGCGACCGGACTGGCCGAGGCACTCGACCGGCCGGTCGAGGTGACGGCAGTGCGGCCAGACGAGGGCAACCGCGCTTACGCGTTCGAGGTGTCGCTGCGGTGGGCAGCGGCGGAGGGACAGTAACTCAGGGTTCGAGCAGTTGCGTCCCTGTCACCCAGATGTCGACGGCCACCAGGACGAGGAAGACGGTAAAGCCGGCGAGCAACAGCCACCGGATCCCGCGCCGCCAGGGCGGTGTCGCGCGCAGCGTCGCGGTCCGCTGGATCGCGACCAGGAACCCAAGCAGGGTCAGGGCGAACCAGTGGGCGCCGTTCAGTCGCCCGATCAGCGAGAGCAGGACGATCACGAGCAGTCCCCACCCGACGGTCAGGCGGACGAGACGACGCTGGCGACGAGTCGGCATAGGTCCGCTGGGGCGGCGACCAGCAAAAACGTGGCGCCCCACGCCAGTACTGTTTTCCCACCCGGGCGCTTGCGTGGGGGTATGGTGAGGTATCACTGGGAGAGTAGCCGGCTGGCTCCCCGGCGCAGGACCGGGCGGAGCGTCGTGGGTGACGGATGAGCGGGCGCGATCGGGTCACACTCCTCGGAATCGCCGTCGTCGTCCTCGCGGCTGCCGGCCTGGGCGGTGCGGCAACGCTTGGGCTGTTGGCCCCCGCGCCCGCCGTCAGGGCCGCCTACGCCGTCGTCGGCACGCTCGTCGCACTCGGTCTCTACGTCCTGACCCGGGACAGCGACGCCGCCGACGGGGTGGCGGTGCTCTCGGCCGGCCGGACGGCCAAACTCGTCACCGCACTGGGGGCGCTCACGGTCGCCGCTACCGCCTGGACCGGCCAGCGCCTGTTCCCGCTGCTGTGTGTCCTGCCCGTCGGGTACCTCCTCGTGGCGGAGCAGATCCGCCACGACGGAGCGCCGGCACCGACACTGTTCGCGACTGCCGTCCTCTTCGCCGTCCCGCCGCTCACGAAGTATCTCACGACCGGGTTCTACTTCGGCGGGACGGACACGTTCGCCCACGTCGACAGTCTCAACCGACTGCTCGCGGCCGGTTACACCACCGTTCTCCCGCACGGCTACGACTTCTTCCCGGGCTTCCATCTGTTCGTCGGCGCGGCGTCGCTGCTGGGTGGATTCGCCCCGTACGACGCGCTCGTGCTGGTCGGGATCGGCGTCTCGACGCTGCTGGTCCCGACGATGTACCTCGTCACCACCCGCCTGTTCGGTGACACCCGCGTCGCCCTGGGCGTCGCGGTCGCCGTCACCGCGGTCGAGTGGGTGGGCTACCACGCGGTCTACTTCTTCCCGCAGACGCTTGCCGTCGTCCTTCTCGGTGTCGGCTTCTACGTGGCCGCCTCGCTCCCCCGGGCGACGACGAGCCGACGGTACCACCGCTACGGCAGCTACGCACTCGGCCTCGTCGTGGTACTCGTCCTGGTCCACCACCTGACGTACGTGGTCGCGCTCGTACCGATCGCCGGGCTGGCCGTCGCGACGGTGCTGACAGCCACGGTCGGGCGGCGAATCGAACAGCCGATCGGTGCTGTCCTCGCGGACGCCCGCGAACGGCTCCGGTTCCGGTGGAGTTTCCCGGTGGTCGTCGGTGCGGCGGCCGTCGTGAGCTATCTGGTCTTCTCCGGAAGTATCATCATCTACGGTATCTTCGCTCTCGCGTTCAACATCGGCCGGGACGTGGCCGGAAGTGGTGGGTTCTCGACGTTCCTCTACGGGATCTCGGTTCCGGCCGACAGCGTCTCCCGGGCGCTCTCGTGGTTCGCCCGGCCGACGGGGATCTACTACAGCGTGTTCGGTGCCGTCGCGCTGGCCGGTCTCTACGAGGTGCTGTCCGACGGCCGGCGGTACGCCGGTCAGGCGGCGCTGCTGGCCGTCGGCGTCGGGAGCGTGCCGCTCTTTCTCCCCCTGCCGATCCAGATCCCACAGGTCGAGCGCATCACGGTCGTCGTCGTCCTGTTCGCCGTCTTCCCGCTCGGAATCGGTCTCGCACGGGCGCTCCGGCAGTCCCCGACGCGCTCCGGGCGGGCAGTCGGTGTCGTCGCGCTCCTGCTGGTCGCGACGCTGGGGACGACGGGCGCGTTGACGACGCTGACCGGCGACGACGTCGCTGTGGCCGACGTCCCAGACCGGGACGTCCAGGCGGCGATGTCCGACCGGGAGTACGCCGCCACGGTCGCGACCGCTCGCTTTCTCGACCGCTATGGCACCGGCAGGGCCGCCTCGGATCAGATCACCGACCGCGCGTTCGCGTCGGCCCCGATCGCCGGTAGCGACGGGCTCGTGAGCCAGCGCCGTGGGCTGCGAACCGAGCCGACCGGCCTCACCGCGCCGGCTGGGACACTCGTCGTCCGTGAGAGCTGGACGGACACGCTGGTCCCGGTGGCGGCCGGACGGGGACTACTTTCGAACGAAGTGTCGTTCTTCACGGTCTCTGACGCGCGCTATCGGGCCGGGACCGCCAGACACAGCGTCGTCTACGCGACCGACGAGACACAGGTGCTCTACGACGCGGACGGCTACAGCGGCCTGTTCGGGAACGGGAGGTGACAGTGATGCAGGACACACTTCCTGACGGACCCGCAGCGGCCACCGAGACGACCGAACTGCGCGTCGCCGTCGCCTGTCCGGGGACCGAACTGCCGGCGTGGCAGGCGAGTGCGATCACCGCGCTCCGTCGACTCGACCACGTCTCGCTCGTGCTCGTCGTCGACGAATCGCCCGCTACCGGCCCGGTGGAACCGACACAGATCGATCCGAGCCGTCGACTGGCGCCGACAGCCGACGTCGGCAGCGCGAACTGGTCGGTGTGGAACTACTGGCAGCGGGTCGCCCCCTCGCCGGCGGCAAGCCGTCAGGTGGATCTGACCGCCGAGTTCGACGGCATCGACACGGTGGGTGTCGCGGGCCGGCGTGACGACGGCGCGATCCTGCTCGGGGACCGTGCCGAGACGGCGATTCGCACTGCCGACCTGGACGTCCTGCTCAGGCTCAGTGGTCGCCCGTTTTCGGGCGATACCGTCTACACGGTCCCGAGCTACGGTGTCTGGGAGTTCCGCTACGGCAACGGGGGATGCGGCGGCGAGTGGCCCCCCTGTCTGTGGGAACTCGTCGCCGGTGAGACGACCACCCGGGCGACGCTCTGGCGGATGACGGGGGTCGATACCGGCATCCCACTCCGCCGTGGCGTCTACCCGACGCTGCGCCACTCCTGGCACGGAACGGTCGATCAGTTGCTCGAAGATAGCGCCCGCTGGCCGGCGGCGGTCGCCGTCGACATCGCGACCGGCGAGGCGGGGTATCTCGCCGGAGACGCCACCGAAGTCGACCTTGACATGGCCCGCGAACCGGACGTTACAAGCGTCGCGGCACTCGCACTCGCACAGCTCCGGGGCACGCTGGGTATCATGGTTACCGGCGCCAGCATCTGGAGCATCGGTGTCACGGAGACGCCGATCGACCGGGTCGCCGCCGACCCACAGGGGACCTCCTTCGAGTGGTTCCACCTCCCCGACTCCCGGCGGTTCGTCGCCGACCCGTTCCCGGTCCGTATCGACGACGAGCCGTACCTCCTGTTCGAGGACCTCTCGTTCGACGACGGCCGGGGGGTCATCTCCGCGCTCAGCCTGGACGACCCGCTCTCGTTCGACTACACCGATATCGTCTTCGAGCGGCCCCACCACCTCTCGTACCCCTACGCCTTCGTCCACGACGGGACGACCTACGTCACCCCGGAGATGGCCGAAGCGGGCGAGATCAACCTCTACGCGCTCGATAGTCCGACCGACTGGGAACACGTCGAGACGCTGGTCCCGGAGTTTCCCGGTATCGACCCGACCATCGTCAGATACGACGGCCGGTGGTGGCTCTTCTGTACACGACTGGACGATCTCCCGCAGACGAACCTCTACGTCTACCACGCAGCCTCGCTGCTGGGCGAGTGGGTCCCTCACGCCAACAACCCGGTCAAGACCGACGTTCGGTCGGTCCGTCCCGCGGGCACGCCCTGGACCGAGGACGGCACGCTCTATCGGCCGGCCCAGTACTGTGCCGGGGGCTACGGCCGCCGGGTGGTCGTCAACCGGATCGACCGACTCTCTGCGACCGCCTTCGAGGAGACGGTCGTGAGGGAGATCCGACCCGGGCCGGACGACCCCTACGGCGCCGGTCGCCACACACTGTCGACGAACGGCGACGTCACCGTCGTCGACGGTTTCCGGCAGGTCCTGGACGGCTATCACACCGCCCGGCGTGCCCGGATCGCACTCGGTGGTCTGGAGAACGTCCTCTCGCGGCTCCGCCGGCCGGTCGAATCAGCGTGAGTCGGGCGAGTGTCAGCCCAGGGCGCGACGGACCAGCGTCCGACCGAGATACAGCAGGGTGAAGGGGTGTGGGGCGATCCGGAGCGCGCGGCCGAAATACGACAGCGCCCGGTCGTACTCACCCTCGCGGTGGCACTGGAGGCCGGCCTGTGTAAACGACTGGACGTAGTAGGGGGTGACGTAGGGCTGTGCTGCGGGCACGCGCTGGCTCACCAGATACGCGAACCGCTTGTCCGCAGCGACGAACTCGTCGACCGGCAGCCCCGTGGCCATCATGCTCTGGTCGTGGCGCCGCCGCGTGAACAGGTCCGGACAGCAACAGACTCCCCCCTCGGTCGCCGCCTCCAGCACGAACAGGAGGTCCTCGCCCCGGTCGAGTCCGGACTCGAAAGTGGTCGAAACCTGATCCGTGTCCAGCAGGATCGAGGAGGTCAGCGAGGTCATGTCTCCGAGCAGCACCCGGTAGACGAACTCGTCCAGCGAGAGGGGCTCACCCTCGACGCACAGTCCTGCGCCGGTCGCGTCCATCCGATCGAGCTGTCGTGCCAGTTTGTCGGGGTGCCAGCGATCGTCGGCATCCAGGAAGGCGACGTATCGGGTCCCGGCCCGTTCCAGGCCGGCGTTGCGGGCGTCCGCCGGCCCGGTGTCGACGTCGTCGACGACGACGATCTCGGTGGGGACCGACTGTGCCGCCACCGACTCGCGCGCCTCGTCGAGCATCGACTCGGGGGTGTACGTCGGGCTGTACGGGATGACGACCGAGACTGTCGCGGTCATCGGGCGCTCACCCGCCGTGACAGGCCGTTCATGCTCCACCAGGGAATCCGGAGCCAGTTCCGCGGTTCCCGGAGCGTCTCCCAGTCGAGGTACTCAAGGGCCGGGAGGAACTGCCCCGTCCGCAGGTACGCCCCCGCGACCGCGACCCTGTGGATCGCTCTGATCTCGGCCCCCTCGGCTTCGAGATCGTCGACGAGTGCCTCGTGGCGGTCGAGGAACCGCTCTTTGACGCTCGCCACGACCGCGGGCTCGGGGTCGCCACCCGACTCCGGCAGCACCACGAGCGGTTCGTCGAGGTGGGCGATCCCGCCCAGCTCCAGCAACTGTAACACCAGATCCCAGTCCTCGTGATCGACCAGTTCCTCGTCGAAGCCGTCGGTTCGGTCGAGGACATCGCGCCGGACGAGCAGCGTCGATCCCGGTCCCATCAGCACGTTCATCGTCAGTATCTCGCGGGCGAGACCCCGCTGCCCCTCCCGGACCCGTGGCGTCGCGAAGACGTGCTTCGAGAGCCAGCCGACGGCTCGGCCCAGCCGGGACGGGGCCGGTGCGAGGAACTCACAGTAGATCCCGATCCAGCTGTCGTCACGCTCGCGCAGGGCGTCCAGCTGTCGCTGGAGCTTCCCCGGTAGCCACTGGTCGTCCGAGTCCAGGAAGGCGACGTACTCGCCCCTGGCCGCCTCGATGCCGGTGTTTCGAGCCGCACTCCGGCCCTTGTTCTCTTCGTGGGAGATAACACGAACACGGGAATCGTCGTACGCCGCCAGGACTGCGAGCGTGTCGTCTGTCGAGCCGTCGTCGACGACGAGCACCTCGATGTCGTCGAGCGTCTGGGCCAGCGCGCTGTCGAGCGCACGCCCGACCACGCTTGCCCGATCGTAGGCGGGAATCACGACGCTGACCAGCGGTGCGTCGCTGTCCACGGACGCGTGCTGGTCACTCATGTTCTGCCATGACGTCCCGGTGGATCTCGGTGACACGCTCGGCGTGGCGCTGCCAGGTCCACTCCTGGTCGAGCAGCCGCTGGTGGCCGGCGGCCCCCATCGCCCGGAGGCGTTCGGGGTCGTCGAGCAGTTCGTCGAGCGTGTCACGCAGCGCCATCGGCTCCCGAGAGGGCACTAGCGTCCCGGTCTCGCCGTCGACGATCATCTCCGGGATGCCGCCCACGTCGCTCGCCAACACCGGGGTCTTCGCGGCCATCGCCTCGTAGATGACCGTCGGGCGTGCCTCGACCCAGCTCGGGTGGACCAGCAGGTCCGCGGCGACCTGCCAGCGTCTGAGCGCGACGGGATCGAGTTGCCAGAACGAGTGAGCCGGGTGGCTCATCTCGCCCATGCGATCGAGCAGCCACCACCGCATGTCTCCCTCGTGGCCGACGGTGACGACGTAGACGTCGTCGCGTTCGAGGCGTTTGAGCGCCTCGACGAGATCCTGGATCCCCTTCTGTTTCACGTAGGCACCGACGAACAGCAGTAGCTTGGTGTCGGGGCCGATCCCCAGTTCCTCACGGATCTGGTCCCGCCGCTCCGTGGGGAACTTCCGGGGGTCCTCGCCGATGGGAACGGTCTCCAGTTTCTCCTCGGGCGTGAACTGGCGAGCTACGTCCGCCAGTTCGTCGCTGACGGTGATGACCCGCGAGGCGAACTCGATCGTCTCCCGGAGTCGGGCCTGTGCCTTCTCGTTGAACCGGTCGTAGTTCTTCAGATCCCCCGCGTGGCTGGTCACCACGAGCGGGATGTCGTGGCGACGGCAGTACGGTATCATCCCGTAGCCGTCCATGTAGATGTCGCACGCGTGGACGATGTCGTGTGGTGTTTCCAGGGTCTGCTCGACGTAGTCGCCCACGCGTTTCTGCATCGAGTCCCCGGAGACGTGATAGAACTGCTTCTTGGGCAGCATGTAGAGGAAACGCGGGTAGTGGACGGTGTAGGTGCCCCAGCGTTCGGTCTGTGGGATGTCGCTGTACTCCGAGTGTGGGCCCACCGGCGGTGCGAACGGCGTCGGCGAGACCACGTCCAGGTCCGCGGCGGTCCGGTTGATGGCGTCCAGCGACCGGTGGTTGAACGGGGCTCGGACCTGGTAGACGTGGCTCTGGTGGTGGGTCGCACAGGCGAGTGCCCGGTAGGACTCGCCGCTGGTCGCCCAGGACGGTACGGCGTCGGTAGCTGTGGTGTCGTCGGTCATTGGATGGTGGTTTCGAGCGTCTCGCTCAGGTGGCGCCCGACGGCGCGGCGGTCGTAGCGGTCCTGTACGTGTTCGCGGCCGGCGGCACCCATCTCGGCACGGCGCTCGGCGTCTTCGAGCAACGTCCGGAAGGCCACCGCCAGCGACTCGGGGTCCGACTGGACGGCGAGCCCGCCACCCGACTCCGTCAGCAGTTCTTCGAGTGCGCCGCCGGCGGTCCCGACCACGGGGAGGCCACAGGCGAGGTACTCGTACGTCTTCGTCGGGACGGCGTAGCGCAATCCGTCGGACTGTTTGAGCGTCGCGACGCCGACGGCGGCCGACCGGAGGAGGTCTGGAACCGCTTCGCGGTCGACCGGATCGCGGATCTCGACACGGCCTTCGAGGCCGTACTCGGTGACCAGTCCCAGCAGGCGGCCACGGAGATCGCCGTCACCGACCAGCAGCAGTCGGGCGTCACCGTCGAGGTGTGCCATCGCCCGGATACAGTTCTCCAGGTCCTGCGCGTGGCCGAAGTTCCCGGTGTAGAGGATCGTCCGCCCGTCGTCGCCGGTCCCGTCGTCCGGGGTGAAGACCTCGGTGTCGACGGCGTTTGGCACGACGGTCGTCTTGCCGTCGACGGCCGGGCCGTGTCCCTCCGCCAGCAGGCGTCGCATCTCGGCGGTCGTCGCCAGCACCCGGTCGGCGTGCCGGAGGATCAGCCGCTCGTAGCGCCGGGTCAGCCGAATCGAGAGGCTCCGCTCGCTGACGAACCCCAGGCTCGCGGCCGCGTCGATCCAGAGGTCGCCGACGTCGACGACGAACGGCGTGTCGGTCAGCCGGCCAAGCACCAGTCCGGGGAGCGTGGTGAAGATCGGTGGTGTCGCACAGAGCACCACGTCGACGCGGCGGCGGCGCCAGAGCAGCCACAGCGTCGCGTGCAGGGCAAAGAGGAGGTAGTAGGCGAGCCGTTCGAGCGTGTTCGGGTCCGCTCTGGACGGCTGCCACGCCCAGAGGCGCTCGACCGAGACATCACTGTCGGTCGTCCGCTCCAGGCGGCGCCAGGTCCGTTCGTAGCTGCCGGCCGGGTAGGATTTCGGCGGCGCGACGACGGTCACGTCCCACCCCTCGGCGGCCAGCCGTCGCGCACTGTCGCCCACCCTGGACGCGTTGCCTCCCAGTTCGGGCGGGTACTGCTGGCTGACGATGACGACGCTATCGTCGGTCACGACTCTGCCTCCAGCAGGACGTCGAGGATCCGCCCGGCCGTCCGCCCGTCGCCGTAGGGCGACTCCCACCCGCTCGCGTCGAGCATCGCGGTGGCGGCCTCGACGATCGTGTCGGGGTCGGTCCCGGCCAGCCGGTTCGAGCCGATCTCGACCGTCTCCTGGCGCTCGGTGTTCTCGCGGACGGTGACACAGGGCGTCCCCAGGATGGCTGCCTCCTCCTGGACGCCACCGGAGTCGGTGACGACGAGGGCGGCCCGCTCCTCCAGGAGGAGGAAATCGAGGAAGTCCAGCGGCTCGATCAACCGGACGGCCTCTGGGACCTCGATGCCGAACTCGTGGATCCGCCGGGCGCTCCGTGGATGGGCAGGATAGAGACAGGGCAGTCCTTCCCCGGCGGCGAACCGCGCGACGCCGTCGAGGATGTCGCGGAGTCGGTCGGGATCGTCGACGTTCTCGGCGCGGTGTGCGGTCAGCAGGACGAACTCACCGGGAGCGACGCCGAGACGGTCCAGTGCGTCGCTCTTGCGCTCGGCCAGTTCGATGTGCCCCTCGACGGCGTCGACGATGGTGTTGCCCGTCATGTGGACGCCGTCGGTGAGTCCTTCGGCCCGGAGATTCTCGACCGCCCGTTCGGTCGGGGCGAACAGGTAGTCGGCTGCGTGGTCACTCATCACGCGGTTGTGCTCCTCGGACATCCGCCGGTCGAAACTCCGCAGTCCAGCCTCGACGTGGGCCAGTTCCGGCGCGAGCTTGCAGGTCGTGATGCTGCCGGCCAGCGTCGAGTTGGTGTCGCCGTGGACCAGCACCACATCCGGCGCGACCGAGTCGACGAGCGGTTCCAGCGCCGTCAGCATCGCACCGGTCTGCTGGCCGTGTCCTCCGGAGCCCACAGCGAGGTTGTGACCCGGCTCGGGGAGCTCCAGTTGGTCGAAGAAGACACGGTCCAGTTCGGGGGAGTAGTGCTGGCCAGTATGGATCAGGGTGAACGGGCAGCCACGGTCCTGCGCGGCGCGGATGATCGGTGCGAACTTGATGATCTCTGGCCGAGTCCCGAAGACGAAGGCCAGTGACCGCTCAGTCGTCATTGCACCCCACACACAGAAGCGGCACAATCATACCTCACTAACGTGCCAGATATTGCTTATTCTTTCTGGTGCGGGCAGGAATATCGCAGCACGGTGCTCGGATGGTCGTCACCCGACACCGGTGCCGGCACCGCCGAGCGCACGGAGGCCGCCCGTTGGCTCCTCGCCGTGTGTGACGTCGACGTCGCCGGCCACCCCTTCGTAGAAGGAGGGTCGCGCCGGGTCGTTCGCGGCCGTCAGGGTGACGACGTTCTCGCGGACCGCCGTCGCTTCGGCAGTGGTCGAGTACGGGCCGAGGTAGTTCGCGGCCGGCGCCGTCCCGTAGTCCGGACCGCGCCCCAGCTCGTAGGCGTACTCGGCGGTACCTGCGGCGTGGGTGATCCCGCCGATACGAGCCTGGCCGGCCCCGCGCAGTCTGACGATCGCTGGGGTTGGGGTCGCCGTCTCCGGTTCCCAGTGGACGTGCTCGATGCGAAGCCGGCCGCCGCCGGTCTGGTCGACGGCGGCGCGTGCCGTGCCACCGATCGTGAGGTGATCGACGCTCTGAGCCCCGCCGCGGGTGGCCCACACCGTCGATTCGTGGCCGTTCTCGGCGGCAGACGGGTAGGCCGCGATAGTCCCGAACCAGTTGGCCGGCCCGTACGACGACCGGAACTCGAAGAGACCGTCGGCGCTGCTCGCGTCACAGTCGTAGACGACCAGTAGTCCGTGCCGGCACTGGAAGGGGCCGACGCCCTCGTCGACGCGGTAGACGGCGTCGGTCCAGCCCCACAGGACCAGCCGTCCGAGGACGAGGTTCTGCGTGTCGCCGGCGGCGTGGTGGATCGCGACGCCGCTCTCGCGATCGAGTCCGGGCCCGTTCAGTGCGAAGCCGTCGAGCAGGACGTTCGTCACGGCGGGATCGCGGTCGAACCTGAGGCCGTCGGTGGCCGGCGACCCGATCGCGACCTTGGAGACATCTGGGCCGAAGCCGACGATAGCCGTGTCCGAGTACGGCCTCACCGGGCCGCGATCGAAGACGGTGGTCGGTGGCAGTCTGACCTCGCCGCCCGCGGGAGCGAGCAGATCCAGTGCGTCCTGGATCGGCCGCTCGGTCGTCTCCGGATCGACCGCCGTCGGTTCGGGACGGTCGCGCCCGACGGCGACGACCTTGCCGGCCAGCAGGTCGTCCACTGCCGTCGCCGGGCCGTTACCGGAGAAGACGCCGAGACAGCCGGCAGAGGCGGCGAGCGCTCCCGCGAGCCCACCGGTGAGCAGGTAGTCCCGCCGCGAGACGCCCGCACCGGGCTCCGAGTCTCCCATCGCCGAATCCAGGGCGACCAGTCGCAAACGCCTTGCGGTACCGGCGCCATTCACGGCCGGCAGTGCTGCCGCTGTGTACTCGACGGAGCCCCCCCACCACACGTCCTCAGAAGCCGGTACCTGCGGTACCCATGGCTCGGAGTCCGCCAGTGCTCCCCTGGCTGTGGGTCACGTCGACGTCGTCCGGCGCGGCCTGGTAGAGCGACGGCTGGGCCGGGTCGGCGGGATACGAGAGGTTCACGATGTTCGACGTGAGCGCTGCCTCCGCGCCGAGTTCGATGTACGGACCGATGAGCTTCCGACCGGGGCCACGACCGTTGTAACTGTCGTAGCCCAGTTCGTAGATGTAGTCGGTGGTGCCTGTGACATGCTTGACACTTCCGATTCTCGCCGTCCCGTGGCCACGGAGGCGGACGAGCGCCGGCGGGTCCGTCGGGTTCGAGGTCGGTTCCCAGTGGACGTTGCCGAACTCGATCATGCTGTCCCAGGTCTGGTCGATGCAGATGCCGGTCGAGCCACCCATGGTGAGGTAGTCGACCGTCTGGGTCCCGCCCCGCGAGAAGAACAGGGTCGTGTTCTGGCCGCTGACGGGTGCGGTCGGGTAGGCCGCGATGGTCCCGAACCAGTTGGCCGGGCCGTACCACGAGCGGAACTCGAAGAGGCCGTCCTCGTTGCCGGCGTCACACTCGTAGATCGTCAGCAGGTCGTGCCGGCACTGGAAGGGGCCCACGCCCTGGTCGACCCGGTAGACCGAGTTGTTCCAGCCCCAGAAGACCATCCGGCCGACCTTGAGGTCCTGTGTGTCGCCGTCGACGTGGTGCATCGCGACGCCGCTCTCGCTGGTGCCGCCGGGGCCGTTGAGTGCGAAGTTGTCCAGGAAGACGCGACTGACGCCGCCGCGACCGAACTGGATGCCGTCGACCGGCTGGCCGGTGATCGAGACCTTCGTGACGTCCGGGCCGAAGCCGACGATAGCCGTGTCGGAGTAGGGACGGATCGGGCCGTCCTCCTCGATGACGAACGGTGGCAGACGGAGTTCGCCGCCGCCGTTGTTCCCCAGCGTGTCCAGGCCGTCCTGGACCGGCGTGCTCGTACTGTTGGGATCGATGACCTGTGGCGAGGAGAGGTTCCGCGCCAGTGCGACCAGGTTGCCGGCGACTAGCTCGGACGTAACTCCGCCGTCACCGGTCGAGCCACCGCCGGTGGTCGCGTCGATGGTCCCGAGTTGTGTCCAGCTCCCGCCGTCGCCGATGTAGACGTTCCCGGTGTCGGTCGCCAGGAACTTCGAGCCGGACTTGGCCGTGTAGTTCGATCGGTTGGCGTCGGTGTCGCGGATCTCGACGTCGGTGTCGATGCGTTCGAAGTTGCGGTTCAACGGTTTGTGCCAGTCCAGCGTTCCCGCTGGCGGCGTCTCGTACTGATGGTTGTCTGTCATTGGTCTGGGTCGATCCCTCCGAAGCCGTACTGTCCGTAGCCGCGCTCACCGAACTCGTCGTTCGGGATCAGCGTCGGAGTCGGGGTGGGGGTCGAAGTTGGAGTCGGTGTGTCTGTCGGTGTCGCAGTCGGCGTAGCTGTCGGTGCTGGAGTTGGGGTGGGTGTCGGTGTGTCTGTCGGGGTGGGTGTTGGCGTCGGTGTGGGTGTCGCAGTTGGTGTCGGGGTGGGAGTCGGCGTCGGTGTCGGCTCTGCAGACTCGCCGTCGGAGACTGCCTGTACCTGACTCGGCGTCAGTGCCTCGTCGTAGACGCGGACGTCGTCGATGGCCCCGTCCATCCCGTAGAAGGAGCTGTAGCCGTTGTCGCCACGGCCGACGAACAGCGGCCGTGTCGATCCGACGGGAGAACCCGACTGGGAGCTGTCGCGGTCGACCGCCTCGCCGTCGACGTACAGCACGAGTTCCAGCCCGTCCCAGGTGAGACAGGCGTGGTGCCACTGGCCGTCGTGGGTGGCGACGCCGAAGGGGTTGACCGTGGCGGTACCGCTGTCGACGACGACGCGTGCACGCAGGCTGTTCTCGGTCTGGACGTCCAGCGCGTAGCCGGTCTCGCCCTGCAGGGAGTCGGCTTTCTGGAGGATGGTCTGACTGGTGTCGCCGCTGGTGGTCCGGTACCACGCGCTGACGGTGAGTTCCGAGGCAGGTCGCAGCGCCGACGCGTCGGCGACCTCGACGCAGTTGCCGTCGCTGGCCCCGAAGTCGATGGCCGACGAGCCGACCGTCCCTGTGACGTCGAGGGCCGGCGAGCCGCGGACGACGCCGTCGTTGCCACCGACGCCATCGGTCACGACGGTGCCTTGCTCCTCCTCGAACCGCCAGTGGCCGACCGGTGACGGGAGTCCCGTCGTCGGGGTGGGGGTTGGTGTTGCGGTCGGTGTCGGCGTGGGTGTTGGAGTTGGGGTTGGTGTTGCAGTCGGTGTCGGCGTGGGTGTTGGAGTTGGGGTTGGTGTTGTAGTCGGTGTCGGCGTGGGTGTTGGAGTTGGGGTTGGTGTTGTAGTCGGTGTCGGCGTGGGTGTTGGAGTTGGGGTTGGTGTTGTAGTCGGTGTCGGCGTGGGTGTCTCAGTTGGTGTTGGCGTAGGTGTCTCTGTCGGCGTCGGTGTTGGCGTCGTCTGTGTCACACCCTGATACAGGTCGTCGACCTCGTCTGCCGACAGTGCCCGTTCGTAGACGCGGACGTCGTCGATGGCCCCGTCCATGCCGTAGAAGGAGCTGTAACTGTTGTCGCCGCGAGCGACGAACAGCGACCGGGTCGACCCGACGAGGGGGCCGGACTGCGAGCCGTCGCGAGCCACCTCCGAACCGTCCACGTACAGGCGCAGGTCTCCGCCGTCCCAGGTGAGACAGGCGTGGTGCCACTGGCCGTCGTGGGTGGCGACGCCGAAGGGGTTGACCGTGGCGGTACCGCTGTCGACGGCGACGTGCGCTCGCAGGCTGTTCTCGGTCTGGACGTCCAGTGCGTAGCCGGTCTCACCCTGCAGGGAGTCGGCTTTCTGGAGGATGGTCTGACTGGTGTCGCCGCTGGTGGTCCGGTACCACGCGCTGACGGTGAGTTCCGAGGTGGGTCGCAGCGCCGACGCGTCGGCGACCTCGACGTAGTTACCGTCGCTGGCCCCGAAGTCGTAGGCGGTCGAGCCGTAGACGCCGCCGACGCCCTGCTGTGGACTCCCGCGGATGGCACCGTCGTTCCCGCCGACGGCGTCGGTCGCCGTCGATCCGGTCCCGTTCAGTGGCCAGTGGCCGACCAGGCCGTCGTCGGGACCGACCAGGGCCGGGAGGTACGGGGCGAAGACCGCGCTTGTCGTCGAGAGCGGGACGTCCCACGGCACACCCCCGTAGCCCAGTTGCTGCTCCGTCTCGGGTGACCCGGTCCCGAGACAGCCCGCGACCGTCGGCAGTGCCGCTGCACTGACGCCGGTCAACTTGAGCAGTGTTCGGCGCGATAGTTCGGTAGGTTCCGCTTTCTCATCATCTGGTGGGGGTTCGCCTCCCATCGTGGCGGCTGTTTGCTAGCGGCAAATATACCCTTTTCTACCACATTATCATCACGAATAACCGGAATTAACGTCCGGTTCTAGTACGAACGTCGATAATTCTACCTGAATTAACCGTAAAAATCGAAACTGATACCGGATTAGATGGAGAAATCTATCGTTAAGGCCGTCTTACTCGACAGTAACGCTTTTTGCGAGATTACGTGGTTTGTCGATAGCACGCTCTTTCACGTCCGCGACATGATAGGCGAACAACTGGAGGTAGACGTTGGCGACGAGTGGCTCCAGCACGCCCAGTGGGGGGACGGGAAAGCCCACCTCGAAGTCGTCCTCGGTGGCCGACTCGGACGCCAGCGCGATGACCGGTGCACCGCGGGACTGGACCTCTTTGACGTTGTTGTACGTCTCCTCCGGACGGGCGCCGTCGGTGAGGATCGCCAGGACCGGCGTGGCCTCGGTGACCAGCGCGAGGGGGCCGTGTTTCAGTTCGCCCGCGGGGAACCCCTCGGCGTGGTCGTAGGAGATCTCCTTGAGCTTGAGCGCGCCCTCCAGCGCGACCGGGCTTCCGAGACGCCGGCCGATGAAGAAGAACGCCTCGCCGCCCGCGTAGGCCGCCGCGAGTTCCTGGACGGCTGCTTCCCTGTCGAGGGCCGTCTGGACCGCTCCCGGGAGGTCCTCGACGTGTTCGAGCAGCGTCCGCGCCTGCGAGGGGTCCAGTTCACCGCGCGCGTCGGCCACTGCGACGGCCAGCAGCGCGAGCGTCACGACCTGTGAGGCGAACGTCTTGGTCGCGGCGACACCGATCTCCGGTCCGGCGCGGATGTACAGCGCGTCGTCACACTCGCGGGCGATCGTACTGCCGACCGTGTTCGTCACACCGAGCGTCGTGATCCCGGTCCGATCGGCCGTCCGGAGCGCCCGGAGCGTGTCGGCGGTCTCCCCGCTCTGGCTGACGCCGACCACGAGGGTCCGCTCGGGGGTCCGCCCGCTCCCGACCGTGTACTCGCTGGCGATCTCGACGGTCACGCGCACGTCCGCGAACTGCTCCAAGAGCTGCTTGCCGTACAGACAGGCGTGGTAAGACGTCCCGCAGGCGACGAGCTGGATCTCGTCGAGGTCCGCAAGGAACTCTGGGGACAGCGAGAGATCCAGATCCACCGTCCCGGCGACGGGGTCGACCCGACCGGCGATGGCCTGTCGGAGCGACTGGGGCTGCTCGTGGATCTCCTTGAGCATGTAGTGGTCGTAGCCGCCCTTCTCGGCGGCGTCGGCGTCCCACTCGACGGACTGGACAGCGCGGTCGACCGGCTCCCCGTCGTTCCAGACGGTGACGTCGGTCCCGGTCAACAGAGCGACGTCGCCGTCTTCGAGATACGAGACGTCACGGGTGTGTTCCAGCAGCGGCGTGACGTCGCTGGCGATGAAGTTGCCGTCGGCGCCGTGACCGACCACGAGCGGGCTGTTGCGTCTGGCGGCGACGATGCCGTCGTACCCTGCCGCGACGACACCCAGCGCGTAACTCCCTTCGATGCGGTCCACGACCGCACTGACTGCCGCTCGCAGGTCGTCGGTCTCCGATAGCTCGGCCTCGACGAGATGGGCAACGACCTCGGTGTCGGTCTCGCTCCGGAACGTGTGTTCCGGCATCCCCGCACGGAGGTCGTCGTAGTTCCCGATGATCCCGTTATGGACGACCGCGACCCGGCCCGTACAGTCCGTGTGTGGGTGGGCGTTCGCGTCGGTCGGTTTCCCGTGCGTGCTCCAGCGGGTGTGGCCGATCCCGGTGGTCTGGGTCGCGCCCGCAGGCAGGTCCAGGTCACCGACGAGTCCCGTCCGCTTGAACACCGAGAGCTCGTCGTCGACCAGGGCGATCCCCGCCGAATCGTAGCCGCGGTATTCGAGTTTCTGCAGGCCCGAGACGAGCCGTGGCTGTGCGACCGAGTCTCCGATGTAGCCGATGATTCCACACATGATTATCCTCTCCGAACCGTCTCGCCCGATGCGATCTCTCCCCGCAGGACCGTCCCGCAGTCGGCGGTCACGTCCCGGCCGACGACCGTCCCCGGAGTCACCGTCACGTTCCCCCGGAGCCGGCTTCGGTCGGCGATCAGTCCGCCGAACTCGACGTCGTCGTAGACCGCGTCCGTCGCGACCACGCGGGCCGGTCCACCCTCAGCGGTGACGTTCGGCCCGATGTCGACGGACTCGCCGACGATGCAGTCGTGTAACACCGCACCGTCACCGATCGACGCTCCGGCCATCACGATGCAGTTCGAGAGCGTCGCGTTCGCACCGACTCTGGCCGACCGTCCCAGGGACGTTCCCGGCAACAGCGTCGTGTTCGGGCCGACTGTAGCCATCTCGTCGACTGCGACGTCGGTCGAGACGACGGCTGTCTCGTCGACGCCGTCGGGCACAGGTGTCGCCGCCCGACCGTGCAGGAGGTGTGCGTTCGTCGCCAGCAGGTCCCAGGGATGTGTGACCTCACACCAGTTCCCCCGGTGGACGACAGCCGAGAGCGCGTCCGCGTCCGCGAGCCACTGGAGTGCGGCGGCCATCCCGAACTCGCCGGCTTTGTCGGTGGCGTCGATCGCCTCGAAGACGCGCTCCCCGAAGACGTAGGCGCCGGCGTTGACCAGGAACGGGGGATCGTCCGTCGGCGTCGCCGAGACGCTCACCACGCGTTCCGCGTCGACGTCGACCGCACCGTATTCTGTGGGCCGGTCCGACTGGACGACGGCCACCGCCGACTCGCCGGTCGTCTCGTAGCGCTCCCAGAGTCGTTCCAGCAACTCGGCCGTGACCGGCTGGTCGCCGTGGAGCGCCATGAACGAACCCTCCAGTACCGACGCGGCCTCCGAGAGCGCGTGTGCGGCCCCGAGCTGGTGGTCCTGGACGACGTAGCTGATCGGGACGCCCCAGTCGTCGCCGTCGCCGAAGTGGTTCTGGATCCGCTCGCGGCTGTGGCCGACGACGAACACTACCTCGTCGGTACCGGCTGCGATAGCCGCCTCCAGCACCCGTTCGACGATCGGTCGGTTCCCGACCGGGACCATGGGTTTGGGCCGTCCTTCGGTCAGTGGACCAAGCCGGCGACCCTCTCCAGCGGCTAGAATTACGGTCTTCATAACTGTCTCCCCCTGGTAATCATGACTTATCTGACGGTAAGCGACGACATATAGTTTTGCACGATTAGCTCACTACCGGTAAGCGACAACAAACGGTTAAATGGACTCCACGCCACGTTGACGTATGGATCTACAGGACGAGCGGGTATCTTCTGCAGACGGCCGGCGGTCTCGGCGGACGTTTCTGAAATCACTCGCAGCGGTGGGCGCCGTCGGCGGGCTCGCCGGCTGTTCGTTCGACCAACGCGACAGGGTCGACCCGGGTGAGGAGACGCCGACGGATCCGCTGTTGACGCCGACGGAGGCACCGACCACGGCCTACGAACCCGAGCCGTACTTCGAGCAGGGTCCGACTGTCGCCGTCCAGGAGGTCGCCACCGGTCTCGTCTCCCCGAGCGCGCTGACGACGGCGGACGACGGGACTGACCGTCGGTTCGTCGTCGATCAGGTCGGACAGATCTACGTCCTCGGCGACGACGGGCTCGACCCGGAGCCGTTTCTGGACCTGACCGACCGCCTGGTCAGCGTCGGCGAGGGGCTGCCGAACTGGGTCTCCTACGACGAGCGGGGGCTGCTCGGACTCGCCTTTCATCCCGACTTCGCACAGAACCGTCGGTTCTACGTGCGCTACAGCGCCCCCGCCGAGGACCCCGACCTCGATCACCGGGAACGGCTCTCGGAGTTCCAGACGACGGCGGACGGGTCACGCGGGGACCCGGCGACAGAGCGGGTCCTGCTGGACCTGCCCTGGCCCCGCCCGATTCACCAGGCCGGTACCCTGGAGTTCGGCCCGGACGGGTATCTCTACGCGGCGCTGGGCGACGGGCTGAACCCGTTCAACGGCCAGGACATTACGGACAATTTCAAGGGGAGCATCCTCAGACTGGATGTCGACAGCCGGACCGACGGGAAACCCTACGGTGTCCCTGCGGACAACCCGCTGGTCGGCCAGGAGGGCCTGGACGAGCATTACGCCTGGGGGCTGCGTAACCCCTGGAAGATGGCCTTCAGCGGCGAGCAACTCATCGTCGGTGACGTCGGCCAGGCGACCTGGGAGGAGGTCAACGTCATCGAGAAGGGCGGCAACTACGGCTGGCCGCTGAAGGAGGGGTATCACTGCCACGACCCGCAGGTCGGCACCAGCGAGGACGGGGAGTGTATCGTCGAGTCCGACCGCGGCGAACCACTCGTCGACCCCGTTCTGGAGTTCCCGCACTTCAGCGACGCCGGTGATCCCGTCGGGTTCGCAGTCATCGGCGGACACATCCACACCGGCGACATCGACGCGCTCCGCGGGGAGTACGTCTTCGGCGTCTTCACCCGGTCGTTCACCGAACCGGCGGGCCGCCTCCTCGTGGCGACGCCACAGTCCTCGGGCCGGTGGCCGATCCGCGAGGTCCAGTTCGCCGACCGCGACAGCATCGGCATCCAGGTCCTCTCGCTGGGTGCCGTCGACGGTGACACCTACGTGCTTGGGACCACCGCGTCGCTCTCGGAGCAACCCCTCTCCCAGCAACAGGGCGTCGTCTACCGGCTCACCTCGGCCTGATCAGAGCACGCCGACCGACTCGTACCACGCGACGGTCTCCGTGAGTGCGGCCTGCCAGGATCGCTGGCGGACCGGGGCCTGTTCGGTGAGTTCGGGACGGACGGTGCCGTAGTCGCCGCGTTCGAGGAACCCGCCGCCGGGGACCGGCGAGACGCCGACCCGGTGGAGGGCGTCCAGCGCCGGCTTGACGACCCAGCGGGTGACGCCGAACGGGACGTCGATCACCCGGCAGGGCGTCGGCGTGTGGCGGGCGATGGTTCCGAGGACCTGGCCGTTCGTGAGGTTCGGCCCGGTCACCAGATGGCGGCCGTCGGCCCCTTCGTCGAGGCAGTGTCGGATCGTCGCGACCACGTCGTCGACGTGGACGATGTTGTACTTGTCGTAGGTGTACAGCGGCGGTATCAGTACCCGGTTCGAAGCGATGGGCCGGACGTGTTCGTACCGGGTGAGCCGGTAGTCCAGCGGCCCGAAGATGTACGTCGGATAGATCGCGGCGACCCCGAACGGGTGGTCCCGCCGGAACAGCACCTCCTCGGCGGCGACCTTCGACTGCTGGTAGGTCGAGTTGGGGTCGCTGGGAACGTCGGGGTGGGCACCGATGGTGCTGAGGAAGACGAACCGGTCGACGTCGTTCTCGGCCGCCGCGGTCACGAGCCGTTCCGTGCCGCCGACGTTGGTCGCGCCCATCTCGGATTCGGCGTAGACGGCCGCCGCGAGATGGACGATCGCGTCGGGGTCGGCTGCCGCGACCGCATCCGCGAGCGAGTCGTCGGTGAGACTTCCCCTGACGAGGTCGACGTCCTCGGGGAGTCGAGTGGTCGACGCTGTCGGACGGACCAGCGCGACGACGTCGGTCGCTTCGTCGACCCCCGCAAGCAGGTTGAGGCCGATGAACCCCGTCGCCCCTGTGACGAGCACCCTCATCGGGACACCTCCGTCTGCTCGTAGACGGTATCGAGGAGTTCCGTGATCGTGACCCCCCGATCGACCGGCGCGGTCGTGTCGGTGTCGCCGGCAGCGGCGTGGTCGGCGAAGTCGTGGATACGGGCCGTGTGGGCGTCCTCGGCGTCCGCCGGGTAGAGGTCGGCGACCCCGACGTCGACGATGGGGAGCGAACCGTGTTCGAACTCGAGGGGGCGGCCGTGGACCTCGCCGGAGAGGGTCTCGGGAGAGATCTCCAGCCACCCCTCGGTCCCGACCACGAGGAACCGCGAGACGCCGTCGGTCTGGGTCCACGAGGCCGAGAGGTCGACCGGCGTCCCGTCGAACGACAGCGAGACGCGAGCGGTGTCCTCGACGCCGCGGGCAGCGAGCGACCGGACCGAGGCGGTCGTGACCGCTGGCGCGGCCTCGAAGAGGTCCAGCACCACGTCGAGCGAGTGGGGGAACAGGTCTCGTGCGACACCGCCGCCGGAGACGGCCGGATCGTAGTACCAGCCCTGACCCGGCGCTGCCGAGTGGTGAGCGACCGAGATCTCTACGATATCGCCCAGTAGCGCGTTCCCGAGCATCGTGAGCGCCCGCTGGTAGTTCTCGTAGTACCGGTGGAGGTAGCCGATCTGCGTGACGATACCAGCGTCGTGGGCGGCGTCCCGCATCCGTCGCGCGCTCTCGGCGTCGGTCGTCAGCGGCTTCTCACAGAGGACGTGGCAGCCGGCGTCGACGGCGTCGATAAAAATACCTTCGTGTGTGCTTGGCGGCGTACAGATGGTGACGACGTCGAGATCCTCGGCAGCGAGCATCGCTGCTGCGTCCGGGTATCCGGGCAGCGACTGTGCAGCTTCGACGGTCGCTCGTCGGTCGCCGTTCTGCTCGGCGAACGCCGCGACACGGGTGTTCGGGTGGGTCTCGAACGCCGGTATGTGGTAATCGGTCGCCATCCACCCGGCCCCGACGACGCCCACGGCCAGTCTCGTCATGCTGGCCGAGTAGGCTGGCGACGAGTTAAACCCACAGGGAGACGAAACGTGCAGGGGTACAGTTAGGAGCGCCCGGGGCGAACGGCCAGGCGATGACCGATCTGACGACCTCGGTACACGACTCCATCACCGAGGTGAAGCAGGGCGAGTGGAACGCCATCGTCGCCCAGCAGTCTCGCACAGGGAGCGTCTTCGAGCGCTACGAGTGGTTGCTGGCCTACGAGCGGGCGACCGACGCCACCGGCTATCACGTCCAGGTCCGCAAGAACGGCACGCTCGTCGGGGTCCATCCCGCGTTCGTCCGGTCGCTGCCGGGAACACCCTTCCGCTTTCTCGGGCCGGCGATGCCCGGATCGAACGGTGCACTCGTCGCCACCGACGAGGCAGCAGTCTTCGACGCGATTGCCGAGCAAGCGGCCCGGGCCACCCACGGTCGGACCATCGGACATCTACTCAAACCCGCTTCCTCCCGCTCGCTCCGATACGCGAACCGACTGCAGGAGCGGGGGTACGTCCCTTCCGTCCGGGACTGCCAGTTCGAACTCGACATCGACCGGGAGTGGGCGGACATCGCGGCCGACCTCGACCAGAAGAAACGCCGGAACCTGCGCAAGGCCGACGAGATGGGTGTCACAGCAACCGAGGTACCGGTCACCGACGACAATCTCCGCGCGTTCGCCCGTAAACACGAGACCCACATGGAGCGTATCGACGGCGAGGGAACCTCGCTGTCGTTCCTGCAGGCGCTCCTGTCGACCGTCGGTGACCGTATCAAACTGTTCTCGGCTCGCGTCGACGGCGAGTCGGCCGGTGAACTGCTCGCCGTGCTGGGCCACGAACGTGACTGCCTCTACCTCCTGTTTCCGGCGTACGATTCCGAGATGTTCCGGTATTTCCCCTCGGAAGTCCTCTACCGCGGCGCCATCCAGTGGGGAATCGACCAGGGATTTACCACCTGCAACTACGGTGACACTAACCCGGACATCGACGACGGGACGTACGCGTTCAAGACCGCCTTCGGCGGGCAGCCGGTCGCGACCATCCGCTGGGAGCGCATCGGCTCTCGGGTCGGCCGGCTCCTCTATCTGCTCGGCGGGGAGCGGATCGTCGATCGGGTCCGACGGCCGCTCTCTCGCCTGGTCGGTCCCTGAGGACACCCACTCGCCACCGTTTTCACACGCGAGGCCTAACGCGGTCAGCATGAGTCCGGTCCCGCCACACTGCCGTGTCGAGACGACCCCGCCGGTGGCCGCAAGCGACTACTTCGCGGCCGAACGCGCCACCGTCGAGGGATACCTCGACATGGTCCCCGACAGCGTCGACCACGTGGGTGACGCTGCTGTGGGCCCGATCACCGTCCTCCCCTGGCTCTACGTGGCCGACCTGACAGGGTGGCGCGGCGGGATGCTCGCGCGACTGCTCGCAGACGAACGGGACTGTCCGTGCTATCAACTCTCCGTCCGCGCCCGCGACGCCGTCGAGACACTCTGGTCGGTGCTCGACGCGAGTGCGGAGGGGTCCGGTCGTCGTCCACATGGAACTCGGGAGCGAGAATGGGCCGGTGCCCGGAACCCTCCGTGAAGCCCTCGGACGCGGGTTCCGGCAACCACCCTGGCAGGTTCCGGAGGGCCGTGATCCGGTTGTCGGCCGGGCCGCCGACACGATCGTCGTCTTCACCGACACGCAACCGTCGAAGCGCATCACGTCGCCGCTACCCGAGGCCACGACGCCGTACACCGGTGCCGTGCTCTCGTACGCACCACGCCAGGGGATGCTTCCCGAACAGCCCGACGGGACGACCTTCCTCGCTGAACCGCCGGCTATCCACGAACGGGAGGCCAAACTGGAGACGTTCCTGCTCGCGACGGTCCCGGAGGCCCCCGACAGCCGGCAGTTCGTGAGCGCCGCCGTGGAGGCGCTGTCGATCACGCACTCGGTCATCGGCAAGCGGGACTTACTGTTCGACATCTCGCCCCGACTCGCGCTGAAGTACGGCCGCCAACTCGACACGCTCTCGCTGTCGGACGTGCTCGACCGGTTCCGTGCGGATCTGCTCGGACAGGTCCCGCAGAGCCCCGGCAGTGCCGACCTCCGGGAGACGCTCGCGGACCTGCTCCACGAGTAGTCTATCGTAGCCATTGAAAATCAGTGCACACCGATCGCACGACAGTCGTGCGATCGGTGTGTACATCGTTTCAATTGTTACGATACCGCCTGTACCGTGAGGGGGGCTGGCTCGTCCATCGGGGGCCCGACTGCTGGCGCCGTGCACGTTCGCGCAGTCGGTCGATACGGTCCTCCATCGGTGGATGCGTCGACAGCAGATGCGACAGGGGATGCTCGTCGTCGCCGTGGACGTACAGCGGCGTCAGCGGCCCCAGGTCCGGTTTCGAGGCCCGCTCGATCTTTCGCAAGGCGCGAGCCAGCGCCAGCGGATTACCCGTCACCTCGACAGCCCGGTCGTCGGCCGCCCACTCCCGGTGGCGGGAATAGGCCAGGACCAGCAGCGTCACCACGATCCCCAACAGGCCGACGACGTAGAGCGCGTACCGCTGTGTCCGGCCGAGGATGGTCTGTTGCCACGTCTCGGGTCGCCCGCGGATGAGCGCCAGCGCCCGCGCGACGCCCCCGGTCAGGATCACCACGGGGAACAACACGAGGCTGACCAGGCCGACGAGACTCCGCGTAAGGCTGTATCCCAGCGTCTGGACGAGCGCGTCGCGGTTCTCCAGGTGGGCCAGTTCGTGGGCCAGCAGGGCCTCCATCTCCTCGCCCGAGAGGTATCCGAAGAGCCGCCGGTCGACGACGATAGCGGCGCCGTTCCCACCGACAGCGAACGCGTTCGGCACCGGGAGCCGAGCCACGAGCAGCGTCGGCCGCCGGAGATCCATCACCGACGTCAGTCGGTCCAGTCGCTGGTAGACGCCCGGTGCCCGCGACGGCGGGAGTTCGACTGCGTCGAGCGACCGCTTGAGCTGTGTCGTGCCGGCCCAGTAGCTCACCAGGCCGAAGACCAGTGCGGTGCCGACCACCGTGGCCGCGACGACGGTCGGCGAGGGTCGCTGTGCCCACAGCACGACGAGCAGTTCGTACCCGACCCACGCTGCCAGCCCGTAGACGACGAGCGACGAGAGGCCGACGACGAACAACAGGACCCGGCGACCAGCGTCCATGACCGTGGTTCGGACTGGACTGCCGAAACCGCTTCGGTGGAGCGGTTCTTCGGACCGCTGGCCGATGTTGGTTGGGTAGGTGACATTAAGCTCTCGGACGACCTACGACTGCCATGAACGACGGACAACGCATCGACTGGCGGGCCATCCCGCGTCGGTACCGGGCCTGGCAGGCGCGACCGCTCTGGAGCAAACTGCTGTGGCTCGTCTCACGAACTGTGACGATGGTGGTCGCGTACGTCGCCTTCGCGGCCGGGATCATCTGGTACAACACCCCGGATACCGTCGAGGGAATCGTTGCTGGCGACAGTTCGATACTGGTCTTGATCCCGGCGCTGGCGGCGCAACCGGAACTGCTCGTCGTCCTCGCGCTCCTGGTGCCAGCCGTCCTGGCTGCAGTGTTGCTCCCGCACAAAGCGGCCTGGCAACGGTGAGTGCCCGCTGGCTGGCCCGTCTTCGACGCTGCACGACCGGTCTGTCACGGGTATCGGCGCCGGCTACGTGGTGTGTCTGTGCGGATTCGCGATGGGTTCGGTTACCGACGGGGCTGGTCCAGGGAGAGATCACGTAACCCGATCGTATTCTATATCGCGGATACTGATTTATCCTGTCTCGTCGTCGCTCCGCTGCAGATCGACTCTCGAACGGTCTGGCGTCGGAATCTGGTGGCTCGGCGGCGAGTGCTCCGGCGGTTCGCTGGATATCGGTGAACGGTGACAATTAGCAAGGCCGACGGGCAGACACAGGGGAGCGCTCGCTTTCCCACAGCCCGACACACCGCGACAGGGACCACTGTGAGGACCGACTGTTGCCAGGGTTCCGACCCAACCGCCATGACTGCCCAGACCTCGCATCCCGCGTTCGGGACAGCACCGAACTGCTGGGCCTACCCTGCAGTTCGCTCTTCAATAGAGGTCACAGACGGATTCCATATCGCGCCGAGACGTTTACAGCGTCAGACGCCGCTGCTGGAATGCTGTTAGCGAAAACTGTGACAAGAGACGTTCTATGTCTCGATATGGGCGGTATCCGTCTGTACCGTGGTCGGGACATGCCGACGCATCACGTACCAGTCGCTCCGATACCGCAGCGTCTCCTGCCGGGATCGTATCATGACTGGTCAACAGGACAACTAGTTCGTCGCTGGAGCAGCGCACCGCACGACGGTCCTCACGGCTGCCGATCGGCGGCGTCTCGGATTGCACCGAGCATCGGACGGCGAGAGCGACACTCACGGGCGGACTCGACCGAATCATCGCAGCAGATGCCAGACGACTGCTCTGTACTCTCCCGGGAGTGGCCTCCCCCGGAGCAGCCGCGACTGCTGATCGAGCTTGGCCCGGTCGATCGTTGCCTGTGGAACGCGAACGAGCCTCTGCGGGCGGATTTCGTATTCGGGGCCACACTGGTGATATATTCCTATCTGCTATATCGAATCAGCCGAGGTGCGTCTGCAGCGTCTCTGCAGTCTGCTCCCCGACGCCGTCGACGGACCGCAGTTCGGCCGTGGATGCGGTCCTGACCCCGTCGACGCTGCCGAAGCGGCGCAACAGCCGTTTGCGCGTCTCGGGGCCGACGCCCGGCACGTCGTCCAGGGCCGTCGATACCTCGTCACGGACAGTCTGGTGGTACTGGACGGCGAACCGGTGGGCCTCGTCGCGGACGCGCTGGAGGAGGTGGAGGTGTGGCGCGTCGTCGGGCCAGTCGTGGACGCCGTCGGGCGTGACGACGAGTTCCTCGTCTTTGGCCAGCGCGATGGCGGGGACGTCCCAGCCCACCTCGGCGAGCGCGTCACGGGCGGCCCCGAGCTGGCCGTCGCCGCCGTCGATGAGCAACAGGTCGGGGTCGGGGCGGTCGTCACGGCCCTCGACCGCCCGCTCGGCCCGCCAGCGGACCAGCGCTCGCATGTTCGCGTAGTCGTCGTTGCGCTCGGTGAGTTTCTTCCGCCGATAGTCGGACTTCTCCGGATTCGTTCCCACGAAGGTGACGTCCGACCCGACCACTGCGCGGCCCTGAGCGTGGCTCACGTCGAACCCCTCGATACGCTCGGGTCGGTCGATGCCCAGTGCGTCGGCGAGCGCACCGAGTTCGTCGTCGACCCCACCACGCTGGCGGGCGTTCTTGAGCGCGAGGTCCACGAGCGTTGCCTCCCGCCCGGCACCGGGGACCCGCAGGTCGACGCCCTCCTCGGCCAGCCACGCCTCGATCTCCGGGTCGCCGGGGTCCTCCGCACAGAGGATCGTGTCGGGGAGCTCCCGTTCGGCGTAGTACTGGGGGACGAACGCCCGGTAGACTGCCTCGGTGCCCTCGCCGTCCGGGGCCGACAGCGTGTGGCGCTCGCGTTCGACGAGTTTGCCGCTCTCGGCGTGGAGTCGTGCGACGATCGCGTTCTCTCCTTCGAGGGCAGCACCGAGGACGTCGGTCGTCGTCTGGCCACCGGCGTCGCTGACAGCCGTGTCGCTCTCGCCGAGGAACGCCTCGACGGCGTCCAGTTTGTCCCGAAGGTTGGCCGCCCGTTCGAAGGCCTGTTCCTGTGCTGCTGCCTCCATCTCCCGCCGGATCGGGTCGGTGAGGATGCCGGTCTCGCCCTCGAAGAACCGCTCGACGCTCTCGACGTCGACGGCGTAGTCGGCCGTCGCTATCTCGCCGGTACAGGGGGCCGTACAGATGCCCATCTCGTAGTCGAGACAGGGGCGGTCGCGGGTGCGGTACTTGTGGTCCGAACAGCCACGCAGCCCGTAGGTCTCCCGCAGGGCCTTCACGACCGTCTCGACCCGGCCCTTGTCGGTGAACGGGCCGTAGACGGTCGCCCCCTCGTCGGGGTCGCGGGTCACCTCGATCCGTGGGACGGCGTGGTCGGTCAGCTGGACTAGCGGGTAGGACTTGTCGTCTTTCAGCCGGACGTTGTACGGCGGCCGGTGGCGCTTGATGAGGTTCGACTCCAGCAGGAGCGCCTGTGTCTCGGTGTCGGTCACCGCGAAGTCGATGACGGTCGCCCGGTCGACCATCGCCGCGATGCGGTCGCTGCGCGGGTCGGCGTACGAGCGCACCCGATCGCGCAGGTCGACGGCCTTGCCGACGTAGAGGACCCGACCGGTGTCGTCCTCGAACTGGTAGACGCCGGGCTCGTCGGGGAGGTCACCAGCGCGTTCACGGACCGCGACAGCGTCCATCGCGTGCCAGTTGGCACCCGACGGAGTTGAACGTCACGCCAGCGAATCGTCCGCGGGGACGTCCCAGTTCGGGTCCGGGGGTGCGTCGCCGGGGTAGAGGGCGGCCCGAAGCTCTTCGAGGACGTCCTCGTCGTCCGGCGCCGTCAACTCGATGTCGTCCTCGCCAGCGATCGAGAGCACGAGCAACCGCTCGCGCGTCCAGGCGTAGACACCCAGCACGACGGCGGCAAAGGCCAGCGCGAGCCCGCCGAACAGACGCATGAGGTCGTCTAGCTGGGCGAGCAGCGTCAGCATCGTCTGGAGCAGGCCCATCATCCCCCCGAGACCGAGCTGGCCGGTCGCGGCGCCGCCGGTCAGCGAGATGTCGCCGACCATGCTGTCGAGACTGATCATCTGGCCCGCGATCACGAGGAACAGGCCGGCGACCAGCGCCTTGATGCCCTGTTCGAGGAACTCCCAGCGGCCGCTGGTCGTCAGGTCGACGCCCTCGACGTTGGGGCGGTCGACGGCGTGGTAGTTCGACCCCTCGCGGTCCGGCGTGAACGCCAGCGCGCGGTGGCTCGTGACCACGACGCCGCCGTCGCCGACGGTGACCTCCGCCTCGATTGTCTCGCCGTCGAACAGGAGGTCCTCGGCGCGGTCGACCCAGCGCATACACACCGTATGGCGGGCATCCGATTTCAACCCTCGGCTGGCGCCAGGCTATGGGACGTACTGTTCAGCTGACACCCGCAACGGCTAACACGCTACCGCCCGTCTGTTCGGACGATGCGAACGGATCCCCGCTGCCCCCACTGCAACGAGAAGGTCAGCGCCACGGCTTCGTGGTGCATGCACTGCGGGCAGGACTTCGACGAACCGAGAGAGGCGGGCAGTGGCGAACTCACGGACGCACTGGCACGCGGGGACGGCAACGCTATCGTCGTCCAGTTCAACGACAGCGAGTACGGACCTGGCGCCGTCGGTGTCGCGCTGGGGGTCGTCGCGCTGCTGACGCTCCCCATCGTCTCGCCGCCGAACCTGACGCTCTTCTATCTCGCCGCGGTCTTCGCCGTCGGCTACCTGGCTGCCCAGCGACCGACCGCCGCCGACGCACTCTCTCGGGGCGCCCAACTGCTCGCGCTCGCTCCCTTCCTCCTGTGGCTGCTCTCTGCGCTCCTGTACGCGGTCCCGCCGATCACCGCGCTGTTCGGGCCCATCGTCTACGCCGGCCTCGCGATCCTCCTCGCGCGGCGGATCGAGAGCTCGCTGCTGGCGTGACGCGCCGGTATCAAAACTACCATGCCACCCGGTTGCGAAGTGCCGTCCAACAGATGGTTACACAGCGAGAGAAACAGGAGTACACGGACGATTACCCCGAGAAGACACTGTATCTGCCCGGCCCGACCGAGGTCCGCGAGGACGTCGTCGAGGCGATGGCCCAACCGATGTTCGGCCACCGGATGGACCGGATGACCGACCTCTATACGACTATCGTCGAGGACACCAAGGAGTTCCTGGGTACCGACAACGAGGTCATCGTCCTCACGGCCTCCGGCACCGAGTTCTGGGAAGCGACGACGCTGAACCTCGTCGAGGACGACATGCTCGTGGCGACCTCCGGCGCGTTCAGCGAGCGCCAGGCCAACGTCGCCGACCGCCTCGGAAAGAACGTCGACCGGATCGAGTACGACTGGGGGCAGGCGGTCAAGCCCGCGGACATCCGTGACGCGCTCGAAGCGAAAGACGGGGGCTACGACGCCGTCGGCGTCGTCATGAACGAGACCTCCACGGGCGTGCGCAACCCTGTCGAGGAGATCGGTGACCTGCTGGGCGACTATCCGGACACCTACTTCGTCGTCGACGCCATCTCCTGTCTCGGCGGCGACCAGATCGATATCGAGGCCCACAACATCGACTGTATCTTCACCTCGACCCAGAAGGCCTTCGCGATGCCGCCGGGCCTGGCGGTCTGTACCGTCAGCGACGCCGCCTACGAGCGGGAACTCGACAAGGATTCGGCGTCCTGGTACGGCGGCTTCCAGCGCTGTCTGGACTACTACGATCGGAAGGGTCAGACCCACTCGACGCCGGCCATCCCGATCATGCTCGCCTACCGCAAGCAGATGAAACACATGCTCGACGAGGGTCACGACGCCCGCGACCAGCGCCATCAGGAGATGGCCGAGTACACCCGCGAATGGGCCCGCGAGCACTTCGGCCTGTTCCCGGAGGAGGGCTACGAGTCCCAGACCGTGACCTGCGTCGAGAACACGCAGGGGATCGACGTCGCTGCGACGGTCGAACAGGTCTCCGAGGAGTACGACATGGTCTTCTCCAGTGGCTACGGCGACCTCAGCGAGGAGTCGTTCCGCATCGGCCACATGGGCGAACACACCGTCGAGAGCATCAAAGAACTCACGGACGCCATCGAGGACGTCGCGGATCTGTAGGCCGACTCGTCGGCCGTGTCGGTGAACCGGTCACTCCGCCGGGTCGGCGGCGAGTGTCCGCTGGACGCTCCGTCCGATTTCGACGACCGAGCCGAGTCCGATTCCGACCGCGCCGACGACCAGACCCAGTAGGGCGACGGCGGCAACGGGGTCGAGGACGTCCAGATCGAGTACGGTCAGCAGGTTCCAGCCACCCTGTGCGAGGCCAGCACAGACTGCGCCCGCGAGGCCACTGATCGTCAGCCGGTGGACCCAGGGCGAGGGGGGACGCCGCCGGAGCAGTACCCACCCGACGACTGCCTCGACGATCGTCGCCGCCGCGATCACGAGTGCGAAGAAGAAAAAGAGGCCAGCAAGGCTCGTTCCGCCGTTGTCGGGCTGTTCGTAAGCCCACATCTGATAGACAACCAGCGCCAGGTTGGCCACCCCCAGGCCGATCCCCCCGAGGGCGAGGCGTTTCGCGGTCCGTTTCGAGAGCACGTCGGTCGGTTCCCGAGCAGTCGATAAGTGTCTTCTTATATACACGTCGTCCGACAGCCGCGACGCGCTCCCGACCGGCGGCTACGACAGCCCTCGCGACATCGTAACGAAATTGTTACGACTAACGATTTTGGAAGTATTTATCAGCCAGCCCGGCGACCGCCGAGTCGTGTATACTGGTATCGTCGAAACCACGGGCACGATCCGCAGTATCGACCGCACCGAGGACGGACTGACTCTCGCCGTCGACGCGCCGTTCGAGCGGGCAGTCGGCGACAGCGTCGCCGTCGACGGCGTCTGTCTCACGGTGACGGAGCACGACGCCGACAGTCTCGTCGCCGACTGCTCGGCCGAGACCGTCGCCCGGACGGCCCTGGGCGAACGTCGGCCCGGCGACAGCGTCAACCTCGAACGTCCGCTGGCCGCCGACGGCCGCTTCGACGGCCACGTCGTCAAGGGGACCGTCGACACGACGACGCGGCTGGTGGCGATCAACGAGGACGGCGACACCCACGAGTACGTCTTCGAGCGGCCCGCGACGCCCTACGTCGTCGAGAAGGGTGCGGTCGCCATCGACGGGGTGAGTCTCACCGTCAGCGATCTCGACGGCGAGACGTTCTCTGTGGCGACGATCCCGGCGACCCGCGAGGTGACGACGCTCTCGGCATCCGCACCCGGCGACACCGTCAACGTCGAGTACGACGTGCTGGCGAAGTACGCGCGCGGGCCAGCCGTCGAGGCGTAACGCGGCCGCGGGCGTAGCGGCGTATACTACCGGCTATACGCACGTGACGATGGTTACCGCCCCAGGGTGGCAACATCCGTCACGAAGGGATAGCCCGCAGTATTAGTAGCCGGCCCCCGGAGCCCACACAAATGGCAGCCGTCTCCGAGGACGACCTGGCGGAGAACCCGTACGTCGAGGACCCGCCGACCGAGTTCGACCCGGTCGCGGAGGTAGACGAGGACACCGCACGCGAGCAGGCCGAGCAGTTGCGCGAGGCCATCCGGTATCACGACCACCGCTACTACGTCGAGGCCGACCCGCTGATCGGCGACCGGGCCTACGACGCACTGTTCGCCCGGTTGCAGGACCTCGAAGGCGCGTTCGATCTCGATACCACGGACAGTCCGACCCAGCGGGTCGGCGGTGCGCCGCTGGACGAACTCGGCGAGGTCGAACACGTCGCACCGATGCGCTCGATCGACCAGAGCGGCGAGGCCGACGAGGTCCGCGAGTTCGACCGCCGGGTCCGGGATCGCCTCGCGGACGCCGGCTACGAGGGCGACCTGCAGTACTTCTGTGAACCCAAGTTCGACGGGCTCTCGGTCGAGATCGTCTACGAGGACGGCCAGTACCAGCGGGCGGCCACGCGGGGCGACGGCGAAGTCGGCGAGGACGTCACCGAGAACGTCAGGACCATCGCCAGCGTGCCCCAGCGCCTCCGGGGCGACTACCCCGACTACCTGGCGGTGCGGGGCGAGGTGTACATCCCCCGCGAGGCGTTCACGGCGTTCAACCGCGAGCGCGTCGAGGCCGGCGCGGACCCCTTCGCGAACCCGCGCAACGCCGCCGCCGGCACCCTCAGACAGCTCGATCCGAGCGTCACCGCCGAGCGACCGCTCTCGATATTCTTTTTTGGCGTCCTCGATGCGTCCGTCGACTTCGAGCGCCACAGCACCCGCCACGAGCGGTTCCCCGAATGGGGGCTTCGGGTCTGTGACCGAACCCGCGTCGTCGACGACATCGAGGCGGCCATCGACTACCGCGACGACCAGCTGGCGGCCCGCGACGACCTCGACTACGAGATCGACGGCGTCGTGCTCAAGGTCGACGACATTGCGGCCTGTGACACGCTCGGAACGACCGCCCGTGCGCCCCGGTGGGCATTCGCCTACAAGTTCCCCGCTCGCAAGGAGGAGACGACCGTCCGTGACGTCGTCGTCCAGGTCGGCCGCACCGGACGGCTCACCCCCGTCGCGCTGCTGGACCCCGTCGAGGTCGGCGGCGTGACCGTCTCGCGGGCCTCGCTGCACAACCCCTCGCTCGTTGCGGAACTGGGCGTCGGCGTCGGCGACCGTGTCCGGATCAAGCGCGCCGGCGACGTCATCCCGGAGGTCGTCGAGGTCGTCGAGTCCGACGGCGAGGGCCACTTCGCGTTCCCGGAGACCTGCCCGGCCTGTGACAGCGTTGTCGAGCGGGACGGCCCGATGGCGTTCTGCACCGGTGGACTCTCCTGTCCCGCCCAGCGCGAGCGCGCGGTCGAACACTACGCCAGCCGGGACGCGCTGGACATCGAGGGGCTCGGCGAGAAAGCGGTCGCACAGCTGCTCGACGCTGGCCTCGTCTCGGACCCCGCAGACCTCTACGAGCTCTCTGCCGACGACCTGGCCGACCTGGAGGGGTGGGGCGAGACGAGCGCGCGGAACCTCGTCGACGAGGTCGACCGGACCAGCGAGCCGCCGCTGGCGAACTTCCTGGTCGCGCTCGGTATCCCGGAGGTCGGCGGCGTCACGGCGCGGAATCTCGCAACGGAGTTCGGGAGCTTCGACGCGATCCGCGAGGCGGCCGACGCCGGCGACCGTGAGGCCTTCGAGGCGGTCCCCGACGTCGGGCCGGTCGTCGCCGACTCCATCGTCGAGTTCTTCCGCGGCGAGGGCAACCGGGACGTGCTCGACCGACTCCTCGACCACGTCGACCCGCAGGACGCCGCAGACACCGGTGGGGACGAACTCGACGGACTCACGTTCGTGTTCACGGGCTCGCTGGACGGCTACACCCGCAGTGACGCACAGGAACTCGTCGAACGCCACGGTGGGTCCGCGACCAGTAGCGTCTCGGGGAACACCGATTACCTCGTCGTCGGGTCGAACCCGGGCCAGCGAAAACGCGAGGCAGCCGCCGACAACGACGTCGAAGAACTGGACGAAGCGGCCTTCGAGGCCCTGCTGGACGAACGGGGCCTCTAGAGGTCGTAGAGGTTGAACGTGAGGTAGCTGATCGCGGCGGCGACGGCGATACCGAGGAAGAAGTAGCCAAAGACCGCGGCATCAGAGAAGTACAGCGGCAACGCGTTACCACTCTCGTTACACACTGTCTGGTTCCCGAGGAGCCCCTGCACGGTACTCGCGTTCCCGCGGAGCGCACCCGAACAGACCGTCGTGAGCGTTTCCTGGCCCTGCCCCCTGGAGAACATCCCGAACCGTGCTGCGAGTGCCGAATTCCCATCGCCCAACATCGAGTTGACGAGGGTCTTGTAGGCCTGGCTCGGGTTGAGCAGTTTCAGGAGCAGGACGATACTCCACCGCGTCGATCCGCCCAGAAGCCCCCAGTCAGCGAGCTGTGAGCCGACGCCGTTGGCCAGCGAGTTCCAGGCGAAGGTGAGATAGATGAAGATGAACGTGTTCGTGATCGCCGACCAGGTGGTCGAGGGGACGGCCCCGGAGACGCTGACCGCGACGGCGACGAACCAGACGGTAAACAGCAGCGAGTAGACCACGAAGACGAGGAAGATGTCAAGATCGAACGTGATCGGCGAAAGCGCCAGAAAGACGGCTGCGAGCGTGAAGGCGATCGACAGCGGGACGGCGACGACCGCACTCCGGCCGATTACCTTCCCCGCGACCGCGTCCTTCCGGGAGAACGGCAGCGACAGGAGGATCTTCAGGGAGCCGGACTCCTTCTCCTTGGAGATGGCGCCGTAGCTCGCCAGGATGGCGATGATCGGCACGAAGAACGTGACGATGTTGAGGTAGTAGATGTTGATGATGAGTTCCATCCCGACGTCGCTGAGGTCCGTCACTCGCTGGGAGATGAGGTTCAGGTCCGTGAACTGCTGGACCGCGAGCGGTAGCACGAAGATGGTGATGAACACCGCAGAGAGGATGAGAAAGCGAAGCGAGCGCAGCGAGTCCTGGAAGTCCTTCTTCGCGACCGGGTACCAGTCGGTCCACTTCGAGTCCTCGAGGTCGTTCAGTAGGCTCGTCCAGGGGCCGCTCTCGGCACTCATGCTTCTACCTCCTGTTCGGTGTAGGCCGCGAAGACGTCGTCCAGCGAGGATTCCTCGGTGTCGAAGTTCGCCACCTCGTGGCCGGCGTCCTCGACAGCGTTGAGGACGGCCATCTTCACGTCGCCCTCGCAGGTCACCGAGAGGGTGTCGCCGCTGGCAGTGACGCTGGCGACCTTCTCGATGCTCTCGATGTCGCCGATCAGGTCGCTGGCCTCGCTGCCGTCGGCCAGGGTCACGCGCAGGACAGTGTCGCCGGCCGCGGCCGAGCGGAGGCCCTCGACCGTGTCCTTGGCGATCAGTTCGCCGTCCTGGAGGATCCCCACCGTGTCACAGACGGCCTCGACCTGGCCGAGGATGTGACTGGAGAAGAAGACCGTCGCACCACGCTCGTTCTCCTCGCGGATGATCTCGCGCATCAGGCGAGCACCGTTGGGGTCCAGCCCGCTGGTCGGTTCGTCGAGGATGAGCAGTTCGGGTTCGCCGACCAGCGCCATCGCGAGCACGAGACGCTGTTGCATCCCCTTGGAGTAGCCGCCAACCCGGCGGCTGGCCTCCTCCTCGTCGAGACCGACCCGTTCGATGAGTTCTTCGGGGTCGTCCTCGACGTCCTTGGCGTCCATGACGAACTCGAGGTGTTGCCAGGCGGTCAGCCGGTCGTAGACGTCGTAGCCCTCCGGCAGGACCCCGGTCTTCTGTTTGATCGCCTTGGACTCGGTGTGGACGTCGTGGCCCAGGACCCCCGCGGACCCCTCGGTCGCCCGGATGAAGTCGAGCAGGATGTTGATGGTCGTCGACTTCCCGGCCCCGTTGGGCCCCAGGAAGCCGAAGATCTCCCCCTCCTCGACGGAGAGGTCGACCCCCGAGAGTGCGGTGACGTCACCGAACTCCTTCGTGAGTCCATCCAGTTCTATCGCTGTCATTGTGGCCGGCTTGTGCCGGCCTCCGGTATAGTCTTTCGTATGACGAGCGAGGAGGTCAGACCTCCTCGTCGGGGTCGTACTGGTCGGCCATCCGCGCGGCTTCGGTGGCGTACCGGTCGCGTGTGTCCGCGTCGTCGACGGACTCCAGCCGGTCGGGTTCGACGTCGATGGCCGCTGTCACCCGCTTTTTCATCAGTAGGTTCGTCGAGAACTGCTTCTGGAGGTACCGGTCGCCGTCGGTCGTCGCGTAGACGAGCGTGACCATCCGCTCGTCGCCGTAACTGGACCGCTCGACCAGCCAGCACCGGACCGTCTCGGCCGCTGTCATTGCTACGGGGTTGTGTTCGGGGCCGCTTGTATCCTCGGAGACGATCCGACCAGAGATTGTTTCCCGTTACCGCACCACACGGGGAGAGTATTGCCGTAACTCGTGGTTATAGATGCGTAGAGATATATGCATACTGCACATGACCGATCAGTACGCGTTCGGGACACGCTGTGTCCACGCCGGGCAGGCGGAGCCGGACCCGGCGACGGGCGCCTGTGCTCCCCCTATCTACCAGACCTCCTCGTACGTCTTCGAGGACGCCGAGACGGCTGCCGACCGGTACGCCCTCGAAGACGACGGCAACGTCTACTCGCGGTTCGACAACCCGACGGTCCGGATGCTCGAACACCGCCTGGCCTCCCTGGAGCACGGCGTCGACGCCGTGGCTACCGGGTCGGGGATGGCCGCACTCGACGCCGGGACTCTGGTGCTGGCCTCGGCCGGCGACAACGTCGTCTCCTCCTCGTCTATCTACGGCGGTACCCACAGCTATCTCACGAGCACCGCCAGCCGGCGGGGGATCGAGGCCCGCTTCGTCGACACGCTCGACCCCGACGCCTACGCCGCGGCTATCGACGACGACACGGCCTACGTCCACGTCGAGACCATCGGCAACCCCTCGCTGATCGTCCCGCCCTTCGAGGAGATCGCCGACGTGGCCCACGACCACGGCGTCCCGCTGTTCGTCGACAACACCTTCGGGACGCCGGCGCTGTGTAACCCGCTGGACCACGGTGCCGACATCGTCTGGGAGTCGACGACGAAGTGGATCCACGGCTCCGGGTCGACCGTCGGCGGGGTGCTGGTCGACGGCGGCTCGTTCCCCTGGGGGGACTACCCCGAGAAGTTCCCGGAGATGGGCGCACAGAACCCCGCGTTCGACGTGACCTTCGCCGAGCGGTTCGGCGACAGAGCGTTCGCGATGGCGGCCCGCCAGCGAGGACTCCGCTCGCTCGGTGACGGCCAGAAACCCTTCGACGCCTGGGCGACCCTGCAGGGCACCGAGACGCTGGCGCTACGGATGGAGCGCCACTGCGAGAACGCGCTGACGGTCGCCGAACACCTCCAGGACCACCCCGAGGTCTCCTGGGTCACCTACCCCGGCCTCGAATCCCACGAGACCCACGACCTGGCGACCGAGTACCTCTCGGGGGGCTTCGGCGGCGTCGTCACGTTCGGCCTCGACGGGGGCTACGACGCCGGTCGGCAGTTCTGCGAACGGACCGACCTCGCGAAGTTCCTGGCCAACATCGGCGACGCGAAGACGCTGGTCATCCACCCTGCTTCGACCACCCACGCACAGCTCTCGGAGGCGGAACAGCGCGAGAGCGGCGTCCGCCCGGACCTCGTACGGATGAGCGTCGGCATCGAGGACCCCGCCGACGTCGTCGCCGACATCGACAGCGCCATCGCGGAGGTGCGCTGAGATGGGCGTCGACCACGAGACCGTCTCGCTGGGGGCCTTCGAGTTCCAGTGCGGCGAGACCATCCCGGACCTGGAGCTCGCCTACGAGACCTACGGCGAGTTCGAGGGTGACAACGCCGTGCTGGTCTGTCACGCCCTGACCGGCAGCGCCCACGTCGCCTCCCAGGGCCGGTTCGAGGACAGCGACCAGGCCTACGCCTGGTGGGACGACATCGTCGGGCCGGGCAAGGCCATCGACACGACCGAGTACTTCGTTGTCTGTGCGAACGTCCCCGGTTCCTGTTATGGCTCCAGCGGTCCGCCGACGACGAACCCCGAGACCGGCGAGCCCTACGGCCCGGAGTTCCCGCCGGTCACGGTCGCCGACTGGACCGAGGCCCAGCGCGCGCTGCTGGACGAACTCGGTGTTCCACACCTCTATGCCGTCGTCGGCGGCAGCGTCGGCGGCATGAACGTCCTGGAGTGGGCGAAACGCCACCCCGACCACGTCGAGAAGATCGTCCCCATCGCCGCCGCCGGCCGGCTGGACTCCCAGTGTCTCGCGCTGGACGGCATCGCGCGGCGGGCGATCACCACCGACCCGAACTGGAACGGCGGCCACTACTACGACGGCGAGCATCCCGACGAGGGGCTGGCGCTGGCCCGCGAGATCGGCCACGTCATGTACTTCTCGAAGGCCAGCATGGAGCGTCGGTTCGGCCGCCGTGCGGCCACCCGCGAGGCCGAACGGGCCTTCCCGGTCGATCCGGCGGGTCGGTTCTTCCCGTACCGGGACGTCGAGTCCTACCTCGACTACAACGCCTCGAAGTTCGTCGACCGGTTCGACGCCAACAGCTACCTCTATCTCACGCGAGCGATGGACAACTACGATCTGGCCAGCGGCTTCGAATCGGACGCCGACGCGCTGGCGGCCTTCGACGGCGAGGCGCTCGTGATGTCCTTTACGGGGGACTGGCATTTCACCTCGAAACAGTCCGAGGCGCTGGCCGACGCGCTGCGGGAGACCGAGACCGACGTCGCCCACCACGTCGTCGACTCCGATTACGGCCACGACGCGTTCCTGGTCGAACCGGACAACGTCGGGCCCGTCCTCGGTGATTTCCTCGACGACGGTATCGCGGGTAACGCCGTCTCGGACACCGTCGAGGTCGAAACCGAGGAGAGCGACTTCGCGCCGGTCCACAACAGCCTCTTCTCGCGATAAGCGCTCGCCGACCACGGGGATTCAAGGGACGGACTCCCCTGTCTCGGGGCAGAGTCGATGGTGGAGGGCACACTTGGCGTCGGGTTCGCCGTGCTGGCCGCGGTCGCGCTCGCAGCACAGAGCCTCGCGGTCCGGGTGAGCACGCGGACGCAGTCGCTGACCGACCTCGTCGCGGGTGTCTTCGCCGTCAACCTCCTCGTCTTGCTGCCGGCCACGCTCGTCGCCTACGGCCCGCCGTACGGACTCACGCTCCGCGCGTTGCTGGCGTTCGCCGCCGGCGGGCTCCTCGGGTCGCTGCTGGCCAGGGTCGCGCTGTTCGTCGGCATCCAGCGACTGGGAGCGAGTCGTGCCGAGCCGCTGAAGTCGACGTTTCCCCTCGTGGCCGTCGCCAGTGCGGTCCTGCTGCTGGACGAACCGCTCACGACGACGCTCGCGGTCGGCGTCGTCCTCCTCGTCGTCGGCGCGGCGGCGGTGTCGTGGGACACGCGTGCCAGTCCGGTCACGCCGTCGGGCCGGCGCGCGTGGGTCGACATGGGGTTCCCGCTCGCGGCGGCACTCCTGCTGGGACTCGATCCGGTGTTCACGAAGACTGCACTGGCCGAGGGGACGCCGGCGCTCGTGGGCGTGACCGTGCGGGTCCTCGCCGCGGCGTCCGGCTTCGGGCTCTACCTCCTCGTGCGCCGATTCTGGAAACGCCGCTCCTGGCCGGTCCGACCCGACCGATGGACGCTGATCACGGCGCTTGCCAACACCACCTATCTCGGCGCCTACCTGATCGCACTCGAACGGGCGCCCGTCTCGGTGGTCGCGCCGGTCCTCGGTGCGAGTCCGCTGCTCGTCCTCGCCGGCTCCGCGCTGTTCCTGGGGCGCGAGGAACGAGTGACGGCCCGCCTCGCCGTGGCCGTCGTGGTCCTCGTCGCCGGGGTCGTGCTGGTCGTCGGCGGATGAGACGTCGTTCGGGCGTCACGGTGACGCTGTCGGGCTGCCACCAGTCTTTATATCCGCGCGGCCTGTCATCTAGTCTGCATGTCAGATATGTCAACACATGCCGAGGCGGACAACGTCGCCTTCGGCCAGACGGTCTACGACGAGGACGGCACCCCGCTGGGGACGATCCGCGGGTTCGACGAGCACGGGTTCTACGTCACCGCGGACGAGGGTATCGAGGCCCTCTCCAGTGAACACATCGCCACCGGCAAGGCCGGTGAGGCCGAACTGATGTGGCGCTGCTGGGAGTGTGGCGAGATGGGCAAGATCGAACACCTCCCGGAGTCCTGTCCCGCCTGTGGGGCGCCCAAAGAGGAGATCTACTACTGGCAGGAGGACTGACCCTCACTGCCCGGGTGCGATACCGCCCTCGTTGCGGGTCAGTAGATAGAGCACGAACGACGAGAGCCAGTGTGCGCCCGCGTAGTCGTCGGTGAACGCCCGGTCGAGGCCGGCCCGTGCGTGCCGTGTGGCGCTGTCCCGCAGCGCGTCGTGGTATCGGTGGTCGGAGAGCGTCTCGGCCAGGCCGGCGAGTGCCGCTGCCTTCGAGAGGTGCAAGCCGACGAAGTGCAGCGCCAGCCCGTCCTCGGGGTCCCGTTCCAGCTCCAGGGGCTCTAGTATCGCGTCGGCCGGTGGCCCGGTCAGAGCCGGGAGGAAGCCGTCGAACCAGTCCTCGAACGCGTCGGGCGTCAGTACCCGTCGCATCAGATCGGCCTCGGTCAGCCCCGGTGAGAGGAAGTCCCAGCCCAGCGGCTCGTACTCGGCGGGGTAATCCTCGTCGTCGCGGAAAAAGGACCGTGCTGTCGCGGCGGTCTCTGCTTCGAGGTCGTCCGCGCCGACCACCCGTGCGTAGTCGAGCACACAGGCCAGTCCGAACGCGGAGTTCTGGTGGGTCCCGACCCGGAAGGGGCGGTCCTGGGTGAGAAACGCCGTCCGGACGAGGTCCTCGATTCGCTCGGTCAGGGGCTCCAGAGTCGCGCGCCACTCCGCGGCTCGCGGGTCGTCCCACAGCGCCAGTTCGGCGACGAACCGCAGGTACCACCCCCAGCCATACGGACGCTCGAAGGTCTCGTTTGCCTCGAAGTACGCGACCTCCTGCTCGACGGTCTGGGGGGTGAGGCGATCCTCGATACCCGCGACGATGGCCGCCGCCTCGGGATGATCCGGAAACAGCCGAAGTTGCCTGACCAGGCACCAGTGGCTGTGGACCGCCGAGTGCCAGTCGAAGCAGCCGTAGAAGATGGGGTGGCGCTCTGCGGGCGGTTCACAGTCGTCCGGGCCGTCCATCGCTCGGGCGTGGTGGGGGTACTCGGTGTCGAGACAGTCCAGGGGATGTGCCGCGAGCTCTTCCAGGAGGGCCGGTTCGAACCAGTCGGCACGTCCCGAGCGCAGTGTCTCGGCAGCGACCGAATCCAGTGCGTCCATCGCTCGCCGAAACAGGTGGGTGCTACTTCAATGGGACGGCGGCGTGTGACCCACTACCCCGTCTCGCGTTCGATCCGCTCGACGACGTTCGCATCGAGCAGTGCCCGCGCCCGTTCGGAGGCGTCGTCCGATAGGGCGAACCGGAGCGTCGACCGGGTCCGCCGCTCGACGATGGGACGGCCCGCGGTGTCGAGGACGACCACGTGCGTGAGCGCGTCGCCGGGCAGTCGCGCGAGCGCGTCGACCGTCGCCATCGTCGCCGGGGCCGACCCGCTCGTCCGGTCGGTTCCGGCAGTCACGTCGGGATCTGCCGCCAGTTCCTCCAGGGCCGTCTGCTGGTCGCGCGGGAGCGTGTCGCGCCGCCCCAGTTCGATGTCGAGGACGACCCGCTCGGACGTCCGCGGCGTGACGTCCAGCACCGTCGCAAACACGTCCAGGCCGGCGGGATCGTCGGGGTCGTCCAGTTCGAGTCGGTAGCGATCCGCGGCCCTGGGCCAGTGCAGGTGTTCGTCGGCAGCGCGACCCGTGCGATCCCAGGCCGCGACGAGCCGGTCGGCGACCTGGTCGGCACGCACCGCCGCGTCGTCGGTGTCTGCCCCCTGTCCAGCGTCCGTCTCGTCGCCCTCCTCGTCCATATGCAGCGTTCGTCGCCGCCGGCGAAGTGGCTGGCGGTCTCGGACGACCCACTCCTGTTTTGTCCCGACCGGCCCACTCGGCGGATATGGACGTGGTCGTCGTCGGCGCCGGGAGCCTGGGGAGCCTGCTCGGAGGATTGCTCGCCCGCGAGCACGAGGTGACGCTGGTGGGGCGGGACCCACACGTCGGTGCCGTCGCTCGCGACGGACTCCGTGTCGAGGGGGTCGAACAGTTCCAGGTAGCGCCCGACGCCAGAACCGACCTGCCGGCGGGCGGGGACCTCGCGCTGGTCGCGGTCAAGGCCTACGACACCGCCGAGGTCGCTACGGCACTCTCGAACTGTGCGTTCGACGCCTGCCTCTCGGTCCAGAACGGGCTGGGCAACGAGACGACGCTGGCGGAGGCGGTCGAGTTCCCGGTACTCGCGGGCACCTGCACGTACGGCGCACGGCTGACCGAACCGGGGACCGTCGAGTTCACTGGCCGAGGCGAGATCCATCTGGGCGATCCCGACGGAACCCATTCCGAGGTCGCCGACGACGTGGCCACGGCCTTCCAGGCGGCCGCAGTCGCGGCGACCGCCGTCACGGACATGCCAATCCGGCTCTGGGAGAAACTCGCGGTCAACGCCGCCATCAACGCGACGACGGCGCTGGCCCGAGTCGAGAACGGTGCGCTCGCGGGGCCGCCGGGCGACGGACTCGCCGCCGCCGCAACACGGGAGACGGCGCGTGTCGCCCGCGAGCAGGGCGTCGACCTCCCGGTGGATCGTGCGCTCTCACTGACCGAGCAGGTGATCCGCGATACCGCTGCCAACCGCTCGTCGATGCTCCAGGACGTCGAGGCCGGTCGGCGGACCGAGGTCGACGCCATCAACGGGGTCGTCGTCGAGCGGGCAGACGACCCGGTGCCGGTCAACGAGACGCTGACACGCCTGGTTCGGACCTGGGAACGAGGCAGCGACCTTCGCTAGACCTCCGCGACGACGAGGCCGTCGGCGACGGACTCGATGAGCAGGTCCCTGACGGCTTCGTAGTTCGGCCCGATGTCGTCCTGATGGAGGGTCAACAACGGGACGGCTCGCAGGACGTCGGCGATCGTCTCCGCCTCGGTCTCCCGGAGGCGGCCCTGCTCCTGCCAGCGCTCGACGTGGGGCAACAGGAATTCGAGTTCGTCCTGGCGGCTCTGTGCCTGCTCTTCCTCGCTGTAGTGGGCGTCCAGTCTGTCGAGTTCGTCCTCGACCATCACCGCTCGCAGCAGCGGGTTGGTCTCGATCTCCTCGAAGATGGCGTGCAGGAACCCCTCGATGGCCGCTCGCGGGTCCTCGGTCTCCTCGAAGGCCGCCAGCACTCGCTCGGCGATCTCCGCCTCCTCGGATTCGAGGATCGAGACGTACAGTGCCTCCTTGGAGTCGAAGAACTGGTAGAACGTGCTCGTCCCGATACCGACCGGCTCGGTGAGGTCGGCGATAGTCGTCTTCTGGAGGCCGTACCTGGCGAACAGGTCCCGGCCCGCGTCGTGAAGCGCTGTCCGTATCCGGTCGCGTTCCTCGTCGCTGAACCCCTTCATACTCGAACCAGGAATCGAGAATACTTGAATTCTCTATTCTTGATTCGCGAACTGAACCAAAAATACAAAAACAAAATATTCATACGTTCGCAGATTCGATAGAGGATAGCGATGCCACCCTCGGATACGGTCTCCCAGACGGCGACCGACGACACGCAGGCCGACGACGTGGTCGTCGTCGAGGGCCTCGATTACAGCTATCCCGGCCAGGACGAGCGCGCGCTCCGGGACGTCTCGTTCTCGATCGAGCGCGGCGAGGTCTTCGGGTTTCTCGGCCCGAGCGGTGCGGGCAAGTCGACGACACAGAAGGTCCTGACCGGCCTGCTCGACGACTACGACGGCCGCGTCGAGGCGTTCGGCCGCGAGGTTGCCGACTGGGGCGGCGACTACTACGAACGGCTCGGCATCTCCGCGGAATCTCCCAACCACTACCAGAAACTCACCGGACGGGAGAACCTCGCGCTGTTTGGCTCGCTGTACGACGGCGAGCCACGCGACCCCGCGGAACTGCTCGATCTGGTCGGGCTGGCGGACGCGGCCGACCGGCGCGTCGACGCCTACTCGAAGGGGATGCAGATGCGACTCAACCTCGCGCGTGCGCTCCTCCACGACCCGCAACTGCTCGTGCTCGACGAGCCGACGACGGGGCTGGACCCCAGCAACGCTCGCCGGGTGAAAGAGGTGGTCCGCGAGCGCCAGCGTGCCGGGACCACGGTCTTCCTGACGACCCACGACATGACCGTCGCCGACGACCTCTGTGACCGGGTCGCGTTCATGGTCGACGGCCACATCCCCGTCGTCGACGCGCCGGCGACCCTGAAACAACAGCACGGCCAGCCAGTCGTTCGGGTCGACCACCGTGCGAACGGCCGCGTCGAGACCACCGAGTTCGACATGGCCACGCTGGCCGACGACGAGGGGTTCGAGGCACTGCTCCGCGGCGGTGGCGTCGAACGCATCCACTCCGCCGAGGCCACCCTGGAGGACGTCTTCATCGCAGTCACCGGGAGGGAACTGGCGTGAGCGTCCGGGGGCTGGGTGCGATGCTGCCCTGGGACGTCCGTCTGCAGTCCCGGTACGGCTTCTACGCGGTCTACGCCGTCCTGACGGTCGCGTTCGCGCTCCTCCTCCGGACGACGCCGGCGGGGGCGCGCGACCTCGCGTTCGTCCTCGTGGTCTTCGGCGACCCGAGTTTTCTCGGGTTCTACTTCGTCGCCGCGCTGGTGCTGTTCGAGAAACGCGAGCGGGTGCTGGACGCGCTGGTCACCTCGCCGCTCTCGACGGAAGCGTACCTGCTCTCGAAGGCCCTCTCGCTGACGCTGCTGGCGGTGCTGGCGACGGTCGTCATCACGCTGCTGGGCTACGGCCTGGCGGTCGCCTGGCTCCCCCTGCTGGTCGGGGTGGCGCTGACCTCCATGGTGTTCGTCCTCGTCGGCTTCGTCGCCGTCGCCCGGTTCGACTCCATCAACGCGTACTTCATGACCGCGTTCGTCTACATGACGGTCCTCGGACTCCCCGTCTTCGGGTTGGTGGGTATCTTCGAGACGCCGCTGTACTACCTGCTGCCGGCCCAGCCAGCCCTGGTGTTGCTCGGCGCGGCCGTCGACCCGGCCGGGACGCCGCCGTGGGAACTCGCCTACGCCGTGGGCTACCTGTTGGTCGCCACCGCCGTCGCCTTCCTCGCCGCCCGACGGGCCTTCGAACGCCACGTCGTCGCCGGCGTCGAGGCCGCGGGGACTGCCGGGACGCCGATGGGAGCAGCCGTGGGTGGCGACCACGGGCCCGTGGTGGCGCTGGCGCTCGCGGACCTGAAGAACTGGTTGCGGGACCCACTGTTGGTCTACATCGGGCTCGCGCCGGTGCTGATGGGGGTCACTGCACGCTTTGGCGTCCCGTACGCGACAGCCGCGCTCGGAGAGTGGATCGCTCTCGGCGACTACTACCCCGCGCTGACGGCGCTGTTCGTCCTGTTCGGGCCGGCTATCGTCGGCTTCGCGGTCGGCTTCTTCGTCCTGGAGGACCGCGAACAGGGGACGCTCACCGCTCTCCGCCTCACCCCGTTGACCGCGCGTGGCTATCTGGTCTATCGCGGCGTCGTCACGCTGGGACTGAGTTTCCTGGCGGCGCTGGTGATGGTCCCGCTCTCGGGGCTCGTCGCGCTGCCGCTGGGATCGTTGCTCGCCGTCGCGGCCGTCGCCGCGTTCTACGGTCCGCTGACCGCACTCGTGCTGGGGACAGTCGCGGCCAACTCCGTCGAGGGCGTCGCCGTCAGCAAGTTCTTCGGGCTCTCCGTGATCGTCCCGACGGCGGCCGTGGCCGTCGTTCCCGGCCCGCTGGGACTGCTGGCTGGCGTGTTCCCGGCGTACTGGCCCATCGCTGCGCTCGTCAGGGGCGTCGAGGGCGGAACGGGTGTCCGGTCGCTGCTGATCGTCGGCGTCGGCTACCAGTGTGCCGTCCTGTGGCTCCTCACCCGCCGGTTCCTCGCCAGGGCGGACTAGTTCCGCTTGATGACGTACAACGCCGCGGCGCCCCCGACCACGAGTGCGAAGACGTAGCTCGCGACCCGGTAGAGGATGGCGATGGCGGTCGCTCCGACCGGGTCGATTGGTGTCAGCGTGTAGACGAGCAGCCCCAGCGTCGCCTCGACGGCTCCCGAGCCACCCGGCGAGGGGACCAGCCCGGCCAGCGTCGAGGCGGGGACGATGAAGAAGACGAGCAACAGCGGGATGGGCTCGCCGACGGCCATCGCCGCGGCGTACAGCGGCAGCGCGAAGAACACCCAGCCGACGTACGAGAAGGTCAGCGCCTTCGCCAGCGCCCCGCGGTCCCTGGCGATACGCTGGAACGCCACCTCGGTCTCGTGGAGTCGCTCGCGCAGTCCCTCCAGGGTCACGAGCCGGGTCCGCTTGGCGACCGGCGCTGCGAGCCTGAGCACGCCCCGCCTGAGCGGCGCCCGGAAGCGCCAGCCGATGGCGGCGACGATGGGGACGCCCACCGAGAGGACCACGAGGCCGCCGGCGAGCGGTTCGATGGCCTCGGGGAGCGAGGACTGGTAGAGCAACGCGGCGAATCCGACGCCGGCGAAGGTGACGAACGGGAAGAGGTTCAGCAGGTCCGCCGTGACGACGCTGGCGAGGCTGTCCTGGTAACTGGCTTCGGTGTCCCGCGAGAGGACGTAGGCGATGAACGGTTCGCCGCCGGCCTGACCCAGCGGCGTGACGTAGTTCGCGAAGGTCGCCGCGTAGTAGGTGACCACGAGCCGCGAGAACCGCTCGCGGATGCCGGCCACCGCCAGCACGATCTGCCAGGCCTTCCCCCAGGCGATCAGACAGAGCGCCGTCGAGAGACAGCCAGCGACGAGCCAGCCCCACTCGGAGCCGGTCAGTCGCGTCCGGACTGCGGCCGTCCCGACGTAGTCCACCAGCAGATAGAGGACGATGGCGGCGACGCCGAACCCCAGCAGTATCTGAGCGACGGTCCGGCGGTCTGCGAACTCCAGGGGGGCGGCGTCGTCGACGGTCACGGTCCTGTCAGTCGATGTAGCCCAGGTCCTGCAGTCGGTCTTTGGTGTCGTCGTCCATCTCGTCCAGGACGTCGCCGTCGGCGCCGTCGGCCTCGTCGGGCCAGTCGGCGCCGACCTCCTCGACGAAGGCCCACAGTGCGTCCCGCAGCGCGTCGATGTCGGCGTCGTCGGCGTCGGCGACGTTGTCGGTCTCGCCGGGGTCGGTGTCGATGTGGTAGGCCTCGTCGGGGATGCGCGTACAGTGGATGAACTTGTCCTCGGGGGTGCGTGCGGCGCCCATCCGGGAGTAGAAGCGGGACTGCTCGTCGAGTTCGATGCCCGCGCTGGATGCTTTCCCCTCTAGCTGGCGCAACTCGACGACGGGCTGGTGGTACTCGACGAAGCCGACGTCGCTGCGGTCGGTGCCGCCGACGTCGTCGGCGAACTCGCGGTAGTCCGCCGATAGGAGCGAACGCGCATCGTCGAGGGGTTCGCCCCGGCCCGACGCACCTGCGGCGTCCAGGACGGTGTGATAGAGGTCGATCAGTTCGACGGTGGTCTCCTCGTCGCGTTCCGGCTCGATATCGGGGTGTTTCACCATGAGCGGGACGTTGACGAGCGGGTCGTAGATGCCGAACTCGTGGCCGTAGAGGTCGTGTTCGCCGTGGAGTTCGCCGTGGTCGGCACAGACGACGACCATGGTGTCGTCCCACTGGCCGGTCGCCTTGAGGTGCGAGAACAGGCGGTCGAGCTGGTCGTCGATGTGGGCGAGTTCGGCGTCGTACAGGCCCTTGATGGCGTCCCACTCCTCGTCGTCGATGTCGCGGGCCCCGCAGTTGTACTCCTTGGAGTTCTGGCAGACCTCGGTGGAGTCGACGCCGGGCGCGAACTGCTCGGCGTACTCCTCGGGCGGGTGGTAGGGCAGGTGGGCGTCCATCAGGTTGATGAACGTGAAGAACTGGTCGCTCTCGTCGACGAAGTCGATGGTCTTATCGATGACCTGTGGGGTCTTGGTGTCGCCGCCGTCGCCCTCCGCGAGGTGTTCGTGGATCTTGTTGCCCACCTGGACCATCCGGTCGGCGACCGACCGGAGCGTGTCGTTGTCGTTCATCGTCTTCCAGATGCTCGCAAGCGGGCCCGAGAGCAGTTCGCTGGGCATGATCTGGAAGAAGTTGTCGTGGTCGTCGAAGCCGGCCGTCAGATTGGTGTAGCTCGTGATCCAGGCGTTCGAGGAGTAACAGGCGGTGTCGTAGCCGGCCGCCGAGAGCGATTCGGCCAGCGTCGCCGCACCCGCCAGATAGGGATCCTCCTGGGTGGCTTCGTGCTCGCTGGGGTAGAGGCCGGTGAACATCGAGGCGTGGACGGGCAGCGTCCACGGTGCCGGTGCGACGGCGTTGTCGAAGACCGCGGCCTCCTCGGCGAACTCGGCGAGGTGGGGCGTGGTCTCCATATCGGGGTCGTAGACGGACAGGCGGTCCTTCCGGACCGTGTCCAGGACGACGAACAGCACGTTCGACCCGTCGACGTCGGTCATGGAAGAACCAACTTCGTCGTGTGGTTAAAAGACCGTGATTTCGGTTGCGACGTTCGCGCTGGTCGTGTGGGGTTACTCGGACTTTCGCTCGAACGAGAGCGTCGTCGTCCCTGGCCCGGCGGTGGTGGTGAGCGTCTCGCCGCTGTCCGCGTCGGGGTGTCCCCAGCCGTCGGGGACCGCGACGACGACTTCCTGGGAAGTCTCGACGTCCAGTGAGAGGGTCAGGCGCCCGCCGTCGGCGTCGGCGGTCCAGGCCAGTCGATCGACACGCGAGCCCAGGCCGGCGAGGTGGTCGGTCCCGAGCAAGTGTGGTCGGTCGGCCGCGGGCGCGACGTGGACGAGCAGACAGCCGTGGGCCGGCACCGTCCGCTCGACGGTCTCCCCTGCGGCGATCGGATCGCCCTCGAAGGCGTCCCAGCCGCGCTCGTCGGCGCCGAGCGACAGTGACAGGGACTCGGGTTCGTCGGCCCAGTTGAACAGGGCGACCGCTCGGCCGCCATCCGCCGGCCGCTCGCAGGTCACGCGGTCCGGGAACTCCGTCTCCCCGACGCCGGCGACCGTCCCGTCCTCGACGGGCGGGAGTGACCGCTCCAGTAGCTCCCGGCCCGCGGCACCGATCTCGGCGATCTTGTCGCTGAAGACGTTCGAGCCGCCGGTCAGCGCGACGAGCGCGGCGAAGGTCTCCCGTTCGGCCATCGAGAGTTCGGTCGTCTCCCGGACGAGTTGGCAGTCCGGGTCGTTGACCCACCAACGGCGGTGGAGATAGTCCCGGTTGAGGACGTTCCGGATGGCGTTCTCGTGGGCCGGCTCGCTCGCCGACTCGCCCTCCCGGACCCAGTACTCGGCGGTGTCGGGGCCGACCCGCATCGCGTCGACCAGGCCGACGCTCTGGCCCTGTGGGGCGCCACAGCCCAGGACGAACGTCTCCTCGCCGACGGCTTCGCGGATGGTCGCCAGTCCCTGGCGGTACGCTTCCGCTCGCGTGACGTCGGCGAACCGGTCGCCGGGCAGCGCCCCCGCGTAGAGGAAATCGAGTTTGAGGTACTCGAAGCCCCACTCCTCGACGATGGTCTGGAACGTCTCCCGAAGCCAGGACTGGACGCCGGGATGGGTCAGATCCAGCCCGTACATCTCGCCGTGGCGCTGGCCAGCCGGGACGAACTCGCCGTCGGCGTCGGTGACGAACCACTCGGGGTGGGCGTCGACGATGGCGGCGTCCTCCTGGACGAAGAAGGGTGCGAGCCACAGCCCTGGCGTGTGTCCGCCCGCACGGACGTCCGCGACCAGCGACGACATGTCCGCGAACCCGTCGGCCAGCGTCCGCCAGTCGCCGAAAGCCGTCTGGTAGCCGTCGTCCAGCTGGACCAGGTCGACCGGCAATCCCCACTCGTCCAGATCGTCCCGGTTCTCACGGATGTCGTCGGCGGTGACGTCGGTGAAGTAGTGGTACCACGAGCACCAGCCGGTCGGGACCCATTTGCCGACGCGGGCGTCCATGCGCTCGCCCGACTTCGCCGCGATGGTCGCCAGCGCGTCGTCGACCGGTCGGCCGACGTCGACCCGGAGCGGCGCGCTCTCGATACGCTCGCCGGGTGCGAGCGTGACACCGTCGCCCGGACAGAGCGCAGTCAGCGACTCGACGCCGTCGCCGTGTTCGTAGTCGAACCGCGTGACGAACGCCGAGTGGTCGAGGAAGCCGGCCGTCAGCGTTCGCGCCCCGTCGGCCAGACCGATCTGGCAGTGACTCGTCGTCGACGGTGCCGGTACGTCGGTCATCATCGGGACGTCGACGGGTTCGACCGGCGGAAAGGTCTCACCGACTGGGAGCGCGGCGGTCGGCGTCCAGGACTGGTAGCCGTGCCGGTACACCCGCGTCTCCGGGCCGAACGCCAGGTCGTCGGCGGCCAGCGGCGAGAGGCGACCGACCCGCGCGGCCTCGTCGGTACCGTTGCCGACGCCGACACGCAGGTGTACCCCGCCGTCGGACGCCGTCAGCGTCACCGTCGTCTCGGTGTCGTCGTCGTAGCGGATTCGCGTGGTGTCGCCGTCCTCCGTCACGCGATAGCGTGTCGTCTCCGGCACGCGCTCGTCGCCCAGTTCGGTGACGACGTGCCCGCTTGCGAACGCTTCTCCGTCGTGCAGTACCGTCACCCGTGCCTGTGCAGGCGCGAACCGGACGGCCGTACTGCCAGCGTCGACCAGGACCATACGACAGCAGGCCGGGCCGACCCCACATAGCTGTTTGGAGTGGGCCGACTCGCCCCGGCCACAGTATAATACGATATCTGACATCAGAATAGAGGCAATTTTTCGGGGAGCTAGTTCACCGATGGTGAATACAAAATCGAAGAGAACTCAGTTACACAGACTGGTAATGAGATAGAAAAGCTATAAGAGAACTGAAGATCGTTTTGAGTGGCTTATTCACCATCGATGAACGGTCGAATTTCGAGCTGTTACTAACCGGCAATAATCTACACTATCTCAATTTAGAACAGGTCGACAGAGATACTATTCGCGCTGCTGACAACTAGCCCGGTGACGTCCTCCTCGAGTCGCTTACCGCTCATCCGGTTGGCAGGGCCGGCGACACACACCGCCCCGATCGACCGGCCCTCGTCGGTCGTCAGCGGGGCGGCGACGCTCCTGATCCCCTCGGTCTGTTCCTCACGGTCGAAGGCGACGCTCTGCTCGCGGACCGTCCGGAGGTCGTCGAGCAGCGCCGACTCATCGACCGTGTCGTGGCACGAACCGGCCCTGTGGCCGCTCTCGTCGACGAGGTCGCGGACCTCGTCTTCCGGACGGTGTGCCAGTATCGCACGGCCCGCCGCGTCGGCGTGTAGTGGCCGTCGGCGACCTTCCCGTACGGCGGTCTCCCCGTCTTCGTCGCCCATCACGAGGATGTAGGTCGCTGTCCCGTGTTCCTCGACGACCAGCGCGGCCACCTCCCCGCTGGAGCGTGCCAGTCGGGCGACCTCGGTCCGTGCGGCCTGGTAGATAGGCATGGTCTCGCGCGCACGCGACCCCAGGTCCAGGAACCGGGCACCGACCCGGTACTGTCGTCCCTCCCGGACCACGAACCCCAGTTGCTGGAGCGTCTGGAGGTGGTTGTGGACGGCACCTTTCGAGAGGTCCAGTTCCGTCGCGAGTTCTGTTACACCCGCCTCACCCCTGGCCAGTACCGCCTCGACGACCCGCATCGTCGTCGCGGTCGCCTGTACTGGATACGAATCGTCCATAGTCGGCTATAGACGGCGATATGTATATATTGTTCGCCAGGAGTGAACGAAATCCGGTGACGAACCGACCGTGTTCATCGATGAAGATGGCGATATCTGCCGGCACAGCGCTGCTCTGTCCGTATCTCTTCTCTCGGGTCCGAAGAGGAGGTTCGAACTGTTCACTGATAGTGAACTCCCAAAACAATAATAAATTTTATACGTCGGCGAAAATTTGACCCTTCTATTTCGGAAAAACGCAAGACGTGGGCGGTACTATCGGCTCAACCGACAATTGGCAAAACCGTTAAATAATGGACTATCATGTGTATGGGGTAGAGACGATGACTGATTCAAACCGACGACTCGACCGACGTCGAATCCTGCAACTGAGCGCGGCGGGCCTTGCGGGCCTGGCCGGCTGTGGTACCGGCAGTCAGCCGGCCACCGATAGTGGCGGTTCCGGTGGTGGCGGCTCCGGGGACGGGGGCAGTGATGGTGGCAGTGACGGCGGTAGCGATGGCGGCTCGACAGACACCGACGGTGGCTCGGGCTCGCAGATGGCCTCCTCGGTGACGGCCTGGAGCTGGGACGTCGCGGCGAAGTCCCTCGATCTCGTGGACGAACCCTACGAGAGCGAGCACGGCGGCGACGTCACCGTCGAGCAGTTCGGCCGCTCGAACATGAAAGACAAGTTCAAATCGCGCATCCTCTCGGGGTCGGGCGCGCCGGCCATCGCGACGATGGAGAGCGTCGACGCGGCCGCCTGGGTAGACACCGGTGGCCTGCGCGACATCAGCGGCTGGATCGAGGACGCCGGCATCGAGAGCGAGTTCGTCTCCGGGAAGTGGGGGCCGCTCACCAAGGACGGCGCCACATACGCCCTGCCGTGGGACATCGGCCCTGTCGGGGCGTTCTACCGGAAAGACGTCGCCGACGATAACGGCCTCGACTTAGAGAGCGTCGAGACCTGGGACGAGTTCATCGCCGAAGGGGAGAAACTCCCCGACGACGTCGCGCTGATGAACCTCCCGCCGAACGACTACGACGGCGTCTGGCGGATGATGTTCCGCCAGCTCGGCGGCCTGCCGTTCACGGACAGCGGCGCCGTGAACATCCACTCCCAGAAATCCCTGCGGGTCGCCCGCCAGATGAAACGCGCCCACGACGCCGGAGTCACCTCCAGTGTCGCATCCTGGTCCAGCGAGTGGTTCAACCGCTTCGGCGAGGGGACCATCGCGGCGCTGTACGGCGGCGCCTGGATGGAGGGGACGCTGAAGGCCGAACTCGGTGACACCTCCGGCGACTGGCGGGTCATCAAGCCGCCGGCCTACGAGAGCGGCGGCAACCGCGCCACCAACTGGGGTGGCTCCAACCTGGTCATCGCCGACCAGGTCAGTGACGCCAAGGCCCGACGCGCCTGGGACTACATGAAGTTCGCACTGGCGAACAAGGACATGCAGATCAAGATGTACAAGGAGTACGGCATCTTCCCGGCTCACAAGCCCGCCTACGAATCCGACGAGTTCGACCAGGGCTCGGAGTTCCTGGGTGGCCAGGCTGCTGGCCGTATGTTCGCCGAGACCGCGCCGAACATCCCGAGCTACACCTACACCACGGACACGCCCGAGATCACCAAGGCGATCAACAGCGAGTTCAAGAAGATGATCGACGGTGACGTCTCGCCGAAGGAAGCCGTCGACACGGCGGCAAAGCAGGTCGCCGACCGCACGGGTCGGGACCTCGCGTAACGACTTCTCCCATACCTCTCATGTCGACCAGTTCCTCACAGGTGGTTAGAGACAAGCTAACTGCGGCCCGCAGGCGGACTGGCGAGGCTCTCGCGCCGGTGTGGCGGTCGTTCATCGACGCCGTCCGTCCGGCCCGGCAGGCCCAGATCCGCGCGACACGCGAGGTCGCCGACCAGGTCCCGTTCTCGATCAGTGTCCCGTACATCTTCCTGGCGCCCTTTTTCGTCCTCTTCAGCTCGTTCCTTGCGTTCCCGATCCTCTACACGCTGTATCTCTCCTTCCACACCTACGAGGGGATCGGGAACGCGACGCTGCTGTGGATCGACATCGGGCCGATCCAGTACAAGCTGACACGGATCGCCTCACTGGAGTACGTCGGCCTCCAGAACTACCAGCGGTTGCTCGGGGATACGCTGTTCCAGAACGCGCTGGCCAACACGACGTTCATCCTGCTGGTGCAGGTCCCGCTGATGATCGTGCTGGGGCTGGCGCTGGCGCTGGCGCTGAACGCCTCCTGGATGCGGTTCAAGGGGCTGTTCCGGACGACCATCGCACTGCCGGTCGCCGCGAACCTCGTCGCGTACGCGACCGTGTTCCTGCTGTTGTTGCAGGACAACGGGCTCGTCAACACCGCACTCCAGATGGTCGGCCTGCCGACGGTACCCTGGCTTAGTGGCGGCACCGAACTGTTGCCAGGACCACTCAAATCGATCCTGGGTAGCGGGTTCTGGCCGCGCATGTCGCTGGTCGGCGCCGTCACCTGGCGCTGGACCGGCTACAACATGATCATCCTGCTGGCCGGGCTCCAGAGCGTCCCCCAGCAGCTCTACGAGGCCGCCGAGATCGACGGCGCGAGTCGCTGGGAGAAGTTCCGCTACGTGACGCTCCCGCAGCTACGCCCGGTCCTGCTGTTCGTGGTCGTCACCTCGACCATCGGGACCTTCCGGCTGTTCTCCGAGCCGCTGATCATCTCGGAGGGTGGCGCGTCGCTGTCGGCGACCCGGACGCTGGTGGTCTACATCTACAACATCGCGTTCCAGCAGTTCCAGCTCGGCTACGCCAGTGCGATGACCGTCGTACTCGTCGGCATCGTCGCCGTGCTCTCGATCGCACAGCTCCGTGTCGGAGGTGAGTCGGATGCGTAAACAGACACGCAACGAGGCCATCTGGCGGTTCCTCGGCTACACCTTCGTCCTGCTGATCACGCTGTTGATGGTCGTCCCGATCTACTGGATCATCGTCGCGTCGACGCTGCCAGAACAGGCGTTCCTCTCGGCGGGGACCGACATCCAGCTGTTCCCCGGGTCGAACTTCTTCGCGAACCTGGAGGCGTTACAGGCCCGCGAGAGCGTCGACTTCATCCAGAGCATCTGGAACTCGGTGTTCATCGCGGTCGTCTACACGCTGCTGTCGCTCGTGCTGTGTTCGATGGGCGGGTTCGCCTTCGCGAAGTACGAGTTCCGGTTCAAGGAACCGATCTTCTACGCGATCCTGGCGACGCTGACCCTGCCCATCCAGTTGCTGGTCATCCCGCTGTTCCTGCTGATCTCACAGATGGGACTGACCAACTCCTACTGGGCCATCATCCTGCCGTGGGCGGCGAATCCCCTGGGGATCTTCCTGATGCGCCAGAACATGAAACAGATCCCCGACGCCCTGCTGGAGTCGGCGCGCATCGACGGCGCGACCGAGTTCCAGCTCTACTACCGCATCGCACTCCCGACCATGAAATCGTCGATGGCGGCGCTCGCCATCATCCTGTTCCTGTTCCAGTGGAACCTCTTCCTGTTCCCGCTAGTCGTGCTCGAACAGGGCAAGTACACCATCCCGGTGGCGATCAACGAACTCGTCGGCGCCCAGCGCGTCTACTACGATCAGATCATGGTCGCGGCAGCGCTCAGCATCATCCCGCTGTTCATCGTGTTCCTGTTCTTACAGCGACACTTCGTCAGTGGGATCCTCGCAGGCTCGGTGAAAGAGTAATGGCACAGATTACGCTCGACACAGTACGCAAGGAGTTCGGTGACGACGGGCGCACCATCGTCGCCGTCAAGGACCTCGATCTGACCATCCGGGACGGGGAGTTCCTCGTCCTGGTCGGTCCTTCGGGGTGTGGCAAGACGACGACGCTGCGCAGCGTCGCCGGACTCGAAGAGGTAACGTCGGGCACCATCACCTTCGACGACGAGGACGTCACGGACCTCCGGGCCCGTGACCGCGACGTGGCGATGGTGTTCCAGAACTACGCACTGTACCCGCACATGAACGTGCGGCGAAACATCGGCTTCGGGCTCCGTCTCTCGACGGACCTCTCCTCGGAGGAGATCGACCGCCGGGTCGACGACGTCGCGGAGATGCTCGGTATCGGCGAACTTCTCCGGAAGAAACCGAAGGAGCTCTCGGGCGGCCAGCAACAGCGCGTCGCGCTGGGGCGGGCAATCGTCCGGGACCCCGAGGTGTTCCTGATGGACGAGCCGCTGTCGAACCTGGACGCGAAACTCCGGGCTCAGATGCGGACGGAACTCCAGGAGCTCCAGCACGAACTCGACGTCACCACCGTCTACGTCACCCACGACCAGACGGAGGCGATGGCGATGGGCGACCGGATCGCCATCATGAACGACGGCGAACTCCAGCAGGTCGGCACCGCCGAGGACGTCTACCGGACGCCGACAAACGAGTTCGTCGCTGACTTCATCGGCTCGCCGTCGATCAACCTCCTGACGGCGACCGTCGAGGGCGACGTGCTCAAAGGGCCGGGCGGATTCAGCTACAAGCTCGACGATCCCTCGCCGGTCGAGGGCTACGACCGTGTCCGCGTCGGGATCCGCCCCGAGGACATGACCCTCGTCGAGGACGGGATCGCCGCGTCGGTCACCGTCGTCGAACCGATGGGCAACGAGAACTTCTGTTACATGCAACTGGGCGAGGTCGATCTGACTGCACGTATCGACTCCAGTCTCCGGCCCAGCCCCGACGAGACCGTCGAGTTCGGGTTCGAGGAGACCGCGCTGTACCTGTTCGACCCCGAGACCGGCGACTCGCTGAAGACGATGACCGACGAGACAGACGTCTCTATCGAGGACTACGTCACGCAACCCGAATGATATGATTATCACTGACTACGATCTCTACGAAGTGCCGCCACGGTGGCTGTTCCTGCGACTGGAGACGAGCGACGGCATCGTCGGCTGGGGCGAACCAGTCGTCGAGGGCCGCGCTCGCACCGTCCGGACGGCCGTCGAAGAACTGCTCGACACCTACCTGCTGGGCAAGGACCCGATGCGCATCGAGGACCACTGGCAGACGATGTACCGCGGCGGCTTCTACCGCGGCGGCCCGGTCCTCATGTCCGCTATCGCCGGCATCGACCAGGCGTTGTGGGACATCAAGGGCAAACACCACGACATCCCGGTGTACGAACTGCTGGGCGGGAAGGCCCGCGATCGGATGCGGGTCTACCAGTGGGTCGGTGGCGACCGACCGGAGGGCGTCGCCGATGCTGCTCGCGAGAAGGTCGAGGAGGGCTTTACCGCCCTGAAGATGAACGCCACGGCGGAACTACGCCGTGTCGATTCACCTTCGGCCGTCCAGGCCGCCGAGGACCGACTTGCCGCAGTACGCGAGGCGGTCGGCGACGAGATCGACATCGGTGTCGACTTCCACGGCCGCGTCTCGAAGTCGATGGCCAAGCGACTGGCCAAGGCACTGGAGCCGTACGACCCGATGTTCATCGAGGAACCGGTCCTGCCCGAGCACAACGACGCGCTCCCGCAACTGGCGAGCCACACTACCAATCCGATCGCGACCGGCGAGCGGATGTTCTCCCGGTGGGACTTCAAGGAGGTCTTCGAGAGCGGCTGTGTCGACATCATCCAGCCGGACCTCTCGCACGCCGGCGGCATCACCGAGGTCAAGAAGATCGCGTCGATGGCCGAGGCCTACGACGTGGCCATGGCCCCCCACTGCCCGCTGGGCCCCATCGCGCTGGCGGCGTGTCTCCAGGTCGACGCCTGCTCACCCAACGCCCTCATTCAGGAACAGAGCCTGGACATCCACTACAACGAGACCAGCGACGTGCTGGACTATCTGAAAGACCCCTCGGTCTTCCAGTACCACGACGGCTACGTGGACCTGCCGGATGGGCCGGGGCTCGGCATCGACATCGACCACAGCTACGTCCGGATGCAGGCCGGCGAGGTCGACTGGCACAACCCGGTCTGGCGCCACGACGACGGGAGCGTCGCGGAGTGGTAACATGAACCGCTTCGAGAACGACGTGGCCATCGTCACGGGATCGACACGCGGTATCGGTGCCGGCGTGGCCGAACGACTCGCAGCCGAGGGCGCGAGCGTCGTCGTCTCCGGGCGCTCCGAGGACGACGGCCAGGAGACCGTCGAGTCGATCCGGGAGGCCGGCGGCACCGCCCACTTCGTCCGGGCGGACATGCGCGAACCGGCCGACATCGAGACCCTCGTGGAGGCGACTGTCGCGGAGTTCGGCGGCCTCGATGTCCTGGTCAACAACGCCGGCGTCGAGACCTACACGGGTGCCGACGAGGCCACCATCGACGACTGGTCGTTCGTCGTCGAGACGGACTTCCGGGCGTTCTGGCTGGCCGCGAAACACGCCTACGACCACATGGACGAGGGCGCCATCGTCAACATGTCCTCGAACCACTCGATGGCGACGACACCGAGTATCTTCCCGTACAACGCCGTCAAGGCCGGCATCAACGGGATGACGCGGGCGATGGCTATCGACTTCGGCCCACGTGTCCGTGTCAACACTGTCGCGCCGGGCTGGGTCGAGGTCGCCCGCACGACCGGCGACATGGACGAGGACCGACGAAAGGAACTGGAGGGCATCCACCCCACCGGTCGACTCGGGACCCCCGAGGACGTCGCCGGCGCGGTGGCGTTCGTCGCCAGCGACGACGCCGGCTTCGTCACCGGGAGCACCATCACCGTCGACGGCGGCCGCACGGCTGTCCTGCAGGACGACTTCCTGCCCGATTACCGGGAGGAACGATGAGCGTCGGCGTCTGTTACTTCCCCGAGCACTGGCCCCGCGAGCGCTGGGAGCGGGACGTCCAGCAGATGGCCGAGGCGGGCATCGAGTACGTCCGCATGGCCGAGTTCTCCTGGTCACGGATCGAACCCGAACCCGGCGAACTCGACTTCTCGTGGCTCGACGAGGCCGTCTCGCTCGTCGGCGAGCACGGCATGGAGGCGGTGCTGTGTACGCCGACGGCGACGCCGCCGAAGTGGCTCGTCGACCAGCGCCCCTCGATCCTCCAGGAGGAGCCCGACGGCACCCCCCGCCACTACGGCAGCCGCCGGCACTACTGTTTCAACTCACCGGTCTACCACGAGGAGACCCGGCGCATCGTCTCGGCGATGGCCGACCACTTCGCGGACAACCCCCACGTCGCCGGCTGGCAGACCGACAACGAGTACGGCTGTCACGAGACGATCCGGTGTTACTGTGACGACTGTGCGACCGCGTTCCGCGAGTGGCTCCGCGAGAAATACGGCGACGTCGACTCGCTCAACGAGGCCTGGGGGACCAGTTTCTGGAGCCAGACGCTACGCTCCTTCGAGGAGGTCGACCCGCCGCGACACACGGTCGCCGAACACCACCCCTCGCGGCTGCTGGACTACTACCGGTTCAGCGCCGAGAGCGCCGTCGCCTACAACGTCATCCACGCGGACCTGCTGCGCGGGGCCAACGACGACTGGTTCGTCGCCCACAATTTCATGGGCGATTTCGACTCCTGTGACGTCTACGGCTTCGCCGACGATCTGGACCTGATCACGTGGGACTCCTATCCCACCGGGTTCGCCCAGGACCGCCGGCCTGGCGCCGCCAGCGCCGACGAACTGCGGGCCGGCGACCCCGACCAGGTCGGCATGAACCACGACCTCTACCGGGGCGCCAAACAGCAGCCGTTCTGGGTGATGGAACAGCAACCCGGCGACGTCAACTGGCCACCGTACGCCCCCCAGCCCGGCGAGGGCGCGATGCGACTGTGGGCCCACCACGCCGTCGCCCACGGCGCCGACGCCGTGCTGTACTTCCGGTGGCGCCGCTGTCGCGAGGGACAGGAGCAGTACCACGCCGGCCTCCGCAAGCAGGACGGCTCGCCCGACCGGGCCTACCACGACGCCGACCAGGCGGCCACGGAGTTGGCCGACCTGGATCTGGACCCGGTCGATGCCGACGTCGCCGTCCTCCACGACTACGACAACCTCTGGGCGACGAGCATCCAACCGCACGCCCCCGACTGGGAGTACTGGACCCACATGCGCCGGTACTACACCGCGCTCCGGGCTCGCTCAGTCCAGGCCGACGTGGTCCATCCCGACTGGGACCTCTCGGGCTACGACGCCGTCGTCGCGCCCGCGCTCCACCTCGTCGACGAGGCCCTCGCGTCCAAACTCGAAGCCGAGGTCGAAGACGGGACGGAACTCCTGTTGACGGTCCGCTCGGGCGCCAAGGATCAGTACAACAAGCTCCCCGACGCGCCGGCGCCCGGCCCGCTTTCCGACATCGTCGGCGCCACCGTCGACCAGCACGAGTCTGTCCCCGAACAGATAGACCGCCGGGTCACCTACGACGGCGAACCCTACGGCTACCGCACGTTCGCCGAGTGGCTCGACGCCGACGACGCGACCACCGTCGGCTCGCACGTCGGCGGCGTCGGTGACGGCCGCGCGGCCATCACTGAACACGCGGTCGGGGACGGCCACGTCGCCTATTGCGGGGTCTGGCCCCAGGCCGACCTCGCGGACGCGGTGGTCTCGGACCTGCTGGAGCGGGCCGACCTGCCCCACTCCGAGCGCCTGCCTACGGGCGTCCGGGCCGCCCAGCGGGACGGCTACACCTGGGTGACGAACTTCACGAGCGACGCTGTCTCTGTGACACCGCCCGAGGACGCCCGCTGGATCGTCGGCGACGACACCGTCGACGCTTTCGGTGCCAGTGTCTACGAGGGCGGGGCCGCCGCCCTCTCGGTCGACGAGGGGTAGGCGGTCGACTCTCGGTCGACCGTTGTCCCGACTCCCGTTCTATCCACCGGAGCACCGTCTGTTCCACGAGAACGTGGTACATATACCTATCTTAATTACGCCCTCGGACGTATCGGTATCATGACTCTGCTCGAAGACGCCACCCTCGGCGTCCACGTCCTCGTCGGGTTCGTCGCACTCGCGACCGGTGCCGGCGCACTCCTCACGAAGAAAGGCGGCCGCCGGCACCGACGCCTCGGTCGCACGTACGTCTACGCGATGGCCGCCGTCTCGGCGACGGCCCTCGGACTGCTCGCGTTCGACCAGACGCTCCTCCGTATCTTCCTCGGTTTCGTCGCCGTCTTCAGCTTCTACTTCGCGTTCTCGGGCTATCGCGTCCTCTCCCGGAAACGGAGTATCGACTCCCCTGGCACCGTCGACTGGGTTGCCACCGGGCTCTTCGGTGCGTCCGGCGTCGGCCTCCTCGCGATGGGTGTGTGGTTCCTCACCAACGGGAACCAGTTCGGAATCGTCATGCTCGTCTTCGGCGGCATCTCGCTGGTCACGACCGTCGGCGACGTCCGCCAGTTCCGCGCCACCGACCTCGAACCCCGGACGTGGTTCTTCGAGCACATCAACCGCATGGGCGGGGCGTACATCGCGACCATCACCGCGGTGGTCGCGACGAACGCACGGGAGGTCCCGTTCGTTCCTCTGCCGGTGATCTGGTTGCTCCCCGCTGCTATCGGCGGCGTCGCCATCTGGTACGTCTCCCGGCAGTACAGGGCCAAATTCGACCGTGACACCGGCCCACAGACAGCGGACTGACACGGTCCCGATATCTCGGTCTGGGTCAGGTGGTCTCTGCGAGGCGTAGCCGTTCGAAGATAGCCCCGACCAGCGCGAGGACCATTTGCCCCGTCCCAAACGACATGAATACCTGGTCAGAGAGGGCGTACAACGTCCAGTAACTCGCGTCTCTTACCGCTGTCCAACCCTCCACTGATGACCCAGTGACGCGGTCGAAAAGAACCGGGATGCCGTAGACCAGCACTGTCCAGAGGACGGTGCCGTGGCCCAGATCGCGACACCGCCGAGCAGTCCCCGTGTCGGATTCGGTCGGTTATCGAGTCGGTCCCGCCATTGCCATCGTGCTATCGCACCCACCGCTAGTCCGAATCCGAGTATCCTGAGTCCGGCTTTGAGAGCAGTCGTCGCTCCCGGCAGCGGAGACGGTATGCGGAGGTGCCGAATGCCGCTGACGTACGAAACGACGCTCCAGAAAAGCGCGACGAACCCCCAGTGGATGGCAGCCACGAGAGCGAACAGTTGTGCTGCATTATCAGGGTCGGACGCTTGGTCGACGAACCATCCGTAGCGGCCCATACGGCACCGTCTTCCCGAGTGAATTGTAAACTTCCTGTGAGATGAATGGTCCGGAAGCAGCGTTTACAGAGTGTTGCGGTGGAACGTACTGTGCCCAGATTGGCTCTAGGTGAGTCAGAGTGAACGATCTAAAAAGATGGTGACTCCCTGCTGAACTGGACCCTGGCAACCAAGCGGTTGTCAGTTGATTTTATTGCTGTCGGCCGGGAGCAAGTGGCGCGACGGTAGTCGCGCCCGAGCGACCCGGGGAAGGGCAGGGCTGCCAGCAAGCATACCGCGCCGGAGGCGCGGTTTCACTCGACCGAATGCAGTGAGGTCGAGCAGTTTTTCCCCATGTTTTTGCGAGGAGTGGTTCGAGTCGCGCCGTCGGTGCGACTCGAACCCGACGAAGTAAAAAGTGGTCTCAGAAGGGCGCTTCGGGGCCTTCGTCGTCGTCGGTGACGTCGCCACCGCGGGATTCACCGGGGAACGACGGGCTCATGCCGCCGCTGCCGCCGGCCATGCCCTCCTGCTGTTCCATCCCGGTGCGGGCGACGACCTCGTTGATCTCGGGGATCTCCTTGGTCATGCGGGTCTTGATGGCCTGGATGGTCATCGGGGAGATGCCACAGCCCGAGCAGGCCCCGCCCAGGCGGATGGTGACGCTGCCTTCTTCGCGGTCGATCTCCTCGATGGCCGCGCTGCCGCCGTGCATCTGGATCTGCGGGAAGTTCCGGCGCAGGAAGTTCGTGATGCGCTCGCGCAGGTCGTCCCCGTCCTCTGTCTCCGTGCTCATAGTGGGTCTAGGTCCGGCCCCGGGAGGCTTAGACCTTTGGACTGACGGGTTCGGTCGCACGTGCTGTGGTGGTCGAGAGCGGGAATACAACTGCCAACAGCCAGAAAGCCCCCGGTCGCTCGACCGTCCAGGACTCGCTGTGCTCCTCGGCCGCTGGCCTGCGGTGCTTGCGTCGTCCGGGACGGGTCGAGCGACCGGCCCCTTTCAGTCCCACCCGTGTGGCAGTCGGGGAGGCATCGGCACGCTAGTTGTCGAGACGGCTGTAACCGGGGCTCCACTCCAGCGGTGGCGGTAGCCAGCGGTGCCGTTCACTCCTCGTCGAACTCGAAGACCGACTGGAGTTCCTGCTCGATGGTCGCGACGTACTCTTCGAGGATGGTCTCGGCCTTCTCGTCGTCGACGACGACGGCCGTCAGGCGGTCCAGCGGGTCCTCGGGGAGTTCGATCCGGAACTCCCCGTCGCCCTCGTAGAAGGGTTCGGACTCGTTGAGGATCTGCTGGTCGATGGCGTGGATGAGTTCCGAGTCGTAGGTGTCGTTCATGTACTCGAACGCCTGTTTGTACGCCTTCTGGAGTTCGGGGAAGTAGTTCGCATACTTGTCCTCGAACTTTTCGGGATCGAACGTCGCCATTGTGGGCGCGTTGGACACCAGCCATTAAAGATGACCCGGAGTCGCGGTCACTCCTCGTCGAGGTCGTCGGGTCCCGGCGCCACCGAGACCGGCACCTCGACCCGATTCTCGGGGAACGCCAGCAGGAAGAGCGCGGCGCCGACGACGGCGGTGACGACGACGCTCGCGCCGATGAGGAGGCCGACGTCGACGCCCAGGGCGCCCTGGCCGCCGCCGACGGTCGCGACGACGAGTCCCAGGATCAGGAGGATGAACCCCGCGCCGAAGACGAACCCGGCGCCGAACAGCAACCGCTCGGTGTCGCCGACAGGTCCGGAATCCATGGCTGGTACTAGTTGGCGCGGAACATAAATTACGGGCTTGTGGCGGGTGAGATGTCAGTTCAGTTGCTCGGCGACGATGTCGTCGGCGGCGTCGACGAACGCCTGTTCCGCGCCGGCGGGGATCGTCGCACCCGCGGCGATGTCGTGGCCGCCGCCGTCGCCGCCGACGGCCTGTGAGGCCTCTTTCATCACGACCGAGAGATCGACGCCGCGACCCACGAGTGGACCGGTCGCCCGCGCGGAGACCTTCGTCTCGCCGTCGGCGTCGGCGAAGGCGACGATGGGTTTGTCGGCGTCGACGCCGTCGGTGCCCAGAGCCATCCCGGCGACGATGCCGACGATGGTCTCGCGGATGGCATCGCCGGCGTCGAAGTACTGGACGTGGTCGGCCTGGTCGATGCCGCGCTCCTGGACGAGCGTCAGCCCCTCTGAGAGGTTCCGACGGTGATTGGCGAGCAGCGTTCGGGCGCGTTCCAGTGGGGCGCCGCGTTCGCCCAGGCAGACCGCGAGACCGACGTCGGCGCGCTCGTAGCGGGCCGTGGCATTCAGCAGCGTCGAGAACTCGCTTGCGTCACGGAGTTCCGTCCCCGCGGGTTCGGCGGTGAGTGTGTAGGTCGTCCCGACCAGCGAGTCGATCTTGTCTGCGGGGACGCCACGCTGGACCGCCCGCTGGACCAGCGCGCTGGCGACGGTCTGGCGCTCGTCGTCGGTGAGATCGGCCCACGTCCGCCACTCGCCCCCAGATTTCAGGTCGAGCCCGAGGTCCTCCAGAAAGCGAGTCGCGCCGGCATGGTCGTTGGAGATACCGGGGATCGGGACCTCGGTGGCGTACTCCAGCAGTTTCGGGAGCGGGCGTGTCTGTTTCCCGTACAGCGAGAGGTCCGTCCCCTCCGCGAGGACGCCGGCGTCGACGCCCTCCGCGACGAGGTTCGCGTTCGTCCCGACGAGTTCGCCGCCGACCGCCTGCATGTCGCCGACGGCGCCGACGACCGCCAGCGCCGCGAGGTCACGGTTGTCGCCCCCCTCGGGTTCGAGCGCACGCGCGAGGACGTACGCGGCGCCGGCACCCGACAGTTCTGAGGCACCGTTGATTCCCTCCAGCAGGGGGTTGAGGTGGTAGGCGAAGTCGGCGTAACCGTCGGTATCTGTCACGGCGTCCGGGTGGCAGTCCTCGGGCGCCGCGGGCTGGTGGTGGTCGGCGATCACCGCCTCGAAGTCGCCGGCGGCGACGTGTTCGGAGATAGCGTCGAGTTGCCCGGAGCCGAAGTCGGTGAACAGGACGGTGTCGTACTCGCGAGCTGCGATGGTCGCGATCTCGTCGGCGTCGAGTTGGTTCTTGAACACCGTCTCGACCGGGATATCCGCCCGTTCCAGTGCCGTGGTCGCGATGGCGGCGCTGGTCAGGCCGTCGGCGTCGATGTGGGAGGCCAGTAACACCGCGTCTGCGGCCCGGAGCCGTTCGGCACAGGCCGCGGCGCGCTCGGCGAGGTCTGGGACGGGACCGGTCGTCGTCATCGACTGGGCGTAGGTGCGTCTCCGGTTAAAAAGGTTCAGTCGGGACGATGGATTGTGTTTTCCGTGGCAGCAGAGCGGTCTGAGAGCCAGAAAGCCCCCGCGTTCTCAGCTCCCGCGACTCGCTGCGCTCCAGTGGGTGCTTGCTTTGTCGGGGTTCGCTGAGAACGCGGGGGCTTTCTGGCTGTCCGTATTCCGGTTCGCCTTATCTAACACTCCTAGGCGACGATACGGTTAAGCCGGATTCGAGCGTACTGTGAAGTGTCAATGAAAACAAAACTATACCGCCGGATCGACGGGGAGGGCTACCGATGGGTCTGATCAGTCGGTTCTTCTTCCTCGTCCGGTCGAAGCTCAGCGCGCTGTTGAACCGTGCGTCCGACCCCGGTGCCGAACTGGACTACTCATACGAGCAACTGCGGGACCAGCTACAGGACGTCACGCGTGGCATCGCCGACGTCACGACACAGAAGAAGCGCCTGGAGATCCACCGGCGCCGCCTGCGCGAGAACGTCGAGAAGTACGACGGGCAGGCACGTGAGGCGATGCAACAGGAGCGGGAGGACCTCGCACGTCGTGCACTGGAGAAGAAACAGGCCCACGTCGCACAGATCACGGAGCTGACCGAGCAGATCGACGAACTCCAGGGGACCCAGGACCGGCTTGTCGGCAAGCGCGCGGAACTGTCCAGCCAGATCGAACAGTTCCGTACCCACAAAGAGACGGTCAAGGCACGCTACGAGGCCGCAGAGGCGTCTGCGCGCGTCTCCGAGGCGTTCACCGGCGTCGGCGACACGATGGCCGACGTGAGCCGGTCCATCGAGCGGGCCACCGAGCGCACCGAGCGCATGGAGGCCCGGGCGGCGGCCCTGGAGGAACTCGAAGAGACCGGCCAACTGGAGTCGGTCCTCAGCGAGGGCGACGACATCGACCGGGAACTGGACCGGCTCTCGAACGAGCGTGCGGTCGACTACGAACTGGAGACCCTGCGGGCGGAGATGGGCCGCGAGACGGAACCGGCCGACGCCGAGGCAGCCGACTGATCACCGTCCGGTCTGCCTGACGACGACCGCGATGGCGCCGGTGCCGACGAGCGCCGCCGCGGCGAGCAGGAGCCAGCCGGCCCTGTAGGAGGTGGTGTCGGCCAGCCAGCCGAACGCCGGCGGCGCGAGCAGGGCACCCGCGTTGAGTGCCGTCTGGCCGCCGGCGGTCGCGGCCCCGACCTCTTCGGTGGGGACCAGCGCGGTCATACAGGCGTAGTAGAGGCCGGTAAAGCCCAGGATCGTCGCACCGACGCCGGCGACCACTGCGAGGACGGCCTCGCGGGGTAGAGCCGGGATGGCCAGCACGGCAAGCAAGACGACACCCAGGATCGCCTGGCCGAGCAGGACCGTCGCGTTCGCGCGGGCCTCGCCGGCGTCGAGCCGGTCGGCCAGCCAGCCGGCGACGACACGGCCGGCACTCCCGGTCACCTGCATCACGGCGAACCCCAGGCCAGCGACGGCCACCGAGACGCCGACGGCGTCGGTCAGATACAGCGTCGTGTACCCGACGGTCGTGAACAGCGCGGCACCGAGGAAGAACCCGCCCACGGAGAGAGCGACGTACGCGCGGTTCTCGCGCAGGCCGCGGACGTCCGGCAGGCGCCACTCGCCGCCCGGTGCGCCACGGTACCCGACAGCGAAGACAACCGCGACGACGACCGCCAGGGCGCCGACCACCAGGAACCCGAGATACCACGGCCCGAACCCAGGGGCGACACTCACCACGAGCACAGCGGCGAGGCCGCTCCCGCCGGTGACGCCGACCTGTTTGATGCCCATCGCCCGGCCGCGGAGCCCGGCAGGGACGGCCGTGACGATGGCACGGTTCGTCGCCGGCATCGCCGTCGCGTAGGCGGCGCCGAGACACACAGCCGCGATCGAGAGGCCGACGACGCCGCTGGCGAGGCTCACGCCGACGGCCCCGGCTGCGAGTGCGAGCAAGCCGCCGATCAGTACCGGTCGCTCGCCAGCACCGTCGACGGCGGCGCCCACCGGGAACAGCGCGACGGTGTAGCCGAGCGTGGCGGCGGTGACCACGACGCCGACGAGGAACCGCGAGAGACCCAGATACTCGCGGAACAGCGCGCTCCCGGCGAACAGCGCGTAGAAGCAGGTGCTGGCGACGACCTGCCAGCCGGTGACCAGACCCACCTGGACGCCGGGACGTGGTGTCTCTGTCACGGTGGCGAGAGACGGACTTGGCTGGGGCCGCACCTGAACGTTTCGAGTCCGGTGCCCTGTGCCGGTTCTCACACCGTCAGCGGGAGGCGTGCCAGGCGTGCTTCGACCATCGCACAGATGCCCTGGCCGAGTGGTTTCCCGCCGTCAGCGAGGTGGTAGGCCTCTCGGACACCGGTCTGGCCGGCCAGTGGCACCAGACGGACCGTCGTCCCGTCCGGACCGATCGTCAGGTCGAGCGTGGCCTGGGGGAACGAGCAGACCGCCGGCGAGAGGATTTCGACGGTCTCGCCGCGACGTGCCAGTGCCGGGACGTGGTGGTGGGCGGTGATCGCCAGCGGGACGTCGTGGCGCCGGCAGACCGAGCGGACGGCATCGCGGTCTCGTGCTGGGAAGTTCGTCCATGGGTAGCCGTCGTGTTCGGGCAGCGCCGACAGCGAGTGATGGGAGACGACGACCGGGACGGTTGCGTCGGCCGCCCTGTCTGCCAGCCACTCGCACTGTGCCGGCCCGACGGCCCCGCCCCAGGTGTCACGGAGACGGCCGCCTGGGTCGCTGGCGCTGTTCACACACAGCAGCGTCACCGGGCCGACCTCCCAGGCGGCCGGCAGTGCCCCATACCGGTCCTCGAAGGCTGCGACCGGCGGCGTCTCGTGCTCGTCGAAGGCTTTCGGGACGTCGTGGTTGCCCGGGACCGCCAGCGGGTCGACGCCGACATCGTCGATGACGTCGTCGACAGCGTCGAACTCGTCGGATCGGCCGTCGGCGGTGAGGTCCCCGGCCAGGACGACGGCGTCGGCGTCCCGCCGGACGGCGCCGGTCAGCGCGGTCCGGAACCGCTGGACGGTCCGGTGGTAACACTTCCAGGTCCCGCGTTCGGTCGCCGTGACGTGTGGGTCTGCGACGACGGTGATACGGACCCGGTCGTCGGTCGCCGGACGGTCGAGCCGTGCGACCACCGGGCCGGCCGTCACGCCCGTTCCTCCTCGATGACGTGGACGCGGTCGGGGTCGAGCGACAGCGAGACGTCCTCGCCCGTCTGCGGGGCCACGGTTCCATCCAGGTTCAGCGTCACCTCCCGGCCGTCGGGCAGTTCCGCGACCGTCCGGACGTGTTCGCCGAGATAGAACGTGTTCTTGACCGTCGCGGCGACCGGGCCGTCGCCGACGTCGAAGGCTGCCGGTCTGGCGACGACGGTGACGTCGCCCTCAGCCCCGGTAGGGTTCTCGATGTCGGTAAAGCCCACGTCGATGGTGCCGTTCTGGGCGGTAGCCGACAGTCGGTTCGACGTCCCGACGAACTCCGCGACGAAGGGGGTCTCCGGTTCCTGGTAGACTGCCCGTGGCGGGCCGACCTGCTCGATCTGCCCCTCGTTCATCACGGCGATGCGGTCACACATCACCATCGCCTCCTCCTGGTCGTGGGTGACGTAGATGGCGGTCACGTCCAGGTCGTCCAGCAGGGCACCCATCTCCTCCTGGAGACGGGTCTTCAGTTTCGCGTCGAGGCCGGTCATCGGTTCGTCCAGCAACAGGACCCGGGGCTCGATCGCCAGCGCACGGGCCAGGCCGACCCGCTGTTGCTGGCCCCCCGAGAGCGTCTGTGGGTCACGGTCGGCCAGTTCCTCGATGCCCAGCAGCGAGAGCACTTCGCGGGCCCGTTCGGCCCGCTCCTCAGCGGGCAGGGACCGCATCTTCAGTCCGAACTCGACGTTGCCCTGGACGCTCATGTTGTTGAACAGGGCGTAGGACTGGAACACGAGGCCGACGTCGCGCTGTTCGGGCGGGACGTTGGTCACCGCCTCGCCGTCGAAGCGGACCTCGCCGTCGGTCGGTGTCTCGAACCCCGCGACGGTCCGCAGGGTCGTGGTCTTCCCGCAGCCGGACGGACCGACCAGCCCGACGGTCTCGCCGGGCTCGACGGTCAGCGAGACGCGGTCGACCGCGGTCGTTTCCCCGAACGTCTTCGTGACTGTATCGAGTGTGATTCGTTCTGCCATCAGCGGACACCTCCGATCGAGAAGCCCCGTTCCCCGGTCGCGCGCAACAGCGCCGTCACGGCGACGACGATGACGAAGTAGATGGAGATGGCGGCGGCGGCCCGCAGGAACGGGTTGTTCGAGATGTTCTCGAACAGGAACAGCGAGAACGGCTTCGGGCCGCGCGAGTAGACGATATACGAGAAGTTGAACTCCGCCGCGGCCAGCGTCCAGCAGACGATGGCTCCCGAGAGGATCCCCTGTTTCGCGTTGGGGACGACGACCGTCAGGAAGGTTCGGGGCCAGGACGCCCCCAGCGACCGGGCGCTCTCCTCGATCTGGCGCAGGTCCATCGACTCGAAGGACGACTGGACCGCGAGCACCATGTACGGTGCTTTCAGCAGCGAGTAGCCGATCATCAGCGCGACGGCGCTGGGGAGGTTCGGGTAGGTCCGCAGGAACGCGATGCCGAGGATGATCCCCGGGACCACCGGCAGGACAGCGAACGTGTTCATCCAGCCACGCCCGTAGAAGTCGTAGCGAGTGACGGCGTAGGCGATGGGGACGCCCACGACGAGGTTGATGAGGACGCCGCCCAGCGCCAGCCCCATGCTGAGACTCAGCGTCTCGGGCAGGGGGATGGTCGCGCCGATCAGCGGGATGGTCGTCGACCCACCCAGGCCGCGACTGGCGCCGAGCGTCGAGGTGAGCCCCAGCGCTTGCTTCCAGTTGTCGAGGGTCACGAACCCACTGGGGAGGACACCGGTCCACTCGCCCGCGAACGACGCGACGAAGGTGATCAGGACCGGGCCGATGAGGAAGACGACGGTCACCAGGAGCAGCCCGGTGATCACTCGTCGCCCGATCGCCGCCGAGAGCCGCCCGATCCGGCCGGGCTCTCTGGCCGGGACCGAACGGTCCGTGTCGGCGCTCATCCGGCCACCTCCGCGCTCGTGAACCGGAGCCCCAGGAAGGTGAACGCGACGGTGAACGCGAAGAACACCGTCGCCAGCGCCGAGGCCATCTGGAGGTCGAAGCCGACGCTGATCTCCTGGTTGAACCGGAAGGTGATCACCGACAACGCCTTCAACACGAGGACGGTCCCGAAGATGGCAAGCGCCGTCCGGAACGTGAGGATGAGCGCGCCGACGATGCCGGGCCGGATCTGCGGGAGCGTAACGTACCGGAACGTCTGCCAGGGGGTCGCACCGAGCGCCCGGGCGGCCTCCTCGGCGTCAGTGTTGACCTCGGCGTAGCTCCCCCGGAGGAGGAACGTCGCACGCGGTATCATCGAGTAGAGGTACCCGAAGAACAGCCCGGTTATCGCGAGCAGGGTCCCCGAGGGCTGGCCGGTCAGCGAGACCGCGTTGGGAGCGGCCCCGGTGAAGACGGTCAGTACCTTCGTCAGGAACCCGGTCTTCCCGAACCAGACGATCATCATGAACGCCGCGACGATCCCGGGGAGACTGATCGGGAACGAGATGAGCGTCACGAGCAGTCCCTCCCGCGGGAGGTCGTACTTCTCTAACCCGTGTGCGATCCCGATACCGAGGACGACGCTCGCGACCGTCGTCGCCGTGCCGAACCACAGCGAGTTCCAGATAACGTGGCCGTAGACGGGGTTGACGTCGATCCCGGTCCCGGGGACGGCGGCCAGGATCGAGGTGAACAGCCGGTCGTAGGCGGCCAGACTGAACCCCTCGACGGCGAACGTCGAGGTGGAGGTGCTCATCCGGACCATCGTCGCCAGCGGGATGAACGCACCGAAGGCCGCGAGCGCGAGAAAAGGCGTCGCGAGCACCGCGATCCGACGGCGAGAGCGGTCCCGCTCGGTCGTCGGCGCCAGCAGGCTCTCCAGGCCGGCCCGGACGCGACCCAGGACCGCCGGTTCGTTGCTGGTCGCCATCTCAGTACCCGGTCAGGCCGACGCCGGTCCCGATGTCGTTGATGATACCCTCCTGGTTCTCGACGAGTTTCTGGTAGTCGACCTGGAACTGGGCCTTCTCGTAGGCCGACTGAGCGGGGAACTCGTCGGGCATCTCCAGTTCGGGGGCCCGGATGGGGCGGACGTAGGCGTCGAGGAACTTCCGCTGGCCCTCCAGCGAGAGGACGTAGTCCATGAACAGTTTACAGGCCTCGGGGTTGGGCGCGCCCTTGAGCATCCCGTAGCCGTAGGGCTGGTTGAACGCGCCCTTCTCCCCGTTCGGGCCGGTCAGTAGTTTCACACCGACCTTCTCCTCGGCGATAGAGTCGGCGTTGTACTTCAGGTCGAGCCCGGTGTAGTCGTACTCGGCGAAGGTGGTTATCTCGCCCTTGCTGAACTTCTGCTCGACGTTGCCGGCGAAGACCGCGCCCTTCTCTTTCATCTCGGAGTAGTAGTCGACGACCGGCTGGACGTCGTCGAGGCTCCCCCCGTAGGCGTTGTTGATCGAGAGCGCGCCGGCCAGCCCGACCGCGGCGTTTGGCGGCTGGAACTGCGTGTTGGCGGCGATCTCCTCGCGCTTGAGGTCCTCCCAGGTCTCGGGGGGATCGATACCCTGCTCCTCGTAGATGTCCTTCCGGTAGGTGACCGTCGTGGTCATCCGGCGGGTGGCGGTCATGTGACCGTTGTCGGTCTTGAGTTTGTCCGGCACCTTGTCCCACCCCTTTGGCTTGTAGGCCTGGGTGAGTCCGTCCTGCATCGCCAGGATGCCGAACGTGTACCCACCGTTGTACGCCGAGTGGGTCGGGTCCTGTGCGTGCGAGCGCAGGTCCGACAGCGCCTCACCGGACGAGCGCTGGTCGTCGTTGAGCGGGACGCCGTATTCGTTCTCGAACTCCTTCATCAGCGCGCCCCAGTTCGACCAGCCGGTCTGGACGGCGTAGACGAACAGTTTCTCGGGGAACGCACTCGCCGAGACCGTCGTCTGGTAGTCGCCGTGCCCGACCTCGTAACTGTCGCCGCCGGACCCACTGCCGCCGCCCGAACCGCTGGACCCTTCGGAGCCGCCGCCGCCCGAACAGCCCGCGAGTCCGGTTGCCATCGCTGCACCTGACGCCTGGACGAATCGCCGTCGTGATAGGTCCATACAGGGAGACGGTCAGACGAGTGTGGAAAAGCGGTTTATAATACTTCTCTGTCACGATATTATCCGGTGGTACGACGACCTACAGGTATAGAGGCCAGGTGCCCGACGGTATCGAAACCGAGTGGTATAGAGTGTACACCGTGAAATAAACCCGACGACGACGGTCTCACTCGTGGTGTGTGGGCGCCGCTTCCTCGACGACCGCGCAGGCGAGCGCCTCGAAGTCGGCGCGCTCCGGCACGACGTCGACGGAAATGCCGGCCGTCTCGGCCGTCTCGCGGGTCGGTTCGCCGATGACGCCGACGGTTGCCGACGCCAAGCCCACCAGAGCTTCCTCGCGGACCCCGCGGTCCGCGGCGGCTGCCAGGAAGTTCTCGACGGTCAGCGAGGAGGTGAACAGCGCGGCGTCCAGATCCCCGGCAGCCGCCAGTTCGGCCGATTCACCGGCGTCTTCCGGGCGGACGAGTCGATAGAGCACCGTCTCGTGGACGTACGCGCCGGCCGTTTCGAGGCCGTCGGTCAGGATCGCAGAGCCGTGGTCCGAGCGGGCGACCTCGACACGCGCGCCGCCGATCTCGTCGGCCAGCGACTCGACCAGGCCGGCAGAGGAGAACTCCGCGGGGACGTGGTCGACGGTGTAGCCCGCGTCGTCAAGTGCTGTGGCGGTCGCGTCGCCGATGGCGCACACTGTGGCGCCCGCGGGGTCCCAGCCGGCTTCGGCGGCCAGTTCGACGCCCGTCTTGCTCGTGAGGATCACGTAGTCGGCGTCCGAGCGGGGTTCTTCGTCAGTGGGTTCGACCGCGAGCATCGGGTCCGGGACCGGGTCGGCGCCCAGCGACTCGATCAGTTCGACGGCCTCGCTCGTACGCTCGTCGTCGGGGCGGAAGAAGGCCACGCGCAGTCGCGGTGACTCCCGCATCATTCGCCCTCCAGAAATTCCAGAACCTGCTTGCGCTGGCCGGCGACGTCACCGATGACGGTGATCGCTGGCGGCTCGATCCCCTCGCTGTCACGCACGTCGACGATGGTCGCCAGGGTCCCCGTGGCGACGCGCTGACCGGGCCAGGTCGCCCGTTCGATCAGGGCGACCGGCGTCTCGGGGTCCATGCCGGCCTCGCGGAGCGCGGCGGTGTAGTCGGGCAGTTTCCCGACACCCATCAGGACGACGATGGTTCCGCCGGTCGCGGCCAGTGCCCCCCAGTCGACGGCCGATTCGTCCTTCGTGGGGTCCTCGTGGCCCGTGACGAACGAGACGGAGGAAGCGTGGTCACGATGGGTGACCGGGATACCTGCGACGGCCGGCCCGGCGACGGCACTGGTGATGCCGGGGACGACCTCGAAGGGGACCCCCTCGTTCGCGAGGTGGACCATCTCTTCGCCGCCGCGGCCGAACACCGTCGGGTCGCCGCCCTTGAGGCGGACGACCGTCTTGCCCTCGCGGGCGAGTTCGACCATCCGGGCGTTGGTGTACTCCTGGGGGGTCCACTCGCCACCGGCGCGCTTGCCGACGTCCTCGCGTTTTGCCTCGGGAATCTGGCCGAGGATCTCCGGGCCGGGCAGTTTGTCGTGGAGGACGACGTCGGCCGTCTCCAGCAGACGCTTCGCCTTGACGGTCAGTAGCTCCGGGTCCCCCGGTCCCGAGCCGACGAGATAGACTGTCCCGACCGCATCGTCCCGGTCGCCGGCCGACGTGTCGCTCACGACTCTTCGCCCTCCCGCGCGGTCGCGGCGTCGTCGTCGGCGCCCCCCGCGTCGCGCTTGGCGGCCGCGATGAGGTCGTCCGCGCCCCGGTCGGCCAGTTCTGCCGCGAGGTCCTGTGCCGCCGAGACGTGTGACTGGGCCGGCAGGTCCCGCGAGACGGTGATCTCCTCGTCGCCGTCACGTGAGAGCACCCGGACGGTGGTGTGGACGACCGCGCCCTGCAACTGCGCGTAGACGCCGATGGGAGCGACACAGCCCCCGCCCAGTTCCGCCAGGATCGTCCGCTCGACGGTCGTCTCTGCGCGCGTCTGGGGGTCGTCGAGGCGGTCCTTGATGTCGCGGGCCAGTTCGCCGTCGACGGCGGTCACCGCGAGCGCACCCTGCCCTGGTGCCGGGACGAACCGACCGGGATCCAGCGAGACCGTCTCGATGTGGTGGGACAGTCCGGACCGCTCGATCCCTGCTTCGGCGAGGACGATGGCGTCGTACTCGACGTCGGGGTCCCGTTCCATCGCTCGCCGCTGGAGCTCAGAGAGGCCGTTGAACCACGCCTCGACGTCCTCGTCGTAGGGGAACTCGTAGTCGCTGTCCTCCTCACCCGCGTGTTCCTTGCGTTCCTGTTCGGCCTCGTGGCGCTCCTGGTGTTCTCGCTGGAGTGTCGGCGCGAGCAGTTTCTCGATGCGCGTGTCGACGTTCCCCCGCAGTGGCTCGACGGTAAGGTCGGGGCGCTCGGCCAGCAACTGTGCCCGGCGGCGCAGACTCGACGTCCCGACGGTCGCGCCCTCCGGCAGGTCGGCCAGGTCGTCCCCGGCCGGCGTCACGAGGAGGTCTCCCGGCGGTCCCCGCTCGGGGACGGCGGCGACGACGAGGTCGTCGGGGCGCTCTGTCGGCATGTCCTTCATCGAGTGGACGGCGGCGTCGAGTTCGCCCGAGAGCACCTTCTCGTCGAGGCTGCGGACGAACGCGCCGGTCTTGCCCAGCCGGTGGATGAGTTCGTCCCGGATCTGGTCGCCCGTGGTCTCGACCTCCACGAGATCGACCCCGCGACGCCGACTCGACAGCCGGTCCCGGACCGACGCGGCCTGTCGAAGCGCCAGGTCCGACCCCCGTGTGGCTAGTTGGAGCGTCTCCGTAGTCATGCCCGAACCTTCGACGGGCCTGCGTGAAAAGCACATCACTTCCGGTGTGTGCCAGGCGCGACGTGTCTACAGGTCGACTCGGAGTGTCGCGCCGCCGGTCACCGTCGCAAGCGGCGACACGTCGTCGAGTTCGGCGACGACGGCGACCGGGTTGGCCGCCCGCGGTTCGTCGCCATGACTCGCCGGTGTCGGGCCCCAGAACAGACAGAGCGCCTGTCCCTGTGGCCAGTAGGCCAGTGTGCCGACCGGGACCTCGGTCTGTGTCTCCGCCGGGGTGGCCTCGATAGCCGTTCGGACGTAGAGTTCGTCGCCCCAGCGTGCCGCCTCGCCTTCGACGGGCAGTGCGGCGGCGATCGCGTCTCGCGTGTCCGGGTTCGTGTCCGTCCAGTTCGCCGGCAGTTCGACGTCGTCGACCGCGACGCGCAGGTCACTCATGCCCTGAGATCGAACCGGGAGCGTGAAAACAGCACCGCGGTGCCGGGCGCGCGCCGCGCCAGCCGTGTCGGAACCCGGGGGCTCTGACGGGCATGGTACGTCACAGCGCACCCCGAATACGGACGTCTATATTGCTCTCGATAGAAACCGGTTTTACGCCCTCAAAACCGTTTGTAAAATGTTTGGGTCGATTTCGATCGGTTTCGAAGGTTCGTAAATACCCTCCAAAATGAGGTGAAAGCTCCCGATGAACGGTGAACGGAGTTGAATCGAGACTGACGGTCTGCCCTTTATATGGGGTTGTCCGTGCATGGTCGAGGTACGCGAAGCACCCATGTCCACCGCCGACCCCTCCATCCCACGCCCGCCCGCTGTCGCATCGAGCATCCAGGCACTCCTGGCGACGTTCGTGGAGACGATCGTCGCCGTGTTCCGGGGTGTCGCCTTCTGGGCGACCATCCCGCTCCCGCTGATCATCGCGGGCACGCTCGCGACCAACGTGGTGACGACTGAACCCCTGCTGGTCGCTGGCCTCGTCGTCCTGAACGTCGTGTGTGCCGCGATCGGTCACAACTACTCCCCCAACGCATGAGCATCTGCAAGCCCTCCCCACGAGACCCCGAGCATCGGCTGACGAAGACCGGGCTGTTCTGCCCGACCTGCGACCACGAGAGCCCCCTCGACGGTGACTGGATCGCCGACGATTCGGTCCGTCGCGAGCGGCTTCTCTGTCCTCGCTGTGGCGACGTCGTCGTCGACCAGCCCGATCTCTGACCGCGAGTGGGTGCTCGCTTCGCGGTCCCCGCGGTCCGGAGGAACGGATATTTTAGCCCTGGGACACGTCCATCCGCCAATGAGCGACGCAGACGGCGGTCCCAAGCAGGTTTCGGACCCCGCCTACCACAGCGAGAACCACACGGCGGCACAGACCTGTGGCTGGACGAAGAACGCACTCCGGGGCGAGGGGAAATGTTACAAGTACATCTTCTACGGCATCGAGTCCCACCGCTGTATCCAGATGACGCCCGTGGTCAAGTGCAACGAGCGCTGTGTCTTCTGCTGGCGCGACCACGCCGGCCACGCGTACGAACTGGGCGACGTCGAGTGGGACGACCCAGCGGCGGTCGCCGACGCGTCCATCGAACTCCAGCGGAAGCTGCTCTCGGGCTTCGGCGGGAACGACGAGGTCCCCCGCGAGGTCTTCGAGCAGGCCATGGAACCCCGGCACGTCGCCATCTCGCTGGACGGCGAACCGACGCTGTACCCATATCTGGACGAACTCATCGAGGAGTTCCACGACCGCGATATCACCACGTTCCTCGTCTCGAACGGGACCAACCCGGAGATGCTGGCCCGCTGTGACCCCACGCAACTGTACGTCTCCGTCGACGCGCCGGACCGCCAGACCTTCGATTCGACGGTCAAGGCCGTCGAGGACGACGCCTGGAACTCCCTGATCGAGACGCTGGACGTGCTGGCCGAGAAAGACGACACCCGGACGGTCATCCGGACTACGCTCGTCAAGGGCCACAACATGCACCACCCCGAGTGGTACGCGGCGATGTGTGACCGGGCCGACGCCGACTTCGTCGAACTGAAGGCCTACATGCACGTCGGCCACTCGCGCGGCCGCCTGGACCGGGATTCGATGCCCGAACACGACGAGGTGCTGGAGTTCACCGAACAGGTCGGCGAGTACCTCCCCCACGACGTCATCAAGGAGGTCGAGGAGTCCCGCGTGGCCATGCTCGCCCGCGACCAGAAGACCTGGGTCCCGAAACTGGAGAAGGGAAGCGAGTTCTGGGAGCAGGACGCGTTGGTAGAGTACTGAGTGGTACCGACGACGAGCGGAGCGAGGAGTCGGGTTTTTCGCCCACGTTTTTGCCGCGAGAGGTGTCGAGCGTAGCGAGAGACCCGAGCGGGAAAAAGGTGGTCTCGGGAGCAGGACGCGCTGGTGGAGTATTGAGGACAGCGAACGGAGTGAGCAGCCGGTTTTTCGCCACCGAAAGACTCGCTGTGCTCGTCTCGACGACGGGCCCAGCTATTTGTGCCGACGAGGTGAGACGGGTGACATGAGTGACTACACGGACGTCAGCTACGCCGTGACCGACGGCATCGCGACCATCACCATCGAACGACCCGACGTGTACAACGCCTTCACGCGGACCACCGTCCTCGAACTGAACGACGCCGCCCGGACTGCGGAGGCCGACGCGGGCGTCTATGCGGTGGTGCTGACCGGAGCCGGCGACGGTTTCTGTTCGGGCGCGGACACCACCGAGATGCCCGACTGGGGCGACCAGTCACCCGAGGAGTACGGCGCCTACCTCTGGCTCATCCAGCAGTTCGTCTGGCGACTGCGGACGATGGCGACCCCCTCGATCGCTGCCGTGAACGGCCCCGCTATCGGCGCTGGCTGTGACTTCGCGCTTGCCTGTGATCTACGCGTCGTCGGCGACGAGGGCGTCATGCGCGAGGGGTTCGTCGATGTCGGCCTCGTGCCGGGTGACGGCGGCGCATGGCTGTTGCCCCGACTCGTCGGTGAATCCAGAGCCCGCGAGTACCTCCTGACGGGCCGTGACATCACGCCCGCAGAGGCCGTGGACATCGGGCTGGCCGTCGAGCGCGCCGCGGACGCACTCACCGCGGCCGGCGACCTCGCCGCCGAGATCCGGGACAAGCCGGCGACGGCGGTCCAGCACACGAACCGCCTCGTCGACCCCCAGCAGAGCTTCGCGGAGTACTGTCGGCGAGCGTCGGAGTACCAGTGGGACTGCGTGGTCGACGACGAACACAAGGAAGCGGTCGCGGCGTTCAACGAGGGGCGAGAACCCGACTTCGACCGCGCGTACGACTGATACTGGTGGCTGTAACTGAGACACGATAGTCGCCACCCCGTGGTGGCGAAATTCTTGAACGACGTACAGCCGACAGTATGAAACCGAGCGCGGCTACCGCTCCGAGACGGCTGGGAGACCGTCCTCTTTCAGCGCCCGCGCGACGGTGTTCAACTGCATCTCGTCGGTGCCGGCGGCGATGCGCCGGCCCCGAGCCAGCCGGTAGAGGTACTCCAGCGGGTGGCCCTGCTGGTAGGCCCGCGCACCGACTATCTGGACAGCCTCGCTGACGACCTGTTCGACCATCCGCGAGCAGTGGAGCTTCGCGGTCGACGTGTGCAGGCGGGACGGCGGTCGGTCACGCCCCGCCGCGCCCGCAGCGGACTGGTACACCAGCGCTGCGGCCGTCTCGACCAGTCGGTACATCTCCGCGAGTTTCCACTCGATGCCCTGGAAGTCGCCGATCGGCTGGCCGAACTGCTCGCGCTCGCTCGCGTACGCCAGCGCCCGTTCCAGCGCTGCCTCGGCCCACGCCACCGTCAGGGCCGAACTGCCCAGTCGCTCCCAGTTGAGCGCGACCAGCTGTTCCGTGAACGCGTCGTCGCCCCGCGTGAGGACGTGGCTCTCCGGGACGACCACGTCGTCGATGGTGAAGTGCGTCTGGGCGTAGCCGGCCATGTTCGTGTACACGTCCTGGATTTCGACGCCGGGGTCGTCGTAGGGAATGACCACCGAGCCAAGCCCGTCCGGAAACCGGACCCACGTCACCGCGGCGTCGCCGAAGGGGACGCCGCCGACCCACGTCTTCTCGCCGTTGCAGACGAGCTGACCGTCCGTCTCGGTGACCTCGGTCGTCATGGACGCCACGTCGGACCCGGCGTCGGGTTCCGAGATGGCGATGGAGACGAAACTCTCGCCCGCCGTCACGGCCGGGAGGTACGCCTCCTTGATCGCCTCGGACCCGAACAGGTCGATAGCGCGGGGCCCGACCACGCTCTGCATGTAGGTGAACCACCCCGTGTCTGGGCACTCGCGACCGACCACCTCGGTCAGGAGCAGCGCGGCGACGTCCGAGCGGCCCTGGCCGCCGTACGCCTCGGATATCGACGGACAGTAGAGGTCCGCCTCGGCCAGTCGGCGAAGGTTGGCCCACGGTGGATCGCCGCCCCACGTGTAGGCGTCGTCGGCGAACTCGGCGGCGACGGCTTCGGCGCGCCGGGCGAACGCCCGCTCCTCGGCTGAAAGCGTTCCCATCCGACACGCTTCGACGGCAGCGACTGTAAAACGGGTGGCCGGAGGTGCCGGACGACGCCGCGGCCCACGGGCCGCCATCGTCCCGAGTCCGTGTTTCTCCCCGAGGACTGTTCCGGGGTGGAATCGGAACCACGGACTCCAGCACGGCCGCTGCCGCGCCGACTATCCCGGTCCGCTGCATGATAGCAGAGGTGGAGTCAGGGATAGTCAATTCCTGACGATTCGAACTCCTCCCGAGTCCGGGTTTTTCAATCCCCGTACACCTTCGGGAGAACGTTCATAGCCGCCAACCACCAAATGTCGAATGCGTCGGTCGAGCCGACAACTCTCTCTTGGTTTGTCACTGTTCCACATGTGGGATGCATCTCACGTTCGGTATGCTTATCCGCCAGTGGTCCGTACGCCGAGATATGGCTGAATCTACGGGGCAGACCGTCGGCCGGGACGCCCTGGCGACGCTGAAGGTGCTCGCCCTGGACGGGGCGCTGGACGGGCCGACGAAGGTCTCCTGTGCGGCCCTGGCCGAGCGCCTGGACGCGTCGAACCAGACGGCGTCCCGACGGCTGCAGGGGCTGGAGGACGCGGGGATGGTCGAGCGGACCATCGCCAGCGACGGGCAGGACGTCGAGATCACCGACGCGGGCGCCCGGCGGCTCCAGTCGGAGTACGCCGACTACCGACAGATCTTCGAGAACGACTCCAGCGTCGACCTGACCGGGACCGTCACCTCCGGGATGGGCGAGGGGCGACACTACATCACCCTGCCGGGCTACATGAAGCAGTTCATCGACCGCCTGGGCTACGAACCGTTCGCCGGGACGCTCAACGTCGAACTCGTCGAGGAGAGCGTCCGCAAACGGGCGCGACTCAGCGGCGTCGAACCCATCACCATCGAGGGCTGGGAGGACGACGAGCGGACCTACGGGCCGGCCTACTGTTATCCGGCCTCCGTCGAGAGCGGCGACGGCGAGTACGAACCTGCCCACATCATCGCACCCGAACGGACCCACCACGGCGAGGAGCAACTGGAGATCATCGCGCCGGAGAAACTGCGCGACGTGCTCGGGCTGGCCGACGGCGACGAGGTGATCGCACATGTCTCGGAGTGAGACCGACAGCGCCGCCGAGGCCGACGGCGTGACCGACGCCATCACCGCCTTCGGCCGTGGCGAACCCGTCCTGATCCACGACGCCGCCGACCGCGAGGGCGAGACCGACCTCGTCTATCCGGCCGGCGCGGTCTCCCCCGAGGCCGTCGCCCGCATGCGCAACGACGCCGGCGGGCTCGTCTGTGTGGCGCTCTCGGATGCCGTGGCCGAGCGGCTTGACCTCCCGTTCATGCAGGAGGCGCTGGACCACCCCACGTCGGCCGAGCACGATCTGGCCTACGACGAGCGGTCGTCGTTCTCGCTGACGGTCAACCACCGCGACACCTTCACGGGTATCACCGACGAGGACCGCTCGCTGACCATCCGGGAACTGGCCGCGGTGGCCGCGGAGCCAGACCCGGCGGCCTTCGCCGAGCAGTTCCGCGCACCCGGACACGTCCACCTCCTGCGGGCCGCGCCGGGGCTCCTCTCCGATCGGATGGGCCACACCGAACTCGGGATCGCGCTGGCGGCGGCCGCCGACCAGCCACCGGCCGTCGTCGTCTGTGAGATGCTCGACGACGAGACTGGCGCGGCGCTCCCGCCGGCGGCCGCGCGGGCCTACGCCGACCGCGAGGGACTGACCTACGTCGAGGGCGCGAGTCTGGTCGACCACCTGAGCTGAATCGCCCGTTCGGGGCCGCTCTTGCGGACCGTGGTACCGACACCCGTGAACCGTCAACACTCTTAAGCGGGGACTTCATTGGGGTAGATATGACGCGCGACGAGACGCTCGCAGACAGCGCTTGCGGCGACACACGATGTATCGCGACGGGGTGGGGCCGATGAGCGACCGGCCCGAGATGTTCGAGGGGGTCGACACCGTCTGGATGGACGGGGAGTTCGTCGACTTCGAGGACGCACAGGTCCACGTGCTCACCCACGCGCTCCACTACGGGACCGGCGTCTTCGAGGGCGTGCGGTGTTACGACACCGACCACGGCCCGGCCATCTTCCGCTGGGAGGAACACCTCGAACGGCTCTACGATTCCGGTCGCGTCTACGACATCGACATCCCCTTCGAACGGGAGGAACTGACCGAGGCGACCGAGGAACTCATCCGCCGGGAGGACCTGGACTCCTGTTACATCCGGCCGATCGCCTTCTACGGCTACGGTCCGCTGGGCCTCAACCCACAGAAGTCGCCGGTCAAGACCGCCATCGGCGTCTGGCCGTGGGGTGCGTATCTGGGCGAGGAGGCCCTCGAAGAGGGCGTCGATGTCGCTATCTCCTCGTGGCGCAAGTACTCCTCCAGCCAGATTCCGACCAACGCCAAGACGACCGGGACATACGTCAACAGCGTGCTGGCCTCGCTGGAGGCAAAGCGCAACGACTACACCGAGGCCATCGTCCTGAACAAGGAGGGCAACGTCGCCGAGGGCCCCGGCGAGAACATCTTCCTGGTGCGAGACGGCGAGATCTACACGACCGGCCTGGCCGAGTCGATCCTCGACGGGATCACCCGCCAGACCGCCATCACGCTGGCCGAGGAGATGGGGTACACCGTCCACGACGACGCGACTATCTCGCGTGGCGAACTCTACACCGCCGACGAACTGTTCTTTACGGGTACGGCCGCGGAAGTCACGCCCATCCGCAGCGTCGACGACAACGTCATCGGCGAGGGGACGAAGGGCCCGGTCACCGACGACATCCAGACGGCCTTCTTCGATCTGGTGGAGTCGGGCGACCGCGAGGAGTGGTTCCGGTACGTCTGAGCGGCACTCGTCGAGAGTATCAGTCGTCGTCTTCGAGCATCGAGATGGCGGTCTTGGCGTCTTTCTCGTTGGTATCGCCGAAGCCAGCACTGAGGATGCGGGTGAGCGCGTCCTCGACGCGTTCGTCGGTCGGTTCGTAGTCGGCCGGATCGACCTCGATGACGAAACCGGTCGTGATGTTCGGAGCGGTCGGCAGGAAGAGCACTTCGCGGCCGTCGTCGGTCGTCTTCCCGGTCTTGAACGCCGTCATCCGCATCCCCTCCCAGACTTCGAGTTTCACCGGTTTCTGGAGGTCTTCGGTGCCGCCCACGGCCGTCTCGATGGCCATCTTCGAGGCGTTGTAGACCACGCGGAGGCCCGGCACCTGGTTCATCAGGTCGTCGAGGACGGCTTCGAGGATGTCGCCGACGGCGGTCCGCATCAGGTAGCCCGTCGAGAAGACGATCAGGATGAAGATGACCAGCGCCGTCGTCACGCGGGCGAGTTCGAGGATGGTCTCGTTGTTGGCCGTCTGGCTGCTCAGTCCGAGCGACAGGAGCAGTTCCGAGTTGATCGCCGGGATGACCGCCGCGGACGCGAGGATGCCGTAGAGATAGAGGATGACGTAGGTGGTCACCAGGAAGGGAAGGAGGACGATGAGCCCGCTCGCGAAGTCGCGCTTCCACGACGAGGACGAGACCATATGTCCACCAGTGGACCCTGGGATATCAGCCCTTCCCTTTTTGTTCCAGGGCGGATCGGGGTGTTGCAAACCGTCCCGCAGTCGGTTCTCAACTCCCGGCGATGGCCCGGAGTGCGAACAGCGCGTTCTCCTTGCGCTCCATGACGCGCCGCCAGAAGTACGAGGGCCAGCGCCCGCCGTAGGGGACGTACTGCCAGACGTCGACCGAGTCGGCCAGTTCGAACTGGTCGTCGGTCCGGACGCCCATCAGCATCTGGATCTCGTAAGGGGTGCCGTATCTCGTGTGTAGATCGGCCGCAAGCGTCAGCATCCGGGGGTCGTGACTGCCGACGGCGATGCCATCGTCGAACTGCTCGAACATGTACCGCAGACAGTCCTCGTAGGCCTCGTTGACCTGCTCGCGACCCTGATAGGCGACGTCTCTGGGCGGGTCGTAGGCGCCCTTGACCAGTCGGACCTTCCCAGGCAGATCCGCCAGTCGCGCCAGATCCTCGCGGGTCCGCCGGAGGTTCGCCTGCACGCAGACGCCGACGCCGCCCTGTTCCCGTGCGTGGTGTTCGAAGGCGTCCAGCGTCGCGTCGGTCGTCGTGTGGTCCTCCATGTCGATCCAGACGAACACGCCGGCCTCGGCAGCGGCCGTGACGACCCGTCCGAGGTTCGCCCGGAAGACGCCGTCGTCGACGTACAGGCCCAGCTGTGAGGGTTTCACCGAGACGCAGGCACGGAGGTCGCTGTCCCCGATGTCGGCGACGAGGCGTTCGTAGGCCTCGGCGTCGGCCGTCGCCCGCTCTCTCGTGTGGTAGTGTTCGCCGAGCCTGTTACAGATGGCGCCGACGTTGCCCTGGTTGAGCTGCCGGGCGTGTTCGAGCACCTCGGCGTCGGTCTCGCCGGCGATAAATCGGTTCGCGACTGGCGGAAGCATGGGTAAATATTGCCGCTCACTCGGCATGAACGTTGTCCCCAGCTACCGAGTGGCCGTCCCGACGACGAAGCTCTCGTAGCAGTTAACAACGGGGCGCGAGAGCGCCCGGACATGGACCTCGTCGGAATCGTCGTGACGGCGCTGTGGGCGATGGGCCCGGCCTACATCCCCAACAACGCGGCCGTACTCGCCGGTGGTGGCCGCCCCATCGACGGCGGCCGGACGATGGGCGGAAGCCGGCTGCTGGGCGACGGCAAGACCTGGCGTGGCACCGCCGCCGGGACGCTCGCCGGCACGGCGCTGGCGCTGGCGATGAACGCGCTGGCGTCGACAGTGGGCGGCCTGCTCGGCTACTCACTCCCCCAGTTCCCCGTCCTCGCCGGCTTCGGGCTGGCACTCGGTGCGATGCTGGGGGACATCGGCGCGTCGTTTATCAAACGCCGGAGTGGGCGGGAACGCGGCGCCGCCTTCCCCGGACTCGATCAACTGGACTTCGTCGTCGGCGCCCTGCTCGTCGCGCTGGTCCTCGCACCGGGGTGGTTCCTGGCGACGTTCACGCGGCCGGTCCTCGTGGCGATCCTCGTCGTGACGCCGCTGCTCCACGTCGGGACCAACGGCATCGCGTATCTGCTCGGACTGAAGAACGAACCGTGGTGACCGGTCACCCGTCGGCCACGGTCGGCGTCTCCGTTCCCGGAACTGTCGGGCTCTCGGTCGACGAGGCGATCGTCTGCTCGACGTAGTCCATTCCCCCCGGACCCGGATACTGGAGCGTGAAGGTCCGGCCGCCGTGGTTCTCGAAGTACAGGACCACCTTTCCCGGACGACCGCTGTAGTGGTTCGATTTGCCCGCCGGGACCGCGAACGAGACCAGGCCACCGCCGCTGTACCCCTCGAAGGAGACGCGGCCGAGGAACTGCCCGTCCCGGCCGCCGTCGTTCCTGACGGTCAGCTCGACGACGCGCTCGCCGTCACGAACCACGCTCCCGAACGACGTGACACGGAAGGCGGGCGTCGCGGCGAGGTCCTCTAGGACGCCGTCGGAGAGCGTCCAGTCGACGGCGGTTGCCGTGTCGGGACGCCAGCGGACGGCTGCCGTGTCGTGGTCGCCGACCGGGAACGGCACGCCGAACGCGCCGCGCTCGGTGGTCGACCGTGGTTCGCTCTCCCGGCCGCCGCTGCCGTCGACAGCGTAGCCGAACCGTTCGTCGAGTCGTTTCGCCGGCTCCCCGTCGATGCGTACGTCGACGACGACCCACTGGCCCACGTCGGTCGTCAGCGGCAAAACGTGTGCGCCGGCGACCGGAATCGCGTACCTGACGCGGGGGTTCGAGAGGGTGACGCTGACGCCGTCGACGGTGATGGTCTCACCCATCGTGGCGCGACGGGTGTCGATGGACGGGGTCGGAGAGGGTGTCGGTCCGTCCGTCGCGGTGTGGGACGGCTCGCCACCCGGTGGCTGTGACACACAGCCGCCGAGCGAACCGATGCTGGTACCGATCAGGGCGAGGTAGTGACGTCGGTTCACAGCCGGTGGTTCCGGGGCGGACGGAAAGTGTCTTCTGGACCACATAATCACTCGATCGGGGCGGCGTCGCTCGCTTCGCAGGGAGATGGGAAGGTTCGTTAGCGTCCACGCCGAACCGCCGGCCATGGAGCAACGCAAGCCGCCGGCGACAGAGGAGGGCTGGTACGTCCTGCACGACTGTCGCAGTATCGACTGGGACGCGTGGCGCGAGGCCCCCCAGCGGGTCCGGGACCGCGCGCTCTCGGAGGGGATCGAGTTCCTGTCGGCCTACGAGGGTATCGAAGATGCCGACGAGGGCCAGACGGCCGTCTACACCGTGATGGGCCACAAGGCCGACATCATGATCCTCCACCTGCGCCCGACGATGGGGGATCTGGACGCCGCCGAACGCCACTTCGAGCAGACGGAGTTCGCAGCCTTCACCGAACAGGAGTTCTCCTATGTCTCGGTCACCGAAGCCTCGGGCTACACCGAGAAGTCCCGCGACTACTTCGAGGGCGAAGTCGACGACGACTCCGGCCTGGCCCAGTACATCCAGGCACGGCTCCACCCCGACGTTCCCGACGAGGAGTTCGTCTGTTTCTACCCGATGAGCAAGCGCCGCCAGCCCGACCAGAACTGGTACGACACGGCCTTCGAGGAGCGGGCGGCCCACATCAAGCGCCACGGCGATATCGGCCGGAGCCACGGCAGCAACGTCAACCAGATGATCTGTGGCTCCATCGGCTTCGACGACTGGGAGTGGGGGATCACGCTCTGGAGCGAGGATATGACCTCCATCAAGGACCTGCTGACGGAGATGCGCTTCGACCCCTCGACCTCGCAGTTCGCGGAGTTCGGCCCCTTCTACGTCGGCCGGAAGTTCGACCCCGCGGACCTCCCGGCGGTGCTCGCCGGCCAGCGGGTCCCGACCGACCAGACGCCCCCACACGCCGCACAGACCGAGACCGAGGCCCACGCCGGCCACGACCACGGTGCGGGCGCCCACGCCGACGACGGCGGCCACGCTGGCGATGCCGACGCACACGCCAGCGCGCATCCGGGCAGCGCGAGCGAAGGGGACCACCCCCACGGCGAGGCGGCCGACGACGCCGACCACCCGACGAGCGAGCACGGGGACCACCCGACGAGTGACGACGGGTCCGACGACGGCGGCCACGGCGGCGGTCGCCCGGACGTCTCGGGGGACTACGAGGTCGTTGCGGACGCCGTCCAGCGCGTCGGTCGCCTGGGCATCTACGAGGGTGAGACCTACGACGCCGGCGACTTCGCGCTGATCTTCCACTCCAGTGCCGACGCCGAGGACATCGTCGACGACGTCGAGGACCTCTCGGAGAGCTTCGACCACTACGACCGCCACGTGACGACGACGGTGCGGGCCCAGAGCGGTCAGACCTTCGTCGTGAGCATCTGGACGGCCGAGGAGGCCGCCGAGACTGCCGCCGGATTCCTCAGCGACCTCGACGGCATCGAACAGCAGTTCGGCGGCCAGCTCGGTGAAGGTGACGACGAAGAGGACGACCGGACCGCCGCCTCTTCGGAGTCCATCCGCGAGCAACTCGACGCCGAGGGCGTCTACGCCGGTCAGCCACACGGCGAGGACGTCTACGCGCTGGTCGTCTACTCGGAGGCCGACCCCGAGGAACTGGCTGAGGAGGTGGGCGACCTCCGGAACGCGTTCGACCGGTACGACACACACGTCCGGACCAGCATCTACCGGGACGACGACTCCGGGACGACCGCTGTCGCCTCACTGTGGGACACCGAGGAGGCCGCCCAGACGGCCAGTGATTACCTCACCGACCTTCCCGAGGTCGTCCGTCGACAGGGTGAGAGCGACGGCTTCGGCACGATGGGGATGTTCTACACCGTCAAACCCGAACACCGAACCGACTTCGTCGAGAAGTTCGACACTGTCGGCGGCCTCCTGGCTGATATGGACGGCCACCGCGAGACGGCACTGTTGGCCAACTACGACGACGAGAACGACATGTTCATCGCCAGCCAGTGGGACAGCAAGGCGGACGCGATGGCGTTCTTCCGGTCCGACGCCTTCTCGGACACCGTCGACTGGGGACGAGACGTGCTGGCGGACCGACCGCGGCACGTGTTCTTGGCGTAGTGGCTGGCCGAAGGGAGTGAGGCCGCTTTTTCGCCCACGTTTTTGCGCGAGTGGTGTCGAGCATCGCGAGACACCCGAGCGGAAAAAGGTGGTGGCCGGCCGGGACGTGCTGGCGGACCGACCGCGGCACGTGTTCCTGGCGTAGCGGACGGCCGAACGGAGTGAGTCCGATTTTTTCACGGGGATCGTCAGCCACGACCTGCGCAACCCGTTGCAGGTCATCGACGGGAACGTGGAACTGGCACGCCAGACCGGCGAGTTGTCCCATCTCGACGAAGCCAGTGAGGCAGTCGACCGGATGGAGACGATGCTCGAAGAGCTCTTGCACCCCGCCAGGGAGGGTCAGACCATCGACGAGAAGAGGACGGTCGCCATCGACGACTGCTGCCGAGCGGCCTGGGAGGCGGTCGGAACCGAGAGTGTGACGCTACGAGTCGAAACCGAGATGCGGGTGCTGGCCGACGAGACGCGCCTGCGCCAGGTGTTCCAGAACCTCTTTCGGAACAGCGTGGAACATTGTGGCGAGGACGTGACGGTAACTCTCGGTTCGTGTGCGGGAGGGTTCTACGTCGCCGACGACGGACCGGGTATCCCACCGGCGGAGCAGGAGTCGGTGTTCGAGCTGGGGATGACGACCGAGGACGGGGGAACGGGCTTCGGGCTGGCGATCGTCGAGCGCATCGTCGAGGCACACGGGTGGACACTGGACTACAGAGACAGCGAGACCGGTGGCGCCCGGTTCGAGGTGTCGACCGGAGCCAAGCAGTGACGTGGGTCGCTACGCCCCATTATTGTCTCTGATAACGAGCCCGTAACCGTATAGCGTCTTCATATCGGATGTAGGTCCGATGGTCGGTACTGGCGTCGTGAGTGTAGTGATCGCGGCATTCGTCGGCGTTGCCGTCGTCGCCAGCTACGGATTCGCGTGGTACTCCTGGGACCGCGCAGACCACCCTGTCTCCGACCGGTTCGCACTGTTGATGTTTGCGGACGGGACCTGGGCGCTGTTAACACTTGTCGAGATGTTCAGCCCGACCGACGCGCTCGCACTGGTCTGGGCCGCACCGGTGGCGTTGTCGGCGTCGCTCGCGGCGGTGCTGTGGTTCCTGTTCGTCATCGAATACACGGGCGACAGCGAATGGATGCCGGATATCACCGATCGGCTGCTGGTCGGCCAGTCGCTGGTCTACGGAGGCCTGTACGTCCTCAACCCCGGGAACGTGGTCTACACGACCCGTGGTGTCGCCCGATACGGTGTCCTCCGACTGGCCTACGAGGAGTTCGGTCAGTTGCTCGTCGCCGAGTTGCTGCTCATCTACGGGCTCCTCCTCGTGACGTTCGTGTTACTCGGGCGTTTCTTCGTGCGGACGCGGAACCTCTACCGGAAACAGACCGGCGTCATCTTCGGTGTCACGCTGGTCGTCGCGCTCGCCAACGTAGCGTACTTCGCCGGATTTACCCCACATCCGCGGCTGGATCTGACGCCCGTGTTCTTCGTCGTCCAGGCCGCGGGCATCGGTGTCGCGCTGTACCGGTACGACTTCCTGAACGTCACGCCGCTGGCAGCCAACACGCTGCTCGAGGAGATCGCCGACCCCGTGTTCGTCGTCGACCAGGACGGCCGTGTCGTCGACCGGAACCGGGCCGCCGACAGGTACGTCGACAGCAGTACCACACAGCCGACCCTCTCGGACGTGACCATCACCGGCCTCGACGAGGTCCTCACGTCCTGCGACGGCGGTGAGCGGACCACAGATCTGGAGGTGACGACGACACAACGCCAGCACGACCGCCTGGCATCGGTGACCTACGACGTGCGGACGACACCGATCACCGACCGGTACGACATCGTCAGGGGGTACGCTGTCGTCCTGCGGGACGTGACCGAACGGAAAGCACGCAAGCAGGCCCTGGAGACCCAGAACGAGCGATTAGAGGAGTTCACGGGGATCGTCAGCCACGACCTGCGCAATCCGTTGCAGGTCATCGACGGGAAGGTGGAACTGGCGCGCCAGACCGGTGAGCTCGATCACCTCGACGATGCCAGCGAGGCCGTCTCGCGTATGGAGACGATGCTCGAAGAGCTGTTACACCTCGCCAGGGAGGGTCAGACCATCGACGAGAAGACGACGGTCGCCATCGACGACTGCTGCCGAGCGGCCTGGCAAGCGGTTGGCACGGATGCGGCGACGCTCCGTGTCGAGACCGAAGAGACGGTGCTGGCCGACGAGACGCGCCTGCGCCAGGTGTTCGAGAACCTCTTTCGGAACAGCGTGGAGCACGGCTCCACGGGCAGTCGGCCCGAGGCCGACGACAGCGTCGAACACGGTTCGACGAGCAACCGGACGGGGTCCGGTGACAGCGTGGAACACGGCTCCACGAGCAGTCGGCCGGGGGCCGACGACGCGACCGAACACGGGAGCGAGGACGTGACGGTGACGGTCGGATCGTTCGAGAACGGGTTCTACGTGGCCGACGACGGGCCGGGCATCCCCGACCACGCGGACGTCTTCGAGTTGGGGATGACGACGGAGGACGAGGGAACGGGCTTCGGGCTGGCGATCGTCGAGCGGATCGTCGAGGCCCACGGCTGGACCATCGAGTACACGGAGAGCGAGAGTGGCGGTGCACGCTTCGAGGTGACGGACCTCTACCCCTCGGTACTGGCAGAGTAGCGCTGTGCAGTCGCGCTGCCGATGCGGACCGACAGGAGCGCCCCAGTATCGTCACTGTCGTCACCGCCGTCGCTCGCGGTCTCCTCGCCGCGGTATTTTCGGTCGATGGCCGCTTCGATCGTCGCAACCTGCGCGTCGTCGTCGACGACGCGGACCGTCCCGAGTACCTGTACCGCCCAGTCGACGCTTGCTCGGTCTGCCTGTTCGATCGACAGCGCGACACGCGGGTTCTGCCGGACGTTCCGGAGCTTCTTCCCGCTGGTGAGAATCCAGATGTGGGGTGTCTCCGAGGGCGGGCGGTCGCTCACCGCCCGGTAGGTCTCGCTGTGTTCGTAGACGTACCAGACCGGCGCGACGTGTGGCCGGTCGTCGACGCTCGTCGCCAGGTGGGCGCTCAGCGGGGCGTCGGCGATGAGTGTCTCGACGTCGTCGGGAACCTCCATACTCTTTGTTCACGGGCGACGAGGATAACGGTCACGTCAGTCCCGCTGGGCGACCAGACGGATGCGCCGGTAGTCCGCGGTCCAGGCCTCGCCGTCGAACAGTTGTGGGCGGAGACGCTCCTCGACGGCGTCGAGCATCGCATCGCGCTCGTCCGCGTCGATTCCCGCGAAGAACTCGTCGCCGAACATCCCGAGCCAGTTTTGGAGCCCCGTCGCTCCGTCGTCCAGTTCCGTCGGGCGGTCGAACAGGCGAGCCAGTTGCAGTTCCAGGCCCTGGGTTTCCATCCGCGGCGTGTACTCGCCGATGCTCGGGAAGTACCACGGATGGGCACGGTCGTACCCGCGCTCGTGCAGTTCCGCTTCGAGGGCGTCGGTGATCGCAGCGACGTTTCCCCGGCCCCCGAACTCCGCGACGAACCGGCCGCCGTCGTCGAGTGCGTCCGCCACGGTCGCGAGCACTGCGTCGTGATCGTCGGCCGGGATCCAGTGCAGCGCCGCGTTGGAGAAGACCGCGTCGAAGGCGCCATCTGGTTCCCACTCACGGATGTCGGCTACCTCGAACGTGCAGTCGGGATGTGTTTCGTGCGCCTGGTCGATCATCGCTGGTGCGGCGTCGATACCGACCACGTCGGCGCCCTTGGCGGCGATCTCGGCAGTCAGGTGGCCCGTGCCACACCCCACGTCGAGGACGCGCTCGCCGGGTGCGGGGTCCAGCAGCGCCAGCAGGTCCCGGCCGTACTCGGTGACGAACTCGTGACTGTCGTCGTAGTCGGCCGCGTCCCAGTCGTTCCCGTCGGTCATGTGCTGACCTGCGTGAGCCACCCGGAAAGCCGTACCGACGGTATGTCACCGTGTGACGACCGCTCGCCGTCTTCCTCTGTTGGAACGTTTGTTATATTTACTCCATTTACAACGGGTGTAGTAAAGATATAGAAGATTAATATGGCTATAGATCTAAGGCGAAAATAATCGATGCTAGGGTCTGTCGACCGGAAGGAAGCACCCGACAATCCGTTCGGGTTCCAGCGCGAGGAAGGCGAGTGTGAACTCTGCGGTGAGACGAGACAGTGTACGTCGCGGTTCGGCCTGTTCACCTGTTCGGGGTGTCAGGAGACGCTGCTCCCGCGAACCGGGGTCCTGTAGTCGTCACTCGCTGTCGCGTTACTCGTCGTCTTCCGTCGTCGTCCGGTCGATGTCCTTCTCGCCGAAGTAGATCTCGGCGCCGTCCTGTGCGACCTTCTCGGCCAGCACCGCGCACTTGACCCGCATCGGGGAGATGTCCACGCCGAGCATGTCGATGATATCGTCCCGATCCATCGCCTCTAGCTCTTCGACCGACATCCCCTGCAGGCGCTCGGTCAGCATCGACGCCGATGCCTGGGAGATGGCACAGCCGTCGCCCCGGAACGCGACGTGTTCGATCGTCTCTTCGTCTTCACTCAGGACCACGTCAATCCGTATCTCGTCGCCACACATCGGGTTCTCGCCGACGTGTGTGAACGTCGGGTCGTCGATCTCCCCGTAGTTGCGCGGGCTCTTGTAGTGATCCAGAATCTGCTGCCGGTACATGTCGGAGCCGCCGATACCCATTGGTACTACATGGTTGGGTTCTCCGCCGGAAAAACGTTCCGAGGGTCCCGTTCGCACGAGTTCTTCGGGACTTCCTGTCTCCTCTCCGCTCGTGGCTGCGCCTCAGAGGTTCTCGTAGGGCCCGGCCTTCGCTTCGGCGAGGCGCTCGAATTGCTCACGCGAGAGGTCGACCGCCGCGGCACCGAGGTTCTCCTCCAGTTGATCGACAGTCCGGGCGCCCAGCAGCGGGACGGCCACGGTGTCGTGGTGCATGAGCCACGCGATGGCGACCTGGGCCGGCGTGGCGTCGACCTCGTCGGCGACAGTCTGGACCTCGTCGACGACGGCGAAGTTCTCGTCGGTGAGGTACGCCTCCTTCCAGTCCTCGCTGCGACCCGCCGAGGCGTCGGCCTCGCGGTCCTCGGGGTCGTACTTCCCGGTCAGCATCCCCTGGGCCAGCGGACTCCAGGGACAGACCCCCAGCCCGTAGTGGTCACACATCGCCAGGTAGTCGCCCTCGACCTCGCGGTTGACGAGGTTGTAGCGGGGCTGGGAGATCGTGAACGGTTCCAGGCCCTCGCGCTCGGCGAGTTCGTTGGCCTTCGCGACCCGCCAGGCGTTGGGCTGGAACGTCGAGGCGCCCAGATAGTTCACTTTCCCGTCGTCGACCAGTCCCGTCAGGGTGTGCATCAGTTCGCGGGCCGGCGTGTCCTCGTCCCAGCGGTGGATGTAGAGGACGTCCAGATACTCCGTCCCCAGGCGGTCGAGCATCAGGTCGATGTTGCGCCGGATGTGCTTGCGGCCCAGGCCGCGGCCGTTGGGGTCCGCCTCGCGTGTCGGCCAGTAGATCTTCGAGGCGACCACGTACTCCTCGCGGTCACGTTCGGCGAGCCAGTCACCGATCCAGCGTTCGCTGTCGCCGCCGCCGTAGACGTCGGCGGTGTCGATGAACCGCCCGCCGGCAGCCTCGTAAGCGTCCAGCAGTTCGTGCGCCCGCTCCTCACCGATCTCGACGGTCCCGTCGGCGGTCTCGCGACCGAACCGCCACGTTCCCATCGCCAGTTCGCTGACAGACAGCCCGGTCTCGCCGAGTCGGACGTACTCCAGATCCATAGGCGGGCGTTGGGCCGACCCCATCATCAAAGCTCTCCCCGACGATTCGGATGTCGGCCGGCTACGGGGTCCGCTCGCTGTCGACCACAGCCAGGTCGTCGTCGACGGTCAGCGTCAGTGTGTCGTCCCCGAGGTGGAACGTGAACTCGGCCCGGAACGGCTCCGTCGAGTGGACCGTCTCCTCGTAGTCCGTGTGGACACGGTTGATCCGGTGGAGCGACGACGGTGCCACCGGGTTGATCCCGTGGTCGGTCAGCAACGCCAGCAGATCGGTGTGGGCGACGAGGCGCAGGACGAACGCACCGCCGCTGTGGAAGATGCAGTTCGTACAGTCGATGCCGATGTTGACGGCACTGGCGCTCTGGCAGTGGTCACAGAGACCCTCGCTGGAATCGTGATCCTCACAGACGAAGACCTCGGACTCGACGGTCGCCGAACACCGCGGGCAGATGCCACTGGCCATGGCGAACATCTCCAGATGCGCCCAGGTCCACGCAGTCCGTGAGATCTCCGTCGGGGTTCGGCCCTGGAGTCCCGCGGGGGGCAGCGGAAGCCGTCCGAGATAGCCACGGTCGACTGCCTCGGGGGTCTTCGACGCCCCGTAGGACCGCCCGTACCGTCCGGCACACTCGGTACAGAACGTCTCGACGCTCCCCGAGCGCCACCGGATCTCCACCGGTGCACCGCAGTTCGCACAGCTCTGGTCGATCCGGGTCCGTTCGAGCTCCGGCGTCTCCGTGACTGCCCCCGAGAGGACCGACTCGACGATCCGCCGGCCCGCCCGTCCGAGGACGTACCCGTCGTCGGTCTTCTCGACGAAGTGACCCACCACTTTCTCCAGATGGTAGTTGAACTGCCCCGAGTCGCTGACCCCGACGTGCTCGCGGAGTTCGGAGAACGTGAGGGGTCTGTCGACCTCGCCGAGTGCCCGGAGAATTCCCATGCGCGTCTCGTCACCGAGCACCGAGAAGGCTTCGTCCGGAGAGAGTGGCTCGCCGTCCTCGTCGGTCATGCCTGCGGGTAGGGCTGGTCCGGTTGTAAAAGCAGGTACGAGACTGGGACGGTCGCACAAATTGGCAGTGATGTTACAGAAAAACACTTCGTAAAGCTCGCTTACAGAAATATCATTCTGATTATGGTTAAGGGACTGGGGAGTCACTGTTGATATACGATGGAACACTCCCACTCGACTACGGCTGGCCGGTCGGCAGCGACGAGCTACTCCCCGACTATGCGCGGGAGCGTCGGCCTGGTCTGCCTGTTCGTCGGTGTACTGCTCGCCGTCAGCTACCCCGTCTTCGCTCTCGGAGTCGTCCTCGGTGTGCTCGGAACGAGGGCGATTTCACGGCTGTTCGCGGTCCTCGACGGGCGTCGACGGGCTCGCTCACGCCGGCAGTCCAGCCACCGCCCGCGGACGCGTCGTTCGCAGCCCGAGTAACGCGATTCTCCGACGCTCGATCCCTCGAACCGCGCTACGCGAACAACTGTCTGGCGTCGTCCACGGCCTCGACGAGTTTGTCGACCTCCTCACGCGTGTTGTAGATGTAGAACGACGCACGCGCGGAGGCGGCCACGCCGAGTTTGTCGTGTAGTGGCTGGGTACAGTGGTCGCCAGCACGGATGGCGACCGCCGAGTCGTTCAGGATCGAGGAGAGGTCGTGTGCGTGGACGGTATCGAGGTTGAACGAGACCAGGCCACCGCGTTCGTGACCCGCCGGCGGGCCGTAGACCTCGACGTCGTCCTGTTCGGCCAGCCGTTCCATGGCGTAGTCGGCCAGTTGTTGTTCGTGGCGCTCGATGCGCTCCATCCCGATGTCGTCGAGGTAATCACAGGCCTCGGCGAGAGCGATGCCCTGGCAGATGACCGGCGTGCCGGCCTCGAACTTCCAGGGGAGGTCGTTCCACTTCGAGTCCTCGAAGGTGACCTTCTTGATCATCATGCCGCCGTAGAGGTACGGCTCCATCTCCTCTAAGAGGTGTTTCTTGCCGTAGAGAACGCCGATTCCGGTCGGCCCACACATCTTGTGGCCCGAGAACGCGAAGAAGTCGGCGTCGATGGCCTCGACGTCGACCGGGCGGTTGGGGACCGACTGGGCGCCGTCGACGAAGATGTACGCGCCGTGGTCGTGAGCGATGTCCGCGAGCTGCGAGACGGGGTTGACCGTTCCGAGCGTGTTCGAGACGTGGACGACGCTGACCATCGCCGTGTCGTCGGTGATGAGTTCCCGGGCGTGGTCCATATCCAGCGTACCGTCCTCGTCGACCCGGATGTACCGACAGGTCGCGCCGGTCTTCTTGGCGATCTGCTGCCAGGTGACCAGCGAGGCGTGGTGTTCCATCTCCGTGAGGACGATCTCGTCCTCGGGGCCGAGTTCGTTCAGCCCCCACGCGTAGGCTACCACGTTCATGCTCTCGGTGGTGTTCTTGGTGAAGACGATCTCCTCGCGCTCGCCCGAAGCGCCGATGAACTCGGCGACGCGGTCGTGAGCGTCCTCGTAGGCGATGCTGGCTTCCTGGCTCAACTGGTGGAGCCCGCGGTGGACGTTGGCGTTCGTCGTCCGGTAGTAGTCCGCGATGGTCTCGACGACCGGCTCGGGGGTCTGGGTCGTCGCCGCGTTGTCGAGATAGACGACCTGGTGCCCGCCGAACTCCCGCTGGAGGATGGGGAAGTCCTCGCGGATACTCGCGACGTCGAGCAGTTCGGATTCGGAGTGTCCCATTACCCGTATCTGGTGCTCGACGGGCAACTTTCCTTCGGTTCGCCTAGAACTCTGTGCCGGTCCGCAGCGCCGCGCTGCTCACATCCAGAGTAACTGGGCGTGCAGCGTCCCGTCCAGATCCAGCACGTTCTCTTCGTCGACGAAGCCGTGTTCGATAGCGACGTCCACGGCCGTCTCACCGACGATGTTGGCGACGCTACAGCGTGCGAGACTCTCGACGACCTCCTCCTCGCTGGCTGGCTCGCCGTCGTAGAACTCCTCGTCGACGGTCAGCGAGACCGGGCCGTCCTCGAAGGTCTCGCCCATGATGTCCGGGTCACAGACCGAGACGAGCAGCCCCTCGTCCGTGTCGCGTTCGTTGAGTAGCATCTATTCGAGTAGCTGCTGCTCGGCGTCCTCGCGCATCTCCTCGACCTCGTCGGCCAGTTCCTCGGCCTGTTCGTACTCGCCCAGTTCTTCGAGCGCGCGGGCCTTCTCTTCGAGGATGTCGGCGTTCCGGAAGCCCAGTCGGATCGCGTTGTCGAAGGCCTCGACGGCGTCCTCGGCGAGTCCGCGTTCCAGCAGGAAGAAGCCGCGGTTGTACCAGCCCTCGGCGAAGCGGGTGTCGATCTCGACGGCGCGCTCGGCGTGTTCGAGCGCCTGCTCGGAGCGGCCCGATTCCCACAGGGCGTAGGCGAGGTTGGTCTCGGCCGTGGCGGCGTGGTCGGACTCGCCGTCGATGTTGAGCGCCTCCTTGTAGGCGCCGATGGCGGCGTCCCACTCCTCCAGTTCGGCGTGGGCTGCGCCCTTGTTGGTCCAGGCCTCCTGTTCCATGCGGTCCTCGTCGGTGTACTGCGCGACCCGCTCGAAGGTCTCTGCGGCCTGTTCGTGGCGGTTGATCTGCATGTACTCCAGGCCGACGTCCAGGAGCTGTTCGGTATCGATCTGATCGGCGGGGATGTTCCGCCGGTCGAGCATGTCCGTGACGACCCGGGAGTCGACGGGGTCGACCTTGTCCGGGTCCACCTCGAACTCAGGCGGTTCGAGGTCGAAGGCCTCGTAGGGGTCGTCGAACCCCTGGCCCTCCGAGAACTGGTGGTCGTCGCGCTCGCGGTCTGTCATACACCGGAATTGGCGGTCAGGCTGGTTAAGGCCTGCGTCACGCGGTCAGGGCTCTCCCTCCTCCCCGTCGGTCGCCGCGAGGGACGCGGGGACGTAGACCAGACTTCCCCCGAGATACAGGAGGGCGCCGGCGCTCACGAGCAACCCTGCGGGCGCGTTCGTCGATCCGGCCAGCGCGGCGATCGCGACACCGATCGTGGCCACGAGGACTGCCGTGCAGCGGCGGACGGTACGACGGAGGCGGGCGGGATCGTCCATAGCGGGCGTTCGGTCGTCGGCGTGGTAAACCGGACGCTTGCGTCTCGTGGACCGTCCCGTTTCACCACTGCGCGGCCGCGACGAGGCCGGCGAGGACGCCGCCGGCTAGCGCGACCGCCGGCCAGAAGCCCAGTCCGACGCCGGTCAGGAGGCGGCTTCCCCAGGCGAGCAGCACTGCGACTGCGCCGAGCAGGGAGACTCCAAACAGCACCAGGCCGAGCGTCTTGCCGACGCGAGTCCACGCATCGGCTGTGTCCGACGAGTGTGCACCGTCAGTAGCCATTCGGCTGACAGCACAGCCACGGGCTACTTCAGCGTGGTGTCTCGGTGAACTGCCTCCGGCGAGTCGCCCGCAGTTGGGCCACGAACAGCCAAGTAGTCGTCGCGTGTAAGCGCGAGTATGAAACGGCTGTTCGTCAGTGTCGACCTCGACGGCCTCGCAGACGCTGTCCGGGCGGTCCAGGAACGGTTCGAGGGAGCCAGCGGCCTCCGCTTTACGGACCCCGAGCAGGCCCACGTGACCGTGAAGTTCCTGGGTGACACCGATCCCGACCGGATCGACGACATCGTCACGGAACTGGAGCGGGCCGTCGACGACGCCGGTGTTGCCCCCTTCGAAGCCCAGTTCGGCGGTCTGGGCGTCTTCCCGTCGCTCGACTACATCAGTGTCGTCTGGCTGGGCGTCCGGGACGCACACGGCGCTGCGGAACTGACAGCCCTCCACGAGGCCGTCGAGGACCGAACAGTCGCGATGGGGTTCGACCCCGAGGACAACGAGTTTACCCCCCACGTCACGCTGGCCCGCATGGACCACGCCGGCGGGAAGGAGCAGGTCCAGAACGTCGTCCGATCCAATGATCCCGACGTCGGCACGCTCGCCGTCGAGGAACTCCGACTGACCGAGAGCGTCCTCGGACCCGACGGCCCGACGTACAGAACCATCAAAACAGTGCCACTTTCATGAACGTACCGGCCGCTCTAGGCCGGCCGAAAACAAATCAGGTTCGTGACAATTCTTAAATCGCCGACCCGCCTAGGACCGGTATGGTCGCACTGGAGAACGTCATCTTCGTCTTCGTTGCGGGCCTGTTGACGGCGCTTGCGACCGGGCTCGGAGCGATTCCGTTCTTCCTGGTCGACGATTTCTCGGACCGGTGGAACGTAGCCCTGTGGGGATTGGCCTCGGGGATCATGGTCGCCGCCTCGCTGTTCGGCCTCGTCCGGGAGGGGCTGGCCTACGGATCGCCAGTGCTCCTCGTCCCCGGACTGCTGATCGGTGTCGTCCTCGTCGTCGTCAGCCACGAGATACTGGAAGGGTTCGAACACGGGCCCAAGAAGTTCGAGCAGGCCGACTTCAAGAAACTCCTGCTCATCCTGGGCATCCTGACGGTCCATAGCTTCCCCGAGGGTGTCGCCGTGGGGGTCTCGTTCGCGGAACTCGGACTCGACGGGACGGGAACGGGGGAGTCGGTGCTGATCCTCGGGACCGCGGTCCCGCTGTTGGCCGTCTTCATGACCGTCGCTATCTCCATCCACAACGTCCCCGAGGGGACGGCGATTGCCATCCCGCTCCGCTCGCTGGGCGTCAGCGAGTGGAAGATGGTCTGGTGGGCCGTCTTCTCGTCGCTCCCACAGCCCCTCGGCGCCGTCATCGCCTACTACTTCGTGACGCTCGCCAAGGAGTTCCTGCCCTTTGGCTTCGGGTTCGCCGCCGGCGCGATGGTCTATCTGGTCGTGACCGAGTTCGTCCCCGAGGCCCTGGAGCTTGGGGCCGGGCTCCCCGGCGGCGGGAAACGCGAACTGCTCGGCGGCGGCCTGGTCGGTGTCCTGGCGATGGTCCCACTGGCGTTCGTCTAGAGGACCGACCGCTTCTTGATGATCTGGAGGTCGACGAACGCGGTCAGCGGGTCGTCGAACTCCTCGACGCGGGTCTCCATCCGGTAGTTCGAATGGTCCACCGCGAAGAACGAGGGGCCGTCGACGTCCAGTGGTTCGCGTGCGCGGTCCTCGGTCGATGCCTCGTAGAGTTCCTTCTCACCTGTCGGCAGCGCCTTCTGACTGAACGCTCTGTCGCCGCTGGGCGTCTCGGCCGGGTTTTGGCCCTTGATGTAGCTGTCGTACATCTCGAAGTTCGCCTTCTCGGCGAAGAAGTAGACGTCGAAGGGCGTGTCCGCCCGCACGATATACTCGATGGCACCACCCGAATCGGAGATGTCCGGAATCCGTTTGGTCCACGCGTCTTTCGGATCGACGGTGACGTCTTTCTGGACGCTCAGGACGACTTCACCGCCACCGCCCAGACAGCCCCCGCCAAGCGCCGCTAGTCCTGCCCCCACCGTCTGTAACACCCGCCGTCGCTGCATAGCTGGTACTCTGGAATTCTCGTATTTAGTTTCATCCACGCGATTATAGCCGCTGATAACTACCGACGGAGCCGTGCTGGAAAAGGAAGGAATTTAAGCACCCGTCTGGAAGGGACAGGACACCATGAGCAAGAAGTCGAAGGCCAAGAAGAAGCGCCTGGCCAAACTCGACAACCAGAACAGCCGCGTCCCCGCGTGGGTCATGCTCAAGACCGACCGCGAGGTCCAGCGAAACCCCAAGCGACGCCACTGGCGGCGTAACGACACCGACGAATAATGAGCGCGAGTGACTTCGAGGAGCGTGTCGTCACCATCCCGCTCCGCGACGCGAAGCAGGAACCGAAACACGAGCGCGCCGACAGGGCGATGACGCTCATCCGCGAGCACCTCGCCAAGCACTTCTCGGTCGACGAGAGCGCCGTGCGTATCGACCCCTCGATCAACGAGACGACCTGGGCGCGCGGCCGGCGCAAGCCGCCGAGCAAGATCCGCGTCCGCGCCGCCCGCTTCGAGGAGGACGGCGAAGCGGTCGTCGAAGCCGAAACGGCCGAATAACGTTGCTCCGCGCGGCGTTCTCCGGGTCGTCGTACGTCGGTGTCTTCGCCCGTGCGACCGACGACTGTGTGCTGGTTCGGCCGGACGTAGAGGAGTCGCTTGCCGACGATCTGGCCGAGGAACTGGACGCGCCGGTGATCCCGACGACCATCGGTGGGTCCGGGACTGTGGGCGCGCTGGCGACTGGCAACGCCAACGGACTGCTCGTCTCCGCTCGCGTTCGTGAGCCCGAGATCGAACGTATCCGGGAGACCGTCGACCTCCCGGTGACGAAGCTGCCGGGCCGTATCAACGCCGCCGGCAACGTCGTCTGCTGTAACGACTCGGGTGCATACGTCCACCCCGACCTCTCGCGGGAAGCCGTCCAGGCTATCCGCGACGGCCTCGACGTCCCCGTCGAACGCGGCGTCATCGCCGGCGTCAACACCGTCGGGACCGCCGCCGTCGCCAACGACCGCGGCGTGCTCTGTCACCCGAAGGCCACCGACGGCGAACTCGACGCCTTAGAGGAGATCCTGGACGTTCACGCCGACATCGGGACGGTCAACTACGGCGGCCCCCTCGTCGGGTCGGGCCTGGTCGCCAACGACCACGGCTACGTCTGTGGCACCGACACGTCGGGGCCGGAACTGGGCCGGATCGACGACGCGCTCGGCTATCTCTAGGACCCACTTTTTACTGTCGTTCGAGAGAGTGAAGCTCTCTCGTGATGACGAAAGGCGCTTCGCGCCTTTCGAACCACGGGGGGTGTCCTCGGTCGCCTTCGGCGACCTGCGGGCACCCCCGCTTGCAAAAACTTGGGGAAAAACTGCCGGACGCTCACTGCGTTCGCGTCCGGTGAACCGCCTCGCTTCGCTCGGCGGATGCTCACCGCAGCCAAACTTAGTCCGGCCTGCCCTTCCCCGTCCTCGCTCGGGCGCGACTGCCGTCGCGCCACTCGCTCCCGGCCCGGCGGCTGTTCGGTTCAGCGTACAGCAAAACTGCCCGCGGCCGTCACTTTGGTACTTGCGCGATGGTCGTGATCGCCCGCGGACTGCCCGGCCGCGATTGCTGGATGTGGTGTTCGAACTCCTCGAAGCCGGCTGCCTCGAACATCCGGTCGGCCTCGTCCTCGTCGTAGAACAGCATGATGGCGTCGGCCATCTTCTGGAACACCGTGGAGTTGGGGTAGTCCGGGCCCACGATGAGGACCTTCCCGCCGGGTTTGGTGATGCGGCGGCACTCTTCGAGGGCGTCGACGGGGTTGGGCCAGTACTCGATGGAGCCCGAGGACCAGACGACGTCGAAGCTGTCGTCCTTGAAAGGGAGTCGCTCGGCGTCACCCAGATGGAACCGGACGGCGCCGTGTTTGCCGAACTTCTGGTAGGCCTTCGAGAGCTGGTGGGGGCTCTGGTCGAGCCCGTAGATCGTGTCGACCTTCTGGAGCAGGCCCTCCGTGGCGAAGCCGGTGCCACAGCCGACGTCGAGCACGCGGTCGTCGGCGTTCAGGTCCAGCATCTCGATGGCCTCGTCGCGCATCCGTTCGTCCCAGATGAACGGGTTGATCCGGTCGTAGACCTTCGAGAGGTACTTGTAGAACGTCCGGGCGCGGGCTTTGTTCTCGAGGACTCCCATTGGCCATACCTTGGCGTTTGGCAGGCATAATTCCCCGGATTCGTCGGTGGCGCCCCCCGTGCGAACTTCGCAACTACCAAATAGGCGCTCAAGCAACAGTCGGACGATTAGAGAATGCCACGGCCAGAAGTTCTCGACAGGATAAAGGAGGCCGAGCAGGAGGCCGACGACATCGTCGCTGAGGCCGAAGAGGACCGTGAACAGCGCATCCAGGAGGCGCGCGCCGAGGCCGAAGAGATCCGCGAGCAGGCCCACGAGGAGGCCGACGCGGACGCCGAGGACCGCCTCGCAGAGGCCCGCGAGGAGATCGAGGCCGAGCGCGAGCAGATCATCGAGGAGGGTGAGTCCGCTCGCGAGGAACTGGAGGATGCGGCCCAGGCACAGGTAGACGAGGTGGTCGACCACGTGATCGACCTGTTCGAGGAGGCGGTACATGCTCAGACCTGAGCGAATGTGCCGCGTCTCGGTGACCGGGTCGAAACGCGTCATGGAGGACACCATCGAGTCGGTCCACGACCTCGATATCCTCCACGTCACCGAGTACGATGGCGCCTGGGAGGGGTTCGAGCCGGGTGACCCGGTCGAGGGGGCCGACGAGGCCTCGGACAAGCTGGTCACTGTCCGCTCGCTGGAGTCGATCCTCGACGTCGACGCCGAGGACGCCGGCCCGACCCAGCTCGTCACCGACGAGGCCCTCGAAGAGGACCTCGAAGAGATCCGCACACAGGTCAACGACCTCGACGACCGCCGGAGCGACATCGAGGACGACCTGCGTGACGTCCGCGAACGCATCGACACGATGGAGCCGTTCGTCACGCTGGGTATCGACCTGGATCTGCTGCGTGGCTACGACTCGCTGTCGGTCGCAGTCGGCACGGGCGACGCCGACGAGGTGAAGGTCGCTCTGGCAGACAGCGACGTTGATACGTTCAAGGTGTTCCACGAGGGCGACGTCGTCGCCGCGTTCGCGCGCTGTGACGACGACGAACTTCAGGACGCACTGGTCGGCGCGACGTTCTCCGAACTCGCAGTTCCGGACGGCGAGGGCGACCCCTCGTCGTATCTGGAGGAACTGCGCCACGAGGAACAGCAACTCGAATCGAAGCTCTCGACCGTCGAGGACGAACTCGACGACCTCCGGCTGGACTACGCCGGCTTCCTGCTGGCGGCCGAGGAGAAACTCTCCATCGAGGTCCAGAAGGCCGAAGCACCGCTGACCTTCGCGACGACGGAGAACGCCTTCGTCGCCGAGGGCTGGATCCCCGACGACGACTACGAGGCCTTCGAGAGCCAGGTGATGTCCGAGGTCGGCGAGGCCGTCGCCATCGAGAAACTCGAAGTTGCCGAGTACGACAGCGACGGACACGCCCACTCCCACGAGGAGGTCGAAGAGGGCGGCGGTGGCGGCGAGGTCGGCTCGGACGTCGATACCGGCGTGACCGCAGAGAGCGAGGAAGACCAGCGCGAACCGAGCGAGGCCGTCGCCGACGGCGGCACGGTCAGTGCCGCGGCCGAGCCCCGCTCGGACGGCGGGGTCGTCACGATGGGCGACGAGGACCCGCCGGTCATCCAGGACAACCCTGGCGCGGTCAAACCCTTCGAGTCGCTCGTCGAGGTCGTCAACCGCCCGAAGTACGGCGAGTTCGACCCGACGGTCGTCTTCTTCCTGACGTTCCCGGCGTTCTACGGCTTCATGATCGGGGACCTCGGGTACGGGATCCTCTACTTCCTGGCCGGCTACGGCCTGTACAGCCAGGTCGAGGGTGACGTGCTCAAGAGCCTCGGCGGCGTCACGATGTGGGCCGGTGGGTTCACCGCGCTCTTTGGCGTGCTGTACGGCGAGTTCTTCGGACTCCACCAGCTCGGTGAGATCGTCTGGGGTGGTCATCCCCCGATCCGAAAGGGTCTCCAGCCCAAATACGGCGATTACGCTATCGCCTGGCTGACGATCAGTCTGCTGGCCGGGATGGTCCACCTCGCGGTCGGCTGGACGTTCGACTTCGTCGAGAACCTCAGCCACGGCCTCTGGGACGCGATCACCGAGAGCGGCTCCTGGCTGCTGATGCTCTTCGGTCTGTGGGCCTGGGTGTTCTCGGGCGCGATGGGTGCGGCACCGAACTTCCTCTACACCGCAGAGGAGGGCATCTTCGCCGGCAACCCGTTCGCACTTGGATTCGCCGGGCTCCCGGCGATCAACCTGTTCAGCGTCGCGGGCTTCCCCATCTCGGCGTGGCTGCTCGTGTTCTTCGTAGGGCTCGTCCTGCTGGCGCTGGCCGACCCGATCGAGGTCGTCGAGTTCCTGAACGTCTTCGTGAACGTGCTGTCGTACACCCGGCTGGCCGCTGTGCTGCTGGCCAAGGCAGGGATGGCCTTCGTTGTCAATCTCCTGTTCTTCGGTGTGTACGTCGACAGCAAGGGCGGCTGGCACTTCGGTATCGGCGGGATGCCGACGATACCTGAAGGGTCGGAATCCGTGATGTACCACGGCTACGAGGTGACCGATATCATGTTCGGTGGCCTGATGCACTCGGGCATCGCCGGCGTCGTCGGCGGCCTCCTCGTGCTGGTCGTCGGACACCTGCTCGTGCTGATCCTCGGCGTGACGAGTGCCGGCCTGCAGGGTGTCCGTCTCGAGTACGTCGAGTTCTTCGGCAAATTCTTCGAGGGCGGCGGCAAGAAGTACACCCCGTTCGGCTACGACCGGCAGTACACGACCGACGACTGAGCGGACTGGAATCCGTCCGAGCGCCCCGGCACCGGGGCGCCACTCTTCGCGCGCTTCTTGGAGACCGATTCGATATCTTTACTGCCATAGCCGGCTAGGAATTGCCCTCGAAGGTCGTTTGTCACGAGTACCGTCGAGATAGTCGGCTGGTACCAGCTCACACTCCCCCCGACGAGAGGGGCTAAACAGCCAGAACAGCGTCTTGGCGAACCGTTTTGGGAAGCTTTATGAACTCGGTACGGTCACATACGCCTGTTCGGACACGAAACCCCAGAGAGGACTTCAACAACATGATCGAAACCATCGCACCCCTTGTCACCGCTGTACTGCAGGAAGGTAGCGCTGCCCCGGCCATCCCGGCAGGCGCCGCAGCAGCCCTCGCCGTCGGGCTCGCCGCACTCGGTTCGGGATACGCGGAACGTGGTATCGGTGCAGCGGCGGTCGGCGCAATCGCTGAGGACGACAGCATGTTCGGTCGTGGCCTGATCCTGACGGTCCTGCCCGAGACACTCGTCATCCTCGCGCTGGTCGTCGTCTTCATCCTCGGTTAATCACACCACCCCCTTTTCCAACAATGAGCCTTGATACAGTCGTAGAGGATATCCGAGACGAGGCCCGCGCGCGTGCAGAGGAGATTCGTGCCGAGGGCGAGGAGCGTGCCGAGGAGATCGTCTCCCAGGCCGAGGCCGACGCCGAGCAGATCCACGAGGACCGCGAGGCGGAGGTCGAACGCGAGATCGCCCAGGAGCGCGAACAGCGACTCTCCTCGGCGAAGCTCGAAGCCAAGCAGGCACGCCTCGGCGCTCGCCGTGACGTGCTCGAAGACGTCCACGAGGACGTCGAGGCCGCACTTGCCGACCTCAGTGGCGACCGCCGCGAGGAGCTGACCACCGAGCTGCTCGACGCCGCCGTCGCGGAGTTCGACGACGGCGACTCGCTGCTCGTGTACGGTCGAGCGAGCGACCAGGACCTCCTCGAGGATATCCTCACGGACTACGACGACGCAACGTTCGCCGGCGAGCGTGACTGTCTCGGCGGAGTGGTAGTCGAGAGCGAGAGTTCCAGAGTCCGTGTGAACAACACGTTCGACTCCCTGCTGGAGACGGTCTGGGAGGACAACCTCAAGGAAATCAGCGACCGACTCTTCGAAGCACAATGAGCAGTCGAACGACGGCAAAGCGCGATCGAAGCAGCAACTACGAGTACGTCATCGCTCGTGTTCGCTCCCGCCGTTCGGTGCTGTTCGACGACGACGACTACCGTAAACTGGTCCGGATGGGGACGGGCGAGATCGCCCGCTTCATGGAGGAGACCGAATACGAGACCGAGATGAACGCGCTCGGCTCGCGCTACGGTGGCGTCGACCTCATCGAGTACGCGCTGAACCGCAACCTCGCCAAGCATTTCGACGACCTACTGGAGTGGTCCGAGGGCGCCCTGTACGACTACATCGCCCGCTACCTGCGGAAGTTCGACGTCTGGAACGTCAAGACGGTCATCCGCGGGCTCTACTCCGACGCGGAGCGCACCGAGGTCGAGGACGACCTCATCCGTGCCGGCGAGTTCGGCGACACGCTCATCGACCAGTTGCTCAACGCCGGTTCGATCGAGGAGGTCGTCGAACTGCTCGACGGCACCATCTTCGGCGAGCCGCTGGCCGAGGCCTACACGGTCTACGAGGAGACCGACGTCCTCGTGCCACTGGAGAACGCCGCCGACCGCGCGTTCTACGAGACGCTGCTGTCGGGGCTCCCGTCGAACCCGGAGATCGACAGCCCGACCGGGCTGTACGTCGAGTTCCTCCAGACGGAGGTCGACTTCCGGAACCTCCGGAACGCGCTCCGGCTGGCCCGCAGTGGCGCCGACATCGAGGCAGCCGAGTACTACATCGAGGGCGGGAAGCTCTTCTCCGAGCAGGAGATTGCCCAGCTGTCGACGAGCTTCGACCAGCTGGTCGCGACGGTACGAGAGAGCACCTACGGTGACGACCTCGATCAGGCCCTCTCGGCACTGGAGGACGCCGAGAACCTCATCGACTTCGAGCGCGCGCTGGACATGGCGCTCCAGGAGTACGCCGACCGGCTCTCGAACCGCTACCCGCTGTCGGTGTGTCCGGTGTTGTCCTACATCCTCGCCAAGGAGCGCGAGGTCGACAACATCCGTGCCATCGCACGCGGTCGCGAGGCCGGCCTCGGCCCCGACGAGATCGAACAGGAACTGGTGATACTATGAGCCAGGAGATAGCTGTCATCGGCAGCCCGGAGTTCACGACGGGCTTCCGACTGGCGGGCGTGCGCAAGTTCGCGGACGTCCCCACCGAGGAGAAAGACGAGAAGCTCGACGACGCCGTCGAGGAGATGCTCACGGACGACGACGTCGGCATCGTCGTGATGCACGACGACGACATGGGACATCTCTCCCGTGGGGTCCGCAAGGACGCCGAGACGAGCGTCGAACCCGTCGTGGTGACCCTCGGCAGCGGTGCCGGCGGCGGTGGGCTGCGTGAACAGATCAAACGAGCCATCGGTATCGACCTGATGGACGAGGACTAACAATGAGTCAAGCAACAGAAGCAGACGTCCGCGAGGACGGCATCATCGAAAGCGTCTCCGGACCGGTCGTAACGGCTCGGGACCTCGACGCCCGGATGAACGACGTCGTCTACGTCGGTTCGGAAGGGCTGATGGGCGAGGTCATCGAGATCGAAGGCAACATCACAACCATCCAGGTGTACGAGGAGACGAGCGGTGTCTCCCCGGGCGAACCCGTCGAAGGGACGGGCTCGCCCCTCTCCGTGGACCTCGGGCCGGGCATGCTCGACGCCATCTACGACGGCGTCCAGCGCCCGCTCGACGTCCTCGAAGAGAAGATGAACTCGGCGTACCTCGACCGTGGGGTCGACGCGCCGGGGATCGACCTGGAGAAGACCTGGGAGTTCAATCCGGAAGTCTCGGCCGGCGACGAGGTCGAGCCCGGTGACATCGTCGGGACGGTCCCGGAGACGCCCAGTATCGACCACAAAGTGATGGTTCCGCCAGATTACGAGGGTGGCGAGGTGTCCTCGACCGAGTCCGGCAACTTCACCGTCGAGGAGACGGTCGTCGAGCTGGCCAACGGCGAGGAGATCCAGATGCGCCAGGAGTGGCCTGTCCGCAGCCAGCGCCCGGCCGAGGAGAAGGAGACCCCGACCGAGCCGCTCATCTCGGGCCAGCGCGTGCTGGACGGTCTGTTCCCCATCGCGAAGGGTGGGACCGCGGCCATCCCCGGCCCGTTCGGGTCCGGGAAGACGGTCACACAGCACCAGCTCGCCAAGTGGGCCGACGCGGACATCGTCGTCTACGTCGGCTGTGGCGAGCGTGGCAACGAGATGACCGAAGTGATCGAGGACTTCCCGGAGCTTGAAGACCCCATCACGGGCAACGCCCTGATGGACCGGACCTGCCTCATCGCGAACACGTCGAACATGCCCGTCGCGGCGCGTGAGTCCTGTGTGTACACGGGGATCACCATCGCGGAGTACTTCCGCGACATGGGGTACGACGTGGCGCTGATGGCCGACTCCACCTCGCGGTGGGCCGAGGCCATGCGGGAGATCTCCTCCCGACTGGAGGAGATGCCCGGCGAGGAGGGGTACCCCGCGTACCTCTCGGCGCGCCTCTCGGAGTTCTACGAGCGCGCAGGTTACTTCCAGAACATCAACGACACCGAGGGCTCCGTGTCGGTCATCGGGGCCGTCTCGCCGCCCGGCGGGGACTTCTCGGAGCCGGTGACCCAGAACACGCTGCGTATCGTCAAGACGTTCTGGGCACTGGACGCCGACCTCGCGGAACGGCGCCACTTCCCCTCGATCAACTGGAACGAGTCGTACTCGCTGTACCGGGACCAGCTCGACCCGTGGTTCGTCGAGAACGTCCGGGACGACTGGCCCGAGACGCGCCAGTGGGCGATCGACACGCTGGACGAGGAGGCCGAACTCCAGGAGATCGTCCAGCTCGTCGGGAAGGACGCCCTGCCCGAGGACCAGCAGCTCACCCTGGAGATCGCACGCTACCTGCGCGAGGCGTGGCTCCAGCAGAACGCGTTCCACCCGACGGACACCTACTGTGAGCCCGAGAAGACCTACCGCATCATGGACGCCATCAAGACGTACAACGACGCGGCCTTCGAGGCGCTCGACGCCGGTGTCCCCGTCGAGGAGATCACCGACATCGACGCCGCACCGCGGCTCAACCGTATCGGCGTCCAGGAAGACTACAACGAGTATATCGACGACCTAGAGGACGACATCACCTCCGAGATCCGGGAGATGTACTAAAATGAAAGAGTATCAGACAATCACAGAGATCAGCGGACCGCTGGTCTTCGTCGAGACCGACGAACCCGTCGGCTACGACGAGATCGTCGAGATCGAGATCGGCGACGGCGAGACCCGCCGTGGCCAGGTGCTCGAATCGGCCAGCGACTACGTCGCCATCCAGGTGTTCGAGGGGACCGAAGGTATCGACCGCGATGCCTCCGTTCGCTTCCTCGGCGAGACGATGAAGATGCCCGTTACCGAGGACCTCCTCGGGCGGGTGCTCGACGGGACCGGCCAGCCCATCGACGGCGGCCCCGAGATCGTCCCCGACGAGCGCCAGGACATCGTCGGCGCGGCGATCAACCCATTCTCGCGCGAGTATCCCGAGGAGTTCATCCAGACGGGCGTCTCCGCCATCGACGGCATGAACACGCTCGTGCGCGGCCAGAAGCTACCGATCTTCTCGGCGTCGGGGCTGCCCCACAACGATCTGGCGCTCCAGATCGCCCGGCAGGCAAGCGTGCCTGAAGAGGAAGAGGGCGACGACGACGAGGGGTCGGAGTTCGCAGTGATCTTCGGCGCGATGGGGATCACGGCAGAGGAGGCAAACGAGTTCATGGACGACTTCGAGCGCACCGGCGCGCTGGAACGCTCGGTCGTCTTCATGAACCTCGCGGACGACCCGGCCGTCGAGCGGACCATCACGCCGCGGCTGGCGCTCACGACCGCCGAGTACCTGGCCTTCGAGAAGGACTACCACGTGCTGGTCATCCTGACGGACATGACCAACTACTGTGAGGCACTGCGCGAGATCGGTGCCGCACGCGAGGAGGTCCCGGGCCGCCGTGGCTACCCCGGGTACATGTACACCGACCTCGCACAGCTCTACGAGCGTGCCGGTCGTATCGAGGGCCGTGCCGGGTCTGTGACCCAGATTCCGATCCTGACGATGCCCGGCGACGACGACACCCACCCGATCCCGGACCTGACGGGATACATCACCGAGGGCCAGATCTACATCGATCGGGACCTCAACAGCCAGGGTGTCCAGCCGCCGATCAACGTCCTGCCGAGCCTCTCGCGGCTGATGGACGACGGTATCGGCGAGGGTCTGACCCGCGCCGACCACGCCGACGTCAAAGACCAGATCTTCGCCGCCTACGCGGAAGGTGAGGACCTGCGCGACCTCGTGAACATCGTCGGCCGCGAGGCGCTGTCGGAACTGGACAACAAGTATCTGGACTTCGCGGACCGCTTCGAGGACGAGTTCGTCGACCAGGGCTTCGACACCGATCGGGATATCGACGAGACGCTCGAACTCGGCTGGGACCTGCTCTCGATGCTCCCGAAGGATGCGCTCAACCGCATCGACGAGGAGCTCATCGAGGAGCACTACCGCGAGGACGAGACTGCAGAGGCCGTCGAAGCAGAGGCCTGAACCGGATCGTTCGGGATACGCAGCTTTTGTCCGTTTTCCTTTACTTACTGCTGGCGAGCGAGTTCATACCCAATCATTTGGGTATATGTAACTTTGCTTGTCCAGCCTAAAGTTTAGCTGCACTATGCCACAACCAGGATCGGAGTCGATATGGCTATGGCTCGGTACAGCCGGCATGTTCCTCGGGATGGTGTACTTCATCGCCCGGGGCTGGGGAGAGACAGACGAGCGGCGACAGAAGTTCTACATCGCCACGATACTGATAACAGCGATCGCCTTCGTGAACTACCTCGCGATGGCGCTGGGGTTCGGCTTGACGATCATCGAATTGCCGAACGATCCGGAGGCGCCCATCTACTGGGCGCGGTACACGGACTGGCTGTTCACGACGCCGTTGTTGCTGTACGACCTCGGGTTGCTGGCCGGCGCGGATCGTAATACCATCGCCTCGCTGGTCAGCCTCGACGTCCTGATGATCGGGACGGGGGTCGTCGCGACGCTGTCGGCCGGCAGCGGCGTCCTGGCGGCGGGCGCCGAACGACTGGTCTGGTGGGGCATCAGCACGGCGTTCCTGCTCGTGTTGCTGTACTTCCTGTTCAGTTCGCTGTCGGGCCGGGTCAGCGACTTGCCGAGCGACACACAGAGCACGTTCAAGACGTTGCGTAACCTCGTGACCGTGGTGTGGCTCATCTACCCGGTCTGGTGGCTGATCGGGACCGAGGGCCTCGCGCTGACCGGCATCTTCGTCGAGACGGCCGGCTTCATGGTCATCGACCTGGTCGCGAAGGTCGGCTTCGGGATCATCCTGCTGCGGAGCCACACCGTCCTCGACGGTGCCAAGCAGGCGACGGGTGCCGCGACGCCGGCGGACGACTGACGTTCGGGGATCGACCTTGCGATCGATTGCGGTGCGGATTTTTTCGTGTGTGTGGCTAGCGAGAGTAGCGTTTAGTGACGAGGATAGAACTCTGCACAGCCAGAAAGCCCCGGCTGGCTCCAGTCGGGGGCCTCGCTGCGATCCTTACTACGTTGCGGTCCTTGCGTCGGCCGCCTTCCCGGAGCCAGCCGCCCCTTTCAGTCCCACCCATGCCAGCTGCCCAACCGGCTACGGGTGGGACTGAAAGGGGCCTCGTTCTCGGCGAATCCCGGCGAAGCAAGCACCTGCTGGAGCGTCGTTCGAGAGAGCAAAGCTCTCTCGTGATCACGAAAGGCGCGCAGCGCCTTTCGGACGACAGCGAGCCGCGGGAGCCGAGAACGCGGGGGCTTTCTGGCTCTCAGAACTTGCGGCTGTAAAAACAAACACTACTGCCGGAGCGACTGAAAACGATTAACTGGCTCGGCCCGAAACGGACGGGTAATGGCTAAGGACGTCAAGCCCACGCGCAAGAACTTGATGCAGATCGAGGACCGCATCGAGCTATCCGAGCGTGGCCACGACACGCTGGAGAAGAAGCGTGACGGGCTCATCATGGAGTTCATGGACATTCTGGACCAGGCACAGGACGTCCGTGACGATCTGGACGACTCCTACGAGCGCGCACAGCACGCGATCGACATGGCCCGTGCGATGGAGGGTGACGTCGCCGTCCGCGGGGCCGCCGCGGCACTCAAGGAACACCCCGAACTGACGACCCAGTCGAAGAACATCATGGGTGTGGTCGTCCCACAGATCGAGTCCAGCAAGGTCCAGAAGTCCCTCGACGAGCGTGGCTACGGCGTGATGGGGACCTCCGCTCGCATCGACGAGGCCGCCGACGCCTACGAGGAACTGCTGGAGAACATCATCCTCGCGGCCGAGGTCGAGACGGCGATGAAGAAGATGCTCGAAGAGATCGAGACTACCAAGCGCCGTGTCAACGCGCTGGAGTTCAAACTCCTGCCCGATCTGTACGACAACAAGGAGTACATCGAGCAGAAACTCGAAGAACAGGAACGCGAGGAGATCTTCCGCATGAAGAAGATCAAGGCCAAGAAGGAGGCCGAGGAGGACGAACTCGAAGCGGCCGAGGAAGAGGACGAGGCACTCGAAGCGGTCACTGCCGACGACTGAACTGGTCGTTCGTCGTCTTTTCGCGACCCATCCGTTGGATTTCTACCGGTTCCCCGTCCGAAACGGTGAGAACGGGGTCCGCACACGCTTTCTATCGCTCTACTATGTTTTCACCGTGAATTGTACTAGGGATTTATACTTCGACGACCGCACACGGGCATAGATGTCTTCGCACACAGACGGGGTCAGCGACGTGGAGTCGGCCGGACAGGTTCCGACAGGTCTCGAACAGCTAGATCGGATCCTCGACGGCGGGTATCCACGGCAGCGGTCGGTCCTCGTCGAGGGTGAGCCGGGGACCGGCAAGACGACACTCGCGATGCAGTTCCTCCAGGCCGGCCTCGACAGCGGTGACGACTGCCTGTTCGTCAGCACCGAACAGACCAAGGCCGAGGTCGCCGATGCGTTCCGATCGTTCTCCTACGATATCGACCACGAGAACCTGACGGTCATGTCGTTGCACGTCCAGACCGGGCAACCGACCGAGAACTTCGCGGGTAACAGTATCAGCAGACGGTTCGGTGATGCCGGAGAGGGGTTCGTCCTGCGGACACTGGAGGGCGGTGCTGCCATCGACGAACACCAGGTTTCGTTCAACGGGTCGAACATCCGCCAGTACCTGGCCCGTGCGGGCGACTGTGATCGGGTCGTTCTCGACAGTGTCTCCGGGCTCTCGACGATGACGACGGAGTACGCGGTGTTCCGACGGGCCCTGCTGGATCTGATTCGTCTGTTCTCGGATACGCTCGGGGCTACCTCGCTGTTCACCGCCGAGGCTGCCGTCGACGACCGGAACCTCCTCCGGTACAACACCCACGGGGTCGTCACGCTCAAACGTGAGCCGGTCGCTGGGTCGTCCAAGCGGTACCTGCGTGTCGAGAAGATGCGCGGGATCGACCACGACACGCGCCGATACAATCTGAGTATCGATACCGAGTACGGGGTCCGTCTCTATCCCCGGAACCGAACCCGTGACAGAGCGATGAACCCCCACGATGTCCAGCCGACGGGTGTCGAAGGACTGGACGACCTGCTCGGTGGCGGTCTGCCGAAGGGGGCCCCGACGGTCGTCGAACACGACGGCAGGGCCGACATCGACGTGATGACTGCAGCCCTGCTCAACCAGGCCGTCGAGGAGCAGGTCAACGTCCTGCTCGTCGCCCCGCCGGAATGGACCTGCGAGACCCTGAACCGGTACCTCTGGGGGGATGAGACCGTCGAATCACTGATGGAGGCCGATCGGCTGTTCGCCATCTGTGGCAGCGAACGTTCGGATCTGCTCTCGGAGAACGTCTACAAGTTCGAGGAATCGATGACCAGGGAGGACTACTTCGGCATCCTGGCGGAGGTACGGTCCCGACGCGAGGGGGCGTGGTGGACCCTCGTCGACATCGAAGCGCCGATGGACTTCTTCACGCTCGAAGATACGAAGGCGGTCTGGCGACAGACGGCGGCCGGACTCGTCGACGAGAACGATGTCATCACCTGTCTGACCAACAACCGCAAGGACAACGACGACGTCCGCGAGTTCCTCTACGATATCGCACCGCAGGTGATCAGGTTCAGTCAGGAGGCCGACGGACTGACGTTCGCCCATCTGGACAAGAGCCTCACCGGCCAGATCGGTGACGCGAAGATCGTCGACTTTCCGTCGACGGCTCCCTACGTCGCCTTCGAGTAACCTGTCGCCACAGCGTTCTTGCCACCAGCGCACGGACCTCCGGTATGTCCTGTCCCGAGTGTGGCGGCGAGCAGCTATCGATCCCCGTTCCGTCCGACCTCCGTGAGTACCTCCGGGGAGACGCGCCGGGTGTCAGTGTCTGTCGTGACTGTCTGGCGATGCGACCCGACGAGAACCCGCCCGCCGAGACGCCGGACCTGACGACGCTGAACGACGCCATCCCATCGAATCCCGACGCTGCACTACCCGTTGTCTTGCTCGTGGGCCTGCTGGACTCGCTGGCGGTCAACCGGACCGAGATCACGGCGTTGCTCGAACGCGCCGAACGAGCGGGGACCGACCCGCTGCTGGTCGTCGACCGGCTGGCGGACAGTTTCGGGTCCAGCGCGCACGTCGACCTGGCGAGCCGCCGGCGACAGCTCGAACAGTTGCTATGAGAAAACGTCCTTAGACGCCTGTAGAGTACCGTAGCAGACCGGCGACGCCACCGAAGGCGGTCAGGAGCTGTTCGCCCTTCTCGAAGTCCGTCGAGACGAAGACGGTCTCGGAGCCTCGCTGGTCGGCCAGTTCCATCAGGTGGTCGATGGCGTCCTCGCGCTCGGCGTCCTCGGCGTCGACGGTCGCCGAACACCGGGTGCAGTCGTGGGCCCCGGTCTCGGCGTTGCTGTTGACGAGTTCGTACTCGTCGTGGCCGTTCTCGCAGGTGTAGATGACGACGTCCTTCCGGAGGTCCTCGGAGATGAGCAGCTGGTCGACGGCGCCCATGTTGAGGTTCTGGCGGGTCTGGTCGAAGCCGTAGGTCGCCTTGTCGCCGTCGTGGAGTTGCTTGAAGAACTCCTCCATGACCTGCTTGTCCTGGAGGATCTCGTGCTGGGCCAGCACCTCGTCGGCGGCGTCGACGAGGTCGTACAGGCCGGACTCGTCGGTGTAGGCGACGTCGAACTTCCCCAGCACCATGTCCTGTAGTTCGTGGTGGAGGTAGTCGCCGTCGAGGAACTCGTCTTTCGTCGGTGAGGGCCCACCGACCAGCACGCCGTCCATCTCGTGACGGGAGTCGACCATCAGGTCGTTGGCCATCCCGGCGACTTCCTGGTAGAAGTTGTCGATAGCCTCCAGACGAAGGCGGGCGAACCGCTGTGCGGACTGGCCACCTTTCCGCTGTTTGCCGGGGACCAGCGACGACGCGGACTTGACGGGTTCGACGCGCTTGCCCTTGAGCCAGCCGACGTTGGCTTCGCGCCGGTCGAGCACGATGAGGCCGAACAGTCCCTTGTCGGCCAGCATCTCCTCTAATGGCTCGGTGAGGAACTCTGCGTCACAGTGGTAGCGGAACGACTGGATCGGGTCCGGCGGCGATTCGAGGACTTTCGTCACCATGTCCGTCCGGCCACCGCCCTGATCGATCGCGCCCGAGAACAGCACCATCCCGTTCTCCGGGGAGCTGTCGTAGTAGCGAAGTCGGTCCTTGATCGAGGTCAGTGCGTCCTGGACGGCCGTGCGGGTGTCCTTGGACTTGATGTTCGAGGCCTCGGAGTGCTCCTGGGTGACGTGGGCGACGACGTCGCTGAGGAGCTTGTCCTCGGGGACGTAGATCGAGACGAGCTGTGTCCCTGATCCCCGATACCCCTTGAGTTCCTCGATGACCTTCCGGAACTCGTATTTCTGTTTGTCCGACTGCTCCTGTTCCTGCTCGCTCATTACTACCTGTTGGCCGAGGTGGTGTAAGAACCTGTTGACAGGCGGGCGATTCGAGCAACGCGAGAATCGCCGTACGTGCGAACGGCGACCGACGGGAGCCGTGAGCAGCGAGAGCCCGACCAAAGGGAGGGGTCTCGATACGTCGAGCGGCGACCGTCGGGAGCCGCGAGCAGCAAGAGCCCGACCAAAGGGAGCGGCCCTCGAAGTGACGTGGGGAACGAAGTGACCCGCGGAACAGCCGGGCGATTCGAGTACCGCGAGAATCGCCGGCTGTGTGAACCGAACTGGTGGCCGATAGACAGGTGGATCGGGCCGTCTTGTCGGCATGTCACCGAGGCCCGCGACAGCCGGTTTTATATGACTGTCATTCCTGTGGACAAGCAACCAGATCATGTCGGGGTACGTGTGTACGATTGCGGGCGGAAAGGGAGGCGTCGGGAAGACGACGACCGCGGTCAACGTCGGGTCGTCCCTGCAGGAGATGGGATACGACGTCGCCGTCGTAGACGCGGACCTCGGGATGGCGAACCTCGGTGCGATGCTGTCGGTCGAGCCCGAACGGAGCCTCCACGAGATCCTGGCCGGCGACGGCGCGGTGAGCGAGGCACTCACCGACGCCCCCGGCGGGCTGACGGTCATCCCCGGCGAGCAGTCCCTGGAGGCGTTCGCCGACGCGGACCCGGCCAAGCTCCGGAAGGTGATCAAGACGCTGCGAAACGCCTACGACGTGGTGCTGATCGACACCGGTGCGGGCCTGAGCCACGAGGTCGCAGTGCCGCTGGGGCTCGCAGATGGCATCGTCCTCGTGACGACCCCCGACGACGTCGCGGTCGGTGATACCGTCAAGACCGCCCAACTGGCCGATCGTATCGACGGGAACGTCATCGGCGCCATCATCAACCGCGTGACGCGCCACACCGACGTGGCAGCGATCACAGAACAGTTCGATTTCCCACTGTTGGCCGTGATTCCGGACGATCCGCAGGCGACGACGGAGGAACCGCTCGTGCTCAACGCCCCCGACAGCTCGGCGGCCGACGCGTTCAAACGGCTGACGACGGCGCTAGAGGGGCTGTGGTTCCACGACGAGACCGTCGAGGAGGACGTCGATACCATCGTCGACGACAGCTGGTTCACCGACGGAGAAGGGGACCCGGACACGGACACAGAGGACGACGACTCCGGCGGGGGCGTCTTCGGCCTGTTCAACTGACAACGGGGCGTTTCGTTTCTCCGAGGCCGATCACATCGACGTCGGCGCCTCGACACCGACCGCGTCGAGTGCGTTCGCGACGGTCCTGCGCGCGGCGGCGACCAGCGCCAGCCGTGCGGCCCGCGTCTCCGGCTCGGCGTCGAGTACCGGACACTCGCGGTAGAAGGCGTTGAACGTCTCGGCGATGTCCCGGGTGTACGTCGCGACGGTGTGGGGCTGGAGGTCCTCCGCAGCACCCTCGATGACTGCCGGGAACCGGGCGATGACACGGAGGAGGTCCCGTTCCTCGGATTCGGTCAGCGCGTCGAACTCCGGCTCGTCGGGGATCTCGTCGGCCTCGTCGAGGATGCCACAGCAGCGCGCGTGGACGTACTGGACGTACGGCGCCGACTGGGCCTCGAAGTCCAGCGCCCGGTCCCACTCGAAGGTGATGCCCTTGGTCGGCTGTTTCGAGACGATGTCGTACCGGACCGCGCCGATGCCGACCTGGTGGGCGATGCGCTCGATGTCGTCCTCGTCCAGGTCGCCCCGTGTGCGGTCGTCGAGACGGGACTCGACCTCCGCACGGGCGCGGTCGATGGCCTCGTCGAGCAGGTCGTCGAGGTCGATGCCGGTCCCCTCGCGGGTGCTCATCCCACCTTCGGGGAGGTTGACCCACGAGTAGAACACCTGGCGGAGCTGGTCGGTGTCGTTGCCCAGCAGCTCCAGCGCGGCCGAGAGCTGGTCGGCCTGGAGCTTGTGGTCCTCGCCGAGTACCGTCACCGCGCGGTCGTAGTTGTCGAACTTCCACTCGTGGTGGGCCAGATCACGCGTCGTGTACAGCGAGGTCCCGTCCGAGCGCAGGAACACGAGGTTCTTCTCGAAATCGGGGAGGTCGAGTTGCCAGGCGTCGTCCTCGTAGACCGCACAGTCCAGGTCCTGCAGGCGGTCGATCAGGTCGTCGGTCGAGCCGTCGCGCATGAACTGAGTTTCCTTGACGAACTCGTCGAACGCCGCGGGGAGACGTTCGAGCGTCCGGCGCATCCCGCCTAGGACTGTGTCGACGACCTCGGCGACGCGTTCGTAGGTCTCCTCGTCGCCGTCTTCGAGGCCCTGGAGGATCGCCTGTATCTCGGCCTCGGCGTCCTCGACGGTCTCGGGGTCCTCGTCTTCCAGGAAGGAGTTCCCTTTGCGGTAGTACCGGACCATCTCGTACTCCGGGGAGTCCCGCTCGGGCTCGGGCAGGTCGTCCTCGTCGAAGGTCTCGTAGGCCCACGTGAACACGGCGATCTGGCGGCCGGCGTCGTTGACGTAGTAGTGGCGGTCGACGTCGTAGCCGGCGTAGTCGAGCACACGTGCGACGGCGTCGCCGATGATCGGGTTGCGGGCACGGCCCACGTGGACCGGGCCGGTCGGGTTCGCCGACGTGTGCTCGACGACGACGCTCTCGTCCTGGTCGGGAAGCCGCCCGTAGCCGTCCTCGATAGCGGCGTCAAGCGTCTCCGCGAAGTAGGCGTCGCTGGGCAGGAAGTTCACGTACGGCCCCTGTGTCGCAACCTCGCTGACGTAGGTCAACGCCGAGACGTCGATGGCGTCGGCGATGTCGGCCGCGACGGCCGGCGGCGGTGCACCGACCTCCCCGGCCAACCGGAAGGCGGCGCTGGACGCCAGGACGGCGTCGACGTCCGCCGGTGGCTCCTCGATCCCGAGGTCGTCGGTCGGGAGGTCAAGATCGGCGAGCGCGGCCGCCAGCGCGTCGGCGGCTTCCGCGCGTAGCTGCAGGAACATACGCCCGGCTTTCGCGGCGGGGAGTAAATGGCTAACGAAAGCCCCCTCAGGCGAACAGCCGCGGCCCGAAGATCATCAACAGCAGGCCGCCGATCATCGAGATGGTGACGGTGATCGTGACCGCGGTGGTGAGCTGTCGGCGGTCGGGCACCGGGAGCCGGGAGACGAACGACTCCGTCGTGGTCCGCAGGATGTGCCCGCCGTCCAACGGGAACGTCGGCACGCAGTTGAACTGGCCGATGACGACGTTGATCCAGCCGGTCCAGAACAGGACGTTCGCCAGCAAGAAGACCGGTGTCGTGCCCAGGGCCGCGAGTGGCCCTTCGACGGTGTAGAAGTTCGTCGCGATGCCGGTGAAGCCGGCGAAGTTGTAGCCGAAGCCGCCGGCGACGCCGATAAAGGGCAGGATGATCGCCCCGAAGATCCGCTGGGTGAACGAGAAGTCACGCACGGCCGAGGGGTCCTCCGGCGAGCCGCCGAGGAACTCCAGGAACGCCGCTGCGGGGTACTCGTCGATACCGAAATCGTTGGTCGTCACGCCGCTGATGCCGGCGAGGGGCGTGATCCCCAGTCGGGCCTGGTCGGTGCCACCGAGCGTCACCTGGAAGGTCCGGCGCTCGCCCTCGACGTAGCCGACGATCTCGACCTGTTGGCCGGGGTCGGCTTCGGAGAGGGCGGTTCCCAGTGTGGCCGGATCGTGGGTTCGCTGGCCGTCGAAGGACGTGACGATGACGGCCTCACGGGCCGGCCCACTGGCGTTGTCGAGTGGCCCGTCGGGCTGGACCAGCACGTAGGCGCCGATGGGCATCGTCACCGATCGCCCCTCCGCGGTCTCGATGGTCGCGACTGTGGTGTTACGGGCCGCTCGCTCGAACGCCGCGCTCGTCGACACTGCGGTCCCGTTGACGGCCGTGATGGTCTCGCCGGTCTCGACCGGCGCGCTCTGGACGGCGCTGTCGACGACGACGGCCCGGTCGACGGTGACCGCGTCGCCGTCCTTGAGCGACACCGAGACGGAACTGGCGTCGGTCTCCGCGAGGACGGCGTCGAGTTCGCTCCCGTTCGAGACCGGCTGGCCCTCGACAGCGGTGATGACGTCGCCGGAGCCGATACCGGCCTCGTCGGCGGGTGTCCCTTGGAGCGTCCCACCGACGGGGACGCCGTCGACGACGGCGATGGCCCCCGATATCGGCCCGAACAGCAAGAGTAGTGCCACCAGCGCCAGCGCGAAGTTGTTCGTGACGCCGGCGGCGAACATCCGCGTCTGTGCGCCCCGGTCGGCGTGGAGCAGTTCTTCCTCGTCGGGCTGGACGAACGCGCCGATGGGGATGATCGCCAACATCGCCAGCCCCATCGACTCGATGTCGATGTTCTCGACGCGACAGAACAGACCGTGGCCGCCCTCGTGGACGACGAGGCCGAGCAACAGTCCCAGGACGATCTCGGGTGCGACCGACAGCGGGAGGAAGTCGTTGACACCCGGGATCGCCAGCGCGTTCCGCGGTTCGTTCAGGGCGGAGGGTTGTGGGTTGACGATGGCCTGGTAGGCGCCAAAGACCACCATGGCGAACGAGCCGACCATCACGACCAGCGCCAGCCCCAGCCCGAGGTTCCCCCAGGCTCGCCAGAACCGTTTCGGGCGGGCCAGCCGGTCCAGGATCACCTTCCCCTTCTGGGTATGGATCGTGGTGATCGGGCCGCTGAACCGGACGTACTCGGGGATCACCCCGCGTGCCCGCAGCGCCATCGCCGCCAGCGTGTAGGCGACGAGGCCCGCGAGTACCCACGTCAGCGTGCTTACCATGTACCCTGATTCTGGGCCCAGCAACGCAAGAGGGTTACCCTTCCACCTTTTTGCTGCGGGGGGTCGCGGGGCGACCCCCGCTTGCAAAAACGTGGGCGAAAAAGGCCGGACGCTCGGCAACGCCTCGCGTCCGGTGAACCGGCTCGCTTCGCTCGCCGGATACTCTGTGCCAGCCCTGCCCTTCCCCAGGTCGCGGCACAGAGGCCGCTCCCGGCCAACGGCACCGCGACGACTCGGCAAAACCCGGACTGCCACGGGCAAACTGCCCCGCGACTGCCCGATAGACCGCACCGCGCCCGCTCGACGGCTGCTTACGCCTCGCGTCGCAACCGCTTCACGACGAACTCCTGGTCGAGCTTGGCGATGAAGGTGCCCAGCTGTGGGCCCTCGGTGTCGTCGAACAGCAGGCGGTAGCCGGCGGCGAAGAAGTCGCCGACGGGGACGTCGTGGCGCTTGGCGGTCTCGTAGATCTCGCCTTGGATGGTCTCGCCGTCGTGACCTTCCGCGACGAAGTCGGCCAGTTCGTCGAGCGCCGCCTCGGTCGCCGCGTCGAAGTCGTGGGCAGGGATCTCGGCGCGCTTGAGTTCGTAGTCGAAGGCGTTGCCCGTCCGGCGGGCCCAGTTTCGCGCTCGCTCGACACGGGCGAGAGCGCCATCGACGGCCCACTCGGGGGCGTCCTCGGAGATGTGGCCCTCCCGGCGGGCGATCTCCTCGCGGAGGTCGGGGTCGTCGGTCATCCCCAGCACCGCGGCGAAGGTGTATGGGATGCGGACCCGCTCGGGGTCGGGGTCGGGGTCGGGGACGACCATCGGGTACGCGCGGTCGGCGACCTCCTGTTCGGCCTCGTCGCGCGGGTCGCGTTCGCCGAAGTACAGCGCCTCGAATCGGTCGAACTCGTCGACGAGCTGGTCGGCGTGCTCGACCGAGAAGTCCCGCTGCTTGCGGGGGTTCTTCACGAAGAAGTACTTGAAGACCTCCGGTTCGAGGATCTCCAGGACCTCGTCGACGGTGATGACGTTGCCCGACGAGGAGGAGAGCGGTTCGCCGTCGAGCGTGAACCACTCGTAGACCATCGGGACCGGTGGCTGGATGTCCAGGACGTTCTCGGCGATATCCTCGCCCGAGGGCCAGGACCCCTCTGCGTGGTCCTTGCCGAAGGGCTCGAAGTCCACTCCGAGAATCTCCCACTGTGCGGGCCACTCGAAGCGCCACGGGAGTTTCCCCTCCCGGAGCGTCGCTGTCCCCTCGTGGCCACAGCCCTCGATGGTCTGGTCGCCGGCCTCGACGTCCTCACAGACGTAGCTGACTTCGCCGGCGTCCAGATCGACCTCCGTGACTCCCTCGGTGAGTTTCCCGCACTCGGCACACTGCGGGAGGAAGGGGACGTAGTCGTCGTCGACCTTGTTCTGGTACTCGGCCAGTACCTCGCGAGCGCGGTCGGCCCGTTCGAGCACCCGCCGGGTGACGGCCTCGAACGCGCCGTCTTCGTACAGGTCGGTGTTCGAGACGAACTCGACGTCGACGTCGACCAGCTCGGCGCTCTTTTTCAGGAGGTTCGTGAAGTGCGCGCCGTAGGAGTCACAGCAGCCGAAGGGATCCGGGATGTCGGTGTAGGGCTTCCCGAGGTTCCGCCCGAGCGCGCCCGCGTCGACCTCGCCGAGGCCGACGACGTTCCACTCCAGGTCCGCCAGTTGCCGGGGCACCTTCCGCAGGCGGTCCTTGTCGTCGGCGGTGAACACCTGCCGGACCTCGTGGCCGCGGTCACGCAGTGCCTCGGCGACGAAGTAGCCCCGCATGATCTCGTTGAAGTGACCGATGTGAGGCACGCCGGAGGGGGAGACGCCGCCCTTGATGACGATAGGATCTTCTGGGTTCCGTGCCTCGATGGTGTCGGCGACGGCGTCGGCCCAGAACGCCCGGTCGCCGCCGCTACCGACCGCGTATGGATCTTCGGCCATCTCAGTCCTCCGGGAGCACTTCGGTGCCGTCGAACTCGTCGTCCTGGACCGCGCGGACGACGCGTTCGGGGTCGGTGCCGTCCAGCACGACCGTCCGGATGCCGGACCGCTGGATGACCTTCGCCGCCAGGAGGTCGACGGGAGCGTTGCTCCCGGCGTCCATCTCCATGTCGGCGATGACGTCGACGAGTTCGTTCGCCGGCAGTTCGTCGAAGCGAGTCGCGTCCGGGTCCTCCTTCGGGTCCGCGTCGTAGACGCCGGCGACCGACGTCGCGTACACGAGGAGGTCGGCATCGACGTACTCGGCGAAGGCCGCGGCGACGGCGTCGGTGGTCTGTGCCGCGACCACACCCCCGAGCACGGGGATATCTCCACGCCGGATGGCTTCCCGCCCAGCCTCGTAGCTCTCGGCTGGCGTGGATGCGGCCCGGTCGTCGAGTGCGGCGATGAGCAGCCGGCCGTTCAGCCGCGTAACGGCGATGCCGAGCTGGTCGAGTTCGATCTCGTTGGCGCCAAGTGCGCGTGCCGAACGGATATACCGCCGGGCGGTCGGCCCACCGCCGACGACGGTTCCGAGTGTGTGACCCTGTTCGTCGAGTGACTGGAGCGCGTCGGCATACGCAGCGACCCGGTCGGATTCGAGATCCGGGGCCAGGACGCTCCCGCCTACGGAGACGACGACTTTCATTGCCCCGGCGTAGCCACGAGTCGCTATTAAGGATTGTCAAGCCCACTCGCCCCGCTGTGGCTTGGGGAGATGCACGGGAAGCATCCGTTCCGTCTCGATAATTATCGGCAACAATTTCATCCTTTGCGTGTGAGAACGAACTGATACCGGTAGGGTATGTGGCGAAATAAAGGCCTGGCCGGGGATAGAGAATACAATCTCAGAATGCGTTATAAAATTTCTAAGCGGTTCTAAAACAGTCGTAAAATGTCCGTTTCACACTATTTTTGCTAAACGGAGCCGAATCGACGCGAAGCTTCCTTCCTTTATATACTCCCAGCAGCACAAGCGTTGAGCGAGGTCACACACATGAGCACAACCGTAACGCCCTCCAGTGAGGAAGAGCCCTCCAAAGAAGAGCGCCTCAAGTCCTTCCTCGCAGAGAAGGCCGCAGACGGTGAGATGTATTTCAAGAGCAAGTTCATCGCAGAGGAGGTCGGTCTCTCACCCAAGGAGATCGGCGCCCTGATGGTCAAGCTCAAGGAGAGTGCATCCGAGATCCAGGTCGAAAAGTGGTCGTACACGAGTGCGACGACGTGGCGCGTCGAGCCAGCGTAACCCACGTTCTGTCACCGAACCCGCTCTGAACCGTCTCTCTCGTGCCCCGGTTTCGGGTGCACAACCGCACCACTCCGAGCCGACGGTGAGCGCGGAGTATTAATGTCCGGCCACGTTATTCCGAATCGATGAGTCACGCCGACGACAGTCCGCCACCGCCCAGTGCCCTGGCCGCCGTGTTCCAGGTCTGGTCGGTCGAGCGCGACGACGGGACGGTACGGTACATCGGTGACCCGCTCGTCCCGCCCGACGCTGTCGTCGACGAACTCCGGACGCTGTTCGGACAGCGCGGCTACGACCTGCGGCTCGAACAGCGCTCGGAGACTCCCTCTCGGGCGGATTCACCGGCCGAGCACCGCGTCCCGACGACCGGTGGACGGGCCTACGTTCTCGTCGCAGAGCCGGCCGAATCGTCGTCCGGGGGCATCCCCTGGCTGAACGTCGGCCTCCTGATCGCGACCGTCGCGTCCACGCTCTACGTGGGCGCGACGCAGTGGTACTACATTCCCGTCTCGGAGTCGCCAGCCCGTATCTTCGAGGCCTGGCCCTTCGTCGTCGCGATGCTGGGGGTGCTGGGCATCCACGAACTGGGCCACTACGTGGCGGCTCGCTACCACGGTGTGGACGTGACACTGCCGTTCTTCATCCCGTTCCCGTCGCTGCTGGGGACGATGGGAGCGGTCATCAACATCCGCGGTCGCATTCCCAGCCGGCGAGCGCTGTTCGACATCGGCGTCGCCGGCCCGCTCGCGGGGCTGGTCGCGACGGCCGTCGTCACCCTCGTCGGTCTCACACTGGACCCGATCACCGTCCCGGAGGCGGTGCTCAACAGCGACTCCGGGTACGCGATCAACTTCCACGACCCGCTGCTGTTGCAGGGACTGGACGCGCTGGTCGCCGCTGCTGGACTTCGGACGACCGTCGGGCCGGGCGAGTCGCTCCACCCGATCGTCTTCGCCGGGTGGGCGGGGATGTTCTTCACGTTCCTGAATCTGCTACCGGTCGGCCAGCTCGACGGCGGCCACATCGTCCGCGCCATCGTCGGCCAGCGCCAGGAGACGGTGGCGGCTGCGGTCCCCGGTGGACTGTTCGCGCTGGCCGGGTTCCTCTATCTCACCCGCGATCCGCCGCCGGTCGGGCTCGGTGTGTGGACGCTGTGGGTGTTCTGGGGGCTGCTCTCGACCGGCTTCGCCTACGCTGGCCCGGCGCGGCCGACCGTCGACGAGTCGCTCGACCGGCGTCGCGTGGCCCTCGGCGTGGTGACGTTTGCTCTCGGACTGGCCTGTTTCACCCCGGTCCCGTTCGAAATCGTCACAGCGACCTGATACTACTCGGCGCGTTAGATTCCCGGGTGGACGACCGTAGCGGCGGGCCCAGCGCCGTCTTTGAACGGTCTATCCTGCTCTGTAACCTTCGTTTCGCGTCCGCCGATAGCGTAAAATCCCGGCTTTCCAGTGTGAAACGAGTGAACCGACGCGAAGAGAACGGAACGGACTGGCCCCTATATGCCCGGCCGGGAGTAAGGGGTTCGTACACGATGACGCCCCGCCCATCCCACCCTACCTGCCCGCGGAAGGACGACGAACTGAGCTACGAGGAGCGGGCCAGCGCCGCTGCGGAGGCCGTTCGACTGGTCACGACGACGCTCGCCGCGCACGACCACGACTAGTGTGAGTAGCCGCGGTCGGCAAGTGGCTCACCATCGAGCGTGATGCCGTCTGGTGTGGTCGTCCCGATGCGCGTCAGCGAACACGGGACGGCCGCCCGCGCCGCCGAGAGTTCTGCCTCCGGGATCGTACAGACGAGTTCGAAGTCCTCGCCGAAGAAGACGCCGAGTTCGAGCCGCGCCTGTTCGCCGGCCGCGACCGCGTCGACGGCGTCGTCGATGGGGAGCGGTGACTCGATGGCGACTCCACAGTCGCTTGCCGTACACAACTGGTGGAGTGAGCGGGCGAGTCCGTCACTGGAGTCCAGCATCGCCGTCGCGTGGGGGGCGAGTGCCGTCCCCGCCCGCACGCGTGGTTCGAATCTGAACAGCTCGTTGGCTCGCTCGGTGTCGCCGTGGGCGAACAGTTCCAGGGCGGCACCCGATCGGCCCAGTGTCCCGGTCACACAGACCGCTTCGCCGGGGCTGGCGCCCGAACGGCGAACCGGCTCGTCGGTCCGCCCGAGCGCTGTCGTCGCCACGGTGAACTCCCGGTGGTCGTCCAGGTCGCCGCCGACGTACTCCGCGTCGACGCGGTCACAGACGTCGCTGGCGCCATCGACGAACGACAGGAGGTCGTCCTCGTCGAACGCCGGGGCAGCATAGACTGCTACCGCGGCGGTCGCCGTTGCGCCCATCGCTGCGACGTCCGAGAGAGAGGCGCCGACCGCCCGCCAGCCGGCGGTATACCGGGTCGTCCCGTCCGGGAAATCGGTCGTCTCGTGGAGCATGTCCGTCGTCAGCACCTGTCCGTCGACGACGGCGCAGTCGTCACCAGCGGCCGGGAGCCGGTTTCCGAGTACGGCGAGTGCGGCCTGCTCGTCCATACCGGCCCCTCGGTGCCGGGGTGGAAAACGGTCGCGGTATCTGTCGGTGGGTTCAAGCCACAGACACCCGACGACCTGTACATGGACGACAACCGGTGGGCGACGGTAGTCGGATTTACCGGCGCGCTCGTCGTCCTTGGGGTCCTGATCTGGCTCGTCGGCGTCGACGAGACGGTCAGGGCGCTCACGCGGGCTGACCCGGCCGGGCTGGCGCTCGTCCTCGGTATCGCCGCCGCCTGGCTCACCGCGTGGGGGCTGGCGCTGTGGACGGTCCTGCACGCTCTCGACGTCCCGGTCCCGGCCCACACTGCCGTGCTCGTGTTTGCCGGTGCCATCTTCTCGAACAACGTCACGCCGTTCGGGCAGGCCGGTGGCGAGCCACTGAGCGCGCTGCTCATCTCGACCGCCGCCGACAGCGAGTACGAGACCGGGCTCGCGGCGATCGCCAGCGTCGACACCATCCACTTCGTCCCGTCGCTGTTCTACGCCGTCGTCGGGTTCACCTTCGTCGCCGCCGGCGCCGTCCGACTCGGTCGGAACCTCGTGTTCGCCGCCGTCGCGGTGGCGGTTCTGACCGTCGGGTTGCCGGTCGGCGCGTATCTCGGGTGGCGCTACCGGTACGAACTCGAAGCGGGGGTAGTCCGGCTGTTTACGCCCCTCTTACAGTTTCTCGGTCGGGTCGTTCCACGGCGGTCGCCGCCGTCGACGGCGGGCATCGAGCGCCGTATCGAGGGCTTTTTCGCCGCCATCGACCGCGTCGCCGGCGACCGCCGGATGCTCGCCCGGACGCTGGCGTTCTCGGCACTCGGCTGGGGCTGTCTGGTCGCCTCGCTGTGGGTGTCGCTGTACGCCGTCGGCCTCTCGGTCCCGGTCGCGCCGGTCCTGCTCGTCGTTCCGGTCGGTTCCATCGCCAGCGTCACCCCGCTGCCCGGCGGGTCCGGCGCTATCGAGACGGTGCTCGTGACCATGCTGGTCTCGACGACGCCCGCGACGCTGGTACTCGCGACCTCTGCCGTCCTCATCCATCGGGGAGCGACCTACTGGCTCCCGACGCTGGTCGGCGCCGGCGTGGCGACCGCGCTGGGTGCCGACCGGGCGACGGCAGGCGGGTGAGAGCCGTTCACGTCCCGGCGACGCGAACGATGCGCTTAAATGACGGCAACGGGAATCATGGCCCAATGACGACACTCTACGATGCTCCCCCCGAGGAGCTCATCGAGGCGCTCACGGAGAAACTCGCCGACGAGGACGAGATCGAACAGCCCGACTGGGCCGTCGTCGCCAAGACCGGCGTCGACCGCGAACTCCCGCCCGAGCAGGACGACTTCTGGCAGCGACGCGCCGCCAGCCTGCTCCGGAAGGTCGCCGTCGACGGGCCGGTCGGCGTCAACAGCCTCCGCAGCGAGTACGGCAGCTCCAAACAGGGCACGACGCGCTACCGCGTCCGGCCCAAGCAGAAGGCCCAGGGTTCGGGCAACGTCATCCGGACCGTCCTCCAGCAGCTGGAGGAGGCCGGCTACGTCGAGACCAGCGAGAGCGACGGCCGCCGTATCACCGGTGACGGCCAGAGCCTGCTCGACGACACCGCCGGCGAGGTCATCGAGGATCTCGACCGCCCGGAACTCGAACGGTACGCCTAGAGCGTCTCTTCTCTCCCGACCGGACAGCGGTCGGACTGGCGCTGTGACTGTCTCGCGCTCCGAAATGATTTTCCCCGCGACGACAGTAGTTCCCAGTAGTCATGAGTGGCGACCCCAGCGAGGAGGAGCTCGACGAGCTCCGGAAAAAGAAGATGGAACAGCTCAAAGAACAGCAGGAGGGTGAGGACGCCGAGGCCCAGCAGGCCGCCCAGCAACAGGCCGACGCCCAGAAGAAGGCCATCCTGCGCCAGCACCTCTCGGACGGTGCCCGCAAGCGACTCAACACGGTCAAGATGTCCAAACCCGACGTGGGCGAGCAGATCGAACAGCAGGTCGTCGCGCTGGCCCAGAGCGGCCGCATCCAGGGTCAGATCGACGAGGAGAAGATGAAACAGCTCCTCCAGGAGCTGACACCCGACTCCAAGAGCTTCGACATCAAGCGCCGGTAGATGCGCTGTGGGTTGCTCTACAGCGCGGGCAAGGACTCGACGCTGGCGGCGTTGTTGCTCGACCCCTTCTACGACGTGACACTGGTCAGTGGCACCTTCGGCGTCGTCGACCCCGACCCGGCCGGCGAGGCGGCCGCCGCCGTCGGCTTCGACCACCGCACGCTGGACCTCGACCACGCGGTCGCCGACGAGGCGGTCGACCGACTGGACGCCGACGGCTTCCCGCGCAACGCTATCCAGCAGGTCCACGAACACGCCGTCGAGTCGCTGGCAGAACGGGCCGAGGACCTCGATATCGACGCCATCGCCGACGGGACCCGCCGCGACGACCGTGTCCCGACAATCGAGCGACCGTTCGCACAGAGCGTCGAGGACCGCTTCGGTGTCGACTACCTCGCGCCGCTGTCGGGTATCGGCCGCGGTGCCATCGACGGCATGGCCGCCCAGAAACTCGTCGTCGAGACCGGCCCCAGCGCCGAGATCCCGAAGGCGGACTACGAGGTCGAACTCCGGGCGCTGCTGGCCGAGCGCTACGGCGAGGGTGCCGTCGACGAGGTGTTCCCCGACCACACCCAGTCCCGAGTGCGCGGACTGGCAGAGTAGCGGTCGGCCGTGGATCGTTCCCGCTGGCACGTACTGGAGCGTTCCTGACAGGCGAGAGCCCGTTCAGAATCCACCGGTTCGGGTCGTCCCATCCAGCGGTGCCGGGCACCTCAAACTACTTCCGCCCGCATACGCAACGTATGCACATGAGCACGTCGATTCGCGTCTCCGACGAGACGAAGCAGAAACTAGCGAGGCTGAAGCGTGAGGACGAGAGCTGGGACGAGTTCCTCGACAGACTGGCGACCGAGGGGTCGGGCATGAATGCTGGTGCGTGGAGCGGAACTGACAAAGCCGAGAAGGCCCGTGAAGCGATCGAGCGCTCCCGACAGAGCTTCGAGCAGTGACGGTTCTCGATTCATCGGTTATCATCGACTACCTCGATGGTGTCGAAGCAGTCGTCGAGTTCGTCGATGCGCAACCAGTCCTGGTAACCTCTAGTATCTGTATCTACGAAGTGCTGGCAGGTGAGGTGTTCGCGAGCGGTGACACCGACCTCGTCGGGGCGCGTGCGAACTTCGGACGGGTCGCCGCGCTCGATTTCTCGGAGGAGGAGGCGTTCGAGGCCGCCCGGATACAGAGTCGTCTTCTCGAATCCGGCGACCCACTGTCGCCACGCGACCTCATGATCGCGGCGACAGCGCGATCCGAAGGGAGAGAACTGGTCGTCTCCGACGCTGACTTCGATGTAGAGGGTCTCCAGGAACTACTTTCCGTCCGGAGACTCGGCTCCAATCAGGATTCCAGTTGATCGGGTGGCCAGATATCGGCCCGGCGGCCGACTTCTCGACGGTGGGTGGCCTCGGTCTGAACGGACAGGTTCAAGCGCGCCCTCGCTGTACGCGCCGGTATGTACGACCGGGTCAAGGGCTTTCGCGATTTCTATCCCGAGGAGATGCAGGCACGCCGCTGGGCGATGGACACCATCGAGGACGTCGCCGGCCGCTACGGCTTCCGGGAGATCGGGACGCCCGCGCTGGAACCGACGGAGATGTACGTCGACAAGAGCGGCGAGGAGATCGTCGAGGAACTGTACAGTTTCGAGGACAAGGGCGGGCGCGACGTCGCGCTGACGCCGGAACTCACCCCGACGGTCGCGCGGATGGTCGTCGCCAAACAGCAGGCGCTCTCGAAGCCGATCAAGTGGGTCTCGACGCGACCGTTCTGGCGCTACGAGCAGGTCCAGCAGGGCCGGTTCCGCGAGTTCTACCAGACCAACGTCGACATCTTCGGCTCGTCGGACCCCGCAGCTGACGCGGAGATACTCGCCGTCGCCGTCGACATGCTCACCGACCTCGGGCTGGACGCCGAGGACTTCGAGATCCGCGTCTCCCACCGGGACATCCTCTCGGGGCTGCTGGAGAGCTTCGACGCCGACGTCGACACTCGCGAGGCGATCCGCGCGGTCGACAAGCGCGCGAAGATCGACCGCGAGGAGTACCTCGACGCCCTCTACGAGACGGGGCTGAGCTACGACCAGGCCGAGACCTTCGACGAGTTGCTCCAGACCGGTGAGGACGACCTGGAGGACCTGGCCGAACGCACCGACGCCGTCCGCGAGGCGACAGAGAACCTCCGTGCGGTGCTTTCGGCGACCGATGACTTCGGCGTCCGGGAGTACCTGACGCTGTCGCTGTCGACCGCCCGCGGCCTGGACTACTACACCGGCGTCGTCTTCGAGTGTTTCGACTCGACGGGGTCGGTCTCCCGAGCGGTCTTCGGCGGCGGTCGCTACGACGACCTCATCGAGGGCTTCGGCGGCCAGCCCACGCCCGCGGTCGGGTTCGCGCCGGGCCACGCCACTCTCCAGTTGCTCTGTGAACGGGCCGGCGTCTGGCCCGAAGAGGCGCTTTCGACGGACTACTACGTCCTCCAGGTCGGGGACACGCGGGCGACTGCCGCTCGCATCGCGCGGGACCTCCGGGAACGCGGCCACGTCGTCGAGAGCGATGTGGCGAGTCGCTCGTTCGGCGCCCAGATGGGCTACGCCGACGACATCAACGCCGAGACGGTCGTCATCGTCGGCGAGCAGGACCTCGAAAACGACGAGGTGACGATCAAGGAGATGGACGAGGGCGAGCAGACCACCGCGCCGGTCGACGAGTTCCCCGGCGATCACGAGCGGCCGACCTACGCGGACTTCGTCGAGTGAGACTCCGTCCGTAGTTTTTTGCCTGCCCGCACGCGCAATCCGAGTATGCTGCCCACCCTCCCAAAAAAGAAGCTCACGGGCGTCGTCGCGATCCTCTCGTTCGGACTGACCGCGCTGTTCGCTGTCTTCGGCTTCGGTCCGCTCGTCCCCGCGACGTTCGTTCTGGGCTTTTTCATCCTGTTACCGCTGATCGGCATCCTCGGCGAGGATTTCCCGCTGGTCGAACCCGAACCGCCAGATTCGGTCGAGGAATACGACCGTTCGACGACCACGCGAAGCGTCGAATCCGATCCCGGTCAGTCACCCGTCGAACAGCTCCGCGACCGCTACGCCCGCGGCGAGATCAGCGAGGAGGAGTTCGAGCGACGACTCGAACGGCTGCTGGAGACCGAGCACGTGGCCGAGCAGCGACAGGAACGGACGCGCGAGCCCGACTACGAAATCGAGTAGCCTACAGCGGTCGTTCCATCTCGTACTCCGCACGGTCTCGGGTCGTCGTCTCGAACCCCACGGAGTCGTACAGCCGCATCGCGATGTGGTTGGTCCGCTCGACGGCGAGCCAGACGCTGTCGAGCCCCTGCTGTTGGCCGTGGCCAAGCAGCACACGGATGAGCTGTGAACCGATGCCGGCGGACTGGTAGGTCGGGTGGACGAAGATCGCCAGTTCCGAGGTTCCGTCGTAGGGGACCAGTACGGCGTGGCCGACCGCCCGGTCGCCGTGCCAGACGACGACGTTGTGTCCCTCGGCGAGCAGGTCGTCGATCCACGAGCGGATCTCCGACTCGTGGCGGGGTGGCAGTCCCTGGGCGCGCGAGTCGGCATCGAACTCCGAATACATCTCGACGAGGGGGTCCCCGTCGCCGTCGTAGGCCCGTAGCTCGACGTCTCGCCCCACTCTGTCGGTGAACTGGACTGGCGGGCGCGGGAACTCGGTGCTCTCGTCGGCTGCTGGGGGCATCACCTCCCACCTTGGGGACTCAGTGTCCTAAGTGTGGTGTCGCTCCTCGCTGTGTGCGAACCTTTATGCGACACCGCCGGACTGATTGAATCACTGGCATGTCGAGGGTGGTGGGTGACCGGTGACGATACCGATCGAACATCTGCGAGCGGCGGGACTGGGCGCACAGGTCGAGTCGCTGTCGACCGCTGTCGCGGAGTATCTGGACGAGGACAAGACCCTGGACCGGGTCGACTCAAACGTCGCCATCGTCTCAGATCCGTTCGGGGGCCGGACCGCACTGCTTGAGTACGCCGAGGAGTTGCTCGGCGAGCGGGCACGCCGGGTCACGCTCTCGGAGGTCGTCACCGACGAGACCGTCGTTCCGGAGATTCCCGACGACGGTGCGCTCCTGCTGGCGGACTGTCACTACCTCTATCAGCGCGCTGTCGGCGGGTTCGACGTCCTCGAGGAGTTCCTCGAACGGCTGGCGATGACCAACCAACTCGTCGTGACGACCTGGAACCGCTACTCCTGGCAGTACCTCGCCGCCGTTCGCCAGGTCGACCAGTCGTTCCCGCTGGAGATCAGGTTACCGCCACTGGACGCCGACCAGATCGAGGCGGTCGTCCGGGCCCACGACGACGCGGAGTCGCTGCCGTCGTTCGTCGATACCGGTGCAGCCGGCCGTATCAAGACCATCGACGTGGGCAGCTATCCCGTGGATCTGTGGGGTGATCGGACCGTCCGGCTGCCGTACGTCCGGCCGAACCCGGCGTGGGTCGCCTCCTGGTGGAGCGAGGAGGACACACAGATCCAGTCGGTCGTCTACGAGAAGCTCCGCCGCGTCTCGCACGGCAATCCCGGTATCGCGACGACGCTCTGGGACCAGAGCGTCCGCGAGACCGGCGACGGCCGGGAGATCGCCCCGAGTTACGTCCGGGACCCGGTCTCGGACGTCGCCGGGCTGGCCGACGAGACGGCCTTTCTCCTCTGGTACGTCGTCGCGATGGAGGGCGTCGAACGGGATCGGCTGGCCGCCATCCTCGACCGGGACCGTATCGACACGGCCGTCCAGACGCTCGCGAACGTCGGTATCGTCGACGTCGAGGGAACGGAGATCTCGCTCCGCCCGGTCGGACTCCATCCGGCCGTCGCGGAACTCCAACGGAGGCAGTTGCTATGGTGACGCTCCTGCAGGTCACGGCCGGTGGGAGCGAGGCGGTCCCGTCGGTGTCGATCGATGTCGGGACGGTCCTCAACGCCATCGTCGTCATGCTCGTCGCCTACGTCCTCGCTCGCGGGCTCAGCTTCGCGCTGACGACCGTCGCCGACCGCCTCGAAGCCCACCGGTTCAGGGTCACGCTGTTGATCCCGCTGTTGAAGTTCCTGGTCTACGGGACCGCACTCTATCTCATCGTCCGCATCCTCTTCGAGTTGACTTCGACGCAACTGGTCGCCATCTCGGGCCTGCTCGGGGCGGCCATCGGCCTCGGTCTCAAGGACCTGCTCGCGGATCTCGTCGGGGGCATCATCCTCGTCCTCGAACAGCCCTACCAGGTCGGGGACAAGGTCGGGCTGGGCGACCACTACGGCGAGATCACCGACATCGGGCTCCGGTCGACGTCGCTGGTCACGCCCAACGACACGCTCGTGGTCGTCCCGAACTTCGTCTTCCTGAACCAGTCGATCTCGAACGCCAACGACGGGGCGGCCGAGATGCTCGCCGTCGTCGAGTTCTACATCGGCGTCGACGCCGACGTGGCACGGGCACACGAGATCGTCGAGGAGGCGCTGGTCACCTCGCCGTACGTCTACGTCACCGACGACCACCCGGTCACGGTCGTCGTCGAGGACGACCTCTACTACCGGACGCTGACGGGGAAGGCCTACGTCAACGACCTCCGCAACGAGTTCGAGTTCAAGTCCGACGTGACCGAGCGCGTCCTGGACGCGTTCGCCGAATCCGGTATCGAGTCCCCGCGGGCGCCGGCGGGCGGCATCATGGACCAGCCCCCCGAGTGATCGTCCCGGGGCGCCCAAGTACCCCGCCACCGAAATCCCGTCGATGCGAGCCTACCGGGTCGCCTACGACGGCCGGCCGTTCCACGGGTTCCAGCGTCAGCCCGACGTCCGCACGGTCGAGGACGTGCTGCTGTCGGCGCTGTCTCGGCTGGGTGTCACCGACGACGAGCGAGTCCCCGAGGGATACGCCGCCGCTGGCCGCACCGACGCCGGCGTCTCGGCGCTGGCCCAGACCGTCGCCTTCGCGGCGCCCGACTGGCTCTCGCCGGCCGCGTTCAACAGCGAACTCCCGGCAAGCGTCCGCGCGTGGGCCAGCGCGACTGTGGCCGAGGAGTTTCACGCGCAGTACGACGCCAGCGAGCGAGCGTATCGCTACTATCTCCACGCGCCCGAGGCCGACGACGAACGAGCACGCGCTGCCGTCGACGCGCTGGCCGGCGAGCACGACTTTCACAACCTGACGCCCGACGACGACGGGACCGTTCGGGACCTCGGGATCGACCTCCGGCGGGAGGGCGAGTTCCTGGTCGTCGACCTGACCGCCAGCGGCTTCTGCCGACAACTCGTCCGTCGGGTGGTCGGACTCGCTGGGATGGTCGCCCGTGGGCAGCGAGACCTCGGGTTTGTCGAGCGTGTCCTGGCGCCGGAGCCGCTGGACGGTCCCGAAGGCGTCGCCCCGGCGCCACCGTACCCCCTGGTGTTGCTCGACGTGACGTATCCGGGTATCGAGTTCGAGGCGGACACGGATGCTGTTGCGAGTGCCCGCGACGTGTTCGCCGATCTCCGTTCCGAGCGGTTGGCCGGGGCGCGAGTCGCGGGGACGATCTTCGATGGGCTGGCGTAGCCTGGAAAGGCTTACTTCCGGGCCGGTCTAACGGCGGTCTATGAGTTCGGTACCCGCACGGAGCGACATCGACGAGGAGTACAAGTGGGAACTGGAGTCCCTCTACGCCGACGACGAGGGGTGGGAAGCCGCCTTCCAGACGGCCCAGCAGCTGGTCGAGGACCTGGCCGCCTACGAGGGCCGGGCCACCGACGACGCTGCGACGCTCCGGGCGACGCTGGAGACGTACGAGGAACTGATGCGGACCGTCTCGAACGTCGCCGCGTACGCCCGGATGCGCCGGGACGAGGATACGACCGACGACACCTACCAGGCGCTGACGGCCCGCTCGCAGTCGCTGTCCTCGGACGCCAGTTCGGCTGCCTCGTTCCTCGAACCCGAACTGCAGGCCCTGGAGTGGGCCGAGATCGAGGCGATGATCGACGAAGAGCCGGCGCTGGCGGCGTACGAACACTACTTCGACGACGTCCACCGGATGAAAGCACACACCCGCTCTGCCGAGGTCGAGAACCTGCTCGCCGAACTCGGCGAGGTGACCGGCGCGCCCGGCGAGGTGTACAACATGCTGGCCAACGCCGACATGGAGTTCCCGAGCGTCGAGGACCCCGACGGTGACCAGCAGCCGATCACGCTCAACAACTTCACGACGTTGCAGAAACATCCGGACCGGGAGTTCCGACAGCGGGTCTACGAGGCCTTCTACGACGAGTGGGAGACGGTGCGCAACGCCGTCGGGACCGCCTACAAGAACGCGGTCAAGACCGACGTGAAACTCGCCCAGGCGCGGGACTACGACACCGCTCGCGAGGTCGCACTCGACGGCCCGAACGTCCCCGTCGAGGTGTACGACACGCTCGTCGATACCGTTCACGACAACCTCGATACGCTGCACCACCACGCCGAGTTGAAACGCGAGGCCATCGGGGCCGACGACCTGCGGATGTGGGATCTGTACGTCCCGCTGGTCCAGGAGGAGTCCCCCGAGATCGAGTACGAGCAGGCCTGTGAGTACGTCACCGAGGCCGTCGCGCCACTGGGTGAGGACTACCAATCACGGCTCGCGGAGGGGCTGGAGTCGCGCTGGGTCGACGTCTACGAGACCAAGCACAAGCAGTCCGGCGCGTACTCGGGTGGCACCTACGACTCCCAGCCGTTCATCCTGATGAACTATCAGGACGACGTGGAGTCGATGTACACGCTGGCCCACGAACTGGGCCACTCGCTGCACTCCGAATACACCAGCGAGGAGCAACCGTACGTCTATTCCGGCTACGAGATCTTCGTGGCCGAGGTGGCCAGCACTGTCAACGAGACCCTCCTCACGCACCACCTCCTGGAGACCGTCGAGGACGAACGGCTGCGCCGGCACGTCCTCAACGAGTACCTCGAACGGTTCCGCTCGACGCTGTATCGCCAGACCATGTTCGCGGAGTTCGAACACCGGGCTCACGAGATGTCCGAGGCCGGCGAGCCGTTGACGCCGGACCGCCTGGACGACCTCTACGCCGACCTGAAAGGGGACTACTACGAGCCCGCGGTGCTGGACGACCGCATCGCCCGCGAGTGGATGCGCATCCCGCACTTCTACCGGGCGTTCTACGTCTACCAGTACGCGACCGGCATCTCCGCGGCAGTCGCGCTGGTCGACGGTATCCTCGCGGAGGGTGAACCAGCCGCCGAGCGCTATCTGGACTTCCTCCGCAGTGGCTCCCGGCAGTACCCGCTGGAACTGCTGCGTGACGCCGGCGTCGACATGGCCAGTCCCGACCCCGTCCAGTCGGCGCTCTCGACGTACGGCGACTACCTCGACGAGTTCGAGCAGTTGCTGTGAGCGGCCTGTAAGCCGACCTTTCGTCGTTCCGTCGCTCGGTCCGCGCGGCGAAACAGTTCGTGAGCGACCCAAAGGCACTTTGTATACCAGCGACGTAGTGTCTGATATCCAAATGTCGCGCAGTCCTTCGCTTCCGGAACGACCACGGCTGGACCTCGACCCCGATATGACGCCCGACGAGCGGTTGGCGGCGCTCAGGGACCACTTCGCCGAAATCGTTCGCGTCAACGAACAGCTTACCGAACAACTCGAGAGCGCCCGGGGTCGGCAACACGACCTCACCGCGCAGGTCGACCAGCTCGAACGGGAGAACGAGACGCTCAAGACTTCGTCGCTGTACATCGCCACGGCAGAGGAACTGCTCGACGACGGCGTCGTCGTCAAACAGCACGGCAACAACCAGGAGGTCCTCACCGAGGTCGCCCCGTCGATCCGCGAGGACATGGAAGCGGGTGACCGGGTCGCCATCAACGACTCGTTCTCGGTCAAGGAAGTGCTGGAGCCCGAGACCGACGCTCGCGCACAGGCGATGCAGGTCGACGGCTCGCCCGACGTCACCTACGACGACATCGGGGGCCTACACGAGCAGATCCGCGAGGTCCGCGAGGCCGTCGAGGAACCGCTGATCAACGCCGAACAGTTCCGCGAAGTGGGTATCGAACCGCCCAGCGGCGTCCTCCTGCACGGCCCGCCGGGCACCGGGAAGACGATGCTGGCCAAAGCGGTGGCCAACGAGACCGACGCCACCTTCATCAAGATGGCCGGCTCGGAACTCGTCCGGAAGTTCATCGGCGAGGGCGCGCGACTCGTCCGTGATCTGTTCGAACTCGCCAGCGAGCGCCAGCCGGCGATCATCTTCATCGACGAGATCGACGCCATCGCCGCCAAACGAACGGAGTCGAAGACCTCGGGCGACGCCGAGGTCCAGCGGACGATGATGCAACTGCTCTCGGAGATGGACGGCTTCGACGAGCGCGGCGAGATCCGCATCATCGCCGCCACCAACCGCTTCGACATGCTCGACCGCGCAATCTTGCGCCCGGGCCGGTTCGACCGCCTCATCGAAGTCCCCAACCCCGACCACGAGGGCCGCGAGCGGATCCTGGAGATCCACACCGACGAGATGAGCCTGGCCGATGGCGTCGACCTGGGCGCGTTCGCCCACGAGACCGACGGTCTCTCGGGGGCCGAACTGGCCTCGCTCGCGACGGAGGCCGGGATGTTCGCCATCCGCGACGGCCGCACGACCGTCGAGCAGTCCGACTTCCACGACGCGCTGGCGAAGATCTCCGAGGAGGAGGACACGGGGAGCGGGCCCGTCGCGTTCGCCTAACCACTTTTTACGTCGTCGGGTGCCCTCGCGAGCGGCGCAGCCGCTCGCTGTGGGCACCACTCCTCGCAAAAACGTGGGGAAAAACAGCCGGAATCTCGGCCTGCAGCCTCGATTCCGGTGTCCTGCGGGAGCACCGCGACCGCAGGGCTCGAAAGACGAGCGCAGCGAGTCTTTCGGTGAAACGGCTCACTTCGTTCGCCGTATGCTCCCAGCACAGCCCTGCCCTTCCCCGGGGAGTGGCACGGAGGCCACTCCCGGCCGACCGCACCGCGGATGCTTCGACTGGGCTTCGCTACAGCAGGCCCCTCGTAACATCCCCGCCACCCCGTCCCCGCGCGATTTAAGCCACGCCGTCCGGTAGCGGGCGGCATGGACGAGACGAGGCAGAGTCGCCGAGCGTTCCTCGCGGGGATCGGGACGGCGGTCGCGGGGTCGCTCGCGGGCTGTCAGTCGGAGTTCGACCCGCTGGCCTCGACCGGGCTAGACGAGCACGCGTCGACGCAGTTCCGGCAGGGGTTGCTGAACCAGGGGTATCGCGACGTCGACCTGCCGAGCAGCGTCGAGAAGACCTGGGAGGTGCCGACCAACCGGGGTGACCACACCGCCGCCAAGGGGAGTCCGGTGCTGGACCCGGCGGGGAACGTCGTCGTCGCGGACGATACCGGCCGCATCCGCTCGCTCACGCCCGCGGGCGAGGTGCGGTGGGCGACGACGTTCACGCAGGCGGGACGGGGGAGCCACGGGACGCCGGCCATCGCCAACGGCACCGCCTACATCGGGGCCTACGACGGCGCGGTGTCGGCCATCGACCTGGAGAGCGGCCGGCGGCGGTGGCGGACAGATCTGGGCGACGCCATCGGTGCGAGTCCGACCTACTACAACGGGACGCTCTACGTGGCCGTCGAGCACGCAGCACCGAGTGGCAGCGTCGCGGCGGTCGACGCGGCCACCGGCGACGTCCAGTGGCGTGACTCCCGGCCGACGAACCATCCTCACTCGACGGTGACCATCGATCGCGAGCGGGGCTATCTCTGTTTCGGGTCCAACGACGGCCACTGCTACGCCTGGACGTTCCCGGACCTCGAACGGGCCTGGACCTACGACACCGGCGCCGAGATCAAGGCGCCGGTGGCTGTCGCGGACGGACTGGCCATCGTCCCGTCGTGGTCGGAGACGGTGACCGCCGTCGACGTCACGGACGGCAGCGAAGCGTGGACGTTCGAGACATCCGGCGACGTGATGTGTGCGCCGGCGGTCCACGACGGCACGGTCTTCGTCGGGAGCCACGACGACCACCTCTACGCCATCGACCTCGACAGCGGCGAGGAGCAGTGGCGTCTCGACGCTGGCGGGTGGCTCATCGGGAGCGTCGTCGCCACGCGCGAACACGTCGTCGTCGGGTCCTACGATTCGAACGTCTACGCGGTCGAGCAGGCCACCGGCGACGTCGTCTGGACGGTCGCAAACCGGGGCCAGGTCACCAGCGCGCCACTGGTCACGCCCGAGTCGATCTACTACACCGAGCGCGCCGTCGACGGCGAGGCCGACCAGCCGGGGATGTGCTACAAACTGACAGCGACGGGCTGAAGCGAAACGCCTTACGGGCTTTGGCGTCCAGATAGCGATATGAGTACCATCCGGGTCGTGTGGGGGACCGCCACCGGCCCGACTGCGCTCTCGTCGTACGACGCGGCCCTCGCCGAGGCCGGCGTCCACAACTACAACCTCGTGACGCTCTCGTCTGTTATCCCCGCCGGCCCGGCAATCGAGGTCGTGGGGGAGGCCCCGAACTTGGGACCGCCGGGCGAGGCGCTGGAGGTCGTCCAGTCGTCGGTGACAGCGACGCCGGGCGAGCAGGCGGCCGCCGGCGTCGGCTGGGCACGCACCGCCGACGGCCCCGGTATCTTCTACGAGGTCGACGGCGAGGACCCCGACGCGGTGCGAGCGGAGATCCGAGAGGGACTGGCCGCGGGGCGCGAGCTCCGGGACTGGGAGTTCGTCGCGGAGGAGGTCGTCGTCCGCTCGGTCGAACCCACGGAGACCCACGCGAGTGCGGTCGTCCTGGCGACCTACGGCGAGAGCCGGCCAGTCGTGTGAGAGTCACCGGGTTTTTAGTACCCCGTCCCCTACCTGTGCAGGAACGTCCATGTATGGCAACACGCCGTTCGGTGGGGACACCGAACCGGTGACGCTGACGTCCGAACAGCGCCATCAGCTCCGCAGAGACCTCGCCAACGTCGCCGCCCGGACACGCGAACTGCTCCCCGGAGAGTTCGTGGTCGGCTCGGAGATCAGCGACGGCCAGGCCGGCCCACGCGCACGGATCGCCGTCCAGCCACCCGTCGGCTCCGTCGTCAGTGCCGACTACACGCCGGACAATCCCGAGGAGGTCGCGATCAGCGACGCCGAGCGCGACGAACTCGCCCAGGGGATCGCCGCGTCGGCCGCACTCCAGGTCAAGCAGGTGATGGGCGACGACGCCACCCCGACCGCACAGTAGCTCAACTGGGGTCGACCGGCGGGTTGTAGAACAGTGCGTAGCCGATCGAACCACTGGCCGGCAGGCTGCCTGCGCCCAGCGCGGCGACGACACTGAGCGACGACGCTGCCGCACCCAGGCCCGCCAGCACCATCGAGAGGGCGATGCTGGCCAGGACGAAGTCAGCAGTCGAGATGGTGAGGTTACCGACGGCCATCGTGAGTGGACTGTCGGACGCTCGCTAATTAAATATTATTACTCCGTCTCGGGAGTCGACCGACCGGTTTCTGCTGCCAGCCGTGTGGCCAGTTGCTGGGCGTCACCGAGCAGTCGCTCGTCGCCGCTCGTCTCGTACTCCGCGAGCAAGCGACGCAGACGGTCGAGCGACGTGGACTGGTCGGGGTCGAGTTCGTCGTCGAGCCGACGGACGATGCCCGCCGTCCCACGGAACTCGCCGTCGTCGGTCGGCAGGAGTGCCATGTGGTCCGCACAGCGGACGACGGCCCCGTCTGCGGTCTCCAGGGTCCGTTCGAAGGTCGCGGCGGTCCGGTCGGGGTCGTCGAGCAATCGGTCGATCTGGTCGCGCGCTTTCTGTCTGCTCTGTTCGCCCATCACGAGCGAGATATGCTCCCCGACCAGTGTTCCGGGGTCGTAGCCGGTCAACGCACAGGTGTTGGTGGCGAAGACGACCGTCCCCGCCGGGTCGACTGCGTACACGAAGTCGTCGACGGCGTCGACGACCGTCCGGTACCACTCCAGTTCGCGGTTCGTCCGGTACTGCTCGACCGCGCGGTCGATGCGGTTGGCCAGCAGCGTGTACTGGTCGCCGTGGACCTGCTTCTGGACGTAGTCGGTGACACCCGCGGAGATGGCGGCGCTCGCGATCTCTTCCGAGCCCTTCGCGGTGAAGAGGACGAACGGGAGGTCGGGATGCGCCTCGCGGACGCTACCCAGCAGATCGAGGCCCGTCCGATCGGGCATATCGTAGTCGCTGACGATACAGTCGACGGGCTCGGACGCGAGGTGTCGCTCGGCGGCGTCGGCGCTCGTCACGGCGACGGTACTGTAGCGGTCCGCGACGGCTTCGAGACGCTGGGCGGTCATCTCGACGAACGCCTCCTCGTCGTCGACACAGAGCAGGTGGACCGACCCGCCGACCGCGGCGCTCATGGGGTTACTATCCGCGTCCCAACACAAAGAGCCACCGGCGGGGTCGTCACTTCCCCCAGAAGGGTTCCTGCTCGCGGCGCTTCTCTAAGTACATCGACAGCGCTTCGCGTTCGTCGACCGAGATATCCTCCCGCAGTTCCTGTTCGAGGATCTTCGCGTGTTTCTCGGGGAGTTCGACCCAGAGGTCGTCCCCCTCCTCTACCTGGCGGCCGACCGTCGGCCCGTCGATGGAGACGGCCATCCGCTCGCCGGTGCGAGCCTCGTCGACGTCCTCGCCCTCGTCCTGGATGGTCTTGAGCCGGCCGACGCGTTTGGGTTCGCCGCCCTCCCAGCGGACGACGTTGACGTTGCGCCGCAGCAGGCCCGAGAGCACCTCGACGCCGACCACGGCCGGGTCGGACTGGCGGAAGGTGTGGTCTTTGAGGATGCGGAACTTCGCCGGGCGGGTGATGTTCTCCAAGATCTGCTCCTGCTGGGCCTCCTCGATGGCGGTGACGTGGTCGTCGTACTCCTCGATGAGCTGGTAGATGACTTCGTTCTCGAACAGTTCGACGTCCTCCTGCTCGGCCAGGTCGCGGGCGTCGTCGAGCACGTCGACGGAGAACGCGAGGATGGCCCGGTGGGTCGGCTCGTTGGCGGTCTCGGCGACGCGGATGTCACGCGGGGCGACGGCGCCGACCTCCGCGCGCATGATCGGAATCTCCTCCTCTTCGAGCGTGCTGGAGATGGCCTCTAGCGACCCCAGTGTGTCGGCCTTGACGACGATCCCTTCTTCCTGGGTGGTCACCTCGATGCCGGCCAGTTCTGCTTCGACCTCGGCGATGACCTCGCTCCGGTCCCGGTCCCGGATGACCCGGATCGGCGCTCCGGCCATCGCGCCGTCGAGGTCCGGTGCGGCGATCTTCACGCCGTCGGCGGCCGCGACCTCGTCGACCTGTTCGAACTTCTGTTCGGTGCGGATCTCCTCCAGCGGACGGGGGCGCAAGAGCGCTCGGACGTCCGTGACGATGGGGCCCTGGAGCCCCCCGACGACGATGGTGTCGTCGGCGCGGATGGTCCCGTCGTAGATGATCGCGTCCAGCGTGGTCCCGAAGCCCTGGGTGTCTTTCACTTCGAGGACAGTCCCGACGCCGGGGCCGGTCGCGTCGATAGCCATCTCCTCTTTCATGTACCGCTGGGAGAGGCCCATCATCACCGTCAGCAGGTCCGGGACGCCCTCGCCGGTCTCGGCGGAGACGGGGACGACGCCGATGTTGGCCTGGAAGTTCTGGACGCGCCAGTACATGTCCGCCGAGAAGTCGTTGTCGGAGAGCTCGCCGATGATCTCGTAGAGTTTCTCGTTGAGATCAGACTGAACGCGGTCGGACTGGGCCTCCATCGCTGCCTGGACGGGCCGTCCTTCCTCGGCGCGCCACCCGGGGACGGTGTCGATCTTGTTCGCGGCGACGATGAAGGGTGTCTGGGTCCGCTTGAGGATGTCGATGGCCTCCAGCGTCTGGGGCTGGAACCCGTCGTTGACGTCGACGACGAGGATGGCGATGTCGGCCAGCGCGCCGCCACGGGAGCGCAGCGTCGAGAACGAGTGGTGGCCCGGCGTGTCGATGAACAGCAGGCCGGGCAGGTCGAAGTCGGTCGGGTCGACCAGTTCGCCGGCGATCTCCGAGATGACGGAAAGCGGGACCGCCGTCGCACCGATGTGCTGAGTGATGGCGCCGGACTCGCCGGCGGCCACGGCCGAGCCGCGGACCCGGTCGAGCAGGCTCGTCTTACCGTGGTCGACGTGCCCGAGGACCGCGACGATGGGTGTTCTGAGGGTGTCGGCGTCCGTCTCTGGGGGGGCGTCCGTGTCAGACATAGATGGCTCCAGAAGTTGGGCGAACCCAGTCGGCCACAGCAGTTAAGTTCGTCGTCATCCGCTCGCCGCCTCGGCGGCTGTTCGGGACGGTTTGCTCGCTCTATTCTGTGACGGTGAACGACCCGGTCATCCCCAGGCTCCGGTGGGGCGAACAGTAGTAGCTGTACTCGCCTGGGACCTCGAAGGTGTAGTCGTAGACGTAGCCCGAGCTGTAGACCGTCCCGTCGCCGCCCGGCGTCCCGGTCCAGTCACTCGCGTCCGGAATCCCTCCGTCCTCTGGTCGGACGTTGTGGCCGCCGCCTTCCCACTGCCACTGGACGGTGCCACCGACCGACACCTCGAAGGTTTCCGGGTCGAAGACGAAATCACCGGGTGCGACGGCGACGACCTGGTCGGGGTCGGCCGCCGGCGTCGCGGTCGGGGTGGCTGTCGGCGTCTGTGGCTCTGTGGCCGTCTCGGTCGGTGTCGGAGTCGCCGTAGCCGTGGGTGTCGGCGTCGCCGTGGCCGTCTCGGTCGGTGTCGGAGTCGCCGTATCCGTCGGCGTGTCCGTCCCACTCCCGTCGCCGCCACATCCGGCCAGACTACCGGTGACTCCGGCCGCGACCGCCGCCAGGAACCGCCGTCGGGTCCGTTCCATAGGCCGACTGCGGGCCGAGCGGGGATAATTGTGGTGTGCCAGCCGTCAGACGCCCCCGTGGCGTTTATGTAACCCCACTCGGAACATGGGGGTATGGCAGAGATACTCGCAGAGAACCTCTCCGGGAAAGACGTGATGGGTACGGACGGCGCCGAACTCGGCAGCCTCTACAACATCACGATGGACCTCGCCTCGGGATCGCTCGAACACCTGATCATCGACCCCGCCGAGACCGTGCGGGACAGCGAGTTCGAGTACAGCGACCAGGGCCGTCTGCTCGTTCCCGTCGAGCGCGTGAAGGCGGTCAAAGACCACATGATCGTCCAACGCTAGATGTACGTTCTCGATTCGTCTGCTTTCATCAACGAGTACCACACCGACGAACGGATAGCGGCCGTGCCGGAGGTCCGCGAGGAACTCGAAGACGAGGCGGCCTACCGCTTCGACGCGCTCGAGGGCTCGGGCATGTACCTCCACATCCCCGAGGAGAACACCGTCGAGCGCATCGAGCGGGCCGCTCGCGAGACTGGCGATCTGGAAGAACTCTCCGCGACTGACATCCAGCTCGTGGCCGCGGCCTTCGAACTCGACGGGACGCTGGTGACCGACGACTACGCGATGCAGAACGTCGCCGAGAAACTGGATGTCTCGGTCGAGGTGATCGCCCGCGAGGGGATCACCGAGCGCCGCGACTGGCTGTTCCAGTGTGCCGGCTGCGGGCGGGAGTTCGAGGAGAACCACGACCGCTGTCCGGTGTGTGGCAGTTCGCTGTCCAGAAAGAACCCCGCCTGAGTGTCGACTGGCTCAGATCGGCTGATTCTCGACGTCGTCGAGTCCGGACTCGATCAGTTGCTGGATGACCTCCTCGGTGGTCAGTCCGTAGCGACGTGCCAGTGTCTCGATCGCCCGGGACTGGTCGTCGTCACACACGACCGTATACCGGGTTGGCATGACACATCGTTCACAGGCCGTCCGGATAAACACCCGTCAGACAGCCGTCATGCGGGGAGCTGTGCGCCCGTCGTGGCGAGGTAGTACTGGAGTGCGAACAGGCCGGCGTTCCACAGCCCGTGGGTGACTGCGGGGACCACGATGTTCTCGGTGTACTCGTAGATGGCCCCGAGTACGAGCCCCAGTGCACCAGCGACGAGGATGTAGGTCCAGGCGTTGCCGCTGCTGATAGCGAAGTAGTGGCCCAGGCCGAACAGCCCGCTGGCGAGGACGAGTCCGGGAACGACGCCGAACGAGCGACGGAACAGCCCCTGGACGACGCCGCGGAAGACCAGCTCTTCGCCGGGACCTACGAGGAAGAGCGCGACTGGAATCATGTAGAGGAAGAGCTGCGGATTCTGACGCCCCTGGGTGATGATGCTGTTCTGGCCGGTGGTGATCTCCGTGCCAAAGAGGCTCTCTGCGAGCGCCGAGAGGAACTCGACGACGACGCCCATCACCAGTGCGGCGACGAGGATACCGACCACGCCGACGAGCGCCCAGCCCGCGTCCGAGAGCGTCGGGCGACGGAGATGGAGGATCTCGGACTCCTGTCGAAGCCACAGGTAGCCGACGGAAGCGGCGAGAAAGCCCACGAACGAGAGGGCCTGGACGGTGGCATTCAACAGCGGATCGGCCTGGAGGGCTTCGAGCGACTGGACGCCGACGGCGCTCATCCCCAGTTGGCCCAGCAGCGACGCGAGGATGAACGCGGCTGCGACGACCGCGAGCGCACGGATGGAACTCACGAGGATGGTGTCGTTGTCTGCGAGGTCGACGTACGGGCGGGTCAGAGCCATTGCCTGTTGCCCGGGCGTACGCGATGGACGTTCAAGACCCCACCGGTTGTTCAGCTCGGCCGTCCAGGCGTTCGCGTGACCGCTCTTCCCTACTCGATCACGTGGCTGGTCCGCTCGTCGACGACCGCCGTCTCCTCGGTGGACTCGCCCTGGATCAGTGCTCTGGTCGCGCGTTTCCCCCACTCGACGGCCGGCTGGGTGAACGTCTCGACGTCGGCCAGTTCGCCCATCAGGACACAGGCCGCCTCCATCGCGTACAGCAGTTCGCCCACGCCCTGCGGGTCCAGCCGGTCGATCTCCAGTTCGATCGCCGGCCGGTCGGCCGCCGGGAGGCTCGCGACCGTCGCCGCGTACTCGGCGTCGATGAGTTCGCCCAGGTCGACGCCGTCCAGATACGACAGCGCCTCGTGGTCGGCCGACGGGATCGGTAGGTCGGGCCGCTCGCCGGGCCGGACGAACGTGACGACCTTGTCCTTGGGGCCGGCACGATACAGTTGGATCTGGGAATGCTGATCGGTCGCACCCAGTGCTCGCACCGGCGTCTGGCCCTGTCCCTCCTTCCCGAGGCTCTCGGCGAACAGCTGTGCGATCCACTCGGCGAACGATTCCAGGCGCTCGGCGTAGGGCATCACGGCGTTGACCGCGGCCCCCTCCTGTTCGAGTCCGTGGAGGACGGCACCGTAGGCGTAGGCCGGCGTGTCGTGCAGCGACGGGCCCAGGTCGTCAGCGACCGCGGCAGCGCCGTCGACGACGCCCTCGATGTCGACGCCGAGGATGGCCGGCGGCACCAGGCCGACCGCCGACAGTGCCGAGAACCGGCCGGGGACACCTTCAGGAACCGCCAGTGTCGGCAGGTCCTCGGCGTCGGCCAGTTCGCGCAGCGGCCCCTCGTCGCCGGTCGTCACGACGGTCAGCTCAGTCCAGTCGACACCGGCGTCCTCGTAGGCGTCCCGGACCACCAGGAAGTTCGCCAGCGTCTCGGCGGTGGTCCCCGACCGCGAGACGACGTTGATCGCGGTGTCGGAAAGCGGCAGGTCCGCGAGCGTCCGCTCGACGTGCTCGGGGTCGACGTTGTCCAGCACCACGTGGCGTTCGGGTTCGTCGGCCAGCGCCGACGTGACGGTCCGCGCGCCCAGCGCGGAGCCACCGATACCGACGGTGAGGACGTACTCGACGTCCGCGACCGGCTCGACCGCGTCCCGGATCGCAGCCGGGTCGGTCCGCTCGGGGAGGTTCAGCGAGGCGTAGCCGAACTCGTCGTCGGCCCGTCCCGCGGCGATGCGTTCGTGTGCGTCCCGGACGCGCTCGTCGAGGTCGTCCAGTCTGTCCTCGTCGACCCCTGGGTCGGCGGCCGACGCCAGCGCTGCACCGATATCTACGTGCATACGCCAGCCTGGAGCGGCACCCACATCACTTCGGGGGTCGAGTGCCGCTGACTGCTCCATCAGTGAGACAGGACGCTCGTCTCCACCCGTTCATCTCCGCCGATATCGTCGGCCATGGGGCCGAACGACTTATGAATATGAATTTGAAATGAATATGTATGGGTGAAAGCGAACGCCGGAAAGTCGGAGAGAGAGGACAGGTGACGATTCCAAAGGACCTCCGAGAGCGGTTCGGCATTACAGGGGGAGACGAGGTCGTCATCCACGAGGAAGACGGGAAACTCGTCATCGAACGGCCGACCACACGAGAAGAGCTAGCCGAGGGATACCGGCAGCATGCCCGCCGATCCCGTGCACTCACTGACGAACTGGCGAGTGTTTCGAGCGAGGCCGACGAACACCTCGGCGACACTCCGGAGTGGTAGCGACGATGCGGGTTCGTCGAGGCGATATCGTCGTTGTCGAACTCGATCCGACACAGGGCTCCGAACAACGAGAGACACGCCCGTGTCTCGTCGTCCAGAACGACGTGGGGAATGCGAACGCTCCGACGACGATTGTCGTTCCCTTTACGACCTCCTTCGGGGACCAGCTCTATCCCTTCGAAGTACTCGTCCCGGCTGCGGAATGCGCACTCCGGGAAGATTCTGTCGCACTCTGTAGCCAGATTCGAACTGTCTCTATCGAACAGCGGATCACCGACAATCTCGGTTCGATTCCTGCAGCACGGATGGACGAGGTGAACACTGCGCTCGAATACAGTCTCGGCCTTACCGAGATATGACGACCGCTATGTCCGGCCCGCCGAAACACGGCGCTTAACCGCGTGTTGTCCCTACGAGGGGTAATGACAGCCGCCGCCGACGAACCGGAGTCGTACAACGGCCTCCCGGGCGCGTTCCCCTACGCGTTCCGGGCCAGCGACTCGCTGCTGTTCAAACTCTACGTCGGCATCGCACTCCTGCTGTCGGTGGGCATCGCGCTCATGTTCGTGTTCGGCATCGTCGTCCTGCTGGGAGCGTCCGCGTCGGTCCGGGGTGGGACGTTCACCTTCTCGCGAGCGTTCTTCCTGTTCGTCGGCCTGCTCGTGGTCGCGCCCCTGCTCGCACCGGTGTTGCTCGTCGCCCGCCGCCACCGCCGGCAGGGCTCGTCGACCCAGTACGACCGCGCGATGGGCCTGTCGGCGCTGGTCTTCGTGGCGTCGCTGTACGTCGGGCTAATCATCTCGGTGCCGCCCGCGCTCCAGGAACCCACCCAGAGCGCCGTCGTCGCGGCGCTGTACGGCCTCCCACAACTGGCCGGGCTGGCGCCGCCGCTGCTCGCGGTCGGCCTGTTGTATCTCGTCCATCGGCTGTTGCGATGAGTGGGTAGAACGCGACCCTCTCGATTCAGCCAGTCTGCAGATACGTGTCCAGTTGCTGCCGCACCGCATCGACCGTGTCGGCAGTCGCTTCTGCGGGTTGCTTCGTGATCATCCAGTCTTTGAGCGTGAGGACAGATCACGGCGACACGTACGAGGTTCGAGGGAGCCGCCCCCGTTCGAATCTGTCGTCGGTCAGTTCGACGGCCTCCGTTCGAGCCGTCGTCGTGACCACCGCTGCGACGTACTCCTGCCCGTGGAAGGGAACGGTATCGTTCGAGAGAACCAGGTACGGACGCTTCGGGTTGTTACCGAACGGGTCCTCGGCGACGACGATAGCGCCTTGCGAATAGACCATTGGCTACGACTCCTCGTCGCTCAGGTCGGGCAACTCCTCGTCCCACCCGTCGTTCTGTGCGTACCAGTCGTCGCTGTACGCCGACCCAGCCGTCTCGATCCCGAGGAACGCGGCTGTCGCCGATGCGATCCGGTCGTCTTCCGCGGCCGCCCAGTACGGTTCCTTGTGGCGAACGAGGCCCGCGGCTTCGAGTCGGTTCAGTGTCGGGCCGACGCTTCCACGCGGTATGTCGGTTGCTTCTGCCAGTTCAGCTGGCGTGTAGCCGACGGTCGGTGTCTGCAGCAGGAACTCCAGCAACCGCCTCGCGTTGGTGCCCTCAGAGAGGTCGATGCGCGGGTTTCCGGGTTCGTGTGTCTCGAAATCGACCGGCACATACGAGAATTGTACTACGATCGTATTAGGAGTTTGGGGGCAGGTCGGTCAGACCACGCGACGGACTGTTGAGGACGCGCCACCGCAGTTCGCGGTCGAAACCCGAAAGAGCCCTGGACGGCTACGCGGGTGTAATGACTGCCACCGACGGGACGTTCCTGGTGACACACGCCGACGACTCCTCGGCCACGCTCCGGGACGTCACGAACGCACAGGTGTTCACGCTCTCGGAGAACCCCGGTCTGGAAGCCGGCGAGGTCGTCGAAGGGGTGCTGGAGGCCGAACCGCCGATGGAGGTGACCTACGAGGTCGCCTCGCTGCGCGAGCAACGCACCATCCCGGTCGAGCGGGTCGACCTCGAACCGACCGCACAGACGAAGGACCTCGCCGACGACCAGCCCGTCGGCGAGTTGACGACGCGTGAGCGGGCCGGCGAGGGCGAGTTGCACGTCCTGACCGTCGAGGAGGGACAGGCCGAGACGGCCGCAGACGAGGTCGTCGCGGACGAAGCGACCGTCTCGCGGGCCGCGCGGCTCGGCGTCGACCGCGTCGAGATCCGGACCGCGAGCGGGGTCGTAAGCGTCCGTTACCTGCCCGATTGAGGGGGCGAACACCAACACCGATAAAGGAAGGCTTATTCGGGCAGGTCTCACACCGTCGCCCATGGTCGCGTTCGAGGTCCCTGAAGTCGACTACACCCAGTATTCGAACCGCCAGTTGGTGGCGGTTCCGCTGGTCGTACTGGGACTGGCCCTGCTGGTCATCGCCGGCTGGTGGGCCATGACCGGTGCGCCAGTGACACCTGGCGTCGACTTCACGGGCGGGTCGGAACTGACTGTCGAGTCGTCATCGTCATTCTCACAGCAGCAAGCAGCACAGATCTTCGACGAACCGGTGGTCTCGGTCCAGGCCATCCAGGGCGGTGACAACCGCTACGTCGTCACGTTCGACTCGTCGAACATCGACGATATCCGCGCGACGGCGGAGGCAAACGGGCAGCTGACGATCCTCCGGAGCGGCTCTACCTCGCCGATCTTCGGGTCGGAGAACCAGCGGCTGGCCGTCATCGGCGTCGGCGTCGCTTTCGTCGGGATGAGCCTGCTCGCGTTCGCGTTCTTCCGGACGTTCGTGCCGAGTATCGCAATCGTCATCTCGGCGTTCTCGGACATCATGATCCCGATCGCTATCATGAACCTGGTCGGGATCAAGCTCTCGCTGGGGACCGTCGCCGCACTCTTGATGCTGATCGGGTATAGCGTCGACTCCGATATCCTGTTGAACAATCACGTCCTCCGCCGATCGGGCGGGTTCTACGAGTCGACCTACCGGGCGATGCAGACCGGTGTGTCCATGACGGTCACCTCTATCGCCGCGATGGCGGTCATGGCCGTCACCGCCACCATCTTCGGCATCGACCTGATGGCCTCTATCGGGATCGTTCTGGTGCTGGGGCTGACGGCTGACCTGATGAACACCTACATGCTCAACGTCACGCTGCTTCGCTGGTACAAGTACGAGGGGGTGAACCGATGAGTTCCATCAAGGAGAACTGGCGGATCGGCCTGCTGGTCGTCCTGCTCGTGGCATCGTCGGCGGCGCTGTTCGTCCCCGGCGTCCCTGCCGGTGACACGGGGGGCAACGCCACCAGTGACGCACCGACGAACCTCCAGTACGGGATCCAGCTCAGCGGTGGGACGCGCATCCGAGCACCCATCGTCGGCCAGACCGCAGAGGGTGTCGACGTCGATCCGAACGAGACGACACAGCTCGCAGCGAACCTCGCGAGCCGACTCGACGTAGACCCCATCGACATCGAGGTCCGTGCTGGCGCTCGCCCCGACGAGAGCGGCACCGTCGAGCTGTTCACCGACGACGTCGAACGGTCGGCGTTCCGCTCGGCACTGGAAGCCGAGGGGTACGAGCCCGACCAGATCCGCGGCGGGGTCACCGACGAGACCCGCTCGCAGATGGTGACGAGCGTCCAGGACAAGATCCGTACCTCCGCGCTCTCGGGCGGGTCGGTCCAGGAGGTCAGCGCGCCGGGTGGCGAGCAGTTCATCAGTATCACGGCACCTGGCCGTGACCGCGAGGACCTCGTCCGGATCCTCGAAGAACGGGGTGTCGTCCGGATGTACGCCGTCTACCCGAACGACAACGGCACCTACGTCCGCGAGCAGGTGCTCGCACAGGACGAGTTCGCTGGCGTTGCGTCGGAGAACTCACAGACCGAGGGCCCCATCGCTCGGGTCACCGTCGAGGAGGCAGCAGCCGAACGGTTCAGCCAGCAGATGGTCGATGCCGGCTTCGGCCAGCGGCGGTCCTGTACCAACTACAATCACAGCGATATCCAGCAGACCCAGGGAAGCTGTCTGGTCGCGACGCTGAACGGTGAGCCGTTCTACGCCCGCGGGGTCGCTCCCGGGCTGGCACAGGCGTTCCGCGAGAACACGTTCAAGAACGATCCCGTCTTCGTCCTGCCGGCCGAGAACATGGAGATGGCCCGCGAGATCGAACTGAACCTGGAAGCGGGTCGACTGCCAGCGCCGCTTGACTTCGAGAACTCCCAGAGTATCTCGCTGTCGCCGGCCCTGGCAGAGCAGTTCAAGCAGAACTCGCTGATCACCGGCCTGCTGGCCGTGCTCGCGGTGAGTCTGGTGGTCTACGGCCGCTACGGCCGGGCCGAGGTGGCAGCGCCGATGGTCGTGACGGCTCTCTCGGAGGTGTTCCTCCTGCTCGGGTTCGTCTCGTTCGTCCAGTATCCCCTGAACCTCTCGCACCTGGCCGGGTTCATCGCGGTCATCGGGACGGGGGTGGACGACCTGATCATCATCGCCGACGAGATCCTCCAGCAGGGCAACGTCGAGACGGGCCGGGTCTTCCAGAGCCGTTTCCGGAAGGCGTTCTGGGTCATCGGTGCCGCCGCGGCGACGACCATCGTCGCGATGAGTCCGCTGATGGTGCTCTCGCTGGGTGATCTCTCCGGGTTCGCCATCATCACCATCGTGGGTGTCCTGCTGGGTGTGCTCGTCACCCGGCCGGCCTACGGTGACATCCTCCGGACGTTCGTCCTCGACGAGGACTGACGCCCGGTTTCCACTCCGGTTTTTGTTCACACTCGACCGTCGATACGTGATTCTCAGACAACAGATATGTCGTGTGTGGGGTAGTACCAAATTCCATCAGAATGATTTATTATCCCTCCCGTCGTATCTTCAGTTCCCCACGAACGCGGGGACACACTGGACGACGCGTCTCAGACCATCCGATCAGGATGGAACGGGATGCGTTGGGGGCAACAACCAAGCAGCCTGTAACAGGGTTCCGAGGTTAACGCTCTGAAGGAGAACCGCCACAGCCCGAGACCTGTCCTGCCGGCAGGATCGGTGCGAAGGCCAAGTACCGGACGTCGCGCAAGTGGCGTTCGGGAATCCAGCACGCCAGCAAAAGCTGGTGAAAGCCCAGCTAAAGTCCGCAAGGACAACGCCGGTGGAAGCCCGGCTAACGTTGGCACGTGTGCTGGAAGGGCCGTACGGGCTGTCGAAAACATCTCCCGTCCAGGTCCAAGCCACGTTCGTGGATTCTACGGACTCACTCGGTGAGCGAACGCGCCGTCCTCAGAACTCGCCCAGTGTCGACTGCTGGGCGGCCGCCAGGACGTCCTCGCAGGTCGACCACGACGAACGCGCACACGCGGGGAGCTGGCCGTGGGACTCGACGTAGGTCGCCAGGAACTCCCGTGTGGTGGGGTCGCTCGGGTAGCCCGATCCGACCGCGCCGTAGGACTCGGCCAGCGCGTCGACGTGGGTGTCCCGCGCGACCTTCGCGACGATGGAGGCCGCACCCACCAGCGGGTCGGTCTCGTCGGCGCCGTGTTCCGCTCGGACCGTGAGGTCGGCGTCGACGCGGTCGGCGACTCGGCGCCCGAATCGGTCGGCGTCGGTATCGCCCGCGTCGACACACCCGGCGAGTCCGTCGCGCGCGACCGGCGAGAGCGCCTCGGCGTGGGCGGCGACGGTCAGCGTGTTCATGTCCGTCTCCGGGTCGTCGATACGCTCGACGGGGATCTCGGCGACGCAGACGCCGTCGGCGGTATCGCGGATGAGCGCGGCCAGTTCCTCGCGACGCGCCGGTGCGATGTCCTTCGAGTCGCCCACGTCGTCGGGCAGGCTCTCCGGGTCGGCCCGGACAGCCGCGGCGAACATCGAGCCCAGCACCGGTCCCTTACCGGCCTCGTCGACGCCGAATGGCATGGCCGGGAGGTCACCGGCCGATAGCAAAGCCGTTGTGGTCGGTCAGGGAGCGGAGTCGAGTTGTAAATCTATCTTTAGACAGCGAGAGAATCCCGCCGTTCACGGCGGGCGTGAATCGCGCCACTCAACTACGCAAACCACCGCTCGACAGCAGACCGGATATTCCATGCTAATCTACACCACTAAGTAAATTTGTCTACATAGGCTATGTATGGCGATTCAGGCCACGCGCACCTACGTTGGTTCCATTCAGAACCACCGACAGGTCTGCGATGGCCTTGACTCGCTCGGAGACTCCGCCTCCAAAATCTGGAACGTCGCACGATGGACAGCCGACCACATCTGGGATGAGACCGGCGAAATCCCAGAGGAAGGGGTGCTGAAATCGTACATGAAGAACCAACCGTGCTGGAAAGACCTGAATGCACAATCCAGTCAGAAAGTCATCGAAGAACTTTCCGACGCTTTCCAGTCATGGTTTGACCTACGACACAAGGACGACGAGGCGAATCCGCCCGGCTACCGCAAACACGGCGACACCCGACCACGTTCCACGGTCACATTCAAAGAAGACGGCTTCAAACACGACCCTGAGAACAACCGCGTTCGCCTCTCGAAAGGCTCAAACCTGAAAGAAAACTGGTCGGACTTCATCCTCTGCGAGTACCAGACACGGCCAGACGTTGACCTCACAGAAGTCAACAGCGTGCAGAACGTTCGCGCCGTCTGGACTGGCGAGGAGTGGGAACTGCACTTCGTCTGCAAAGTCGAACTCGAAACCAACGACTCATCAGGAGATGGCGTGGCAGGCATTGACCTCGGCATCAAGAACATCGCCACGGTCGCCTTCCCCGACGAGTACGTTCTCTACCCCGGCAACTCGCTCAAAGAAGACAAGCACTACTTCACCCGCGAAGAGTACGACACTGAGGGTGAGAACGGCCCCTCGCAGAAGTCGATGTGGGCACGTCGGAAACTCGCAGAACGGGAGACACATTTCTACCACGTTCTCACAGACACCATCATCACCGAGTGCGTTGAGCGGAATGTAGGAACGCTCGCAGTGAGCTGGCCCGAAGACATCCAAGAGTCCGACTGGGGGAAGACCGGCAACAAGAAGCTGCACTCGTGGGCGTTCGACCGCATCTACCAGTACCTCGAATACAAAGGCAAGATGCGCGGTGTTGAAGTGCTGAAAGAGAACGAGTGGGACACCTCGAAGACGTGTTCGGCGTGCGGCGACGATACGAAGTCGAACCGTGTCGAACGTGGGCTGTATGTCTGCTCGTCATGTGAGTTGGTAGCCAACGCGGATTGTAATGGGGCGGAGAATATGCGGCAGAAGATAACTCCGAGTCCTCACGGTGAGGATAGGAGTAACGGCTGTGTGGCACAGCCATCGGTACACCTGTTCGACCGCGAGAGCGGGACGTTCAACACGAGAGAACAGGCCGTATCGTAGACCGGCAAATATCCCAACCTGCGGTACGGGAAGCCTCGCCGTTTACGGTGAGGAGGATGTCACAGTTCGTTCATCTGCTCGTCGAGTTCGTTCAAATCGTACGTATCGTCGCCTTTCGGTAAGACTGCGAGGGCAGTCATCGTGTCGCTGGAGATCTCGTAGATGACTCGGTACCCACTTCTGCCAACCCACTCTCGATAGAAGTTGTATCGATCTGAGCCGGTGAGATATGTCATCTGCTCTTGCGGGACGCGCCCCCACTTTATCTGTCGTTCCCAGTCCTCGATTGCATCGAAACAGCGCTGGGCGTGGTCCGGGTTGTGCTGCTTGATCTGTCCAATATCTTGAACAACAGCGGGATGGATTCGAAAGCTCGACGGCGCCTGTGGCACGCTTACCGACGTTCGAGATCGAGCTCTTCAGCAACCTCGTCGATAGAGAGGAACTCGTCGTCATCCAACTCATCGAGATCAGATCCGCGCTCGGCGATCAGCGCCCGCTCATCGGGGAGCATCTCCTCTTCGGCTTCGGCGGCCGTGGCGTCGTCCGAATCACTCGACATAGTGTACTGTCTGTCGCCTATCGTTATAAATCATCGTCTGGCAGAACCGTCGCTGTTCAACGCTCGCCGAACCGCACTGAGCGACTCACTCCCGGACGAACTCCTCGGTGACGAACGGTTCGTCCTCGCCCTGGACGTCGACGACGTCGAGTGCGGTGACGACGGCATCGACACCGAGCAGGCCCGACAGACTGGGAGTGGTCCGGCCCTCGTCGCTGGAGACCAGTTCTTTCACGTAGAGGCCGCCCTCGCCGTGGATGCGGAGGTCAGCGTGGCGCTCGTCGATCAGTTCGCCACTGGCCGCGTACACCTCGCGGGTCCGCGTGAGGTCGGCCCGGCGATGTGAGACCCGCTGGGGTGTCTCCTGCTCGATGGTCGCCCCTTCCAGGTCGTCGAGTGCGGCCTGGAGGTCCGCGTCGGTCACCGGGGCGTCGAACTCGACGTCCATCCGGTAGGTCTTCGAGGCGTCGAGTTCCTTGACGCGCTCGACCATCTCGTAGGTCGCCAGCCGCAGGCCCTCGACCTCGACTTTCCCGTCTGCGAAGGCGTTGATGTCGGCTTCGAGTTGCTCGGCGTCGACGTTGCGGATCCGGGGATTCTCGACCTCGATGACGAACGGGCGGCCCGATTCGAGCATCAGGGCGTCGACGTCCTCGCGGCCGGCGCCGTGGAACGTTCCGCTATCCCCGTTCATCGCGTCGACGACGACCGGCGCGGTCAGTTGCTCGACGCTCTCGTCGTAGCGGTAGCCGGTGCCGTCACAACCGTCACAGGGCTGGCCCTGCCAGCGGCCGGTGCCGTTGCAGTCGTTGCAGGGCCACTTCGTCTGGGGGATGTCCCGTTCGAGTTTCCGGTAGCGGCCGTAGACGAACGCGGAGTTGACCTGGACGTCGACCTCGTCGGTCGCCAGGTCGATGGTGAACTGGACGTCCGGACGGCCGAACTCGACTTCGGCGTCGGTTTCCTGCCCGATTCGCTTACCGACCTCGCGGTTGAGTTCGGTCTTGAGCGCCTCGCCGGCGTCCTCGTCCATGCCGAGGTCTTCCCGCAGGAGCGCGTCGTTCTCCTCTAACAGCGGCGGGACGCGCGTTCCGACCTGGTAGGTGTCGAACTCGTAGCCCCGCGCGGCGGTGACGGCCTGCTCGACCCACCACTCCACGCGGTCGGTCTCACCCTCACACACCCAGCAGTCCTCGCTCGCCTCGAAGGGCTCGTCGGCCTCCAGCGCGAGTGTCACGCGGAGCGCGTTGCCGCGCTCGGCGTTCGAGAGCCCGAAGCTCCGGTCGGCGAACAGGCGGCCCAGACAGTTGTCACATAGCGGGCCGGCCTCGACTGCCGCCCGGGCGTCCTCCAGTAGCGTCATTGTCGAGGTGTGGCGGCCGGTCCGTAACTGCGTTTCGACCTCGCTACATCGCGCAATCGCGCCGTGCCGGTCGCCGGTCCTCGCCTGCCACCCCGCTCGATCGGACAGCCCGGTCATCAGCCGAGGAGGAGTCGGACGAGCCAGAGCGTCCCCATACCGACGGCGACCGTTGCGAGGATGCTCCCCGTCCGGCGCGCCGTGACGACAGCGACCGCTGCAGCCAGTACCCGAGGGGTCACGAGGACACCGGGTAGCGCCTTCAGACTGGGCAGTCGTCCCCCTATCACGAACACGTCAGGGACGACGAGCGCGGCGATAATCGCGACCGGAACGAACTGCAACGCTCGTTCGACCGCCGGAGGGATACCACCCAGCCGAGCGTGCAACTGGATAAACGAGAGTCGAATGGAGAAGATGCCGAGGCCGATGACGACCAGCAGTGTCCACGATGCCACCGACCCGGGGGCAACCTGCATCAGTCTGTCTCCTCGCTGCGTTGCAGCAGGACCCCTGCCGCGGTCCCGACGAGCGCCGCGCCGAGCACGCCGACGTTCAGCGGAATCACGCCACCGGCCAGCGAGACCGTCCCCGCGACGGTGGCGACGACGACGGCGGTGCGGTCGTTGACCATACTGACCAGCAACCCGATGAACACCAGTGGGACGATGAACTCGACCTCCAACTGCGGCGGCACGCCGAAGCCGAAGACGATGCCGACGACGAGTGCCACCTGCCAGACGAGCCAGAACGGGACGACCACTCCCAGGTAGTAGCCCCGGACGTCTGTCGTCGGTTCTGCCTCGAATCGCTCGACGGAAAGCGCGTAGTTCGGTGTGTTGAGGAAGTACGCGAGGAACCACTTCCAGCCTGCCGACTGTCGCTCGAACAGCGGTGCGATCGAGAGGCTGAGGACGGTGAAGTGGACGACGACCGAGAGGGCGGTGACTGCGATGACGAGTGCCGATGCGCCCGCCTCGAGCAACTCGATCGTCGTGATGGTCGACACAGGTGAGAAGAACAGCACGCCCATCCCGAGCGTCTGGAGCGGTGGGATTCCGGCGTCCGTCGCTGCGATACCGGCGACAGCGCCGATGGTGAAGACCGGCACGAGCAACGGCGAGACGGCTTTCGCCCCGTCGAGGAAGTCAGACCGGACGGTCATCTGTACACGACCGAGGGGACGGAGAACGTTCGTGTCCCGTCAGTATCAGAGCGAGTGTGACGGACCCACATACGTCCCTCTAACTGCGCCAAAAGTCAAAAATCTAACTAGTACGGTACGCTGTCCGAACCAGTCAGCGCTCCTCACCGCCCGCCGTCCGTCGAGACCTCGCCCGGGGTGGACTCGGGAGCCGGCTGGAACGCCTCGCCCGCCGCACCGTTCGTCACCGAGATGTCCCGCTTGGGGAACGGGATCTCGATGCCGTCGGTCTGGAACCGGCGGTAGATGGCGCTGTTGAGGTGGTGGGTCGCTCTGGCTGCCACCGCCGGGTTCGACACCCAGCACAGGAGCTCGAAGTTGAGCGCGGAGTCGCCGAACTCGCGGAACCGCACGCGCGGACTGGGCCGGTCCCGGACCAGCGCCTCGCTCTCGGCGATCTCCAGCAGGATCTCCTCGACGACGTCGATATCGGTCCCGTAGGCCACGCCGATCGGGACGCGGATGCGTCGGTTGCGTTTCGGCGTCGACTCGTTGATGATGGCGGCGCTATTCAGCGTCGCGTTCGGGACGGTCACGAGGATGTCGTCGCGGGTGCGCACGACCGTCGAGCGCACGGAGATATCCTCGACGCGGCCACGTTCGCCGGTCTCCAGGACGACGTAATCGCCGACGCGGTAGGTCCCGTCGAGATACAGCGACAGCGATCCGAAGAAGTTCGCCAGCGTGTCCCGGGCGGCGAGGCCGACGATGATGCCGACGATACCGGCCGAGGCCAGTAGCGGCGTGACGTCGATGTTCCACAGCACGAGCAGGAGGAAGACACCGACGACCGAGATGACTGCGCTCCAGACGTTCTGGAGGATTGGGACCATCTGGCGGTCGATGTACTTGCTGTCGGGCACCGCGGCCGAGACCTTCCGGCCCATGCGGACGAGCGTCACCATCCAGACGACGATGATCGCCGAGAGCGTCCCGGCCTCCAGCGGAACCGCGATGTCCGGCGAGACCTCGTAGAAGTCCGTCGCCACGTAGGCGCCCACCAGTCCGAGCGAGAGATACAGCGCGGTATGGAGGTTCCGGAGGACGATGTCGTCGACGTTCCCGTCGATGCGAGTGGTGACCTGCCGGACGAACCGGTCGCCGAGCGCGTGGACCAGGGCGGCCAGCGCCAGGAAGCCGACGACGATGACCACGATGCCCTGCCAGGCCGGGAGGCCAGCGAGTAGTTCCACGACGGGACCGTCCAGTTGCATGCCAGATGTACGCGGCGGGCTGTATATATATTGACACCGTCTGACCGGCACAACCGAACGGCCTTTGCCCTCGGGCGTCCGTGTGCGGGGTGTGAACCCGATCCTGGTCGCCGTGGTGCTGGGCCTGCTCCAGGGGACGCTGGAGTGGATTCCCGTCTCCAGCGAGGGCGGCGTGGCGCTGGCCTCGACCGTCCTGACCGGTGTCGACCCCGACGCTGCGACCAGACTGGCGCTGTTCCTGCACGCCGGGACGGCGCTCGCGGCGGTGGCGTACTACCGCGGCGAGATCGGCGCCCTCGCCGGCGACGTCGGCAGGCTCTCGCGCACGCCCTTCGCCGACGAGACGGCCGACCTCTCCTTTCTCGTGCTGGCGACGCTGGCGACGGCCGTCACCGGGCTGCCGGCGTTCCTGGTGCTGGACGCCGCGGTCTCGGGACTGGAAGGGGGGCTGTTCCTGGCGCTCATCGGCGGCCTGCTGGTCCTGACGGGCCTGCTCCAGCGCTTTGCCGTCGCGCTGTCGCTGGGTGAGCGCTCGCGGCCGGACTGGGTCGACGCACTGCTGGTCGGTGGCCTCCAGGGGCTGGCGATACTGCCCGGCGTCTCGCGCTCGGGGACGACCGTCAGTGCGCTGTTGCTCCGTGGGCACGAGGGCGAGTCCTCGTTGCGACTCTCCTTTCTCCTTTCGATCCCGGCGTCGCTGGCGGCCAACGGTCTCGTCCTGGCGACCGACGGCGTGCCGGCCATCGAACCGACCAGTGCCGTCGTCGCGCTCGCGGTCAGTGCCGTCGTCGGCTACCTCACCGTCGACGCGCTGGTCCGCCTCGTCCGCCAGGTGCCGTTCTGGACGGTCTGTACCGTCTTCGGCGGCTTGGGACTGGTCGGTGGGCTCCTCGTGACGCTGTGACCCTGGTTTTTTCAGCCGGCGAACACGACCGGCTAGTGATGAGCGAGCTAGACCCCGTCGATATCGCGCCGCTGTGGCTCTGGAGGGGAACCGCCGCGAGCACGCTCCTCGCGGCACTTTCTGCGGCTGTCGCGCCCGCGTCGCTGGAGTGGCTCACGCTCGCGCTCGTCGGTCTCGCGGCGCTCGGCGCCGTCGCGCTCCTCTATGGGTGGGGCCAGTACCGCGACACAGACAGCGACTCCGGTGACGGTGACCGTCGCGAGCAGGAGATGAAAGCCGAGGCCGGTGGCTACGGCGGGAACGGCGGGCTCTGAAGCGCCGGTGTGGAACTTATATACCCTTCGGCGTCAATTCTCTGGCGACAGCGGGCATGAGTGGTGACGAACGAAAGGTAGTCGACACGTCCGGCGATTTCCGGTACGCCGTCCGGGATGGCCAGGCAGTAGATGGCCAGTGGCAATCGTGTCGGATTATCGTTACCAACAGGCGGCTGGTGCTGGCGACCAACGGCAACCGCCAGGCTATCGGCCACTCGAAGATCGAGGTTCCCGAAGACCCGGAGTCGGTGATCCCCGACGACGTGGGTGGGGCCGTTACCCCGCTCAAGGTGGGCGACAACGTCTTGCTCGTCGACGCGGGGATGGACGACTTCGAGACGGAGTACTGCCGGGCGACCCTGCAGGGCGAGGTCATCCTCGCGCGGGACCCGGCGGTCGTCGGCGGCGTCGTCCAGGAGGACGCCGCGTGGAGCAAAGCCCGGTTCGCGCTGGACGACGACGAGATCCGGTTGCAGTTCCCCGGGGGCGACGCGACGGCGTTCGACATCGAGGACGTCGGCACCATCGAGCGCAGCCAGAGCACCGTCATGGGCGAGCCACGGCAGGTCATCGAGGTCGAACACACCGACGAACAGGGCCGCAGCGTCGAGACTCACTTCTCGGGGATGGCCCACCACACGAACGCCCTGGAAACGCTCTTTACGCGCGTCGTCGAGGCCCGCGAGGACGATTACGAACTCTCCGAGATGGAGAGCCAGGTCCTGATGGCGCTGTATTCGGGGGTCTCACCGTTCGAGATGTCCGACTTCGTCGGCATCAGTCCGGACGAGGTCGAGGAGATCTACCAGCGGTTGCTCGACGTCGGCGCCGTCGACGAGGTGCGGACCCGAACCGAGGTGGCGCTGAACGCCCAGGGGCGGAACATGGCGAGTGAAGCGATGAGTGGGGAGTAGGGAGGGGCGCGAACGGAGTGAGCGGCCCTCCAGTAGCGAGCGGGGAGCGTCGCGACCCGCGAGCAGTAGGGAGATTCCGAGCATCGCGAGGAATCTCCAAAAAGCGCAACGGGGAGCGAAGCGACCCGTGAGCAGCGAGAGCCCTCGATCAACTGCCCGCCTCGCTGTCGCGGTGGCACCGGAGTGTCATCGTCACAGCAGTCCCCTGATCCGTGTTGGCAACCGACAGGTGGCCGCCCGACCGCTCGACGTACCACTTGACGACCCAGAGGCCGACGCCGGAACTGTGGTCGAGGACAGTCTCTTCGTCGTCAGAGAGGAAAATGATCTCGTTCGACGGGATGCCGCCGCCGTCGTCTTCGATACGGAGGTCGACCGTCTCGCCGTTCGAGACCGAGCGGATCCGGACGGTGAGTGGTGGATCGTTGTGCTCGACAGCGTTGTCGATGCTGTTGGTGATCGCGGTCTGGAATCGCTCGACGACCTGGACGTCGGTGTCGTCGACGGCGACGTCGAACACGACACCATCGGGCACGTCTCGGGTCGCGTCGACGGCGTCGGAGACGAGTGTCTGGAGGGACTGGACGGTCGTGTCGGGGGCCTCGTCGACGAGTCGTTCGATCTCCCTGGTCTTCTCGGCGTGGCTCATCAGCCGTTCCGTCGCAGCGATGGCAGTCTGGACCGTCTCTCTGGTCTGATCGTCGTCGGTGCGGTCCTCGATGGCGTCCATGTGTCCCAGCGCGACGGTGAGCTCGTTCCGGATGTTGTGCCGGAAGACTCTGGAGAACACGCGTTTGAGCATTCGCAACTCCTGCTCACGCTGACTGAGTTCCCGTTCGCGCCGCTTGACCGGTGTGATGTCACGGAGGACGATGATCGCCTCGGTCCCGCTCTCGCGGATCCGCTCGCAGGTGACCGAGAACTGGCGTCGGCGGCCGTCGCGGGTGAGTTCGAACTCGGCGTCTCTCGTGCCGGCGCGGTAATATTCGACGATCTCGGGGTAGTCCTCGAAGAGGTCCTCGATCGCGCGGCCGGCGACGTTCGGCGGCGTCTCGAACAGTGCTCTCCCGGCCGGGTTGATGTCGACGACACGGCCGTTCTGGTCGACGGCGATGACGGGGTCGGGGATCGTCTCGACGACGGTCCGGCGGCTGACCGGGATCATCGTAAAGAGGTGATACCGGAACAGCGCGAGCGCCCACAGCCCGGACGTGACCAGGAACGACACCGGCGTCAGATCCACGTAGAGGGGGATCGCGTCGACGAGTCGGAAGAGGTGTGTCTGGAGGGCACCGGGAAAGCCGATGGCCCAGCCAGTGAGCAACAACAGCAGTTGCTTGCGGTGGGCGCCGTGGGCCACGCGGAGCCGTCGGAGTAGCCAGCCCACCGGCAGCATCACCATCGCGACGGCGAACCCGATGTGGACGAGATACCAGGGGCCGAGGACGAACTCGCTGATACCGACTGGATTCGGTGGCGTCTCGGCACCGAGGACGAGGTGGTGTATCGGGTTCGTCGCCGTGAAGACGATGGTGAGCACGGGAATCACGAGAAGCGCAGCGGCGTACGACCGGGAGAGTTCGACCCGGTCACGGTTGATGTACTCCCAGGCGAATAGCGGCCACCCGAAGATCACGAGGATCTGGAAGAAGTGACGGATCGTCGTGTTGATGTACAGCGGGAGGACGGGGGTCGGCCAGGTAACGAGCGCGAGCTGGACCGACCAGCCGGCCATCCCGACCAGACAGAGGAGGAGGCCGTTCGCGCCCGGCCGGTCGCGGTGCCGGTAGCTGTAGGCGGCCAGCCCGATCATGGGGACGGCACAGATCAGCATGAAGAAGGCCATCGACTGCGCCGCGGCGCTCATGGCCTGACAATTGGTAACGAGGATGAAAAGTCTACGGGAGAGTCAGCGGGGCACCGCTACTCTTCCTCGCGAACCGCTTCGAGCGACCAGAAGAAGCCGTAGTAGGCGATCACGCCGCCGGCCAGCGCGAGGTAGTACGCCCACTGTGGCGCCCCCAGGATGATGTCGAAGACGACGGTGACGACGGTCACCCAGGTCAGGGCGAACACGAAGTCGACGAGCATCCCCGAGCGGTGTTCCTCGACGTGTTCGCCGATGGTTTCGAGCAGGCCCTTGGGTGACGTCATCGGCACGGTCACTCCTCCTCGTGTTCGTCGACGACCAGGACCGGGACGTGCGTCGACCGCAGGACGCGCTCGGTGACGCTGCCCAGTAGGGCCCGGCGGACGCCCGACCGGCCGTGGCTCCCCATCACCACGAGGTCGATGTCGTTGTTGTCGGCGTAACCGGCGATGACGTCGTGGGGGGTGCCGACACGGACCTCCTCGCGGACCTCGACGTCGTGTTCGGCGGCGACGTCGACGACGGCGCCGGTCGCGTCGTCGGCCTTCTCCTTGAGTTCGGTCATCTCGCCGAAGTTGCCCTGTCTGATGCGGTCGACCTGTTCGGTACCCAGACCGAAGTTCACGGCGTTGATGTCGACGACGTACAGCGCGTGCAACTGGGCGCCGTACTTCGCGGCGAGGTCGACCGCGTGGTCGACCGCGACGTTCGCCGTATCGCTTCCGTCCGTCGGGATGAGGATGTGCTCGTACATTGTTAGTCGTCTGCGGGAGTGTTACCGCCGCTACTGGAGACGATGTCTTCGGCGGTCTGTTGCTGGCCCATCGGTTCGGGGCTGTGACACTGGCGGACCATCTGCTTGGTCTCAAGCGGTGGCTCCGGCGTCGCCAGCGAGACGGCGATGGTGACGATGAACACCAGCGGCGTCCCGACCAGCGCCGCGCCGATGGGCGGGACGTACTGTGCGTAGATCGGGATGAGGGCCTGTCCAGGCCCGCCGGCGATGTCGGCCAGGAAGCCGACGTAGGCCGGCAGGACGCTGTTGACGATGGAGCCGATCCACAGCAACAGGCCGACGGTCATCCCGGCCAGTGCGCCCTGCCGGTTGGTGTTCTCCCACCAGAGACCGAGGAAGAACATCGGGAACAGGACGGTCCCCGCGAGCGAGAACGCGTAGGCGACCAGTTCGCCGATCAGCGCGGGCGGGTTGAACGCGGTGACGGTGACCAGCGCGCCGATACCGACGATGGTCGCGCGGCCGATGAGGACCTGCTGGCGCTGGGTCGCATCGGGGTTGATCAGTTCGGAGTAGATGTCGTGGGCCACCGCCGAGGAGGCCGTGATGAACAGCCCCGCGGTGGTCGCGATGGCGGCGGCCATCCCGCCGGCGGCGACGAGGCCGACGAACCACGTCGGAAGGTTGGCGAACTGCGCCGCCAGGACGACGATGACGTCACCTTCGGCGCCGGACATCGCCTGCTCGCCGGTGTAGACGGCGTCCGGCGAGAGGTTGTTGACCGCCGCGAACAGGTCGACGCCGAAGGCGGCCATCGCGGGCGCGCCCCAGTACAGGAGCATGATGAAGAACAGCCCCCAGACGGTCGACCAGCGGGCGGTCCGTTCGTTCTGGACGGTGTAGAACCGCACCAGGACGTGCGGGAGCCCGCAGGTCCCGAAGATGAGCGAGAACGCCGTCGCGACCCAGACGTAGTAGGAGGCGCTCTGGAACGGCTCGGAGAACTGCCGCCCGAGCTCGTTGATGAGCGCGCCGTACTCGATCTGTGGCAGGATCGTCGAGTACCCCTGCGTGAAGCCGACGACGTAGACGCCGGCCAGGAAGGCGACGATGAGGATGACGTACTGGACGGCCATGTTCTTGGTCGCGCCCAGCATCCCCGAGAGCGCGAGGTAGCCGACGGTGATGGTCATCATCACGACGATCATCGGGATGATGTCCAGCCCGAAGACGTACTGGCCGACCAGGCCCATCCCGCGGGCCTGACCGACGGAGTAGACGTACGCGATCAGCAGCGTCGTGAACGCTGCCAGCGCGCGGGCCATCGGTGAGTTGAACCGATCGGCCACGAAGTCCGGCGCGGTGTACTTCCCGAACCGGCGCATCTGGGCGGCCAGGAAGATCAGCAGGACGAAGTAGCCGGTCGTCCAGCCGATGATGAACGCGAGGCCGTAGAAGCCCGAGAGGGCGACCAGCCCCGCGAGTCCGAGATACGACGCCGCGGACATCCAGTTGGCGCCGATGGCCATTCCGTTCTCGATGTTTCCGATACCGCGGCCTGCGACCCACATCCCCTCGGTGTCGGCCACCTTGAAGACGTAGCCGATGACGAGGAACGACGCCATCATCAGGAAGACGATGATGGCCGGCAGGAGCTTGAACGAGATGTCGAGCGCCTCCGCTTGCAGGGGGATCACTGCTCGACACCTCCGTCGGTGGCTGTGGCGTCGCCGGTCTCGTCGGCGTCAGCGCTGCTGTCTTTGGCGTCGGCCTCGACGCTGCTCGGGTCGATGCCGTACTTCTCGTCCAGCGCGTCGCGCTTGCGGGCGTACCAGAACGCCAGTACGAGTGCGCCGGTCGGGCCGGCAAAGCCGACCGAGAAGTAGTGTAGCGGGAACCCTGGTGGGACGGTGATCGAGGTCATCGTCTCCGGCGCGATGGCGGTGAGCGTCACCGGCCCGAAGACGACGAGCGCCCAGATGATGAAGCCGGTCCAGACCACGCGGAGGTGGTCCCGCATGAACGCGGTACTCGGGGAGAGGAGGTTCACCTCCTCGTCGAGGTAGTCTGTGTTCTGGTGTGCCTGTGCTGCCTGGGTGGCGGTGCCACCGTCGGTCTCGATACGGTCGTTCGACTCGTGAGTGTGTTTCTCTGTCATGGACTCCGGTGAATTCGTGTATGTACTCTGGTTGTGTGTGGGCTGTCAGCGTGTGTGCTCCGATCGTGTAGACGCGGATAGCGTGTGTACTCGAACTGCAGGGCGGGGCGTCTGGTCTCAGTCGCCCCGAACCTTCGACTCGATGTCGCTGACGACGTCGGGGTTGCGCAGCGTGCTGGTGTCGCCCAGTTCCTCGCCGTTGGCGATGTCCTCGAGGAGTCGCCGCATGATCTTCCCGGACCGAGTCTTCGGGAGTTCAGGCGTGAAGATGACCTGCTCGGGCCGGGCGATGGGGCCGATGGCGTCCTCGACGGCCTCGATGATCTGCTCGCGGAGTGCCTCGTCCTCGTCGGCACCGTCTTCGGTGATGACGTAGGCGTAGACGGCCTCGCCCTTGATCTCGTGTTTGCCGCCGACGACGGCAGCCTCCGCCACGCCCTCCACGCCGACGATGGCGCTCTCGATCTCCATCGTCCCGAGGCGGTGACCCGAAACGTTCAGCACGTCGTCGACGCGGCCCAGTACGGTGATGTAGCCGTCCTGGTCGATCTTCGCGCCGTCCTCGGGGAAGTAGACCCAGTCTGCGGGGTCGTCGCTGTCGACGTCGGAGTACTCGCGCCAGTACTCGTTGATGAACCGCTCGTCGTTGTTGTACAGGGTCCGGAGCATGCCGGGCCATGGCTTGTTGACGACGAGATAGCCGGCCTGGCCGGCCTCGACGGGGCTGCCGCTGACGTCGACGATGTCCGCGCTGATGCCCGGCAGCGGTGGGCCGGCCGAACCGGGCTTCATGTCGCCGACACCGGGCAGGGTCGTCAGCATCATCCCGCCGGTCTCGGTCTGCCACCAGGTGTCGACCACCGGGCAGGACTCGTCGCCGATGTGCTTGTAGTACCACTTCCAGGCGCGTGGGTTGATCGGCTCGCCGACGGTCCCCAGCAGGCGCAGGCTGGAGAGATCGTGACCGTCGGGGTACTCCTTGCCCCACTTCATGAACGCCCGGATCGCGGTCGGCGCAGTGTACAGTTGCGTCGCCTCGTAGTCCTCGATGATCTGCCAGAGGCGGTCCTTGTCCGGGAAGTCCGGGGTCCCCTCGTACATCATCGTCGTGGTCCCGAGCGCGAGCGGGCCGTAGATGATGTACGAGTGACCGGTGATCCAGCCGATGTCGGCCGAACAGAAGTAGGTGTCCTCGGGCTTGATGTCCAGCACTGCCTGGCTGGTCCAGGCGGCATACGAGAGGTAGCCGCCGGTGGTGTGTTTGACGCCCTTGGGCTGGCCGGTCGTCCCCGAAGTGTACATCAGGAACAGCATGTCCTCGGCGTCACGCGAGACCGGTTCGACTGTCTCGCCTTCGTGGGCAGCAACGAGGTCGTCGAAGGCGACCTGATTGTCGGCGTAGTCGTGACCGAAGCCGTCGCCGTCGAGCAGGCGTTCGGCGACGACGACGCTCTCGACGTCGTGCTCGACGCCGTCCAGGCCCTCGTTGGCCTTCGAGAGGTGGTCGAGCGGGTCGCCACGGCGATAGTACCCGTCGCAGGTGATCAGGTGCTCGGAGTCGGCGGCGTTCATCCGGGTCGCCAGCGCGTCCGCCGAGAAGCCGGCGAACACGACCGAGTGGGGTGCTCCGATGCGGGCACAGGCCAGCATGGCGATGGGGAGCTGTGGGATCATCGGCATGTACATCGTGACGACGTCGTCCTCGCCGACTCCCTGGTCGCGCAGTGCTGCCGCGAACTCGTTGACCTCGCGGTGGAGGTCCGCGTAGGTGTAGGTGACGTTGTCCTCCTCGACGGGTTCGCCGACCCACTCGATAGCTGCCTCGTCACCGCGCTCGTCGAGGTGACGGTCCAGACAGTTCGCCGAGGCGTTCAGCGAGCCGTCTGTGAACCACTCGTAGAACGGCGGGTTCGAGTCGTCGAGTACCTGGCCGTACTCCTCGTCCCAGTCGAGCAGGTCCGCCGCCTGCTCCCAGCACTCGGGCCAGTTCTCCTCGAAATCCTCGTAGATACCTTCGTCGGAAACGTTGGCCTGCTCGACGAACTCCGCCGGGGGTTCGAAGACCTCCTGTTCCTCGAGCCGAGCCTCAAGTTGCACGTCGTCTTCTGACATGGTCTATCACCAACAATACCCAGGTGGCTAATAAACGGGGTATCTAATTGTGCTAATACACTGTCCGGTCTCGGCGGGTCAGTCCGCCCGCTCGCCCGGCGACTCGAAGAACGCGGTCAGGACCTTCTGCTGGGCTCGCCTGAGGTGGTTGTGCAGGGTCGGTGAGGAGACGTCGAGCGAATCGGCCAGTTCCTCGGCGGTCGATCCGCGGGGCCACTCGAAGTAGCCGCTGTGGAACGCCGCTCGCAGGACCGTCGCCTGGCGGTCGGTGAGTCGGTCCGAGAGGCGGTCGCGAAAGCCCGTCTCGCTCTCGACGGGGCGCTCGCTCTCGCGTTTCGCGGTCAGCGTCGTCGCCGGGTAGGCATCGACCACGGCGTCGACGACAGGGCGGACGTCCGTCTCGCCGGGGAGTTCCGTCACCAGCGTCGCCGTCCCGTCGGTGACGTGCAGGTCACGGACGCGCCCGCCGCGTTCGACGAGCGCGAGCGCGGGCGTGCTGGTGACGACTACCTCCAGCAGCGCGCCGTCGCCGTAGTCCTCGATGAGTCTGGCGTCTTCGACGGCGTCGTCGTCGGTGAGGTGTGAGAGCACCGGGCCGGCCGGCGCGCCCTCGACGGTGAGATAGTACAGCAGCGACCCGCCGCCGACGGGTACCAGTCCGGAGAGATCGACAGTACAGCCCAGTTGACGCGAGAGATCGACGGTCACTGCGTGGTCGTCGGTGCATTCGAAGGTCAGTTCCGTGACCGTATCGGCCAGCAGGAGCCGCTTCCGCTCGACGGCGGCGAGGCCATGTCCGACCTGGGTGCCAAGCGCGGCCAGGAGGTTCTGTGTCGCGTCACCGACGTGGCTCTCCGTTCCGACCGCCAGGACACCCACGACGGTGTCGCCCCGGACGATGGGGACCGCAACGAATCCGCCCGCCTCGACCTCGCGGACAGCACGCGTGTCGAGTGCAGTGGCGAGCGCGTCCCGGTGGGTCTGGAGCTGTGCTGCAGCGGTCTCCGGGGCTGTTCCGGCGACTGCCCGCCGTGTGAGTCCGTCACCGGTTCGCTCGGCGACCCAGGCGAACTCGAAGCCGTCGGTGTCGGTCAGTCGGTCACAGACGGTCTGTTCGATCTCCGCGCCCGTCCCGGCACCGACCAGCGTCTCGCCGACGTCCGCGACGACGGCGATGAGTTGCCGGAGTCGGGGCGGTGGCCCGTCCTCGTCGCCGCCGTCGACGGCCCGGACGACCGTCTCACGGTCCGGGACCGAGAGCAGCGGTGCCAGCCTGTCGAGTCGGTCCCAGCCACCAAGCGCACAGACGACGTGGGGCGGAACGCCGTCGTCGAGCAGCGACGCGGCGAACCGCCAGCGGAGGTCCCGAGCGGAGACGTCCGTGAGTCGGGGATTGTCCTCGCCCGCACGGGCCGCGACCTCGCTGACGAGCATCTGGAGGCGGCGTGTCGAGACCGAAAACAGCGGTTCGTCGTCGCTCCGATCGTTCGCGCCCGCGAACTTCCGCATGTCGTGCTCGACCGGCGCAGGGAGGTACGCCTCTCGGGCGACGCCGTCTTCGTCCCGGACCGCCAGGAAGAACGCGTCGCCGTGAGCTCTGACGTCTGCGGTACGCAGACGACTCATCTCGGCCGGTCGGAGTCCCACTTCCCCACCGAGTCTGAGCACCAGGTCGGCCCGGTAGCTGTCGGCCGCCCGCCTGAGCTGTCGGTAGCCGTCCTGGCCGAGCACGTCGGGGCCGTCGGTCATACAGTTCGCCTATTCACAGAAAAACGAAATAAGTGTACCGGCGGTATCTACCCTGGACGGCAGCAACGGCGAAAGACTGGCAGAAATGGCGACGGAACTGCCCAGAAATATTTCGGAAATATCGAGAACAGCGAATCCCCCTCAGCGCTTCGACGTCGTCGTCCGCAACTCGCCGAGGATCGCCGGGTTCCGGAGCGCGCTGATGTCGCCCAGTTCCTCGTCGTTGGCGATCGCCGTCAGGAGCCGTCGCATCACCTTCCCCGACCGGGTCTTCGGGAGGTCCGGCGTGAAGACGATCTCCGACGGGGTCGCCATCTCGCCGATGGCGTCGGCGACGGCGACCTCGATCTCGTCCCGGAGGTCCTGTTCGGAGCGGCCGCGCTCGGGCGAGACGTAGGCGTAGATGGCCGTCCCGGTCGTCGGGTCGTCGGCGCCGACGACGGCGGCCTCCGCGACGCCGGGGACGCTGGCGATGGTCGACTCCAGTTCCATCGTCGAGAACCGCCGCCCGGCCACGTTGATGGCGTCGTCGACCCGACCGAGGAACGTCAGGTAGCCGTCGTCGTCCTCCACGACGCCGTCCTCGGGGTAGTAACGCCACTCCTCGCCCCGGGCGGCGTCGGCCCCCCAGCGCTCGCCGGCCAGGAGTGACCTGGGCATCCCCGGCCAGGGCCGCGTGACGACGAGTTCGCCCGCGGTGCCCTGGTCGACCTCCTGGCCCGCCGGGTCGACGACAGCCGTCTCGATACCGGGTAGGGGTTTACCTGCAGAGCCGGGTTTCATCCGGTCGACGCCGGGAAGCGTCGAGACGAGGATAGCGCCGGTCTCGGTCTGCCACCAGGTGTCGACGACCGGGCAGTCCCCGCCGCCGATGTGCTCGCGGTACCACTCCCAGGCGCGCCGGTCGATGGGTTCGCCGACGGTCCCCAGCAGGCGCAGGCTGGAGAGGTCGTGTTCGGCGGGATACTCCGCCCCCCACTTCATGAACGCGCGGATCGCCGTCGGCGCTGTGTAGAAGACGTCGACGGCGTAGCGGTCGATCAGTTTCCAGAGGCGGTCCTTCTCGGGGTGGTCCGGCGTCCCGTTGTACAGCACCGTCGTCGTCCCGAGCGCGAGCGGGCCGTAGACGATGTAGGAGTGGCCGGTGATCCAGCCGATGTCGGCCGAACACCAGTAGGTGTCGTCGGGCTTGATGTCCAGCACGTTCTGGCTGGTCCAGGCGACGTGGGCGAGGTAGCCGCCGGTCGTGTGGTCGACGGCCTTCGGTTCGCCGGTCGTTCCGGACGTGTAGATCCGGAAGAGCGGATCGCTCGCGGCCCGCGAGACGGGTTCGATCTCGGTCCCGCGGTGGCCGTCGAGCAGGCTGTCGTAGTCGTGGTAGCCGTCGCCCAGATGGACGTCCAGTCCCAGGCGGTCGACGACGACCACGTCCACGTCCTGGTCGACCGCGATACGGGCGTTGTCGGCCTTGTTCTTCTGTGCGACCGCGCTGCCCCGTCGGTAGTAGCCGTCACAGGTCACCAGGTACTCCGAGCCCGTCCGCTCCATCCGCTCGGCCAGCGCGTCCGCGGAGAAGCCCGCGAAGACGACGTTGTGGCGCACGCCCAGGCGGGCACACGCCAGCATCGCCACCGGGAGTTCGGGCACCATCGGGAGGTACACCGTCACCACGTCGTCCTGTGCGACGTCCCGTTCACGCAGCGCCGCGGCGAAGGCGTTGACCTCGCGGTAGAGCTCCCGGTAGGTGTAGCTCCGGGACTCGCCCAGGTGCCCCTCCCAGATGAGCGCCAGCTGGTTCTTTCGCTCGGGGAGGTGCCTATCCAGGCAGTTGTACGACGCGTTGAGCTGCCCGCCGGGGAACCACTCGAACGGCGGCCCGTCCTCGCCCCGGAAGACGGCGTCGTACTCGCGGTCCCACTCCAGAATGTCGGCGGCGGCCCGCCAGCAGTCGGGCCACTCCCGCTCGAACCGCTCTGTGATCGACAGGTCGGTTACGTTGGCCTGCTCGGTGAACCACGCTGGAGGGTCCAGGGCTGGTCGGTCGGAGAGGGCCGTATCACGGCCCGACCCGTCGCCCGCTGTCATCGGTGTATCCTTCGTCCCGCCGGGGAAAAACGTTCCTCCTAGGCAGTTCGGGGGCAGCGATGGGTCACGCGATCGTTGCATCTTCCCTGTCGGTATGCAACGATGGCGTGTACAGAGAGCCCTTGTTTGCATTCAGGGTCGCTAGATTCATACAACAGGGAGAAAGCCCCAATTGTCGCAGGCGATACTCGCGGCGGAACTTATACTTCCCACTGTCGACAACAGGCACCAACGAGGCAGTTCCGGGGATGAGCAACACGGAGAAGAAGATCGCCGACACCCAGGGCAAGTACCTGCTCGCGGTGTCACAGGGCCAGCGGCTGACCGACGCCGAGTGGCAGAACTGTCGGATCATCCTCACGACCGAGCGGATCGCGCTGATGTCGGACGGCAAGCGCCAGGTCGCGCTGGCCGACATCGACCGCATCGCCGACCGCTTCGACGTCAATCAGCAGAGTGCCGGCGTCTCCGAGTACGTCGGCTTCCACGTCGGCGAGGACGTCATCCTCGTCTCCGCGTCGAACCACGCCGAGTTCGAGACCGACTTCTATCGAGCGAGTCTCAACGGCGAGGTCATCCGCGTCCAGCACCCGGCGCTCAAGGGTGGCGTCGTCCAGAACGCCGAGTGGACCAAGGGCCGACTCAAGGTCAGCGACGAGGCGCTGCGGGTCGCGATGGCCGACGGGCAAGCGGTCACCATCGACAGGGCGGACATCGGCGACCTCGTCGTCGAGGACAAACAGGTCAACGGCGACGAACGGGCCGTCATCGAGGTCGAACACTCCGAGGACGGGATCAGCGTCGAGACCCACCTGGCCGGCGAGGAGTTCCACGCGACGGTGTTGCAGGTGATGCTGGAGGAGAGCGCCGAGCAGAACCGGGCCGATCTGGACCTCTCCTCGACGGAGAAACGCGTCATCATGGCGCTGCACTCCGGTGTCTCCCCGTTCGACATCCCGAACTTCGTCGGCATCGACGTCGAGAAGACCGAGGAGATATTCGATCGCCTCATCGAACTCGACGTCATCAGTGTCGTCCGCGAGCGGACCGAGGTGAACCTGACGACGAAAGGGCGGCGGGTTGCTGGGGAACGGATGGGAGAGCAGTGACGAGAGCCCGAACGGAGTGAGGGGTCTCGGGAAAGCGCAGCGGTGACCGCAGGGAACCGCGAGCAGTAGCGAGGGGCGCGACCGGGGCGAGGGGCGCGACCAGGGCGAGGGGCGCGACCAACGGGAGCGGCCCTCGAAAGCGAACGGCGACGACGGAGCCGTGAGCAGGGAGACTCCGAGTATCACGAGGAGTCTCCAAACGCGAACGGCCGACACCACGCCCTTCCGGCGTTCGACGTGGCGCCACGCTCTCAGTTCGTCTCGATCTGTCGGAGCGCCTCGCGAGCGGCAGCGAGCGCGTCCGGGGTGGCTTCTGTCCGGCTGACGACGTCTGTCTCCTGATCGTACCGGACCAGCTCCGCAGTCTCCAGGCGGGGGAGGTGACGATGGTACAGCGACATGTACGTGCGCTTGACCCGCTCACCGCTGATGTCACAGACGTTTTCTTGCCGTTCCGTCTCGGCGACGAGTTCAGCAAGGTCCGGGAGCGTGACGGTGAGATGGCGCTCCAGGTGGGACAACGCGAGACGCCGTCGCTCGTTCGCGACCGCGGTGAATATCTCGTCGACCTCACACATCGTGGGCCACTCCTGGCGCCCCCGATATCAATGCTTCGTGTAGGTAGCAGCTAGGGGACCCGGCGTCAGACCCACTGCGCTGCTAAGACCTGATTATCGACGTCGACTGGCGCGCCACCGAGTGGGACACCCTGTTCGATTCGACCGTCGTCGCTCGGTGTGGCACAACCGCGGATAGGCGTGAGTGGCTGTCACACTACGGGTAACTTACAGCACACGTCCAGACCGCCGACAGTCGATTACATGTGCTTCTCTTCTGTGAAATAAACCGGTCTATCGGCGGTTTCGAGTAGCGGCCGTATACCTAATTGCGCTCCCATCCGAGCGAGAACGAATCCGATGAGTACACCCAGTCGCCGCTGTCCACTCTGTCAGTTCAGAGCCGACGAACAGATCGTTTACAGACACCTCCAGACCGCCCACCGCAAGAGCGAACTCAGTCAGCGACTGCTGGCACTCTCCCCCAGCGAGGCCGACTGGATGGGAGAGAAGTTCGTCGAGGTAGAGACGTCCGACTGATCGATCCACCGAGCGGTGAGCGCCTGGGCGGGTCGCGACGCTCCTGCGGTGGGAGCTGGGGTGTCGTCCCACGCTGGTCGCTCGGGTCCCGCTCTGCCCCCATCCTGATACACGTGGGAGCCCAATTCGACGCATGACTGAGCGGGACCTGTCCTCTCCACCCCGGTCCGGAAACGTCGTCTGGCGGCTGTACACCGAGTACGCTCGGGGCGGACGGGGATACGCTGTCCTCGGGACCGTCGCGACGCTCGTCGGCAGGGCGCTTGGCCTGGTGCCGGCGCTGGTGATCGGGTTGGCTGTCGACGCCGTCTTCCTCTCCGAGCGGCCCTACGTGCTGCCGTTCGTCCCTGGCGTGCTGGTCCCCGACCAGTCGGTCGGGCAGCTCTACTTCTCCATCGCAGTGTTGCTGATCGCGACGGCGGGCGGTGCGGTCGCCTCGTGGGTCGAGGACTGGGGCTGGAGCGTCTTCGCACAGCGCGTCCAGCGAAATATCCGCGTCGACGCCTACGACGCTCTCCAGGGACAGGAACTCGCCTACTTCACCCGCCGACGGACGGGCGATCTGATGAGCGTGCTCAACAACGACGTCAACGCTCTGGAGACGTTCCTAGAGGACGGACTGAGCGCGACGGTGTGGATCCTCGCCACCGTCGGCGGCATCGGTGCGATCCTGATCGGCTTGAATCCCACGCTGACCGCGATCACGCTGTTGCCGATCCCGGTGCTGGCGCTCTTTACGCTCGCGTTCACGCGGATCATCGAGCCGCGGTATCTCGGCATCCGTGAACAGATCGGTGATCTGAATGCCCGCCTGGAGAACAGCGTCAGCGGCATCGAGGTGGTCAAGACACAGGGCGCCGAGCGCTTCGAGACCGAGCGGGTCCGCCAGGCCTCGGACAGCTACCTCCGGGCGAGTCTGGCGGCCATCCGCGTCCGTATCACCTACTTCCCGGGGCTGAACATCATTTCCGGCGTCGGCTTCGCGATCACCTTCCTGGTCGGCGGCCTGTGGGTGCTCGGCGTCGCGCCGCTCGGGATCGCGGGGACGCTCACACCCGGCGCGTTCGTGACGTTCGTCATCTACGCCCAGCAGTTCATCTGGCCGATCATCCGGCTGGGTGACGTCGTCGACGACTACGAGCGGGCCAAGACCGCCGGCGTACGCGTCGACGAACTGCTCGCCCGCGACCCCGTCGTCGGCGACGCCCAGGACGCGACGGAACTGACGGCCACCGACGGCGCCGTCACGTTCGAGGACGTCACGTTCGCCTACGGTGACGAGGCCGTCCTCCGGGACATCGATATCGCGGTCGAGGGCGGCACGACCGTCGGCGTCGTCGGCCCGACCGGGGCCGGCAAGTCGACGCTGCTGAAACTGCTGCCGCGGCTCTACGACGTCGAGACTGGCGCGGTCCGCATCGACGGTCAGGACGTCAGGGACGTGACTCTGCGGAGTCTGCGCCGGTCGATCGGCTACGTCAGTCAGGAGCCGTTCCTGTTCTACGGGACCGTCGCCGACAACATCCGCTACGGGACCTTCGACGCGACGGACGCCGAGGTCGAACGGGCCGCCGAGCGCGCACAGGCCGGCGAGTTCATCCGCAACCTCCCCGACGGCTTCGACACGATGGTCGGCGAGCGCGGCGTGAAGCTCTCCGGCGGGCAGCGCCAGCGCCTGGTGATCGCCCGGACGATGCTCAAAGATCCCGAGATACTGATCCTCGACGAGGCGACCAGCGCCGTCGACACGGAGACGGAGGCGCTCATCCAGGCCAGTCTCCAGGAGTTCGCCGCCGACCGGACGACGTTCGTCATCGCACACAGGCTGTCGACGATCCGCAACGCCGCCCGGATCCTCGTCCTCGACGACGGCCGCATCGTCGAGGACGGGTCCCACGCGGAACTGCTCCGGGCGGACGAACTGTACGCCAACCTCTGGCGAGTGCAGGTCGGGGACATCCAGTCACTCCCCCGGGAGTTCCTCGAACGCGCGCTGGAACGGCAGTCGGCTATCGTCAGAGATACCGACGACACGGAGTAGTCGGGGAGGTCCGAAGGCTGGCCGCGTGAGAAGAATTAGGTGGACTCGCGATCCGGCTCTGCGGTGTCTTCCGAGTCGGCTTTGGTGTCGAGTATTTCGGCTGCGACGTCTGTCACGTGCTGCTGCTGTTCGGCCGTCGTCCCAGCGCTCTGTGCGGCGTCGAGTTGGCCATCGACGACAGCGTTCTGTTGAGGACCCCACACTTCTGGCGGGTTCGATTCGATATACTCCACCCAGCGCTTGATCCCCTCTATGCGCTCCTTCTGGTTCCGCTCGTGCTTCCGATCGAACTGCTCACGAACGTTTGAGTCGCTCATATTCGGTTTCGACGTCCAGTCGTGTTACCCAGGTTTCGAGTCGCGGGACACTAAGGCTTTGCTCGAAGGGGTAGATAGCATCCTCGACGTCTTTCTGCGTCCCCATGTGGACTGATGGGGTCCGTACGTGTGGGAATCCCTCGCATTTCTGAACATGTGTAGTACTCTTGGATATTCACCGCTCGAAACTGGCGGTAACTGGAGCCAAACGAAGTACCCCGAGCCGTACGGACGGACGATGACAGCGACCGACCGAACGAACAGCCACGGCGCGAAAGCCGCCGAGCCCAGAAGGTTGAAACCGCACCGTGCACAGGGTGAGGTATGCACATCGATACCGCGGTGATCCTCGCTGCCGGCGAGGGGACCCGGCTCCGGCCGCTGACACGCAACCGGCCGAAACCGATGTTACCGGCGGCGAACCGGCCGATCCTCGAACACGTCTTCGACGCACTCGTCGATGCGGGGATCGAGCGGCTGGTCGTCGTCGTCGGGTTCAAACGCGACCGCGTCCAGGACCACTTTGGCCCGACCTACCGTGACGTCCCCATCACGTACGTCCTCCAGGAGAAGCAACTCGGGAGCGGGCACGCACTCGCACAGGCACGCGACGAGGTCGACGGCCCGCTGCTGGTCCTCAACGGCGACCGACTCATCGACGCCGGAACGATCGAGGCGGTCGATGCCTCCTTCGCCGAGACCGGCGATCCGAGCATCGCCGTCACCGAACGGCGGGATACGAGCCGCTACGGCGCGGTCGAACTCCGAGACGGGGACATCGCCGATTTCGTCGAGAAACCGCGCGACGACGGCTACCGGCTGATCAACGCTGGGGTCTATGCCTTCCCCGGCAGTATCTTCGAGGCGATCGACGAGACGCCCCGGACCGCAGGGGAACTGGGTATCACCGACACCATCGAGCGACTGGTCGCCCACGAGCGCGTCCGTGGGGTCGAGGTCGACGGGATGTGGGTCGACGCGACGTACCCGTGGGACCTGCTGACCGTCGCCCGCGAGGTTCTCAACCGTGGTCGCGTCATCGAGATCGCACGCGACGAACACGTCTGGGTGGACGCAGAGGCCCACGTCCACGACGAGGCTGTCCTGCGGGGTCCGGTCGTGATTGGCCCGGACTGTGAGATCGGCCCCGGAGCGGTCGTCGGTCCAGACACGGCCGTCGGCGCCAACGTCACGATCGGCGCCAACGCGGTCGTCCAGCGGTCGGTGCTCGACGCCGACACGCGCGTCGGCCCGAGTTCGACGCTGGTGGACACGGTCACCGGCCAGGACGTCGACCTGCGTGCCAACACCGTCGCTCCCGGGGGATCGGCCGACGTGCAGGTCGGGACGACCGTCTTCGAGAACCAGCGCCTCGGTGCCGTCATCGGTGACTGGACCGACGCGCACGGCGACGTCAGTATCGCGCCAGGCACTCTCGTCGGGACCGATGCGACGCTGCACGCGGGCGTGACCGTCGGCGAGAACGTCGGCGACGGCGTGGAGGTGATGCGCTGATGTGTGGGATCATCGGCTGTGTCGGCCGCGGCGACGAGACGCTCGACACGCTCGTCCACGGCCTCTCGAAACTGGAGTACCGCGGCTACGACTCCGCCGGGGTCGCGCTGACGAGCGCCGACCAGCCGGTCAGCATCTGCAAGAACGCCGGCGATATCGACGAACTCGAAGCGACCCTGGAGAGCGTCTCGCTGTCGGGTGCTGTCGGCGTCGGTCACACACGCTGGAGCACCCATGGACCGCCGACCGACGCGAACGCTCACCCCCATCAGGACTGTCACGGCTCGGTCGCCGTCGTCCACAACGGCATCATCGAGAACTACCAGGACCTCCGCGACGAACTCGTCTCCGCCGGCCATACGTTCACCTCCGACACTGACACCGAGGTGATCCCCCACCTCATCGAGCGGGAACTCGAAGGCGGCGCCGACCCGGAAGCTGCGGTCAGGACGGCGATCCGCCAACTCGACGGGAGCTTCGCCGTCGCCGTCGTCGTCGCGGGCACGGAGACGGTCTTCGCTGCGCGCCACGACTCGCCGCTCGTGCTGGGACTCACCGAGGACGCGACGTTCCTCGCGAGCGATGTCCCCGCGTTCCGCGATTTCACCGACCAGGTCGTCTACCTCGACGACGGCGAGTTCGCCCGCCTCGACGCCGACGGCTGGACGGTCACCGACAGTGAGGGGACCGTCGTCGACAAGAAGATCGACACCGTCGAGTGGGACCCCGAGGAGACCGGCAAGAGCGGCTACGACCACTACATGCTCAAGGAGATCCACGAGCAACCCCGTGCGCTCCGGCAGTGTCTCCGCGGCCGAGTCGACGAACTCACCGCGTCCGTCGACATCGGCGACCTCGGCGACCTCTCGCCGACGGGCGTCCAGTTCGTCGCCTGCGGGACCTCCTATCACGCCGCGCTGTACGGCGCACAGTTGTTCCAGGAAGCGGGCATCCCGGCCCAGGCCTTCCTCGCCAGCGAGTACGCCACCGGCGTCCCGCCGATCGGCGATGCCCTCGTCGTCGGCGTCACCCAGAGTGGCGAGACGGCCGACACGCTCTCGGCACTCCGGGAGGCCCGCAAGCGTGGCGCGCGCACGCTGGCCGTCACCAACGTCGTCGGATCGACCGCGGCCCGCGAGTGCGACCACGCACTGTACATCCGGGCCGGCCCCGAGATCGGCGTCGCCGCGAGCAAGACCTTCGCCTCCCAACTGGCCGCGCTGAACCTGCTCGCGCTCGGGACGACCTCGACCGACGACAGCCGCGAGGTCATCGCCGCGTTGCGGGACCTGCCCGGTCAGGTTCAGGCCATCCTCGACGACTCTCGGGCCGAGGCGGTCGCCGAACTCTACCAGGACGCCACCGCCTACTTCTTCATCGGCCGGGGCCAGCAGTTCCCGGTCGCGCTGGAGGGCGCCCTGAAGATGAAAGAGATCACCTACAAACACGCCGAAGGGTTCGCGGCCGGCGAACTCAAACACGGCCCGCTCGCGCTGGTGACCGAGCAGACACCCGTCTTCGCGGTCGTCACCGGCGACGACGAGCGCGCGCGGAAGACGGTCGGCAACATCAAGGAGGTCGAAGCGCGGGATGCCCCCGTGGTCGCGGTGACCGACGGCCAGAACGACGCCGCTCGCTACGCCGACGAGGTACTGGAACTACCCGAGACCCACCCGCGGGCGGCGGCCGTACTGGCGAACATCCACCTCCAGCTAGTGTCGTATCACACGGCCGCGTTGCTCGGGCGGCCCATCGACAAGCCACGGAACCTGGCCAAGAGCGTGACCGTCGAATAGACCGACGGTCCCGCCACTATTCTGCCGAACTGTTCCGCTGTTTCCGGAAACATACCGTAGGAGACGGCTACCGCCGGGTAGCACGTTCATAAACAAATGGCGCAGTGGTGTGGGTTCGGGCAGACCACCGATGTCGATCCTGCTAACCGGTGCCGACGGCTATCTCGGGTGGCCGACGGCACTCCGAATCGCTGCACGGACCGACGACCGAGTCGTCCTCGTCGACAACTTCGCCCGCCGTGAGTGGGTCGAGGAGGTCGGCGCCACGAGCGCGACACCCGTTTCCAGCATCGACCGGCGTCTCGACGCCGCGCGCGAGGTTCACGGGCTCTCGAACCTCTCCTTTGTCGAGGGCGACCTCGTCGAGAAGTCCTTCGTCGACGAACTACTGGCGGTCCACGAACCCGACGTCGTCGTCCACGCTGCGGCTCAGCCCTCCGCGCCGTACTCCCAGATCAACGGGGAGCGGGCCAACTACACCCAGCACAACAACATGCAGGCCACGCGGAACCTCCTGTGGGGGCTGGAGGAACACGACCTCACCGACACGCACTTCGTCGAGACGACGACGACGGGCGTCTACGGCGCGCCGGAGTTCCCCATCCCCGAAGGCGGCGCGACGATGGAGAACCAGGGGGAGGCCGACGACGTCCCGTTCCCGGCGATGGCCGGGAGCTGGTACCACCTCACGAAATCGCACGACGCGGCGAACCTCCGACTGGCACACAAGCAGTTCGACATTCCGATCTCGGACGTTCGCACCGCCATCGTCTATGGGACCGAGACCGCCGAGACCCGCGAGGACGACCGGCTGAAGACCCGGTTCGACTTCGATTACTACTTCGGGACCGTGGGGCATCGCTTCTGTGCACAGGCGGTCGCGGGCTACCCGGTCACCGTCTACGGCAAGGGCGAGCAGCGCAAGCCGTTCATCTCGCTGGAGGACGCCGTCGAGGGGCTGGCACAGGTCGCACTCGAAGACCCCGACGACCGGCCAGAGGGACTGACCGTCTACAACCAGGTCACCCGCGCGATCAGCATCGTCGAGATCGCCGAAACCATCGCCAATGTGGGTAGTGAGTTCGATCTCGACGTCGCCGTCGAGCACTTCGAGAACCCGCGTGACGAGGACGAGACCCACAAGATGGAGATCGAGAACGACCGGTACGCCGACCTCATCGGCGGACAGGACCAGACCTTCGAGGAGGGGGTCCGTGACATCTTCGAGACGTTGACCCGCTACGACGACACCATCGCGTCCTACGAAGACCGGTTCCTGCCCGGCGTCCTCGTCGACGACGAATGACGACTGACGTCCTGGTCACGGGCGGCTGTGGGTACATCGGGAGCGACCTGGTCCCGCGCCTGCAGGCCGACGAGCGCGTCGGCGACGTAGTCGTCCTGGACAGTCTCACGTCGGGGTCGCCCCGCGTCCTGATGGGCGCCGTCGACGACAGCCTCACCTTCCGGCGCGGCGACGTCCGCGAGTACGGTGACGTCGAGAGCGCGATGCGTGGGACCGACACCGTCGTCCACCTCGCGGCGATCACCGGCGCTGATAGTACTCACGACCGCCGCGCGGAGACGGTCGCAGTGAACTACGACGGTACCGAGAACATTCTGAACGCCGCCGGGAAACTCGGCGTCGAGAACGTGGTCTTCGCCTCCTCGTGTAACGTCTACGGGCGGGCGACGAGCACGCACATCGACGAGACGGTCGACCCCGACCCGATCAACCCTTACGCCGAGACGAAACTCGATTCGGAGACGTTGCTCGCGGAGTACTGCGCGGAGTTCGGGATGGACGGGACCGCACTGCGGATGGCGACCAACTTCGGCTACTCCCCCGGCGTCCGGTTCAACCTCGTCGTGAATTACTTCGTGTTCCGGGCACTGACCGGCCGGACGCTGACCGTCTACGGCGACGGCTCGAACTGGCGGCCGTTCATCCACGTCTCGGACGCCGCTCGGGCCTACAAGCACGCGGCGCTTTCCCCCGACGACTGGGACGAACGCGTCTACAACGTCGGCAGTACGGACGAGAACTACCGGATTTCGAAGATCGCCGAGATCGTCGACGAGGCGGTCGGTACGGTCGACATCACGTATCTCGAAGACGAACACCCGGGGCCGTCCTACCACGTCGAGTTCGACAGGTTGGGATCGACCGGATACCGTCCACAATGGACACTCAGAGAGGGGATCCTGGATATCGCAGGGAGGTTCACCGATGGTCCGCACTGATACGCCCCAGATCGCAGTGACAGGGGCCGCCGGCTACATCGGGAGTCGCATCCTCGTCGAACTCCAGTCACAGCACCCCGACTGGGAGATCATCGCCATCGACAACTTCTACGAGGGGACACTCGACTCGGTCGGCGATGTCGCGATCGACCACGTCGACATCCGCGACCGACGACGGCTCGAGACGGCACTCTCGGGCGCCGATGTCGTCCTCCACCTGGCCGCTATCTCGGGTGTCGACGATTGCGACGAGAACGCTGATCTGGCTTACGAGGTCAACGTCGGAGGGACGAACAACGTTGCCTGGTTCTGCCGGCAGACGGGTGCAGCACTCGTCTTCCCGTTCTCGATGGCCGTCGTCGGCGACCCCGAACAGTTCCCGATCACCGTCGACCATCCACGGGACCCCGTGAACTGGTATGGCCGGACCAAATTGCTGAGCGAACGCGCCATCGACGAGTTCGCCGCCGGTGCGTTCCCGGCCCACCAGTACATGATCTCGAACGTCTACGGGCGCCACGAGGTCGACGGAACCACGGTCTCGAAGGGGACGGTCATCAACTTCTTCGTCGACAGAGCGCGGGCAGGAGAGCCTCTGACCGTCTACGAACCCGGCAGCCAGTCGCGGAACTTCGTCCACGTCACGGACGTCGCCAGAGCGTACGTCCGGAGTACCGAGCGACTGCTCGCACAGCGTGCCGATGGCGCGACCGGCGTCGAGAAGTTCGAATTGGCGAGCGGCGAGGACCCAAGCGTGGAGGGTGTTGCCGAACTCGTCCAGGGAAGCGCTGCCGAACAGTTGGGAGTCGACGTCCCCGTCACGTTTGTCGAAAACCCGCGCGCGGACGACGAGACGCTCGTCGAGTCGTTCACTGTCGACACGAGCGCCGCTCGGAACCGGTTGGGCTGGGTGGCCGAGCGAACCGTCGCCGACGCGGTCCAAGCGGCGTTTGAATGATGTAGCGCTACCGCTCCGAGGTGCCGGAGTCCATCCGATCCTCTCCGCTTGCGGTATCAGACCGGAGGAGGCCTACGACATCGACGAACACCTGATACAGTTGCCGGATGACGATCTTCCCGTCGAAGGCCAGCGATTGCCGTCGGATGTACTCGATATCGTACTGGAGTTTCCGTTCCGGATCGGCCCCAGTGACGCCGTTGATCTGGGCGAGCCCCGTCAGGCCAGGCCGGACGAACCACCGGTTGGGCCACTCCTCGACCGTCGACTCCATGTCGGCGTCGAGCGAGGGTCGTTCCGGGCGAGGGCCGACGACGCTCATGTCGCCACGGAGCACCGACCAGAGCTGAGGGATCTCGTCGAGATGGCTCGTCCGCAGTACCTTCCCGACACGAGTGACGCGGGGATCGGTCCCACCTTCGTCCTCTACCGAGATGGTCGCGCCGGACTCGCTTTCGGCGTCCGGGACCATACTGCGGAACTTCGCGATGGTGAAGGTCTCGCCGAATGCCGCCGTTCGGTCCTGCCAGTAGAGGACCGGGCCGCTGTCTTCGAGTTTGATCGCAGTGGCGATGACGGCGATGACCGGGGTCAGGACGGTGAGTCCGACGGCCGAAAAAATGATATCGAACAATCGCTTGAGGACCTGATCTTGTGGGTCCCAGGGTTCCAGATCGACCTCGACGAGCGGCTCGCTCCCCACCTCGCGAGTCAGGACGGGGTCGGCGTAATCGCTGTGGATCTGTGCCTGGACGCCGTTCTCGTGGCAGGTCGTGAGTGCGCCGAACAACTCCGAGCGGTCCTCGCCGGCGAACGAGAGGACCGCCGTATCGGCGTTGTGTGAGAGCAACACCTCTTCGAGTCGCGAGAGCCCGCCGAGGCGTGGGATGTCGACTGAAGTCACGTGACCACCATCGGTCATACCGATCTCGCTGTCCCCGACGGCCTGTGGAGCGACGTATCCGACGACGTTCGCGTCCGCTGCACGGTTGATCCTCGGGATCCGCTCCGCGGCGTTCCCGACGATCACCGTCCGTTCTTCGCCATCGGCGGGGCGACGGCGGATCGCGACGAAGTACGCTGGCAGCGTCGCTGCGAGGACCGCTCCGGCCGTGATGAGGGTCAACCTGGGGAGTTTGTACGTGTAGTCGAAGTACCCGACCGTCGCGAGCGCGAGCACGGCGATGGCCGTCCGACGAACCGCGAACAGCCAGGTGTCGAGCAGTCGACGCGGTTGTGGCTTGTACAGCGGCGCGAACGCGATGGCGACGACGGTCGCTGTCGTCAGCGCCTCGAACGCGAACTCCTGGGGTGTCGCCGACCGGATCGGGAGATTGCCGACGACCGGGACAAGGACGATGAGGTCCTGTACCAGTGGCTGGTACGCGACCGCGATTGACAGGACGGTGAGTGTCACCGCCCCCAGCCCGCCGGCGAGTCGGTACCGCCAGCCACCGGTCATTAGTAGGTCATGGTTTATGCCGGGGAATAAGTCCATCGGGCCTGCTATCGCCGATGAGAACGACCCGTGTCCCTCCTTGGATCCGGCCCACGCTTGTTCGGTAAGCCGCTGTTATCAATTCGGACTGCTTGGACCGGGCGGCTTTAGTATATCTCCCAACAATCTCCCGGCAGTGAGTGGGCAGATACCTTTGGATATCCCGCTCGGTACGAAACTCGGGTGCTTGAGTGGCGGACAATCGATATACAATATAGGGATCCGGGAATGAACTTATAAATGCGAATTCTTCGAGTTGCACAGAAAGTATATCCCGATGTCGTTGGTGGTGGGTCCTACCACATCCATGCGATGAGCCGTGATCAGGCAAAGATGGGCCATGACGTGACCGTCCTGACGGTCGGAACGGATACCGAACAGCCACACGTTGAACAGCGTGATGGGTACACTGTCGTACGCTATCCATCGATCGCTCAGCCCCTCGGAAATGCGGTATCATCTGACGTGGCGTCTTTCCTCGCCAACGCTGACGAATTCGATGTCATACACGCCCATTCTCACTTGTACTTTTCAACTAATCTTGCCGCGCTCGGCCGACGTCTCGGTTCTACACCGCTGGCGATCACTAACCACGGTCTGTACTCCCAGACTGCGCCCGAATGGTTGTTTGACATGTATCTACGGACACTGGGTCGGTGGACGTTCGATTCGGCTGATGTCGTCTTCTGCTACACCGAGGAGGACCGTAATCGGCTTCGCGAGCGTGGAATTTCGACGGATATTGCGGTCATCCACAATGGGATCGACACTGATCGGTTCACTCCAGGTGGATCTGCTCACGACGCGATACGCGGTGATCCGGCCGTACTATTTGTCGGCCGGTTGGTCGAAGGCAAGCGACCCGGCGACGCGCTTGCAGCATTTAACCAGCTCCGTGACCGGTTCCCTGACGCAGTATTGAACATCTGTGGTGAGGGACCGTTGCGTGACGATCTCGAAGCAGAAGCACGTCAATGCGGTCTTGATAATTCAGTTTCATTTCTCGGTCATCTTCCGTACGACGTGATGCCTGCAGTGTATCGCGCTGGCGACGTGCTGGTGTTGCCGAGTCGCGCAGAAGGACTCCCCCGGACGGTCTTGGAGGCGATGGCATCGGGGACGCCGGTCGTAGTGAGTGATCTCGAACAAGTCGCACCTATCATTAACCCTGAGGGAGGTGAGACCGTTCCAGTTGGTGATGTACGAGGGTTCGCCGTAGCGTTGGCAACCGTCTTGGATGCCCGCGATTCGTACTCGCCAACCGAGACTGTTGCCGGTCAGTACGACTGGACTGATACAGTCGAACGGACGACGGCTGCTCTCGAAGAGATTGCGGGAGGACACGAGTGAACCGCCTCGACCTATCGCTGATACTCGGCTGTGGCGCGTGGTTCGTACTGAGTATAATCGCCATCCTGTGGTCACGCCCCGTCGAGGCCGTCGCGTTCGGGAGTTTCCTGCTGGTCGCCGCGGTGGTCACCGCTGTCACCTGGCGTTACACGAAGCCAACCGAGCAGGGCAGCCCACCATCGTGAGACGACCGGCGCAGCGAACACGAGCAGGACAAAGACGAACGGGACACGGTGGCGGACAGTCGTCCCGAAGTTAGTATCGACCAGGCCGTAGCCTAGGACGCCACCGACATACACCAATCCCAGCATTGCACCGACCGGGGTTCGCCACTCTCTGGCGGCGAGCGAGCGGCCCGCGGCGATGACAAGCACAATGAGCAGCGGGAGTACCAGTGCTGCCGCGAAATCGAACAGTCCGTTCACGTGGAGGGGAAAGGGTGCGAACTGAAAATATATACCCCGCACCGGGGCCGCAAATATGACATCTAACCAGGAGCCATAGCGAAATTGTGGAAAGTAGACCGCGCCGCCGACGCCGCGTATCGACAACTGCGTGTTGAGTGTCGTGATACTGTATCGCATCGAGAACGGAACGAGCCCGATAAGGCCGGTGAGACCGACGCCCAGAAATAATTCAGATATCCGAACGGACCGTTTCAGTCGCCACTCGACTATGGCGACGGCGACGGCCAGACAACCCCCGGTCAGAATTAGCCCAGCCAGTTCAACCCGAAACAGTCCGAGTGTGACGAGTCCAACCACAGCAGGCAGCGCCGCGAGTCGACGCCGCGTCAGTGCGGTCGCTGCGGCCGCCAGCGTCCCGACGAACAACGCTAGGGCGAGCGTATCCCGCATCGGGATGCTCGTGAACAGAAACGACAGGGGGAGAAACAGCGCGACTGTCCGAAGACCGTCGGTTTCATCGAGATCAGGGTAGAGTCGACGGGCAAGCATCGCCAGCGGGAGGACGAGGACGACCGCGAGCAGACTGTTGAATACTGCGGTGACACGGACGTCGACGCCGAATACTGTATACAGACCGGCGACGACCCAGCCGAACGCGACCGTCGATAGCGTCTCGCCGGTGGGCTGTCCAGCGAGCAATTCGAGAGCTGTCTGGTGATAGAGGTCGATATCCCACTGGTAAGGGAATACTTCGAGGGCGGCGACGGCGGCGACGATGTGAAGTAGGAATGCGATTCCGGCGGTGATGGTATAAATCCAGTCATCGAACAGATAGAAGACTGCAACGAGAACGACGAGCGTCACGACGAGTGCCAACAACACAGGTTGAAGATATATGATGTCCACTCAAATAGCTGCGGGGAGCGACAGACCTAATCCGGACCCCAACGCACTCGACAGTGTGCCTTCTGGAGGCCACGGTGATCCGCGAACGAGCAAGAGTCAACCAGTACCAGTGTGGTACTTGATTGGAACACTTGCAGTTGGAGGAGCCGAGCGGACGCTAGTTGACCTCGTGTCGGGTTTGGACGATCGGTTCGAGCCGACAATCTGGACTATCACAGAGCCAGGGCCGCTCGCGGATGACGTGCCGCCAGACATCCCAGTCCGCTCGCTAGGTGCAACTTCGAAGGTTGATTTCCGCGCTCCATTGCGGTTCACCCGCGCGCTCCGTCGCCAGCGGCCACCGCTTCTCCAGTCATTCCTCTACTTCGACAATACGCTGTCCCGGTTGGCTGGCATTGCTAGCCCAGAAACGACAGTAATCACGGGCGTACGTGCTGTCCCTGACGACCGCCCGTACCATCGAGCCCTGATCGACCGCGCGACCATGAGGCTATCCGACGCCATCGTCTCCAATTCCCGGGCTGGCGCCGAGTGGGTTATTGACCGAGGCGCACCACCTGAAGCAGTGTCTGTCGTCCACAACGGGCGTGACGTCGACCACTACAACCGCGATGTGCCGGAGGGCTACCGCGAGAGTCTGGGAATCCCCCCGGGTCCGGTCGTCGGTACGGTCGGACGGCTCATCCGTAGGAAGGGCCACCACGATTTGGTGGCTGCCTGGCCGTCGGTAAGGGCAGATCATGAAGAGGCCCAGCTCGTGGTTGTCGGTCATGGTCCGGTCTACAACCGTCTCCGCTGGCAGATCAACCAACTGGGTTGTACCGACTCAATACACCTTCTGGGCCAGCGTGAAGATGTCCCGTCGCTCTTGGCGCTGTTCAATGTGTTTGCGTTCCCTTCCCACTTCGAAGGACTCCCGGGTGCGCTTCTGGAAGCAATGTGCGCCGAGTTGCCAATTGTAACTACTCCTGTAGCCGGCTGTTCGGAACTGGTTGAAGACGGGGTTCACGGAACCCACGTTCCAGCCGAGGATGTTACTGCCCTGTCGGAAGCTATCTCGAAGTATATCACAGATGACGAATTGGCAACTGAGCACGGCGTGGCTGCCCACGAACGTGCGGCCGCGGAGTTCGAGATTGATGTGATGGTCGAAAACTTCCAGAGACTGTACGACGAACGACTGTGTGAATGAATAGCATCCTTCTCAACGCTCTTCGATGAGGATCGTGCTACAGTACGTTGATCTCCACCTCTTTCGTATTGATGTTTCTGGACCGTTGTCGTCGCTCTCGCGGAGTTCATCACACGATAACTAATCGATCCACTGTTCGAACCACTCCTCAAGCACGACCAGGTCCCACAGTCGGAATCCATGGTCTGTCCCGTCGAGATGTTCCTGCCAGAGGCGATCAATGCCTGAGTCGGCGAACCGTTCACGTCGGCCGAGTCGATTCAGTCGGATTCTGGCGAATGACCGCAGTTCCCCCCGGAACCACTCGTTGATGGGGACACTGAATCCTGATTTTTCGCGCGATAGTATCGACTCTGGCAGTGTCTCTGCGAAGGCGCGCTTCAGAACGCGCTTGCCGTTCGACCGCTGTCGCTTCTGGCTCGCAGGTATGGTCGCGGCGAACTCAACGAGTTCGTGATCCAGGAACGGTGATCGAACTTCGAGGGAGTGGGCCATGCTCGCTCTGTCAACCTTGACTAAGAGGGCGTCCGGTAGATACGTGGTTATGTCGACCTGCAGTAGCTGATCGAGTCGGGTCGGCCCATCGGTCGTCTCAAAGGCTGCACGGAGTGGGGCGAGGGTATCCTCACCAGTCCTGTCCCAAACTGATGTTAAATCCTCGCCAACAGCGTGGCAAATAAACATTGCGTACCGCTCGACAGGGTCCAGTCCTGCTGTCACGAGGGCTTCCCGAGGATACCGAACTGCTGAATGATCGCGAACCGATTCGGGCGCGATTGAGAATGCGGCGACGCCGGCTCGCCTGAGCACTTCTGGCAGTCGTTCGAGTTCGCTCGCGACTTGGTCCCACCAGTAGCGGTCGTAACCAGCGAAGTTCTCATCACCGGCATCACCACCGAGAACGACCTTCACCTCGTCGCTTGCTACCTCGGAGATGTAGTAGGTCGGCAGTGCAGACGGATCGCCGAACGGCATCTCATATTCGGTAACTAGCTTCGGCAAAACCTCGGCAGCATCCGGCGTCACGGTATACTCGTGGTGGTCCGTGTCGTACATTTCGGCCACAGTTTTGGCGTGGCCCAGTTCGTCGTACGCGGCCTCCTCGAAGCCGACGGAGTATGTGCTTACTGTGTCGTCACTCATTTCCGCGAGCAACGCGGTTAAGATAGAAGAATCGAGCCCGCCCGATAGAAACACGCCCAGAGGGACGTCGCTACGCATTCGGAGTCGTGTGGCCTCCTCGAGTTTTGTCCGGAGGGCCCCCGCCGTTTGGGCCATTGAGGAAGAACGCTTGTTTCGGAACGACACTGACCAGTAGTGGTTGCGGTGGATTCCGTTTCTGTCGACGACGGCGTACTCGCCCGGTTCAAGGCGCTCTACGTCCTGAAATCCAGTTAGTGGGTGGGGGACGTACTGGTAGGTGAGGAACGACTGAAGCGCATCGTAGTCCGGTCCCATTGAGACGTTCTCGTCGGCTGCGATTGCTTTGATCGTCGAACCGAACACAACACTTTCGTTGCCCTCATGAAGGAACAGCGGCTTCTGTCCCAGCCGATCGCGTGCCAGAAAAAGACGCTCGCGATTTTCGTCCCAGATACCGAACGCGAACATCCCGCGGAGGTACTGAAGACAATCTGTGCCATACTCTTCATAGAGATGCAGCAGGACCTCAGTATCCGTCTCAGAATTGAATCGGTAATGGTCAACTTGGTTGCGCAGCTCTTGATAATTATATATCTCTCCGTTGAAAACGATATGGACGGTTCCGTCGGAGTTTGCCATCGGCTGTTGACCGGCTGGTGAAGGATCAATAATTGAGAGGCGTCGGTGAGACAGGACGGCCGGACCATTTGCGTAGACACCCGAGTCGTCGGGTCCGCGGTGGGTCATCCGAGCGGCCATTCGCTCAGCGACTGCCACGTCGGGACGTGCGTTAAAAGATACCTTACCTCCGATTCCACACATGCGTACTCCAATGTTTTCCCCCCACTATCGTCAATCATCCGGAACAGCTACGCTTGCAGCCAAACACCCTTATATACAACAAACTACTGTATCCGGTAGATGACAAAGCGTGTCTGTTTTATCTCTCATTCCGCATATGGGTATTTCTCGGGCGATGATGCATTTGGATCCCGCCAGTTCTATCTGCTAAGTAAGCACCTTGCAGATAGTTTCGACATGCACTTTATTGTGGGCGACTACGGGCAGCAAAAACGAAAACAGCAAGAAAATGTAACTCTACACCGGTCTTACGCACCTTCACCACAGAGCTCGCCCGTTGAACAGGCATCGAATCTGAAAAGATTCTGGTGCGCAGTCCGCAACGCTGACGCTGACGTATACATCATTGAAGGCGGACCGAAAAAATTGCTAACTTTTTCTCCTGTTATCCGAATCGAAAATTCGATGCTGGTTTATCACGTCGTCTCGGATCAGTTTATCGAGACGCCGTCGGTTATATATAGTCCAATTACGGCTTCTCTGTTCCGTCGCGCATTAGCTGTTCCTGACAAAATTGTATCACAAACTGACTATCAGCAGACTACTCTAAAGCTTCTGCACGGGCAGAGTTCAAAGACGATCCCAAACGGATATTCACCTGTCGAGAATACGCTTCCCCACGCCACTAGGGAGTATTTCTTATGGATAGGCCGGCTCACCCGAGAGAACAAACGTCCACATCTATACCTTGATATCGCCGAAAAAATGCCAGAATATTCATTCCTCTTTGCAGGACCCAAAGAGGATTCCGGCTATACCGACCGTTTACTGGACCGAGCCAAGAAACTCAACAACGTTGACTACCTCGGATCGGTTAATCCGGACGAGGTTCATGAATACTATCGAAATTCGCTTGCGCTTGTAAACACGTCACTGGTAGAGGGGTTCCCGAATACTTTTTTAGAGGCGTGGCGGTACGAAACGCCTGTCTTAGGACTGTCTGTTGACCCGAATCGATTCCTTTCCGAACCCGACAACCGGTGTTATGCAAGTGGGGATTTATCCGTGCTCTGTTCACTAGCCCGTCGAGTTGCGGAGTCCGAAACAGTACGACGCCAGCTGGGGCAATCTGGTCGGATGACCTTCGAAAAGAAGTACCGAATGTCGACTGTTGGAAAGCAGTATGAAACGATGATTCGATCGTTGTGATCCAGTCGAACAGTCCAAATTTGCGGTTGAAGACGTTCCCCTCAATTAAGTATTGATTCGATGGCAGATGCATACTTGTTCGACACGGCGGTAATTGTGTACTTCGATTCGAACGCGGTCAAACTGAGTTTGGACACTTCGGTCCAGTGATTTTCGTCTTCAGCGAGGGTTCGACATCTTTGGACGGTAGCTCTGATATCATCTGTTGCAGTGATTCTCTGATCTTCCGTTTCGAGAAACCGATCTGGGTCCACGTCGAGACTGATGACGGGAGTACCCTGACGCCATGCTTCAAGAAACGTGTTCGGAAATCCTTCGTGCGTAGATGTATTGATGAGAGCTATTGCGCGGCGATATTCCTCGTGTATCTCGTCGGGGTTGAGCAGACCCAAGTACTCGACATTTGGTAGCGAATCAGCCCTATCTATGACTGCTTGAGCATACTGCCCGTGCTGGTCAGCAGGGCCAGCTATTGCGAACGATTCTGAGGGAATCCGTTTCGCGATATCTAACAGTAGATGTGGACGCTTCTGCCCCTCGGCGAGTCTTCCGACCCAGAGAAAGCGCTCGCGCCGGCTGAACCGGGGAGTGCCGTCGGCTGGCGGGTATCCGTTTGAGACGACCGTCGCATCGACGCTGTATTGGTCCTTGAGCCCGCGTTTCTGATGGGGTGTCTGAGCAATGATTCCATCCGCGTCCGACATCGCACAGTGGTGTAGCCGGCGAAGAGGGGCTGGAAGCGCTGCTGGATCCTTCGAGATGTGAGAATCGTTTGCGATGTTGAAGGCCCATCGAGTTCGAAGCCCCCGGGCTAACAGGTAGCTCAGACCGGCCGCGCGGAGAAACCCCCGGTGGATGTATACATCAGCGTTGGCTCGTCTCATCGCCAAGCCGAGTATCGCCAGATGTTTTATCGGCTGGAGGGGATTCTGGCGGTCGTGGAGCGGATACGCACGGTGTATCGTGACTCCTTCACGTTGCTCTCGCTTCTCTTGGCCATAGTCGCCAACGATTACGTGGACATCGAACTCGTCCGCGAGCGCTCGACTAAGGAGATAGATTTGTCGTTCCGCACCACCACCCTGAAAGGTAATGCTCGGGTTGAAATATCCGTACGTGCGGAGACAGATAAAACAGATAGTCGGTACCATCGCTCTATCAGTGTAACTGAGTATTGTCGTTCGCTTTAACCCTATCTTTAATTTGCGCGCGACACTTACAATCTTTCCCTTATAGGATGTTGGTATGCGGAAGACGACCCCAGAACACAGTACTAACGCAAATTGAAACATCTATAAGTGGGGCACTGTCTAGTGGTGCTTCAAGCGTCACTTGAGACGGGATAGAGCCTGCGAAGTTTGATGCGGGCATCGTCGGTTGTGAACTGCCAGTCGATAGAGATATCCGCTTCGTTCCGGCTCCGTTCCCACGCAGCGACCTCCGCACGGAGCGTCGCTGCGTCGGGAATCCGGCGGTCGAGACACTGAGACGCGAGTGCGCTGAGCTCGATTTCTGCCATATTGAGCCAACTTCCGTGCGGTGGTGTGAAGTGAAACTCTAGCTTCGCAAGCAACCGCCGAGCCTCCTTTGGCGGGAGAAACTCGTAGAAGGCGTACTCGGTGTGAGTGCTGAAGTTGTCGAGCACCACCCGGATACGATCTGCATCCGGGTAGTGCACATCGACGAGTTGGCGCATCTGCTCGACGAACTCGACCTTGGTTCGTTTCTTGGTCACATCGATGTGACGCCAGCCGACCAGTGGTTCACTGATCACGAAGAGGTTGTGCGTTCCGCCTCTTCGGTACGTGTAGTCAGTGCGAGCGACCGCTCCCGGTTTCGCCGGGAGCGGGTCGCGGACGTGGGTGAGAAGTTGTTTGTTGGTTTCGTCGAAGCAGACGACCGGCCGATCCTCATCATACGGTTCGTGGTAGAGGGCGAGAATATCCTCCATCCGGCAGACGAACTTGGCGTTTTGGCCGGGGGGAATCACCCACTGGGTGGATCGGTGAGGCTGCAGTTCGTTTTTTGAGAATCTGTCGAACGGTCTCATGTGAGATCGACTCGACATCGATCTCATCGAGAGTGACAAGGGTGTCTGCGAGGAGGTGGAGTGTCCAGCGAGCGCGCCCTTTAGTGACTGCCGAAACTTTTGTATTGTCACAGTGAGTTGGGTCAATAATGCCTGGCCCGTCGAAAGAGGTGAGAAAACATCTGGATGAATCAGAGCTTGACGCCGCGATCGACGAAGCTCAATCAAACGAAGAAACACGCGTAGTTCGGCGATTATGCCTTATTAAGAACCTCTACGCCGGTGATTCGATCACCGAAGCAGCATCT